>DELI01000004.1:40194-215550 GCA_002354335.1 Sphingobacterium sp. UBA2700 | reverse complement strand
ACCTATGTCAGGACAAGACATATCTATCTAATGTCTTATATCTAAAATCTAAAACTACAAAGCTTCCGGCTTTTTATCAACGACAAGCTTATTATCACGGTTTGCGATTTCCCATGCTGTGTGGAACACCAGTTTCTCGCGTTTCGTCATCATATTAAAGTCGATACGGTCAACGGTGTCGTTTGGAGTATGGTAATCTGGGTGCAAGCCTGAGAAAAAGAAGATTACCGGGATGCCATGCTTCGCTAGGTTATATTGATCTGAGCGGTAGTAAATACGCATCGGATCCTTCGGATCATCATACATATAGTCTAATTCCATTTGCGTATAGGTCTTATTCGCTTCCTCGTTGATCGCTTTTAGCTCGCTGCTCAACATATCCGAACCGATTGCATGGATATAGTTATGATTTCCTGCTAAGTGCTTGTCATCGATGCGACCGATCATATCCATATTCAAACAAGTAACCGTATTTGCTAATGGGAATACAGGATGTTCTGAATAGTAGCTAGAGCCTAATAAGCCTTTTTCTTCAGCTGCAAAGCCCATGAAAAGGATTGTTCTTCTAGGTCCATGACCGTCTTTCTTAGCTGCAGCGAATGCTTTTGCTAATTCCAATACACCTACAGTACCCGATCCGTTATCATCAGCACCAGGGAAGTATGTTCCGTCAGGAAGAATACCGTCGTGATCATAGTGTCCCGAGATAATAACGATATCGTCCTTTTTATCTGTTCCTTCAATTACGCCCAATACGTTTGGATCATTGAACTCTTCAGCCTTCACCCCCATCTTCGCTTTAACATCCGCTTTTACGACGAAAGAATTCGGTTTCTTAGAGCTGTTGATTTTAGCAAGCGCCTTATCAACCGTAGTTTTCTTAGCCGCTAATACCTCGTTGGCAGTCTCCAGCGTCATGTTAACCACAGGAGTTCCGGTGTTGCCGGTCGACGGACTTTTCTTCTCTTCCGAACGCAACATAAAGCGTCCGCCAGTTAAGCGACCTCCGAAACGAGCGATCATTTCTGATGTCTGCTTGCCGGTAGCAATAATAAGCTTCGGCTTTAACTTCATCAATTCTTGAGCCTTCTTAAAGCGGCTCGTAGACCAGTCCGATAGCGTCTTGGTGCCAGTAATCAACGAGTTTCCGTTGTTATCGGTAGGCTCTCCATCGCTGATGAACATCACTACTTTTCCGGCAATATCTAGACCTTTTAAATCATTGTATTTCTCCGATTGTATACCAAAACCTACGAATACAATCTCGTTCGCATCAAAGCTTGCTAAATCATTCGAGCCCTGAACAAAGAAATCCTTGCCATTTGTAAACTCATGCTTGTTGATCTTAAATTGCTCAACAACGTATGACGATTTCTCTAAAGCTACAGGTTGAAAGTATGAACCATTTACCGCGGGTTTTAAACCCAATTCTTTAAATGTATTGGCGATATATTCTGCTGCTTTTTGACCTCCCTCTTGACCCGTCCCACGTCCTGCATATTCTTTAGACGTTAAAGTCGTCAAATGTGCTTTCGCTGACTCCACGGTCAATAGCTCCGCATATTTACTTTGTGTAGGATTCTGTGCCATCGTGCAACTGATCATTGCAGGTAGCAAGAATGACAATACTAAATATTTCCTCATAATCTATCGTTTAAAATAATAGGTTAAGAACAAGCAATCTTGTTCACTCGGTTCTCATGGCGACCGCCTTCAAAGTCGGTCGTTAGGAATGTTTTTACAATGCGTTTTGCAAGATCCAAGTCAATAAAACGCGCTGGGATACAAACAACATTCGCATTGTTGTGCTGGCGTGCTAGTGCCGAGATTTCCTCTAACCAACAGATTGCTGCACGAATCCCTTGGTGTTTGTTTGCTGTAATAGCAACCCCGTTCGCTGATCCACAAATCAGGATCCCCATATCATTCGATTGATCCTCTACGCTGCTCGCTACTGGGTGAGCAAAATCAGGGTAATCAACTGAATCTGTAGAATAGGTACCGAAGTCTTGAACGGTATAACCTAATTCCTGTAAAAATTCAATGATCGCTGCTTTATATTCAAAACCAGCATGATCTCCACCAATTGCAATTTTTTTTGACATGATATGTTATTAACTGTTATAGAATTCTTTTTCTGCTTGTTCTTTTGCTCGTTTTACATTCGCCGAAACCATGATACTCAATTCATATAAAATGAACATCGGAGCACTTACCGTCAATAAAGTAATAACGTCTGCCGTTGGAGTAATGATTGCTGCAATGACTAAAATGATAACGATAGCGTAACGACGACTCGCACGCATAAACTCGGGCGTCATGATACCAATCTTCGATAAAATAAATATTAAGATGGGAAGAAGGAAGATAATTCCACAGCCCAAAGTTAATGTCGCAATTGTCGACAAGTACGAATCGATAGTAATCTGATTCGTAATTTCCTCACTTAAGGATACGTTTGCTAGGAAATTTACCGATAAAGGAACAACGATATAGTAACCAAATAAAGCTCCGATAATAAACAGAACAGTCGCATAGAATACGAAACCACGAGCCGATTTGCGTTCAATATCCGTTAATGCCGGTTTGATAAAGAGCCAAACCTCAAATAACAAATACGGAAAGCCCAAAGCTACTGCCATCAATAAACAGGAGTTAATCTGAAGCATAAACTGCCCGGCCAACTCTGTATTGATAATATTGAACGGAATCTTCTCTACGCAGAAACCTGCTAAATTCAACGCATCCCCCACTTTACACATCATACGATACGTCCAGAAATCCAGGTTCTTTGGACCCATAATAATTTCGTTGAAAACAAAATCATAAAAGGTAAAAGATAAGATCGCAAAAATAGTAACAGCGATTACTGCACGGATAATATGCCAACGAAGCACCTCAAGATGATCGAAAAAGGACATCTCGGATTCAAGATTCTTGCCTTTGTTCTTTATCGCTTCAATTAATTTTAGATTCTTGGACATGTAAGTTTATGTACGTGTAAATTGTTCGTAAGAAAACAAAAATACCATTCTTCGTAAGAAGAATGGCATGTTTTGCTTATGTAAAATAAATTTTATACAACTTCCTCATCAGGATACTGCGTCAGGTCGAAAGTCTCCATAAATTTAGTGGTAAAATTACCAGCTCTAAAGTTAGGATCACGCATTAGACGTAGGTGAAGTGGAATGGTTGTTTTCACACCCTCAATTACAAATTCGCTCAATGCGCGTTCCATTGTGTTAAGCGCCTCTTCACGAGTCTGCGCAACACAAATTAATTTCGCAATCATCGAATCATAGTTCGGAGGGATGGTATATCCAGAATATACGTGCGTATCTACACGAACGCCATGACCTCCTGGAGAGTGGAAGTTCGTAATCTTCCCTGGCGACGGGCGGAAATTATTGAAAGGATCTTCCGCATTGATACGACACTCGATAGCATGCATGGTTGGCTCATAGCTCTTTCCTGAAATAGGAATACCTGCTGCTACTTTAATTTGTTCTTTAATTAAATCGAAGTTGATTACTTCCTCCGTTACAGGGTGCTCTACCTGAATACGTGTATTCATCTCCATAAAGTAGAAGTTACGGTGTTTGTCTACCAAAAACTCGATAGTACCCGCGCCCTCATATTTTACTGCCATCGCACCTTTGATAGCTGCTTCACCCATTTTAGCACGCAACTCTGGCGTAATAAATGGAGATGGAGCTTCCTCTACCAATTTCTGGTGACGACGTTGGATAGAACAGTCACGCTCAGAAAGGTGACATACTGTACCATACTGATCACCGATGACCTGGATCTCAATATGACGTGGATCTTCCACATATTTCTCTAAATAGATGCCGTCGTTTCCGAATGCGGCACCAGCTTCTTGACGAGCCGAATCCCATGCTGGTTCAAACTCTTCATCTTTCCAAACGATACGCATACCACGACCACCACCACCGGCAGTAGCTTTTAAAATAATTGGATACGTCATTTCGTTGGCAAGCTTCAGACCCGTTTTCACATCAGGTACCAAACCATCCGATCCCGGAACCGTTGGAACGCCTGCCTGCTTCATCGTCTCTTTTGCTGAAGCTTTATCACCCATTTTCTCAATCTGCTCTGCTGTAGCACCAATAAACTTGATACCATATTCTGCACAGATCGCAGAGAACTTGGCATTTTCCGAAAGGAAACCGTAGCCTGGGTGAATTGCATCTGCATTGGTTAATTCTGCAGCTGCAATGATATTAGGAATATTTAAATAGGAATCTTTACTTGCTGGCGGACCGATACAAACTGCTTCGTCTGCAAAGCGAACGTGCAGACTATCGCGATCTGCAGTAGAATATACCGCAACACTCTGAATACCCATTTCTTTACAAGTACGGATAATTCTTAATGCGATCTCACCTCTATTGGCAATTAATATTTTTTTAAACATAGTTCTGAATGATGTAATACTTTTTCCTGAGCAACAATGTCTGCTATCCAGCAGACTAACGATTAGCTAGGATCTACCAAGAATAATGGTTGATCGTATTCCACAGGCTGTGCATCATTAACTAAGATTTTCACGATTTTTCCAGAAACCTCAGATTCAATCTCGTTGAAAAGTTTCATTGCTTCGACAATACACAATACTTTACCCGGAGCGATTTCATCACCCACATTCACAAACACCCCTTTATCTGGACCTGGAGAACGGTAGAATGTACCAATGATTGGAGATTTAACCGTGATATACTTCGATTCATCATCTGCTGCTGGCGCTGCTGCAACTGGTGCCGCCGCTATCGGAGCTGCTGCCGCAGGGGCTGCCGCTACTGGAGCCGCCGCTGCTACTGCAGGAACTGAAGCTGTAACGTAAGTTGGCTCTTGATTTGTTTTAATTGTGATCTTGAAATCTTTCTCTTCGATAGAAACTTCATTAACACCAGATTTAGAAACAAATTTGATTAAATCTTGAATTTGTTTAATATCCATACTCATATGCTAGTAGGTTAGTTTATTTAATGTAAAAAAATTGTTAACTGTAAAGGTAATAAAAACTCGGAGATTAGTATGCCCATTTTAAATAAACGGAGCCCCAAGTAAACCCGCCGCCAAAGGCCGCAAGGATCAAATTATCGCCTTTTTTCAACTGGCTCTCCCACTCCCATAAACACATAGGAATCGTCGCGCTTGTTGTATTTCCGTATTTCTGGATATTCACCATCACTTTTTCTTCTGGCAATCCAGCGCGCTCTGCCGTTGCATCAATAATACGCTTGTTTGCCTGATGTGGAACTAACCAGGCTACGTCGTTCGCAGTTAGGTTGTTACGATCCATAATTTCGGCAGCAACATCCGCCATATTTGTAACGGCAAACTTAAATACTGTGCGTCCCTCTTGGTAAGCATAGTGCAAGCCTGCATCCACCGTTTCGTGGCTAGCCGGATGTAGGGAACCACCACCCTTGATATTCAGGTATTGTCCGCCCGAACCATCCGTGCGCAGGATAGAATCCTGTATGCCATTTCCTTCCGTATCGGGTTCTAAAAGCACGCATCCGCACCCGTCACCAAATAAGATACATGTATTTCTATCCGCATAGTTGACAACTGATGACATCTTATCACCACCAACAACTAAAACTTTTTTATGCTTCCCCGACTCGATGAACTGAGCACCGGTCGTTAATCCAAATAAGAAACCCGAACATGCGGCCTGAAGATCATATCCCCAAGCATTCTTTGCTCCAATCTTGTCTGCAAGAATATTCGCCGTAGCAGGAAACAACATATCTGGTGTACTTGTACAGAAAATAATCAATTCGATATCTTCTGCCGAGATTCCTCTTTTTTCTAAAAGACCCTTTACCGCAGGAACGGCCAAATCAGAAGTTGCTTTATTGGGATCTTTAAGAATTCTTCTTTCGCTGATACCCGTGCGGCTTACAATCCACTCGTCGTTGGTATCAACCATGGTTTCCAACTCTTTGTTGGTAAGGATATAATCCGGAACATAACCATTTACAGCGGTTATCGCCGCATGAATTTTCGACATATCAATTAATTAAAAGCTGATCTGATCTTCTCAATAAATTGAGAAGCAATCATATCTCTTGACAATAAAACCATATTTTTAATAGCCTCAGGAGTTGATATACCATGGCCAATAATAACTGGAGCATTTACACCTAAAATAGGGCTTCCTCCATATTGCTCATAGTTAAAGCGATCGAAAAAAGGATCTTTCATTCCTTTTTTCAAGGTAACCACATAAAACGACTCCGCAAGTTTTAGAACCACATTTCCAGTATAGCCATCACAAACGACAACGTCTGCATGGTCAGTGAACAAGTCACGGCCTTCAGCGTTTCCAATAAAATTGATCTTATTGTTTGCTTTTAATAATGGGTAGGTTGCAACAGTTAGGTTATTTCCTTTTTCTTCTTCTTCGCCAATGTTCAATAATCCAACTTTGGGGCTCGGGATGCCATATACATGCTCAGCATACAAGCTACCAAGCAGCGCAAATTGGTTCAACATTTCAGGTTTGCAGTCTGCATTTGCACCAACATCAAGCAGGATTCCAAATCCTTCTTTTAATTTAGGAACGTTGGTGGCAATTGCGGGGCGTAAAACCCCCGGAATAGTCTTGACACTGAACATAGCGCCAACTAACATCGCTCCGGTATTTCCAGCTGAAGAGAAAGAGTCTATCTCACCGTTCTTTAATAGTTCAAAGCCCTTTGCAATGGATGAATCGGGTTTTTGTGTGATAGCTTTGGTTGGATGTTCGTGCATGCTGATATTTTCAGGAGCATGAACATAATCAAATTTTGAGGGGTCGGATCCCGCTGCTTCAATAGCTTTTTTGGTGGCTTCTTCGTCGCCAAATAACACTATGCGCTGAGATTCGTCTAGCAATTGTTGAGCTTCGATAGCACCTTTAATATTTGAGTCCGGTGCATAATCTCCCCCCAATACGTCTAATCCAATCTTCATTCGTAATTATTTAGAATATTCAATAATACGCAAAAAACATCCCAAAGTAAAGTGAATAATATAAAATATTACACTTTTTTGGGATGTTTATTCTGAATGATGTCGTTAGACAGTAGCAGTATTTTCGATAATCAATTTACCGTTGTAGTATAAATTACCATCTACTGTGTAAGCACGGTGTGGTGTATGAACCGCGCCAGTTTCTTTACAAACTGTTAAGCTAGGTAACTCAGCTTTATAGTGTGTTCTTCTTTTGTCTCTTCTAGATTTAGAAGTTTTACGTTTTGGATGTGCCATCTCGTATTTCTCGTTTTAGTTATTCTTAATATTTTTTAATGCTTCCCAACGTGGATCGATGTGCTCATCGTCCGCTATTGATGATTCTTCGTCTTGCTCGTTTTGAATCATATTTAACATCTCCGGATCGCAGTTTATGTTTTCGCCCTGCTCACTACATTTCGTGTAAGGCGGAACAGCAACATTGATATATTCATAAAGCAAAGGAGCGATATCCAGTTCGTAGTCGTTTTTAGACAGCATAACAACCTCTTCGGTATCATCTTGCCAATCTTCTTCCGAAAACTTGATCAGAGCGCGCTCTTGAATATGAATCGGAGCATCAAATTGAGATAAACAAACGTCACAAGTAAGCTTCATGCTGCCTTTGATATCAAAATTAGCAATCAGCATATTCTCCTGTTTCTGTAGTTCAACTACAACTTTTAGGTCTCCTTCCTTCACTAAGGAATGTTCGTAACAAGCAAAGAACTTCTCATCTACTTCAAAGTCAAAACTGTGTTTACCTGTCGAAAGACCTGAAAATGGTATTCTATATTGTTTTAGATACTTCACAATCCTGCATTTGAGCCTGCAAAAATAACGATTAATTAAGTATAAATGAAATTTATTTTAAAAAATCCTTATCCCTACTCGTAATAGTTTTTTCCTAATTCTATTTTCTCGCGATTATTCGCCATACGCCACTTATTTGTATCGCGAAGTGAATAAGCGCAACCACAGTATTCCTGCATGTAAAAGCGTTCGCGCTTGCTGATCTCCAGCATACGTGCCGAACCTCCCTTTTTACGCCAGTTCAATGTCCAGTATTCCATATCGGGATAACGCGATGCTGCACGAACACCGCAGTCATTGATTTGACTCATCGTTTTCCAACGCGAAATTCCTAAGGAACTTGAAATAACGTCGAAGCCGTTGGCTGCCGCATATTCTGCAGTCTTCTCAAAGCGCATATCAAAGCACATCGTGCAACGAATACCACGCTCGGGCTCATTTTCCATTCCTTTAGCAAGTTCAAACCAATGGTCGACGTCATAGTCCGCGTCGATAAAGGGAATGTTATGCTTCTCCGCAAATCGAATATTCTCTTCTTTGCGTAAATCATATTCCTTGCGTGGATGGATGTTGGGGTTGTAAAAATAGATCGTAAATTCGATGTCTGACGCAATCAGCGCTTCCATCACTTCCCCCGAACATGGTGCACAGCAGGAATGTAGCAATAGTTTCTTCCCTTCGTTGGGCAATTCCAACTTCTCCCTTACAAATTCATTATTCTCCATTGCATTCAATTCAATCATGCAATGTTACATAAATACCTTTATTTAATCAAATTAACATTTCTTGACGCTTCCAACTGCGCCTGAATAGCGATAAATTTTTACATTTGTAATAAAATAAAGAAACATGAACTTAAGATGGATTTTCGCGCTAGCTATGATAACAACACTAATCGGAATTGTTGCTTGCGAGCGTGATGATGACGAGCCTTTTGTCAATAGAGATTTTTCCAGACTGTATATCTCATTCTCAGATTATACGACGAATCCACAAGTTGCCAGCCCACCTAACCTTGGCGTAATCAAACGCGCAGACTCAACAAATTTTGGCGATGTCAATGGTAACTTTCAGGATTTCCAATCGCGGACGTTCGGTGGCAACGCCATTACTTTCAGCCCTGCTGCGCAACGCGTGTTCATGAGCTCCATTAATCAAGTTGTATCAGACACCAGCTTACAAATCTTTACCGTCGGCCGCGAAGGCAACTTAGCGAATAATGGAAAAATCGATAACAAACATGCCAATAAAGTGACTGGCTTAGTCTATTACCCAAGCGTAGATGTACTATTCGGTGTAGACGTTTCTTCATCGACCATCATATCATACGACATTCCAAAGAACCGATCTGGCTATATGAAAGTATCGCGCAGGTTCGTAATTAAGGATGATCTACTGCCATGGGCAATCGCGATACATAAAAACATTATTTATGTATCCAGAAATGGAAACAACGGCGGTGTCGATATCTATGAAGGCCTTATTTCGCGGAGAACAGACACACTCTTCAACGATGTCAAACCTACTAGGTCCCTTCGCATCGCAGATACTCACAACATTCAAGGCATGTCACTAGACACGGTGAACAATGTTCTTGCATTAACAGACTATACTACGTCAGGAAATACAACAAGCGGAAGAATCCTGCTATTTGAAAACTTTTCTGAACTTGCAAAAAATGGCGGAAATATCACCCCTACTCGTGTCATCAGCGGAGCAAATACCGGACTGATACGCCCTTCCGATGTCGCGCTAGATTTCAAAGAAAACTCTAAATACCTCTATGTTGCCGACCCGGGAGCTAAGAAAGTATTCCGTTTCTTAAAAACGGCAAGTGGAGACGACAAACCCGATAGCGAATTCTCTTATCGCAATGGCGCTTCCACACCAGTCGGATTGTCTTTAGACTCTCGATAGCTAAATTCTTATCATCTTATATAATCCAGCATGCAAGCATGCTGGATTTTTTTTGCTCGCACATTGTATCTATTTTGTTCAAGACCTCCTCGAAACTTCTTCGACATAAAACCCTTTTAAAGCCCTTTCAAACCCAATGAAAACCCAATACAAACCCATATCAGAAGCGCTTGGGATTGGGTTTGAATTGGTTTTACAATGGTCTTTAACGGGCATTAACTGGACGCCGATGCGTTGAGCTGTCCTTTCATCCTGAAACACAAGCTGTTTCGCTACGTTTTTTTTTTATTCCTTCTTGTATTTTCAAAATCAATTTTTAAATTTGTAGTGTATTAGTTCATTAATACACTAAAACTTGAATTATGCTAATCATCAAATCACTATCTTATTCCTATAAAAAGAGGAAGCGGGTGCTAGAGGAAATCAGCACAACACTACAACCCGGCCATATTTACGGGCTCTTAGGTTTGAACGGCGAAGGGAAAACAACCTTATTAAAGCTGATGGTAGGTTTACTACTGCCGAAAGAGGGGAATGTGTTTTACGGCAATTTGAAGAGCTCGGATCGCTCCGCAGCGTATTATAACGAGGTATTCTACTTGTCGGATAGCAGCAAACTGCCCGATATGAATATAGAAGCTTTCGGAAAGATATACGGAGCTTTCTATTCAAGATATGAGCATCAGGAATATATCAACAACCTGAGGTCCTTTAATATTCCGATGGAAAATGGTTTAAGAGGACTGTCTCTAGGTCAGCATCGCAAAGTGCATCTTGCCTTTGCCCTGGCCTGCAATACGTCGGCCCTGCTGATGGACGAGCCAAGCAATGGGCTTGATATCCCATCGAAGGGAATTTTCAGAAAACTGCTAGCCAAGTCAATGTCGGCAGATAAAATCTTTGTCATCGCTACTCACCAAATTAGAGACGTCGATAATCTATTCGATCATCTGCTGATTTTGAATAAAGGAAAACTTCTTATCGATACGAGCCTATTTGACCTAGCAAAAGAATATAGCATCACAAGAACGCCAGAGCCGGATGATGAAATTGTCTATAGCCAACAGGAGTTTGATGGAGCAGTCCATCTGGTGAAAACCAGCATACCAAGCGAGGCTAAACTAGATATTGAATTCCTGTTTAATGCTTTTACCCAATCTAACCAAACTGTAGAATTATGAGAACCTCCCTTTTATACACAAAGAGCATCTTGTTAGGAAATCGTTATTTATTATTCTCGATTCCGCTACTAGCGACGATTGGATTTGTTGGTGTATTCCTCTTATCCGAAAATGAGATTTTCGGTTTATTGGACAATACGATCAGCTCATCTGGAGCGGTAGACTATAATGCTGCTATGGAGTTGGCAAAATACACTTTTTATGATCTCAGCCTTATCCTTGTAGGGGTTTTACCTCTAATACATTTACTTTTCTTATCCAAATTGTACTATAAGTCCTACGAACTCACCCTTCCGGTGAGTCCTGCTCAACGTTATTTAGCCTATTTGTTCACAGCGGCAATCATTTATGTGTCCAATCTCTTAATCATCATGTTGCTGAACTATTTGATGCAAGTTTATTTGCAAACTCGTTATATGGAGGTATGTACGGAAGCGTTCGATAAATTGGGCTATTTATATGAAGGAATACGCGAAAACAGCATTCTAAACAATGCTAACATCAACTATTCCTTATTGAAGTTCGGAGGGTTCTTTTTTGCCTTGTTACCGATATATCTGTATGCGCTGCTCTATTTCAGAAAATATAGTCTTTTAAAGTTTATCGGCATTTATACGGTGGCTGTTATTATTGGCGCCTTAATTCTCGAAAAGGTATGGTCGGGTACTACCTACTACATCAACAACGAATCTTATGTGGAGCTATTCCCGCTTGTCGCCTTATTACTAGCGTCATTAGCCTGTTACGTGGGTTTTTATTTTTTATTAAAAGAGAAGGAGGTTTAAATGCAGTTTACAAATGACAAACCCATTTATCAACAGATCATCGATCTGGTGATGGAGAAGATCCTGAAAAAGGAATGGGTTGCGGGAGAGAAAATCCTATCGGTTCGTGACCTGGGTGCAACCTTGGAGGTCAACCCGAATACCATTATGCGCTCTTATGAAAAACTGCAACAGGATGAAATCATCTTCAATAAAAGAGGCTTAGGTTTTTTTGTTGCAGAGGATGCTCAGGATCAAATTATCCGCCTGCGCAAGGAAAGCTTTTTGGAACAAGAAGCGCCGCGATTTTTGCAGACAGCGAAATTGTTAAACATATCAATCGATGAAATAACCGACTTATATAACGCTATAGAATTATGAAAAAGTCCACCATTATAATTATCGCCACGGGGTTAACCTTATTCCTTTGCTTTTTTGTTCTTCGCCCCTTGACGGGTACTATCCTTATTAAAGACGAGATATCAAAGGAACCTGCGGACCCGATCTCTTCCTTTATGATGCGCTTTAGCGAGCCTGAAACGGCAAAACCAGTGTCTCTTAACCATATTGAACATATTGTGATCAACGGCACTGATAAGGCCAACCACGCTAATGTTCGCGTTACGAACAAAGGGAAGAACGAGATTAGCAGATCAAATTATTATTATAAAAAAGACGTAAACTCGGTTATCAAAGGAAATACGATGACGATCACCTTAAGCGGTCTAAGTACACAACATTATGATATTGATTTGGACAGCTTATCCAGCAAGACCATTACGCTTAACAATATCCAGGGCACCATGTCAATCATTTCGGCAGACAGCGTATTCCAGGGGCTCAACAAAGTAATTGTAGGAAAAGGCAGCAATCTCCAATTATGGGGAGAAGCAGGCGCTCAAGAGTATTTAGACCCGAAGTTCCAACTGGTTGGAAAGGAAGAATCCGTCATTCGTTTAGTAACCTTTTCATTTGCCCACTTCGACGCGACACTTAACAACGCACGATTGGATTTCTTAGAATCCTATGTTGCCGATACGGCGAACATCAAACTACAGGGTCGCAGTAATATTATTCATCCTCTAGGATTAAAAACCTTCGGGAAACTTATATTGACCGGAAATACGGATTACTACAACGAGCGAAACGTTAAAAAACAATAGCTATGAACCCTCATCTTATCATCCAGCTTATCAGTAGATTGATAAATTTGTTTAAAAGTCTTTAAAAAGCATAGGGTTGGACGCAAGCGCCCAACCCTACATTATTAAGATTAATAGAGAACTTTTTTATTCTGGGTTTTCAGCAGTTGATTCTCTAGCCAATGTTACCTCATCGGGTGCATTTTCTAGGAATTTGTCCAAATTGAAAAGAGACTCATCCGAAGCGCGATCACCACCGGCAATCTTCAATTTATCGATTAATTGAAGCGCCAGTTTTTCTTCTTCAATTTGCTCCTTCACGAACCACTGCGCAAAGTTCCAAGTCGCCCAATCTTTCTCGTCCATCGACTGATTCACCAAATTGTAGATTGCGTTGGTATTATCCACTTCATGTTCGAACACCATGTTAAAACACTCGGTAATCGTTTTCGGCAGTTTGCTTGGTGCTTCCACCGCTTCTACCTTGGGCTCTCCCCCACGCTCCAAAATGTACATCATAATCTTGATCATATGATTTCGCTCTTCCTGCGCATGACGGAAAAGAAAATTTGCAATACCACCATAGCCTTTTGTATCGGCCCAAATCCCCAACGCCAAATAAATCTGTGAGGCTTGGTTTTCTTTTGTCATCTGTTTGATCAGGGATGTTTCCATCGCCTTTGAAAGTCTATTCGTGTTCATAGCTTCAGCTTTTTATTATTGAACAGTAGCTATCTTATATTGTTTCAATTTTTAGACTTTTTTAATCCCCACGAAGGTTGTAAATTTGATAGGACTCCATAGAAACAATTGTGCAGACTGCTTGTTTTTTTGATAAGTGCTTGTTTTAATGGCTATCAAGAGCTTTCATTCTTGTTTATGTTTCAATGGAAAAATGAAAGGTTTTGATAAGTGTTTGTTTTAATGGCTATCAAGAGCTTTCATTCTTGTTTGTGTTTCAATGGAAAAATGAAAGGTTTTGATAAGTGTTTGTTTTCAATGGCTATCAAGAAGATTTGTTCTTGTTGCTGTTTCTAGGGGATCGTGAAAGTTTTAAAATAAATCAAAAAGATATATGGCGTTTTTAGATTACTATAAAGTATTAGGATTGGATAAAACAGCCAGCCAGGACGATATCAAAAAAGCGTATAGAAAACTTGCCCGCAAGTTTCATCCTGATTTGAATCCGAACGACGAGGAGGCTAAGAAGAAATTCCAAGAAATCAACGAGGCCAACGAGGTGCTGACTGATCCAGAAAAGCGTAAGAAATATGATCAGTACGGTGAAAACTGGAAACATGGCGAAGAGTATGAAAAGGCGCAGCAGCAATATGGACGTTCTAATGCCGGAGCTGGGAGACAGAACCCTTTCCAGGGCTATGATTTCAACTACGACGGTAATTATGATACAGGTGAATATTCGGATTTCTTTGAAGAACTTTTTGGTAGCCGTTTTTCAGGGCGCGGCTCCAACCGCAGAAGTGCCGGCTTTAGAGGGCAAGACTATAACACAAGCTTAGAATTGACCCTTCTACAAGCCTCTCAGACGCATCAGCAAACTTTCACTGTCAACGGAAAAAATATTCGTATCACTATTCCCGCGGGAGTAGAAGATGGACAGAAGATCCGATTGAAAGGGCAAGGCGGCGAGGGAATGAATGGAGGGCCAAATGGCGACCTGTATATCACGTTTAGCATTAAGGGGGACCCTAACTTCCAGCGCAGAGGAAACGATCTTTATACTAATATCTCGATTGATTTAGCAACGGCGCTACTCGGTGGAGAGACTATCGTCAATACGCTGACCGGCAAGATAAATGTAAAAATCAAGGCGGAAACACAAAACGGCGCAAAGATTCGGTTAAAGGGTAAGGGATATCCTGTTTATAAGAAGGAAGGTGAGTTTGGCGATCTATACGCTGAGGTTCACGTGAAACTTCCAACAAATTTGACGGATGAGCAAAAGAAACTTGTTCAACAATTTGCAGACTCAACAAAGTAAGCTATGGAAAAGACATTATTTAAGGTGATTGATATCTGCCGATCGAATAAGATTGAACGGACATTTATTCAGGAATTACATCAGAATGGCCTGATTGAGATTATCATCGAAGAGGAAACGGAGTTTATTGAAGAGGAGCAAATACAGCAGATACAGCGCTTCTCTAACTGGCATTATGAGTTAGAACTTAATGTGCAGGGCATCGAAGTCGTACAGAATTTGATCGATCGTATCGAGAAATTGCAACAAGAGCTAAGATTGTTGAAGGGAGGATTTTAAAATTGAAAAGGCTTTGCAAAGAAGTCGTACCAAAAGGTACCATTTGCAAAGCCAATAAAGTTTTATTGTTGGGAAAGGTCTAATCTTAACGGAATCATAAAGCGTGAGGCTACGGCCTTTCCATCTTGAATAGCAGGTTTCCATTTCTCCGCTTTCTCGATCGCAGCGATCAATGCCTCGCCCGTTCCATGTCCTAAATCCTCCGTAATAAGGATATTAGAGATCTCACCATCTGAACCAATGATAAAATTTGCGACTACTTTTCCTCTTACAGCGGCATCAATTGCAGCTTGCGGATAAGTATAGGTTTCTTGTACAAATTTTCGGAAATTATCGATGCCACCGGGATAATCCGCTAGTATCTCGGGATTGTCAATAAGTAACCCCTCATATTTCCGTTCCTCTGGTACATCCTGTAAAGTAATCTTTTCCACTTTTGGCTCTGCTTTCTGTTCTTCCTGTTTACAATTTACCACAAGGAAAAGCATAAATAAACTGGCAGGAAGGGTTAAAAGGTATGTTGCCTTAAATTTATAGGCTGTTTTTTCTTTAAATAACATAGTGATTCTATTTTTCAATAATGAATTATTGGAAAACTCGTGTTGCAGCAAGGCGCTTTTGGTATTCATGGCCTGCGCCAGCAAGAGCTCGGCGTAGGCAACTTTATTGTCCGCATGTTTCTCGTCGACAATACATTCATGCACAAATTTCATCTCCCGAATCAACATGGGATAGATTGGATTAAACCAATTAAAAAGCCTAAAGATTTCTAATAAGATAATATCCAGCGAATGTCCCTGTTTGACGTGCTCGAGCTCATGATTTCGTACTTGCCTTAAATCCTCATCTTGTAGTTCCTTGCTCAGCACAATCTTTCCGAAGAAAGAAAAACTACCCTTAGCAGACCCTTCCCTGATCGTCCTCAATAATGCCACGACTCGGTAGAGGAACCAGGCGCTGAATATAGCCACCCCAAGCCAATACATGGCATGTAAGGTCTGGATACTCAGAATTTCCCAATGATTAGCCGATATTCGATTGGCTTCAACAGCTTGTTGATGTGGCCCGATCGTGATTTCCGGGATCTCCATAATCATCATTTCCGGCATGGGCACTTGTATATAAAGTCCCAAAGGAATTAAATATGCAATGAATAAGCTGCCCAATAGGAACCATCTGTTCCATTGGAAAAATGTAAGCTTTCGCAGTCCTAACCAATAGATTAGGAAAAATACGATCAGCGCTATATTTGAAAGGATTAGGTATAGCATGGCTCCGATAGTTGGGTTTAAGATTTATGCTTTTGTATTAATTTCAAGATTTCGTCCATGTCTTTGACATCCAGCTTGTTTTCTTCTAGAAAAAAAGACAACATGCTGCTGGCAGAATTCTCAAAATAGCCTTGCAAGAGTTTTCCGGTGATTAACTTCTTGTATTCTTCTTTCTGGATCTTCGGGAAGTAGCGATGGCTCTTTCCGAAAGACTCGTGATCCACAAAACCCTTGGTTTCAAGAATCCGAATAATGGTTGAAACAGTATTATAAGCAGGTTTCGGCTCGGGAAGCATATCGATGATCTCTTTCACAAATCCCCCGTCACGGTCCCAAAGCGCTTGCATGATTTGCTCCTCAGCCTTCGTAAGTTCTTTTAATTCGTCCATACTGGTATTGATAAATTATAAAAAGACAATATTGCCTATAATCGATTATAAGACTAAGGTATAACTAATAATTTAGTTATACAACTAAATTATTAGTTGTAAAAACGGTTTAAACACGTAACACCTTATGTATCAGGATTATAAAATCATAAGACAGGTGCACTAAGCTTGTAACAGCTTATCAAGCGGGGTAAGTTTTAATATGGAAGGAGTGGAAAATGCTATTCATGCCGCCAGCGCCGATCAGCTTTTTTATCAGACTGCATCTTTTTACGATCTAGCCGGGCAATAATTTTCGATTTGGGGATCTTGGTCGGAATACGGGGTTTATCGACCTTTAATGCATCGTCTAGGATGTTTAGAAAACGTTCAATAACGATTTCTTTGTTCTTAATCTGGCTTCGATCACTTGAAGAGTCGAGCAATAGTTCGCCTTCTTTATTGATTCTATTCGCTAGGCGCTCTTTGAGCAAGGTCTTTTGTTCGTCGGTAAAAATAGAAGAAGCATCAACATTCCAGATAAGCATCACCTTAGAAGAAACTTTATTGACATGCTGCCCTCCTTTTCCGCCCGCTCTTGAAGTTTTAAATTGAAGCTCTTCGATCAGTTTTGTTGTTTGTTCATTCATTTGTAATAAAAATAGAATATTTCTACCTCATAGGAAAATATTCCTGCGGATTTATAAAAGCATCATTATCTTTATGGAAGAAAACGAAACGTATGAAGATAGGAATTGTCTGTTATCCAACATTTGGTGGAAGTGGGGTGGTTGCCACAGAATTAGGAAAAGCATTAGCCAACGAAGGGCATCAGGTACATTTCATCACATATAGCCAACCTGCCCGTTTGGATTTCTTTTCCGAAAACCTTTTTTATCACGAAGTCTCTATGGCGCAATACCCATTGTTCGACTTCCCCCCTTACGAAACAGCCCTAGCCAGCAAAATGGTGGATGTTGTTCGTTTTGAAAAATTAGATCTTCTGCATGTGCATTATGCGATTCCACATGCCTCGGTTGCATTCCTTGCAAAGCAGATCTTGAAGACCTATGGAATTGATATTCCCGTCGTAACAACCTTGCACGGTACGGATATCACACTGGTAGGTAAAGACAAGAGCTTTAGCCCGGTGGTGACTTTCTCGATCAATCAATCGGATGGTGTAACGACTGTTTCGGACAACCTGAAAGAGCAAACCCTGCAGTACTTTGATGTTACGAAAGATATTCAAGTCATACCGAACTTTATCGATCTTCAACGCTTCAGCAATAAGAATCATGAGCATTTCAAGAAAGCGATAGCACCGAATAACGAACGTATATTGGTTCATACATCCAATTTCCGGAAAGTAAAGCGTGTGGAAGATGTCGTGCGTATTTTCGAAAAGGTCAACAAGGTTATTCCAAGTAAACTATTAATGGTTGGGGATGGCCCGGAGCGTCGGAATGCGGAGGAATTAGCACGCGACCTAGGTATCTGCGATGTGATCCGTTTCTTAGGGAAACAGGACGCTATCGAAGAGATATTATCGATCTCCGATTTGTTTCTGATGCCTTCCGGATCGGAGAGCTTCGGACTCGCGGCATTGGAAGCGATGGCCTGTAAAGTGCCTGTTATTTCATCCAATACTGGCGGTTTGCCGGAGTTAAATAAACAAGGATTCAGCGGTTTCCTGAGCGATATCGGCGATATTGATGATATGGCTAAAAATGCGATCCATATTCTTGAAAACGATGCAACACTCGCTGAATTTAAGGCCAATGCTCTAGTCAGGGCACAGGATTTTGAACTGAGTAAAATAGTTCCTAAGTACGAGGAGTTTTACCGTCAAGTAATCAAATCGTTAAAAAATCAGAATAAAACTGTTTAACCGATGTTAAAAAATCCTATCTTTGGCTTTTGGAAATACTCCAAAAATCAAATATGAAATACAAACGCATCCTACTAAAACTCAGCGGAGAAGCTTTGATGGGTGAACAAAGCTACGGAATCGACATTAATCGCGTTCAGCAATACGCAAAAGACATTCAAGAACTTCACAGTCTAGGCATGGAAATCGCTATCGTAATCGGTGGTGGTAATATTTACCGTGGCTTAAGCGCTGAAAAAGCGGGAATGGACCGTGTACAAGCTGATTACATGGGCATGTTAGCAACCGTTATCAATAGCATGGCTTTGCAAGATGCTTTGGAAAAAGAAGGAATGAAGACCCGTCTACTAACGGCGATTAAAATGGAGCAGATTTGTGAACCATTTATTCGTAGAAGAGCAGTTCGTCACTTAGAAAAAGGACGTATTGTTATCTTCGGTGCCGGAACTGGTAACCCTTATTTCACTACAGATACAGCAGCTTCATTACGCGCTATTGAAATCAACGCGGATGCTGTATTAAAAGGAACACGCGTCGATGGAATCTACACCGCGGATCCTGAGAAAGACCCGAATGCTCAGAAATTTGATCATATTTCATTCACTGAAGTGTATGAAAAAGGATTAAACGTTATGGACATGACCGCTTTCACATTATGTCAAGAAAACAACTTACCTATCATCGTATTCGACATGAATAAGCCTGGCAACTTAATGAAGCTAGCAAATGGCGAGCACGTTGGTACCATTGTAAGCTAATCTATTTTTTACGATAAATTATATTCAAGATATGAACGAATTAATTTCACTTCAGTTGGACGATTGCAAAGAAGGAATGATTAAAGCAGTCGCGCATACCGAGTCTGAACTTACAAAAATACGTGCTGGAAAAGCTAGCCCAGGCATGCTTGATGGTATCTTCGTAGATTACTACGGATCTGCAACAGCCTTGTCGCAAGTTAGTAACATCAATACTACTGATGCTAGAACAATCGTTATTCAGCCATGGGAAAAATCTTTACTTTCTGCGATCGAGAAAGCAATTATGGACTCAAACATCGGCTTGAATCCGCAAAACGACGGTAATATCATTCGTTTAGTGGTACCTCCATTGACAGAAGAACGTCGTCGCGATCTAGTGAAAAAAGTAAAGGAAGAAGCTGAGAAAGGTCGTGTTACAGTTCGTAACATCCGTAAAGAATCGAACGAAGCTATCAAGAAATTGAAAAATGATGGTGCTTCTGAAGATGAAATCAAAGCCGGTGAAGGCGAAGTGCAAAAATTAACGGATGCATATATTGTAAAAGTTGATCAACTTGCTGAATTAAAAGAAAAAGATATCATGACTGTATAGTCTTAAGATACACCTTTAACACATATGAAGAGGGGTTCCGAAAAAGGAATCCCTCTTTTTTTATGGAAAGTATGGTTTAAATCGCCAACTGCAACTACCCTGCCTATCCCTCTTTACACAGAAAGATGAAGTTTTTATTAAAATAATACTTATCTTCAATCAACAAACTTATTGTAAGTATGACACAGTCAAGACGTAATTTCCTTAAGCAAGCTAGCTTAGGAGTCATGGGAGGACTTCTTGCCCCTCATCTTTTTTCCTGCAAAGGAACCAACACTGCACCCGGATCGCCACTTAAGAACATAGGACTTCAACTTTTTACACTTCGTGACCTATTAGCGAAAGACCCGAAAGAGGTCCTTAAGAACGTTTCTAAGCTTGGATATACCCATGTAGAAACCTTTGGAGTAGATCTCGCAAACAACTCCTTCTGGGGGCTCTCCATTGATGATTTCAAGAAGGTGTTAAATGATAATAACCTCATCACACATAGTGGTCATTACGATATGGGTAAATACCTAAGTAAAGATCATAGCGACAAAGAGAATATCGAGAAATACATCGAGATTGCACATAACCTCGGACAGGAGTATGTAATAGCTCCAGTTCCGCCAATGGACAACCTGAACAAACTGGATGTTGCTGCTTATCAATATATCGCTGAACAGCTGAATAAGGCTGGTGAGATGGCGAAGAAGGCAGGTATCAAAATTGGCTATCACAACCACTTCTGGGAATTCAAAGAGTTCGGAAATGGCACGAAAGGATTGGATATTATCCTAGCCTTCACAGAACCTGATCTTGTATGCTTTGAGCTCGACTTATACTGGATTAATAAAGCGGGAGAAAACCCGCAAACGTATTTTTCAAAGTACCCAGGACGCTTCCCTCTGTGGCATGTTAAAGATATGGATAGACAATTCTCGAATCCTATTGAGCAGAATAAATTCGACGCAAAAACTGGCAAACGTGACACCTTAAACTTCGAAGAGGTTATGAAGACGATTCGATATACAGAGGTTGGTTCAGGTAGTATCAACTTTCCGAACTTAGCATCTTTTGCCAATGAAAGCGGACTCAAGTATGCTTTTATCGAACAAGATGATATCTATTCAGATGATAAGTATGCTAGTATCAAGAAGAGTTTTGACTATATGCAAAAGACATTTAAATAGAAAAAGGCGGGATAACCCGCCTTTTTCTATTTAAAATTTTAATTGTTCTACTTCCCTCGCAGTCTCCTCGACTTTATCTCTCAACTCTTCTTTAAACTTAATGAGCGCCTGCGCAACTGTGTCGTCCTGCGTTCCTAATATCTGTGCGGCAAGAATCCCTGCATTCTTTGCAGCATTCAAAGCAACTGTCGCGACAGGGATACCATTTGGCATCTGAAGGATAGATAGTACAGAGTCCCAGCCATCAATAGAGTTTGATGATTTTACCGGTACACCAATAACTGGAAGGTGCGTAATCGAAGCCACCATACCTGGCAGATGTGCAGCACCGCCAGCACCAGCAATAATAACTTTAAGGCCTCTGCTCGCTGCTTGTTCCGCATAGTCAAACATACGCTTTGGCGTACGATGTGCCGATACAATCGTTACTTCAGCATCAACTCCTAAATATTTTAATACTTCAACCGCATCTTGCATCACAGGCAAGTCCGACTTGCTGCCCATGATAATACCAATCTTTGGATTACTCATTATATCTTATTTTTAAGCAATAACTTTAATTAAATTCTGAACTTTACGGGCATTATCTATAGCTGTCGCTCGGTCTTCATGTACAATCGTCACGTGTCCCATCTTACGGAAAGGTTTAGTATATTTCTTACCGTATAAGTGAATATAGACTCCGTCGATTGCCAATGCCTCTTCCAATCCTTCATATTCTGCCAATCCCTCGTAGCCCTCTTCACCTAGAAGATTAATCATGATAGCATTTCCTCGAGCACCTGTATTGGCTAAAGGAAGATTGAAGATTGCACGCAAGTGCTGCCCGAATTGAGAAACATAGTTCCCTTCAATCGTTTGGTGTCCCGAGTTGTGAGGTCTTGGGGCTAGTTCATTCACAAGAATCTCTCCCTCTTTCGTCAAGAACATCTCCACCGCTAATAGACCAACAATTTGTAAATCATTAGCAATTTTCTTCGCGATTTGCTCTGCCTTTTCCTGGATATCTGCCGAATAAGTCGACGGTGAAATCAAGAATTCCACAAGATTTGCTTGCGGGTTGAACTCCATCTCCACCATTGGAAAGGTAGAAATATCACCACGGTCGTTTCTAGCAACAATCACAGCAATCTCCTTTTCGAAGTCAACCAGCTCTTCTACGATGCTTGGCTCCTCGAATGCAGTTTCAAAATCAGCGGAAGAGTTGATTCTCTTTACGCCTTTTCCGTCATATCCATCTTTTCTAAGCTTTTGGATAAAAGGCAGAGGAAGATGTGATTGCGCTAAACCATCTTTATTCGATATAAACTGAAATGCTGAGGTCGGGATATCGTTCTGTTTGAAGAACTGCTTCTGTAATCCCTTATCTTGGATCAAACGGATTACACGCGCTTGTGGATAAACAATCACTCCTTCCGATTCCAATGCCTCTAGGGCATCAACATTAACTTTCTCGATCTCTATTGTAATCATGTCCAAATCCTTACCGAAGTTGTACACGGTATCATAGTCAGCTAGCGAACCAACCTCAAATTGGTTGCAAAGACGCTTACATGGTGCATTAGGATCTGGATCTAGCACATGGATGTTTACATTAAAATTTATTGCTTCTTGGATCAACATACGGCCCAATTGTCCGCCACCTAGAATCCCTAAGCGTAAATCCCCATAAAAATCTTTTGCCATATTTTATTCTATTGCTCTACTGCCACGGGAAAAATATCCCCTTTCAGTAAAGACTGTTCATCAATTTTCTTTTGTAATTCTAAGAAAGCTCCAATCAAAGCCTCCGGTCTAGGCGGACAGCCCTGCACATACACATCAACAGGAATAATCTTATCCACACCTTTAACCACATGATAACCATGCTGCCAGTAAGGTCCTCCACAGTTAGAGCAAGAACCCATCGAAATCACATACTTCGGATCCGGCATCTGCTCATAAAGCTTCCTGATGCGATCTGCCATCTTGAACGTTACGGTTCCTGCGATAATCATCACATCCGACTGTCTAGGCGAAGGGCGTGGAAAAACGCCTAAGCGGTCTAAATCATAAGTAGCCGCCATAGCCCCCATCATTTCGATTGCACAGCATGCAATACCGAAACTGATAGGCCACATGGATGACAACCTGGCCCAATTCAATAGATCATCCATCTTAGCGATAATGACGCCATTATTTTGTTGCAGACGTTGGTCTAGACTCATGATTCTGAACTTGGTTTCTTGAATTTAGGTTTAAATCCTATTTTAGGCGCTGCAGCTGTAGTGCTCACAACGGTTTCTACTTCTTCAATTAAAGGCTCTTTGTAATCCCTCACAGCATAAGTTTGCTGATTCAGCTTGTCGTAGGCAGCACTTGGGATATTAACAGCAACGCTAGGCGTTTTATGCTGTGGCTTGATCCAGCTGATATCCCCACTCTTCCATACGTAGATTAAGCCTACGATTAAGATACCAATAAAGATGGCCATCTCGATCAAAGTAAACCAGCCCCAACGTGCATCGGCAGCAATAAAGTCCGCATTGCCAAACACGGTAGCCCAAGGAAATATGAAGATCAGCTCCACATCAAAAAGCAAGAAGATCAGTGCAATGACGTAGAAACGAGGATTGAACTGAATCCAGGAAGTTCCAACACTTTCCTCTCCACATTCGTAGGTACTTAATTTTACGGGATTAGGGTTCTTAGGCGAAAGGACGAACGCCAGAAAGATTGTAGCACATACCAATAGCATCCCTACTATTGCCATAAGTAGGATTTTGCCATATTCTGATATCTGTGCGGGGTCGTCCATTTTACAAAACTAAGAATTAATTCTAGCATTTAGTAGCCTGAAGGCTTTAGAAACATAAAAAAGGGCATCCTGCTGAATGCCCTTTTTTGTATCTGGAGAGCAAGCCTGGACTTGCATCTTCTTTTTTATCTTTTTCTAGAATGGCTTTCCAGGCATCTTAGGCATGTTTCTCATCATTTTGGCAGCCATAGCAGGGTTTGACATTTGTTTCATCACCTTACGCATATCGCCAAATTGCTTCATCAACTTGTTAACCTCATTAACATCTGTTCCGGAACCTTTCGCAATACGCATTCTTCTGCGTTGATCGATTGCATCCGGATTTTCACGCTCAAAAGGAGTCATTGAATCGATGATCGCCTCAATTGGTTTGAAGGCATCATCATCAATCTCCACATCTTTGATCGCTTTACCAACCCCAGGAATCATTCCCATCAAATCCTTCATATTACCCATCTTCTTGATCTGTTGAATCTGAGACTTGAAGTCGTTGAAGTCAAATTTATTCTTACGGATTTTCTTTTGTAACTCTGCTGCTTGTTTCTCGTCAAATTGCTGTTGAGCGCGCTCCACAAGGGAAACAACGTCACCCATCCCTAAAATACGAGAAGCCATACGATCTGGGTGGAAAACATCCAATGCTTCCATCTTCTCACCCGTACCGATAAACTTAATAGGCTTGTTAACAACCGACTTAATCGAAAGCGCAGCACCACCACGCGTATCACCGTCTAATTTTGTTAATACAACACCCGTAAAGTCTAAGCGATCGTTAAATGCTTTTGCCGTATTTACCGCATCCTGACCCGTCATCGAGTCAACAACGAATAAAATCTCATGAGGTTGCGTAGCATCCTTAACCGCTGTGATCTCTTGCATTAACGCTTCGTCAATAGCTAAACGACCCGCTGTATCGATGATGACTACATTATGGCCATTGCGTTTTGCTTCTTCAACACCCGCAACGGCAATACCGATTGGATCGGTAGATTCTCTATTCACAAAAACCGGAACACCAACTTGTTGGCCTAACACCTCCAATTGGTCGATAGCGGCAGGACGATAAACGTCGCCCGCAACCAATAATGGTTTCTTGTTCTTCTGCGTTTTCAGGAAGTTCGCCAATTTCCCGGAGAAGGTTGTTTTACCCGCACCGTTCAAACCAGCGATCAAGATGACAGTAGGATTCTTTGTAATCTCAAGCTCCGTAACTGTACCGCCCATTAATTCGGTCAGCTCGTCGTTCATGATCTTCGTCAATAACTGACCCGGCGAGATACTCGTTAATACGTTTTGCCCTAAAGCCTTTTGTTTAACGTCATCTGTAAAAGTCTTAGCAGTCTTGTAATTCACATCGGCATCTAATAATGCCTTGCGAATTTCCTTCATCGTCTCTGCTACGTTAATTTCCGTAATATTACCTTGCCCTTTAAGTACTTTAAAGGCTCTGTCTAATTTATCCTGTAGATTTGAAAACATCGTTTAATCTCTTGAAATCCTGTTGCTAATTGTGCAAATGTACAAAATCCTATTGAAAGGAAATCCATCTGCTATAAACTTTAATGATTAGGTCTAATCCCTGAAATAGAGCAATGCTGTTGAAGAACTCCCCTTATCGCTTGTTCACAAAAAATCTATCCTGTTTCCAATGAAACCGCAACGGGAATGAAAGTTCTTGATTGCCATTGAAAACACATCATTTCAGAAAAAAATGGGATGAAATTGCTTTCATCCCATCGCTATATTCTTTGACTAACCGGATTAGTCTCTTCTTCCGAACAAAATTGAAGCGTAGTACAACAGAGTCACTAAAGCTGACAAAGCTGCCACCACATAGGTCATCGCTGCCCACTTTAATGCATCTTTTGCGCCATCATGCTCTGCGGTATTGTGCGTTACGCCCGAACGATCCAACCACGCTAAAGCTCTTGCTGAAGCATCAAACTCTACCGGAAGTGTAATGAAACTAAATAGCGTCGTTAAGAACAATGCTCCTACCCCAACGGCAAGCACAATGTAATTACCTGAAAATGCCAACATCATCACACCGATCAATAACACCCATGAAGTCAGGCGCGAAGCCACGCTTACCATTGGCACCATTGCCGAACGGAACTGTAACCAGTTATAGGCTGTCGCGTGTTGCACGGCATGTCCACACTCGTGTGCAGCAACCGCCGCCGCTGCAACAGAACGCCCATGATAAACCTCAGGACTTAAGTTAACCGTTCTATTTCCCGGATTATAGTGGTCTGTTAATTGACCTTCCACAGAAATAATCTGCACATCGTTGATACCATTCTCGTTCAACATCTTTTGTGCAATCTCCGCACCAGATAATCCCGATGATAACGGCATCTCCGAATACTTCTTAAACTTACTCTTGAAACGGAACTGGACTATCCAGCTCACCAACATAATTCCAATAAAAATAATCCAGTACATCTATTGTATTTCTTTAATTTTCTAATTTACTAATACACATCAAATCTGATTCCAAACCTTGATTTTAGAGGATATAAAGACAAAATGGCATTTTTTTAGTATTTAGTAGTTAGTACTTAGTAGTTAGACCTATGGGGTAATAAAAGCGGACGAAAGTCGTTTTCAACTCCAGTTTATCACCTCATAGGTCTAACTTATACTTCAAAAATACCAGCCACTGATTAAGCTTTGTAGCCCACCCTAGGTCTTAATACTAACTACTAAATACTAACTACTAATTCAATATGTAGCAACCCTAGGTCTTAATACTAACTACTAAATACTAACTACTAATTCAATTGAAACATCAAATTATTCTCTTCGATCATTTTTCGTAGGTTGGTTAATGCGTAGCGCATTCTGCCTAAGGCGGTATTGATGCTTACTTCGGTGATATCGGCAATATCTTTGAAGCTCATATCACAGAACAGGCGCATGATTAACACCTCTTTCTGATCATCAGGAAGCAATTGTATGATTTTCTTGAGATCAATGTCTCGCTGGGTTTTCAGCATTTTGGTCTCCACGCTATCATCCGAAAACTGCAGGACCTCGAAGATATCGAATCCATCGTTATTGACAATATTAGGGGCTCTTTTCTCGCGGCGGAAATGGTCGATCACCATATTATGTGCAATACGCATCACCCAAGGCAAGAATTTACCCTCATCATTGTAGCGACCAGCCTTTAAGGTATTGATCACTTTAATAAAAGTCTCTTGAAAGATATCCTCTGCAAGGTATTGATCCTTTACCTGGTGGTAAATAGAGGTATAGATTTTAGTTTTATATCGTTCTAATAAAACCTGTATTGCTCTTTCTTCGCCTTTAACGTACGCTTGAACCAATTGTTGGTCACTCTTCTTATTCAATAGTTTCATAATTATTCCTCCACAAAAATGCTAGAGTATCTGCTATGTACTTGTAATGATTTTATAAAGCGTATTCGTGTTTCGATAGGCGATTTGTTATTATTTATACTAAATCAAAGAGAATTAAAAATTCCGAGTATTCAAAAAGTTACGGTTGATTTTAACATTTCTTCACATTATACTAATCAACAAAAATGGCTCCAAATTTATCATTTAGAGCCATTTTCTTGTAAAATATGCTTTATACTATTTATATAAAGGGAATTGAGCCATCATCTCTTTAACCTTTCCATGTATACGATTTAGCGCAGCTTCATCGTTTCTACTAGTTAGGACCTCATCGATAAGCTCACCAATCTGTACAATTTCAGTCTCACCGATACCACGAGTCGTGATAGCAGCTGTTCCGAAACGAACACCCGATGTAACAAACGGCGAACGTGTATCGAATGGAACCATGTTTTTGTTCGTCGTAATACCAGCTAAGCCCAATACAGCTTCTGCCTCTTTACCCGAAATATCTTTATTGCGTAGGTCAACCAACATCAAGTGGTTGTCTGTTCCGCCAGAGATAATCTTGTAATCTTTCTCTACAAAGAACTGCGCTAATGTTGCAGCATTTTGTTTTACTTGTTTGATGTATGTCAAATAGTCATCAGAAAGCGCTTCACCATAAGCAATAGCTTTCGCAGCAATCGTATGCTCCAATGGACCACCTTGCGTACCTGGGAATACCGCTAAGTCTAATAACTGTGTAATTGTACGGATCTCACCTTTTGGAGTTTTGATGCCCCAAGGGTTTTCGAAGTCCTTACCTACCATGATCATACCACCACGAGGACCACGTAAGGTCTTGTGTGTTGTAGTCGTTACGATATGACAGTGAGGAAGTGGATCGTTCAATAGTCCGCGAGCGATTAAACCTGCAGGGTGTGAAATATCAGCAACAACCAGTGCACCGATTTCATCAGCTACCTTACGGATACGAGCGTAATCCCAATCGCGAGAATATGCTGACGCACCACAGATGATAACCTTTGGTTTTTCTGCGCGCGCAGTTTCTTCTAATTTTTCATAATCGATTAATCCAGTATCTTCTTTTACTCCGTAGAATAAAGGTTGGTAAAGTTTACCGGAGAAGTTTGCTGGAGAACCATGTGTTAAGTGACCACCGTGAGAAAGGTCGAATCCTAAAATCTTATCGCCAGGTTTCAAGATTGCTAAGAATACGGCCGCATTCGCTTGCGCTCCTGAGTGTGGTTGAACGTTTACCCATTCTGCACCAAATAATTCTTTAGCGCGATCGATTGCAATAGTCTCGATTTTATCGACAACTTCACAGCCACCATAGTAACGTTTTCCTGGAAGTCCTTCCGCATATTTGTTCGTTAATACCGAACCAGCAGCTTCCATAACTTGCTTACTTACAAAGTTTTCCGACGCGATTAACTCAATACCTTCTTCTTGGCGTTTAAGTTCCTCGTTGATAAGATTAAAAATGGATTGATCTCTTTCCATGTTTGGGAATTTTTACAAATTTAGAATTATCGGCAAATATAGATAATCTCAAAGAATTGGACTATCAATTACTTAACTTTTATCAGATATTTTGCTTTATTATGATATTGCTAAGCATTTAGCTCTTTTTTCAATAAAACTTGCGTTTGCAGGTTCACATTTTCGCCCTTCTGCTTCGTATAAGCCAATACTTCCTCCACAAAAGCGTCAACCGAGCTCACTTTCCCACCCGTATTCCGAATCAAATCCAACGTGTACTTCTTCAATTGAAGAACCGCCAACCAAGCCGAATCGCTCACATAAAGTTGCTGGGTATAGTTATGTTCAAACTCCGCCTCAACATCTGCAATTAAAGTCTGTTGAAACTGCTCCACCGAGAGTTCGGTCGAATAATTACGCTGCATCACCTGTTGCACATCCATACGGTGCACCAATAACAATAGTCTTTCGTAAGCCGAGGTTCTTAAGGTTTCCTTGCCAACCGCCTTTGGCCGTTTCATTACGTTCAGTCGCACAAAAAAGCGCTCCACTTTAGGCCAGGCTAGCCGAAAAGCAAGCAACAGACCTGCGAAAACACCAAATGCAACAACAAACAATGATTTAAAAAAATCAACTAATTCCGGGCTCAAACTCATACTGTTACCTGATTGTCAAAAATGTCCTAAATGTTAAATAATGCCTAAAAATATGTAATTTTGTTAAACAATTTATACGAGGAAAGGATATGGCATCAGATAATTTAACAGCAGTAGCGCCAGTAACGCTTACGGAAGGGGCGCTAAAAGAACTAAAAAAGTTGATCGACCAACAAGAAATTAGTGAAGATTTCGGACTTCGTGTTGGCGTTGAAGGTGGTGGCTGTTCGGGAATGAGCTATATATTGGGCTTCGACCAAAAGAAAGAAGGCGACACCGAATATGAAATCCATGGCATCCGTTTGTTTATGAACAAAGCACATGGTCTATATCTTGCCGGTATGGAAATCGACTTCAAAAACGGTCTAGACGCAAGAGGATTTACATTCAATAACCCCAATGCAACCAGCACTTGCGGATGCGGAAGCAGCTTCTCAGCGTAACTACGTTAGATATTAGACATTAGATTTTAAATATTAGAACTAGAGGGCACCGAAAGGATGCCCTTTTTTTATTAGTGGTTAGTAGTAAGTATTTAGTAGTTAGACCCTGTCTTGAAATAGAAAGGGACGGATGCAAGGAAGTTTTGAACCTTTGTTTTTAACAAGACAACCGTATAACATCTAATTCCGCCTTAGGTCTTTATACTACCTACTAAATACCAACTACTAGAATAACCCAATGTACAACCCAATCAAACCCGCTCGGGAGCGGGTTTGATTGGGTTATGAAAGGGCTTTGAAAGGGTTATGTAAGGGTTATGAGTTGAGCAAAGTAGCATGCAGTCTCGACGAACTGAGCATTCGTTTAGAATTCGTAGATGAAAAAGCTTAAAAAACACGTAATCTATGTTTATTGCAAAAAAATACTACACAGGAGTTACTCATTGCTATTTTTCCTTTCCTTTAAAATGACTAAATTAGCGACCTTTAAAAATAGAATAAGAACTCGTGATGTACAAGGAATATAAGCAGTTAAACTTACCAGAAATCGGCAAAGAAGTATTGAAACGTTGGGGTGCGGAGAACATCTTTGAGAAAAGTATTGTGAACCGTCCGGCGAGTAAGCCATACACATTTTACGAAGGCCCGCCTTCGGCGAACGGTATGCCAGGCATTCACCACGTTATGGCGCGTGCTATTAAAGATATTTTTTGTCGCTACAAAACCTTAAAGGGATTTCAGGTAAAACGTAAGGGCGGTTGGGATACCCACGGCCTGCCGATTGAGTTGGCTGTTGAAAAAACCTTAGGCATTACCAAAGAGGATATTGGCAAGAAAATCTCGGTTGAGGAATACAATGATGCCTGCCGCAAGGAGGTAATGAAGTACACCGATGTGTGGAACGACCTTACTGAAAAGATGGGTTACTGGGTTGACCTGGAGCATCCTTACATCACCTACGAAAACGAGTACATCGAAACCTTATGGTTCCTTTTGAAAGACCTTTACAAAAAAGGCTTACTTTACAAGGGCTATACAATCCAACCTTATTCGCCTGCTGCAGGAACAGGTTTAAGTTCGCACGAATTGAACCAACCCGGCACATACAAAGATGTAAAGGATACCACGATTGTGGCTGAGTTCCGCTTGGATAAAGCGCAGATCCATCCGATCATGGATCGACTTGTCGATAACGAGAACGAGGATGTAGCCTTTATCGCTTGGACAACGACACCATGGACGCTTCCGAGCAACACGGCATTAGTTGTTGGCAAGAACATCGACTATGTTAAAATAAAAACTTTCAACCAATATACAGGAGCTCCGGTTTCTGTTGTTTTAGCGAAAGCCCTAATCTCGAAGCATTTCAAGGCTGAAGGACAGCAGGTTTCTTTCCAAGATTACAAACTTGGCGATAAAGTTATCCCTTGGGAAGTTGCTGCAGAGTTCAAAGGTGAGGAATTAGCAGGATTACGCTATCATCAGTTAATGCCTTACATCACTTCAGATGAATTGATGGACAAAGCATTCCGCGTGATTATCGGCGATTTCGTGACTACGGAGGACGGTACAGGTATCGTGCATGCGGCTCCAACCTATGGTGGAGATGACTTTAAAGTTGCGCGTGAAAACGGCGTACCGGCAATTTTGGTAAAAGACGAAAACGGTAAAGATGTTCCAACAGTAGACCGTACCGGTCGTTTTGTGAAAGAAATTACTGATTTCGCAGGACGTTTTGTAAAAGAGGAATACTACTCTGCCGAAGAGCGCGCAGATAAGGATTTCCGTCCGACCGATGTATTGATCGCTATCAAACTAAAAGAAGAGAACAAAGCGTTTGACGTTAAGAAATACGAACACACCTACCCACACTGTTGGCGTACGGACAAACCGGTATTATACTATCCATTAGATAGTTGGTTTATCCGCACAACGGCGTTGAAAGACGAGTTGGTAGCCTTAAATAAAACAATTAACTGGAAACCGGAAGCTACAGGTTCCGGCCGTTTTGGAAACTGGCTTGAAAACCTCGTAGACTGGAACCTTTCGCGTTCTCGCTACTGGGGTACTCCGCTTCCAATCTGGCGTTCAGAAGACGAAAACGAGGAAATCTGTGTGGGCTCGATGCCAGAATTAAAAGCTTTATTAGAAGCTGCCGTTCAATCGGATGCCTTATCGGCAGAAGAAAAAGCAGTGAATCAGTCTTATCTGGATAAGTTCGGAACAGATCAGCTAGATCTTCACCGTCCGTATGTAGATGATATCATCTTGGTATCTGAGGGTGGTCAGAAGCTTTATCGCGAGCCTGATTTGATCGACGTTTGGTTCGATTCGGGCGCCATGCCATATGCGCAATGGGGCTTAGACTACGATAAATTGGAGCGCGGCGAAGCATTACCATTCAAAGAAGAATACTTCTCTGCATTCCCGGCAGATTTTATTGCTGAGGGCGTAGACCAAACACGTGGTTGGTTCTTCACCTTGCATGCCATCTCTACGATGGTTCGCGGTTCTGTAGCCTTCAAAAACGTCGTTTCAAACGGTCTGGTATTAGACAAGAATGGTAACAAGATGTCCAAACGTTTGGGCAATGGTGTGGATCCGTTTGCAACGATTGAAAAATACTCCGCTGATGCGACGCGTTGGTACATGATCAGCAATGCTGCACCATGGGATAACTTGAAATTTAACGAGGAAGGCTTAGACGAAGTTCGCCGTAAGTTCTTCGGTACATTATACAACACCTATGCCTTCTTTGCTCTTTATGCGAACATCGACAAGTTCAGCTATGCAGAGCCAGACATCGCTATTGACGAGCGTCCGGAAATCGATAGATGGATTATCTCCTTGTTGAATAGCTTGAGCAAAGAGGTGGATGAATATTACGCGGACTACGAACCGACGAAGGCTGCACGTGCAATCCAGAATTTTGTGGATGAGCATTTGAGTAACTGGTATGTTCGCCTATGTCGCCGTCGTTTCTGGAAAGGTGAATACTCAACGGATAAGATTTCGGCCTACCAAACGCTATATACCTGTTTGGATACGATCGCGAAATTGATCTCTCCGATCTCTCCGTTCTTTGCCGATCAATTGTATTTAGATTTAAATGCAGCAACCAACAAAGAGCAGTTTGAATCGGTACATTTGGCAGACTTTCCTGTTTACCACAGTGAATTAGTCGACAAGGCATTGGAAGAACGCATGGCATTGGCGCAAGATATCTCTTCTTTAGCGTTATCATTGCGTAAGAAGTCGGGCATCAATGTTCGTCAACCCTTAAGCAAAATCATGGTTCCGGTGTTAGACAGTTCTTTCCAAGAGAAGGTAGAGAAGGTAAAAGATTTGATACTCTCGGAAACCAACATCAAGGATATCGAGTTTATTACCGATACAACGGGTATCATCAAAAAGAAAATCAAGCCTAATTTCAAGGTGCTGGGAGCGAAAGTTGGTAAAGACATGAAAACTGTTGCAGCAGCGATTCAGGCGATGAGTGCTGAGCAGATTAGCGAGCTTGAAATAAATGGAAATATTGCGTTAACTGGCACGGAATATGTTATTAGCAGTGCAGATGTCGAAATCATCGCAGAGGATGTTGAGGGGTGGCAGGTGGCCAATTTAGGTCGTTTAACAGTGGCTTTAGACGTTCATATCACACCGGAGTTGAAAGACGAAGGTTTGGCTCGCGAACTAATTAACCGCATTCAAAACTTGCGTAAAGACAAGGGATTTGAAGTTACCGACCGTATTGCAGTTACCTTAAGTCAAAATACTGAAATTCAACAAGCTGTAGACAATAATTTCTCGTATATTTGTACGGAAATTTTGGCTGACACCCTTAAAATCGATAATTCGCTGGCAATAGGGGAACCTATTGAAATCGATGGTAAGAATTTATTGCTATTAATCGAAAAAATTTAAAGTATGGGAAACACAGAAAAAACTAGGTACAGCGATGCTGAATTACAAGAGTTCAAAGCAATAATTCTTGAGAAGTTACGTATTGCACGTGAGGAGTTGTCATCATTGACAAAATCGTTAAGTAATAGCAATGCAAACGGTACGGACGATACAGCAGGTACTTACAAAACATTAGAGGACGGTTCGGCAACTTTGGAGAAAGAGCAAATCAACCAATTAGCTGCGCGTCAGAAAAAATTTATGGACAACCTGGAGGCGGCATTAGTGCGCATTGAGAACAAGACTTACGGAGTTTGTAGAGAAACTGGAAAGCTTATCCAGAAAGAAAGATTAAAAGCAGTACCTCATACAACATTGAGTATCGAGGCAAAGAACAAACAATATTAAGCAAAAGATTAGCTCCAATGGTCTTTGTATTCACAAAGACCATTTTTATGCATTATGAAAGGATATTCCAAGCCCTTATTACTCATTACGATTATTTTATTAGTGGACCAAATCTCAAAGATTTGGGTAAAGTTAAACATGACTATCGGTCAAAGCTTTAAAGTCATAGGCGATAAAGTGATGATCCAATTCATTGAGAATCCAGGCATGGCTTACGGCATGGAGTTTGGCGGTGAATATGGCAAATTGTTTTTAAGCGTTTTCCGTATTATCGCTGTTGCCGGAATTGGTTATGGCTTGGTTTACATGGTCAAGAACAAATACAATAGAGGTTTTATCCTCAATGTTGCATTAATATTTGCGGGTGCTTTGGGAAATATTATTGATAGTGCTTTTTACGGAATGATCTTTAGCGAGAGCACACCCTACCAAAAGGCTGTGCTATTTCCAGAAGGCGGTGGCTACGCGACCTTCCTTCATGGTTATGTAGTCGATATGTTCCATCTTCCGATTTGGAAAGGGACATTCCCGACTTGGTTCCCGATATGGTCAGGCGAAGAGTTTGTATTCTTCCGTCCGATTTTTAACGTTGCTGACTCGGCAATATCTATCGGTGTATTTTTGATTTTAATCTTCAATAATCGCTACTTCAAAGAAGAACACGTTGAAAAACATGATGTTAACGACGAAGTAGTAGAAGACTAAAAGCGTTAAAATAATTGAAAGTTAACCCAATCCGGGCGCACAGTTTTACCATTTAATGTATATTTGCGGCATGAGAATGTTTGGAATTCTATATGCTACATTGATCTGCCTATGTTTTTGTAGCCTACCGCAGCATGCGCTAGCTCAGGTCAACTCAAAAAACCTGAAAAAACATATTAAGTTTCTGGCATCAGATAAGATGAAGGGACGTGAAACCGGTCGTGCCGGATCGCACAAGGCTGCAGATTATGTAGAAAAATACTTTAAGAAATATGGTCTGCAGGCAAAAGGCGAGCATGGATACCGACAGTCTTTTGATGCGAAGGTAAGGCGCGTTAAACTCGCTGACTCCATCCGGAAGTCGGACAACATTATCGGATATCTTGATAATGATGCCCCCTACACCATCGTTGTTGGTGCGCATTACGACCATTTAGGCTATGGCGAGTTCGGCGGTAGTCGCGACTCATTGGGTGTTGGCAAATTGCACAACGGCGCAGATGACAACGCTTCCGGCGTGGCCGGGCTATTGGAATTGGCTAGGCATTATGCTACGAATAAGGAGAAAGAAGCGTTCAATATGCTATTTATTGGCTTCGGTGCCGAAGAACTTGGCTTAGTCGGTTCTCGTTATTTTACGGAAAATCCGACCATCCCCTTATCCAATATTCACTGGATGCTGAACATGGATATGATCGGCAGATATCAGCAACAGAACGGGCTGGCAATCATTGGTTACGGCACGAGCAGTGCTTTTCCGAAGATATTCGACGGATTGACAAGCAGCATTAAGTTCCACCTGAGCAAAGATGGAAATGGCGGTTCCGATCAAACCTCTTTTTATCGTAAGAATATACCGGTATTGTTCTTCCACACCGGCGGACATGAGGATTACCACAAACCGACAGACGATGAATTTAAGATCGATTATAAATCATTGGAGGCAATCCTGCAATTAGAGATCGAAGTGATCGATAATTCGATGAAACAGCCGAAGATGGACTTTCAATGGACAAACTAGGATGGAGAAGAAACGCATATTAGTTACTGGGTCAAATGGTTTCTTAGGCCATAAGTTAACGGAGTTTATTCTTAAAAATCCGGATTACGAACTTTGCTGTACGTCCGCTTCTGTCAATAGAAATCCGCAAAATGAAGGCTATAGATTTCAGCAATTAAATTTAATAGATCTGGAAGGCTTAGGCCGTTTGATCGATGAATTTCAACCTACGCACATTATTCACAGCGCCGCATTGAGCAGTGTTGAGGTATGCGAAAGCGATCCTGTTTTATGTAAAGCGGTCAATGTGGACTCTGCTGCCTATCTCGCATCTCATTGCAAGGAGCAGGATATTCACCTGACTTTTCTTTCTACCGATTTTGTTTTTGACGGACAGCATGGTCCCTATAGCGAAGATGACGCATGCAACCCGGTCAACGCCTATGGGCAAAGTAAACTGGATGCCGAACAAAAGATCATCGGGTCCGGCTGTTCAGCCGCAATACTCCGCACCATATTAGTCTATGGTGTTATTGCGGATAAAAAACGTTCGAACCTGGTTTTATGGGCGAAGAACAAACTATCCGCGGGAGAGGCAATCAAAGCTGTTTCTGATCAATGGCGGATGCCCACCTGGGTAGACGACCTGGCGACAGCCTGCTTATTAGCTATAGAAAAAAATGCTACCGGCATTTATCATATTTCGAGCGATACATTATTCTCGGTAAAGGAAGTCGTAGAGCAAGTGGCGGACTTTTGGAACCTCGACAAAACCCTCGTAGGGTCAGTAACTGCCGGAGAAATTGGACAGGCAGCAAACCGCCCGCGTAAAACTGGGTTTGTATTAGATAAAGCAAAAGCAGAACTGGGCTATCAACCGACGCCTCTGCGCGCCACGTTTGAGCGTATCGAACAACAAATAAAAGAACTAGAAAAACAAGATGAACGATAAATTCGCAAAAGAATCCTACACGGAGATGAATGAGTTGGTGCTTCCCAACGATACAAATACATTTGGTAACTTAATGGGCGGTCGTCTACTCTATTGGATGGACATTTGCTCGGCTATGGCGGCACAAAAGCACTGCAAAAACCAGGTCGTTACAGTATCTGTAGACAACGTATCTTTCAAACGCTCGATTAAGTTAGGCGAAGTGGTGACTATACAAGCACAGGTTACTCGCGCCTTCAATACATCGGTGGAGGTTCGTATGGAAATATTCGCTCAGAATCTGCCGGAGGGAACTAAGGTAAAATCTAACGAAGCATACTACACGTTCGTGTCGATTGACGAAGAAGGTAAACCAAAACCTATTCCCGGACTTATTCCAGAATCGGATAGCGAGAAAAAACTATTTGAAGAAGCACTGCAACGTCGCGAACTTCGCTTATTATTAGGCGGCAAACTGAAGCCTGAGAATGCGAAAGGGATCAAAACTTTAGTGAAGCTCTTTAACCATGCGATATAGAGGGGCTAGCCCCCTCCTATTATCCCTCTTTTCGGCAAAATAATACGCAATAAGGTTCTGAAGCCTGTCTCTTCTACATTCAGATCGCTGATGTGGAGTTGCGCGATAGGCGAACTATAATGATCGTTGATCATCTTCAGGCGTTCTTCGATGCCTTTTATTCCAAAGGAACTGTTCTTGAAAGTGGATTTGTTTTGCTGATCTGATTCAGAAAAACCGATACCGTTATCCACTATATCGATGATCACTTCGCTATCGCTTTCAAATACGTTAATCTGTATTCTCCCTTTTCGATTTTCCAGATGCCGGACACCATGATGCACGGCATTCTCCACAAGTGGCTGAATTAATAAGGAAGGCACCTTCGTTTCCTCCACGTTGATCTGTTGATCGACATCAATCCGAAAGTCGAATGCATTATCAAAGCGCGATCTTTCCAACTCCAGGTACAACTTGACAAGCTGCAATTCGGATTGGATACTGACGATGGAGAACTGGGAATTCTCTAAAACAATTCGACTGAGCCTAGAAAATTTCTGTATCAGCTTGGATGCATTCTCACTATCATTCTCTACGACATAGGCCTCAATGGAATTCAGCACATTAAAGATAAAGTGTGGATTCATCTGCGAGCGTATGGCTTTCAACTCGCTCTCATAGAGTTTTTGTTTAAAATCTTTGGCAACCTTCTCCTGCTTCTCGCGTTCAATGTCTGCCGCTTGCTCCTGTATGGTCTTGATTTTTAATGCCAATTCCGCCTCCAATTTCTCATTATAGGAGAGCTGTATTTTGTTTACTATTTTCTGCTGTCGGATCCTGTAAAGGAAAAAGAAAGTAATGGCAGCTAACAGCGCCAATGCGACAAGCGTTTTAAACCACCAAGTGGCATACCAATAAGATTTTAATGTTATGGGTATCTCTGCTATGTGTGGAGACCAATTCCCCAAATCGTCTGCAACTTTGAGGCGGAATGTGTATTGACCACCTGGCAGATTGCTGTAAAAAGCTTGCAGATCCGATCCTGCTATCACCCAATCTTGATCGAATCCAACGAGTTGATATGCGTATTGTAGCGGATAGCCTAATACTTGGCGATCGGATGAAAATGCAAAGGAGAAACTGCTCTCTTTTGCACTGAGCAGCAGCTCCTTCTTGTTTAATCGGAAGCTTTGATCGATATTATGCACACTGAACTTACTGATGATGGGGCTCGCCTTGATAGGGCTGTTTTGATGTACTTCGCCCAAATTACCGAGTATAAGCCCTTTATTGGTCGTCCAGATTAGCTTCTCAGCATCCAAGAAATAGCCCGTTGTTTGATAGTTCTTTGTCGGATATATGCCCTTCCCTTCCAGCAAATGCCGGAATACCTGTTTTTGCTGATCGAACAGCATAACGCCGTCTAGCGCTTTAACCCACATAAATCCCTTGCCATCTTCCTTTATCTCTACAGCAAATAGCCAAGGGAAAGGATTGCGGTCGTAGAACTGCGCAAATTCAAACTTCTCACCATCCTTCTCCATAATACGACCTATGCCAGAGCTGGCGCTGGTAAACCAGAAATCGCCATTCTGAGCTGTGTAAAATGCAAATATTGTATTGGACTTTAAGCCTCCTGCATGATCTCCCTGTACATAAGATTGAAAGCTTGGCCTTTGCTTATTTAGCAAACGCAGTATACCAAAACCGTCCATTCCCAGCCAAATACGCCCTTTCGCATCTTTGCCGATCGTCGTTACTTTACGGTCTGGCAATCCATCATTTCTGTCGAATAGTTCGATCTGCCTGTTCTTTAGGGAATACTTATAAAGGCCGGAATTCCACGAGCCAATCCAGAGTACAGCCTCGCCGTTGATCGTATCGGGAATGATATTATTACAGTCGGCAATACGGAAGTTCTTCTGCTCGCCTTGAATCGGGAGGGCTTGCAGTTTTCGCGTTGCTCGATTAAACACATAAACCCCATCTTCGAAAGTAGAGAAATATAGATTATCGGCATGAACGGTCATCATGCTGACGCGTATATTTTGGATTGGGTATTTCGAAATCCTGTGATACTCCGCATTGAGCTGTCCAAAAGAATGCTCCGTTCTATACCATACTTCATTATCCCATTGCATGAGTTTCAGGATTGGTTCTTCATTCGCTTTTAGCGGAATTAAGGTATTTACCCGGTTCCAAGGCTTGGCATAATAGAACAAACCAGAGCCTGAAGCTACCCAATAACCATCTTTCGATGGTAGCAGAGCTTGTATACGTGAGGGCTGAGGAAGGATGGGCATCAAATTATCCCATGCGATCAGCTCTGCTTTGTTCGAATCTAAATTCATACTCCACAGTCCTTTGATATTATGTCCGATCAGCAAGCTATTTTCTTCTGGCCAATAAGCTATGGAAGAAATAAAATTATCGTAATAATCTTTGTTTTTCCCCAATCCTAAAATCGAATGCTCAACCGCCCCCGACTGTGAATCATAAGAAACCAAATCGTAATCATAATAACCCAAAAAGACCTTATTGTTGACAAATGAAATACCTGTTGCTCCATTCTCTCCAATATTTTTGAAGTCAATCTGCTTCGCACTTTTCGTTTTGGGATTATAACGGATAAATCCATGATATCGAGTCCCTATCCAAAGGTTTCCCTGCCGATCTTCCTGAATATTATAAATACTTAGTGGTTCCTTGCTGTTGATCCCGGGAATCTTGATTTGAGTGACCTTGCCCGTCTCTGGGTTCAAGACCTGTAAGTCGGTTTCCTGACCAGCAAAGTAAATTAGGCCTGACGATGATCGGATGACCTCATAAAGATTTGTTTTAATCAGGCTATCGGGTCCCACAAGGGCGTGATATTGTTTTAGGGAATTGTTTACTGGCTTCGAGCGGTCGTAGCACAGCAGGCCTCTATCATTGGTTGTAATCCATATCCTATTCTTATGATCGATGGCTATTTTCCCCAAGTAATTGGAATAGGTACTGGTGCCCTGTTGGAAAGGAACATGGGTGAAGCGAGCCCCATCGAAGTATGACAAGCCCTGCTTACTGGTCAGCCAAAGTAAACCAGCACTATCCAGCGCCAGACCATTAATGACATCGCTAGGCAGCCCCTCCTTCTCTGTAAATTGGATATAATTATAGATACGCTGTTGAGCAATGCTGTCGCCAGCCGTTAGCACAGCAAAACAAATTATTCCGAAAATAAGTCTTACTGCGCGCATACAGGTTATTATGAAAATAAACGCTCCATTAATACTTGCTTTTTAGTCGGTGACACCTCCAGTTCAGCACCGTCTATCGTCTCCACCTGTCCACCATCGCCTTTTTTATATTTAACGACGTAATCCAGATTGACAATAACACTGCGATTGATCCGTAGGAAATTCCGTTCTTCTAATAGGTTTTCGTATTCCTTCAGGGTCTTTGAGACAATGATCTTAGGTTGGTTAGTCAGGTAAAATACCGAATAGTTGCTCATGGCCTCGATCCTCAGGATATCTTCTCGTTTAATAAGATGTATACCCTCGGCGGTCGGCAAAGCAATACGGGAGTAGCCGCTTCTTACTTCCTGTATATCCATTTTCCGCATGGCTTCCTTCCCTTGAATCCGCTTTCGCAATTTTTGGATTGCTTTCGTCAGCTCCTCGGGGTCAACAGGTTTCAGCAGATAGTCTAAGGCATTGGCGCGAAGCGCATCCAGGGTATAAATATTGTATGCCGTTACGAAAATAACTTCAAAATCAAACTGTCCTACTGCCTCCAGGAACTGAAAGCCATTCATCATTGGCATCTCCACATCCAGGAATAAGACGTCGGCATTCAACTCTTGTATTTGAAGTAAGGCCAGCTTAGGATCATTAAAGATGCAAACCACCTCCAAAACATCAGAAAACGCCTGAAGCTTGTGTTGTAAAAGGCTGCTGCCCTTTACTTCATCGTCCAATATGGCGGCCCTTATCATAATCGGTTAGTTAGTTCATTTAAAAATACCTAATCCTAAAGATAAATCAATCACGAGAATAAAATGTTTTCAATGAGCGAGAAAGGATTTTGAATGTGTAAACAGATATTGGGGATTAGTGATTAGGGATTAGATTTAAGATATTAGATGTGAGATTTTAGACGTATGGCTTGAACCAGGAAAGGAAGGATTTAAGGATTGACAGGATGATTGGATTGTCTTGAACCAGGAAAGGAAGGATTTAAGGATTGGCAGGATGATTGGATTGTCTTGAACCAAGAAAGGAAGGATGTAGGGATGGTCAGGATGATTGGATTGTCTTGAACCAGAAAAGGAAGGATTTAAGGATTGACAGGATGATTGGATTGTCTTGAACCAAGAAAGTAAGGATGTAAGGATTGTCAGGATGATTGAATTGTCTTGAACCAAGAAAGGAAGGATGTAAGGATGGTCAGGATGATTGAATTGTCTTGAACCAGAAAAGGAAGGATTTAAGGATTGGCAGGATCCTGAATATCCTAAAATCCTTCCTTTCTTGGTTTAGACAATGCTCTAATATCTAAAATCTACTGTCTAAAATCTAATGCCTAATATCTACTGTCCCAGCTCGACCAAGCGGTCGAACTCTTCAGCTTTTAGGGGCATAACAGATAAGCGGCCTTGTTTTACTAAGGCAATATCCTGCAGTAATGGATCTGCTTTTACGGTTTCGAGGGTTACTGGATTCTTAAAAGTTTCTACGGGTGCTAGGTCTACGACTACCCAACGTTCATCATCTGTTGTAGGATCTTGGTAGAATTCTTTAACTACTTTGGCGATTCCCACCACCTCTTTGCCTTCATTGCTATGGTAAAAAAGAACTAAGTCGCCTTTTTTCATCGCTTTCAGGTTATTTCTAGCCTGATAGTTGCGCACGCCATCCCAGAAGGTTTCCCCATCTTTATTAAATTGTTCCCAGCTGTATTTGAAGGGTTCAGATTTTACTAAAAAATAGTTCATGAAGCTTATAAGATTTAGTTTTGTTGCTCTAAGATTTCCATTTTATCGGCATAATGCGCACAGTAATCGCGTAGGTCTGCAATTACTTTTTCTGCCATTGGATCGCCTCCAGAAGAGCGGATAAATGAGTCTGCCATAGTCTGTAAGGTTTCATAAAAGAAACGCTTCATCTCGTCGTAAGGCATGTCTTTGGTCCATAAATCAATACGTAGCGTATTTTTATATTGTGCGTCCCACAATGCTAAGAACATGGCCTTTGCCGGCAACTCTTCCGAGTTCTCGCCATCTGAAGAGGTCCATTGGATACTCTCAGGCACGTTTGCATCATCCAACGTCACATTAAGCTTTATTTCTGCTGTTTTCATATCTAAAACTGTATTTTTATCAAAACTGTCACTATGCCAACGATGATCATGAAGCCTATCTGCATCACCCACAATCGTTGTATATCTCTAACCCAAACGCGGAATAAAATATCTACAAACACCAACAATACCGATAGTACGACAAGCCATACCCATGAAAATAAAGGCTCCCATTCATTTCCCAATTCGGAGATCGCCCATACCAGCACGCAAGCCAGCGCGATATTGAGTGGCGTTAGTTTCATTTTCTCTTCCCTGGTTTACCCGTGCTTTTCTTTCCTGGCTTTGCCTTGCCTCGATTACCAGGTCTAGCACCCGAAGCACGCGCATTTGCCGCTTTTATAGCGTATTTCTTTTCGTGGAAGGCTCCTTTGAAATCAGGATCATCCTTTTTCTTCTGATTATCAATTTCTCTGGCGATTGCCTGTTTCTCATCAAATGGTGTTTTCTCAATCACTACATCTTCTGGGATATCATAAACAGGAATAGACTGACGGATTAGCTTTTCAATCTTTCTGATGTTATGCTCTTCTGCGGGATTGCAGAAGGTAATCGCATCGCCGGTATTGAATGCGCGACCAGTACGACCGATACGGTGTACATAATCCTCAATAACGATCGGCACATCAAAGTTGATTACATGCGAAACCTGCGAGACGTCCAATCCGCGAGCCGCCACGTCGGTAGCCACGAGAATACGGACATTCCCTTCTTTGAATGCATTGATGGAATTGATACGTGTATTTTGCCCTTTATTGGCATGGATCACGCGAACCTCATCCTGCGCGTACTTACGCTCCAAGAATGAAAATATACGGTCTGCGACTACCTTGGTCTTACAAAAAACAATGACACGGCTAAATGCCTCATCGTCTTTGAAGAAGTGTTGCAGTAGATTTAATTTCGTTTTAAGGTTGGGCACAAAGTACAAAGACTGAGCAACGGTTGCCGCAGGTGTTGCCTGCTCGCTGACTTCAATAACCGTCGGAAAGGCCAGAAAGTCTCCGGCAATTTTTCTGACCAAGTCGCTCATGGTCGCTGAGAACAACAGGTTTTGACGCTTGCGGGGCACCACTTCCAGGATACGATGTATCTTTCCGATGAAGCCCATATCCATCATTTTATCCGCCTCATCAAGTACCAGAAACTTCAGCGATTTCACATTGATATCACCCTCTAGGTAGAGGTCAAGAAAGCGACCTGGGGTAGCCACAATAATATCGCATCCCTTTGCAAGAAGCTCCTTTTGCGTCTTAGGTCCTAAGCCTCCATACAACAAAACTGTGCGTAGATCGAGGTAGGTCGAAAATAGGCGGATATGCTCTTCAATCTGCATAGCCAACTCGCGTGTTGGGCTCAAAATCAGTGCTCTAGGATCATTACCTTGTGCATACTTCAGCTTCATCAGCATCGGCAATACAAAGGCAGCCGTTTTCCCGGTACCTGTTTGTGCAATACCCATCACATCTTGCCCGGCAAGGATAGGGGTAATTGCTTTTTGCTGTATTTCGGTAGCTGTGGTATAGCCAGCTTCTGCTATCGCATTTAATAGCTGTCTGTTTAATTTAAAGTCCTCGAATGATGCCATTACCGCAAAGATAGGTAAAAGCTAGCACATGCTTATGTATGGATTTCCTGACAAATCATTTTGATTTGCGAGCAAATTCCAGCAAATTTGTCAATTACAAACAAGGTTGATATGAAAAAAATAGGATTACTAATCGTACTGGCGTTCGTCAGTACTTTCTCGTTCGCTGACGAGGGCATGTGGTTTTTAATGCACCTGAAGCGACTTAACGAGGCCGACATGCAGAAGAAAGGTCTACAACTTACTGCAGAAGAAATTTACAGCATCAATAACTCCAGCTTAAAAGATGCTATCGTGCAATTCAACGGCGGATGTACCGCAGAAATCGTTTCAGGATCGGGCTTAGTATTCACCAACCACCACTGTGGTTATGATGCTATCGCTGAGTTATCTACTCCGGAGCACGATTACTTAACCAACGGATTCTGGGCGAAAAACTACGCTGAAGAGCTGAAGCCAAAGTCGCTTTCTGTTCGTTTCTTTGTTCGTATGGACGATGTTTCTAAACGTATCTTAGGTTTAGTAAACGTTAAGATGTCAGAAAAAGAACGTGAAAAAGTAATCAACCAAGAGATTGCTAAGATTCAAGCGGAGAACAGCGAGAATGGCAAATACGTTGTTTCTGTTCGTCCTTTCTACAATGGTAATGAGTATTACTACTTCGTTTATCAAGACTATACAGACGTTCGTTTAGTAGGTACGCCTCCAAACAGCATTGGTAAATTCGGTGGAGATACAGATAACTGGGAATGGCCTCGTCATACTGGGGACTTCTCGATCTTCCGCGTATATGGCGACAAAGACGGAAACCCTGCGGAATACTCAAAAAACAACGTTCCGTTGAAACCAAAATACTTCCTTCCAATCAGTATCAAAGGAGTTAAAGAAGGTGATTTCTCCATGATCTTAGGATACCCTGGCCGCACAAATCGTTGGATGAATGCTGCGGGTATTGATCAAAACGTGAAATACGCATACCCAGCATGGGTTGAAGCTTCTAAAACTGGTATGGATGCCATGAAAAAACACATGGACCAAGATCCTGCTGTTCGCATCAATTATGCTTCGAAATACTCAGGTGTTGCCAACTATTGGAAAAACAGACAAGGGATGATCGATGCTTTGACCAAGCACAAAACAGCAAACGCTAAAGCAAAACAAGAGAAAAAATTCAACAAATGGGCAAACAAGGCCGCAAATAAAGAGCAATATGGCGATGTGATTTCAACAATCAATGCATATTATGCAGCGACCAATGAAAAGGCTAGACATGATAATTATTTGACGGGGATGTTACGTTCATCGACGTTTGCTGCATTGCCATATAGCCTAGGAGGCGCATTAATTCAATATGCAAATGAGAACGAGGCAAAACGCAAAGAGATGAAACCTCGCTTAGAAGCTTATATCAATGATAACTATGAAGGTGTTTACACGCCATTAGAAGTTGATGTATTGGCTGATGAGCTGAATCTTTATGCAGCGAAAGGCGGACAGATTGCGACATATATCCGTCAGATGGCTGATAAAAACGGAGGTAATTTCCAAGCCGACATCCAAAAAGCATTCGATAACAGCGTATTCGCTTCAAAAGAAAAAATTGAGGCTTATTTAGCCAACCCGAATGCAAAGGTTGTAGAAAACGACCCATTATTAGCGATTTCAACAGCACTGATGAACAAGTACCGCGAGTCGACTCCAGCGCATGAAAAATTAGTAAACGACTTCCAAGCAGCTTCACGCAAATACATCGCAGGGGTATTGGAAATGGATCCTAACGGTAAATACTATCCAGACGCAAACTCCACATTACGTTTAACTTACGGTACAATCAGAGCATTACCTAAAGACAAACGTAACGATGCGAAAGTGAATAACTACACGACTTTGCAGGGTACAATTGCGAAATACAAACCAAACGATGAGGAGTTTGATCTTCCAAAACGCTTAATGGAATTGTACGAAGCGAAGGATTACGGACGCTATGCGGATAAAGCAGGATACCTTCCTGTGAACTTCTTAAGCGACCAGGATATCACGGGTGGTAACTCAGGATCGCCAGTTTTAAATGGAAAAGGCGAATTAATTGGCTTGGCTTTTGATGGTAACATCGAGGCGATGGCTGGAGATGTGATCTTTGATCCGAAATTGCAAAGAACCATCTCTGTAGACATCCGCTACGTTCTGTTCGTAATCGATAAATTTGCCGGTGCGCAAAACATTATTGACGAGTTAAAAATTGTAGAGTAATATCTATCCAAAAGGGTTTTAAACACAAAAAAAAGCGCTGAAATTAGCTTTGTTTGCATTCCTTTTGTATATTTATGATATCTTAGAGAGTTAATTAAGAAAAACTAAAATTATATTAATTAAAAAAATGGAAAACTACACTAAATTAAAAGAGCTAGTAGCTTCAATCGAAGCTGACGCAGAAAAATTCTTCAACAACGGAAATTCAGCTGCAGGAACTCGCGTTCGTAAAGGCTTACAAGACATCAAAACTTTAGCACAAGATATCCGTAACGAGATCACTGCTAAGAAAAACGACGGTAAAAAATAAGTAACCCCGTTTACAAAATAAAAACCTGGATCCATACGGTCCAGGTTTTTTTTATCTACTATCTGCATACTAAGTACAACTTCTCCTTGCAAAAAAAGGCGCCTAATCGGCGCCAAACTCTATTGTCTAAAATCTACTGTCTAATATCTATCCCACCCAAGCTCTTAATACTAACTACTAAGTACTAAGTACTAAGTACTTAGTACTCCTACAGCATCATAGCCGCAAAGAATAGTCCGAATTGCTTTTCCGACAACCATTGACCAAGTACCTCGCGCATTTTGCTGCGGGTCTGTTCTCTGGTCAGCGCAGAACCTTTTTTCTTGATTAGATTGTCCGTCACTGTGGTTCCGGTCATTTCGACTTTGGAAGCATAAATATTGAAATTTTGTTCTGGCACGACAAGTCCCAGGATCATTCCTGGCAGACCGTGCAGCGTACTAGGGCTGCTCGCCAAGGGAATTTGATCAGTATAAAATGCAACTACATACACTGAATCTAGTGTAACGCCATTTGCGCGCCTACAATCGTATCCCGCAATATTGCGATACTCATTAGTGATCTTCCATTTAACATTCGTTAGGGAGTCTGAAATGGCTATTGGGGAGCCTCCTACTTCCAGCGACATGGAGGTCTGCTTCGTCGCGAGGTTTTGATAGATTTTCGTTCCATAGTCCAAGAATCCGAAACGTAATAGCTGTGCGACCATGGCAGGCTGATCCTTTGGCAAAGGCTCCAGCATCGATTCACTTCCCGAAAAGGTAAGCTTGCGTTGTAGAACCGCTGTTTCCGGCACCTTTGTCAACATATCTTCGAAAAACTTGCGCTGAAAATCAGATTCTTTCATCATACTGATTTGTCGCTTCATCATATTTTTGACGTGTACTGTCTTGTCGTAGGTGATAACGCCCTGTTCCGGGAAGAAAACGTGTTGGGCATTCGCTTGTTGAAAGCCTAAGACAAAAAATAATAGTATGGCAATATATAGTTTCATTTTCATGATTATTCAGCTCCTTTCATTGATGTAAAATCCCAGCTTACTTTTAGCATAAAATATCTGGAAATGGTATTAAACGTTTGTTGGGTAAATGAGTTTACCGTTTGTCTACGGCTAAATCCTTTGTTTTGGTTCAAAATATCGTTGACATAGAAGTCGACAACCAAGTTCTCCCCTTTTAAGAATTTCTTGCTGACGCCTGGTGTAAAAATGGTGCGTTCGAATTTCTCTGCGTAAGTTTTAGTTGGTGCCTCATAGGTATAAGCTAAATCAGCATAGAGTTGGAATTTCGCAGGTAAATACGCGCGCACTTCTGCGTCGCCCTCAAGTGTGAAACCTTCCGAGTTACGATCCGGTGTGAATGTAGATTTCATCACGCGCCAACCTGGTCGTGCGCCCACTCTAAAATCAACGCCCTTGGTGGTATTCTTTTCTAAGCCAAAGCGGATATTATAATCATACGTGGTAGATTTGTTTTCGGCGTAAGGAATACCTTCATAATTTTCACGCGGAACATCTCTGATTAAGTTATAAGAACTGCTATAGTTAGCCCCTAGATGGATATCTGCTTTAATTTGCTGCTTGGCAATCACGTTAAATCCACTTCCTCCATATAGATATGCAGAGTAAGCATCCTTGTCGGAATTATCATACATCATGATTCTAGATCCATCCGGGAAAACCGTCTCATTCAACTGTATCGCTCTTTTTGTCTGCGTAACACCAGATCCCAGATACATATATCTACCTTTCATCATTTCGTATGTGCCTCCATCTAGTGAAAACGAGTTGTTGATAGAAGGCTTCAGATTTTCATTACCAATGGTCTGATTCAACTGATCGGTATTCTGGCGCAATGGCTGAATCTGAGTCAAGGAAGGCAGTTGCGTATTGCGTCTATAGCTTAAGCCCAATGCTTTGGTCTTTGTAAAAGCATAACGTAAGCGCGCGTTCGGCGTATAGTTTAAATAATCTCGCTTCAGGTCGATATTATCCAAGTTATTGAACATATTCATATCGTCATGACGAAGAACGTTCGTGACATTGAAATCAATCTTATCCGATTTATAACCGAAGGTCAAGTTTGCAGCGCTTGTCCTCGTGTCAAAGTTGAAATCATTACTAAACTCCCTATCAAAAACCTTGTATTCACCGGCAGCATTCTTGTTGAATGAGCTTAATACGGAGTGAGCTTTCGACTGGCTGTAGTCGTATCCTATCGAGGATCTCCAGCGTTTCGATAGCGGCTCTGAATACACGATTGATGCGTTTAAATTATCTGTTTTCGAATTGCCATCTTTAAATTGATCTACCGTATCGCGTCGGGAAGTAATACGATTATTAAGTTCAGACATTACTTGCAATTCGTTGTTCCTTTCCGCATTGCTGCCCGCAAAAGTCAAAGCAATTGAACGTCCTTCTTTCTTGAGTTTCCTTGTGAAGAAGGCATTGTAGGTTAAATTCGTTCGATTCGACAATTCTTGCTGACTACTTGTATTATCAGATGCCAGGGTGCCATCTCTCCAAGTATTTGCATCGACATTCGTCGAGCGATCCGCGTGTGTGCGATCGGCCGACACTTTAAGCGTTAAAGTGGAAAGGGAGTCGATTGCAAAGTCGTACTTAGCATTCATACGGTGTTTATTTGCATCTGAACCGCTATTCTGGTTTTTATCTGTATTAATTATACCTTCATTGGTCGCATTCTGGATTAAAGTATTTTCAAAGACATCATTTTCGATCCTAGCAAATTTGTAGCTCGCGTTCAGCTTATGTTTCTTATCCTTCCAGGCGTCCATCACCGAAGCACCAAGGGATATGGCCTTCGGATGCCCCTTGCCGTCCCAATTCGAAAATTCATCAGCATTCTGCACCATATAGAATCCACCATCACTTGTCATTCCTGATTCGGTATCCGACATATTAAACTTCTCCTGCTCTTGCCAACTGAGGCTAAATTTTCCGTCGGTAGAGCCCATTAAATAAGCACCCAACTTAAAACTACCTTTAAATTTATTGTAGGCCAGCTTACCCATGTAATACTCTTTTTTATCACCCACTCCGCCGGCAAGTTCCGCCTTCCCGAAAGAGCCGTTCTTCGCATCTTCCTTCAGCTTCACATTGATGGTCTGGATGCGGGTTCCATCATCAACGCCCGTTCGTTCTGCCTGCTCCGATTTCTTCTCATAGACCTGAACTTTATCCACCATATCCGAACGGATGTTACGTGTCACTAAGGTTGGATCATCGCCAAAGAACTCTTCCCCGTCGACTAACACTTTTTCCACGGTCTTTCCCTGCGCTGTAATCTTTCCGGAAGCATCGACCGAGATACCTGGTAATACTTTCAGCAAATCTTCCACCTTGGCATTCTTCTCTGTCACGAAACTCGAAGCATCATATTCCGTCGTATCTCCTTTTATTACCACCGGTATTTTCCCTTTAATCAGGACTTCCTCAATAAGATTCGCGGCACTTTGCAGCTCAATTTCCCCTAGCGAAACATTGCCGGCTCCCTTTTTAATCGTCTGGAAATAATCCCCAAACTTGGGGTAACTCACAATCAATAAGTGATCTTGATTATCAGGATTGTTGATGGAGAACTTACCGTCGGCATTTACCCGGGTAAAATCAACGAGGATGGAGTCTTTAGCTTGAAGGAGCATGACCGTAGCGTTGGCTAGCTTAGCCTTATCAGACTCATCCACAATAGATCCTGAGATTTTGCTTTGTGCCGACGACTGTAGGGAAAAGAAACCGAGGACTAAGGTTAGCAAGGCAGTGGTTAGTAATTTCATAAGTTATATTAAAAAAATAATGTGATTCGTTAGGTTCTACGAAAATATCACAATTACGTGATATATAGCATACAATTGCTTGAGTTTAACATAGATTAACAGATGTTTGTAACTAAGCAAGAGACTTCACTAGCACCAACTATTGGTAGCATAACGGAGTGAAAAGTTACAGGTTTAGTAAATTTTATTTCACTACCTTTGTAAAAACCATTTGAAATGCAAAAAATCAAAGACTATGTAGAGGCGAATAAGGATCGCTTCTTGGATGAATTATTTGAATTATTGCGCTTTCCCTCTGTAAGTGCAGATCCACAATTTAAAGAAGGTGTCTTAAACACTGCAGAGTTTGTCGCTCAAAAATTAAAAGATGCTGGCGCGGATAATGTTGAAGTCTGCCCTACTGCTGGCTACCCAATTGTATATGGAGAGAAGATCTTCGATCCATCTTTACCAACTGTATTAGTTTATGGCCACTACGATGTGCAGCCTGCAGATCCATTGGAATTGTGGGATACACCTCCATTCGAACCTACGGTTCGCGATGGTAAAATCTATGCACGTGGTGCCGCTGATGATAAAGGCCAATTCTATATGCACGTGAAGGCATTTGAATACATGGTTAAAAACAATGAGCTAGCTTGTAACATCAAATTCATGATCGAAGGCGAGGAAGAAGTAGGCTCAGCTAACTTAGGAATCTTTGTTCGCGAGAATAAAGAGCGTTTGAAAGCAGATGTAATCGTTATTTCGGATACATCCATGATCAGCTTGGAGACTCCTTCATTAGAAACAGGCTTACGTGGTCTTTCTTATGTTGAAGTAGAAGTAACAGGCCCTAACCGCGATTTACACTCGGGTGTTTATGGTGGTGCTGTAGCAAACCCTGCTACGATCTTAGCCAAGATGATTGCTTCATTGCACGATGAGAACAACCATATCGCTATCCCAGGATTCTATGATGATGTTATTGAATTGACAGCAGAAGAACGCAAAGCGTTAAATGAAGCTCCTTTCGATATCGAAGAATACAAAACAGACTTAGGCGTTGCTGATGTTTGGGGTGAAAAAGGATATACAACAATTGAACGTACAGGTATTCGCCCTACTTTAGAGGTGAACGGTATTTGGGGTGGATATATTGGCGAAGGAGCGAAGACGGTATTACCTTCTAAAGCATTTGCTAAGATTTCGATGCGTTTAGTTCCTAACCAGAACTCAGAGCGTATTACTGAATTATTCAAAAAGCACTTCGAAGGCATGGCTCCTGAGTACATTAAAGTCGAAGTTAAACCGCATCATGGTGGCGAGCCGGTAGTCACTCCTACAGACAGCATCGCTTACAAAGCAGCTGAGAAAGCCTTGCAAGAAACGTTCAATAAGAAACCTGTTCCTACACGTGGTGGTGGTTCTATTCCAATCGTTGCATTATTCGAACAAGAATTAGGAATCAAGACGGTATTATTAGGTTTCGGATTGGATAGTGACAACTTACACTCTCCGAACGAGAAGTATGGCATTGAAAACTACCTGAAAGGTATAGAGACAATTCCACTTTTCCATAAATATTATGCTGAGTTAAGCAAATAACATAAAAATGCTTCACGCTTGTGAAGCATTTTTTTTATCTTCGGCTAACTGATCGCAGATAATGTTATTACTATTCAGAAAAATACACAGACTTCTTTATTTCTTTGCTGTATTATTCTTTTTTATCCTCTCTTATCCCCTTCTATTTTTACTTGCTAGAAATCCACTTAAAAACTATGCTGCTATTGTTTGGTTCCGCAAATGGATCTCCATTCTCAGTGTTCATTTAGTAGGCATCCGTTTCCAGATACACTATGAAGAGCCCATCGATTGGTCGCGCCCCTATATACTTTGTCCTAACCATACCTCTATATTAGACATTACAGCACTTACCTATCTCTGTCCGCAGCAGTTCTCTTTTATGGGAAAGATCGAGTTGCTGAAGAATCCCGTGACGCGAATTTTCTTTAAGTCGATCGACATTCCTGTGAAGCGAGAAAGCAAGATATCCTCATTCAAAGCATTTAAGCGTGGCTTGGAATTATTGGGATTAGGAAAATCGCTAGTGATATTTCCCGAAGGTGCGATTGAAGATGAATATCCTCCAAAGCTCCATAAGTTCAAGGCCGGCGCCTTTAAAATGGCACAAGAAAACCGGACAGCTATTCTGCCGGTGATTATTCACAACGCATGGAAGATTATGTGGGATGATGGCAGAGCGTTCGGATCAGCTCCCGGTACTATTCATATTTCCGTACTGAAGCCCATACAGTATGTAGAATCGGAAAACACAAAATTTAACACGGTGGAAAACGAGGTATATGAAAAAATGAATAAAGTCTGGTTGGAAAATCTCGCCAAATATTAATGTTCAACCTCCTATTTAAGTATTTAATTAGCTGACAACCTGCTATTTACATTATTAATAAAAGATTTACACATATTTTACTTGCATTAGTTAAATTAAATATTATTTTTGCGAAAATGTAAAACTTAATTAAAGAGATATGTATTGGACACTTGAATTAGCTTCGCATTTAGAAGACGCTCCATGGCCAGCGACAAAAGATGAATTAATTGACTACGCTATTCGTTCAGGAGCACCTGTTGAAGTAATTGAAAACCTTCAAGCTTTAGAAGACGACGGTGAACCTTACGAGAACATCGAGGAGATTTGGCCAGATTATCCTACTAAAGATGACTTCTTTTTCAACGAAGACGAATATTAACATCATCATAGAAAGCGCCTTTACAAAAAGGGCGCTTTTTATTTAATCCTTTTCTAGAAATCGTCGTCAAAGCTTAAACAATATGAATATGGGAAAGCAATTACTTTTTTTACTAACAATCATTCTTCCATTTATGTCAATGGCACAAACGGCTAAAGGCTCCACTGGCGACGGCAAGAGTATGGATGTTGCAAGAACCTTTATAAACGAATTAGCCGACTTTGACACCCCTTTGGATGTAATCCTTAGTGAAAGGGTTATTGTTAACCATCCTAACGACGAACTATACGACTACCTGGAGGCTAGCCTACAGGAAATCAGAATCAACTTATCGCTGAAGAATGTTGATGAGATCCAATATAAAACTTTCCATGAGCTGCCGCGAAAAGAAGTCCGCGACATCGACCCGGAAGGCATGAACATTGACAACATGGTTTTTCTCTATTACAAAAACAGACTGTTGACTTCCATCTACGTTGAAAACGGGAAAATAGCGTCCTTTACCTTAGTATCGAAAGGTAATGAGATGGCTCATTTCGTCACCTATTAACAAAAAGACATTTTTTTAATAGAATTCTTGCAATTCTCAAAAGTATCGTTGATATTTGTTCAATAACTAATGAATACAGCAGTAGCAAATAAAACTTGGTGGTGGCACAGCATATAATGTTGTGGCAATAACCTATTAGTTTAATTTAGCGAAACAAAAAATAGCGGGCTTGCCTTTTCGGCAAGCCCTTTTTATTGAATTTTATGAAAGAGATACTAGCACATTTATTTGAATACAAGTCCTTTACAAGAAAGGAAGCATACGACATCTTAACCAATATTGCTACCGGCAAGTACGATAGCCATCAGATAGCTGCCTTTATGACAATCTATGGCATGCGTAGCATACGCGTGGAGGAGCTGGGTGGTTTTCGCGACGCCATGTACGATCTGTGCAATAAAGTGGAGTTCAAAGGATACGATTTGATTGATATGTGTGGCACCGGAGGTGACGGAAAAAACACTTTCAATATATCCACCCTGGCATCTTTCGTAGTAGCAGGTGCCGGCTACCATGTTGCAAAGCATGGAAACGTCGGGGTTTCATCGGGCTGCGGCTCGTCCAATGTGATGGAATACTTGGGATATCAGTTCACCAACGACCAGAACGAGTTGCAAGCGCAGCTGGAGCGATCGAATATCTGCTTTCTACATGCACCATTATTCCATCCGGCAATGAAAACCGTAGCACCTATCCGCAGGGCACTCTCAGTGAAGACGTTCTTTAATATGCTAGGTCCATTGACAAACCCTGCCAATCCGAAATTCCAATCGGTAGGTGTCTTTAGCTTAGAATTAGCGCGCTTATATGCATACCTATATCAAGGAACAGACAAGCAATACAGCATTATGCATGCCTTGGATGGCTATGATGAAATATCGCTGACCGGAGATTTTAAGATCATTACCAACGCCGGAGAGAACTATTATACTCCGGAGGAAATCGGCTTTAGCCCAATCAACGCTGCAGATCTTGCGGGCGGCGATACGGTAGAGGATGCTGCGAAGATATTCAGAAAAATAATCCAAGGCGAAGGTACCGACGAACAGAACAATACCGTATTGGCGAATGCAGCATTCGGAATCAAAACCTTCCATCCGGAGAAAAGCTTCGGCGATTGTTACTACGAAGCGGAGTCCTCCTTATTGGGGTTAAAAGCATTAAAAAGTTTTAATCAGCTAATCAATGGCTAAGAACATCCTCATCAAAGTATGCGGTATGCGCGAGCTTGAGAATATTGCGGGACTGGTAAAACTTCCCATACACTATATTGGGCATATCTTTTATGAGAAGTCCCCACGCTATGTTTCGGAAATTATAGATCTTCCCATTCCAGAGGCTATTAAAAAGACAGGCGTCTTCGTTAATGCAGATCTAGCTACAATCAAGCAAACCATTCATGATCATCAGCTAGATGCTGTTCAATTGCATGGCGATGAATCCGTAGCGTTGTGTCAAGACGTAAAGAATTTAGGCGTAGAACTGATCAAAGCCTTTGCTGTAGACGATGATTTCCAGTGGGATAAGCCGCAAGAATACGTCGATGTTGTCGACTATTTCTTATTTGACAGCAAGAGTGAGGCCTATGGTGGCACGGGAAAAACATTCAACTGGGATAAACTGAAATCTTATCCTTATGCTAAGCCTTACTTCCTTAGTGGGGGGCTATCGTTAGAAAACCTGGCTGAGGCCTACCAATTCGATGATGAAAGACTGATCGGACTGGATCTAAACTCGAAATTCGAACTATCTGCAGGTCTTAAAGACTTAGATAAAATAAATAAAGCATTGAAAATAATTGAACATGAGCAAATATCAAGTAAATAACAAAGGATATTACGGACCTTTTGGTGGTGCATACATCCCGGAGATGCTGTACCCAAATGTGGAAGAGTTACAGCAGCAATACCTAGCGATTCTTGAGGATCCAAGTTTTAAAGCGGAGTTTGAACAATTATTAAAAGATTACGTAGGACGTCCCTCTCCTCTTTACCGTGCAAATCGCTTATCGGAAAAATACAACGCTAATATCTTTTTAAAACGCGAAGATCTAAATCATACCGGCGCGCATAAGATCAATAACACGATTGGGCAGATCCTATTGGCAGAAAAGCTCGGCAAGAAACGAATTATCGCCGAAACCGGCGCTGGACAACACGGTGTTGCTACGGCGACAGTATGCGCGTTGAAAGGTTTAGAATGCGTCGTCTACATGGGCGAGATCGATATTGAGCGTCAGGCACCTAACGTTGCCCGCATGAAGATGATGGGAGCTACTGTTGTAGCGGCTAAGTCGGGGAGCAAAACCTTGAAAGATGCAACGAACGAGGCTTTAAGAGATTGGATCAACAATCCCGTCGATACGCATTATATTATTGGGTCTGTGGTCGGACCGCATCCCTATCCGGATATGGTCGCACGCTTTCAATCCATCATTTCCGAAGAAACCAAAAAGCAGTTATTAGAAAAGACGGGCAAGGAAACGCCTGATATTGTGATGGCCTGTGTTGGCGGTGGTTCCAATGCCGCAGGTATGTTCTATCATTTCTTGGACGACGAGGATGTTCAGTTGATCGCCGTTGAAGCAGCGGGACATGGTGTAGACAGTGGTGAATCGGCTGCGACTACTATTCTTGGTCAGGAAGGCGTACTACACGGTAGCCGTTCCATCCTGATGCAAACGGAGGATGGACAGGTTATCGAACCTTATTCTATTTCCGCGGGCTTAGACTACCCTGGCATAGGCCCGCAGCATGCCTGGTTATTCAAGTCTGGCCGTGGAACATACGTCAGTGCAACAGACGATGAAGCGATGCAGGCCGGCCTGCAATTAACGAAGCTCGAGGGTATTATCCCGGCAATCGAAAGCTCGCACGCACTCGCCCATCTGGAGAAGATGAACTTTAAAGGTGATGAGACCGTCGTTATCTGTCTATCGGGCCGCGGCGACAAGGATTTAGATAATTACATGAAATATTTTGGATTTTAAGACCATGCAAATAACAAAACACGCAAATGGATTATTGTCCATTTACTTTACAGCAGGATACCCACATATAAATAGCACACTAGAAATCGCAAAGGCTTTAGAATCTGCAGGTGCTGATTTTCTGGAAATTGGATTCCCCTATTCCGACCCGGTTGCGGATGGACCTACCATCCAGCATAGTTCGGAGGTCGCATTAAAAAACGGAATGACCTTAAAGGTTCTATTCGAGCAGCTCAAAGACTTGCGAAAGCATGTGCAGATCCCGGTATTCCTAATGGGCTATGTCAATCCCGTTATACAGTTTGGCGTTGAAGCATTCTGTACGGCATGCAAGGAAGTTGGTGTGAATGGAACGATCATTCCAGATTTACCGATGTATGAATATGAGGAACTCTATCAACCTATTTTTGAGGAGAATGGCATCAGCAACATCTTTTTAGTTACTCCACAAACCTCAGAATCTAGAATCCGAAAGATCGATGATTTATCGACCAGCTTCATTTATCTTTTATCCTCCAATGCTACAACGGGCAAACAATTGGATATTCAAGATCAAGCAGCAAACTATTTCCAACGAATCAAAGATATGGACTTGAAAAACCCATTCATCATAGGCTTTGGAATACACGATCAACATACGTTCTCAAAAGCTACAAGTTATGCCAATGGCGCTATTGTAGGAACAGCTTTCGTGAAATTATTGGCGGAAGATAATTATTTAGACCGTATACCCGCATTTATACAATCTATTAAAGGGATAAATTAGAACAAAAAAGAAGGGGATTCAGCATATCCCCTTCTTTATCTAGTTAACTCGGTTAAGAACTTTGTTAAATAGAAAAATTACCGCACCTGCCGCCAAGGTAAGTCCTCCGACGCCAATAAACAGCAAGCTTGGATGTGCAGCTAATTGTTCCATAATATTATTAGGTTTATACTATAAAGTAAGACTAATATAAAACCGCACTTCCTCTTTCGCAAGTAATTTTTAATTTTTTTTATCCACAAATGTTTTATTTGTTTCTATATTTGAAACATCACATGAGGAAAATTGTTGCCATATTGCTTTTGACGATTTATTCTGTATGCAGTACAGGAGCAACAATCTATATGCATCATTGTGGAAAACGTACTTTGATCTCAGTATTAGATGAGGAAAAAGTATCACATGATCAGTGCCCAATGTGTATTGAACACCATCACAATCAGGAACATAGCGAAAAAGACGCCAGCTGTTGTAAGGACAAAGACCAGTGTCAGGACGTACAAATCGAATTAAAAAGCGAGTCGGAACAGCAACAATCCTCCATTCAACAACTTTTCAACTTCACACCCGCAGTAGTGGTCATTCCATGGTTATTGCCCTATTTAGAACAATGGCTAGAGCAGGATTTGAATTGGAATATCCCAAGCGAGCCGACTCAACTCGCCTATGTTAATCCCGTTTATCTACTAAACTGCAACTTCAGAATTTGATTTAATATTGATTTCAATCCAGATTATTTATTAGGAAAATTGATTCAATATTAAATTTATTATGCATTTACGAAGATTATTACCATTAATCATACTATTATTTTGTGGGCAAATTTTAGTTGCTCAAAGCCAACTTACGACTGTAAGTTTTGAAGTTGCCGGCAATTGCGGCATGTGTAAAAAGCGCATCGAGAAAGCAGGAAAAGATGCGGGTGCAACAGAGATTGAATGGAGTCAAAACAGCCATCTCGCAACCGTTAAATTAGATACCAACAAGGTTAAAGTCGACCATATTAAGAAGCAGATTGCGGCCGTTGGCCATGATGCCGGAGAGTTTAAAGCCGATGATAAGGTTTATGAGGAACTCCACGAGTGTTGTTTGTATGACCGCTTAGGAGAAGACGAAGAGGAAAGCCATGAAGGCCACGACCATGCTGATCACGATCATGAGGGCCATGACCATGAAGGGCATGAGCACGCAATGAAACCCGAAGAAGATGGAGGACATAATCACGACCATGATCACGAAGTGACCGGAGTGGTAGTGAATGAAAACGACAAAGGTGATCTGAACCCTATTACCGAAGTTACGGTATTCTGGGCAGACGAGCCTGCGAAAAAGGTTAAAACAAATGAGAATGGCGTATTTAAAATTATGCACAAAAAGCCATTCCGTCATCTCGTTATTTCCCATGCAAGCATGCAAAGTGATACCGTAGAGGTAAAAAACCTGCATGAGGTTATCGTAATTCAAGCGAAAAACAATGTACTAAAGGAAATTGTAATCTCCAGAAAACAGAAGTCTAACTACATCTCGAAGCTTACCCCGAACAGAATAGAGACATTGACCGCCAAGGAACTTTTCAAGGCCGCATGTTGTGATCTAAGTGAGAGTTTTACGACTACAGCATCGGTGGATGTCGTTAGCAGTGATGCGGTGACAGGGAGTAAGCAAATCCAGATGTTGGGTCTTAGCGGTATCTATACGCAAATTACGGTAGAAGGCCTACCAGGACCTCGCGGATTTTCCGCGCCTCTAGGCTTGAACTCTATTGCCGGAACCTGGATCGAAGCCATCAATATCAGTAAAGGAATCGGTTCTGTAGCGAACGGTTTCGAAAATATGGCCGGACAAATCAATGTGGAACTTAAGAAGCCACATAACTCCGACAAGTTATTTTTCAACGCCTATGCGAATAATATGGGCCGTACGGATGTGAACTTAAATGTATCGCATCATATCAACGAGAAATGGTCTGTAGGTTTATTATTGCATGACAACTTCATGTACAACAAGTCGATGAACTTCAGTGATAATGGTTTCCGTGATATGCCGGTTGGTAACTTATTCTCCGGAATCAACAGATGGCATTATGAGAATGGAAAAGGTATAATCGCTCAATTCGGCGTTAAATTCCTTCATGATGATCGCATCGGTGGACAGATCGATTTCAACGAGAAGACCGATAAATACGGCACTGACCTTTACGGACTAGGTTTCAAGAACCAGCGTATTGAAGGTTTCGGTAAACTGGGCTATGTTTTCCCGACAAATAAACACCGTAGTATCGGGCTTCAGTTGTCCGCAAGCCGCTTTAAACAAGAAAGCTTCTTTGGATTAAACGCTTACGATAATGAGCAGAAATCCCTATATGCTAACCTTTTGTTCCAAGACATCTTAGGCTCTGTTGCCCATAAATACAAAGTCGGAGCGTCGGTACAGCATGATAACTATGATGAGGATTTGGCGCGCTATCAGGCTGGACAAACTGATTATCAATACGATTTCGGCCGCAAAGAAACCACGGCAGGGGCATTTGCAGAATATACCTTTAGCCCGTCGGAAAATTTCGACGCTGTTTTAGGCCTTCGCCAAGATTACAACAACCTATATGGTTGGTTTACTACGCCACGCGCCGTATTACGCTATCAGCCTACGCTTAACACGACTCTTCGCTTAAGCTCGGGAAGAGGACAGCGCACAGCGAATATCTTTGCGGAAAACTTAGGTATTTTCGCTTCCAGCCGTAGCATCAACAATATGGCAGGGCTGATCAACGGTGCCAATGCGTATGGCTTAAAGCCTGAGGTATCCTGGAATACCGGATTCACGTTCGACCAGAATTTTCAATTATTTGGCAGAGAGTCGGGCATATCGGTAGAGTTATTCCACAACCGTTTCCAAAACCAAGTGGTAATCGACTACGAAGATCCACGTCAGGTTAGTTTCTACAACCTAGATGGCAAGTCATTCTCCAATAGTATTCAAGCGGAGTTCCGTTTTATGCCACTTCAACATTTTGAAGCACGCATGGCTTACCGTTTACTAGACGTACAAACAGATTATCAGTCTGGAAGACTGGAGAAACCAATGAACGCGAAGCACCGTGGGTTCTTGAACTTGGCTTATAACCTACATTCCGGATGGGCATTTGACTATACCTTAAACGTTGTCGGAAAAAAACGTCTTCCAAGCACAGCGAGCAATCCGGTCGAATACCAACTCGGCACACGCTCGGATGCTTATGTAACGATGAATGCTCAAGTTAGCCGCACATTCGGTAAGAACAAAAACTTCGATATCTATATCGGAGGAGAGAACTTAACAAACTTCTACCAGAAAGATCCCATCTTAGCATTCGACAATCCTTTTGGTCAAAACTTCGATACCAATCTCGTATGGGGACCAATTACCGGCCGTATGTTCTACACCGGTATCCGTTACCATATCAAATAGGAATGCGACTGACCTGAAAGCAATTAAAAACTTTCATCACCCCATTTTAACCCGTATCAAAGCCCTTCCAGAGCGGCTTTGATACGGGTTTGTATTGGGTTTACATTGGGTTTGAAAGGGAAGTGAGCCGTAGTCGTTAGGTATTAGACTTTTAGGTATCAGATTTTAGACTTTAGTTTTATGATTTGCTAACGTTTTGCAATGATAAGGTGGGCAGGATGGGATATGGCGCCTGATGATGGGCAGGATATCTAGTCTTTGTACCAGGAAAGGAAGGATTTTAGGATTAACAGGATCCTGCTTATCCTTATATCCTTCCTTTCTTGGTTCAAAACAAATTATACATCTAATAATATCTACAATCTAGTTCCCGCCCTAGGTCTTAATACTAAGTACTAACTACTAAATACTATTTTCAATTCTTGCTGTAACCGTGCGGTTGGGAGTCCGATTACATTTTCATAGGAGCCAATGATTTTATTGATCCCGACTCTGCCGATCCATTCTTGGATGCCGTAGGAGCCGGCCTTATCTAGCGGTTTATAACGCTCGACGTAATAGTCGATCTCTTCATTGGAGAGTTGATTCAACCAAACGGTTGTTTCTTCGACAAAGCTTACTTTTTGATCTTGGTAGGCTAAGGCTACTGCCGTATAAACAAGGTGTGATTTACCAGCTAGCCGTTTAATTACAGCTTTTGCTTCTTCCAAATCGGCAGGTTTTCCGAGGACATCGCCCTGCTCGTCTACGACAATGGTATCGGCGCAGATTAAAAGCTTATCAAAATAGAGCTCGCGATCAAATGCGCTTAGCTTAGTTTCTGCGATATACTTCACGATTTCTGCAGCTGAAAGTGTTGGGTCGTAGGATTCGTCCGTTTCCTTGATCTCGACCTCAAAAGCAATATCCATCGAAGCTAGCAACTCTTTTCTTCTGGGCGATTTCGACCCTAAGATGATCGAAATATCTTTTAATTTATCTTGTACCATTAGACGCTCTTTATATGTGTTTGAACGCCCCATTTTCCTTGCAGCTTCAATATCTTCTCTAAGATATCTCGTACCACTCCTCGCCCACCCTTAAATGGCGACATATAATGCGAGATGGTTTTAATATCCTCTACAGCATCAATCGGGCATGCGGCAATACCGACAACTTGCATCACCTCGTAGTCTGGCATATCATCTCCAACGTACATTAGCTGATCGGCTGTTAATTCATATTTGCTAAGGAGCTCGTTCAAGACGTCCATCTTCTGGCTGACGCCTAAATGTATTTCCTTCACCCCGAGTCCCTGAAGGCGCAATCGTACGCCCTCCGATCTTCCACCGGAAATCACCCATAGCATCAGTCCCATTTTTTCCGCTAATTGCATGGCATATCCATCCTTCACATAGAAGGTCCGTAACTGTTCGCCCGACTCGGTAACTTGCAAGGTGCCATCGGTCAATACACCATCAACATCTAAAACAACTGCCTTTATCTGTGTAAACTTCTGAAAGATCATATTTTTAATTTATCCCCAAAATTAGACAAACTTTAAGAGTTATTAATAAGTAAGATTAATCAAATAATGCCAAAACTTTATTTGTTAAAACACATAAATCAGAGAATTGTCAGAAAGTAGTTGCAGGGGAAACTTTTTTTAGGAAAGTCTTTGCGGAATTAAATTCTTGCTTTACCTTTGTATCACAATTCGAAGGAATAGTAGAATTGTTAGTTAAAATTGTCTTTTCATAATTTAGGTTTATAATTGGTTAGTATCAAACCCTGGCGCCCATCGTCAGGGTTTATTTTTTTGTATAAACCCACTCAAACTACGCTAAACAGCGTTAAAAAAAAGCCAAAGTGAGGTATTTCCGGCTGGTATTTGAAAGCAGATATTTTTAAAAACAACAAGGGCTGTATCATTTTACAATGTACAGCCCTTGCTATTATTTAAACGAATTCCTTGATTTCTTATTTTTTCTCTGGTCCGTTTGGTTTAGCGATTGAGGTTCTCATATCGGTATCCGCCTGGATGTTTTGCATTTTATAATAATCCATGATCCCTAGATTGCCATTTCTAAATGCTTCCGCTAAGGCCATCGGTACTTGCGATTCTGCTTCGATTACCTTTGCTTTCGCCTCTTGGGCTTTGGCGCGCATCTCTTGTTCTGTTGCTACTGCCATCGCACGGCGTTCCTCTGCTCTTGCATTGGCGACTTTCAAGTCAGCCTCCGCTTGGTCGGTTTGTAGTTTTGCTCCCACGTTTTCACCGATATCGATATCTGCGATATCAATAGAAAGGATTTCGAACGCTGTTCCCGAGTCCAGCCCTTTAGAAAGTACTGTTTTCGAGATTCTATCTGGGTTCTCTAATACTTCTTTGTGATTGCTTGAAGAACCGATAGTCGTTACGATACCTTCACCCACACGAGCAAGAATCGTTTCTTCACCTGCACCACCTACTAATTGATTGATATTTGCGCGAACCGTAACGCGCGCTTTTGCGATCAACTGAATACCATCCTTGGCTACTGCGGCTACCGGAGGCGTATTGATAACCTGCGGGTTTACAGAAAGCTGAACCGCATCGAACACATCACGACCAGCTAAGTCAATCGCCGTCGCTAATTTAAAGTCTAGCGGAATATTCGCTTTGTCTGCAGAGATGAGTGCTTTGATAACTTTATTTACATTTCCACCGGCTAAGTAGTGGGTTTCAATTTCGTTGGAGCTAATCTTTAGACCTGCTTTGGTCGATGTGATCATGGCATTGGTAACCAATGCTGGTGACACTTTCCTTAAGCGCATCAATACAAGATTCAGTAAGCTGATCTTTACATTGGATAATTGCGCTGTAAACCATAGGTTGACAGGAAGCAAATAAAGAAGGAAGAATATGGCGATTACCGCTCCGATAATGATGAGTACAAGTTGAATTGCTGGATCCATTTAATTGTCGATTAATAAAAGTTTCAATTTACTAAAGATATAAATTTTATTTAGAAGAATAGGCCCTTATTTCTGCTTTTCGCGCTTTAATGCCAGTTTATTCCCTATATTTAGTTGTTATATCATGATTTTAGATGATGCATTTAAAGGAGGTGATAAATTCCGCTGATTCGAAACAATTCCTTGAACTACCGGCCTTTATCAACCGAGGTAACCAAAACTATATTCATCCGCTGAATAGCGATATAGAGTCGGTCTTTGACCGATCGAAAAATGCCTTTTTTAAGAAGGGCGACGGCAATCGTTGGAATTTATATGACGCGAAAGGGGATATAATTGGCCGCATTGCTGCATTTTACCATTTCGATGAGAAACGAGGAGAGAACCGTGGGGGCTTTGGATTTTTCGAATGTATTGATGAGCAGGAAGCTGCCAATTTACTCTTTGATCAGGCGAAGACCTGGCTACAGGCAAATGGTTTGAACCACATGGAAGGACCGATTAATTTTGGCACCAGAGATCAGTGGTGGGGATTACTGATTGAGGGGTTCTACCCTCCAGTCTATGGCATGTTCTACCATCCTCCTTATTATCAGCTACTTTTCAAACAGTATTCTTTCGAAGTTTTATTCGAGCAATATACCTATCGCCGGAAAATATCGGCAGCATTTAGCCCTGCAGTTCTGCGGCGTGCAGGCAGAATTCAACAAGATCCGAACTACCGTTTTGAAGATATCAGCGGACTTTCGGAGAATGAACTCGTTATTTACTTTATGGAAGTTTATAATGCCGCTTGGAGGGACTTTGACGGCGTCAATGCGTTGAGCAGAGCTGAAGTCGCCCAATTGATTACGCATATGCGTCCGGCTATAGACAAGAAAATTATTTGGTTTTCTTACTTTAAAGATCAACCAATAGGTTTTTTCATCAATTTACCTGACCTAAACCAACTGTTAGTGAAATTTTTACGCCAGGGAAGTTTAAACATATGCCAAAAAATTCGATTTTTGTACCGAAAAACAACAAGAAAGTGTACAACAATGGTAGGGATGGTTTTTGGAATACATCCGGATTACCAAGGGAGGGGTGTTGAAAGCGCCTTAATAGTGAATTTTGCAAATTCTGTTTCTAAATTAGGTCCCCATGCATATCAGGAGATACAAATGAATTGGATTGGAAGCTTCAATACGAAAATGATTGCAGTTGTCGAATCGCTTGGAGCAGAACGCTATAAAACACATTGTACTTATCGATTAACATTTTAACAACAATATTATGTCTTTAGACATGTTGAAACTTAGGTCTGCCCGACTACAAGCTATGATCAGCATCATCGTGGCAACTTTAGTCATTATTTTTTCTTATTGGTATTTTACTGCGAAGCAGAAGGAATATACCGGTGCGATGAAAGAATATATGGACTTGGCGCAGGAGAAATTCTATTTGCTTCAGCAATGGGAAGTTGAGATACAGCAGATTTCAAAATTCAACTCCCTCGAGCACCATGTCGATGCTTATTCCAGAGAACGTGCGCGTACGAACATTAATGCAACCATCGCCAAGCTGGCTGCCAGAAACATATTAATTGATACTGTTCCGCACAGTATTGCGAAAATTCAAACCGTGAGCGATAGCATTCTGAGCCGCAGTGCGATGAAATCAAGCAATAGCTTAAACACGATTTCTATTAATCTGGCAGATGAACAAGAAATGATTACGGCGGCAAGCAATATGCTGACCAATGAAATCATCGCGATACGCTCCAAAAAGACAGAGCAGAAATTGCAATACCTGGAAACGACACGTACCATTACCTTGGTGCTTGGGATTATTTCCTTAGTTGTTATCCTATTTGTGATCTATCAGATCATGAAACTATCTGCTTACCTCAGCAAAACATCGGCGGCAGAGCGTAAGCTCAACGATGAATTTCAACGGACGACAGACAAATTGGAAGAGCTGAACTGGGTTCTACAGAATTCGGCAAAAGTATACAATATCGTCAATGGCAATCTTTCGGAGCATCAGATTGCCAACAATGCTTTATCCATCGTGAGAGACGTATTGGGAGGACATGCTGCAGCGATATATATTCGAAAAATTGATTCTTACGAGCTCAGTTTAAAGGATTCTTATGGCTTAGACTCTAAGCAACTCCTGAACAACATCTTGATTGGCGAAGGAATCGTGGGTAGCGTGGCGGAAACAAAAAACCCAAAGGTATTAGATATTAATGACCTCAATCAGGTTAGATTAGGTACGGGGATCGTTTCGGCACTTCCTGCGAAAGTAATCATATTCCCCATCGTCTTTGAAGAGTACTGCATCGGTGTACTTGAAGTTTTCGGTTCCTTCAGCAATGAGCGTCAAGAAAATATTCTAAACTTCCTAACCCGTGCGGGGCGTGCGATTGGTTCGGCAATCAAATCTAGACAAGATCAAAGTCTCGTAGAAGACTTACTTGCCGAAACGCAGCACCAGACGGAAGAACTGGAGGCGCAGCAAGAGGAACTACGTATAACAAATGAGGAATTAGTTTATAAGACCAACTTATTAGAGGCTTCGGAAGAGGAACTTCGCGTACAGCAGGAAGAGCTTTCGCAAGCAAATAAAGAGCTGAACGATAAAGCCGCAGAACTAGAAAAGCGTAATGTCGATTTGAAGCATGCCCAACAGGTTGTGGAGCAGAAAATTTCTGAAGTAGAACAAGCCAGCAAATATAAATCGGAGTTTATGGCCAACATGAGCCATGAATTAAGAACGCCGTTGAACAGTATACTGATATTGGCAAAGTTGCTTCAGGATAACAAGCAAAAGAACCTGTCGGAAGATCAAATAAAATATTCATCCGTTATTTACAATGCAGGGTCTGACCTGCTACAACTAATCAATGAGTTGCTCGATTTAGCTAAAATCGAATCGGGTAAAGTTGATTTGAACAATGAAATCATACCGGTTTCCGGATTTGCCCATAATATAGAGTCCTTGTTCAAAGAGATTGCGGAGAATAAGAAGATTGACTTTGTAGTGGATATATCGGAAGCACCTGCTGAATTTGTGACTGATGAATACCGCTTAGAACAGGTGACGAAGAATTTCCTTTCCAATGCTTTCAAGTTTACCGAAAGGGATGGACAGGTTAGTTTGAAGATCAGTTTGAATCAGAATAACTTATATTTCGCAGTTACCGACTCTGGTATTGGTATTTCGGCGGAGAAACAAACCTTGATTTTTGAAGCTTTCCGTCAGGAGGATGGATCGACGAGTCGCAAATATGGTGGCACCGGCTTAGGCTTATCAATTTCTAAAGAAATTGCCTCGCTTTTAGGTGGCCGTATCGTCCTAGAAAGCGAACCAAATAAAGGAAGTAAATTCACATTGATTATTCCTTATGTCGCCCCTTCTTCCCTATCTTCGGAGGAGCCTGTTAAAGCTCAAGAAGAAGTTCCTGTTCGTGAGGTAGAGATGCCAAAGGCAGCGATTATCCCAGAAGTAGCTGAAGAAAAACCTGCGAGCCATGCGGAGCCTACCGGAGAAAAGGCTATTTTGATTATTGAAGATGACATCAATTTCTCCGAGATATTAAAAAGCTTTGCAGAGGGATATGGTTTTACCACCCTTCAAGCGTATGATGGTGAAACAGGTATTCAACTGGCGAAGTCAAAACTTCCGGATGCTATTATCCTCGACGTCATGCTTCCTATTGCCGATGGTTGGGAAGTGTTGCGCACGTTAAAGAATGCTGAGGAAACCAAGCACATCCCTATACACATGATGTCTGCAGCGAGCTTTGATAAAAAAGAGTTTTTAGAAGATGGCGCTATCGGCTTTATGTCTAAACCAGTGAGCGAAGCGAGCATAGAATCTGCCTTTGAGAACATTAATTTAAACCTGAACAAAGGGGTTAAAAAAATCTTGTTGATCGAGGATCAGGAGTTCCAAAGCGATCTGATCAAGAAAGCCTTTGCGGAACAGCAGATCAATGTGATCCAGGCGTTTACCATCGAGTCGGGTCTGAAAAAATTAGAGCAGGAATCGAACTTCGATTGTATTATCCTGGATATCAAGCTGCCGGACGGAAGTGGTTTAGAGATGCTTGATAAGATTAAAGCAGACAAAAAATACGAGAAACTTCCGGTAATCATCAATACGGCATACGATCTTTCGACGGAACAGACGGAGCGTATCATGCGCCATACGCAATCGATGGTTCTAAAATCCAGCAAGTCGAATACCCGATTAACCGATGAAGTTAATTTATTCTTAAACAAACTGACAGAACCGACTTACAATCCGGTTAGGAATCTGGATAAGATCGCCAACACGGAACACTACGGCGCTAGCAATTTGGAGGGTAAATGTGTGTTGATTGCGGACGACGATATGCGGAATGTATTTGCGCTGACTTCTTCGCTTCAGGAATACAATATGCAAATTGAGATTGCCAATAACGGTCGCGAAGCTGTGGAGATGGTGAACGATCCGGCGAATCATATTGATATTGTACTCATGGACATCATGATGCCGGAGATGGATGGTTATGAGGCGATCCAGTTGATACGAAAAGAAAAAAAGAATAGTAATCTACCGATTATAGCTGTTACTGCGAAGGCAATGAAGGGGGACAGAGAGAAGTCTATTGATTTGGGAGCTAGTGATTACGTGAGTAAACCAATCGATATCGACAAATTGGTATCATTAATGCAAGTATGGCTAAGCTAGAGGATTCTCACGAAATAAGCTTTTCAGAGATTGAAGATCTGATATTCTTATTGAAAAACATCTCAGATTTTGATCTATCGGGCTATACGCGTTCCTCCTTGAAGCGTAGAATCCAGCGGATTATGGGTTTGGAGAACATGGATATTGTCGATTTAAAGAATGCATTGGTGAATGTGCCGGGCTTTCAAACCTATTTTATTGAAGAAGTGACGGTGAATGTGACGGAGATGTTTCGCGACCCGGGCTTCTACAATAAACTGAGCAGCGACATCATCCCCTATTTATCTACCTTTCCCAGAATTAAGATTTGGAGTGCTGGATGCTCGACGGGTGAGGAGGTCTATTCCCTGGCAATCTTGTTGCGCGAGCATGGGCTTAGCGATCGCTCGTTTATCTACGGGACCGACATCAATAGCAAGGTCCTTGACGTTGCGAAAAAAGGAATCTATCCATTGAAGAAATTCAAAGAATACACGGAGAACTTCAATGCGTTTGATTCGAAAGAGCATTTTGCTTCTTATTATACAGCTCGCTATGATGCGGCAATTATCAATCATGATCTTAGACAAAATATTTTGTTTTCGACACATAACCTAGCTACGGATCAGGTATTCAACGAGTTTCACCTAATTACCTGCCGTAATGTACTGATCTACTTTGACTTAAAGCTTCAAGAGCGCGTTATGAATTTGTTTTACGAATCGCTCGCCTTGTTTGGCTTTCTATGCTTGGGCACCAAAGAAACATTGTTGCGGCATGAGGTTATGAAGAATTTCAAAGTGGTAGATAAAGAGTTTAACATCTACCAGAAGATTAAATAGAATGGATGAATTGGCAAAAAATATTATTGTGATTGGTGGGTCTGCGGGGGCTTACGAAGTCATCGTGGATATTCTAGACCACCTTCCAACATACTTTTCGTCGGCAATCGTGGTGGTTTTACATCGTAATTCAAAATACGAAACGAAAGTAGAATCTAGCTTATCGCGCCGCTTGAACAGGAGTGTCACATCCGTAAAAGATAAACTCCCGATCCTGGCCGACAATATCTATTTCGCGCCCCCGGGTTATCATTTAATGGTAGAGCCGGATTTTCGGTTTTCATTAGATATTTCGGATCCTGTTCAATTCTCCAGACCCTCTATTGATGTATTTTTTGAATCGGTCGCTGATATCTATAAAACAAATAGCACCGCGTTCTTGTTGTCTGGAGCAAATACCGACGGTGCCGCAGGTTTGAAACGACTGGCTGAGCTGGGCGCGACCTGTTATGTTCAGTCGCCAGAAGAGGCAAAAATCGATACGATGCCGACCAGCGGTCAAAAAGTTTCAAAAAATGTTATAACACTTACTAATGCTAAAATAATTGACTATTTTAGTAAATTAACTTGATTGCTAAAATGAAGACTATCAACATTTTGCTCCTTGATGATAAGGAAGAAAATATCATCAGTTTGAGTGCATTACTGGAAGATGTTGACCATGTTAATCTTATCTCCTCAACCGACCCCAATGATGCATTGAAAATCTGCTGGAAAGAGGATATCTCTATTGCACTAGTAGATGTCCAAATGCCAAAGATCAATGGATTTGAATTTGTTTCTATTCTGAAGTCCAACCCCAAGACGAGCCATATCATGGCTATTATGGTTACTGCGATTTCCAAGGAAGATAAATACCTATTGCAGGGCCTAGAAAGTGGCGCTGTTGATTACCTCTACAAACCGTTGAACCCGGAAATTACCGTGGCGAAGGTTCGTTCTTTTGTACAGCAGATTTTGGTACAACAAGAGCTGAAGGAGAAGAACCGTGAATTGGAACTATCTCGGCAAGAGCTATTAAAAACAAAAGAAGAAGCCGTACAAGCGAGGAAATCGAAAGAGATTTTTCTAGCAAACATGAGTCATGAGATCCGCACGCCTATCAACGGCATTATGGGAATCATGCATATGTTCAAAAGTTCGGAGCTTACGGCAGAGCAACGTGATTGGCTAAAGCGTTTGGATAATGCTTCGCAATCGCTGCTACTGATTATCAATGATATCCTGGATCTTTCAAAGATTGACTCGGGAATGTTGAAGATCGAATTTGAGGACTTTAGCTTACTGAAGATGATTGAGGATATCGATCGAATATTCAAAATAAAAGCGACCCATAAGAATCTAAATTTCGAGATTGAAGTGGACGAAGGGGTTCCTCAATATATTCGCTACGATTCCCTGCGCTTGCAGCAAATCATCAGCAATTTTATTTCAAACAGTTTAAAATTCACTGAAACGGGTTCTATTACACTCACGGTAAACCTGTTAGAGCAGCATGCAGATAACTTTTTGTTGCGCTTTATCGTCAAGGATACGGGGATTGGTATCAAGGCCGATTCTGTGGAAAAGATCTTTATGGCGTTTGAACAGGCTGATGATGGTATCACGAAGAAATTCGGCGGTACTGGGCTAGGTCTTGCGATTGTGAAACGTTTGGCGAAGCTGTTAAATGGTCAGGTTGGCGCGAAGAGCGAGTATGGGCAGGGTTCGGAGTTTTATTTTGAAGGCTGGTTTGAGGCATCGGATCACGACGAGCAGAAAAGTGAGACCAATGCACCTTCTTACAACACCTTTCCGAAGTTTAGCAACATGCGCGTTCTAGTAGCGGAGGACAACGATTTGAACTCCTTTATGCTTGCGCATATGCTACGTAGTTGGAACTGTGAGGTGGATATCGTTCGTAATGGCCGTTTGGCGTTGGAAAACGTAGAGGCAAATCATTATGACTTGATTCTTATGGATACCCATATGCCTATTATGAGCGGTTTTGAAGCAATTAAAGAAATCAAGAATCACATCATACCGGAAAAGCATGGTATTCCTATTATCACGATCTCGGCTTCGGTATTGGAGCATGAGCAGGCTGCCGCTTTCCAAGCCGGTGCTGATGGAGTGATTGGAAAACCTTTTGACCCGATTGAACTGTATCAAAAGATTGTTTCTGTCACAGCAAAGATTAATTCTTAAATTATCTTTCATTTCCTAACGTTATACTCGTTAGTATGAATTATTTATAGTAAATTCGGGGATATTAAATTTAATGTTTAGTTATGAAAAAATTAATTTTAGCTCCTGCACTAGCTCTAGCTATCGCGGTTTCTTCTTGCGGAAATAATGCAGAGAAGAAAGAGGAGGCTACTTCTACGGAATCTACTCCGACTACTGAGGCTCCAGCTTCAACAACAGAAGAAACAGTACCAGGAATTGAAAATGTAACCTCTTCACAAACTTGGACAGTTGAGGGAAATGATCAAATGCAGTACAACATTAACTTAATTCGCGTAAAAGCGGGTGAGCCTGTTGAATTGACGTTGAAAAACGTTGGATCGATGCCTAAAGAGTCTATGGGACACAACTTTGTCGTATTGAAACCAGGTGTTGATATCCCTACGTTTGGTGGAGAAGCTGCAGCAGCTGCTGACAGTGAGTACATCCCTAAATCATCACTTACTTCTATCGTAGCACACACGAAATTATTAGGTCCAGGTGAATCTGACAAAATCACTTTCACGTTGGAAAAGGGAGTTTATCCTTTCCTATGTAGTTTCCCTGGTCACTTCGGTATCATGCAAGGAAAAATCGTAGCTGAATAATCTTATTTAGCGCAATTCATAAAATTAGCCTCGAATTATTCGGGGCTTTTTTATTTCCATAGCTAAGGATTCGGTAGGCCTGTCATTTCTACGTAGTTTATGCATACGATTGCTATAGTAAATATTGATTTACGTTCGTTTGTTCCATAGATAAATAGTAAATTTGAGGCCGTTAAACAAATAAAAACTCTATGCAATACGACGTAATTGTAATCGGTAGTGGTCCAGGTGGATATGTTGCCGCTATCCGTTGTGCTCAACTTGGTTTGAAAACTGCTGTTATCGAAAAATATAGCACATTTGGTGGTACCTGTTTAAATGTAGGTTGTATTCCTTCAAAAGCCTTGTTAGACTCTTCGGAGCACTATCATAATGCGGCTCATAACTTTGACCAACATGGTATCTCTTTGAGCAACCTAAAAATTGATATGAAGAAAATGATTGCTCGTAAAAACGACGTCATTGCTCAAAATACTGCTGGTATTACTTTCTTATTCAAGAAAAACAAAATCGACAGCTTCGAAGGCGTTGGTTCATTTGTGGATAAGAACACGATCAAAATTACAAAGAATGACGGTTCTACGGAGGAAATCAAAGGTAAAAACATCATTATCGCTACAGGTTCTAAACCTACAGCATTACCTTTCTTGCCAGTTGACAAAAGTCGTATCATCACTTCAACAGAAGCATTGAATTTAACAGAAGTACCTAAGCACCTTATCGTTATCGGTGGTGGTGTAATCGGTTTGGAGTTAGGATCAGTTTATGCGCGTCTAGGTGCTAAGGTTTCCGTTGTAGAATATGCTAAATCAATCATCGCAACGATGGATGGCGGATTAGGTAAAGAATTACAACGCGTATTGAAGAAAAACTTAGGTATGGAGTTCTTCATGAGCCACAAAGTTACTGGTGCTGTTGCAAAAGGCAAGAAAGTAACGGTGACTGCTGAAGATTCCAAAGGCCAAGAGGTTGTTTTGGAAGGCGATTACTGCATCGTAGCTGTTGGTAGAACTGCTTACACTGAAGGCTTAGGCTTAGAAAATATCGGTATCAAAACGGAAGAGCGCGGAAATAAAATCACTGTTAATGAGCATATGGAAACTTCAGTAGAAGGTGTTTATGCAATTGGTGATGTTGTTCGCGGTGCGATGTTAGCTCACAAAGCGGAAGACGAAGGTATCTATGTTGCAGAGCGCATCGTTGGTCAAAAACCTCATATCGATTACAACTTAATTCCTGGTGTCGTTTATACATGGCCAGAAGTTGCATCTGTTGGTCAGACTGAAGAGCAATTAAAAGAAGCGGGTAAGAAATATAAATCAGGAAGCTTCTCATTCAAAGCATCAGGACGTGCGAAAGCATCTGGTGACACAGATGGATTTATCAAGGTATTAGCAGATGCCGATACAGATGAAATCTTAGGTGTACATATGATTGGCCCTCGCGCAGCAGACATGATCGCTGAAGCGGTAGTAGCTATGGAATACCGTGCTTCTGCAGAAGATATCGGTAGAATCTGTCATGCTCACCCAACATTTACAGAGGCATTAAAAGAAGCTGCATTAGCAGCAACTGCAAATAGAGCGATCCACGCTTAAGCAGAAAATAAATATTTAGAAAAGGCAAACTTCGGTTTGCCTTTTTTTGTGAAAGCGTCTGTTTTCAATGGCCATCAAGAGCTTTCATTTCTGACGCTATTCAATGAAGACATGAAAGTTTTGTTTTAAATTTGCCCTATGAACTTTTATACTAGAAAATGGGTTAAACCTGAAGACCTAAACCCTAACGGATCGCTATTCGGAGGGACTCTGCTCCGTTGGATAGACGAAGAGGCTGTTATTTATGCCATCGTACAGTTGGGCAATCCACATGTGGTGACTAAGTTTATCTCAGAAATCAACTTCGTATCCTCCGCGAAACAAGGAGATATCATCGAATTGGGAATCGAAGCAATTAACTTCGGGAATACTTCTTTGACCATGCGTTGCGAGGTTAGAAATAAGATTAGCAGAAAGACAATCTTATCAATCGATAAGTTGGTCTTTGTAAATCTTGACCCACAGGGAAATCCTGTTCCACATGGTAGAACGGAGATTACTTATGCTTATATGGGGGTTGATAGAGACGTGAATCGACGTGATTAAGCGGCTTTCTGCGCTTGAATTTCACGCTTAAGATCTTTCTCTACCCAGAAAGAAACAATAGGGATTAAGCTTAAGAAGAAGTACTTTACAACGCGTCCAAATGACCAGTTATAGGTCTGCCAACAAGCTACTAGAAGAACAACAAAGATGACTACTAAGAATCCATGTATCGACCCTGCCACGCGTACAGCTTCAGGAATTCCTGCGAAATATTTTAGAGGCATGGCAACGAAGAAAAGTAAAATAGTAGAAATAGCTTCCCAGAGAGCAACTTGTTGAAAGATACGTAACATAGTGTAATTCTTAATTTGGCGCAAATTAATTGATTTAGCGGAGTTTTCGAAGCGCGCTGTCCTATCTTTCTGGTTTATGACACTTCTATGCCTTTTTCCAACCATTTAAGCTAAAGAAAACGAAAGACTAAATAAAAAATATGTATTTTTGGATAATTGTATAAGCATAACATAACGACACTTAATATTTATGAATTACGACATTATTGTTATTGGTAGTGGACCTGGTGGATATGTAGCTGCCATCAGAGCCTCTCAATTGGGGTTCAAAACGGCCATTATCGAACGTGAAGCATTAGGAGGAATTTGCCTTAACTGGGGTTGTATTCCTACAAAGGCACTTCTAAAGAGTGCGCAAGTATTCGAATATTTAAATCATGCAGAAGAATACGGTATCAAAGTAAATGGCGGAGAAGCTGATTTTGGTGCTATCGTTAAAAGAAGTCGTGGCGTCGCTGACGGTATGAGCAAGGGTATCCAGTTCTTGATGAAAAAGAACAAAATCGATGTGATTATGGGTACTGCAAAAATTAAAAAAGGTGGTAAAATTGATGTTAAAGCTGCGGATGGTACAACCAAAGAATATACAGCAAAACACACCATCTTAGCTACCGGTGCTCGTTCAAGAGAATTACCTAACTTACCACAAGACGGAACTAAGATCATTGGCTACCGTCAAGCAATGAATCTTCCGAAGCAACCTAAATCAATCGTAGTTGTTGGTTCTGGTGCTATTGGTGTCGAGTTTGCTTATTTCTATAATGCAATCGGAACACAAGTTACTATTGTTGAATTCATGGATCGTATTGTTCCGGTAGAGGACGAAGAAATCTCAAAACAATTAGAGAAATCTTTGAAAAAAGCGGGTATCAATATCTTAACTAAATCAGAAGTTACTTCGGTAGATACCAAAGGAGAACTTTCTAAGGTGCATATTAAAACTGCAAAAGGCGAAGAGGTAATCGAAGCTGAGGTTGTTTTATCTGCTGTTGGTATTACGCCTAACATCGAAAACCTAGGACTTGAAGAAGTTGGTGTGAAAACTGACAAAGGTCGTGTTCTGGTTGATGATTATTATAAAACAAACATTGATGGCGTTTATGCTATTGGTGATATCGTAAAAGGTCAGGCTCTTGCACACGTTGCTTCTGCGGAAGGTATTACTTGCGTTGAGAAGATCAAAGGTCTACATGTAGACCCAATCGACTACAATAACATCCCTGGATGTACATACTGTTCACCAGAGATTGCTTCAGTTGGTTTCACTGAGAAAGCGGCTAAAGACGCAGGATACGAAGTTAAAGTTGGTAAATTCCCATTCTCTGCATCGGGTAAAGCATCTGCTGCAGGTGCGAAAGATGGCTTTGTGAAAGTTATCTTCGACGCGAAATACGGAGAGTTCTTAGGAGCACACTTAATCGGTGCGAATGTGACTGAAATGATTGCTGAAGTTGTAGTTGCTCGTAAATTAGAGACTACTGGACATGAAGTACTGAAGGCGGTTCACCCTCACCCAACAATGAGTGAAGCGATTATGGAAGCTGTAGCTGATGCTTACGGCGAAGTAATCCACCTATAGTCGTTAGACAATAGACATAAGATTTTAAAAATAAGACGCCTATATGGCGTCTTATTTTTTATCGGCTATCTTTCTTCTTCCAGATTTTCTCCGCCCATCTTCCCACGAACCAAAAGGACACCGCTAGGATTAAGAAGAATACTGTTCGGTTGATGTTATCCCATAGATACTCAACGAAACGCGTGTAAAGGTTCAGGATAAAGAACACGAATCCAATATCTCTGGATGTATTATCCTTTGCTTTCATCCCGTATAGCGCGAGCCCTAGGGACACTCCTATCCCAAGCAATCCCCAGTAGAAGATCTCATACTGTCGAACGGAAGACCATTTCTCCAGATCACTATAATTCCCGAAGATGGAAAGCAGCCAAAGCGCGATCATCGTGTATAAAAGTCCAATCACATAAGATGTAGAACGAAACATGGCTAGAGGTTTTATCTTATCCTGCGCCAAGACAGCGAAGGCGGTAAGTAGCGCCCCGAAGATCGTGAAGCGCAGGGGATAGTTCATTCCCCAGAACTTGAATCCCCAATTGCTATGCAGCGCTGTTTCTGTTGCAAACCAAATTCCGAGAGCCACTAGGGTGAAAACCCAAATAAGCTTGGAGCCGAGTTTAACAGAAAGAAAGCCATAAATTAATATAGAGAGCAAGAAAAGAATCGTAAAGTAATGGTCTGTCCGGTCTAAGATCTGGCCGAGGAAACCAATACAGGCTGCTGTAGAAAAAGAACCAGCCAACATCAGCGTTTCATTGGAAAAGGTCTTTTCCGGATTCTTTTGCTTATTCCGGAAGCCAAGCATATAGAAAAGCACCGCCAGTCCAGCAAATACGATGCAAAAAACAACATTCGGCGTATCATAGAATTTCTCTATGAGGGTATTCAGATAATCATCCGAGAAGAGCGAAACTACCGAGAATATGAGCGAAGCAAGTGCCACCCAAAACGCATAACGCGCCAATACCCCCCATTCAAATCCCTTATCATCCAGATTATCTTTTAGTTGATTAACTTTATCATCATCCAACAGCGACTGCGATTGCCAATGTGACAAAGCATCTTCAATAATCTCGCGTTCATTTTTGCTTACATCTAGTTTCTTCAAGTGGCTCTATTTTTCTGAAAGTGTATTTTCGTTTTGTTAAATAAAGGTAATACTTTTTTGGGAACCACTTATAACTCATATTTAAGGGAGGCTGCTAATAATCTTCCTATAAAAATCTGTAACTTTGCATCTTGCAAAACACGGAGATATTAATGGCCCAACATAAAGTAGTAGACCTAGGAGATCAGAGCGAAGTTGAAGTATTTGGAGCACGCGAGCACAACCTAAAAAACATAGATGTATCCTTTCCGAGAAATCAACTTGTTGTAATTACGGGATTAAGTGGCAGTGGTAAATCATCCCTAGCCTTTGATACCATCTATGCGGAGGGGCAGCGTCGTTATATGGAGACATTCTCTGCATATAGCCGACAGTTCTTAGGAGGAATGGAGCGCCCGGATGTCGATAAGATATCTGGTTTAAGCCCCGTTATCTCGATCGAGCAAAAGACAACTTCCAAGAACCCGCGCTCTACTGTAGGCACTATTACGGAGATCTACGACTTTCTACGTCTATTCTATGCGCGCGTCAGTGAGGCATTCTCCTACGTATCGGGGAAGAAGATGGAACGGATGTCTGACGATGAAATCACAGACCGTATTCTTAAGGAATTTGATGGCGAAGGAATCTACATTCTTGCGCCTGTGGTAAAAGGACGTAAAGGACATTATCGCGAACTCTTTGAGCAGATCAGAAAACAAGGCTATACGAAGGTTCGAGTAGATGGAGAAATCTTAGACTTAGTTGCTAAGATGCAGGTTGACCGCTACAAGATACACGATATTGAGATCGTCGTTGACCGCATCCTGGTTGAAAAAGATTCCAGAAAGCGTCTATACACCTCGATTGGTCAAGCCTTGAAGACCGCCAAAGGTATTATCAAGATTGCCAATAAAGAGAACAAAGAACAGTTCTTCAGCCGATATTTAATGGATGCGGAATCCGGTATCTCTTATGATGAACCGCAGCCCAATACCTTCTCCTTCAACTCTCCCTATGGGGCTTGTCCGAAGTGCGATGGCCTCGGCTATATCTTCGAGATCGACAAGAACATCGTCATTCCAGATAAGTCATTAAGCATACAAAAAGGTGCTATTGTGCCGCTGGGACCACTTCGTGAGTCCTGGAACTTCGCGGTACTCAAGGCCGTGGCTAAGAAATACGACTTCTCATTAACCACGCCGGTAGAAAAGCTGTCGGATGAAATCATCGATATGTTGCTCTTTGGAGAGGAAGAACCTATCTCCCTAACGGTGTCTTATGGCTCTTACGGAGCACGTGAGTATAAGATTCAATTCGCCGGCATCTTCAAGCTTCTCGAAGAGATGAGCGGAAAATACTCCGATGAGAGTCCCGCTTTAGAAGACTTCCGTACGCAGGTGGTTTGTCCGTCCTGCCATGGCGATCGGTTGAAAGTGGAATCATTGCATTTTAAGATTGACAACAAAAACATCGCTGAGCTTTCAGCATTAGATATCGTTGCCCTAAATGACTGGTTTGATGGCTTAGAAGAAAGACTAAATGAGCGTCAGGTCGTCATTGCGACAGAGATCATCAAAGAAATCAGAACCCGATTAGGCTTCTTGTTAGATGTAGGCTTGAACTACTTGACACTTAATCGCAGTTCCAAAAGTCTATCCGGTGGTGAAGCCCAGCGTATTCGACTGGCAACACAGATTGGTTCGCAGTTGGTGAATGTATTGTATATCCTCGATGAGCCGAGTATCGGTTTACACCAAAGAGACAACGAAAGACTCATTAATGCTTTAAAGAACTTACGTGATATCGGAAACTCGGTATTGGTTGTGGAGCATGACAAAGACATGATCCTCAATGCGGATTATGTAATCGATATGGGGCCTGCAGCAGGACTTTACGGAGGTAAAGTCGTAGCAGAGGGTACTGCCGAAGATATCCTGAAAGCAGACTCCTTGACCGCAGCCTACCTAAATGGCAAGAAAGAAGTAACAGTTCCAGAGAAACGTCGCGAAGGTAATGGACATAGCCTGACTTTAAAGGGCGCCACAGGGCACAACTTAAAGAATGTGGATATTGATATACCTTTAGGCAAATTAGTGCTTGTAACAGGCGTATCAGGCTCCGGAAAGTCATCGGTTATCACCAATACACTCTACCCGATCTTAAACCATCATTTCTTCAGAGCAAAGGCAAAGCCGCTGCCATACAAGAAAATTGAAGGATTAGAACATATCGATAAGGTGATTGAAATCGACCAATCGCCAATTGGACGTACGCCACGTTCCAACCCTTCGACTTATACCGGCGTATTCTCAGACATCAGAGCACTATATGTGCAGCTTCCTGAATCGAAGATTAGAGGATATAAGCCAGGGCGCTTCTCCTTCAATGTGAAAGGCGGACGTTGCGAAACCTGTCAGGGAGCCGGTATGAAGATTATTGAAATGAACTTCCTACCAGACGTTCAAGTTCCTTGTGAAACCTGCCATGGCAAACGCTATAACCGAGAAACCCTAGAAGTTCGCTATCGCGGAAAATCGATTGCTGATGTATTAGACATGAGCATAGACGACGCCGTGACCTTCTTTGAGAACATCCCTTCCATTTACCGCAAGATCAAAACCTTGCAGGATGTCGGATTAGGATATATCACCTTAGGACAGTCGTCTACAACCCTATCGGGTGGTGAAGCGCAGCGTGTAAAGCTTGCGACAGAACTATCGAAGAAAGATACCGGAAAGACATTCTACATCCTGGACGAACCTACTACGGGGCTGCATTTTGAAGATGTCAATGTTCTATTGGGTGTTATTAATCGTCTGGTAGACCGTGGAAACTCCATTCTCATCATTGAGCACAACCTAGATGTCATCAAAGCGGCAGACTGGGTAATCGATATGGGACCGGAAGGTGGAAAGAACGGTGGAACAGTATTGTTCCAAGGTACGCCAGAAGGATTGATCAAGCAGAAGAACTCTGAAACCGGAAGATTCCTTAAATTGGAAATGAAAGGATAACATCCCAACTATACAAAAAAATATACCCTTAGCTAATCACTAAGGGTATATTTTTTATTTTAATTCAAAATCTCCAACGATATTCTGCCGAATTCTTGTCCTCACGGCCTTTTCATTTTTTAATCCTGGATGCCACTTCGGCGAGCGCTTCATGACTCTTAAGACTTCCTTTGCGAAAGCAGGACTTATTTTATCTTCATTCGCTACGCGGATATCACAAATAGATCCATCCTCGCAAACCGTAAATTCCATAATCGCCGTTTGTCGAATCCCGAAATCAACATAGTCCGTGCTGTCTAGCTGCGATATAACGTCATAAGCATCAAAGCTTCGGCTTATGAAACTCGACCATGCCGAAACGCCACCAACAAACTCCGGAACCTTGTCCACATTGCGGACAATACTTGTGTCGATCTCCACACTTTCCACACGCTCCTGAGCGAATGCCAAGGAAACAAATAATAAGGCAATGGAAGTGAGAATAATATGTATCATTTTTAAATTTACGAAAAATTAACGAGGAAGATCATCAACGGTATTAAACTTCCCCTCACCGTCCTTAATAAAACTCATCGGATTTTCAGGATCCTTTATAATCTCAAACAAGGTATAGCCCCAAGGTTTCCAGAAGTTCTCCAAAACCTGACCATAGGTCTTCGCTTGCCAGTTATCAAATATCGGCTTCATCGTCCAGTCGTTCAGTGGCATCGGCTCTACATATACCTTGTCGCCAACCTCCATATAGGTGTATTCAGGCAATCGGTTAAATAAGTAGGCCGTATAAAAATACTTGGCACCGATCTCTTCAAATTGAACCGGATGCAACTTCTTACCCTTTGTTAAAGCCAAGGCCTCTTCATGGTAAATCGCATTTGTTCCGTTATCCTGAAGCGTAGCAATCAAGCCAAAGTCTTTCATCCGCAAGGAGAAAATCAGGGTATTGATTTCATCACGGTATAGGAAGGTATCTTCGGCATTATCAACATGGAAAACCTCAATAGTAAATGGATTCTTATGCTCAAACTCCATTGGGATTACCATAGACTGCAGCATGGCATGCAGGTTCCTGAATTTCAGAACTAAGGCTTGCGAGAAATTCAGCTCCTCACCGGTCATTACTGCCTGACGGATACCCGCCTGTATTTCATTAAAAACTACCCCATAGAGTATCTTTCCAATCCACTGAAACAAAACTTCCTGATCGAGTTGGCGAACAGCTTCATAGCCCTGCTCTACAGCATGCTCAACCAAACGATCCACCGCTGCGATAGCCGCGGCAGCCCTTGTAGAACAGGGAAGCTGCAGCTTTTTATAGGTACTAAAGCTCTCATCAAGCATCTTGAAAGGCTTCTCCTCCAGATCAAAAGCACGCATCATCCACATCGGGAACACCTGAATCTGCTCATCCTCAGATTGCAATGTCTCCCCTGTCAAGAAACAGGTTTTATTATCGAACTTAAAATCTAAAAAAGGATTGTAAAGTTTTGTTGCCATAGCCCGCAAAGTTAATAGAAATGATTATTGGAAAAGTATAGGAAAAAACATATTACGGTCGAATGACCTTAGCCAATAACCGCTTTAAAATTTTCCAACAATAAAGAAGCATTCACCATGGAGCCATCCGTATTCTTCAAGCCCTTCAGTTCGGAAGTCTTCCCTTTCTCCAAAAGACTCTTCATCTCCTTCTCATCCAGGAATACCCCGTGCAATGTCCTCCATATCTTAAAATCACAGCCTCTAGCATAATGGTCGCATTGTGCCACCTTATCATACAATTGCACCTGACCCGCCGAACATTTCGGACATTTAATCTTCCCCTTTTGCTGTGGCTTCAACTCCTCATGCGCTATCGCTACCCGCAACTGCATCAACTCCGAAGTAATCTTCACTGTATAATCTTTGATGTGCTTCATAAACACATCGTAGCTCACCTTATTAGCGCGCATCTCTTCCAGCTTCTGCTCCCACTTACCGGTCAGCGTAACTTTCGCAATCGAACGATCTTTCACTAAGTAATAAACCGCCAATCCTTTCTCCGTCGGGATCAGCTTCTTTTTATCCCGCTTGATGTAATCCCGTTGAAATAAAGTCTCGATCGTCGCTGCGCGAGTTGCAGGAGTTCCCAAACCGCAGTCTTTCATCGCCTGACGCATCTCATCGTCTTCAATCTCCTTGCCTGAGGTTTCCATCGCCTTCAGCAAGGAAGCCTCCGTATGAATTGGCCTTGCTTTCGTAAAACGCTCGGCCAGCTCCAAGGTCAATATTTCCAACAATTCTTCCGCCGTAAGCTTTGGTAATTGCGCATTCTCATTATCCTGATCATCGGTATTCTTATCCTCATCGGGCGCTTCGATCTGATCGGCAGATAAGCGCCAGCCATATTGTCGGATAACAGTCCCCTTCGCAATCAATTCCACGCCGGCAGCATCGATGGTCACCGTTGTAATATCTTTCAAGCAGACCTCCGAAAAGCTCTCCACCATCCGCTTGGCGATCATATTATAGATGTTCTGCTGATCCATAGGCATCGGCCCGGGTTTCTCATCCGTAACCAATAGCGCATGGTGATCTGTTACCTTCTTATCATCCACAGAACGCTTGTTTAGCCTAGCTCCAATCAAATTCTTAGAGATTAGTGCAATGCTCTCCTGCGCGGTATCTGCTAGATGCTGGAATAATTCGTCGATCTTCTCGAAAATGTCTTCACCGATATAGCGAGAACCCGTACGCGGATAAGTAATGACTTTCTTCTCATACAAGGTCTGCGCGATGCTCAAGGTCTGATCGGCAGAATAGCCCCACTTCTTATTCGCGTCCTGTTGCAAGGAGGTCAAATCGAAAAGTAAAGGTGGCTGTTCCTTGGTCTCCTTCGCTTCCACATTTACGACCTTCGCAGTGCTCCCCACCTGAATCTTCGCAATCGTCTCCTCAGCAAGATCCTTCTTATCGATTTTGTTGGAAGTCGCCTTAAACTGTATGCCCTCCTTCTCGAAGCCCGCCTGTATCTTATAAAAAGCCTGCGGCTTAAAATCCTTGTTCTCTAAATACCGAGAGCAGATCATCGCCAATGTAGGCGTCTGCACCCGACCTAAAGACAGCAATCCCTTATTGCCAGCAGCTAAGGTCAACGCTTGTGTAGCATTGATCCCAATCAACCAATCCGATTCCGAGCGCGAGCGAGCCGACATATATAAGCTGTCGTACTCCGTGCCCTCCTTCAGGTTGGCAAAACCTTCCTTAATGGCCTTATCCGTTTGCGAAGAAATCCACAAACGCTTGAACGGTATATTCGATTTTAAATAATAATAGATATTGCGAAAGATCAACTCCCCTTCGCGCCCGGCATCCGTCGCCACAATAATCTCTTCTGCCTGCTCCAATAACCATTTGATGGTGTTCAGCTGCTTCAAAGCACCCGCATCATCCATCTGCTTCCCATCCTTACGGACCTTCTTCACCTCCAACGCAAACTGCGCCGGAATAATCGGCAGATTCTTCATCGACCAATTGTGAAATCCATAGGCCTGCGGAGTACACAACTGCACCAAATGCCCAAAAGCATAGGTAAAAGCATACCCATTCCCGGCAATATATCCATCTTTAACCTCCTTGGCGCCCATAACTCTCGCCAAATCGCGCGCAACGGAGGGTTTCTCTGCTATTACTACTTTCATTTTACTGTAGAAACTTTGGTAGTATTTAGTAGTTAGTATTTAGTATTAAGACCCAGAACTACTAATCACCAAATGCTAACGAAATAGTAGCCAGCATAGGTCTAACTACTAAATACTAACTACTAAATACTAGTCCAACGAGGCTATAGAAATCCCCTTTATCTTCCTATATAAGTCTACGGCATAGACATCCGTCATGCCGGATACAAAGTCGAGCACTGCTCTGATTTTCGAGTAGGTATCCTCTTTTTCGGAGTGGAACTGCTCGGGCATCATCGCGACCAACTTTTTATCGAACATGGATTTATTTGTTTTAAGGTAAGCGGGAACAAACTCTTCCAAAAGAGCGTTCATCACTTTAAAACCTGCTATTTCAATTTGTACGACGGTTGGCGCATTATAAATACGCTTCACCGAAATATCAGATATCTTCTGCATATGAGCAACGATATCCGGATTCAAGGCGTCCATCAAAGCTTTGTCGAATGTGCCGGCGAGAAAATCCTCCTCGCGGTCGACAAATACTTGCGCACAGCCATTGATTAATGTATTGATTGCTTTTGCTCGCAATAGGGAAACCTTACTGGCCGTGTCGGCTAAGCTATCCAAACGCGCACGCAGATCCTCGCCTGCACATAAAGGCAACAACAGATCTTCAACCTCTTGATAAGCTAAAATCTTCAGATGGTGTGCATCCTCCAAATCAATGATATTATAACAGATATCATCTGCCGCTTCTACCAAATAAACCAAGGGATGGCGCATATAGCCCTTCGGATTCTGCGGATCTTTAGCGATGCCAAGTTCTGCCGCAATCTGCTCGAAAGCTGCTTTCTCTGAATCAAAGAACCCATACTTCTTACGATGATGCGATCCTTTAACATGGCCATCAATTGCCGCGCAAGGATATTTTACGATGGAAGCAAGACTGGTATAAGTCAAGGCAAAACCTTTCGGGTCCTTCCCGTTGAAGGCATGCGTCAAAATGCGCAAAGCATTCGCATTCCCTTCAAAATGTGTCAGGTCTGCCCACTGCTCCTTAGAAACCATCTCCTGATATTTTACGCCCTTTCCATCGGTGAAGAACGTAGAAATCGCTGCTTCGCCGGAGTGACCGAAGGCAGGATTGCCCAAGTCGTGCGATAGACAGGCTGCTGAAATGATATTGCCTACTTCCTGTAAGAATGGTGCTTCCTGATCAATGTTCGGATGCTTCTTCTTCAAAAGATTGTAGACCAAACGACCAAGCGAGCGCCCAACCGAGGCAACCTCCAAACTATGGGTCAATCGGTTATGAACGAACACCACACCAGGAAGTGGAAAAACCTGGGTTTTATTTTGTAAACGACGAAAAGGTGAGGAAAAGATTAGGCGATCGTAATCGCGTTGAAATTCCGAGCGGGCGTCAAAATGTTCGCTTGGCTCCCGATGCTCATATCCCCAGCGCTTTGCCGAAATTAACTGATTCCAATTCATTAAAAATATCAGATTTTGCTAGGCAAATATACATTTTAAAAACGGGAGCTTAGGACAGATCGCCCCTTTTTTGATAAATCATCCCCACAGATAAATTCAACAAATAGAGCCCTTGCATTAAAATAAGAACGAAAAATGAAATGCTGTAAAAACCCTCGACACGCATAAACATCTCGCCTAATTGCTTCACCTGTTGGGCATTCTCTTTTAGCTCTTCAAAGCGCATAACAAAACGATTAGACAGCGCATTCCAGGTATAGAAATTAAGCGACAGGCATACAAAACAGATGAAATGCATAATCGACCAGCGGTGTGAATAGAGCAAATGCTCCGTATAGCGATAAAGCACGCTGAATAATATAGCAAAGAATGCAAGCGCAAAGACGGTCTCCTTCAACGGAACCGCAAGTACCCAACCAACCTTCGGCTCGATGATAAATGCCGAATCCGGCGAGACGGAAAAAAAGCCAATCAGCAGTAAGAGAATGGCTATCGTGATGAAATAAGTATATATGGGTTTCATTACGCTTATTTTCCATTAATTTACGAAATACACAGCGAATGCTCAAGTTTTTCTTTTGGCTAAACATCGCTTTATTGCTATCTTTAGGGATAGAAATCCTTCGTAAAATGACTGTTTATAAACTCCCCGAGAAAAAAGATTTTGAAAGCCGTATCCAGGGTAAGAATACCCATCTGATCACACTTACCAACCGAGCAGGCATGCAGGTAGCCCTCACAGACTACGGTGCCAGACTGGTAAGTGCTTTGGTGCCCGATAAGTTCGGCAACTTAATCGATGTCGTGCTCGGATTCTCGAGTATGGACGGCTATCTGAACGCGCAAGAACCTTATCACGGTGCTACCGTAGGCCGCTTTTGTAACAGAATTGCAAATGGAAAGTTCACGCTCAATGAGCAGGAATATACTTTAGCGAAGAATAATGGCAGCAATAGTTTACATGGAGGACCGGGAGGCTTCCATAACCGCGTGTGGGACAGACAGGTCAGCTTTAAAAAGGTGGTGGATTTCTATTATATCTCCCCTGATGGTGAAGAAGGATTTCCAGGCGAATTAAAAACCATGGTTTCGTATGAGCTGACCAACGAAAATGAGATAGTTATCCATTTCAGAGCTTCAACTGACGCCCCGACGATCATCAACTTTACTAACCATGCCTACTTCAACCTCAACGGAGAAGGGAATGGCGATGTCCTGAACCATGAAATATTCATCAATTCGGAAGAATTTGTCCCTATTGATGAAAACCAGGTGCCAACCGGCGAAATATTCCCGGTAGAAGGAACGGCGTTAGATTTTAGACAAGCCAAAAAAATTGTCGACTATATCGATAGTAATGAAGCACAGTTGCGCTATGCAGGCGGCTTTGACCATACCTTTGTCAACAATCAACCTCCAACGGTTGCCGTAGCATCGGCTTATTCGAAAGAAAGTGGTGTACTATTGGAAGTATTTACGACAGAACCGGGAATACATCTTTATGCAGGGAATTTCTTAGCCGACGATGTAGGAAAATCAGGGCACAAGTATTTAAGATATGGCGGACTTTGTTTCGAAGCGCAACATTATCCGGATAGCCCGAACCATGCCAACTTCCCTTCTGTTATTTTAAAGCCAGGTGAGGAATTTCAAAGCACCATTAGATATAAATTCAGCATAAAAAAGGAGGTTTAAAAACCTCCTTTTTTTTGAAAGCGTCTGTTTTCAAAGGCCATCAAGAACTTTCATCCCTGTTGGTGTTTCAATGGAAACATGAAAGTTTTATTTATCGCCATAATGGCCTTTTGCGGATATTATATGGACAAAAATTTCTAAATCATTGATTAAATACACTAATCTGTGTTTTTTAGTAATTCGCCTTGAATAAAGTCTAGCAAGGTTATGCTTCTTAATTTTCGGTTTACCAGTTCCACTCCTTGGATGAATCCTCAATTCTTCTAATTCTCAACCTTCCTTTACGCCGCTTGATCTGTCTTTTTTAAAAATTTAATATCAGAGATTGCCGAAGGGGTGAAGATGAGATCGTACATCTAGAGGTTTTCTAAAAAAGCTTTCAATTCATTTTGAGATTTTATTCTCACGAAATCACCATCTTTAAATTGCTGTTCAGACAATTGGAGTCTTTCACTCATTTCTCGGCCGAAAGATAACTCTTCTTCAGAAACAGGAGTTAAAAGGTAAGCTTGCTTTTTCCCACGCTTAATAATTATCTGTTGCCCAAGATCCGCTAGTTCAAAAAATTCCTTCTGATTTTTTTTAAACTTTTTGCTCGATGTCTCAACTATTCCCATTACGATTTTCAATTAGAATCAAAAATAAGAATAAATTATCACTATCAGATTATCAAGCCGTTAAGCTTTCAGCAAATCCTCTAAAGCCTGATGAACCTTCTCAAAACCGAAGGACTGCTTGACTTCCGAAAACATTCTTTCGATCTGATCATTGCATAGATTGCCGATACTGCCTTCATGCGTATGCTGCACCTCTTTCGAAGGATTAAAATTACCCTCTTCAATCGCTAAGCCAATATTCTTATAAGCCTCGCGAAACGGTACTCCTTTTAATACCTCATTGTTTACCACTTCTACACTGAACAGGTAATCGTATTTTGGGTCATCCAATATATTATCCTTGATCGTAATATTCTGTAGCATGTAAGTCGCAATCGCCAAGCAATCGTTCAAAGATTGGAATGCTGGGAAAAGATTTTCCTTCAACAACTGCAAGTCGCGATGATAGCCAACCGGAAGGTTGGTCGTCATCATAGCAATTTCATTTGGCAATGCCTGAATCTTATTGCAGCGAGAGCGAATCAATTCAAAAACATCCGGGTTCTTCTTGTGCGGCATAATGCTGGATCCCGTTGTTAGATGGGCCGGGAAGGAAATAAAGCCAAAGTTTTGATTGATGAATAAGGTTACATCCATTGCAAACTTCGCTAATGTCGCTGCAATGGAACTCATCGCCTGCGCTAAGATCCTTTCCGTCTTGCCTCGTCCCATTTGTGCATAGACCACATTATAGTTCAAATCCTCGAACCCTAATAATTGGGTGGTCATGGTGCGGTTCAACGGAAACGAAGAACCATAGCCCGCCGCCGAGCCTAGCGGATTTTTATTGCAGACTGCCCAAGCAGCCTTCAACAATTGTAAATCGTCTACTAAGCTCTCTGCATATGCTCCAAACCATAATCCAAAAGAGGACGGCATGGCAATCTGCAAGTGCGTATATCCTGGCATTAAAACCGACTTATATTGATTGCTCAAGCTTATTAATTGCTCAAACAAAATTTCTGTGTTCTTAAAGATGCTTTCAATCTCTGAACGGAAATACAGCTTAAGGTCCACTAAAACCTGATCATTTCTCGATCTGCCGGAGTGAATTTTCTTCCCCGCCTCACCGATGCGCTGCGTCAGCATCATCTCCACTTGCGAGTGAACATCCTCTACCGAATCCTCAATCTGAAACTCCGCGTCCAATACCTCTTGATAAATATTTTTCAGTTCTCGCTGAACCGCAGCAAGATCCTCCGCGCTCATCAATCCAATGCTTGCTAGCATTTTTGTATGCGCCAAAGAACCCAAAACATCAGCACCCGCAAGTTGCAAGTCCATCTCACGATCGCGCCCAACTGTAAAGGATTCTACAAAAGAATCCACGTCAATATTTTTCTGCCAAATCTTCATCATCAATAATTTGAGAAACAAAAATACCAATTAAACAGACAAAAACAGGTAGTTTTTCGCATTGTTTTTCAATTAATCCCATACACTGCCCAGGTTTAACATATCGCATTGAGATATTCAAAAACGCCGTTTTTTAATCTAAAAACAACAAAAACTTAATAAGATGAAACAGAGAATTCGCCTAAAATCTACTAATCAACTAGAGTTAAAAAATGTTAAATCAAATTAAGTAACCACTTACTTTTTTTTAAAAAACATCTTGTAGGGTCTGAATTAAAGCCCTATGTTTGTGATGTAAAGGGGAATGAAAAAACAAATAGTGAGTTACTACTCACGTTAATAACCACCTAGAAATACTAAACATGATAGACCCAAAAAGTCTTAAAACTTGAAAAATATTATTCTATCCAATTATAAACTAATTTTGATTTGAAGACTTGTCACTATGCCCACGACAAGTCTTTTTTTATGCCCTAATTTTTAGAAAAACGAGGCTGGGATTATTTAGGAGTTTTGTAGCAGCGAGAGCACAAAAAATGCACCCCTTTTGGAGTTGCTTTTTTATTTTAGTAAATAATAGGGAGGATCAAGTTGAGGAGTCCCATACTCTTTTTAAAACCGATGATTTATGGATAGACCGATGGGTGGGTTACTGCCGGAACCACATGGCGAAGACTACAGAAAACAGGAATTTGCCGGCCGAATAAAGAAAAATAAGAAAAGCAGAAAACGAGGAAGTTAATGGGAATACAATGATCCCTGCAATCCCTATTATTGTTAAATTTACCTAAGCAAAATATATTATTTCAAAATGCCTAGGTCACAAGCAATCAAGACAAACCAATACAACAAATGGCTTGAAGCTATTAAGCGGAAAATCAAATCGGCACAGCTAAAAGCTGCTGTAAGTGTAAATACACAGCTAATCGAGTTGTATTGGGATTTGGCAAAAGATATTGTAAGCAAACAACAGGAAGCAAATTGGGGCGATGGTGTCTTGGAACAATTATCAACTGATCTTAAATTGAGTTTCCCTGATATCAACGGTTTTTCAAGGCGAAATTTGTATGCTATCAGACAGTGGCATTTGTTTTATAATACAGTTTCCGAATTTGTGCCACAACCTGTGGCACAAATTCCGTGGGGGCATAACCGTCTTATTATCTCAAAAATCAAAAACACCAAAGAAGCATTATTTTATTGTAAAGCAACTGCCGAAAATGGATGGAGTAGAGAACAATTGGAGATTTCGATCAAAAACAAGTATTATCAGACTAAGGGAAAAGCAACTACCAACTTTCAGAACACTTTACCCCTGCTACAATCGGAGTTGGCGGTCGAAACACTGAAAAACCCCTATAATTTCGATTTTTTAGGTTTAGAAGATGATGCGTTAGAGCGAGAAATCGAAAATGCAATGATGCAACATATTACGCAGTTTTTACTGGAATTAGGTAAAGGCTTTGCATTTGTTGGCAGACAATATTCAATTATTGTTAGCGACAATGAATACTTTATTGATTTGCTTTTTTATCACTTACATTTACGTAGCTATATCGTGGTAGAGCTCAAATCGGGCAAATTCAAACCTGAATATGCAGGTAAATTGAATTTCTATCTTTCGGCAATTGATAGCCAACTTAAGAACGAGCAGGACAATCCAAGTATCGGATTAATCCTTTGCAAGCACAAAAACAAGGTGGATGCAGAATATTCTTTGCGTGATATTCAAAAACCGATCGGCATTAGCGAATACAAACTTACACAGGCATTACCTAAAGAATTCAAAAGCCAATTGCCTACGGTTAAACAATTGGAAATCCAGTTGAGTAAAGAAAAGTAAATATCCAATTAAAACGGTAGATAGCAGATGTCTGAAAACCCGAAACTTGCTACATTCATCAAATAGTTGTTTTTTCACATTCCCAACCAATAGTAGACTTGTTACGGGTATTGATATAACCCCAAACACTTTCCGCTGTTTGGATAGATAGATAGATTAACTTTTTTTGTGACCTCTCCCTGTGCAGATATAATCTTACGATAATATTTCATCGGATTGATTCCTTTCCAATCTGATTCCCGCCTATATAGTTCAAAACTGCATAGACGCCAAATGGACGCCAATGTGTAGAGACGTTTCACTAAACATCTCCTAGAAAAAACACAATGCATCATATGTCACATTACCTGACCGCTGATCCTGTCCTTCATCACACAGCATATCCGATCCTGATAATCCTAAAAACTCTTCCTTTCCTGGTTCAGACAACACTCAAAAATCTAACGCCTTATATCCAACGACACTCCATACTACCTTCTTCATCTCACTCCCTTTTCAAACCCAATGTAAACCCAATGTATAACCCAATCAAAGCCGCTCTGAAAGGGCTATGATTGGGTTATACATTAGCTCTACTAAAAGCAAGACCAAATCAAGCTCTTGCCTAAGCCTAACCAAGCCTTATCGTTCCAGTCTCTTTACAGCAAACTCTGCATAATATTGAAAGGAGATAACAAAGCATTTTTTTTAAATCCCTATATTTGTGTAAATGTAAACGTAATGAAACGTTTTCAGATTCAATATCATTATGGGAACAGAAAGTAAAAGACAGCAACGATTTGCCGGCGTAATTCAGCAAGATTTAGCAGAGATGTTTCAGAGAGAGGGGAATTCGTGGGCTCCTGGTGCCTTTATTACCGTAACAAAAGTGCGTGTAACGCCTGACCTCTCCATTGCTCGCGTATTTCTCAGTTTTTTGAACACAAATACTGCGAAAGCTGATATTGATAGCATTCGTTCAAAAACTAGCGAGATACGTTATAAACTTGGCGCACGCATCAAAAATCAAGCGCGCATTGTTCCGAACTTGGAGTTCTTCTTAGACGACACTAACGAGTACGTGGAACATATGGACAAAATATTTGAGGAAATCAGCAAGGAGCCTCGTCAACCGGAAGAATAGTTTAGCCTAACGCATGCCTTATTTATTGGATGAAGCAAAATTGGCTTTTCCACATCCGCGCTTGGCGGACGAAGACGGCTTATTAGCCATCGGAGGCGATTTATCGGAAGAGCGCTTGTTATTAGCCTATCAAAACGGTATTTTCCCTTGGTATGACGAAGACACACCCATTCTTTGGTATTCGCCACATGAGCGCTTTGTGATACGGAAGGGAAATTTGAAAATTTCCAAAAGTATGCGCCAAGTACTACGATCCAAGAGATTTCAGGTAACCTATAATCAGGCATTTGAACAGGTGATCGATCAATGCGCTCGGATTGTACGCGAAGGTCAGCAAGGAACATGGATCTTACCGGAGATGAAAGCCGCCTATATCTCGCTCCACGAGCATGGTTATGCGCATAGTGTCGAGGTGTGGGAACAAGATCAGCTTGTAGGTGGCTTATACGGCGTTAAAGTTGGGAATGTTTTTGGCGGCGAAAGCATGTTTTCCAAAGTGTCCAATGCGTCGAAGGTAGCCTTGATAAGCCTAGCGGAAGATTTTGGAATCTCCTTGATCGACTGTCAGGTTCATTCAGCACATTTGGAAAGCATGGGCGCAACCCTTATGCCGCAGGAAGAGTTTTTAGCAATCATACAACAACAAGAAATCAATGCCTATGACTTTCAGCGATCACTTTAACCTTTCAGCAGATATTTGCTATGTCAATAGTTCGGGGAATGGTTTAGTTCCGAAACGCAGCTTGCACTGGCGACGAACTTGGGAAGAGCAATTCTTCCGGGTGGATACGGATCTACGCGATCAGCAAACTTCTTTTCTGAGCACCGTAAAGGATACCATTGCAAGGGTTTTTCACACCGCTGAACATAAAGTCTATTTGACGCCAAATTTCTCGTTCGGCTATTCTACGCTCATCGACTTATTGCCGAAAGATTACCGTTATTTGGCATTGGAGGGCGAGTATCCATCGATCCTCTACCCGATCATTTCACGAAATTTAGCCTATAAAACGGTTAAGGCGGATGAGCAGGTCGAAGAAAATATCCTGAAAGCAATCGAGGATTATAAACCCAATGTATTATTGATCAGCATCGTTCAATATATCAGCGGATTAAAGATAGACCCACGATTTTTTAGGCGTTTGAAAGAGGAATATCCTGATATCTGGATTATTGCTGACGGTTCGCAATATTTGGGAACGGAGGATTTCGCATTCGACCGTTCAGGCATCGATGCCTTATCCTGCAGCGGTTATAAATGGTTATGTTCGGGATTTGGAAACGGTTTTTTGTTGTTGAACCAAAAACTACAGGCGGCATTGGAGCTAGGACTAAAAGGTATTCCCAGACCCAGCACTGATTTCTGGAGCAATAAAAGCGTTTTGGACACTTTTTTCGAGCCAGGACATGTGGACACCGTGAGCCAAGGTACGCTGAAAGAATCCTTGCTGCTATTCGAAGAATTAGGGTTTGACGCAATCGGCGAACATATAACGACACTTTGCGATGAGGCCTATAGTTTACTTGCTGAGCGCGACCTACTATTACCGGAAATTGCACGCCGACCACTGCGCTCTGCTTTGATCAATATTCAACTCGATCAAGCGCTTTACCCAAAACTATTGGAAGCAGGCATAAAATGCTTCCCACGTGGAACAGGCATTCGAATTGGGCTACATTTATACAATAAGCTCGAAGACATAGACAGATTAATAGCTACTATAGATAAATTGAGATGAATTTTAAAATAGGCGATTTAGTACGGTTCGTAGACGAACCGATTGAAGGACATATTACCGCTTTTATGGCGAACGGCTTAGTCGGGGTAACGGACGATACAGGCTTTGAGATACCCGTTATGCAAGATAAGATCACTTTAGTGCATGGCAATATGCGTATGGAGGAAGATGAGGAACCGCAACAGGTCAATACGACTACAAAGTTTATTGACAAAGGTATCTTCCTAGCCTTGACGGGCGAACAAAAAGAAGGCTTAGTGAAGTTTTTTATCGCCAATGAAACAAGTTATGAACTTTTAGTTGCCGTAAAAGAGGTCAATGGCAATAAATGCACAGGCATCTACAACAATATTATTCCTGCCCGCGAATACCATCAGATCTATACTGCGAATTTCGCTAACATTCATAAATGGCCAAATCTCGAATTTCAGATTTTGCGCACGTCTAGACGTCAGCACAACGAAGTCCCACCGATTGAAAAAACAATCAAAGTGAAGGCTTTAGATCTGATCAACTCGAAAGAACGATCCGAGGTACTGCCAGATAAAGCCTGGTTATGGGAGTTGGATAAGATTGAAGAGAATATCGGCTTGGATAAATTGAAAGCACATTTTATTTCGCATCGTCCAAAATAGCATAGAATAGCGATAATTTTCTTATTATTTCTTTAAAACTCGTTATAGGAAATATTTTTCATTATTTTAGCAGTTCATTATTGCCAAAACAATGCGAATATTAACCTTTATCTCTTTTTGTGTCTTACAAATAATCCTCTTCTCGTTTGCTACGCTTGCGCAGTCTGCGGATTCTATCGCTTTAAATACGAGCAGTGAAGACCTGCTATTGAAGGAAGCGAAAATACAATCGGATCGCGACTCGACAGCACAGGCAGAGCTATTAAAAGCCATTGCAGACATTCGTGCGCAAGCAGCATTAGCTAAGGAGGAACCGACGATGGACAGCCGAGCCAGAAAGTCGGACTCCTTAAAGCGAGCATCGCTCTTGTCAAAAATTAATAAATTGAAGAGCACCACGCCTGGCTATCCGGTCATGCTGTATCAAGACACTTTATTTTCAATATATACCAGAATAGGCTCTTTCGACGCGAAAGATCGTGCAGCCGCTATATCGCAGAAGATTTATCAGCTATTCGACGCGCCCAATTTCGACCCCGAATTATTAACCGTTTTGGAGAACGAAGAGAGCTATGATATTGTTTATAATGGACAAAACATCATTATTAGCGTCGGCCTCTTGGATGCCCTTTGGGTAAATAAAAGCAGCAATGAACTCGCTGAATCTTATATCAGTAAGATAAAAGAAAGCGTAATCAAACAGCGCGAAGCACACAGCTTTCTCAATCTTGCCAAGCGTATCGGCCTTGCGACGCTTGTTCTTCTGCTGATGATCGGTATGGTCCTTTTGATCAATCGCTTCTTTAGATTTTTGGCAAGTAAGATAAGCATGGGTAAAGAACGTCTGCTGTCTGCTCGCAGAATGCGGAAACTAAAAATTATAAAAGCCGAGCATATAGAACAGGCCCTGTTGCGCGTAAATTCAATACTGCACGTCATCATTTTATTACTCAGTATTTACCTCACGCTACCATTACTCTTCAGCATATTTCCAGAGACAGAGTCTTGGACGGATATGCTATTAGGCTGGATTCTGAACCCATTAAAAGTCGTTCTGCTCTCGGTCATTGATTACCTTCCAAACCTGTTCCGGGTAGCGGTGATATTCTTTATCTTTAAGTATTTGGTAAAATTCACGCGCTATGTTTTTCATGAATTGCAGCGAGGAAATATACATTTAAATGGTTTCCATTCGGATTGGGCCTTACCAACATTCAATATCCTGCGTTTCGTGCTTTATGCATTTATGTTGGTACTGATCTTCCCTTATTTGCCCGGTTCAAGCTCACCAGCATTTCAAGGGGTTACCGTATTCATCGGTATACTCGTTTCCCTAGGATCATCCAACGCCATCGCCAATGTCGTAGCCGGCTTGGTCATCACTTATATGCGTCCCTTTCAGATCGGCGATCGGGTGAAGATCGGAGAAGCGGTTGGGGATGTTTTAGAGAAGTCCATGCTCGTAACCCGTATCAAGACCATCAAGAATGAGGAAATTACGGTACCTAACTCCATGGTACTTTCCAGCACAACCGTCAATTATTCAAATCAAGCGAAAAAAGAAAACCCAGGATTGATTGTCCACTATAGTGTTACCATCGGCTACGATGTGCCTTGGCAAAAAGTATATAGCCTATTGATAGAAGCCGCATCTATGACCATCCACATTGAACAGCAACCGGAACCCTTTGTTTTGCAAACAAACCTAAATGACAATAATATTTCTTATACCATCAATGCATACACCAAACAACCAAGTAAGCAGGCTGTCATCTACAGCAACCTATTAGAAAATATTCAGGAAGTCTTCCATCGCGAACAGATCGAGCTATTATCCCCAAGCTATCATGTTATGAATCGGAAATAGTAGTTAGTAGTTAGTACTTAGTATAAAGACCTATGACGCCACATCCTGTCTATCTTTTAACCCTTCCTTGATTGACTCAAAGAAATAATCGCCAATAAAAAAGGCGCCTATGCGGTGCCATGCTCTAATATCTGATGTCTAATATCTCATGTCTAAACTAATCCTTCGTTCTTACACTAAGCAAAATCAGTACTGCCCCTACGAAGATCACTATCCATCCCCAGCTTAGGGTCACAGCTTTAGAGATTAGGCCGTCGATGAGTTTCATCCCGAAGTAGTTGTTAATTTGGAAGTACACCGCTGCGAGCGCCAATGCGAGCCAGGCCAGCAATGCGATACTCGAAATCTGGAAAGCTTTTAATTTTCGCATAAAGAATAGCAGCACATTTAATCCGAGGATGCCCATGGTAATTAAAAACAAAGCCGTGTCGACCTGATAGAGATTCCAATCTTTCTTTAGCGGAATGTTTAAAAATGGACAAAATATAGAGGATAGGAAAACAACGACGAATCCTAATAGCGCGAGGGGTTTCAATAGAACTTTCATAAGCTAATTTTAAACAAATATGAGCATTTAATGCCTATTTGCTATGAAAAATCTATGCGAATACGTACTGTTTTTAGGGGTTTAGCTGCTATAATCGTTGCAAATCCTTAGTTTAAAACTGTGTTGTTCGTCATTTATTGTCTTTCGTGTTTATGATTGTAATCACATTTTTCAGGAAAACTATTCAGAATAGGCTTTATTTCAGCATTTTAACATTTCCTTAACACTATTTATAATCGTTCTAAATTCACTGTATTGACAGATTTTTGACATTTAGCATGTTGTTTTAATCTACATTTGCATAACAAAATTATTGGCGAAATATTAGGCTTTGAAGAATTTAAAAGTTATAGCGTTTACCCATAAACATGTCGATTTAAAAGATTTGGGGAATTTGGTTATATGCAATGAGGAGTTGGATAGCCGCCTTATTAACCTTAAAAACAGTTTAGACATCTCGGAAATATTCTACATCGGTACTTGTAACCGCGTAGAGTTTGTGTTCTATGGTGCGCATGAATTGAACGATGATTTTGTAGTACAGTTTCTAGACAAAATGAACTTCTGCGTTCCTGCTGAACGTATGCAATGCTACTTAGGTCAAGTCGACAGATATGAAGGTTTAGATGCTTTGAACCATTTGTTCCGCACATCATGTTCTTTAGAGAGCTTGGTCGTTGGGGAGAAAGAAATCTTAGCGCAGATTCGTCGTGCTTACGACCGTTGCAGAGCTGCAGGCTTCACCGGCGACTTCCTTCGTTTAATGATGGATCGCTTAGTGAAGACAGCGAAAGAAGTTTATACTTACACCAATATCTCGCGTAACCCAATTTCGGTAGTTTCTCTAGCATACCGCAAACTTCGTGAGGTTAAATTATCAGAAAACCCAAGAATTCTGGTTATCGGTTCTGGTGAGACCAATCAAAATTTAGCGAAATACCTTAGAAAACATAAATACAGTAACTTTACCATCTTCAATAGAACCGTTGCCAACGCAGAGCCTTTAGCTAAGGAATTGCAGGGACAGGCTTATCCATTGAGCGAGCTGAAGAATTATAAAAAAGGTTTCGACGTTATGATTACTTGTACAGGTGCGCCTGAAGCAATTATTAACGAAGAACTTTACGCTTCTTTGCTGAATGGCGAGGATGATAGAAAAGTCATTGTAGATTTAGCGGTTCCTAACGATATCGATGCGGCAGTTATTGCTAAATATCCTATTCACTATATCGAAGTCAGCAGTTTACAACAAATTGCGGAGAAGAATATCCAAGAGCGATATGATGAGTTGGAGAATGCCGAGGAGATTATCGCACAGAATATTAAGGAGTTCTTACCTATCTTGAAGCAACGTCGCGTTGAAGTAGCTATGAAACAAGTTCCTGAAAAGATTAAGGAAATTCGTTCGATGGCGATGACGGAAGTGTTTGCAAATGAGGTAGAACAACTTGACCCTCAAGCTCGTGAAATTCTGAATAAAGTCATTAATTACATGGAGAAAAAATACATCAAAGTACCTATGGTAATGGCGAAAGAGATCCTAGTGAAATCTGCAGAATCAGAGAGCAATTAGTCTTAAAATTTTCATAAATTATTCGGTATTCTGACATTAAAAGGGCGGAACTAATTCCCTATTTCCTTAACTTTGCAACCGAATCATTCATTTGTAAATCTTTGAACGTGAATAGAAAACTTACCATCGGTACTCGAGGCAGTGAATTGGCATTATGGCAAGCTAACTTTGTAAAGGATCGATTAGCAGAGATTGGTGTTGAAGCCGAACTAAAAATTATTAAAACGCAAGGCGATATCATCCAACATTTACGTTTGGATAAGCTGGAAGGAAAGGGATTCTTTACGAAAGAATTGGAAGAAGAATTGCTATCCGGACAAATTGATTTAGCCGTGCATTCACATAAAGATCTTCCTACTGTAAATCCTCCAGGATTGATTATCGCAGCGGTATCAGACCGTGAGGATCCTTCGGAAGTATTGATTATTCATAAAGACTGTGTGGATATCAGCAAACGTCTTTCGGTAAAGCATGCGGCGACCATCGGAACCTCTTCTAATCGTCGTAAAGCACAGTTGCTTTCTATTCGTCCGGACCTAGAATTCGACGATTTACGTGGTAACTTACAAACACGCGTTCAGAAATTAAGAGATGAGAAATATGATGCGATTATGTTAGCAAAGGCTGGCGTTAGCCGTATCAATATGGATCTTTCTGATTTTCATATCGAGGAGTTGTCTCCAATTATGTTAGTCCCAGCGCCAGCACAAGGGGTACTGGCTATTCAGATCCGTGAAAACGATAAGGAGCTTTTCGATGTCCTTCAAGGAATTAATGATGCGGATGTTGCCGAAACAATCGCTGTTGAACGTAAGGTATTGAACCTGTTTGATGCCGGATGCCATGCGCCACTAGGAAGCTACTGCCGTAAGGTAGATGGGAAATTCCAATCATGGACTTCCATTGCGGATGATAACGAGGACTTCCCGGATCGCGTATTCTTAGAAGCGGAAACTTCGGAAGGCATGGCCGAGAAGATCTTCTCGAAATACAACAAGGATAGAAAATTGCCTTCATCAATCTTTATCACACGCGATTTGGATGAGAATTCTTATTTAGCGCGTTCGTTAAAGAAACATAATATTGCGGTCGACGACCGTTCGTTGATTCGTATTTTCCCAACCATCAATAAGCTGGATTCATTTATCCTGAAACGCGCAGACTGGATTTTCTTCAACAGTAGAAATGCCATTGAGCACTTCTTCAAATTAGAGCCTCTAATTTTGAAAAAGACAAAAATTGCAGTATTAGGAAGAGGATCTGAGGAGACCTTACGCAAATTCAACAGAAAAGCTGATTTCACCGGCGACCACCTTGGCATCAACACGGAAGGTATAGGTTCGGAGTTTGCGAAATTGGTAGACGGGCAGACAGTATTATTCCCACGTGCGGAAGGCTCTTTGCAGACGATCCGCAAGGCATTGACTGAAAATACGAAGATTATCGATATGCCAATCTATGAAACGGTAATCGAGGAAGAGGTAGACAAGAGCAATGCCGATGTATTGATCTTCACAAGTCCTAGCAATGTGGAGGCTTATTTCCGTGAAAACTTAGTCGATCCGGGACAGAAAATCATCTGTATCGGAAACAGTACCGCGAAAGTAATCAGCGAAATGGGATTGCCTTATACCCTACCATATTCCCCAGATGAAATTGGATTAGCAGAAGCTATATTTGGATTAGACTATTAAAAACAATATATAAGGGGGCATGCCCCCTTTCATTTTAAATAATTATCATGATACACCGTCCTAGAAGAAACAGAAAATCAGCAGTTGTAAGAGATATGATCCAAGAGAATCATTTGTTTGCTGCCAACTTGATTTTCCCCTTGTTTATTGTAGATGGAGAAAACCAAAAGGTTGAAGTATCCTCCATGCCTGGTATTTACCGTTATTCTGTCGACAACCTTCTGCGTGAGGTTGAAAGCTGTATGAATATCGGGTTGAAGGCATTCGACCTATTCCCTGCCGTTGAAGAGTCTTTAAAAGACAAATACGCAACGGAGAGTTACCGCAAGGGAACATTGTATTTACGCGCTATTGAGGCTGTAAAACAGCGCTTTCCGGAGGCTTGTGTCGTTACTGACGTGGCGATGGATCCATACAGCTCCGATGGGCACGACGGAATCGTGGAGAATGGTGAAATCTTAAATGATGAAACCTTAGCCGTATTAGGAAAGATGGCACTGGCACATGCAGAGTCGGGTGCTGATATTATCGCCCCTTCAGACATGATGGATGGCCGTATTGGCTATTTACGCGATGTGTTAGATACAAATGGTTTCACGAATGTATCGCTGATGTCTTACACAGCGAAGTATGCATCGGCATATTATGGTCCATTCCGCGATGCCTTAGGGTCGGCTCCAAAAAAAGGCGACAAGAAAACTTATCAAATGAATCCGGCAAATAGCCGCGAGGCACTCATTGAGGCGCAATTGGATATGGAAGAGGGCGCAGACTTCTTAATGGTAAAACCTGGTCTTCCCTATTTGGATGTCATCAAACTACTTCACGATAACTTTGATTTGCCAATTGCTGCATATAACGTTTCTGGTGAATATGCCATGCTAAAGGCTGCTATCGCTAATGGCTGGCTAAGTGAGCAGGTTATTTTAGAAACGCTATTGAGCTTTAAGCGCGCCGGAGCAACGTCGATCCTAACCTATCATGCGAAGGAAGTGATCGAAAAAGGCTGGGTGAAATAGCTGATAAATCAATTAAATGGCTATTTTTGTAGGGCTTACAAATTAGCCTACTATCATTCTTTTGAATACAATGGAACATACTAGAATTAAAGACTTATTAAAATCGGAGGAATTCGGAAAAGAAGTAATCGTAAAAGGTTGGGTTCGTACTTTCCGTAACAATCAATTTATTGCTATCAACGATGGTTCGACCATCAATAATATACAAGCTGTTGTTGACTTTGAAAATACAGCAGATGAGATTTTAAAACGTATTACTACAGGTGCAGCGGTACGTGTGAAAGGGATTTTAGTGGAGTCGCAAGGAAAAGGACAGCGCGTAGAGGTAAAGGCTACGGAAGTTTCTATTATTGGCGATTCTGATCCAGAGAAATATCCTTTGCAACCTAAAAAACACAGCCTGGAGTTCTTACGTGAGATTGCGCACTTGCGCTTCCGCACAGGAACATTCAACGCAGTTTTTAAAGTTCGTAATGCCTTAGCATTCGCTGTGCACAAATTCTTCAACGAAAGAGATTTCGTTTATATGCATACGCCTATTATTACAGGTTCGGATGCAGAAGGTGCTGGTGAAATGTTCCAAGTGACTACGCTAGACTTAAACAATCCTCCGCGCACAGAATCTGGTGCAATAGATTTTAAAGAAGATTTCTTTGGAAAAGCAACGAACTTAACCGTATCTGGCCAGTTAGAGGGAGAATTGGCGGCTATGGCCTTCGGTAATATCTACACCTTCGGTCCTACGTTCCGTGCTGAGAATTCGAATACGACGCGCCACTTAGCGGAGTTCTGGATGATTGAGCCGGAGATGGCATTCTACGAGTTGGAAGATAATATGGATTTAGCGGAAGACTTATTGAAATATGTAATCCGTTATGCCCTTGACACTTGTCCTGAGGAGATTGAATTCTTGAAGAACCGTTTATTGGAAGAAGAGAAATCAAAACCTCAAGCGGAACGTTCTGAATTAAACTTAGTCGAGAAGTTAAACTTTGTCATCGACAATGATTTCGAACGTGTAACTTATACAGAAGCGGTAGAGATCTTGCAAAAGAGCAAGCCTAACCAAAAGAAACAATTTAAATACTTAATTGAAGGATGGGGAGCAGACCTACAGTCTGAGCATGAGCGTTATTTGGTGGAGAAACACTTTAAGAAGCCGGTAATTCTTACGGACTATCCTAGAGAAATTAAGTCTTTCTATATGAAACAGAATCCGGTAGATGCGGAAGGTAGAAATACCGTTCGCGCGATGGATATCTTGTTCCCAGGAATCGGAGAGATGGTAGGTGGATCACAACGTGAGGAAAACCTGGAAAAACTGATCACCAGAATGGGCGAAGTTGGTATTCCAACAGAAGAAATGGAATGGTTCTTAGATACACGTCGCTTTGGTTCAGTACCACACTCTGGTTTTGGAGTAGGCTTTGAACGCTTAGTACTATTTACAACGGGAATGACGAACATACGTGACGTAATTCCTTTCCCAAGAACACCTAATAATGCGGAGTTTTAAGCCGCACGGAATATAAACACAAAAACCGTCAAAAAACTAATTTTGACGGTTTTTGTTTATTCTAAAAAATACATTACGATTAGACAAGGCTATGCTAGTAAAAATATACAACGACAACCCGAATCCCAAATCAATCGATCAGGCGGTAGAAATTCTACGCAAAGGTGGAGTAATCATCTATCCTACGGATACGGTTTATGGTATGGGCTGCGATATAACGAATCAGAAAGCTATTGAAAGAGTCTGTGCTATCCGCGGTTTGAAGCCTGATAAGTCTAACCTTTCATTCATTTGTTATGACCTAACGGATATTTCGCAATACACGAAGCCTTTTGATACAGCAGTATTCCGTGTATTGAAGAAAGCTCTTCCCGGTCCATTTACCTTTATTTTCAATGCCAGCTCGCAGGTTCCAAAACTTTTGAGCTCGAAGAAAAAGACGGTGGGTATTCGTATCCCTGATAATAATATCGTAAGGGACATCGTGAAAGCATTGGGCAATCCGATCGTAACGACATCCATCCACGATGAAGATGAAATCATCGAATACTCTACTGATCCCGAATTGATTTACGAGAAGTATCAGGAGAAAGTTGATCTAGTTATCGATGGTGGATTCGGTGACAACGTAGCTTCAACGGTCGTTGATGTGACTTCTGGAGAATTTGAGGTCATCAGGGAAGGAAAGGGAGATCTGGATTTATATCTATAGTCCCCGCTCCTCTACTCTTTGCTTTAAAGCTGCATTGAAGGCCTCAAAGCCTGCTAATGTATTTCCATGAATCATCTTCTTTAGGAATGGAACAAGGATACCCGAAAATATCTCGCCTTGTATTAGTTTAGTTTGCTCTGCGGAAATGACTTGTAGGACAAAATAATGTTCACCATCAAAGATTCCGCTGATTCCCAACTTACCCCTCCAACGCAACTCTTTATCTTTCTCTATTTTCAAGAAAACAGGATTCATCTTGATGGAAGTGCCTCCGGGTTGTTGCAGAAGAACCTTCGTCCTTTTCCCTACAACTGGAGTTCCTTCAAATTGGCGAACGCTGGGGCTCCATTGCGGATATGCTGCAAAATCGCTTAACACTTTCCATACTGCTGCGGCTGGCGCATCGATTATCACTTGAGTTTCTAATATTTCTTTCATACCTCAAAGTTAGTGGCAGGATTTCCAAAGCCACTTGATATTTATCAAGAAGATTTTTTTGTAAATTAATGCTAGATAGTAATATAGGATTTCTATGGAAGATAAAATTCTACGAAAAGTAACTACAGCCTTTTCAAGTTTAGCCTGCATCGAGGGGATAGTGCTCGGTGGTTCCAGAGCAACAGCGAGCTTTAATCAAGACTCCGATATTGATATCGGTTTATATTACAGACCACATTGTCTTGACTATGACGAGCTGAATAGTATAGCAAAATCACTCGATGATCAACATCGAGATCATTTAATAGGAAAAGAAGGCGATTGGGGGCAATGGGTAAATTTTGGCGGTTGGTTGCAAATAGATGGAAAAGCGGTAGATCTTATTTTTAGAGATTTAGGTCGGGTAGAAAATGTAATCGATCAAACAAATGCAGGTATATTTTCTAACAATTATCATTTAGGTCATCCACACGCTTACCTAAGTTTTATGTATCGTGGGGAGTTAGCATCGAGTAAAATACAATACGCCAAAGACCATCGCTTTAGAGATCTTAAAACATTAGCTCAGCAGTATCCGGATAAGCTACAAGCTTCGGTTATTCAATTCTACTTATTCGAAGCTGACTTTTCATTGATGCTGGCTAAGAAAGCTATTTCCTCAGGAGATCGGTATTATCTTAGCGGACATATCTTTAGAATGGTATCAGCTTTAAATCAAGTAATCTTCGCAAAGAATAAAGTGTATTTTTTAAACGAAAAAAAAGCGATTAAACGTATTGATCGCTTCGAATTTGCTCCGAGTAAGTATGAAGATCGGATTAATGAAACATTTGGAAGCCTATATGAGGAGGGCAGCCCAACTATTGGACGTTTAGAAGTCTTGTTAGCAGATGTGCAGAATTTAATCTCTTTCAATTAGGGTTTTGTTTGTAAGCTTTTATTTCGAATCCTAGATAGCGTTTCAGGACTCATACCTAACACTGAAGCGATATATTGTAAGGGAACTTGATTGAATAGATCTTTTTGTTGCTCAAAGTAATGCAGATATCGCTCTTCTGCCGAAAGTGCAATGAAATTGAAAATACGTTGCTCTAATGTCATAAAGCACTTAGCGATGAAACGCTTCTCTAATACGTTCCAATCCGGGATTTCGTTTTCTAATGTTAAGTAATCCTTTTTGTTGAGTGTCCACAGCGTAACAGGCGTTAATGCGTCTATACTCCAAATAGCCTTTTGATCAAAAAGGAAAGACGCCAAGTCTGTAATAAAATATCCGTTGCCACCGATCCATTGAGTAACCTCCTTATTTGGCGTCATCTTAAACACTCGGCAATAGCCTGAGCTTATAAAGCTTAACTTCTGACAGTGCTTACCTTCCGATAAGAATAGATCATTCTTGTTCAAGTGTTCCTCCTTGAACTTAGATAAGATTAAGTCGGCCTGTGCGTCCGACACTTCAAACATCTGAAATAATGATTCTTTAAAGTTCATGTTTTATGGCTTGCACAGCTAATTTTCGCTTCCGCTCGTAAATATAAGCGATATTGAATACTAATATAGCCAACATGATCATGGAGAATGCAATAATCTGCTGTGTGTTGATGGGTTCATGATAATAAAAAACGGCTAAAAAGAAACTGATAATCGGGTTTAGATACATTAGAATCCCAACAACAGAAGAATCTAAGCCTTTCAATGCAAAGATATTCATGAATAAAGGGATAATGGTATAACCAACTGCTATAATCAGCACAAGCCAATAAAACTCATTTGTTTTGACTGTCGTTGTATCCACAACGCTTAACAAAGGCAGTAGAAGGAACATACTCACGACAATGTGAATAGTTAAGGAAAAGAACTTATCAAGTTGGAAGCTATTCTTTTGCAAGATGAGATAAATCGCGTAGGATAATGCGATGATCATGCTATAGAACAGATCTAGGAAATGCCCATATGCAAGTATAATACAGCTGATAGCCGCTAATACAACAGCTAACCATTGCCCGTTATTCAACCTTTCGTTCAAAAACATGCTGGCCAGGATTGTGGTCAATATGGGACAGATTAAATATGCCAGCGACGTCGCATTGACGCTGATCGCATTCATCACATAGATAAATGAAAACCAATTGAATGCAAGAAAAATGGCTGAAGATACAACGTTGATAAGCAATTTCGATTTCCCTCTTCTATCGAGAGTTCTTATATACTGAAGACTGGCTAGGGTTTGTTTTCTCCTGAATAGGAAACAAGCAATGACAATAGAGATTGCCGCAAAGATTACACGATGAATAAGGATGTCAAGTGCTCCGAACGCGCTGAGTGGCTTTAATACCAAGGCAAAGGTGCCCCAAATAATAAACCCCATCAATGCTGATGTATAGTACTTCATAGCTAGCGAAAAACAGTGTAAAAAGAACTAAAGGATAACGAATTCTTCGATCACGACCTGACCAACATATTCATTAACACGTCCAATTATCTGACGACGCATAATGGCTAGCTCATTCTTGATAACTGCAGACTCCACTTTGACAAACAACTTTCTATCGCGAATATAAATCTGCTGGGTTCGGTTGGCGATTGCTGAGCCTATTAACTCGGGCCAGGCTGAAATAATAGAAGTTTCGTCGAATTTACGGCGCAGACGATATACATCAAGTAACTTATCTACGGCTTGTTTAATCGTGATATCGTCACTTCGTCTAAATGCATCGTCGCTATATTTCGCCATGAACCTGTCCTCCTTCTACTTCAAAGATACGAATAGGTTTTTCAATTTCTTTAAAAATACGCTCGATTCTTGAGGAATCCGTATCCGTGAGAAAAATCTGTCCGAACTCATCCTCTGATACCAATTGCATCAGCTTCTTCGTGCGATGATCATCCAATTTATCGAAGATATCATCCAATAATAATAGTGGTTTAAAATGCTTTTTATTCTTTAAGAAAGAATACTGGGCAAGCTTCAGTGCGATTAAGAAGGACTTCTGCTGCCCCTGAGAACCAAACTTCTTCAATGGCATGCCCTCATGTATACTGAATAGCAAATCATCTTTGTGGATACCCACAGTAGTGCGCTCCAGTGCACGATCTTTGTCCAGTTGGGTATTTAGAAGATGTAGAAAATCATTGCTCAGCAACTGGGACTCATAGACGAGGTTGACTTGTTCGGCATCTTCGGATAGAAATTGATAATACCGCTGGAACTCGGGAAGGAAAGCTTCCATAAACTCTCGTCGTCTTGCAAATATCCGCTCGCCACTTTCCACCAATTGCAGATTGAGAACCTCCAACAGACCCACGTCAAAAACACCTGTTTCCCTGATGTTCTTCAACACGGTATTTCGCTGTAACAAGATTCTATTGTAGTTGATTAGATAGTCCAAATAATGGATATCTGTTTGGGAGATGACATTATCGATAAACTTGCGGCGCTCTTCGCTGCCATCCATGATAATGAACGAATCATTGGGTGATATCATCACCAATGGGAATTGTCCGATATGATCTGCCAAGCGACCATATTCTTTTTTATTCTTTTTGAACTGTTTCTTTTGGTTCCGTTTTAGGCTACAAGAAACCTGATCGGCCATCAGCTCCCTATCGAACTCACCCTGTACCATAAACCAATCTTCACCCTTTTTGATATGCTGAGAATCAATAGGATTGAAATAGGATTTACAGAGCGAAAGATAGTGTATAGCATCTAGAAGATTCGTCTTCCCTGCTCCGTTTTGTCCTGTAAAGGCATTCGTATCAGGAAGAAAATCTAAGGTAGATTCCGTATAGTTTTTAAAATTTAGTACCGAAAGGTGTTTAAGCCACATAGCAACACAAAGATAGGCTTTTTATGTTGCTCTATCTTATTTTACCTCTTCAAAATCAATGAACTCACCCGCAGTAGCAGTACCATTTTTGGGAGCTTGCTTTGGAGGAGTAAACTCAACTTTTACTTTTCCATCATTACGTGTCTCACGTTGATTGTATTCTCTAAATGCATCCCCGTACGACTGTTGAAATGGGCCTTCATTAGCATACTGTTGCTGTTTATTCATCAAACGCTCTGTCAGCTTACGCATAAAGAACGGCATCAGCAAACGCATACCAAACTTAAAAAGGTAATAAAATAAAATAATGGATATAAGGAAATAGATAAATGTCATTTTTAATGCTTTTTACCAAATTTAAAAAAATATTGGTTTCAAACTAAATTCTATTGTCAGGCAAATATCAGTTAACAAAATTTTAGGATTTGCCTCTAGCCACTTCAATCGCGTTCAATAGCTCTTGGGGATGCTGTGAACCAATCACATATATCAGCCCATCACGATCAGTTAACCAGATAGCATCCTTGCCCCCGGAATAAAAACGGATTTTACCATTCTTATGTAAATTGTATACAGGATTGTTGAAGATGAAGCTGGAATAGCGTCTCTTTTCCACTTTGACGATTGAGCTCAAATCAATTTTAACCACAGACGTTGTCCATAAGCCACTCAGCAATACATGCGTTGGAAAAACCTTGGTTCTATAACTGATCATGTAAAGCATAATAATGGACACAATTAAGATGCCTCCACCGACAATAAAGAATAACTGTCGTGAGAGCATATGCTCTAAATTGATATAATAGGCAATGAAGCAGAACAAGGCGAGGATCAAACGAACACTGATCCATGTCATATCTCTGCCTAAATATTGCTTCTCTTTAAAAAGTAATTGTTCCTCCATACTTCCTATTTGTACACTAAAGTAAGTACTTTCTTTGTATTTTCAGTCACTTGGTAGCGATTATCTAAACGATGGTTGATAATCCAAACGATCTCTCCATTTCCATTCAGCAATATCGCTACACGCTCTTTTTCGAAGCGATTTATTTTTTGCTGAATAAAGAAATCACTCAGCTTTTTTCGTCCGATCATGCCGAATGGAACAAAGACATCACCTTCGCGCCAATTCCTGATCACTAAAGGGTAAATTAAAAGCTCGGCATCCACGTCTACCTGATGTTTTTCCTTATTGCGGTAATCAATACTCCCCGGCTGCAAGGCCAATTCCGCATTTCCAAGATCGACAACCTTAGTTCCCTGTTCAATTTTGATATCTAGCTTTCCAACGCTTGCTCTTGGCCGGAGAATGAGCTTATCGCGATCCAATAGCAGCTCGTGGCTACTGGATTGGAAAACTTGCCCCATCTCTCTATCGAAGCAATCTTGCAAATCAATCAGAATCTCTCTGTTGAAATCATAAGGCTTAAAAAGTTCAAACAAAAGATAGCTGTCACTAATATGAGGTGCCAATGCCGCCTTGTTTATGAGAATGCGATTTTCTTCTTTCTGAAAAACCTGCTCACGAATAGCATTGACCTGCTTTTTAATAAAGCTGTAACTATCCTCAAAATGCTTGATATTCTGAATCATGATATCTTTAAATTCGGGTTGGATTTCCTCAAACTTCGGAATAATCTCCAAGCGAACTTTGTTCCTTGCATATTTAGTCGAAAAGTTTGACTGATCGTCCCGATACGGAACATTATACTCAGCTACCGTTTTCTCCACCTCCTCTGCCGTTAAGCAGAGCAATGGTCGAACGATATCCTCACGCCGAGGCGATATACCAAGTAAACCTTGCAAGCCCGTAGAACGCGTCAAATTTAATAAGGCTGTTTCTATATGGTCATTCAGATGCTGGGCTATGCAGATGACTGTACAGCCCTCTGCAAGCTTCAATTCCTCAAACCAGTCGTAGCGTAACGTCCTAGCGGCCATTTGAATTGATTCCTTATGCTTTTTAGCATATTTCTCAGTATCGAAACGCTTTACGAAGAAAGGGTAACCAAGTTCTTCAGCATACTGTCGAACAAGCGCTTCATCCAGATCAGATTCCTCCGCACGCAACTGGAAATTACAATGTGCAACAATGCACTGATAGCCTAAATCGTGAAATAAGCAAGCCATCAACATCGAGTCCTTACCCCCGCTCACGGCCAATAAAACCTTGTCTGCCGTAGACAGCAGTTGCTTCTCTTTGATAAAGCTTTTTAACTTATTGATGGTAGCCATATTTCAAAATTACGCAATCCATTTCTTGAGCGCTAATTTCTTCACTGAAATTGGTCTGCTTTTCGCTAATATCTACAATATGTTGATTTGTAGATTAAAATTTAGCCTTTAACAATTTTTTGCTAATTATTTATATATTTTTGCGCTTGTGAGGTACCTATTTATTCTTCTAACGCTTCTGTGCTGTGTTTCCGGCTATGGACAAGCAACACTTACGCCTGCCCCAACCGGCAGCGAAATGCGTTTATTATCCTCTTCGAGCAGTAGATTTATCAATCAAAAAATATTACGCAGTTACCATCCTGTCTACGAGCATAAGGGCTCGACACTCTCTGCTGATAGCGGGGATTTGTATAAAGACGATATCGGACGTGAATTCTTCGAAGCTCATGGTAATATCGTAATCACACAGACCTCCGGATCGGTGATCTATGGAACTCACTTACACTACGATGCGGCTTCACAGCAAGCCGTGTTGACCAAGAATGTTCGTATGGTCGATGGTCAAACCACCCTTACGACAAATTACCTCACCTACAACATGCGTAGCCAACGTGGAACATACCGCAATGGTGGCCGTATTGAAGGTCAGGGTGACACCATCACTTCCCAAAACGCTTATTATTTCGAAACCTCCAAAGACGCATACTTCAATAATAAAGTAGTCGTAAGATCGCCGAACGTCATCATCTATACCGATACCATGCAGTATAATACCATGTATAGAGATGCCTTCTTTTTCGGTCCAACGAATATCAAAGGCCGTAAAGGAGAAAACCTCTACACCGAAAAAGGAACTTATAATACCGCATTTGGGATTGCCAAATTCAATAAAAACAACCTTTATACCGAAGGCAGTCGCTTTTTAAAAGGCGATAGTCTGTTCTATGACCGCAACAAAGGAATTGGCGAAGCCTTCCGCAATGTCGTATTTGTGGACACGCTTGATAAATTCTATTCGAATGGAGGTTATGGAAAATATATCGAAGCGGACCAATCTATCTTGATGACGGACAAGCCTTTAGTCAAATACGTCATTCAGAATGACACCTCAAAACAAGAAGCCGACTCACTAAATACAGACAGCTTACAGTCCAATAAGAACCTTTCGAAACGAGAAATCAGAAAACTCGAAAAAGAAAAGGAGAAAGAACTCAAGGCGCAGGAAAAGCAGTTAAAAGAAGTAGATATTAAGAGTACGACTGACTCTACAGAAAACAAAGTCGTCGTCCCGACGAAAGAGCCTCCTAAAGTCGATACGGCCTACATGACCGCAGACACACTTTATTCCAAGGTGATTTTTGTAAGAGACTATAAACCCTTAGACCTTAAACTTGACCGCAACGGCGGACAGATTGAGGAATCTACAGAAGTAGATTATGGCGATATGGATGACTCAACCTCTTTTGATGATACCGACAGCCTTAGTATCGGCGATCCGATTCTGGAAAAGAATCTAGAAACCGCGGAACCGAAAATCCTCAAGAAAACAGAAACTGTTAAGCCGGCTGCAGCTCCGAAGAAGGCGCCTGCAAAAGCAAAAGTGCCCGACTCGCTGAACATCGAAGTCACGACAAAGGCAGACAGCGTCCTACGAAAGAAAGCCGAAATGCCAACAGGAACAGAACACGATGATTTACTGTCGGATGCACTGAAAACCGCTCAAACCGCGGACACTTTATTAAAGGATTCCACACAGATCTTTGCCTATACTGCGAGAACCCGTATCGTCCGGGCAAACTATAATGTTAGGGTATTCAAATCGGATCTACAAGCCGTGGCAGACTCCGTTTATTACGGCATGGTCGACTCTATGTTCCGCTTTATGGGCAAGCCGATGATCTGGTCTGACGGGTCTCAAATTTCCGCAGACACCATTTTTATGCAGATCAAAAATGGCAAGATGGATAATGCGCTCTTAAAACAGAATGCTTTTATGGTGAATGCTGTCCTTGATACGCTCAAGTTCAATCAGCTTAAAGGCAGAAAGATTACTGCATTTTTTGCTAATAATGCTATCGAGCGTCTGTTTGTCGACGGCAATGCTGAAAATCTAGTCTTCTCCACAAACGATAAGACCAATACCATCACTGAGATGTTCCATGACCGAAGCAGTCGGATTAAAATCACCATGGAGAACAATAAGATTATCGATTATGTTTCGATTCGAAAGATCGATCAGAAAATATATCCATTCAAATTAGTCACGCAAGAACTCGAAGTGCTTCCCGGGTTCCAATGGAAACCCGAAGATCGGCCCAAGTCTGTCGAGGACATGCTAAATAGAAAGCGGGCTGGTCAATCCCTTATTTCGGAACCAGACGAAGCCGACCAAAAGGAAGAAAAGAATGGGGAAGCAAAACAGGAAACAAAAGCAATAGAAGCAACGAAAGCCAAACAGGCAGAAGAGATATTGGAAAAAGCAACCGAAAATTAACGGTTGCTTTTTATTTTTCCGAAGATCTTGTTCTTCTCTTTCATTTTCATGCCCATCCAACAAAAGCAACATTGCGAACAACGCGCTTTAAAAAAAGCTATTCTCAGCCTTTGGCTAGCTTTTCAAAAATGCAACTAGCTTAGCAATAGCTTGCGCTCGATGGCTAATTTTGTTCTTCGCCTCCATGCTCATCTCAGCGAAGGTATGTTTATAACCCTGAGGGATAAAAATAGGATCATAGCCAAAGCCTTCTGTCCCAATTCGCTCTTTAATAATGCTCCCCTCAACCGTGCCTTCGAAAAAATGCTGCTCGCCATTTAAGAAGAGTGAAATTACGGTCTTAAAACGCGCTGTTCTCTGTTCAGTGTCGCCCAATCGCTCTAGCACCAAGTCTATATTTTTTTCCATATCGCGAGAACCAGAGTAACGTGCGGAGTAAACCCCAGGCTCACCATTCAGAGCGTCGATTTCTAGCCCTGAATCATCTCCAAAGCAGTTCACCCCATATTTGGCAACCAGATAGTCCGTTTTTTGTTTAGCATTCTCTTGAAAAGTAACTCCAGTTTCGGGGATATCATCCTCGCAGCCGATATCTGCCAATGATTTAAGCGTGAATTGCTCCCCCACCATCTGTTGAACCTCTTCCAGTTTATGTGCGTTATTTGTCGCGAATATTAATTCCATAGTGTATCAATAATTGCCAAAAATAGCAATATGCAAGGGAATAACAGAAAAAACAGGAATTAAGAGCCTATAAAGGTTTTGAATTCGCCCCAGAAGAGTTTCTTCTTCTGTACATCGGCAAACATCTCTTCAAAACTGAAGGTATTGAATACTGTAGCAATCTTACCTTTCATGTAAGAGTTATGTGCGATTGTAGGAAGCTTCAGCGAAGTAGGCTCGACACCGAGCAAGGTAATCTTCTTTGGCTGAAAGAACTTCATGATGCGGGTCCAATCGTTCGGGTTATGCGGATTGGCTAAATTCACAACGGCAACATTGCTTGCATTGAGTTGCAAGGCGCCGATGGTTTTTAAGAACGCCTCCTCTGCTGCTGGCGAGAAGTATGGATAGTCAGGATATCGAAGGATAAAAAGAACCCCTGTCGACTTATCGCCCTGAAAAATAAATTCCTCAGCTGCTGTTTCAGCAACAGCAGTCTGAGGAATATCTTGATTAGGATTGCTATGGATCGAACCGCCAGGCAACGCGGTCTCCTCGCCCATCGTAAAGATGGTCTCAGACATTAATGCCTGCAAGGCCGCTACATTATCTGTGGTTAAATTCGATCCCAATGTATAATCCTATTATTCTGTAAAAAATCTTATTGACCTAATACCCAAGCAAAGATCAACGGAGCAACGATTGTTGCATCAGATTCAACGATAAATTTCGGAGACTCTGTATCTAGTTTACCCCAAGTAATTTTCTCATTTGGAACTGCTCCCGAGTAAGAACCGTAAGAAGTAGTCGAATCCGAGATTTGGCAGAAATATGACCAGAAAGGAACATCATGCCACTCTAAATCTTGGTACATCATTGGGACAACACAGATAGGAAAGTCACCAGCGATACCACCACCAATTTGGAAGAATCCTACACCTTTACCACCTGAGTTCGCACGGTACCATTCTGTTAAGTAAATCATGTACTCAATACCCGTTTTAACGGTATGTACATTTAACTCTCCTTTGATAACGTATGATGCGAAGATATTACCTGTGGTTGAATCTTCCCATCCTGGACAGATGATTGGAATATTCTTTTCTGCCGCTGCAAGGATCCATGAGTTTTTAGGATCGATTTCATAGTATTGCTCTAGATCACCAGATAATACTACTTTGTATAAAAATTCGTGTGGGAAGTAACGCTCGCCTGCTGCTTCTGCGTCTTTCCAAGCTTTTTCTAAGTGCGATTGTAAACGTCTGAAAGCCTCTTCTTCAGGAATACAAGTATCCGTTACACGGTTGTAGTGGTTTTCTAACAATTCCCACTCGTCCTGAGGAGTTAAGTCACGGTAGTTAGGAACACGCTTGTAGTGTGAGTGTGCTACTAAATTCATCACGTCTTCTTCCAAATTCGCTCCAGTACAAGAAATGATAGCGACTTTATCTTGACGGATCATTTCAGCTAATGAAATACCCAATTCAGCAGTACTCATTGCTCCTGCTAAAGAAACCAACATTTTACCACCTTCAGCAAGGTGCGTTTCATATCCTTTTGCCGCGTCTACTAAAGAAGCCGCGTTAAAATGAAGATAATTCTTCTCGATAAATTGAGAGATAGGTCCGCGTTGTGTGCTCATGTTTTTTTATATCTGATATTGGGGACAAAGGTACTGATTTATTCCCTAAACAGTCGAAGCCTAGAGATTTACTTTCTACGTAGTAATTTTTTGAAAATATAAGCGAAAAACGCCAGTATAATAACCAAAATGGCCAATATGAGGATCTCCGGCAACCCTAAACTCCAAGTATCATTATTTAACATAGGATATTTTATTTATTGAAATTTTATATCTGTCACTCTTTGATGATGCAATTTTATTAGAATGTCTCCAGTCGAATGTTTCTAAGAGATTACCCATTTATCACAAGTCTCCAAAAATGTTGGATCCATATCTGCGGCAATCCCTAAGCCCTCGCCGATATGAATCTGATAACCATCGTATTGGATTCCACCAATAACCGGATCTTCCAAATGTCCGACCATGCAGGTATCCAGATCAAAAAACTTCACGTTTGGCGCAGCATACGCAAAATGTGCTTTGGCAGCCAGTGCCAAGCGGCTTTCCAACATCCCCCCGATCATACATGGGATATTGTATTCCTGTGCTACAGCTTGAATTTTCCGCGATTCGGTAATCCCCGATGATTTAGAAAACTTGATATTGATGTAATCACAACTATCCGTACGACATAAACGCTCCGCATCATGATGATTATAAACCGATTCATCAGCCATAATAGGTACTATGGTCTCAGTACGCAATTGAGCTAGCAAATGATCATTGTAAGTACGCATCGGTTGCTCACAGAACTGTATTTTAAGCGGCTCTAAACCTTGTAATGCTTCCACTGCCTCTTCATACGTCCAGCCCTGATTGGCATCGATACGAATCGGAATATCAAAACCCACCGCTTGTCGAATCGCTTTGATTCGCGCAACATCATCCTGAGGTTTCTTCCCAAGCTTTACTTTTAATGCAACGGCTCCGCCCTCATATAGTTTCAACGCTTTGGCAGCCATTTCTTCCGGAGAAGCAATGCCTAAGGTGATATCCGTAATGATGTCACGGACTTTACCGCCTAGGAACTGATAAAGAGGTAGCCCGGCAGCCTTTGCCGCCAAGTCATATAAAGCCATATCAAAGGCCGACTTGATCGTCGCGTTGCCCGCAATATATAGATGCAGCTCCGCCATCCGTTCTGCTATCTGTAAAGGATCTTTGCCTAACCATATTTTCGCAAAATCTTTCGCCAACGCAATACAGGTATTTTGCGTCTCCCCAACAATCATTGGAAATGCAGAACATTCCCCAACACCGAAGTGCTCACTATCCGTTCTTACACGAATAAAAGTATTCTGGGCGTAATCCATTGTCCCTGTGGCAATCACAAAGGGCTCCATCGGAATACTAAGTCTATAGATTTCAATTTCGGTTATGGTCATGACTTCGTTTGTTATATCGCCAAATTTAGCGAATGATATTCCATTTTTACAATCGTTTAGCGAATCAAATACAATTTCAATAATAAAAACGGATTATTTTGTATTATACTCAACGTTTTCGTTTATTTTTTATTAGTTTTTCAATAAACTGTTAATTTTATTCGTATATTAGCAAACCTATTGTTAAAATATAAAATATTCACAACACGATGCAGCAAGAAGGACTATACAATCCAGCGTTTGAACACGATGCCTGTGGGGTAGGTTTTGTAGCCCATATAAAAGGACAAAAATCACATCGACAAGTGCAAGATGCACTGACAATGTTAGAGAACATGGAGCACCGCGGGGCATGCGGATGCGACCCGGAGTCGGGAGACGGTGCGGGTATCATGATTCAATTACCACATGAATTTCTTTGGGAAGAGTGTATTAATTTGGGCATTCAACTACAGGAACCGGGCTATTATGGTGTCGGTATGTTGTTCCTTCCGAAAGAAGCAGAGATGAACGCAATCTGCCGTCAGGTAATCGCAGAAGCTGCAGCCGAGCGAAATATGGAGCTATTGGGCTACCGGCCTGTACCGGTGGACCGTGCCGGGATCGGCCCGACAGCCTTGAGTGCAGAACCAGAAATCGTGCAGTTTTTTATTTCAAGACCCGAGGGCGTAGGTAACACCGAAGAATTTGAACGGAAATTATATGTACTACGACGCTTAATTATCCAGAAAATCAAAACTCACCAAGCCTACCCTCTACCACTTTATATTGCCTCACTTTCTTGCAAAACAATAGTCTACAAAGGTCAGTTGACCACTTACCAAGTAGGTTCTTACTTTAAAGATTTACATGATCCGCGTGTGGTATCCGCTTTCGGCCTGGTGCACTCGCGTTTCTCAACCAATACATTCCCATCTTGGTCACTCGCGCAACCTTTCCGCATGATTGCTCATAATGGAGAAATCAACACCTTGACCGGAAACTTAAACTGGTTCTACGCAGGTGTCCGTGCGCTTTCATCTCCATATTTTACAGATGAGGAAATGGAAATCTTATTACCGGTCGTTGATCGCGGACAATCGGATTCTGCCTGCTTAGATAACGTTGTTGAATTATTGTTGCACAGTGGCAGAAGCCTTCCACATGTGATGCTGATGCTCGTGCCGGAAGCTTGGGATGGAAATGATCAGATGGATCCTTTGAAAAAGGCATTTTATGAGTATCATGCAACCTTAATGGAGCCCTGGGACGGCCCTGCTGCCCTTTGTTTTACCGATGGCAATATAATCGGTGCGACACTAGATCGCAACGGCCTTCGTCCGCTACGCTATGCCATCACCAACGACGATCGCGTTGTTGTAGCATCGGAGGCAGGCGCATTGCCAATCGACGAAGCTACCATCATTAAAAAAGGAAGACAACAGCCTGGCAAAATATTCGTCGTGGATATGGAAGCCGGAAAGATTCGTTCAGATGAAGAGGTGAAAGGCGCTTTAGTTCGCCAGCAACCCTATGGAGAATGGATCAATAATTATAAAATCAAATTAGAAGAGCTAGCAGAGCCACGCGTTACATTCACATACTTATCCAAAGAATCGGTATTTAAGTATCAGCAATCCTTCGGTTATTCTCGCGAGGATATTGAGACCATCCTTACACCGATGGCTTTAACAGGCTATGAGCCAATCGGTTCTATGGGTACAGATGTGCCTTTGGCCGTCTTATCCGATCAGCCGCAACATATCTCAAGCTATTTTAAACAGTTCTTTGCACAGGTAACCAATCCACCAATCGACCCTATTCGCGAGCGTTTAGTGATGAGCTTAGCGACCTTTATAGGAAATGCTGGCAACATATTGATTGAGGATAAAAAATTCTGCCACTGTGTAACCTTGGAGCATCCTATACTTACTTCAAGCGAACTCGAGAAACTACGTTCCATTGATACAGGGGTTTTCCAAGCGAAAACTATACAAAGTTATTTTCGTGCCGATGGCAAATCAGGTTCTTTAGAAGCCGGTCTTGAAAGACTTTGCCGCTATGCCGACGATGCTGTAAGGGACGGATTCGAAGTTATTATCCTGTCGGATAGAGCAATCGACTCGCAGCACTGCGCCATTCCTTCCTTACTTGCCGTATCTGCAGTTCATCACCATTTGATCAAAACTGGAAACCGCGGTGCAGTTGGTTTAGTAGTTGAAGCGGGTGATGCTTGGGAGGTTCACCATTTCGCATGTCTATTGGCTTTCGGAGCTACTGCCATCAACCCTTATATGGCCTTGGCTAGCATCCGTACCATGCGCGAGCAAGGGCAACTAGACACCGATTTAACCTGGGACGATCTGAAGAAAAACTACGTTAAAGCGGTTTGCAATGGCTTATTGAAAATTTTCTCCAAGATGGGCATCTCCACCTTGCAATCCTACCATGGTGCCCAAATCTTCGAAGTGTTGGGTATTGACTCTTCTGTTGTCGATAAGTACTTCTGCGGCGCTGTTTCACGCATTGGAGGATTGACGCTAGACGATATCGCCAAAGAAGCGCTTGCAAAACACTGGCGCGGATTTGAGCATAGCCGCGTGACGCCGACTTTACTTCCTGAGGGTGGCTTATACCAATGGAAACGTCGTGGCGAAGGACACCTGTGGAACCCACAAACCGTGCATTTACTTCAACAAGCCTGTCGCACAGGTAGCTTTGATACCTATAAGAAATACGCGAGCTTAATCAACAACCAAAAAGAGCATATGTTCACACTTCGTGGCCTGTTGGAGTTTGCCAAACATCGCACGCCAATTTCTATCGATCAGGTGGAACCGGCAAGCGATATAATGAAAAGATTTGCAACCGGTGCCATGTCTTTCGGTTCCATCTCCCATGAGGCACACAGCACCTTGGCTATCGCCATGAACCGCATCGGCGGTAAATCAAACACTGGAGAAGGTGGTGAAGACGAGATCCGATACGCGAAATTACCAAATGGCGATTCCATGCGTTCTGCCATTAAACAGGTGGCTTCGGCACGCTTTGGTGTGACCTCAAACTACCTGACCCAGGCCGATGAAATACAGATCAAAATGGCACAGGGGGCTAAACCAGGAGAAGGAGGACAATTACCAGGACATAAAGTGGATGATTGGATTGCAAAAGTAAGGCACTCCACTCCAGGAGTGGGTTTAATTTCTCCGCCTCCGCACCATGATATTTATTCGATCGAAGATTTAGCACAGCTAATCTTCGATTTGAAAAATGCTAATAGGGACGCCCGTATCAACGTAAAACTTGTTTCTAAGGCCGGCGTTGGTACCATCGCCGCAGGTGTGGCAAAGGCGCATGCTGACGTAATCTTAATCGCTGGTTATGACGGGGGGACTGGTGCTTCCCCCATCAGCTCTATCAAGCATGCAGGCCTCCCTTGGGAACTCGGACTTGCAGAGGCACATCAAACCTTAGTGCAAAATAAACTCCGTAGCCGTGTTGTATTGCAGGCTGACGGGCAAATGAAAACCGGTAGAGATTTAGTCATCGCAACGCTCTTAGGTGCTGAAGAATGGGGCGTAGCAACAGCAGCATTAGTGGCGGGTGGCTGTATTATGATGCGCAAATGTCACCTCAATACCTGCCCTGTAGGCGTAGCAACACAAGATCCCGAATTGAGAAAACTGTTCTCCGGAAAACCGGAAGATGTGGTGAACTTATTTAGATTCCTTGCCGAAGAAATGCGCGAGATTATGGCGCAGCTAGGATTCCGAACCATCAATGAAATGGTCGGTAGAGCGCAATTCTTAAAGAAAAGAGAAGATCTACCACATTGGAAAGCCTCCAAAATTGATTTCTCAGGAATCCTACATGTGGCGGCAAACGCTAGTGGACAAACCCTTTACAATACAGAAGAACAGGACCACGGCATGAGCATGATATTAGACTGGGGATTACTTACCCAAGCAAAACCTGCGTTGGAAAGCAAAACACCGGTGTTCGGAACCTTCCATGTGAAGAATACGGATAGAACAATTGGCACACTGCTATCCAATGAGATTTCAAAAATATATGGGTCGGAAGGTCTGCCTGACAACAGCATCAACTTTAAATTTAAAGGATCCGCTGGTCAATCCTTCGGCGCATTCAACACCAAAGGAATCTCCTTTGAGTTGGAGGGCGAAGCGAATGATTACGTAGGCAAAGGTTTATCTGGTGCGCAATTGGCAATTTACCCTGCTGCTGAAAGCAATTTAGTACCTGATGAGAACATCATCATTGGTAATGTCGCGCTCTATGGAGCAACCTCGGGACACCTATTTATTAATGGTCGTGCAGGCGAGCGCTTCGCTGTTCGAAACTCCGGAGCAACAGCGGTCGTAGAGGGTATCGGAGACCATGGCTGTGAGTATATGACAGGTGGAAGAGCGCTTATCCTTGGCGAAACAGGTAGAAATTTCGCTGCCGGAATGAGCGGTGGTATCGCATGGGTGTACGACTTAAATGGCAATTTCCGTGAAAATTGCAATAAAGAAATGGTCGACCTTGATCCATTGGAAGCCGAAGATGAAACGGCAATCATCAACCTGCTGAAGAAACATATATTACTAACGAAGAGCGAAAGAGCGAATACCATTCTTACAAACTGGGCATCGGAAAAGAGCAAGTTCATCAAGGTATTCCCAAGAGAGTACAAACAAGTTATTCAAGTAAAGTTAGTAACAGCATAATCAAGGAGGAAAATTATCATGGGAAAAGCAACAGGATTTTTAGAATATGAAAGAACGCTTCCTCAGAAAGATGCTGTGGAAAGCAGAAAACAGAATTATCAAGAGTTCGTCCAGTCTTACACGGATGAACAATTAAATAATCAGGCAGCGCGCTGTATGAATTGTGGAATACCATTCTGCCATTCAGGATGTCCACTAGGAAATGTAATTCCGGAATTCAACGATGCTGTTTATGATGGTAAATGGGAGGAAGCCTATCAAATTCTTTCCTCCACCAACAACTTCCCGGAATTTACCGGCCGTATATGTCCTGCTCCCTGCGAGTCGGCATGTGTACTAGGGATCAACAAATCGCCGGTTGCCATTGAGGAGATTGAGAAACATATCATCGAAATCGCCTACAAGAAGGGCTATGTAAAACCAAATAAAAGCTACTTAAAAACCGGAAAACGCGTAGCTGTAGTTGGATCAGGACCATCGGGATTGGCCGCAGCGGCCCAGCTTAACAAAGCCGGACATGATGTGGTCGTTTATGAACGCGACGATAAGGTTGGCGGATTATTACGATACGGCATCCCTGATTTCAAGCTGGACAAGTCGGTCATTGATCGCCGAATTGCCATCATGGAGCAGTCAGGTATAGAATTCAGAACCAATGCCGAAGTTGGAAACAATGTGCCGGCACAGGAGCTAAAAGCATATGATGCGATTGTGCTTGCCGGAGGGTCTACTATACCTCGCGACCTAAAGATTCCTGGTCGTGAATTGAAGGGAGTACATTATGCAATGGACTTCTTAAAACAACAGAACAAAAGAGTCGGCAACTCACCTATTGAAGTAGAAGAGATTCACGCGGCAGGCAAAAACGTACTGGTTATTGGAGGTGGGGATACAGGCTCCGACTGCGTAGGAACCTCGAATCGCCATGGCGCAAAATCAGTTACTCAATTTGAACTGATGCCAACGCCGCCACAGTCGCGAACTGACGCCATGCCATGGCCGACTTACCCGATGCTATTAAAAACTACAACCTCGCACGAAGAAGGCTGTCAAAGACATTGGAGCATCAGCACCAAAGAGTTTTTAGGCGATGAAAATGGAAACCTCCGTGCTGCAAAAGTGGTAGACCTCACTTGGGAAACTGACGAGAATGGACGTCCTACGAAATTTGCAGAAGTGGAAGGCTCAGAACGTGAAATCCCCTGCGAACTTGTAACACTAGCCATGGGATTTCTGAACCCACAACACGAAGGTTTATTACAACAACTAGGCGTAGATCTTGACCCTAGAGGCAATGTTCTTGCCAGCGAAGCAGAGTATAAAACAAACCTCAGCAACGTATTCACCGCCGGCGATATGCGTAGAGGACAGTCCCTTGTTGTATGGGCAATCTCCGAAGGCCGCGAATGCGCCCGAAAAGTAGATGAGTTTTTGATGGGAAAATCGGAACTAGAGAATAGAAATTAGATTTTAGATATTAGAGTATGGCGCCGCTTAGGCGCCTTTTTTGTATAGTTGCTTTTTTTATTGGCGTTTAGTCTTTGAACCAGGAAAGGAAGGATGCAAGGATTGGCAGGATCGGCTGGAAAGGAGGGTGGGTTAAATCTGTAAGACGCTAAATATTAGGCTTTAAATCGATATTTTCATATATTTGTTGTATAATATTTTAGATCATGAAGAACAATAAAGTGAATAGGAAAGAAATTGATACAAATTCTTTTGTTGCGATTCTAAAAAAGTATAAGAAGAAGGTATCAAAAACCGAGGAGTCTTCGAAGATTTTTTTGACTAAAGTGGGAATTATTGATAAGAACGGAAATCTGGATAAAAAGTATAAAAGTCTATGTATTCCGCAGGAACAGGAATAGTATATGGTTTTCACGGATGTGACCGGTCTATTGCTGAAAAGATAATAAACCAAAAATTAACACTCAAAAATAGCAAAAATGAATATGACTGGCTCGGAAATGGCATGTATTTTTGGGAAAACAGTCCTTCGCGAGCACTTGAGTATGCTGAGAACTTAAAGGCAAATCCTAGGAAAGCGAAACATCCTATTAAAGATCCGTGTGTAATAGGGGCTATTATTCATCTAGGCAATTGCTTGGACCTACTGGATTATGAAAACCTTAAAATCTTAAAAGCAGGTTTTGAGCTTTTAAAAGCTACAACGGACAAACTCCCTAAAAATATTGCTATTGGAAAACTGAATGAACTAATGGTTCGCAAATTGGATTGCGCAGTAATACAAACGATACATCAAGTGCGGAGAGAAGAGTTGTTAAGGGAGTTTGATAGCGTGCGAGGTGTTTTCTGGGAAGGCGCTGAGTTGTACCCTAACGCGGGATTTCGTGAGAAAGATCATATCCAGCTATGTATCAGGAATCCAAATTGCATAAAGGGGTATTTCTATCCTAGAAAAGTAAATACGGATTATTACGAGTTGTAAGTTCATCTCAGTGGTACCACAAGCATTGTGACAACTGTTTTTCCTGAAAGTGTCTGTTTCCAAAACCTAATAAGAACCTACTCCTAGTTGCTGTTTAAATGGAAACATGAAAGGTTTTCTTGAACGACGAAAGAAATAATAGTCAGTACTTAGTCTTAGGACCCATGACGAAACATCCTGCTCATCCTTGCATCCTTCCTTTCTTGGTTCAAGACACCCCCCTTCCTTTCCTACTTCAAAAACTTAGTCGCCAATAAAAACTAAAACAACTATACAAAAAAGGCGCCTATGTGGCGCCAATACTCTAATATCTTATATCTCACATCTAATATCTAATAAAAAAAGGTTCCAATCTTTCGATTGAAACCTTAAATAGTAGCGGGGACCAGACTCGAACTGATGACCTTCGGGTTATGAGCCCGACGAGCTACCAACTGCTCCACCCCGCAATATATTTTTGAATGTCTTTGGATTAAGCCTCGCGCTTAATCCGTTTAGTAGCGGGGACCAGACTCGAACTGATGACCTTCGGGTTATGAGCCCGACGAGCTACCAACTGCTCCACCCCGCAATATATTTTATCAAATCTGACCTCGTTGCGTCGTAGATGCAGATTATATTATCTCCGAATTGGAGCACAAAGATATTATTTGTTTCTTTGTAAAACAAATAAAAAAGAAAATAATGTCGCATAAAGCTGGATTCGTAAGTATAATAGGGAAACCTAACGCCGGTAAATCTACCCTAATGAACGCGTTAGTGGGAGAAAAGATGTCAATCATCACGCCGAAGGCACAAACTACCAGACACCGAATTATCGGAATTGTCAACGATGAAAACCATCAAATTGTCTTTTCAGACACCCCCGGAGTGATCAAGCCGAACTATTCCTTACAAGAATCGATGATGAATTTCGTAATGGGATCCATTATCGACGCCGACATTCTTTTATTTGTTACAGACATCAACGAGAAATACGATGAAAACGACGTTTTAGAAAAACTTCGTAATACCAACTCACCCGTTGCAGTGGTTATCAACAAGGTTGATAAATCCAGCGAAGAGGAAGTTAAAGCGAAGATTGAATTCTGGAAAGAGAAAATCAATCCTGATGTTATCTTCCCAATCTCTGCTTTATTAGGCTACAACGTTGAGTCTGTTATGGCATACATCAAAGAAAAATTACCGGAGCATGCGGCCTACTACGAAAAAGATGAATTGACCGATAAATCTATGCGTTTCTTTGTTTCAGAGATTATTCGTGAAAAAGTATTCAAATTATACGACAAAGAGATTCCATACAGTACCGAAGTAATCATCACTTCTTTTAAAGAAGAGCCAAAGATTACGCGCATTGCTGCAGAAATTATTGTAGAGCGTGACTCTCAAAAGAACATCATTATCGGTAAAGCCGGCGCGATGATTAAAAAGGTAGGAACCTACGCTCGCCAGGATATTGAAGAATTTATCGGAGGAAAAGTATTTTTAGAAATGTTCGTCAAAGTATTGCCGGATTGGCGAAGCAAGAAAAACTACCTGAAACGTTTCGGATACGACGATTAAGACATTCGCGAAACGCGAAATTAAGATAAACAGGAAACCTACGATTCCTGCACAGCAGCTTCTAAGTCGCTAAGCTTTTTCTTAGCCCGCTTAGGAGCTTCTTTTTGTCCCGACAGCTTATTCCATATATTTCTGGATTCCTTCGTTAGAAGCGGCGAAACGATTGATAAGATCAACACATAGACCACCACGAAGGATTGTATCACCGGCAATAGCTTACCTGCCTTACCGATGTTTGCCATAATGATGGAAAACTCACCGCGCGCCGATAAAGTAAATCCGATATCGACCGAGTTCTTAGGCTTCAAATTGGAGAACCGAGTTGCAAAATAACCCGATGCGACATTGCCGATAATGGTGATCAAAGCCGCAAATGCTGCCCAGCCAACCGCACCACCTAAAGAATACATATCAATAGAAAGCCCAAAGCTAAAGAAGAACATGGCACCGAAGAAATCTTTAAATGGCAATACCATCCCCTCAATCTTCTTCAAATACTTGGAATCCGCAAATACCAGACCTGCCATTAGTGCCCCGATGGCTTCAGCGACATGGATAGTTTCCGAAAAACCAGCAATCGTGAATAGCAAGCTGAAGATGATCAGAATGAACAATTCAGAAGATTTCTCCTGCAGTATCTTATCAATAAATGGAATCAGTTTTCTCCCGAGAATGAGGAAAGTCAGTATAAAACCTAGTGCTAATAGTGACGTACCGGCTACAGCCCAAAACGAACTGCTTCCTGTCAGGATTAAACCGGATAGGAAAGAGATATGCATCGCTATGAAAAGATCATCAAACATAATCATCCCCATGATTACCTCTGTTTCCGGATTGGCAGTACGCTTCAGATCGGTTAACACCTTCGCGACAATTGCTGTAGAAGAACTAGTCATGATACCGCAGAGTACCATGGTCTCCTTGAAAGGCAAGTCCATCATCCAGCCGACTAAAAGACCGGACACAAAGTTTAAAGCCACATAAAAGCTCCCGCCAGCCACAATGGACTTCCCAGACTTGATCAATCGGCCAACTGAAAACTCCAAGCCCAAATAAAACAGCAAGAACAACACCCCTAGCCTACCCATAAAATCAATGAAAGGTTTACTTTCAGTAAAAGTAAAGAACTTCCAAACCGAGTTGACCGCCTGGGTAAAACCCTCATTTCCGATACTCGCCAATCCATCGGCAACAAAACCTGGATAGGACTCATTGCCCAAGACCATACCTATTACAATAAAAAAGGGAATAACTGAAAAACGAAGTCTGTTGGCGAGCAGGCCAACAAGGGCTACTAGTAAAACGGCAATTCCAATTTCAATAATAATGGTATTAGGCATAGGCGAATATTACAGAAGGATTTCTTTTAAAAGTTTGATATTTTTTAGCTTACCAGCGATTACTAGTGTCGCTCCAGGTTGGATAATGTATTCTGGACCTGGGTTAATAATGGTTTCATCCTCGCGAATAGCGGCAATGATTGACGCTCCGGTACGCTGTCTTACTTCCAGCTCTCCGATGCTTTTGTTGACTCCATCATTCGATGACTCTACTTTATACCATTCTATACGCAAATCATCTAAAGCAACTTCAATTGTTTCAAGTGCTTTCGGCTTATAGGACAATCCCCCTAAAATACCCGCTACCTGTCTAGATTCCTCATCGGACAAAGTCATTACACAGTGGGTTTCGTTGTCTTCATCTTCGTGGCGATACAACTCGCGACGACCATCATCATGAATAACCACAACCATATTGTCACCTGCTTCGGTCTCAATCTGGTATTTCTTCCCAATGCCTATTAGATCACTTTCTCTAACTATCGACATGTTAACTTTCTATTTAAATAAAACTTAAGTTTCTAAAAATACGGCTCACCCAAATATAAGAATTCTCCTTTTATTTCGTGGCATCGATGATCTTGTATGTTCCATCTTCGCGCTGCTCGGGACGCCCGATAGCAATGCTTTTCGAATGATAGAACAAGAATACCCAGCCTTCTGGCGCACCAGCCGCCCAGTATTCCTCGCGTAATTGCTTCGCACGACGACCATCGTAATCATACTTCGCAATAAAGTTGCGGAAAATCTCCTCAGGCTCCGGCAATTCATCCCCACCGAAGAAGAAATGCTCCTCACCGGTTCCGATATGGAATACCTGATGAAACTCCGAGTGTCCCCCTGAAAGCTCATAACGGATCTCATCATTTAAACGACCATCACCATTAACAAACAATAGATTCCCGCTACGCTGCAACACTTCAAAAACATCGGTACGATAGGAAGGCGACTCCGTGCTGAAAGCGGCTTCCCACTCCTGCTCTTGAATTACATATTCGGCATTCGGAAAAGCTACTCGCTTCGTTCCATTTTTAAAATCAACCATCCCATTGGCATGATCCTTATGCAGGTGCGACATCAATACATAGCGTACGTCTTCGATATCAAAACCCAGCTTTTTGATGTTCGCGTGAATCATCAATTCATCATCATCTGTACGACGGCCGAGCCCGGTATCTAACAAAACCAAACCCGCTTTGGTCTCTACCAAAAAAGGGTGAACATGGATGAATAAGGAGCCCGGACGATCCTTCGGATCGTCTTTTTTCGGATCAAACGGAATGAATTTCTTGGATTTATCTACAGAATAAGAGCCCTCGTAAAGGGAATATGCGCTAACCATATCTATTTATTTGTTTACTTGCGAGTTAAGTAAGTGTGCCCACATATAGCCCCCCTCCTATTAGGTTAGTAGCGCTATAAAATGTATATTTACACGTTAAAATTAATGCAAAGATATGCAAAAAAGGTGGGTGCTGAAACCAAAAAAAGATGTCGGAAAGATTAATAAATTGAGGGATGAGTTGGGCGTCAATAGTATTATTGCAGAGTTATTATTAAATCGCGACGTTGAAACTTTTGAGCAGGCACGCATTTTTTTTAGACCATCTTTAGACTATCTGCACGACCCGTTCCTGATGAAAGGGATGGATATAGCAATTGCCCGTATCGAGAAAGCAATCGGCAATAATGAAAAGATCCTGATTTATGGTGACTATGACGTGGACGGTACAACCGCCGTAGCTGTCGTCTATAGTTTTTTCCGCGATTTCCATTCCAGAATCGAATATTACATCCCCGACCGTTACAAAGAGGGGTATGGAATCTCGACCGCTGGAATTGATTACGCCCATGACAACGGATTTTCGCTTATTATTGCACTAGACTGCGGTATCAAGGCCAACGATAAGATTGCTTATGCAAATTCCAAGAACATTGACTTTATCATTGGCGACCACCACCTACCGGGTGATGAACTCCCTGAGGCAGTCGCTGTTCTTGACCCGAAGCGTTCCGATTGCTCATACCCTTACAAAGAGCTTTCAGGCTGTGGTATCGGATTTAAAATCATACAGGCGTTTATAAAGCAGAACAGCATGGATATGGAGCTTGCCTATCAGTACCTGGATCTCGTAGCGGTAAGTATAGCTTCCGATATTGTCCCCATTACCGGCGAAAACCGCATTCTTGCACATTACGGCTTAATTAAGCTCAATGGCAATGCGAGCTGCGGATTACAAGCATTAATCAACCTATCGTCGCACAAAACAGGACAGTTCTCCGTTAATGATATCGTTTTTCAGATAGGCCCACGCATCAATGCTGCCGGGCGAATTGACCACGCGAAAGACGCTGTACAGCTATTGATCGCAAAATCCCTGTCGGATGCGAAGGAGTTTTCCGTCAATATCGACGACCAGAACAATGTTCGCAAAGATTTCGACCTGCGCATTACGGAAGAAGCATTATCCATTTTGGATAATGACGTATTGCAACACAGCAAGAAAACAACCGTTCTCTATAAATCAGATTGGCATAAGGGCGTCATTGGTATCGTCGCATCGCGTCTGACGGAGCGTTATTACCGCCCGACGATTATCTTAACGGAAACCAACGGACATATTGCCGGATCGGCGCGATCTGTGATAGGTTTTGACTTATATGAAGCCTTGAGCGAATGCAGCGATCTACTAGATCAATACGGTGGGCACAAGTATGCTGCCGGACTCACCATGCAACATAGCAACGTTGCCTTATTCCAGGAGCGTTTCGAAGAAGTTGTCAGCAAAACAATCAAACCAGAGATGTTGCAACAGGAGGTTCTTATCGAAAAAGACATCAACCTGATTGACATTGACAGTAAGTTCTACCGCATATTGAAGCAGTTTGAGCCCTTCGGCCCACAAAACGAAGCGCCAATTTTCATGACCAAGCGCGTAACGGCGGCAGCTACGGCTTATATCGTCGGCTCTACGCATCTTAAGTTCAGCGTAAAGCAAGAAGATTCCTACGCCTTCGAATGTATTGGCTTCGGTCTTGGCGAGCATGTCAATGCAATAAATGAAGGAAAGCCATTCGATATATGCTATTGCATAGAGGAAAATAACTGGCGCGGCAAGAAGAATTTGCAATTAAATATTAAAGCAATTCGATTTTAAAAATATATTTGCAAGGAAAGGTTAAGCCCATGATTCTTAAAGCAGAACATCTAATCAAGAAATATAAGCAACGTACTGTTGTTAACGACGTATCATTCTATGTGGAACAAGGAGAAATTGTAGGATTGCTTGGCCCCAATGGTGCCGGAAAAACAACTTCTTTCTATATGATCGTGGGATTGATTAAACCCAATGAGGGCAACGTCTATTTAGATGATCTAGAAATTACGGACGACCCGATGTATCGTCGCGCTCAACGCGGAATCGGTTATCTCGCTCAGGAGGCCTCTGTCTTTAGGAAGTTATCCGTAGAGAATAATATCCTTTCGGTACTCGAGATACACTACCCGAATAAAGCAGAACGTAAAGAAAAACTGGAAGAGCTATTAACGGAATTTAGTCTGCACCGTGTTCGCAAGAACCGAGGCGACCTATTGTCCGGAGGTGAAAGACGCCGTACTGAGATTGCACGCGCGCTTGCGGCAAACCCGCATTTTATCCTTTTAGATGAACCCTTTGCCGGCGTAGACCCCATTGCGGTGGAGGAAATCCAAACCATCGTGGCTAAACTTAAAACACGCAACATCGGAATCCTAATTACCGACCACAACGTACAGGAAACCTTATCCATTACCGATCGTGCTTATTTGTTGACGGAAGGAAAGATCATGTTGACAGGAACACCCGAGGAAATCGCCAATAATGAGCTTGCACGCAAGTTTTATCTAGGTCGACATTTTGAATTAAGACGTAAAAAGTTTTAAATTTAGGTTTTTACAAATCATATGGCCTTACTAAATTCTCTCTTTACGTGGATTATGAAAAAGCGAATGCACCAAATCGACCTTTTCATGAAGTATCCGCACGACGTACAAGAAGAGTGGTTCCAAAGTCTAATATCTGCAGCGGAAGCAACGGAATGGGGCAAGAAGTATGACTACAACAGCATACTAACACCCGATCAATATAAAGAAAGAGTCCCTATCCAAGATTATGACAGTCTGAAAGGATATATCGACAGGATGATCAAAGGGGAACAAAATGTACTATGGCCTTCGGATATCAAATGGTTTGCGAAATCTTCGGGCACGACAGCCGACCGCAGCAAATTTATTCCGGTCAGTATCGAAGCCCTCGAAGAGTGTCACTACCAAGGCGGGAAAGACATGCTTTCCATCTACTGCCACAACAAACCCGAAAACAAAATATTTACAGGAAAATCAGTAGTAATCGGCGGTTCGTCGCAGATCAACAACTTTAGCCCGGACTCCTATTACGGAGATTTATCATCTATCCTGATTCGCAACCTTCCTTTTTGGGCAGAATTCAAAAGAACACCGAATATTGAAGTAACCTTGAATCCTAATTTTGAGGAGAAGATCGAGCAGATCTGTCAGATCACATTGAAAGAAAACGTAACGAGCCTTGCGGGCGTTCCAACCTGGAACATGGTTATGGCCAATCGTATTCTAGAAATAACAGGCAAGGAGAATCTATTGGAAGTATGGCCTAACCTAGAATTCTATAGCCATGGTGGTGTTAGCTTTAAACCATACCGTGAGCAATTCAAAAAACTAATTCCAACCGACAACATGTACTACCTGGAGAATTATAACGCTTCAGAAGGCTATTTCGGTTTACAGGATCGCTCAGACTCGGATGACCTGTTGCTGATGTTGGACTATGGAATCTATTATGAATTTCTACCGATGGAGAACCTGCATGAAGAACATCCAAAAACCTTGGGTCTGCATGAGGTAGAGATTGGAAAGAACTATGCCTTGATCATTACGACCAATGCGGGCCTATGGCGCTACAAAATCGGCGACACGATCAAATTCACTTCCTTATCGCCATATCGTTTTCAAATATCCGGACGCACGAAACAATACATCAATACATTTGGCGAGGAAGTGATTGTAGATAATGCCGATCAAGCTTTAGAAGCGGCCTGCAAAGCAACTGAAGCTAGTATCAAAGACTATACGGCCGGCCCGGTCTACTTTAAAGACAAAGGCGCTGGTGCGCATGAATGGGTTATCGAATTCGAAAAACAGCCCCAAGATTTCAACAGGTTTTGTGAAATACTAGATCAGACCCTTCGCGAAATCAACTCCGACTACGATGCCAAGCGCTATAAAAATATGGCTCTATCTGCACCTGTCATTCACAACGCCCCAACAGATACTTTCTACCAATGGATGAAATCAAGAGGTAAGTTGGGCGGGCAGAATAAGGTCCCGCGTTTAGCAAATAGTCGAGAATACCTTGACCCTATCTTGAAGCTTCTTTCTTAAGAGACACTAAATTTCTGTATTTATTGTATTCGGCTATACCGACAAGGTAGTCGTTGTTACCTTCGTGCAAACATACTTTAATCAAAGCCTTTTATTAACCATATCATAGCCCTTTCAGAGCGGGTTTGATTGGGTTTTACATTGGGTTTGAAAGGGCTTTGAAAGGGTTTTAAGTTGAACAAGAGTTCAACTGTGCTTGTTCAAACCGCGAGCAAGCTTCATACAAAGATAAAAACATTGATGCTACTACGGAAACAGCAACAAAAAGGAAATTCTTTTTGCAATTTAGAGATGGACAGGCTCAGAAGAAAAACCTATCAAATAAAAGAAATTTGAAATATAAGCGTGATGACAAAGAGCATTGGTAAATGCTCGTCAGGTCATAGGTTGATAGACTTTCCGCTCGCAAAAGTATCTTGATGGGAAGGCCCTCTTCGGGGTAAACGTCCTTTTACGGGCGGATAGCAGTTTTATACAAGAATACGATAAAACCGATGATAAACTTAAAAACGCCGACTTGTTTGGTCTCTTGCGTACTGATGTTTGCTAATTCTCTTTCCATTAGTTATTTCTTTGGTTGACTTAAAAACTGATTGACAAGTTGTAGTACTCTTTCTTAACCGGATTGCTTTACTAAGCAATTTTTATCCAGCAAAGCCAACCACATCATCAATAAACTTCTACGACTTGTTTCAATATTTTAGTTAAAAATCTGTGAACTGCTTGCCACAAATTCAGTACTCTGAATGCAATAACAGTACCGAGAATCGGAATCTGCGTCCAGCATGGTCTTAACTGATATCCCGTTTTTTTTACTATAGCAAACAGTAGACAGTATTGCATAGGAAAACATACAGAATGTAAAAACACAGTTAGAGTCTTCATATTAAATGTTAAAACACATAACATTAACTTAACATTTGCTATCGTTTGCTTGCCTTCTTGCTAATTAATTTTAGCGGGTTATAAAGCTTAGCTTTTATTTTTTTGCTAACTTGCGGGCATAAAAACAATCAATTGATATGAGCGCGACAGAACAAATCTCAATTCGCGTAGAGCCAACAAAAACATCAAGACTCTCGCAAGTAGATTTCAACAACTTAAAATTTGGACAGATCATGTCGGACCATATGCTGGTCGCAAATTATGAGAACGGACAATGGACAGATGTGGCTATCGTCCCTTACGGCGATTTAACCCTGAGCCCTTCCATGTCTGCATTACATTACGGACAAGCAATTTTTGAAGGTATTAAAGGTTATAAGTTTGCAGATGGCACCGTAAGTATCTTCCGTCCAGATAAGAACTGGGAGCGTTTTAATAAATCAGCGGCGCGTCTACAGATGCCGGAAGTTCCAGAAGAGATCTTCATGGACGGTTTGAAAAAGTTATTGGATGTTGATCGTGAGTGGATCCCATCAACAGAAGGCACCGCATTGTACATCCGTCCTTTTATGTTTGCGACAGAAGCAGCCTTAGGCGTGCACCCATCAATATCCTATAAGTTTATTATCATCACTTGCCCTGTTGGTGCGTACTATAGCAAGCCCATCAGTTTGAAAGTGGAAACACATTATACACGTGCTGCTGAAGGTGGTGTTGGTTTCTCGAAAAACGCAGGTAACTACGCTTTATCTTTATACCCAACACAATTAGCCAACAACGAAGGCTATGACCAAATTATGTGGACAGATGCCAATGAGCATAAGTACATTGAAGAGGCAGGTACGGCAAACTTAATTTTCCGTATCGGCGACAGCATTATTACACCACATGGCGATACGATTCTTCATGGTGTTACCCGCCGCACGATTATGGAATTGGCAGAAGAGTGGGGTTACAAAGCTGAGCAACGTAAAGTGTCGGTTCAAGAGTTAATCGATGGTATCAAAGCTGGAACAGTGACAGAAGCTTTCGCTGCCGGAACTGCTGCTACAATTACACATATTGATCGCATCGGATTCGAAGGACAAGACTATACACTTCCTCCGGTTGAAGGCAGAGAGTTCTCGTTAAAAGTCCTTTCTTACTTGAACGATTTACGCTACGGAAAGAGCGAAGATACACACGGCTGGAACTTAATTGTAAAGTAATTTACCATAGTCATAAAGAATTTTAACAAAGGGGCTTTTTTAACAAAAAAGCCCCTTTGTTATTTTCATCAAACCATACTCGAGGTATTTTTTATTTCGCTAAAAATCAGCAACATAACACATAAAAAGCTACTTTGTAGAAGAATATTTGTGGAAAATCTTTCCTTTCTATCCCACATTTTATTAGTTACAATTTTCAACCGATAGTTTTTTTACAGATTATCCCCAGTATATAAATTTACATCGTTTTCGTAGATTGCTCAAACGATTGCATTGCATTTTCAGATGCAACCTGACTCTTTTTTCGTCACATTCGCATCGATAACCAATAGGTACAACTATCATAACTTTTAAAACATCGAATCATGCGAATTTTCTTTACAAATTCCAGGATGAAGTGGATACCCCTATGTTATAGCCTAGCATTTATGAGTTCCCTTCCCTCCTATGCCGAAACAAGAACAATCGGTCATAGTCTTATCGCGGAATCGCCGCTGTTTTTAAATGATTCCTACCTGAGTCGCTTCCAAGAAGAGATCAAGGGTAAGATTGTTGACGATCAGGGAAATCCTGTTGCAGGAGCAACGATTCGCGAGAAAAACACGAATCAGACCACACAGAGTGCGGCTGATGGTACATTTACGCTACAGGTGTCATCGCGCAGTTCTATACTTGTTATTAGCTCGATAGGTTTTGGACAAAAAGAGGTTCCAGCAATGGAGGCTTCATCCATTAGCTTGCAAGCGGCGGAAGATCAAATTGAGGAAGTTGTAGTCGTAGGTTTCGGGACGCAGAAGAAGGTTAATCTAACAGGTGCGATTGCACACGTTGGTAAAGAAGCTTTCGAGAACCGTCCGGTTGCCAATATTGGTCAAGCCTTACAGGGTTTGGTTCCCAACTTGAACATCAGCTTCGGAAATGGAGCACCAAATACGACTCCGGGTTTCAACTTACGTGGTGGAACCTCAATGGCCTACAATGCAAATACAAAAGAATTCGAAACGGTTAATGGTGACCCTCTAGTCATTATCGACGGTGTTGAAAATACAACAGCCGCGTTGAACCAGCTAAATCCAAACGATATCAAAGACATGTCGTTTATCAAAGATGCTTCCGCAGGTGCTATTTATGGTACGAAGGCAGCATACGGCGTTATTTTGGTTCGTACGAAAACCGGTGAATTCAATCAAAAAGGAAGAATATCTTACAACTTCGACGCCAACTTTGACACCCCTTCTGCATTACCTGACGTATTAAATTCGTATCAAATCCAGCGTGCATCGATGGATCGTACATTGTGGACAAATGGTTCGGTGAGCAATTCTGAAGAGAACAAATTGAACATGATCCAAAAATATCTGGATAACCCGACGCCTGAGAATGCTTGGTACGAGGAGGGCGGAAGAGTTATTTGGGTAGGCAATGTGAATCCCTATGAAACGGCAGTAAAAAAATGGACACCTATGCAGAAGCATACCTTAAACTTCAGCGGTGGTGGCGAAGCGGTAAATTACTATATATCGACAGGTCTGCAAAATCAGTCGGGGATGTATAAGATTAACACCGATGAATTCAAGCGTTATAATGCATTGATCAATGTCAATGCAAAAATTACCAGCTGGTTTAATTTATTTGGAAAGGTAAGTTTCGATCAAACACATTACGAAACTCCTTATTTAGTGGGTGGCAAAGGCAATCTTTGGGAAGCCATGATGACGGATCCTGCCCGAAACATTAATATGCCATTGATGACCGGACCAAATGATCCGCTTCCAAATGCGTATACCGACAATATTCTATCGTGGATTAGCTATGGTGCAAGAAATAGATCGGTGAATAGACGTATGTCTTTATTAGCATCGCCAGAATTTATCATTCTTCCAAATAAATTGAAGGTGAAAGCCGATTTGGCCTACCAACCACAGAGCTATAGCTTGAACAGATATAGTCCAAAAATGGCGCAAGTGCTGGAATCCTGGAGCAGCTTGGGAACCAACCAAACAGAGGCACAGGAAAACAGAGCCTACCTTGACAATAATAAACGCGATAATTACCTGATCAATATCTATGCTGATTATCAGCAAACCTGGGCAGAAAAGCATAATTTCTCTGCCGTATTAGGTTACAACCAAGAGCAAACAACTTATGAGCAGCTCACGAACACGTATCGCCGGTTGATTAACGCGAATATTCAGAATCCAAATGCGGTAGAAGATCCTACCTTAAACGAAACTACTCGATATGCCGAGACCTTAGCGGGAAGAGCCGTGTTTGGTCGAATCGCATATAATTATGCGGAGAAGTATTTTCTAGAGAGCAATTTACGTTATGATGGAAATGCAAAATTCACAAAAGATGAGCGTTTCGTTGCCTTCCCATCTTTTTCGGCGGGATGGAGAATCTCTAAAGAATCATTTATGGATGGCCTCAGCAACTGGGTGAATGAGCTAAAACTCCGCGGAAGCTGGGGTAAATTAGGCAACCAACCAGGAGATGCTTATCCATTTCAAGCGACTTTAGGATCTGGTCGTGCAGCTTTCCTAATCAACGGACAACAAATTGTCTACATCAATCCCCCTAATTTAGTTTCTCCACATTTGACTTTCGAGAAGGCTAGAACCTGGAACATTGGTGTGGATGCAGCATTCCTGCAGAACAAGCTTGATGTGACTTTTGAGTACTACAACAGAAAAACAACGGATATTCTGACGAGAGGAGATGCGACATTCCCGAATACGCTAGGTACGCTGGCACCATACGTGAACTCTGGAATTTTAGAAACGAAAGGTATGGAGTTGGCTATTGGCTGGAAAGAAACATTAGACAACGGTCTTCGCTATCGCGTCGGTGTTAATTTATCCGACTACTTAACCAAGGTGGTGCATTATGCCGGAAACTCAGGATTACTCATCACAAATGCCGACAACAGAGAGATTATGTATGATGGAAAAACGATTGGCGAGATTTGGGGTTACAAGAGCGGCGGAATTTTACAGGAATCGGATTTCAACGGTAAGAACCCTGCAAACGGAAATTGGATCTATTCGGGACCATATCAAGGCAACTTATACCCGGGTTTCTTGCGCTATCAGGATATCGGTGGACCTGATGGTCTTCCTGACGGAAAAATTGATGCTGGCTTAAATAAGATCGGTAACACAGGCGACAGAGTCGTATTGGGAAATTCTACGCCACGCTATCGTTTTGGTATTACTGGAAATGTAGCATTCAAAAACTTTGATTTAGATGTATTGGTGCAAGGGGTTATTAAACGTGATGTATGGACGGGTAGTTCCGCATACTGGGGCGGAGGCGCTGGATCGCGCTGGATGCTGGAGCGTTCATGGACGCCAGAGCGTACAAATGCAGAATTTCCAATGTATGGCGCAGCTCCATCGGTTAATGATCAATATCTGATCAATGGCGCTTACTTACGTTTAAAACAGGCAGTATTAGGATATACTCTCCCTTCTACGCTTACTGAAAAACTAAAAATAGACCGCCTGCGCTTTACGCTTTCTGGATTTAATTTATTTGAAATCTCAGAAATCCCGAATGTATTTGATGTGGATCAAATTTCATCAACATACCCACAAAAACGTTCGGTTGCTTTCGGTGCTCAGATTACCTTTTAATCTTCTACATCATGAAAAGAACATTTAAATATATATTATCAGGAGTTGTGGCGGTTAGTTTGCTGCAGTCCTGCAAGAAAGACTTCTTGAACCTGAATCCGGAAACGGAACTTTCAGTAGGTAATTCTTTACAGTCAGAAACAGAGTTAACGCTGTATTTGAACAACCTTTATGGACGTTACATCAAAGGACATTTTGATGGCTGGGGCGACGCCAGATTGAGTCCAAGCATTACCGGTGGTAGTCACTTATTGGCCGGTGATTTTATGACCGACAATATGGTAAAGTATGGAAATATACATAGTATCCAAGACCAAACATACAAAACGCCAACTAACGGAACGGATGTGGGTTGGGTATGGGAAGATCTACGGTCGGTTCATTATTTCTTAGAAAACTATAAAAATGCATTACCGTCGGTTAACAATGATTCTAAAAAGCTTGATAAATATGTCGGTGAGGCTTTATTTTTCAAATCCTGGGATTACTACAGAAAATTAACATTATTCGGGGATGTGCCATGGTACAACTCCACCATGAATATCGATAGTGAAGACTTGTACAAGGCGCGCGACAAGCGGACTTTGGTAGCTGATTCATTGTTGTACACGATCAATCAGTCTATCAACAAACTGGAGGGGGTAAGCGGACGCGCAGACGGTCGTATTAACCAGAACATGGCCTTATTCCTGAAAGCAAGAATCGCCCTGTTTGAGGGTTCGTTCAGAACATACCATAGCGAATTGCAATTGAAGAGTACCGCAGCGCCTTTCTTAGAGGCATGTGTTGATGCTTGTGAAAAGATCATCACCTCCGGAAAATATCAACTGTACAGTGCAGGAACAAATCCATATTGGAAGCTCTTTACATTTAAGAACAATCCTGAAGCCGATCAGAACAAAGAGGCGATTTTAGCGCGTGTTTATGACGGTGTTAAAGTTGGGCATGCTACCCAGCGTTATTGGCAGCAGAATAACAGTATCAGCGGCGCACGTCCAGCGGGTGGAGCAACACGCAGTTTAGTCGATGAGTACTTATGTATTGATGGACGCCCGATCTATTTATCAGGTTCGGAAGGCAGCTACACAGCAAATCCCCTATTCAAAGGCTACGATGGTATGTGGACAGAATTGGAGAACAGAGATCCACGTCTAAAACAAACCATTAATTTTCCTGGAGAAAACCGTTCCATTTACAATGTGAACAACGACTTGACCAGTGCTGCGGAGAATGGAATAACCTATCCTAGATTGTCGTATAACGTTGCTGACAGAACAACGGTTACCGGATACATGGCAATTAAACACTGGATGGGCGATAAGAAAGAGCACGATGCAACCACAAGTGGACAACAGACTGCTATCGAGTTTCGTTATGGCGAGGTATTATTGATGTTAGCGGAAGCAAAAGCAATCTTAGGTACCTTGACGCAAAATGACCTGGATCGTACGATCAACGCGCTAAGACAACGTGCGGGTTTTGATTTCGCTGCTTATCCAAACAGCCGTCTACAATTGGCGAATGTTCCGAAAGATCCACGTATGGATGCTCTCAATGCGCAATTTTTAGATTATGAGGTAACACCTATTCTACGCGAAATCAGACGTGAGCGTCGAGTAGAAATGGTATTGGAAGACCGTCGCTATGAAGATTTAATGCGATGGAAAGCAGGTAAATTCCTGACTGTCCCTTACCGCGGAATGAAGTTTACTGCCGAAAAACAAAAATTATACGATGGCACCAAACTACAAAAGCCAATCATCGCGTTAAAAGAACAACTTGATAAGGATGTATTTGTGGATCCTCAAGGCTTTATTATTGCTTATCCAAGAAGTCCGAATATTGTTCAAGGGAAAGCCCTTTGGTCCGACTACCGTTACTATTGGCCGCTTCCGTTATTTGAACTTTCATTGGAAGGCACTCAGTTGAAGCAGAACCCAGGATGGTTAGGTGAGTAATTTGTTTATCAATTAATAGAAAGATCATGAAAACTAAATATATTACACGCCTGTTCCTCGTTGCTGGAATCGGCATGTCCTTACTTTACTCTTGTAAAAAAGACAAGGTAGACTTTGGCGAGAGTTTAACAGCGAGAGAAGCTGTGAATGCGGCAGGCAATATGCAGATTCCGGTAAAGATCGGAACACCATTGCAATTAAATCTGGCTGTTACACCTGGCAACAGAACCGTAACAGATGCAACGTATTCGAACAAGCATCCGGAGATCGCTACATTCTCTAACGCTGGTTTGGTAACTGGCGTTAGTGTAGGTAAGGATACTGTTGTTATCAAATCGGGCAACCTACAAGTATGGTATGTTGTCAATGTGACAAAGTAAAATCGCAGACATCGTTAAGCTGGATAGATGTTCATCGCCTATCTAGCTTAAAAAAATATTTTAAGCACAAAAAAAGCCACCGCCCTAAAAAAGAGCGGTGGCTTTTTTAGTTTATTTTTAATGTTAGCTATTACATTTTAGCATCCATCAGCTTGTCTGTAGCTTTGCTTGGCTCGCCCAATTCCATTTTGATCACAAAAGCTCTGTCGCTTTTATACCCTTTAGGAATTATTACATCATAGTAGGTATTCTTATCCAAGTCCAAGCCTATGTCCGAATGTACGACTTTCAACTGCGCTTTATTTCCTAAAATCTGAGCAGATATAGGAACGCGTTTGCTGTTCTTTGGTACAGCGATGCGTGCGATATTATTGACTGGGCGGTTAAATACGGATAGATAAAGTGTATTTCCCTTTGCTGTATAGTATCCTAACTTCGAGACTGGAAGGTCAGCATGACGCGCGCCATGTACAGCCTCGCCATTGACTTTCATCCATGCGCCTAATTCTTTTGCAATCTTATCTTCTCCTGGATGCATCTTTCCTTGGCCATCAGGTCCAAAGTTCAATACAAAGTTTCCATTCAGCGAAACGGACTGCATTAACATATCCAATAGATCGTCTGTTGTTTTGGTATATAATCCAGACCAGTCTTTCATATAGCCCCAACCATTTGGAGGAATCGTCATAACCGCATCCCAGTCGTTGCCATCAAGCCATTCGTAGGCCTGAGGTAGCTTCCGCTCCCATCCTTGCTCGTAATCGCCTAAGATATCACCGTTGCTATCAAAATGGCGTTTTCCGAATTCATCATTGCGAAAACGAGAGCCGATGATTAATCCTGGATGTTTTTCTCTTAGCTCTTTCTCCAGATTATAGGTGAACTCATAGGACTGTACCCAGGATTGATCCCAAGTACCGTCGAACCAAAAGCCCTTAATCTGTGGATAATTGGTCAATAATTCCATTAATTGGTTCTTCGTGTACTGCAAGAACTTATTGTACTTCGCTTTTTCTTCGGCAGTTACCGGTGCCTTCGTCAGGTAATCCGGATTATTCCATTCCAAAACGGAGAAGTATAGATAAACATCAATACCTTCCGCGGTGTAAGCATCGACAACTTCCTTTACAATATCCTTTTTATAAGGCGACGCCATAACATCATATTCCGAATACTGTGTCGGCCATAATGCAAATCCGTCATGGTGCTTCGTGGTGAAAATCATATACTTCGCACCCATATCTTTAGCCTGTTTTGCCCAAGCTTTGGCATCGAAAGATTTTGGATCGAACTGCTTGTAAAGGTTGTCATAAGTTTCTTTCCAATTTTTCGGCGCGTTAGGACCAGACCATGTGCGAATCCACTCGGATGCTGCCGCTCCTTTGCGCGCAGAAACTCCCTCCCACTCATTACCAGGAATAGCATACAATCCCCAGTGAATAAATTGTCCTAAGCCATAATTACGGAAGGCTTCCATATTTGCATCGGTTCGATTCTTTGGAGTAATCGGCCCGAATTTCACTTCTTTACGTTCTGCAGGTTTCTGCTTTGGCCCCGTCCATTGCGCTGACACTTGTCCCGACGCTAAGCCCATTCCTAAAAGGGTTAGCATTGAATATTTTAGTACGTTCATTCCTTCGTTTATTTTAAGTTCCAAACCATCTCATCTCTGAGTTCCTTTGAACCATCTTTTCCAACAGCAACGATCGTGTTTTGACCTTGCTTCAGATCGACCTGTTCAACAACCCAGTGCTTATCATTTACGCCCTGTTTAGCTGTATAGCTCTTACCATTGACTTCTAGTTTCACATCTTTTAGATTGGAGAACACCTGTACTTTGCCTTGTGCCTTCGTCCGCTCATTATCTCTTCTGTTCGCTAGGTAGATCATCGGCTCTGGATTCCAATTCGCTTTATACCAGTAGAAGGAATCTTTCTTGCGCTTGCGGTCGAAGCTCACTAACCCTTTCAGGTTTCGAGCATTCACGCCTCCGCGATTCCATGCAGGTACCGCAAATTCGAACATATTCCAAACATAAGAGGCCACGATTATAGGATTCTGCTGAATAGCGGCCCATTGCTGAATATGCGTCTCAGTCTGATAGTTTTCCGGGAATGACTTCCCCGAAACTACGTTATCCGGCATCTTCAATTCCTCCTGACCGATATCCATATTACCGTCTGCTCCGTATTCGGAAAGCATGATTTTGTATCCCGGGAAGTCTTGTTGTACTTTTTTAGCCCATGGACCAAGATCTTCGATCTTGCCACCGTACCAACCGAAATAATGGTTGATCCCTTGAACATCCGTAGTTAAATTTTCTTGTCGGTCAACAACATTGTATCCTGTAACGGCTACTGTATAACGATCAGGGTCTAAGGTCTTCGCGATATCATTGAGTTCGCGCGAAAGCACCGGAACTTGTTCGTCTGCTGTTTTAGAATAAACTTCATTGTGAACTCCCCAGATATAAATAGAGGGGTGATTCATATTCTGCTTCACAAGCTCCGTCATCTGTTGTTTCGCATTGTCATTTTCATAGTAAGACACACGATTAACGAATGGGATTTCTGCCCATGTGAGGAAACCTAATGTGTCAGCAAGAGAATAGATTTCCGGCGATTGTTGATAATGTGCTAAGCGAATCGTCGTGGCGCCCATTTCTTTAATCATCAACATGTCCTCTTTATGTTGTGCAAAACTCAATGCTGATCCGAAACCTTCACGATCCTGATGTCTACAAACACCATACATCGGATAAGGCTTTCCGTTCAACAACACATTCTGACCTCCATTGATCTCTACTTTACGAACTCCTAAGGGTTGTTTTACCGCATCCAGTTCTTTGCCACCCGACATAATTTTTGCCGTTACGGAATACAGATAAGGATCGCGGATACCGTCCCAAAGGCGTGGTGATTTCATCTTTACCGCTTGCTTCACATAGGTTACTCCCTGAGGACTAATCTTTACGGGTTGCTTCTCAGTTTGTACAAGCTTGCCATCATAATCTCTAATCTCCACCCATAGCTCTGCCGCTTGTGCCGTCTTTTCCTTGGTTTCCAATTTTGCAGAAACCTCAATATCAGCATTCTTCGCAGATACGTTCTGCTGGCGAATCTGTATTCCCGGGGCAGCACGATCGGTTACAACAAAGCTGGTTTTGTTGGTTGTAATCAAGTGGACAGGTCTGTAAATTCCACCATATACCGGAAATAAGAACTGGTTTATGGGAATGATATCTTTACGAGAAGCATTATCGGCAATGACCGTGATGGTATTAGGTTTATCGTAGTTCACTGAATTTGTAATCTCGTAAGTGAACATGCTGTAACCACCTTTATGCTCGCCGATAAAATTATCATTGATGTATAACTTAGCAATTGCGCCTACGCCTTCGAACTTAATGAATGTGCGTTTATCTTTCGAGGCAGCATCTACGGAGAAGGTTTTGGTATAGACCGCTTTGCCTTCGAAGAAGTTACGGTCGGTTTGCATATCCGTACGGTTGTAGGTATGTGGGAGTGTCACATCTTCCCACACCTCAAGCTTCGTCCATTGACTTTGACTTTCGAAGTATTTCTGACCATTCTCAAAATCGGTAAAGAATGTGGAGTTATTTGCTTTATAGAACTTCCAATCGTCGTTAAAAGATTGTACTACACGAGATTGGGCGATGCATTGATTACCTAGTAGGAGTGCAGTTGCGACCGCAAACAGGCTAGTAAATTTGTTCATAGATTATTTGGGTTATAATCTTCTAAAATAAACATTTAATCGAGCCTAAAGGAATTCAATCGATTGCACAATCTACGAAATCGTTTTTCACTTAATTTTTTACACAATCGTATAAAGTATTTTAACAGAACATGTCCCTCATCAACATCCTGTTTTTAGGAAGTTTAACAGGCCGCTAGGTATAAAACAGCACTTGTGTATATCCTTAAAGTTTGTCTTAGTTTTCTAAAAAGGCTAGTTCAATTATAGCGCAGACTTGCTGGGCTCTTTTGCTATTTCTTCGTCTTGCTATCGATAAATTCGATAATATCTTCCAGCTGCTTGGGTTCAAACCAGGTAGTACCGCCATATTTTTTAAACCAGGTGATCTGTCGCTTGGCATAGCGCCTCGAGTTTTGCTTGATACTATCGATAGCTTGCGCTAAGCTGATATTGCCGTCTAAGTAATCGAAGAGTTCAGCATATCCTACCGTCAGCAAGGCAGGCTTCGCCCGATAAGGAATGAGGCTCTTCACCTCCTCCAACAAACCTTCTTGCATCATCAAATCAACACGCTTGTTGATTCTATCGTAGAGTACCGCTCGGTCGGTATTTAATCCAACCGTAATGATATTGAAATTGCACTTGCTTCTTTGGTTTTTCTGATAATAGGAAATAGGCTTTCCAGTAGCCTCATAAACTTCTAAAGCACGAACCACACGTTGTGGGTTATCATGATCCATCTGCTCATAGTTATCTGGATCTATAGCCCGCAGGCGTTCTTGTAATACAGCCAATCCATCTCGCTCTAAAGCTGCATTCAAGGCTTCTCTGATCGCTTCTGGAGCTTTCGGAAGATCGTCCAACCCTTCGCAAAGCGCTCGAACAAATAAGCCGGAGCCTCCCACGACGATTACTTTGTCGCTTTCCTCGAACAGCTTTTCTACTTGCAACAGCGCCTCTCTCTCGAAGTCGCCAGCCGAGTAATCGTCTGAAATAGAATGCGAATTGATGAAGTAATGTGTGGCTTCCTGAAGTTCCTGAGCTGAGGGCTTGGCTGTGCCAATACTCATCTCCGAATAGAATTGTCTGGAATCCGCTGATATAATGGAAGTCTGATAATGCTTCGCTAAAGCAATAGCCATTGCCGTCTTGCCGACAGCCGTAGGACCAACAACGACAATCAGGGATTTAGGAAACTCCATGCTTTAATTGGGGTATAAATATGTTTTATCTTTCCATTTGAAATGCAACCGAAGAACACTTCAAATTGGCAGGGGAAAACAAATACTTTTTTAAAAATTAAGGAACTAGCAACTATAAAAGAAAGTCGCTAGTTCCTCAAAATAGTTCTTTATTTTTATTACGACTAATAGTCGTCGTTCATGCCTTTTTCGCTTTGTCCGTCTTCCTCTCCAGCCTCTTCTTCATCGTCGAACATATCGTAATCATCCTCCTCGTCTACACCGTACTCTTCAGCAGATTCATCTACATACTCCTCATCGTCATCCTCATCCGCACCTGCCACAGGGAAGTTCGCTGCCGTGATGTTCTTAGGAACTTCACCAACAGACTTGAAGATCGCTGGATAGGATTTACCGTCTTCCTCTTTTAGGATTTTGATGAGTTCCACATGGAAATCATATGGGCGGTCAAAATTATAGATATAATAGAATTTCTGATGCGGATCATCGATGAACTTGCTCATTTTGATAAGCTCCATCTCCAATACGCCGGCAGCTTTCTTACGGTCGTTAGGTAGATAAGCGATCTCCGTTCCTTTTTTCCATTGATCATTACTCACATAGAAGGAAGATGAACGCTCTACTTCGTAACCTGTAGCGGTATGTATTGCGTGGTGTAATTCTAGGAATGTGCTCTTCGAAGGCATATCTATTTCCCTATATACATCCTCATAATCCTCAAAGGTTATTCTAAATCTATAAATTGCCATTTCTTATATAAAGTTGTCTGTGGTTTAAATTCAACCGCTAAAGTTAATAATTTTTTTGCTTTTACGCTTTCTCTACCTGCTGTAGTCCTAAGCTTATGCCCCGCTCAATCATAAACGCAAAAGCAGCGTCTCTCGTATTTGGGATTTCACCTTCCAGAATCGCTTCACGGATGGCATTCTTAATCATGCCGACATGTCTGCCTGGCCCTATATTAAAGGCTTTCATAATGTCATCCCCATCGACAGGAGGCTGCCAGTTGCGGAGATGATCTCGCTCTTCCACATCCTTTAGCTTTTGCTTTACTAGCTCGAAGTTCTCCCGATACTTCTTTTTCTTAAACTCGTTCTTAGTCGTTACGTCCGCATGGCATAGCATCATCAAGGCATCGATGTCGTCTCCCGCCTCGAATAAGAGTCTTCTAACCGCTGAATCCGTTACGATATCCTTCGCCAATACGATAGGTCGCAGATGAAGAAGCACAAGCTTCTGCACAAACTTCATCTTTTCGTTCAATGGAAGTTTCAGCTCGGCAAAAAGCTTAGGGACCATTTTCGCCCCCTTATCTTCATGACCGTGGAAGGTCCATCCGCTCTTCTTGTCAAAACGCTTCGTCGCAGGCTTTGCAATATCATGCATAATTGCCGCCCAGCGCAGCCACAAGTCGTCAGACAGTTCAGCAACATTGTCCAACACTTCTAAGGTGTGATAGAAGTTGTCCTTATGACCTTTGCCATCAATGTATTCAACGCCATGCAATTGCTGCATTGCAGGAAATATGTGTTCCAGCAAACCCGTATCGAATAGGTACTTAAAACCTATAGAAGGTTTTTCTGCAAGAATAATCTTATTAAGCTCATCGGCAATGCGTTCTTTAGAGATGATCTTAATGCGTTCCACTTGCTCATGAATAGCATTCAGGGCAACAGCATCAATCTTAAAGTTTAATTGAGTCGCAAAGCGAATAGCACGCATCATCCTTAAAGGATCGTCTGAGAAGGTAATCCCCGGTTCTAAGGGCGTTCGGATAATACGATTCGCAATATCTTCTTGTCCCTGGAAAGGATCAACAAGCTCGCCATAGCTAGCCTCATTCAACGAATAAGCCATCGCATTGATGGTGAAGTCGCGACGATTCTGATCGTCGGCCAAGGTGCCATCTTCCACAATAGGCTTTCTGGATTCCGAGCGGTAAGACTCTTTACGAGCACCCACAAACTCGACCTGAAGCCCTTGATAGATCAACATCGCCGTGCCAAAGGATTTATAAACAGCAACCTTCGTATGCAGTTTTTCGCCCAAGGCCGTAGCAAACTCAATACCACTCCCCAGCACCAATATATCGACATCATCTTTGAAGGGACGCCCCATCAATCTATCCCGCACATAGCCACCAATGACATAGCAAGCAACATGTAGTTCCTCGGCCAAATCTTTGATAATGGGAAATATGGGATGTGTTAAATCTTCACTCATAGCAACAAAGTGCAAAAGTAAGGAAAAATAAAAGAAAATGCTTATTGCGATAAGCAGGAAACAAAGATCTCTTAATCTCTATCTTTCGATAAACGACGGAAAGAAAGTGGATTCTCCGTTAATATAGCCTGCTCTCTACGGCGATTAACAATATGTACCGCTTCAAACATCGCCTCTACAAAAGAAGTATGCGACGCAAGATTCTGCCCAGCAATATCATATCCGGTTCCGTGATCCGGAGAGGTACGTACGACTGGCAATCCAGCAGTAAAGTTAATTCCCGTCCGGGAAGCAATATGCTTAAATGGAATCAGTCCTTGGTCATGATACATCGCTAATACCGCATCAAACTTCGTATAAGCATCTGCCGCAAAGAAGCCATCTGCCGGATAAGGTCCAAAACAGAAAATACCCTCTTCATTCGCTTTTTCAATCGCAGGACGGATAATCTCCAGGTCTTCTGTTCCAATCAATCCGTCATCGCCAGCATGTGGGTTCAAGCCCAGAACAGCAATCTTCGGTTTCTGAATCCAAAAGTCCGTCTTTAAGCTATCATTCATCATGCGTAGCTTATGCAAGATGCTATCTACCGTAATCGCCGCAGCAACATCCTTTACCGGAATATGCCCCGTCACTACACCTACGCGAAGATCTTCACTCACCATAAACATCAACACATCCTTCGCCCCGAAAGCGGCCTGCAGATACTCGGTATGCCCAGGAAAATGGAAACCTTCTTGCTGAATATTATGCTTATTGATAGGCGCCGTTACTAAAGCATCGATCAAGCCGGCTTTTAAATCTTCAGTCGCTCTTTGCAACGAAAGGAACGCGTATTTACCGCCAATCTCGTTCTGCTCGCCCAGACTGATCTTTACATCCTCCTGCCAGCAGTTGATCATGTTCGGACGCTTCGCATTCGCCTGATCTGCAGAGTTAATGACATTAAAGCTAAAGTCGTTAACACCAATCGCTTTACGGTGAAAAGAAGCAACCTTTGTATTTCCATAAACAATCGGTGTAAAGAAGTCCAGTACGCGATTATCCAGCAAAGACTTAATAATCACCTCTAAACCAATCCCATTAATATCACCTATCGAAATACCAATTTTTAACTTTTCACTCATCGTAATAGCTCTTTAGTATGTCAAAAATAACAAAAAAACCTAAAAGAGCAGTTTCTATTCCTATTTAAATACTTATTTGTAACCTATCACAGTAGCCGACATAAAATAGTATCTTTGTTGATAAATTTACAGTATGAGTTCAGTACGCGCAAAGAAACACCTAGGTCAACACTTTCTAAATGATAAGAATGCAGCCCAACGCATTGTAGATGCTCTAACACCGAGTTTAGGCTTTAAACAGGTATTGGAAGTAGGGCCAGGAATGGGCGTTCTATCCGATTTCTTACTGCAAAACGAACAATACGAGACTTTCTTAATCGATGTCGATGATGAATCCATTGAATTCCTTGCTGATAAATACCCTCAATTGGGAGATCGATTGATCCATGGGGACTTCTTAGAACTGGATTTCAGCAAGTATTTCGACGCAAAGATGGCTGTCATCGGAAACTTCCCTTACAACATCTCTTCACAGATCCTATTCAAGATATTGGAAGAACGCAATCGCGTTGTGGAAATGGTGGGTATGTTTCAAAAAGAAGTCGCCGAGCGTTGCGTGGCAAAGCCAGGCAACAAAGAATACGGCATACTTTCCGTATTTCTGCAAGCGTATTACGATGTTTCCTACCTCTTCACGGTCAAAGCAGGAGCTTTTAACCCGCCGCCTAAAGTACTTTCGGGCGTGATGCGCATGGTCAGAAACAATCGCGAAACCCTGGACTGTGACGAAAAACTGTTCTGGCGTGTAGTAAAAGCAGGCTTTAACCAACGTCGCAAGACCTTGAGGAATGCATTATCCGCTGTTGTACCGAAAGACAAAATGAGCGATAATCCACTATATGAGCTTCGCGCAGAGCGACTGAGCGTTGCTGACTTTGAATTGCTAACAAACGAAATCTCGAATACCAAATGATATGCTAACAAAAAGTGAGTTTGCGATCGTAGGAGGCGGAGTGGCCGGCTTAACGGCTGGCATTGCTCTGGAACAACTGGGTCGCGACTTCTGCCTTTTTGAACAAACCAAAGAAGTAAAAGGAATAGGTGCCGGCTTCGGCTTAGCCGCCAACGCCATGCGAGCCCTCGAAATTCTTGGACTACGCCCCGAAGTAGAGAAAATAGGCTATTACCTAGGTTCCTTTGCCATACTAGATCAACGTGGAAACATCCTCGTCAATCCCAATACTAGCACGCTTTCTGATAAGTATCAACAGCAGAACTTCGCCATACATCGGGCAGATCTACATCTTTACCTATTAAGCAAATTGCAAGCTCAGCGTTTGCAGCTAGGGAAACAAGCCATCGAGCTAGTACAAAAATCCGATAGCATCTTATTATCCTTTGCCGATGGCAGCAAGCACGAATGCAAGTACCTTATCATTGCCGATGGTGTCAAGTCGCCACTTCGTCAACAGCTAGTGCCCACTTCTAGCCCTCGCTATGCGGGATACAGTTGCTGGCGTGCAACGATCGACAACAGTGAAATCCAGCTTAGCTTAGGAACAGAGACCTGGGGAAAAGACGGCAGATTCGGGATGACACCGCTCGTAAATAACCGCATCTATTGGTATGCTTGCATCAACGGACCGCGCAATCATCCTGCATTTAGCAAATACCGCGTGGCAGATTTGCAAAAGCAATTTGCAGACTACCACGATCCTATTCCAACCCTCCTTGCAAATACACGCGATGAAGACCTCATCTGGAGCGACATCATCGATATAGCTCCATTGAAAAACCTCGCCTACGGCAATATCCTGCTGATAGGCGACGCTGGACACGCCACGACCCCAAATATGGGACAGGGCGCATGTCAAGCCCTAGAGGATGTTGTCGTGCTGCAAGATGAACTGAAAAAGAAAACCGATGTCCTTGCGGCCTTCAAGTCTTTCGAACACAGAAGGCTGGCACGAACAAAATATATTACCGACACCTCCAAGATGATCGGACAAGTGTCACAATGGGAAAACCCCATTATGATCAGCGTGCGAAACACGATGATGAAAATGCTTCCCGCCAAAGCAAATCAGAAAGCTTTGGAGAAGCTCTTCAAACAAGATTTCATGACTCTTAACACCTAATGCAAATGAATATTCTAATCGTCGATGACCTTCATGAAGTCTTCTTAGAAAAATTAGACCAAGCGAAGATTCCTTATAACTATCAACCTGAAATTACGCGCGAAGAAGCAGAACAGTTGATTCCCGAATACGAGGGCTTAGTCATCCGTTCAAAGTTTCAGGTGGACTCCGATTTTATCGACCTGGGCAGCAAGCTAAAGCTTATTGGTCGCTCCGGAGCAGGAATGGACAATATCGACGAAGCATATGCCGACAGCAAAGGCATCGCTTTATTCAGTGCTAACGACGGAAATAAGGATGCGGTCGGCGAGCACATGATCGGCATGTTGCTATCCCTTATGAACAACCTACGTCGTGGCGACCAGGAAGTTCGTTCGGAAAAATGGTTGCGGGAAGAAAACCGTGGCTACGAACTCAAAGGACGTACGGTCGCGATCATAGGATATGGCCATAACGGACAGGCCATGGCAAAGAAACTATCCGGTTTTGAAGTCAAGGTCATTGCCTATGACAAATACAAAACAGGCTTCTCCGACCAGTATGCCCGCGAAGTCTCTATGGAAGAAGTGGTCAAGCTAGCCGATGTACTAAGCTTCCACATCCCATTAACGAGAGAAACGAAAGGCATGGTTGACGAGGAGTACCTATTCCATTTCCGTAAGCCTATCTTCTTTTTGATGGGAGCACGAGGTGGAATAGCGCAGATCCCGGCGGTATTGAAATATTTAGATCAAGGCAAAATATTAGGAGCAGCATTCGATGTATTGCCCATTGAAAAATTCCCCACGCTAGCTGAACAAGCATGGTACAAAGATCTTATTAGCCGCGACAATGTATTATTAAGTCCGCATGTCGCAGGTTGGACCTTCGAAAGCTATTACAAGCTATCGAGCTTCTTGGCAGAAAAAATCATCGCTTACATCAAAAAGTAAGCGATTCCCGCTATAGCTAGCCCATTTAATCTCCGTCTATTTGAAAGGACGGAGACAGCCTAATTCCCACACTATCAAGATGTCAAAGAACATGTTTTGCCAACTCCTCCCGGAACGACAAACAGCATGCTGTGTATTTTTATTTCTCATCAATTTAATCCCTCTTATATTTCAAAACTAACTCAGTTGTATACCAAAGAATATGAATCAAATATTAAATGTATGATACTTTGAGTCCAGCTTTCTTGTGTACCCAACTGAAATGAAAAACAGCTTGCCCCTTTGTAACAATCAGACACAAAATCTTTCATACTTCCATAAAACCAACAAACATGAAAATTCTTGATGGCCGTTGAAAACAAACGCTTTCAGAAAAAAAAGAAGCTGCCCCGAGGGGCAGCTTCTAAGCAATTATTAACTAAACAATGAAATTACTTTTCTAAACGCATCCCAAGCATATAAACATATGGAGGGATGTTGGTAAACCTACTGATTGTTGTTGTATTCAACTTATAAGCAGGAAACGCCATACCGTCTGCAGCGTATTCTCTGTATAAAATCTCAAGCGGAGAACCATTGTTCCATTTATTAAACGCATTAAATCTATAAACCATACCCGTCGTTGAAGATTCAGCTATTGCCTTCAACAAAGGATCGAAATTAGAGCTATAGGTCTTAGCAGCGATATTGTACATCATACCATAAACTCGAACTAATTTGTTCGTGTTAATCTCTGTCGATCTTTCATCATAGTAGTCTTCAAACAGCAATTGTCCTGAATTAATCTGAATAGACCCATCCGGGTTATACGTGACGTCGATTTTGATGGATCTGTTGCTAAGTGTTGCTATTGGCCCGGTCACTACAGTAAACACAGAACCATTTACTTTCTCTACAATATTTACTGACAGTGTTTTACGATAAGTTTCATTGACCGTAGCGTTATCAATAAATGATAAGCGGCCAGGCCCCAGGAATTCTTCGTAAGACAAAATATTCAGCTGTGTCAAATCTAAAACCGCCTCATCAGTCCCGTAGATGATTGTCGCTTTCGCTGTTCGCTTCGTGTTTTTGTCAGCAGGCTGATAGCTATCCGCAGTGATATAGAGTGTATCGCCTTCTACTTTATAGCTCAACCAATCCTGATCAAATTCCACCTTGTAGTCCACGTTACTGATGATATTGATCTTCTTAACTCCTCCTTTGAATGAATAATTCAAATCTTTAATGGGCGAGTTTATATCAAACAATAGCCCTCTCTGCGTAATCGGAACAACTAGCATTTTGCCATCACCCGATGTGATGTGGATCAGCGTTGAGCGATTCGTCTTATCATCGTTCTGTTCAACTGTGATGTGAATGATATTTCCATCTTGCTCAATTTTACACCATGCATCTTCGACAGTTGCGGTGTAATCTGCTGAACTTAGCTGGATGGTCCCTTTATTTTCTAGGGGGCCAGTTCCTAATTTTGTCTCAACAACAGACAATTCAGGCGCAGAATTATCCTTCTTACAGGATACCATGACCGTAGCCATGACTCCTAAAAGGAAAATATATTTTAATAAATTTCTCATCGTCATTATTCTTATTGCTTAACGAGTTTAATATTGTAAAGGAAGTTTACCCCATCCTTATTATCGTAAAATGTTTTTGTGGTTCCAACGATCTTATGTAAGCCTAAAAATTTCATTGGCGATGCTCCAAAAATGCCTGGCTTTGTGTATTGTGACATAACCGTTAATGATGGTTTCTCACGCGTGCCCTGCATCCATAAACCTCCCATAATGTGCTCTGGCGTATTTTGGTAAGTTTGGCTGATATAGCCTAATAGATTCGTTTCGTAACCCACTGTCAACCACAAGTTGCCAGAAGAACCGTCAGGCGTTCTACCTAAATTTTGTGGCTTGAAAATTAAGTTCCCATTTTCATAATCTAACTGAATAGGGAGAATAAACGTCTCAGAGGTCAATGTATAGGACTTACCTTCTTCTTTAGCTTTTATAGTAACAATCTCGTTCTTTGAACCACGATTACTGATATAAGATAACTTGTAACTTCCTGGAATATCTGCATATTCCAAGCGGACGCTTTTAATCGTAATAGCGGTATTTCCTCTAGCATGAAAGGTTTTTGTATCCTTATTGAAGATAAAGCTATCGTATTCTTTACCATCTAGAGTCACGGGGAATTGCAAATCAATACCTTCGTCAGAAACTGCATAATATGTTACTTTCTCCGGATTCTCAGTGTTGTACCATTTACTTTGATCCAAGTTAATGGCTCCACCAGTAGTTCCAGCAGCAGTTTGAACATCAAAACGCATCAGTTTACTGAAGATATTTTTCAATTCTTTAATTTCATTCACATACGCTACGAAGTCCTTCTCCTCATTAAGCGGACGCATAACGATTGTGTTGCCGAATTTCTTGCCGCGCATAACAATTTTTTCCGCCGTTACGGACTCCATAATAAATTCATAATCTCCACCCAATCCATCTGGAGAGGATGGCGACGCCTCTGAATAATAATGAAGAATAGGATTATAACTATCAAAACTCAAAACTGGACCATTGTCAGAAACAAAGCTGTAAGTCGAAGTTTGGGAAGTCCCCGCGTTCACTTTATTTGTAGTCAGCTCAGACGCTAATTCCACTTTACCTTCCTTAAACTTTGCAAGCATCTTATAACCGCCAAGCGGGTTCTTAGAATCACCGTAGTAATAATCCAAACTCCAACCGTATGGTGCACTCTGAAGTGTCTTATCATACTCGGCGAACGCTTCGTTCATTCTTTGTGCTGAGGAATCATCGAAGATAGGATCTTCGAAACGGCTACAGCTACTAAAGGTCAATGCAAGCGCACAAGCAAGAAATATCTTATTTATGTTTTTCATTTTCTCAATTAATTAAAGTCAACAAACGATAAACCCGGAACACGTTCCGAACGACGAAGTACTACGGAGCGTAATTCATCAAGATCAAATTCCCAAGAGTTCTTCGCATATTCACGAATGATATTCAGCTTCTTATTGATTTTTTCCGCACCCTCTGTTCCTGCTTGTGCGATGATTGATTTCCATTGCGCGTCTGTCGAAGTGATAAAAATCGAATACACCTCCGCAAAATCCTCGTTCGGCTCCACCATCGAATAGGCAGAAACAAAACCTTTCTTTCTCGCGTCAGCATCCGAAGTCAACCACCAATCATCTTTGATATAATCAGATTCCGAAATCTTTTGGTAGTCTGTGCTGTAGTTTTTCGTTTGGTGTAAAATGTGGCTAAACTCGTGGTGGATGATATGGAAATATCCGTCATTCAATTTAGCGGCGTCCAATTCCAGGGTATTCACCTCGTACATAGTAATCTTAACCCCTCCCTCTGCGGTAGCCATTACTTTCGTATTATCGCTTTCAATCGCTGAAGACCCTACGAACATAAATTGCTTAGGAGCATATTGTCTGGTGAAATCCACACCTAAGACCTCGTCGTATGCTTCCAACCAAGCGTACTTCAATACTTGAATCGCTAATTGCGACTTCTTAACATCTGCAGGGACCAGGATAAAACGAGGATCGGTATTGATATCGTTATATTTATATAGAATATCGATGTTATATGGATAGGCGATATTCTTGATTAGCCAGTTATCGAACTCCGTAACGGTGGCCGGGTCTGCAGGCTGGAAGATCGAGTTATCTTTGTCAACAGGGTCATCCTTTCGACATGAAGTTACAAGAACTGCCAGTACAGCAATAAAATAGAGTATATTTAATTTCTTCATTTTCATAATATTATCTTGGGTTTCCTGGTAATCCAGCACCTAAAATCTTTTTCGGTAATTGGTAAGCACGACGAGGGTCATTTGGTTTCAATTCATCCAGCAAGCCTACCTCATTATTTTGGACTAAGCGTCTATAAATGACGATACCATAACGCTTGATATCATTCCAACGCTGCCCCTCGTGCATCGTTAGAACGCGACGGCTATGTAAAATTGCGTGAATCATGTTCTCTTGATCTTGAGATAAAGAAAAGTCAATATTGAAGGCTTTCTTAGGCGTAGGAACATCATACTTGTAATAATCAATGTTTTTGTAGAAATCTAGGATGCTCTGCTTCGTGATATTACGCTTTACCGAATAATTCCCTAGAAATGTCAACATATCTTTTGCCGCATTATCCACATCACCCTTCAATGCATAAGCTTCTGCACGCGTCAAAAGCGTTTCATCAGCTGTAAAAATTGCCTGTACAGAATGCACATAACCAATCTTGTTGATGACATCGGTATACTCGAAGTAGCCGGCGATTTTATAAGCCACCATCTTCTTCGCATTCGCGTCGTAGTTTAATGCTCTAAAGTTCAACAATGCATAATCGCCCCAAGGCCCATTTGAAGTGCTCGCCTCATTATCAGAGATGTACTTACTGAATGAGTAACGACCGCCACCTCGGTAAGGACCATGGCAATATGGCCAGCTTGAAACCGCGTCCATCAATAAGTAATTTGCTTTTTCGTCTTTACTGATGTAAGCATTGGGTTTTATAAAATTATTGTTGCTCAGTTTCTGCAACGCATTCCAATCTCTTAAATCTGCATTCCCGGCTGTGCCAATAGCTTTTGTCGCCGCAGCGATCGCCTTGTCATATTCTCTATGATACAAATAGAAGCGCGCAGCAAAAGCATGTGCTGCTTTGATGTTAAAGTGGAACTTTGGTTGTGTATAGTACGAATCACTGATTAAAGGCAGTCCTTTTTCGATATCCTGTTGAATCAACTCGTAAGTTCTCGCAACAGTACTACGATCATGTTCTGTAATCAGTTCCTTCTCGATCTTATCCGAATATGGGATCCCTAAATCCGTTTGACTCGTCGTTTTATTGTAAGCATGCGAGAATGTGTTAACTAACACAAAATGACTGTAGGCTCTACAGATTAATGCTTCGCCTCGAGCCGCATCTAGGTTACTAGGATTTCCAAGCTTCTCGATCGCCTCTAATACCGCATTGGCCGTACCAATAGCGCCGTAGTGTTTGCTCCAAATCTCATAGGTATTATCATTGGAGGCTTCGGTAATATCTTGCCAAAAGAAAGACTGTCCATGAAAGCGGTCGTAAGCTAACCATACGTCGCCGTTATAATCCGCATTATCCGAAGACATCTCGTTCATCCAATACGTGGACGCCGCGGGATAGGCAGAGACCAGTAATTTCTGAATCTTTTCGGGCGTATCCAGCTCTGTTCTTGAATCCGGAGGTGTATCTAAGGTTTTATCACAAGAACCTAAGAATGCTACAGTAGAAACAGAGACTAATAATAATTTATATATTCTTTTCATTTGATATTCAATTATAGATTATATTCCAACTCTCACCGTGAAAGTGTATTGTCTTGGTACCGGAGCTGCAACACCGCCTGAACGGAAGAACTCTGGATCCTGACCATTTAACTTCTTATCTGCGTAGATTAAGAATGGGTTGGTCGCTTGTAACTTAACAGAAAGGTTGTTCATACGCGGACCAAGCCAGTCTTTAGGGAAATCATAGCCTAGAGAAATCTCTTTCATACGAATGAAACCACCGTCAGCAATACGCTCCGTTGAGAAGTTGTAGGCATTATAAGCGATCTTCATATCTGGGTTATCGTCTGAATCACGACGGTTAACCAAAGCCGGAATGGTTGTATAGGCCTCATCGCCAGGTAAAGTCCAACGGTTCGCAAACTCACGTGGCATCGCACGCATATCGTCATACTTGTTTCTGAAAACCTGATCCAAACGAATCACATTTCCAAACGAGTAAGTCATAAACACATTTAAGCGGAAATTTTTATATGTGAAGATATTACCAAAAGAACCCATCGTATTTGGATCGGCTGAACCTTCGTATTTCAAGAAACTCATCTTATTCGGCGCATTCTCTTGGAAGTCGATGTCATAAGAGGTTTCTATTCCATCTTGATTGATGTACACCGGCAAACCCTCTCTGTCCAATCCTACGAATGGAATAGAGAAAATCGCTCTAACCGGATATCCTTCTTGCACATATCCCGTACCTTTAACTAAGTCTACCACACGCGATGTCGCATCTAAACGAGTAATATTGGTCTCGTTCCAAGCCATCGTAAAGCTAGATGCCCAGTTGAAGTCCTCACGAACAATGTTGCGTGTGGATAGGGTGAACTCGATACCTTTGGACTTCATCGCCGCTACGTTACCCCACTTCAACGATTTACCAGCAACACCATCGGTGTAGATCGGGCCAATCAAGTCAAAGTTATTACGCGTATAGGCATCCACCACAAAGTTGATGCGGTTGTCAAGAAACCCTAAGTCAGCACCGATATTCAACTCATGCTTCTTCTCATAGGTCAAGTTATCATTCGGGAATTCGGTGATCTTCAGACCACTTTCTTTCATATCCGAGAATGGACGCCATGGGTTGAAACTGTTGATGATCATGTTCGCATTGTTCACGAAGTCAACACCGCTCTCCCCCGTTAAACTGTAGGATGTACGAAGGGTAAAATGTGAAAATGTTGGTACGAACAAGCGCGTAAAGAAATCTTCCTCATGCGCATTCCATGAAGCGCCAATATTCCAGGTTGGTAGCCATCTCGCTGAGTTAGCAGATCCTAAACGGTTACTACCGTCATAACGAACCGTACCGGTCAGAATATATTTATGCTTATAAGAGTACGTTGGGTTTGCGTAGAAACCTACCTTACGTGATCTCGTATGGTTCAAAGCATAATAGTCAGTACCGGCTTCAATCCCTTGTTTAAAGAACTCATAAACGTAGAATGGAATTTCACCTAGGGCATACTGCATACCCCAACCCGTAAACAAAGAGCGATCTCTATCGTAAGAGTTGTACTCCCCGCCCACGTTCATATTGATGATGTGCTTATCAGCAATAGTTTTCGAGTAAGCTCCGGAAACACGGAAATCCTGCCCCGACATGCCATAATCCGTACGGCGATAGATACCTCCTTCAGGAAGAACCGAAATAGGTAGTGCGTATGGATTATTCGGATCAGTATATAAGAAGCTATTCTGATCACGAATCGTTGCGTCGCCCATTGCGCGGTACGCTAAAGCTTGGTTAGCATCGTCCAATATATTGTGCTGTTGGGAACTGTTCTCATATTTGAACGCACCTAAAGCCGTAAATTCTAAACCAGGCATCGCTCTCCATTTCACCTCTCCCTGGAATTTCAAACCCGTTACATTGATATCAATGTAGTTGTTCTCTAATTCATGAAGAATGTTAAATGGCGCGTAGTTACGCGTATAGAATGTATTTTCCTCCAATGCGCGCGATGTATTCATTGCGTAATTGTAAGGGTTGATATCAAAATTACGCTTCACCTCACCAAATACCGGGTCGGTCTCTTGACTTAAAGTACCTGGTGCTTTTTGCTGACGTGTAGACGCATTGGAAATTAAATTCAATGTCAAATCTGGCAATATCTTATAACTCATGTTCAAGTTTGCCGTATAGCGGTTGGTCTTACTTTGCTTGGTCCATCCTGGATCGGTCATCGCAGAAATAGAAGCATAGTAAGTAGACTTTTCCGTACCGTTTGTCATACTCAAGGAATGGTTTTGCATTAAGTTGTTGTTGAACAACACATCAAACCAGTCCGTATTGCGCATTTCAGCAGCACGTAAATAAGCAAGCTTTTGCTCTTCTGTGTTTGCTAAGCCGAACATCCCAGTCCTTACGTCGTAGGTATTCAGTAATTTATACATATGACCATATACACCGGAGTTCTGTGCACGGTACGTTTCACCGAAGTTCAACCAACCTTTGCTTTCCATCTCCTTGTACACGCCCATTTGCTCTTGCGAGTTCATGATATTGAATTCCCCATAGCTAGGAATCTGACGGTTGGTGTACTCACCAGTATAGCTTAAACGGCTAACGCCGGCTTTACCACGTTTGGTTGTTACAACGATTACCCCCGCCATAGCACGAGCACCATAAATCGACGTTGCTGATCCATCCTTTAGAATTTGGAAACTCTCGATGTCATCCGCATTCAGTCCAGCAACCGCCGAACTGATCAGAGTAACCGCATCTCCAGACGATAGATCGTCCGCGCTCACCTCTGTTACATCTTCCATGATTACCCCGTCCACAACCCATAAAGGTTTAGAGCTACCATAAATGGAAGTAGCACCACGAACACGAATCTTTGGCGCTGTACCAAATGTTCCCGAAACGTTCTGTACAGAAACCCCGGCAACACGGCCTTCTAGCGAACGGCTGATCTCGGGCATACCGTCGATCTTCATGTCTTCAGCGTTCAGCTTCGTAGCGGCACCTGTGAATAAACGTCTATCCATCTTCGTCACACCCGTCACCACCACTTCTTCGATCACATCCTCTTTTTTCGTTAAGCTAACACGGATGTCGAGACCGGCATTTACTTGTTGCGTTTCATAGCCAACATAACTAATGGAAAGCTTTGCCTTGCCATTAGGAACTTTAATTTTAAAATGTCCACTGTCGTCGGTCGCTGCCGAAGTCATGGTCCCTACTACGGTTACCGAAGCACCACCAATAGGTTTACCGTCCTCCGAGAACACACGTCCGGAAGCCTCTAGCTCTTGTTTTGCCGTTTCGTTGCCTTGCCTGAGCCCGGTAGCAGCAGCCCCTTTGCGCTTGACAAAGACCTGGCGTACTTCAACAGAATAGGTATTGTTCGTCCCGGCCAACAAATTATCAAACACTTCATTTAGTGTTTTATTGTCGGCATGAACGTTCACCGATTTGTTCGGTTTATCAATATTATTAGAATAAAAAACTAAAACACCATGGTTTTCAAGTTTCTTAAATACCTCTACCAGAGTGGTGTTACCAATATGAACGGTAATTCTCGGCGTGGCTGCATCAATCTTGTCGAATTGAGAGGCAAATGTTTCGTTCGTTGCGTAAAATAAAAGCAGCGAACTTAATACTAGGCTTCTGCAATACTGTTTTGATCGAGAAATGCGAAGCTTTTCAAATTCTTTCATAAATTTGTTAATCAGAGTTATTTAAATAAGATGCGCGGCAAACGCATTTTGGGGGCAATACATTTTATGTATTGCCTTTTTTTTGGTTAATTAAGTATCAGATTTCACTATCTATTCATAGGCTTATTGGTATAATTTATATGATGATTCTTCTTTTTTAAATTTGATATCCATCGAAAAGGCTACCCCACGCAAAACCATATTGATATCATCTTTCAGATCCAGATATCCCGAACAGGTCATTTTAGCAATCTTCGGTGAGCATTCGATATCGGTACCGTAGTAGCGTTCTAAATTTTGGATCACATCCTTTAACTGCTGATCTTTGAAACGATAAAAGCCATCTTTCCAGGAGGTAAAGAATGTCACGTCAACCTCGCGTACCTCTTCCGTTTTACCATCCGCGAAATACGACTCATCCGGTTTCAAGAAATGCTCCCCTTGTGAGCTCTTTACTTTTACCTTTCCTTCTACTAAGGTTACCTGCTGATTCGGGTCATCGGAATAGGCGTGGATATTTAAACTTGTTCCCAATACCTGTACATTGAATTCTTTCGTATGGAATACAAAAGGTTTTTTCGGGTTTTTCACCACATCCGCATATACTTCCCCATCAACTGAAACCTCGCGTTGCTTCTTATCAAAATGACTTGGGAATTTAACAATGGATCCTGCATTCACCCACATCTTGGTCCCATCGGAAAGGATTAACGATATACGCTTGCCAACCGGCACACGCACTTCATGTTGAACAGCCTGACTTATTCTCGCAACCTCAAGTTTCTTTTTATTAACGGTTACCGCATTGGCATTAGAGAAATCTAACACTGCTTCTTTCCCCTCAATATTGACGGTTTCCCCAGCTCCTGTAACCAATAGGATACCGCTTGTATCAGCTTGGCTCTTCTCTGCAAGTTCCTTTACAGGCACTTCGTTCGATTGATACCGAAAAAGAGCAAATGAAATACCGAGTACTAGGAGGATTGCTGCAGCAGCATAACGATAGTAGGAAATTTTACGAACGCGCGTATGCGTAGATTCCGTGATCTGAGAAAATAGCGCATCCTTCGCATGCTGATTCATGCTATGGGCAGGTTGCAATAGCTTTTGCTTTGCCCCCTCAAAAACTTCTTCAGATAGATTATTTACCAATAATACCTGTTGCCAAAAGCGCTCTGTTTCTTCCGTCGGTGCGAGCATCGACCTGATAAAGAAATCGTCGCGAAGCAAATCAGCTTCAGTAGTATGGTTATTATAGTTATTAACGTTCATAAATAGAAGGTCATTACGGCCTGGTATAGGAAGGACATGAGAATTGCAAAAAGGTACTCATGAAAAAAGTTATTTTTTTATCTTTTTTCTAAAAACAGCGTTGATAGGCACTTAGAGGAAGAAAAAAATCATATTTCCCTTGGAACAGCATTAAAGAAAAGTACTTGATGCCCTTTGAAAACAGACTGTTTCAGAAAATATTAGGCAATGAGGAAGGCTAAAATCAAAATCATCATCAGAAATGCTCTTAATTTCTTGACCGCAGACTGGGCAAGGTTCTTTGCAGACTGTGGGTTGATGTGCAGATGTTCAGCAATTTCTTTAAAACTCATGGTTTTATAATATCGAAAATATAACACCTGTTTCTGACGTCTGCTCAATTGCGCAATACCACGTTTCAGCAGTTCACGCGAGTCGCCTTCCGCTTCCGATGCGATCCAATAATCTTCAACGCTTGCTTCACCGCTATCATGCTCCTCCGGGTTTAGAGAAACCGTCGCCATTTTGGAACTGCGATTCAATAAGGTATTTTTTAAAGCTATGAACAGATAAACCTTGACATTTTTTACGGCTGTGTATCGACCACGTTTATTATATATATTAACAAATAAATCGTGAATACTATCCTGAACGTCATCCGGACTGTATCCTAAGTTGAGACCATAAGAATATAATGCATCAACATGCTGTTGATACACTTGCGCGAAAGCTTCTTCATCTCCCTCCTGCAGTAAATTCCATAAGTCAATCTCAATCATAATTCATAAAAAAATCACTAAACATAGCTTATATCAGCTTTAGAAACTGATACAGATCCGCATTAATAAGTGATTCGCTAAAACGATAGACGTATTCTAGGATATTATTAATAATTATTTAACAAAATAAGGGAAAATATTTTTGTATTACAAAAATTCGGAGAAGTTCAAACAATTATTACAATGGATACGCTAGGCTAAGCGAAACAAAAACACCAAAAACCACTGCACAATAAGTGCTAAATCCAATAAATAGACGGTGTGATAATTTCGTTTTCTGGTAAAAACAACCGATTTCATCAACAGCAATATCAGCAGCGTAGTTAGTAACATCCCCGCTTTTACCGGAATACTGTAGGGGGAGAAAGCGATAAGAAGTAAATGGGCAATACCAAGAATATAGGCAAGATTGATGGCCGCTGGCTCGCCGAGCATGGTAGGCACTGTTTTGAGTTTATAGTAGCTATCCTGCTCCATGTCGCGAATGTCAAAAGGAAGGGTGCAGATCAGAAGAAAGACAATCTTGACCAATCCCAGATAATTCGCTGTAAACCAATCAATCGTCGCTCCTTCTACGTAAAGCTCCAGCACAGGCAAACCAACACTACTGAGCGACCATACCAGCGCAATATAGAAGAGCTTAAGCCCGGGCACTGATCGCAGTCCCCGACGTTGCCCATTGATCCGAACAAAAGGAACTGCATAGGCCATACTGACTAAGCCGACAAAGGCTAGATAAAAAAAGGTATAGGGATGGATTTGTAAAAGCGCGTAAATAAGCAACAGAACTGCCAGTACACTATTTAACCACAATAACCATTCATATTTAAAAACCCAACGGGTTCTTAAGTATGGCGATTGTTGGGGATTGGACGGTTTCGAAAGATATAAACTGAGATTGTATAGCAAGAGCGTCGTCGAGCCTTCAATCCATAGAATAGCCGGATTAATATCGAAGTCCAGCACGTAATAGGTTAGCGCGCATTGAGCCACCGCAGCAAGGGCAATCAGAAGGTTGCTATGGACGAAAAAATGATATGTTGCTCTAACGTATTTCAATGTTCTTTCTTGCAAACAATTGATAAAGGCGGTTTGATTCACGAACACAAAAATTAGCAAATCTTCACAAAAATCGCTAGATTAGTGCTAAAGAGGTATTATTTTTTCGTTTTTAATAACAATTTGACCGAAAATAATAAAACTCTGACAAAGATAATGTAGACCTATAATTTTTTTTTATTAAAAATGAGTTTTCAAATTAAATCTTTTGAGGCGTATCAAGATGCCTATAAGAAGAGTGTAGAACAACCTGAAGCATTCTGGGCAGAGATTGCCGACAATTTCTTTTGGAAGAGAAAATGGACGAATGTTCTTGACTGGAATTTCGATGAGCCAAAGATAAAATGGTTTGAAGGTGGGAAATTAAATATCACCGAAAACTGTTTAGATCGTCATATCTATTTGAACGGCGATAAGCCGGCTATTATTTGGGAACCTAACGACCCCAGCGAAGCACACCGTGTATTATCGTACAAGCAATTGCTACAGAAGGTAGAGCAGTTTGCGAATGTATTAAAGAACAACAATATCCGCAAAGGCGACCGTGTGTGTATCTACCTACCGATGGTTCCTGAGCTTGTGATTGCTGTTCTTGCCTGTGCACGTATCGGTGCCATCCACTCGGTGGTATTCGGTGGATTCTCCGCACAGTCAATCGCCGATCGTATCAACGATGCGGAATGTAAATTGGTGATTACGGCAGACGGCGGCTTCCGCGGCAAAAAAGTATTGGAACTTAAAACGATCGTAGATGATGCATTGATGCAATGCAAGTCGGTAGAAAAAGTAATCGTATTGACGCGCTCACGCACGCCAATTTCAATGATCAAAGGACGTGATGTATGGTGGGAAGATGAGATCAAAAAAGTGGAAACACAAGGAAATCCTGCTTGTCCGGCAGAAGAGATGGATGCAGAGGATGTATTATTCATCCTGTACACTTCGGGTTCGACGGGTAAGCCAAAGGGTGTTGTGCATACAACCGCAGGTTATATGGTTTATACCGGCTATACCTTCGCAAACACTTTCCAGTACCAACCGGGTGAAGTATATTTCTGTACAGCGGACATCGGATGGATCACCGGACATAGTTACATCGTCTACGGTCCATTATCACAAGGGGCAACCTCACTCATGTTTGAAGGTATCCCGACTTTCCCTGACGCTGGTCGTTACTGGGATATCGTCGATAAGCATAAAGTAAATATCATTTATACCGCACCAACAGCGCTACGTTCGTTAATGGCATTTGGTGACGAGTATGTAGAAAATAAAGACCTTTCTTCACTTCGCGTATTAGGATCCGTAGGTGAGCCAATCAACCAAGAAGCGTGGGAATGGTATCATAACAAAGTTGGCAAGGGCAAATGTCCGATTGCCGATACCTGGTGGCAGACAGAGAACGGCGGTCACTTAATTACGCCAATTGCAGGAATTACACCTGAAATTCCAGGTTATGCCATGTTGCCATTGCCGGGCGTTCAACCAACCTTGATGGATGAAAACGGTGAAGAAATTCAAGGCAATGATGTGTCGGGCAACTTATGTATCAAGTTCCCTTGGCCAGGTATGCTACGCACGACATGGGGCGACCACGAGCGTTGTAAGCAAACTTATTTCTCTACATACGAGAATATGTACTTCACCGGCGACGGTTGTTACCGCAGCCCGGAAGGTTATTACCGCATTACCGGCCGTGTGGATGATGTATTGAACGTATCCGGACACCGTATCGGTACCGCCGAAGTGGAAAACGCAATCAACATGCACGCCGACGTAGTAGAGTCAGCAATCGTAGGCTACCCACACCCTGTAAAAGGACAAGGCATCTACGCTTATGTCATTGCGAATCACCATATCGACGCTGAAAAAACACGCCAAGATATCTTGCAGACTGTTCAACGTATTATCGGAGCAATCGCAAAACCGGATATCATCCAATTTGTGCAAGATTTACCGAAAACAAGATCCGGTAAGATTATGCGCCGAATCCTAAGAAAAATCGCCGAAGGCGAATTAAATAACCTCGGAGATACCTCGACTCTACAAGATCCAACCGTAGTGGAATCGATTATCAAAGGAGCAGAAGAATTCAGATCGCAATCCTAAGTAAGAATTACAAAGAGATAGTACAGAGGCTAACCAGGGGTTAGCCTCTTTTTTTGTTCGAGTCTGCTTCTGCATAAAGCCCTTTCAAACCCCTTTTAAACCCAATGCATACCCCTATCAAACCCGCTTGGAAGCGGGTTTGATAGGGGTATGCATTGGGTAGTATTTAGTAGTTAGTAGTTAGTAATTAGACCTAGGGCGGGATTAGATTTTAGATATTAGATGTGAGATATTAGCGTATTTGCGCCAAAGGTCTTTATACTAAGTACTAACTACTAAATACTATTACAGTTTAAACTCAAACTCCTGTGTTGCGCTTCTTTCGAAAGCGAGGTGTCTTGTTGCTGGAGAAATAGCGAATAGTGGTGAGAATGTTTTCACTTTAACGGTTTTGCCGTCCGGGAGGAATTCCAGATAGCGTAGCCAGCCGTCGCCACCGTTTCCATGCCATCCGCCGCCCATTGCTTGGGCGTTAAATGCCATTTGTACGACGGATTTTCCTGCGGCATTCTTGTCTTCTCTGAATCCGAGGTGGCCGGCCCAGTTATCTGGAGCGCCGATATGCCCGGAGAATACCATACGAATGTTTTTGGAAGGTTTTACGAGTTTCTCGAATAGGGCTTCGCCGTAATTTGCATCTTCAATCTTGTAACCTTCTCTAGGCATATGCTTGCTATCTCTGTTAAGATAGGTGTGAGTTAAGAGGAAAACGCTATGGTCTGCATATTTCGGTTGATCTAAGGTCTTTTTTGCCCAGTCAACGACTTCATCGCGCGGAGCGAACTCTAAAACCATGACCAACAACTTTTGCTGATGTGGGGTCTTAAATTCGTAAACCGCGTTCACAGCGCTTGATGCCCCATTCAGATTAGGGCCCACCTCACGGATTGCGGCTGCATTTAGTGGATTTTGCTCTAGGGAGAAGTATTTATCGTATTGGGTGGCGCGGTATTCGGCGCTTACATGTCCGTAATCATGGTTTCCTGTTGCAAGAACGTAAGGTACTAAACCATTCAGGCGATGGAAAGCCGAGCTGATGCTTGTCCACTGCTGTTTGCTGGTTTGATTTGCTTGCTTTCCATTCGGGTTCAGCAAATCGTTTTGCTCGACTAGATCACCTGTACATAGGACAAACTGCGTATTCAAGGAGTCCTTATTTTCTTTAATCCAGGAAATCATGGTGTGAAAAGTCCCTAGATTTCGTTCGAATTTCATATAGGTCTGCGGATCGGGGATGAGGACAAAGGACCAAGATTCGGGATTCGAAAGCTTCGGTTTTACGTAGGCTTGCTGTGCAAAAGTTGGCAACGCAAAAATCAATAGGCCAAGGATGAGGCCTAGCATAAGTCTAGGTAGATTATTCATAACAATTCGAGTAATTGATTGTTTAAAGCTAATAATAATTGTAAGCTTTTCCGAGTTAAATTGATCTTTAGGTTGAATTTTACATGGAAAAATCGTAGTTTTTTACTATTTTTAGGGCAATTCCCAAATTAACTATAATATAATTCATGCTTTTTACAATTTTATTTGGTTTAATAACTGCTTTATTTCTTGTGCCGTTTGGCAAAAAAATCAAATCGAAGTGGAGTATTATTCTACCAATTGTGCCGGCATGTTTATTTGCGTACTACCTGGGCTACGTTCCTAAGATATCCGCGGGGAGTACATTTATCCAACACATAGACTGGGTTCCGTCCTTGAACATAAATTTTGATTTTCGACTCGACGGTCTTTCCCTGCTTTTTAGTCTACTGATTACCGGAATCGGTACGGGCATCTTTTTTTATGCGCGTACATATCTCAAGGGACATCCCTATTTCGATCGTTTCTTTGGCTATCTGTTACTATTCATGTCGGCAATGCTGGGGCTCGTCCTGTCGGATAACCTGCTGTTACTTTTCATTTTTTGGGAGCTCACGAGTATCAGTTCCTTTTTCCTGATCGGTTTCAACAATGAGCAGGCGGAATCTAGAAAGAGCGCATTAACGGCACTTACGATAACCGGTATGGGCGGTTTCTTCCTGGTTGCCGGCTTAGTGTTGCTCGGCAATATAGCGGGGACTTACTCTATCTCTGCTTTGGTTGAACAGCGCAGCATGATTATAGAGCATGAGCTGTATCCCTTGATTTTAGGTTTTCTTTTTATTGGCGCTTTTACCAAATCCGCGCAGTTCCCATTCCATTTCTGGCTGCCGGGCGCAATGAAGGCACCGACGCCGGTATCGGCTTATCTGCACTCTGCGACGATGGTAAAAGCGGGCATCTACCTGCTTGCGCGTTTCTTTCCAATTTTGGGAGGTACGGAGATGTGGTCTTATCCATTGATGATCGTCGGTGGGTTCACCATGCTCTTCGCTGCAATACATTCCTTATTCCGCATCGACCTCAAGTCGATTTTGGCCTATACGACGATTTCTGCGCTCGGTATATTAGTTTTTCTACTGGGCATCGGGACGAAGGAAGCGATTATTGCTGCCAGCGTTTTCATCCTGGTGCATGCACTATACAAAGCGACATTATTCCTTGTGACGGGTATTATTGACCATGAAACCGGGACCCGCGATATTACTGTTTTATCGGGGCTACGGAAGGTCCTTTTGCCGGTCGGTATTGCTGCAGGATTAGCTGCACTTTCCAGCGCTGGCGTGCCTTTGACTTTTGGCTTTATCGGAAAGGACCTGATCTATGAGTCTACTTTACACGCCGTCCCTCATTTGAGCACGATATTGACAGGACTAGCCTTAGTGACGAATATCTGTCTGCTCGCTGCAGGTTTTATGGCGGGTTTCAAACCCTTCTTTGGCGAACTGCCGGAGAAATATAGCAAACTGCATTTGCCTTATCTCTCGATGTGGCTTCCACCACTGATACTAGGGATCTTGTGTGTACTTTTTGGTGTATTCCCGGGCATTGTAGGCGACTTGCTGAGTTATCAAACTGCCAACGCCATTTTCGGGCAGGATACAGCAATGCACTTGGCGATATGGCATGGTTTCAATACCGTTTTATTGTTAAGCGGAATTACCTTAGTCGTTGGTACGCTAATTTACCTGATCAACAAGCCAAGTGAGGCAAAAGTGAAGCGAGTAGAAAAGTGGAATGCGTTCTCCGCACAAACGGTCTTAACAAGGTATAGCAACGATTTATTCAGGTTCTCAACCTGGTACACCAATACGATACACAACGGCTATCTTCGATCGTACCACTCAAAGATTATTTTATTTGCGGAGGCACTTTTAATCTATAGGTTATGGCTCAGCGGCCCTATACAGATTAATTTCGACCATCTTTCCCCGCTGACCATCTATGAGGTGGCAGTTGTTATCATCCTGCTTGGCGCTTTATTGATTGTAATTATTACCCCGTCCAGGCTGACCTCTGTTGTTTCCATGAGTGTCATCGGCTATTGTATCTGTTTGATGTTTGTATTCTACAGCGCGCCCGATTTGGCCATGACGCAATTTACTATTGACACCTTGACGACCGTACTTTTTGTATTGGTTCTCTATAAATTACCATCTTTCCTGAGTCTAGCATCTCCAAGGCAAAAAATCAGAGATATGTTCGTTGCGCTTGGTTTCGGCGCTATCCTTTCGATTATCGCCTTGAAAGTGCTCTACGAACCTGTGTCCAAGGACACCTCGAATTTTTATGGCGAGAATGCCTATATTCTGGCGAAGGGAAAGAATGTGGTGAACGTGATCTTGGCAGACTTTAGGGGTATCGATACGATGTTTGAGACGGTGGTATTGAGTATTGCTGCGGTCGGAGTTTATAGTTTGTTAAAATTGAGATTAAAGTCGTCGGAGAAAGAATAATTTATGAAGAGTATTATCTTACAGACCGCTACGCGGTATCTGCTACCGATTTTGTTGCTGTTCTCTTTCTTTTTATTATTAAGAGGGCATTATTTTCCTGGTGGGGGCTTCGTTGGGGGCCTGGTTGCATCAATTGCCTTTGTGCTGCATAGTTTTGCGCATGGGACCGAAGAGACCATGAAGTTATTAGGAAGAAAACCTTTATCACTGATTCCTGTCGGCCTTGGCGTTGCCTCGTTGGCTGTTATCTCGCCTACCTTTTTTGGTCTCCCCCCCATGACGGGCCTATGGTTTGAGGAGAAAATTCCGGTCATTGGCTCCATTGGTTCGGCACTATTCTTCGACCTCGGAGTTTACCTGGTCGTTGTCGGTGTGGTATTGACAATATTGTTTACCATTTCACTAACCAAGGACTAAGCATATGGAGTTATTATTAGTCGTTGTTTTAGGCTTTTTATATGCTGCGGGAATCTTTTTAATTCTACGCCGCAGTATGGTGAAATTGCTCTTAGGAATTATGCTCCTAGGCAACGGTACGAATATCCTGATCTTCCTTTTAGGAACCATTACCAAGGGGAAGCCTCCAGTTATTGACCCGAACCACAATGTTTTCGAAGATATTTACGCAGATCCGATTCCGCAATCCTTGATTCTGACGGCGATTGTCATCAGTTTCGCTTTAACGGCTTTTGCGATCGTGCTATTGAAAAGGGTTTATGCCTTAGTTGATTCAGACGATTTAGATGATTTAAATACGCCGGAAGAAGAAGATATATGATTGATAACCACATTTTAGCTCCTGTTTTTATCCACCTGTTCACGGCTATTCTGCAGCTTATTGCCTGGCGGAAAACCGTAACGCAGCGCTTTATTAGTGTTGGAGGTGCCTTTATTGGGCTATTGATTGCGATCCGTCTTTTTGCGAAGGTTTATACGGAAGGCACCTTATCCATGAATGCTTCCAACTGGGAAGCACCCTTTGGAATTGTCTTTGTTGCCGACTTATTGGCGGTCAGTATGGTTTTGTTGACCTCTATTGCCGGATTTGCTGTTTCGATTTTTTCATCCGTGGGCATTGCACGCCAAAGGATGTTGTATGGCTACTTCCCTATTTTCCATTTCCTATTGATGGGGCTGAATGGGGCGTTTTTAACAGGCGATATCTTCAACCTGTATGTTTGGTTTGAGGTGATCATTATCTCTTCTTTTGTGTTGATGACGCTGGGCGGCCGAAAAGCGCAGCTGGAAGGTGCTGTAAAGTATATGGCGATGAATATTCTAGCCTCGACATTCTTTTTGACAGGCATCGGTATTCTTTACGGAATCACCGGCTCATTGAATATGGCTGATCTTTCAATCCGCATTCGTGAATTTCATAATCAGTCATTAATTAATATTGCGGCGATTTTCTTTCTATTAGGTTTTGGTATTAAGTCTGCGGTATTTCCGCTTTATTATTGGTTGCCTTCTTCCTATCATACACCTCCTTCTGCCGTTGCTGCAACCTTTGGTGGTTTATTAACGAAAGTCGGGGTCTACGCAATTTTACGGGTGTTCAGTTTGATGTTCATCCCGGATGAGTTTACGAAGAATCTGCTGATGGTCATGGCGGTTTTAACCATTTTGACAGGAGCCTTTGGCGCCCTGATCAAAACCAATATCCGTCGCTTGTTTTCTTATTTAATTGTCTGTCATATCGGTTTTATGTTAGGCGGTATTGCGATGTTTACCAAAGCTGCATTGATGGGCGCAGTATTCTACTTAATCCATGACATCATGGTCAAAACAAATATGTTCTTGATTGCGGGGTATATACGTCAGGTGCGCGGGACAATGGACATGAATCGATTAGGTGGATTATACGCCTCCTATCCGCTGATATCATTGATTATTGCTTTGGTGCTTTTTTCTTTGGTTGGTGTTCCGCCATTATCAGGCTTCTGGCCTAAAATCTACCTTTTTCAGGAAGCTTTCGTAGGGAAGCATTATTTCTTTGTTGGAGCGTTGATTGTAGGAAGCTTAGTAACCATGTATGTCATCGCAAAGATGTGGGCGGATGTATTTTGGAAGAAATGTCCTGATGAGAGCGTGATGGAAGATAAGTTTAAGGAGCTACCTCCTTTCAAGAAACTATTATTGGTGATGCCGATTCTACTTTTATGTTCGGTAACTTTATATATCGGCTTAAATGCGGAGAACATTGTCATTGCTGTAGATCGCATAAGTAACGAATTGTTGGATACAAGCTCATACGTACGTACGGTATTGGGTGATAAAGTTTTTGAGAAATGATTAAGTTTTTCTTGATGAACTTATTGCTATCCTTTATTTGGGTAGCACTATCGGGCTCCCTTTTATATTCAAACTTTTTGTTTGGCTATTTATTAGGGTTTGGCGTGCTGTGGATCATGAACAGGAATGAAACAGATCAGCGCTACTTCTATCGGGTGCCGAAGATTATTTCCTTCTTTTTCTATTTCCTTTACGAGTTGCTCAAAGCGAATATTCAGGTAGCCTATGATGTTGTTACACCGAAGTATTTCTTCAAACCTGGCATCGTCCGTTATCCGGTGAATACCAAGACAGATTTTGAGATCAATTTGCTGTCGACTTTTATTTCACTGACACCAGGAACGCTGATTATCGACATTAGCGACGATAAAAAGGCTATTTACATCCACGTCATGTATCTGAAGGATGAACAGCAATTTATTAGACAGTTAAAAACAGGGGTTGAACGAAGATTATTAGAGATCATAAGATGAGTTTAGAAGCGTATTTTGATTTTGTGATTTTACCCATCTTGACCATTTCGGTTTTGCTGGTCTTTATCCGTTTGTTCAAAGGACCTACCGTAGTGGATCGCGTGATTGCGCTGGATCTTATCATCACTATTGGTATTGGGATTATCACGGTATACAGTATCCGACAAGAGCAGGAAGTTCTGTTGGACGTAGCTATTATTTTGGCGCTTATTGCCTTTTTAGGTACAATCGCCTTTTCGTATTACATAGAAAAACAACGCGATGATTGATATTATTTTAGCAGTATTAAGTACAGTGGGCGCATTGTCGATCCTCTTCGCATCGATCGGTGTCCTTCGGATGCCTGATTTTTATCTCCGCCTGTCTGTCACGGTCAAGGCATCGACTTTGGGCGTAGGTTTATTGTTGATCTGCGCGGCCATTATGTTCCCTGATGATGTATCGGTCACGACGAAGTCTATCGCTATTATTTTCTTTTTGATTCTTACTGCTCCGATCGCCGCCCATATGATTGGCCGTGCAGCTTACACGACGGACACCCCACTTTGGAAAGGTACTGTCATCGATCAACTGCAGGGCATGTATAATCATGAGAAGAATATCCTAGAAAGCGACCCTAGCAAAGCGGATAAGACAGAAAAAGACAATATCGCCGATACCGAAGATGCTACGGATTAAAAGATAATGCAGACCGGTTTGGACAGCTCGATTCTTCTACCGTGATCCCGCAGCAAGCCCGATTTTAAATCTCTCGCAAATACCACGATTTGATCTGTCAATTGATTGGCAACCAATACATACCTCCCGTTTGGCGTTATATTTAAATTTCTAGGACCAGTCCCTAAGGCAGATATCACTTGTTTCAATTCTAGGGAACCGTCTCTTTTAATGGCAAAGACCGAGACGGTATTTGCATCAGTGCGATTGGTACTGTAAAGGAATTTGCCGTCAGGCGATATTTTCAAGTCTGCAGCGCCATGTTGACCTTTGAAATCGGCACCATTCATATTGATGATCTGCGATTGCTTCCAGCTCTTCTTTTCTTTCTTAAAAACCACGATATCTCCAGTCAGTTCCTGCAAGGAATACATGGTTTTTCCTTTAGGATGGAATGCAATATGTCTGGGTCCACCTCCCTTTGTAACAGCAATTGATTCTTTTTCTTTAAATTGATACTTTGTTCCGTCTTTAACGACGTCAAAGACATAGATCATATCGGCACCCAGATCGGAGACATAGATTGATTTATCAGGCCCCATAAACGCTGAATGGATATGCGATTTGCTCTGGCGTTTCGGATCAACGCTGCTTCCTTTAAACTCGCGGTAATCGTCCATTTCAGATATATGACCATTCTCATCGATACTAAATAACGCTAAAGAACCGCCGGAGTAGTTGGAAACGACTGCATAGCGTCCTTTATCTCCCAATAGCACGTGGCAGGGTGCTCCTCCCTTGGTGGAAACTTTATTCTCGAAAGTCAAAGTCTCATCAGCAAGATTAAAAGATGAGATGGATTGGTTACCGTCGCCCAACTCGTTTACTGCTACCAAAAACTTATCTGTGCGTGCTAAAAAAGATGGGTTTGGTGTTTCCACTTCACTTATCAAATCATAATTCCCAGTGACCTGATCGAACAAATAAGAAGAGATTCCTTTGCTTCCGCCCTTCGACGTATAGGTCCCTACGAACAGGGGAACAAGTTGATTTTGTGCATATGTAAAGTGTGCAGTCATTATCGAAATGAGTAGGATCAGGCAAGTTTTTTTCATCTGTTAAATATGGTTAAAACACAGTAAGTTTATCTTCAAATAGGTATTTTAGCGCCAGTGTGAGGATAGTATTTTTACTTTATATTATTTATTATGGTATAAATGTAGAAAAAAGGCATAATATTTAATAATTTTGCCCCTAGACTATCTCATCTAGATTGACTATAAAAGAATGAAGAACCTTTTTACTATAATAACACTTTTACTGACGTTTTGTTCCATCGGGGTGAATGCTCAGGAAAGGCTTATTGACCGTGTGGTTGCAACTGTGGGCTCGGGCATTATCTTACAATCCGACATTGACAATCAGTACATGCAGTATCTTGCGAACGGCGGGACACCGGATGATGATTTCAAGTGTACGGCTTTGCAGCAATTGATTATGACGAAATTGCTTGCGCAGCAAGCGGTAATCGACTCGGTCGAAGTGACGGAATCGGAGGTTGATGATCAATTGAATGCTCGTATGCGCGAAATGGTTCGTCGTGCGGGAAGTCAGGAACGCTTAGAAGGCTTCTTGAAACGTTCTTTGTTACAGTACAAAGAAGAGATGAGACCAATTCTTTCTGAACAATTGAAGGCTAACAAGCTTCAAGGAACGATCGTTCAGAAAATCACGATTACACCACAAGAGGTAAAACGCTATTTCGAGGGCTTGAACCAGGATAGCTTACCAAGTTTCAATACAGAGGTGGAGATTGGCGAGATCGTCGTAAACCCGGTATTGACGAAAGAAGAGAAAAATGTATTCCGTGAGAAAGCGGAGGGTTATAGAAAGCAAGTAATTGATGGAACCGACTTCGGTACGGTTGCACGTTTCTACTCTGAAGATGGTTCTGCCCCTTATGGTGGTGAGTTAGGTTTCGCAACCCGTGATGCCTATGTGAAGGAATTCTCGGCAATGGCCTTCAAATTAAAAGAAGGTGAAGTTTCACCCGTATTTGAGACACAGTTTGGATTTCACTTTTTACAGGTATTAGAGCGCCGTGGTGAAGAGGTGAATGTAAGACACGTCTTGATCAAAACAAAGCCAACCACAGCGAGCTTAGAGCGTACGAAAGCGAAGATCGACAGTATCTATGAGAAAGTGTCGTCCGGCAAGCTTCCATTCCATACCGCTGCATCTTTATACTCTGATAATAAAGAGACAAAATTCAACGGTGGTATGGTGATCAACGAACAGTCCCAATCCAGAACGACACTAATCCCGGTGGATATGTTGGAGAAGGAATTATTCGTAGCGATTGATCCATTACAACCTGGCGAATACTCAAAGCCCTTCCAGTTTACCGATAGAACGGGACAAGTGGCCTATAAATTCAACTACTTAAAGACGCGTATACCGCCGCATAAAGCTAGTTTAGAGCAAGATTTCGCGAAGATACAAGAGGCTGCGCAAGAGGATAAGACGCGTAGAAAGCTAAGCGAATGGTTCGAGAAAAAGACCAAGGCAACCTTTGTACACGTCAGCGATGATTTCCATCAGTGTGAAGAATTGAAAGTATGGCTTACTCCTACCGATAATGATATCGCAGCGAAGTAAACGCCTGAAAGCATAAAAAAAGAAAAGCGAAC
>DELI01000004.1:2720-40102 GCA_002354335.1 Sphingobacterium sp. UBA2700 | reverse complement strand
GTTCGCTTTTCTTTTTTTATCTGTTGTCGATTATCTTTCGAACATCATTTCTAAAATTACTTTCCATTGGAAGTCTTCTTTCAATTGCCAGATACGTACGTAGTTAAACTTCACAACCTTATCTTTCATACCGACGGTCGCCGTGCCGTTGGTATAGGCGAATTCGCCACTGTAGGCACGCCCGACTCCTGTAGGATCCGTATCGATCTCGATGCGCTCTTTCTTCAGGAACGCGAGAATCTTGTCTCTGCCTTCGATTTCTGCTTGCCAAGGAAAGTAGAAGCGAGCGTCGTCTGCCATAAACTCGTTGTAACCGGTTCTGGTATCCGCTTTTAAGATCGTCGAGAACAACTCATCCGTTTGCAATACGACTTCTTCACGCTGTGCTAAGCGTTTATCTGAGCGATGCTTAAGATAAGTTTTATCATCTGGTTCGTAATATTCTAAAGGACTTGCTTTCCCTTTTCCGAAGTTTTCTACTTCCGCACGGATATGAGCCTTCCAGTTACCTTTCTTATCTCTTCTCCATACCGTTAGGTACTGGCCATAGCGTTTGATCGCCCCTACTTTTTGAAACTCCAAGGGACCTGACGTTACACCCCAATCTAAACTTCGGGATACCAATACGAAGTTGGGATTCCAGGTCAGTACATCTGGAATATTCGGACGATTATCTAAATAGTTAACCGCATTTACCGGAGATGGCACAAAGAAAGTAGACTCTTTGTCTACCATGTATTTTAATCCGGTGTGTGGATTTACTGTTTTTGAAAGATTTGCTGCCGTTCGATCTACTGTTAACAGTCCCCCTATCTTGTCTGGTAACTGACCATAACTTGATAAGGCTATTAATGCTGTTGTTAATACAGTAAAGGCCTTTTTTTTAATCATTGTACAAATTTTACCTTAGTAATCAAATCTTATTCCAAAGTGTACCATCCTTACTGTCTTTCAGTTGAATACCAATCGCAGTTAGGTGTTCGCGAATTCGATCTGAGGTAACAAAGTCTTTATTCTTCTTGGCGTCATTACGCAAATCAATAATGATCTGCATCAAATCATCGACGTTGTCTGTGTTTTCTAATTGATCATCCTTCAATCCTAGGATATCGAATACGAAGGCATGAACAAAGCTTTTCAAGTCTTCAAGATCAGCCTGATTGATTGTTAGTTTACCATCATAGATCGAGTTGATGATACGAACCACTTCAAATAATTCCGCGATAAGCACAGGGCTATTGAAGTCATCGTCCATCGCTGCGTAGCATTTCTCTTTGATTGCCTTCAGATCCGCGAAGTTAGATTTAGCGGATACCGTAATCTTATCGAGTAAGCTAATTGCTGTCATTAAGCGCTTGAAGCCTTTATCAGCAGCGTCCAAAGCCTCATTTGAAAAGTCTAAGGTGCTTCTGTAGTGAGCTTGCAGCATGAAGAAGCGTACCGCCATTGGCGAATAGCCTCTTTGCAATAAAGGATGGTCTCCTGTAAAGAGCTCGCCCGGTAGAAATCCATTGCCTGCGGATTTCGACATTCTCGCTCCATTCACGGTAAGCATATTCGTATGCATCCAGTATTTCGCTGGTGTCGTATGGTTACAAGCCTGCGATTGTGCGATTTCGTTGGTATGGTGAGTAGCGGCCAAGTCCATTCCACCGCCATGTATATCGAACTGATCGCCTAAGTATTTTCTGCTCATGGCCGAACATTCGATATGCCAACCTGGGAATCCTACGCCCCAAGGCGAAGGCCAGCGCATAATATGTTCCGGTTTAGCCTTAATCCATAATGCAAAGTCGAGGCGACCACGTTTTTCGTCTTGTCCGCCCAGCTCGCGTGTATTATTTAATAGATCTTCTAGATTACGATTCGTTAGGATCGTATAGTTATGTTCTTTAACGTATTTTTCAACATCAAAATAAACCGTTCCATCCACCTCATAAGCATATCCATTCGCTATGATCTGTTGAACCATTTCGATCTGCTCGGAAATATGTCCGGTCGCTGTTGGTTCAATACTCGGAGGTAAGGTGTTGAATAAGCGCAAGACATCGTGAAAGCCTATGGTGTACTTTTGTACAATTTCCATTGGCTCCAGCTGTTCTAACTTCGCTTTCTTTGCAAACTTATCATCGCCCTCATCATTGTCACCTTCTAAGTGCCCTGCGTCAGTGATATTGCGTACATAACGCACTTTATACCCTAGATGAAGCAGGTAGCGAAAGATAAGATCAAACGACACGAAGGTTCTACAGTTCCCTAAATGTACATCACTGTAAACCGTTGGACCACAAACATACATACCAACCAAGTTGGGATGTATAGGTTCGAATTTCTCCTTCTTACGAGTCAGGGTATTGTACAATACTAAGTTGTGCTGCATAGCGATTGACGGTAGCTTATTTTTGTCTAAAGAATATTTGAATAGGAACACCTGAGAAATCAAAGTTCTCGCGCAGTTTGTTTTCAACAAAGCGCTTATATGGATCTTTGATATACTGAGGTAGATTACAGAAGAAAGCAAACATTGGAGATCTGCCTGGCAACTGTGTTACATACTTGATCTTGATGTATTTCCCTTTGGTGGATGGTGGAGGAAAGTTCTCGATGATATCCAACATCACGTCGTTTAGTTTCGACGTAGGGATTTTCTTGGTCTTGTTGTTATACACTTCCATCGCAGTCTCAACGGTCTTGAAGATACGTTGCTTCTCTGTTACGGAAGTAAATAAGATAGGAACATCGGAGAAAGGAGCGATCTTTTTACGGATCGTATCCTCGAACTGCTTCGCTGTTTTATGATCTTTCTCAATGGTATCCCATTTGTTAACAAGAATAACAATACCTTTTTTGTTTTTCTCTGCTAGGTGGAAGATATTGATATCCTGTGCTTCAATGCCATCCTTGGCATCGATCATCAAGATAACAACATCAGAATCCTCTAAAGCTTTAATTGTGCGCATTACGGAATAGAACTCGATGTTCTCATTCACCTTCGACTTACGGCGAAGACCAGCGGTATCAACTAATAAGAATTCATGTCCGAATTGATTATAATGAATGCGGATGGCATCACGTGTAGTTCCTGCAATCGGCGTCACGATGTTCCGCTCTTTACCTAATAGTGCATTCGTTAAAGATGATTTGCCCACGTTCGGACGACCAACAATGGTGAACTTAGGTAGAGTGGACTCTTCTTCATCTTCCACTTCGAAATGGCTAACCACCTCATCCAATAACTCACCTGTTCCAGATCCGGTCATCGATGAAATATCATAAGGTTCGCCAAGACCGAAAGAATAGAACTCGGCCGAGTCATTGGCCTGCTTTGCACTGTCTACTTTGTTAGCAACAATGTATACCGGCTTCTTACTACGGCGTAGGATATCGGCAATCTCATCATCCAAGTCTGTTATTCCCGTTGTTACATCAACGACAAACAAGATGACAGAAGCTTCTTCGATAGCAATATGCACTTGCTCACGAATTGCCGCTTCAAATACGTCGTCAGAACCATGTACAAAACCACCAGTATCTATTACTGTAAATTTCTTGCCGATCCACTCGGCTTGTCCATAATGACGATCGCGGGTTACTCCACTGAAGTCATCCACGATAGCCTTACGACTTTCTGTTAATCGATTGTATAAGGTAGATTTACCAACATTCGGTCTTCCAACAATTGCTACGATATTTGCCATATTATTCTATTGATTCGTTACCCTCTCGGCAACTTATTATTTCAGCTTTTTGTAAAGGTACAAAGTTACGATTTAATCAAACATCTTGGTGATACAATACAAAAATCAATGGAATATTTATTCGGCGATGACAGAACGGGAAAAGCACTTAAAAAGAGAGGCTGCTTGTGTGAAAAGCAGCCTCATTTCTCGTTTTGAAAATTAATAGTTAGAGATTCTATCGAATAAAAACCGTTGATTTAAAAATTAACCGTTTTTACATTTTGCATTTTAAAACTCTCTTAAACTAATTGCAACTTTCGTGCAAGTTTTAGCGAGCAATGGTAATATTACTGTTATTAATTGTCTGGAAACTATTTATCGAAACTATTAATTGTGGAAAAATGACATAAGTCATTTAATTTATCCAGCGTAGATCCAGCAACAGCAGTAGATATCAAGTTACAAGGGCAGTCTTTACTTATTTTTTTAACCCTAAAAAACCACTCTTGTAAATTTTTTGAAAAAGATACAGCGAAATCACTTACCCGCCAAGAATAAAAGATTACGAAATCGATTTCGTTGGGTGGGTGTGACGATATTATTAACTAATTGTAGCATTACATCGACACTCGAATTGAGTTAAGAAAAATTAAATAATTTAAAGTGCAGTAGAAAATATTCGGAGCTGGGAATTAGTTTTGCAAGAACCTCTCCCGAATTCGTCGATATTCTTAATAGCATCGGTAAAAAAGGAATGGGGGAAAGCTCTAAAATTTCAGCTTGGTTTTCAGATAAGGATAAATGAACACTGCCAAAAGAACAATAATTGCTCCGAAGTAAAACCCAGTGCTCATCGCTTCTTTTTGTCCAAAGATCAGTAAGGCGAGGATAATTCCGTAAACAGGCTCCATATTCGTTGTCAGTGCTACTGTAAAGGCCGATAGTTCTCTCATAACGGCAACTCCAAGCACATAAGCAATTGCCGTGCATCCAACCCCAAGGACTAATAAATACATCAAATCCGACTGGCTTAAGATCATTTGCTCGTCAAACTGTCCGGATAGGAGCATGATGATAGAAACTCCTATCAATGCGCCGATCATTTCATAAAAGGTGATCGAAGTCGGGCTCCCTTTTTTTACCATCCGCGCATTGAATATAGAGAATATACTCGCACAGAAGGCACATGAAAGGCCAAAGACTATCCCCCAAAAGTATTGAAATTCGAATTTAAAGATGAGATAGATTCCGAAAATAATAACAAGCCCGATGAGGATATCAGCGATCGATATCTTCTTTCGATTTATCATAGGTTCGAGAATCGCTGTAAACAACGTAACGGATGACAGGGTAACCAGTGTAACCGAGACGGTGGAAATCTTGATCGCATGGAAGAACAGCACCCAATGCAATCCTACAAGCATTCCTACGGCTAGGTATTGAAACAACTGGGATTTGGTGACCAGAATTGGCTTTTTAGTAAGCAGGAAGTAAACCCATAGGGAGATAGCAGCAATCAGTACTCTATACCAAACGAGATGTAAAGCTGATACAGAAATCAGTTCACCTAGTACACCAGTGAATCCCCAAATCAATACAGTGAAATGCAATATCAAGATATTGCGATTGATTGCCAACTTTGACATATCCTAAGAAATTATTTAGGGGCCTTTTTCAGAAGATAAAAGCTCAGTAATAAGAAAATAACGTTTGGTATTAATACGGAAATTAGTGGATCTAGCCCGCCTTTTAAGGAGAACATACTCGAGAAACGCTCAAGAACAATATAGACGCAGCTTAGCCCGATACCAAGTCCTAAGCTTAATCCAATCCCTCCACGAACCTTTTTCGATGACAAGGAAACACCAATAAGGGTCAAAATAAAGGCTGAAAAAGGGTTGATCAGACGCTTATACTTCTCCAACAACAGATCGTTCATCATGCCAGTTCCTCGAATCTCTTCCTTGGCGATCCGCTCTTCCAAGTCGAGCTGATTCATCGTGGTGAAGATATTTTCATATACTTCGAAATCCTGAGGTCGCATATCTAATGTGGTATCTCTCTTCTCTCCAGATTCCATTGTTTCCTTAAACCCATCGATAATACGATTGGTATAAGCATGTACACTCCATTTGTTAGCAACAGAATCCCAAGATATCCGATCCGCCATGAGCTTCTCTACCATCTTGTCTCCATCAAATCGTTCCAGCGAGAAGTTATAGCCTACTTTCCCTTGCGTATCGAAAGAGCCCATATACACATAGGTATTGGAGTCGATTTGCATGTGGGTAGAGGTAGATGAGGTGCTGATTTTATCCGGCTTGACATATACATTCTCGAAATTTACTTTGATGGTATTGGTAAAGGGAATAATGTAGATATTGGAAACTAGTGTCAGCGCAAAGATTAGTCCCGCGCAAAACATATACGGGCGAAGCATTCGATTGAAGCTCATACCGCCGCTAAGGATCGGAACAATTTCTGTTTGATCTGCCATCTTCGATGTAAAGAAGATTACCGCAATGAAATTAAACAGTGGCGTAAGCATATTGATAAAGAAAGGCAAGCTACCGAGTGCATAATATTCAAGAAATACACGTGACATCGGCGCCTTATACTTGTTGAAATCATCAATCTTCTCTGAAACATCGAAGATCACAATAACCACACAAAAGATGGCTACTGTAAACGCAAATGTTGACAGATACTTCTTTATGATATAACGATCAATGATGTTCATTACAATATTACAAGCGTTGGCCTAAGATCTTAACCATTTTATTTTTCCAATCATAGAACGTGCCATCAATAATTTTCTCACGTGCTTGATCGACTAACCAGAGGTAGAAATGCAAGTTATGAAGCGAAGCAATCTGCGCTCCTAAGATTTCCTGAGAGCGGATTAAGTGACGAAGGTATGCTTTTGTATGAATCTGATCGACTAGTAGATCACTCTCTGCTTCAATCGGACTAAAGTCGTCTTTCCACTTCTCGTTTTTAATATTGATTATGCCATTCTGCGTAAATAGCATCCCATTACGCGCATTTCTAGTTGGCATAACGCAGTCGAACATGTCAATACCCAGTGCAATATTCTCCAGAATATTGACAGGAGTTCCGACACCCATTAAATAACGTGGTTTTTCTTTAGGGAGGATATTCGTTACGACTTCCGTCATGGCATACATCTCCTCTGCAGGCTCTCCCACCGAAAGTCCACCGATTGCATTCCCTTCTCTGTTGAAAGAAGCAATGGTCTCTGCAGACTTCTCACGAAGATCTTTATATACCGAACCTTGAACAATAGGGAAAAGGGTTTGATCATAACCATATAGCGGTTCTGTAGAATCAAAGCGATCGCAACAACGTTTTAACCAACGGTGTGTCATATCCAAGGAACGACGAGCATAGCGGTAGTCGCAAGGATACGGAGTACATTCATCGAAAGCCATAATAATATCAGCACCGATGACGCGCTGAGTATCCATGACATTCTCCGGAGTGAATAAATGCTTGGAGCCGTCGATATGCGATCGAAAAGTCACGCCTTCCTCGCGGATTTTACGAACTTCAGTTAAAGAGTAAACTTGATAGCCTCCAGAATCTGTTAAGATGGGTCTGTTCCAGTTAATAAACTTATGTAAACCGCCAGCCTTATTCAAAACATCTAATCCCGGGCGTAAATACAAATGGTAAGTATTCCCCAAGATAATCTGTGCTTGGATGTCATTGACAAGCTCGTGCTGATGCACCGCTTTGACAGTTCCAGCAGTACCAACTGGCATGAAAATCGGTGTTTTTATTGTTCCATGGGCGGTCTCGATCTCTCCTGCCCTGGCTCTCGAGAGTTTATCTTGTGCTTGAAGCGTAAATTTCATACTAATCCTTAATCAAGCGCAAAAATACTATAAAATTTCGAGCGTGATGCATTTGCCTCATTTAATTCGCATTTATTAACATACAGGCGACAGAATTGCAGGGATATACCGTATCTTTGTCGCTATTCTATGGACACCGAATTGTACATAAACATCATAATGAGCTACTTTCCTCTCGGAATTTTAGCGATCCTCCTGTTATTCCAGCTCTATTACATTCTATTTGTTTACAGCAAACTAGCGCGATATCGCGTCAAATCTTATCAAGATAAAGAAGCATATCCTGCCGTGTCGCTTATCATCTGTGCTCATAACGAGCAAGAAAATCTCAAAGAATACCTTCCGAGCATATTGGAGCAAGATTACCCGGACTTTGAGGTCATCGTTGTTGATGATTGTTCCGAAGATGATAGCAAGTGGATATTAAAGGATTTCTGTGCGCAGTATCCACATTTGCGGGTAGTGGAGATTAAGGAACATGTGCAATTGAAGCACAGCAAGAAGTTTGCTCTGACAATGGGCATAAAAGGCGCTAAACATGAAACCTTACTCATGTGCGATGCGGATTGCCAGCCGAACAGTCCGAATTGGATAAAAGAGATGGCAGGTGCTTTCCAGGATCATAAAGAAATCGTATTGGGCTATTCCCCATACTTTAAGCATAAAGGCTTCTTGAACAAGCTTATTCGTTTTGAAACCACGCATACGGCTATGAGCTATCTGTCTTATGCTCTCAAAAGGAACGCTTATATGGGAGTGGGAAGAAACCTAGCCTATAAAAAGGCATTGTTTTTCAAAGGTAAAGGCTTCAATGCACATATGCATATCAAGTCGGGCGATGATGATTTATTTATCAATCAGAATGCAACCAAATCCAACGTAGATATTGCCATACACCCGGACGCGCATGTTTATTCCGCTCCGAAACTCACTTGGAAGAGCTATTACAAACAGAAAGCAAGACACGCAGGAGCCTCAGTACTTTACAAAGGCAGGCACAAGCGCATGCTGGCCACCCAACTGATTACGGCGCTGCTGTTTTATATCGCGTTATTCGTCTGTGTTGCCTTATTTCCGAGTCTGTGGTATATCAGCCTTAGCGCCTATCTGCTTCGCCTGATCTGTCAGTTCCTCGTGTTCTATTCAATCTATAAGAAACTCGCCGTATTGGACATTCTGATATGGCTACCTATACTAGATATATATTATTATTTTTACATATGTTTCAACGGCCTGTTCAATCGTTCCAAGCAGCAGGTGAGTTGGAAATAATACCAAATTGAAAAAACGTGAATCCAACAGTCGACATAATCTATCAGCATTTTCCACACCTTACGGAAACTCAGAAAGAGCAATTTGCTAAACTCGCGGAAGTATATCCATTTTGGAATGACCAAATCAATGTTGTTTCCAGAAAAGATATTGAAAGTTTATACCTAAAGCATGTGTTGCACTCGCTAGGCATTGCCAAGTTCGTCACTGAATTTACGCCAGGAACGCGTGTTTTAGATGTGGGTACAGGTGGTGGATTCCCGGGTATCCCCTTAGCCATTATGTTTCCACATGTTGAGTTTCACCTGGTCGATTCGATTGGCAAGAAAATTAAGGTGGTACGTGAAGTCGCTGAGGCTATTGGACTAACGAATGTCGAAGCAGACCACATGCGTGCAGAACAGATTGACTACAAATACGATTTCGTGGTTTCCAGAGCCGTAACAAGACTTGCTGAATTTATTCCTTGGATTAGAAATAAGTTCGAAAAACAAGATAAGAATGGTATTCCGAATGGAATATTATACCTGAAAGGTGGAGACTTAAAAGAAGAGATCAAAGAAGCTAGGGTGAAAGCCGAATTACATCCGCTTTCTGCATACTTTAAAGACGAATTCTTTGATACAAAGTATGTGGTCTATGTGCCTATGTAAGTCCTGTTAGGACTTCTGCTTTTATGAAAGATGCTGTTTTCAAACTCCATCAAGACTATTAATTACTGTTAGAGTTTCTGAGGCTGAATAAAAGTTTTTCTTAAAAAGAACTTAACGTCTTTTTGTTCATATTTAGATAAACTTAGATATAGAACGAAATGAAAAACAATAAATCCAATAGCAATCAGGATAATACCCCGAAGTTATTATCAGGGATCTATATTGAAAAGAAACTTGATTTAATCAAAGACGTTTCCTACAGATCCCGTGTTCCAGGAAGAACAATGGAACTTATGAAAAGCTGCAAGATTGAGCTCAAAAAACTATCCTAAGTTCTTGCTAATCGCTGTTCCGATCAGGTTAATCTCCTCATCCATCCCAAACATCGGCAATCCCGTCTCTGGGTTCAGCTTTAGCCAAGTAGTGTCAGTATCTTTAATAATCTGCACATACTCTTTCCCGTCTTTAAAAACCGTATAAGTGTCTTTCTCATCAGGGAAAACCGAGTAGGTAATCTCTCCTACTTCTATATCAAAAGGCTCTTGTAACTCCATAATCAACTATTTAATACAAAACAAAGTTAATTATAAAATTCAATAAGAGGCTTGCAGAAGGGAACCTGATTAATTATCTTTAACAGAACTAACCGTTTATGAGTGCAATAGAAAAGATTGCTTTGACCAAAATCAAGGGCATTGGCCCTAAATATAGCCGACTTCTGTTGGCTTATTTCGGCAATGTAGCAGACCTTTTCGCCAGCTCAACCCAAGAACTAAATTCTATCCCCGGACTTAGTAGCGCTGTAATTCAGCAGATCCAATCGAAGGCCGTCTTTAAGGAGGCGGAGGATGAACTCTATCATATCGAGAAACACGGCATTGATTTACTTTGGTTAGAAGACAAAGCCTATCCGCAACGCTTAAGGCACTGTGAGGATGCCCCATTGGTGCTTTATAGCTATGGCCATGCCGATTACAACAAACAAAAAATAGTCAGTATTGTCGGAACCCGAAACGCCACACATTATGGCAAGCGCATCATCGATGAGCTACTGGACGGCATTAGCGATTTAGATGCTTTGGTCGTAAGCGGTCTTGCCATGGGGGTCGATGTAATGGCCCATATGGGCTGCATACATCGCAATATCTGCAACATTGCGGTATTAGGACATGGCTTGAGTAGAATCTACCCTGCCCATCATCGTGATGTTTCCCGTGAAATTATCCATCATGGTGCATTACTAACCGAATTTACCTTCAACACCATCCCCGATAAAAACAACTTCCCCATGCGCAATCGCATTATTGCAGGTCTGGCGGATGTCACGGTTGTGGTTGAGGCAGGAGAGAAAGGAGGAGCCTTGATTACTGCATGGCTGGCAAACGACTATAATCGCGATGTCTGTGCTTACCCAGGCGCGGTAGATCAATTGTACTCTGCAGGATGCAACCAGCTTATCAAAAATAACCAGGCACACCTCATTCGAAATAGTCAGGACCTGCTCGATCTGATGCAATGGCATAACCAGGAAGGCAACAAGGACAAAGGCATACAACTCTCCTTACTGCCCGATCTCTCCGAGGATCAACGCATCGTCCATGAGTTTCTCCGCGAAAGCGATGAGGCCAGTGTCGATGAGATAGCCTTTCATAGCGATTGGCCACAAAGCAAACTCGCTATCGTGCTCCTCGAAATGGAAATGGCCGGACATATCGTCGCTCTCCCCGGAAAAGTGTACAAAAACAACTAACAACAAATAATACCTAATAAACCTAAACTAAAATGCAAGAACAAGTAAGTAAGAAAGGAATCTGGAAAGTCATCGGTGCGTCCTCCTTAGGAACCCTCATCGAATGGTATGACTTTTTCATTTTCGGAAGTTTATCCATCGTCATATCGACGAAGTTTTTTCCATCAGACAATCCCACAGCAGCGTTCCTATCCACCCTAGCGACCTTTGCCGCCGGCTTTGTCGTGAGGCCATTCGGCGCATTATTCTTTGGTAGGCTCGGCGACATGATCGGCCGTAAATACACCTTTATGGTCACTCTGGTGCTGATGGGTGGTGCCACTTTCCTCATCGGCTGTATTCCCAGCTATGATAGCATAGGCTACTTTGCACCTGCCATTGTACTCGTCTTGAGGCTATTACAAGGCCTCGCTCTAGGCGGAGAATATGGAGGAGCTGCGACCTATGTTGCAGAACATGCCCCCAAAGGAGAGCGTGGCTATTGGACTTCCTGGATTCAAACAACCGCAACCTTCGGACTCTTTATATCCCTTGTCGTAATCCTGGTAACCCGCGCATTCCTCACCGAGGCACAGTTTGACACCTGGGGATGGCGTGTCCCATTCCTCTTATCCATCCTGATGGTCTATGTGTCTTACTTAATTCGTAAAAACATGGATGAATCGCCAGAGTTCCAAAAAGCGAAATCCGAAGGAAAGACGTCTAAAAACCCTCTTCAGGAAAGCTTTGGAAACAAATACAACCTTAAATTCGTATTGCTTGCGTTATTTGGTGCCGCGATGGGTCAAGGTGTTGTTTGGTACACGGGACAGTTCTACTCCATGAGTTATATGAAGACCGTCATGAGCCTGGATTCAGACCAAGCAGACATGATACTGGGAATTGCCCTGCTCTTTGCTACTCCATTCTTTGTGGTCTTTGGTAAGCTCTCAGACCGTGTAGGTCGAAAATGGGTCATGCTAACCGGAATGTTGCTCGCGGTCTTGACTTATCGCCCCATATACGAAGCCATGTATCAAGTCACTAACCTGAAAACGAAAACAGAACTTGGCCCGGCGACCGTTTCAGAGCCGGTTCAAGTGCCAACAGAAGGTGGATATGATAAAACGACAACAAGCGTAACAAAATACAGCGATGGAACCGTTTTAAAAACAACAGAAATAGCGCATTTCTTTCAGGATGGTGTGGAACGCAATAACAGTGAAGGTGTGAATACAGTCGTGAAAAATACCGTGCATATTGAAGGCACTAATTATTTCTATCTCATATTTCTGATCTTTATCCAGGTAATCTATATTACTTTGGTCTATGGACCCATTGCAGCTTTCTTAGTCGAAATATTCCCGGTGAAAATCCGCTACACCTCCATGTCCCTGCCATACCACATCGGAAACGGAATATTTGGAGGACTCCTGCCGGCCGTTTCAACCTACTTAGCCAGCAATGCCAAACTATCAAACGACCCCACCTTCTATCTCGAGGGGTTATGGTATCCGATCATTATATCGGCAGTCTGCTTTATTATCGGAGCGTTGTATATTAACAAAAACATGGTAGCTAAAGATCTTGATTAACATGGAAACACTAAAAAAACTATTAGGAATCGTTTGGATAGTCCTTGCAGTTCTGACCGCATATTTCTGTATTGCCAAATTTGGCATCCCAAAAATTGTTTCCGGACAACAGGAAGATGTCGTTTTCGGTATCATTATCCTCTTTATTCTGACCCCAATTATCTCCTGCGGGTTGGGAATATTTGGATATTATGCCCTCAAAGGCGAATATCATAACGATAAAATGTAAATTTTCCTGACTGACAGTCAGCAGGATAAGTCGGCGATGCAAATATGTTTTCGGAAACATTAAAAATTTGTTAATTTTGCCGTGGGTAAGTCCTTTACGACCAGCTCCCATTGACTCCCCCAGGTTGGGAACAAAGCAAGGGTATTTGGTTGAGCGGTGCGATAAAGGGGGCTTGCCCATTTTTTATTTATAACCTACCCACCCCATCCTTCATTTCGATTTCACCCTCTACATATTAGATATTTTTTGTTTATTTGTAATCCGATTAACAATAGTCTATGAGTTGGTTTAAACGAAACAAAGCAGGAATTCAAACTGCTACAGAAAACAAAAAAGAGGCTCCTGATGGCATGTGGAACAAATGTCCAAATTGCAAAAAGCCCCTTTTAAACGTTGAGCAGGTAGAAAATAAGTTTGTCTGCCATTACTGCGATTACCATATCCGTATAGGTTCTACCGCCTATTTCTCTATATTATTTGATAACAACGAATACACAGAGCTTTTCCCAAATCTTAAAGCGGGCGACCCTTTGAACTTCGTCGATTCAAAACCGTACAAAGACCGTCTTGTAGAAAGCCAAGCAAAAACTGGCCTTAATGACGCTTTACGCTCGGCTGTAGGAAAATTGGACGGACAAGAAATTGTTGTAGCCTGTATGGACTTCTCCTTCATCGGAGGTTCCATGGGATCGGTAGTAGGTGAGAAAATTGCACGCTCTATAGATTACTGTATCGAGCATAAATTACCATTTATGCTGATCTCGAAATCTGGTGGGGCACGTATGATGGAAGCCGCATTCTCATTGATGCAAATGGCAAAAACATCTGCAAAACTAGCACTATTAGCACAAGCAAAGCTTCCTTACATCTGTTTATTGACAGACCCAACAACAGGAGGTGTAACTGCATCATATGCCATGTTAGGTGATATCAATATCGCAGAACCAGGCGCGCTGATTGGTTTCGCAGGACCACGTGTCATCAAAGAAACCATTAAGAAAGACCTTCCTAAAGGATTCCAAACTTCAGAGTTTGTATTGGAACACGGATTCTTAGACTTTATTGTTGATAGAAGACAATTGAAAGATAAAGTTGGTACTTTCTTGAAACTAGTGAAGTAAGCAAAAATTATAAAAAATATCGCAAAGCCGTCTGAATAGACGGCTTTGTTGCTTTACAAACATAGCGAACAAACGCTTCCTACAGGCTGCTCAGCAATTCCGCTTTCTAAAAATCGGCGACCTTCAAGATATCCTGATAGCACAGGACAGCTAATCCAGCACATTTCTTACTTTTATATCTTAAACCTATAACAAAGCCAATGAAACTAAAATCACTACGCCTGGGCTTCATTGCCAGCATTGCCATGTTGCAAACCGCTGTAGCACAACTTCGCCTCCCGCACTTCCTATCCGACCATATGGTCCTTCAACGTAATACAGAAATCAACTTCTGGGGATGGGGAGGGGCGAATCGACCTGTTAAAGTCATCGGATCATGGTTTACAGACACCGTATCCACTAAAGTAGATTACAATGGCAAGTGGTCGGTTAAACTTCCGGAAGGTCAAGCCGGCGGACCATACCAGTTAAAAGTCATCTCAAACAACGAGACCATCAGCCTTAACGATATTTTATTGGGCGATGTATTTCTATGTTCCGGACAATCCAATATGGAATGGGGCGGAAACCAGAACCTCAAGGAAATAATGGATGAGCTACCTACAGCCAATAATCCCAATATTCGTCTGTTGCAGGTTAGCCGCATCGCAGCAAACTACCCACAAGAGGATATCAACAATAGCTGGACTACCCTCAGCGCTGAAACATTGAAACCCTTTTCTGCCATCGGATACTTTATCGCCAAGGAGCTCAATAAGGAATTGAACGTTCCTATTGGCGTCATCAATGCAAGTTGGGGAGGAACAGGTGCCGAAGTGTGGACTCCAAACCACCTCATCATCAATGACCCTTTCCTATTGAAATATGCAAAAATGCAGGATGTAAACCCTTATCGTCCGCACGAAGGTGGCGTTTTATGGAACAGCATGATCCATCCCTATGCCGGATACAACCTCACTGCAGCCTATTGGTATCAGGGCGAAAGCAATGTCGGCTACTACCCTAGCTATGATAAGCTTATGAAAGCCCTAGTAACTTCCTGGAGAAATGCGTGGAACAAGGACTTCCCTTTTTATTTCGTTCAAATCGCCCCTTACGCTTACAATAGTAAGAACGAACCTAAAGGTGCCCTACTGCGCGAGCTACAGGCAAAAACTGCCCTAGAACTCCAAAAAACCGGAATGGTTGTGATCACTGACCTCGTCGACGATGTCAAGAACATCCACCCGAACCAAAAGAAAGAGGTCGCAAAACGCCTATCCGATATGACCTTAGCGGAGGTCTACGACAAACCCATCAAAAACTATAAATCGCCAATTTACAAATCCCACGAAGTCAAAGGAAGTAATATCGAGATCTCCTTCTATTACGCCGAAGGCGGGCTAAAATCTAAAGGTGATATCACCGAACTGGAAATCGCCGGAGCCGATAATAAATACTATCCTGCAAAGGGAACCATCAAAGGCGACAAACTTATCGTGCAATCCAAGGAAGTAAAGAATCCCGTATCTGTCAAGTTCGGATTCTCGGAAACGGCTATGCCTAATTTATTTAATAGCAGAGGATTACCGGTTTCGCCGTTTAGGTTTTAGGTTAGACATTAAAAATAGTATTTAGTAGTTAGTATTTAGTAGTTAGACCTATAGCGCCCCGATCCTGACCATCCTTGCATCCTTTTTTTCTTGGTTCAAGACACGCGCCTAAAATCTCACATCTAATGTCTAACATCGTCTACCTACTACGAATATTTCCAAAACCCAAATCGCTTTCTATTCTTCAGGTAGTCCATATCATGTTGATTGCTATATGCTTCGCGTTCGAAGGAAATATGGAAATAAGCCGTATTAAAGTCTCGATGTTGAATATAGCGATATAAAAACTCGCTGAGATACCAGATATAGAAAGGGATTACGAGGAGCTCGAGGGCTTGGATAAGATGTATCCTTTCGTGGTTTATAAGGATCTTATCCGCTTTATCGATACGATATCGCAGAAAGATGAAGGGGAATATCGTAATTGCCTGTGCTTTTCCGAAGGAAAAAAAACGGGTCCAAAAGCTGCTGACAATCACCTTACCTTTCATGCCGTTAAATTTACAAAATAGGTACCAACTTTATAAAAGGCTTGCTTTTTTTGAATTTCAAAACTAGGTTGTATATTTGTTAATATCATCAACGCGGAAACACATGCCTTATAAAGATCGAGAAATAAATAAATTGTATTATACAATGGGAGAGGTAACTGAAATGTTCGGTGTTAATGCTTCACAAATCCGATTCTATGAGCGTGAGTTTGATATCCTACAACCGAAGAAGAATAAAAAAGGAAATCGCCTGTTCACACAGAATGATATCTCTAACCTAAAGATCATCTTTAATTTAGTAAAAGATAAAGGGTACACCCTTCAAGGTGCGCGCGACTTCTTACGCAGCAATAAGAACGAGGCGAAAGAAAACCAGCGTGTGGTGGATTCCCTAGAAAAACTAAAGAGCTTCTTAATTGAGGTTCGCGATAGCTTATAGGTTTAGTAGCGCGGATTCAACTCGATCACTTCCAAATTCTCAATCTTATCGCCATTGATATCAAAACGCATCAGCGTTCTGACTTGATGCCAGCCTTGTTTCCCGGCGGCACCAGGATTAAGATGCAATAAGCCAAGTTTCTGATCAAATTGAACCTTGAGGATATGCGAATGCCCACAAATAAAAAGCTTGGGTGGGTTTTTCCTGATCTCTTCGCGAACCAAAGGAGAGTATTTCCCGGGATAGCCTCCAATATGCGTCATCCAAACATCAACATCCTCACACATGAAGCGTAAGTGTTCCGGATATTCCAGTCGAATAGGCTTATCGTCTATATTACCGAATACACCACGCAAAGGCTTGAAACCGCGCAGTTGCTCTATGACCTCCATACTTCCGAAATCACCAGCATGCCATATCTCGTCGCAATGCTCGAAATAGGTAAATACTGCCGGGTCCAGGTAGTTATGGGTATCCGATATCAGTCCGATTTTCATTTCTAAAAGGCTAAAAAGAAAGGTTTCAACAATTGTCTGTATGCTTCCGAATGCTGGCCGCGATCCTTATATATCACAAAACCTTCCGATGCAAAGTCTACCCCCTGCATCTTGGTAAAACTTAAGATTAAGCGAATCGGCTCTGCGTCGTCGAATGAACGTATTTTAAGCTCCTCTAGCAAGTGTAATCCCTTCGACGCTGCCATGCTGACCAAAAAGTCTTTCAGCTCCACAGGCACGATGATCTGCAGTTTTCCGGTCGAGTTTAAATGTAATGCAACAAAATCCAATAGTCCTTCGAAGAAAGTGACATCCGTATGTTTGGCCGTTTTACGTCTGGCGTCTGGATTATGAAGGGAATTGATATAAAAAGGTGGATTCGAAACAATCAGATCGTATGATATAGCGGGAGTCCAAAGGAAAATATCCGAGTTCACCAATTCCAAACGATCGACAAAAGGCGAAGCCTTAAAGTTCTCCAGCGCGGTATGCGCCGCTAGTTCATCGATCTCCACTCCGGTAACTGTTGCTTGCTCGAATCGCTGCGCCAACATCAAAGCGATCACACCGGTTCCCGTTCCGATGTCTAAAATATGTTTTGGGGAATCTGCATACGCATGAGCACCCAAGATAACGCCATCCGTATTGATTCGCATGGGGCAATCCTGCTGATCTACCGCAAACTGCTTGAATTGGAAAATGCTCCCCATCGATCTATTGCTTAATTTTTCAGCAAGCGCTGAATTTCATCCAACTTCATCAACGCTTCTACCGGTGTCAGCGTATTGACATCCAGATTGTTCAGCATATCGCGAATCTTCTCCAAAACGGGATCATCAATCGCAAACATCTGCAATTGATAAGCCTGCTTCTGAATCTTCCTCATGCTATCTTTAATCTTCTCCCCACCGGTACGCTCCTGTTCCAAACGTTTCAAAATCTCACTCGCACGCCCGATAAGTTTCGGTGGCATACCTGCTAACTTCGCTACGTGAATACCGAAGCTGTGCTCCGACCCACCCGGAATCAGCTTACGCAAGAAGATGACCTTATTGTTCACTTCCTTCACGCTGACGTTGTAATTCTTGATGCGAGGCATGGAATTGCAAAGCTCATTCAATTCATGATAGTGCGTTGCAAACAAAGTTTTTGCTCGCGCTGCCGGATGCGAATGCAAATATTCTGCAATTGCCCAGGCAATAGAAATACCATCGTAAGTACTAGTTCCACGACCAATCTCGTCCAACAAGATCAAACTGCGGTCCGAGAGGTTGTTCATGATGCTAGCCGTCTCGTTCATCTCCACCATAAAGGTCGACTCACCCGAAGACAGGTTATCCGACGCGCCAACACGCGTAAAGATTTTATCGACGACTCCTAGCTCCGCTTCTTTCGCAGGAACGAATGATCCAATTTGCGCCATCAACACAATTAATCCCGTTTGTCTCAATAAGGCAGACTTACCCGCCATATTAGGTCCGGTGATGATGATAATCTGCTGTGTCTCCGGATCCAGGTAAGTATCGTTGGTGATGTAATCCTCGCCAATCGGCAAATTCTTCTCAATAACGGGATGCCTTCCCCCCTTAATGTCGAGGGATTTGCCATTATTGACTTCCGGTTTCACGTAGAAATTCTTCTCCGCGATGGTCGCAAAGTTCAATAACACATCCAGTTTCGCAATCAATTGGGCATTCAGCTGAATCGGCTTGATATATTCCGCAATGGAAATCAAGAGTTCACCGTATAACCTATTTTCTATTTGCTGGATCTTCTCTTCCGCACCTAGAATCTGTTCTTCATATTCTTTAAGCTCCTCGGTGATGTATCGCTCTGCATTCACTAAGGTCTGCTTTCTGATCCAGCCCTCAGGAACTTTGTCTTTATGGGTATTTGTAACTTCTAAATAATAACCGAACACATTGTTGAAGGCTATTTTCAACGATGGAATTCCTGTCGCTTCCGATTCGCGCTTTTGGATTTCCAGGAGATAATCCTTGCCTCCGAAAGCCACCTTGCGCAATTTATCGAGGTCTGCATCGACGCCATCAGCGATTACATTACCCTTATTCAGCGCTACAGGAGGTTCTGCCTGTATGGTCGACTCAATCTTCTCTCTTATCAGAACACAAGGATTCAATTGCTCCGAGATGACACGCAAGGACTCAGATGCCGGAACATCACATAATGTCTTTAATTTCTCTACCGCATACAGCGCACGCTTCAACTGGCTAATCTCACGTGGGTTGGCTTTCTGCAAACCAATCTTACTGATCAATCGTTCTAAATCGCCGACCTGCTTGATCTCGCCAATCAATTGCTCCCGCAATTCGCGGTGCTTATGAAAATATTCAACCACCTGCAGACGCTCATTGATAGATTTCACATCTTTGAGCGGCATTACGATCCAACGTTTCAGCAAACGTGCCCCCATTGGTGAGGAGGTTTCATCTAAAACGTCCGAAAGCGTAGTTGCATTTTCATTCTGCGAACCGATAAGCTCCAGATTGCGGATAGTAAAGCGATCCAGCCACATATACCGATCCTCCTCAATCCTGGAGATATTGGATATATGCTGTAGATTACGGTGCTCTGTTTCATTCAGATAATGTAAAGCAACGCCCGCTGCAACAATACCAACCGGTAGTCGATCGATTCCGAAACCTTTCATTGAGTTGACTTCAAAATGCTTCAACAAACATTCCGTCGCATAATCGCCAGTATATGGCCATTCGTCGAGCGTATAAGTATAATAGCTCGAGCCAAAATGTTCTACAAATTCTTTGTATTGTTTTTTTGGAAGGATAATCTCTGTCGGTTTAAAGCCTTGAAGTAACTTGTCGATATAGCCGAAATTGCCCTGTGCTACTAAAAACTCACCCGTTGAAATATCCAGAAAAGAGATACCGATGCTCTGCTTATCGATAAACAGCGAAGCCAAATAATTATTCGATTTCTGTTGAACGATGTTTTCGTTGTAGGACACACCAGGCGTCACCAGCTCCGTCACACCACGCTTCACAATGGTCTTGGTCTGCTTGGGGTCTTCCAATTGATCACAAATGGCAACGCGCTGCCCCGCACGTACTAACTTTGGTAGATAGGTCTCCAAAGAGTGATGCGGAAACCCCGCCAAAGCAGTCTCCGATTCCGAGCCATTCCCACGCTTCGTTAAAACGATTCCCAATATTTTGGCCGCTTTCATCGCATCCTCTCCAAATGTCTCGTAAAAATCGCCCACTCTAAACAACAATAATGCGCCAGGATACTTCGCCTTAATCGTATTATATTGCTGCATTAAAGGGGTTTGCTTCTTTTCTTTTGCCAAGGTATTCTCTGTTTTTTCTAAGCTGTAAAAATAGCAGAATTAGCCCGATTTGCCAAACGTGAGACAATGAGATATTAGATATCAGATTTTAGATGTAAGACACTAGATTTTAGATTCACGTCTTTACACCGTTGCAAGCATATTTCTTGTTTTCGGCAGAGTCAAGAGTTGCCGGATGTAAATGGAAATGCGGGAAGATTGTTGTTTATGACATGGAAATTAAAAAATACCTATTAGCTTTGCATCAAAATTAGTGCAGATGGCTATTAAGCGAGCTACGAATACAAACAAGAGAAAGCAAAGCAAACCAAAATCCAATGCCTCCTTATCCAAGAAAATCTTAAGTTGGGTGTTGAAAGGTATTTTAGCTTTTTTTGCGATTACCATACTCTGGGTGATTGCCCTACGCTTTATCAACCCGCCAATCACCTATTTAATGCTTCAACGCGGTTTTGAGCGCAAGGAAGCCGGTAAAGAATGGAAGATTGACAGGAAATGGCTTGCTTATGAAGATATGTCCGATAACCTGAAGCGGGCAGCAATTGCTGGCGAGGATGCACATTTCATGACACATAATGGTTTTGATACCGACGCAATCAAAAAGGCATTCGAGAGAAATCAAGAAGGCAAAAAATTACGTGGCGGCAGTACCATCAGCCAGCAAACCGCGAAAAACGTTTTTCTGTGGCCGGAGCGCTCATGGCTACGGAAGGGATTAGAAACATACTTTACAGGCTTGATTGAGCTGTTTTGGAGTAAGAAGCGAATACTGGAAGTGTATTTAAATGTTATTGAGATGGGCCAAGGTGTTTATGGCGCTGAGGCTGCTGCACAATACTACTTCCATAAATCGGGCAAAAGCTTAACGAAAAAGGAAGCAGCGCTTATTATTGCTATTTTACCAAGTCCACAAAAGTGGGATGCAAGAAGACCTTCGGCCTATATCAACCGGAGAGCAAACAGTATTGTTCGCTATATCAACTACTATAAAATCCCTGAGTAAGCAACTCAGGGATTTCTTTTTCTATTTGTAAATCTCTACAGTAATCTTTCCGTCTTCAGTCACCGTTCCGCGATACATGCCTTCGGTATTAAATGGCATAGCCACCTGACCTTTTTTATCCAAGGCGATCAATCCACCATCACCCCCCATCTGACCAATACGATCGATGACTTGTTGCGAAGCATCTTTCAACGAAGCTTTCCCATATTTCATTCTGGCAGCGACATCATAGGCCGCATTTGCACGAATAAAGAACTCACCCCAGCCTGTACAGGACACTGCAACGCTATTATTATCCGCATAGGTGCCCGCCCCAATAATCGGGGAGTCACCGACGCGTCCAAATTTCTTGTTGGTCATTCCGCCCGTCGAAGTCGCCGCGGCTAGATTGCCTTGTTTATCCAAGGCAACAGCACCCACAGTGCCAAATTTCTCATCCTTGACGAAGGGAGCGATGGATGTTTGTGGATTTGAATGATCTAACTCTGTCTTCTCCGCATCGCGTTTCAAGATATTCTGTAAAGCGTCATAGCGCGATTTTGTCCAGAAATACGAAGGATCGACAATCGTCAAACCCACGCGCTTCGCGAACTCCTCCGCCCCTGCGCCAACCATCATCACATGTTCTGACTTCTCCATCACGGCACGCGCCGCTGATATCGGGTTCTTAATCGTAGTAACCCCCGCGACAGCACCAGCTTTCAAGGTCGCTCCTTCCATAATCGATGCGTCCATTTCATTCTTGCCCTGGTTCGTAAATACGGCACCCTTCCCCGCATTAAATAAGGGCGAATCTTCCATCACATGAACCGTGGCTTCCACCGCATCTAAACTCGATTTTCCTGCCGCCAATTGTTTGTAGCCCGTCTCCAAAGCCTGCGTCAAAACTGCGATATAGGCTTTCTCAAGCGAATCGGTCATGTTTTTCTTTAAGATCGTTCCAGCACCACCATGGATAACCATGATATATTTTGTTGCTTTTTGCTGTGCAAAACTAGCGGAAGAAAAGGTCATAATTCCTAAGATTAAAATCGCCGAAAAGGCTGAACGTATTTTCATATCTTGTTTATTTAACTCGAAATTAGTAGTTTTTTTTATATAAACACGAATAAATAGCAGCAGGGACCTAAATGATATGACAACCCTTCTTTAACCTATGCATACCCAAATCAAAGCCGCTCCCAAGCGGGTTTGATTGGGTTCTACATTGGGTTTGAAAGGGCTTTACAAGGGGATTGAGTAGTAGTTGGTATATAGTAGTTAGTATTTAGTAGTTAGTATTAAGACCTATGATGGGGATGGGAGACGTTTGATTTTGTCTAAAATCTCACTCCTGCCATAGGTCTAACTACTAAATACTAACTACTAAATACTACCCAAAAAAAGCTGCCCTTTCGGACAGCTTCTTGGTTGGAGAATTAACCCCCGTAGTTTAATATATTACTATTGTTGTTTGTTTACGGTTAATACAGCTTTGCTGTTGCCCTGTGATAGGTCGACTTCGAATACATAGGTTGCGCCGGCTTCGAGTTGCTTGCCATTGACAATACCTAAGTTCCCTGGGTCGCGTCCATTACTGCCATTTCCGATGAAGATAATATCACTTTTTGTGGAGATATCGGTATTTTTAAACTCGCCACCCCATCCTTTTTGATGGAAGAATTTAAAGTTGATCGAGTTTGCTCTGATTGATGTTCCGGCAACCACCGTTACGCGGTATTTCTTGCCACCGATAGGCGCTAAACAAAGTGCTTTATCCGTATTCCAACCCACTTCATTGGATGCTACACTCGGTTTACCGATTCCTTCACCAATAATCCAGATTGCACCAGTGCCGTCAGCATTCAGCGAAGCCAGGTTACTTCCGTTCATCGCCTCGACGATAAAGTACTTCTTCTTCAAATCTGCGGTGATACGGTATCTTCCTTTGATAGCGTTGAAAAGGAATTTATCGCTTTCTTTACGTAAGAAATCTCGGTCAACCCACCAGGTATCTAAGCCTTGAAGACCTTCAAAAACAAGTTCCTGATCTTTGTCCATATCCATATCGATGCTATAAACATCTTCCGCAACCATCGTCATATCCTCGCCGTTCAATTTATAGGCAACAAATGGACTTCCTTGATAAGTCATGGTATTGAAGCTTATTGGATATACACCCTCAATGATATTAGTGAATGGAATATTAGCTGTTACGCCTTGCGTGATCGCTTCGCCATCCCAGCCAAATTGCACCGTATTACCGTTCGCTCCAAAGGCAGGTGCTTCGATATATCCATTTACTTTCGTTGCGAACTTATCGGATACCTCATACTGATTTGCCGACTTACGCAGCATTTTGTAGGTTTTACCTTCAACAATTAAGTTCAGGAAAGGAAATTCCGGTCGCGTCAAAGGTAGATCGGCCAGCACTTCCGTTTTTGTAAGTTCCACATTCTGCGCGGTGAAACGTAACGTTGCCGTACCGTTGGCCACATTCTTTAAGAATGGGGCAAATAGCTTACCTTGATATTCTCCATATTCTTTGGTGCGGATCGTCTGGCTTGCTACCACATCCTCGCTGTATAAAAGCTCGACTTTCAAGGTCGATAGATCGACACCTTGATCCGCAACCTTCACTTTATAGCTAATGCTATCTGCAAAGAATGCGGCATTCGGTTTAGAAACAATTTCAATCGTTGGACTACCACCCCCAGTAGGCACAATGAACTCTTCTTTACATCCCACGAGGATGGAAAGGAGCATCAATAAATAGGAATAATTGACTAGTTTTCTCATGGCTTCCAAGTATAAGATACAACAGAGCTTGCAGGTGCTTCATAGCTGAAATGATTCTTACCATCATTCAGGGTGACGCGACTTGCCTCGCCTGTGTCATTCAACAAAACAAAGGCATAGCTGCCATCAGTGTTTTTGAACGCTGAGTATACCAGGCCATTGGCCGTGTATCCCTCTGTTCCTATTCTAACCGCCCCCGGTTTAACAACTGATGACAGATGCCCTATGATATAGTAGTGTGAATTTTTGCGTATAGTTTTATAGTCATGCTTGCTGATATCAACCGCGCCATAACAAGTTTGGCATCCGCCTTCACGGTTTGGCCCCTTATCGGTATCCAGCATCAAGTTCCAAACGATGACACCTTTAGCCCAGTTGTTTACTGTACCTAAAGCAACCTCGCGCATATCCTCTGTTAGGCGCTTCGCCAGGTTGTTGCCATCATTCCAAGTCCCGATGGATGTTTCGGTAAAGATCAGTTCCTTATTTGGAGCTTTCGCGTGGATATCCAATAATTCTTTTTTATCGCCACCATAGTTGTGGTAAGCCGCTCCTGCAAAGAAGGCTGCTGCTACCGCATCTTCATAGATCTTTACTGGATAATCCTGCTGATCGGCCATATCATCATAATTGTAGTTATGGTCGAATGCATAAATTTTAGTTTCCAATCCTGCCGCTTTTAATTTCGGTCCCAATGCCGTTTTAACGAAAGCAAGTTGCTCTGGCCAGAACATAACCATAGAAGCGGAGTTCTTATGATTCAAAGGCTCGTTCTGAGGCGTAATCGAATAGATTTTAATACCCTCTGCTGCCATTGCCTGAATCCATTTGACGAAGTATGTTCCGTAATCCTGATAATATTTCGGGTTCAAGTGCCCACCGGTCCATGATTCGTAGGGAGCAAGATCCGCGAGGTTATTCACCTTCATCCATAAAGGAGCGGTCCATGGGGAGCCCATGATCTTTAAGCTTGGGTTGATTGCCAAAATCTCTTTCAGTACCGGGATCACATATTTCAGCTCTTCTTCCTGCAATGCGAAATTCGCAATACCTGGTTTATCGTTCAAGGTGTACTCGCTCAATGAGAAATCTGAACAGCCAATCGCAATACGGATGTAACTTTGTCCCATGCCCTCCGTTGGAGAGAAGGTCTCTGTTAAGAACTTCGTACGATCTGCTGCCGTCATTTTCAACAGGTTGTAGGCTGTTGACCCTGTAATTGCTGAACCAAAGCCATCCATCGTTTGGAACTTTGTTCCCTCAACTAACTTGATTGTCTTTGGCGACATATTCGATGTTTTGCTGAAGTCCACATAGGTTTTTTGGAAATCCTGGCTTAGCGATGCCGTTGTGGTGTAAATTTTTACATCTCCCGATTGTGGGCCTGTCGGCGGCTCGGGTGTTACGTTAATGGCATCATTTCCACAAGCCGTCAACACAGAGCTATATATGGTTCCGAATAATAATAGTTTCTTGATATTAAGCATAATTCACAATTTTAATAACCTGGGTTTTGATTAATTTTAGGATTCTGATCGATAATTGCCTGTGGAATAGGCATCTTATATGAGTTCTCATTGAAAGGATATACCTGTGCTTTACGACCTGAATCTTTCGCAAAAACACTGTTCATCACCGACTCTACTTTGTCCAAGCGCACCAGATCATACCAGCGCTGCCCTTCAAATGCTAGCTCTAAACGTCTTTCTTTCAGTAAAGCTTCTAACATAGCATCTTTGTTCCCACGAACGCTGCTGCTCAACTTTGGAAGCTTAACACGTGCTCTTACTTTGTCGATAATCTCCGCTGCTGCTGCCAGATTAGCCGTACTTCCCATAATTAGAGCTTCTGCTTTCAATAAAAGAATATCGGCGTAACGGTATTTAATGATATTGCTGAATGCTGAGCGTGTTTTGTACATAAATGGGTAATTGCTCGATGGATAGTAATTGCTCCAGCTGGTTTGATAATAGACGATAGATTCGCTATAACGGATTTGATCGTTCTCTGTTTGGAAAGCTTTAATCAAGTCGCGCGATGGAGTTACCCATTTTGCCCAGGTAAAGTTGCTATCCCAATTTGATAAATCACGTCCGAACATCCAGGTCACCCAGTTTCCATTACCCTGCGAGTAGTGCGCTTCTAAGATTGCTTCTCTTGTGTTTCGCTTTTTAGGATCGGCGGAGCCCTCTACTACGCCAAATAAATCAGTGTAGTCGGCTTCCAAATCGAAACCATCCGCGGCAAGATCATCTGCATACTGAATTACCTTGCTATAGTCACGTAGAGGCTTCTCGGCATAGACTTTTGCTAACACCGCTTTTGCCACTGATTTGGAAAGCTTTGTTTTATCGCTGCTATTGTTAGATGGCGCATAAGGAATTGCCTCGGTCAAGTCTTTCACGATTTGCTCATAGGCTTCTTTCTCTGTTTTTTGTTCCGGGAAGTAATCATCATAAACATCTTCCAATGTTTCCTCCGTAATGTCGCCTCCTACCGTCGTTGTTACGGGTATATTGCCCCATAACCTCACCATATCAAACATGATCATTGCGCGGAATATCTTTGCCTCAGCTTTATACTGATTGCGGAGCGTCGTTGTTAACGACTGATCGGTTACTGAGTCAATATTGACGATCAAGACATTTGCCCGACCGATATCTTCCATAAAACGTCGCCAATCACGCTCGATTACCGAGTTAGAACCCTCAATGCCATTATTCTCAAAGGGAACGACCTCTGCCCCTGTCGTACCGGCATAAGCATTATCAGAATGAGCTTCAGCAATCAGTAACTGATCCATATACCAGTGCTCTTGTCTATCCCGCAATTGGTTATAGATGGTGGTCATCTGGTTATCCACCGCAGCCTTATCCTTGAATACGACTGTTTTCCCTTCTTCGTTGATACCTTCGGTTACATCAGAGAAGTCTCCTAAGGGATCCTTGTCTAATGAACAGCTAGCCATCAAGCCTACTGCACCAAGCATCAACAGTATATATTTGAAATTTCTTTTCATCATTAGCCAGTTTAAATCTTAAAACTCCATGCTTAATCCTACAACAAAAGATTTGCTCTGCGGATATGTTCCCCAATCAATACCTTGGATCGCGCCGTTATTTCCCCATTGATTTACTTCAGGATCGAATCCTTTATATTTCGTCAGGGTGAATAAATTAGTCGCGGACACGAAAGGCTGCAGCTTGTTGATTCCTGCTCTGCTCAATACCTCCGACTTAATATTGTAAGAAAGCGACACGTTTTTCAGGCGTAGGTAGCTTCCGTCTTCCACAAAATAGGTCGAGTTCAACATATTGAAATTTGCTTTTGGCACTTCCGTAATCTGTCCGGGCACTCTCCAACGCTGTAAAACTGCGGTCGTTTGGTTCTTGCCATCGTACATACCTTCCGTTTCCATACGTGAAGCGTTGAAGATATCATTGCCTTGAGAACCTTGTATAAATAAACTTAGGTTGAATCCCTTGTAAGAAAGGTCATTCGTTAAACCGTAAGTAAACTTCGGATTTGGGTCGCCGATGAAAGTACGATCGGACACCGAAAGACGACCATCGTTGTTTAAATCGCGGTATTTTAGCTCGCCAGTTTCCGGATCAACGCCATCACTGATATAGCCGTAGAAATTACTCATTGAGCGTCCCGGCGTATTACGTACCACATTGGCATTGACTACGTCCGATGTTCTCGCAGCATCGTAAATCTGTTGAAAGTCTAAATGTTCTAATCTATTCTTGTTGAAAGAAATATTGAAGTTGGTATTCCATTTAAAGTCGCCTACCAAATTTTTGCTATTCACATTGACCTCAAAACCACGATTGCTCATCTCTGCTTCATTACGGCGGATTGTGTTAGCAAAGGATTGTCCTTCAGGAAGGCTGATGTAAGTCAACATATCAGTCGTGTACTTGTAGTAATAGTCCATATTCACGGTCAAGCGTTGTTGGAAAGCCGTAAAGTCTAAACCTATGTTGGTTTGTGTGGTGGTCTCCCAGGTTAAATCGCGTGTTCTTAAATTTGCTGGACTAATGGTCGCCAAAGCATTTTGTTGGTTCTCTAACCACCATTCGATTCGGCGTATATTGTATTGCATCAGGTAGGAATAATCTCCGATTCCAGATTGATTACCCGTTTTACCCCAGCCTCCGCGAATTTTTAAGTCGTTGATCCAAGATACATCCTGCATAAACTCTTCGGACGATAAGCGCCATGCGGCAGAGAAAGAAGGGAAATATTTCCATCTGTTTTCCGGACTTAGCTTGGATGAGCCATCTCCACGGAAGTTTGCCGTCACGAGGTATTTACCATCATAGTTGTAAGACAGGCGGCTGAAGTACGACATCGTTGCCCAGTCTGACGCACCAGAACCGGTGTTGTCCCAGATAATCTTGTTGGCAGCGTTTAAGGTTTGTATAATATCATCACGGAAGTGTGATGCGTTGATATAGCTGTTGGTATAGTCCGAGCTTACCCAAGAGCTTCCCACCATAGCTTCCAGATTATGTTGGTTGAATGATTTGTTAAACGTTAATACATTATCAAAAGTCAACACGGTATTCATATTACGGCCGTCGAATGCTAAACCGCGATTCTCTCTGCCCCATGCCGTAGAGTATGGATCTAAGAACTGCGTATTCAATCCGTTTCTTCTGTCGAAGGCGAAAGAAGTTCTGAATTGCAATTCAGGCATAAATTTCACTACCGCACTACCAGCAGCTAATAAACGGTTTTCACGATCGCGATTATTCTTGCTTCTAGCCATATTTTCCAATGGGCTTGTGATGTTATTGATACCATAGAATTGGTTGAAATAGCGATTCGGTTCATAAGGGTCCCAAATAGGTGCGTAGGTTGGCGTATTGATTACCGATAATACTGTACCACCGCGGTTAGCGCCCAATCCTTCCGAAACCCCATTGCGGTTGTTGTCGGTATAGGAGAAGTTCGCATTAACCGTTAACCATTTACGGATATCGTTCTCAATGTTCGCGCGGAAGCTATAACGTCTGAAGAAAGCGGTATTTAAGATCCCTTTTTCATTCAGATAACCTCCGGATAGAAAATATTTCAGCTTGTCGGTACCATCAGATACAGAAACCTGATAGTTCTGGGTAACACCTTTACGGAACGCTTCATTAAACCAGTCTGTTTGATCGGTAAGATTTACAGGGAGATCCACTAAACCGATCTCATCCATCAATTCTTTATATTGCGCGGTATTCAGCGGATCGATCTTACTGGTAATTTTATTTTGTGTAGTCTGTAGGTTTAATCCAATTTTAGCATCTCCAACGCGACCTTTTTTTGTCGTGATCAGTACCACCCCATTAGCTCCCATCGAACCGTAAATAGCCGCAGATGAGGCATCTTTAAGGATTTGCATATCCGCAATGTCCGTTGGAGCTAAGAAATCTATATTGTCGACAGGCACTCCGTCTACAACATAAGTTGGGTTATTACTACCGTTAAAAGAGGTAGTACCGCGAATACGAATTGCTGTCCCGCCTCCCGGTGCACCACTAGGTTGTGTGACAGTAACCCCTGCCGCACGCCCTTGAATAGCTTGTGCCGCATTAACAATTGGGCGTTCGTTGATATCTTCTAACGATACCGATGCAATTGCAGTCGTGACATCTTTACGTTTTACAGAGCCATAACCGATAACGACTACATCTTCCAATGCATTGGTCGATGCGCTCATGCTGATGGTCATGTTTCCGCTTTGTGCAATGACTTCCTTATTATCATATCCTATATAAGATACGCGTAGTCTTGCGTTGTTCGGTACGCCTGTCAATGAGAATCGTCCCTCAGCATCTGATGAAGATCGGATTTCCCCCCCAATGACAGCAACCGTTGCCCCAGCGATAGGCTCCTGGGTTGTTGCATCTATTACTCGACCTTGAATCGTATTGCTCGCCTGACCGAAAGCCAAGGATCCTAGCATTGCATACAAGATCAGAAATAGACCAAATGTTACTTTTGTAAAAAGCCTCATAGGATTTATAATTGTTTGTTGAATTAAAATAACTTAGGTAGAGTCTCCTCTAAGACAAATGTAGAAAGCAACTGTGCAACTTTAACCCATTTCAAAACAGGCAAAACAAAAAAGTAACACGTTCTAATATTAACATGTTAAATTACAGCTAGTTATCGATAAATTGAAGCGGATAAAAGTAACCCTATTTTAGGGCTAAAGGTTAAGATTTCCGATGCTTTTGATGCTTTCTTCGAAGTCTTCTTTTGATCCTTCGACTTTGTTCCGAACCTTTACGCGGTAGTTATAAACCGTCCGCAGAGAATACCGAAGGAAGCGAGCAATCTTGGTCGAGTCGGAAATCCCAAGACGGATTAATGCAAATATTCGAAGTTCAGAATTCAGTAATTCATCTTGCTTCAGCACAATTCTTTCATCTTCTTTGAGCAACTTATTGAAATCTTGAATAAAGGTTGGGTATAGGTTTAAGAATATAATATCAAAGTTGTGATACAAATCTTCCAGCTCTCCTTTTATAAAGTTTGGCGACTTGAGTTCTTTACTAATTTCATCATACTGTTTATTGGATAATTTCTTCAGCATACCTTTCCGGCTGGAATCGAGCTTATCAATATAGGAAGAACAGATCTCAAAAAACTGAGCCATGTATTCTTCTTTCAAGTGATTGGCCTCCTGCAAGTCTCTATTGGTCCCCAATAATTGTTCGTTTAAGCTAAATAGCTCTTCATTTACCTTTTTGAGATCTTTTCGGACAACCTTTAGGCGTTTCATTTGCAGATAAACGATTACAAAGACAACGAAGAGCAAGATGGAGAGTACGGAGATGATATATAAAAAAGTCTTGAGCTCATCCTTGCGCTGGGCTTCTTTCTCTTGAAAAGCCGAATTAATAATCGGATAGAAGGAGGAATTTTCAACGGTTCTGAAGCGAACATTACAGAATATCGCATCTTCCATGGCTTTTTGGATAAAAATATAAGCCATGTCAATATTATCCTTTTCAAAATAAGCCAAAGCAAGGCTTTGTAAGGAGGCATTATCGCGAATGCTATTCTTAATATCGGTGAGGGCGGACAATCCGAAATAGTAGATTTGCCCATCCAGTTCGTTCCGCTGTTTATAAATCAGTCCAATCAGATAGGCAACGACGGCTCGTTCTCTATTGGTTTCGTCCAATTCGGATAAGAGCCCCTTCAACTGCTTTTCCGCGGTTTCGACGTTATTTCCGAAGAGGTTCTTCGTTGCTGCAGTCAACCGGTATTCATAAGAGTCCGTAGGCAGGGTGGTTACCAAAGAGTCTCTATATCGTCCGCTCTGGTAGAAGTACTCATGAAAATTAGTGCTTTGACCATAGTGCGAATAGAAATCAGAATAAGTTCTAAAGTAGTCGCTTAGTTGATCAGCCGAAAGGTTTGCTCGGGGTATTGCTTTAAGGATATCACTGGACTCGATAAAACGACCGGCATAGGAATAAAGGCCTGCCAATTGGATTAAGGACTCGTATTGTAACTTGGAGTCGTTTAAACGATGGGCAAGCTGCTCATTCGCAGATACATAACGAATGGCAGAATCTATCTGATAAGACTGGTAGGCCTCAAATAGTGTTTTCTGAAGCGCATAGCGTTCGCGATCTGTTTCTGCGCGCTTTAGTTGTAATTTTAATGCATTTAGCCTTCCAACCTTTTCGCTATCATAGGCGGTCTTCCGGCTTAAGGTTTTGTTGAGCTCGCGCTCGATTGAGTCCAAGGGAAACTGTTGAATTCTATTTTGAGAGAAGGCATGAGAATAGCATATAACCATCAAAAGACAGCTATAGAAGTAGATTGCGTTTGATCTGTTAGGTCTACTCTTCATTTTCGTTATCCCACCAATCGCTTTTCAGATCATCGATCTCACGACGGTCTTTCTTCGTTGGTCTTCCTGTTCCTCGATCGCGCTTCAATACTGGGGCATGGAAAGTTGATTTGAAAGCATAGGTTTCCTCGACTGGTGTATGGTCTTCGTAGAATTGCACGGCAGTCTTGGCATCCACACGACGTTCTAACAAACCTGTCACCAAGATAACCTTGCGCTCAATGCCCTTCTGTATTTGGTAGGTCTCACCGACTTTAACGACATAAGAAGGCTTCACATTTTGTCCATTCAATTTCACCCGACCAGCTTTGCAAGCCTCTGTAGCTAAACTACGTGTCTTGAAAATACGAATCGCCCACAAATACTTATCGATCCTTAATTTTTCTGCTTCTGCCATTTAACAAAAATATACATATCTTCTTAATTTTAGCCTGTTTTTGGCCGACATATCAGCAAAAATCTCCATATTTGTGATTAACAAAATTTAGTTTATAATCGTTATGATCGACTGCACAATCCTTAAGAAACTAGTTGAAGAAGCTTGGGAAAATAGACAATTATTAGAATATAAAGAGTATTATGAAGCTGTTGAGTTTGTTATTCAACACTTAGATAAAGGTGAACTACGCGTTGCGGAGCCGATGGGCGAAACTTGGTTCGTTAATGATTGGATCAAGAAAGCCGTTATTTTATACTTCCCGATTCGCAATATGGAGGTTATCAAAAATGAGCCTTTTGTGTATCACGATAAAATGAAGTTAAAAACTAACTACAAAGAACTCGGTGTGCGCGTTGTTCCTGGTGCTTCTGCTCGTTATGGAGCTTACTTGTCTAAAGGAGTAATCATGATGCCTTCCTATGTTAATATTGGTGCATATGTCGGTGAAGGAACGATGGTTGACACTTGGGCTACTGTAGGTTCTTGTGCGCAGATTGGTAAGAATGTACACTTAAGCGGCGGTGTTGGTATTGGTGGTGTTTTAGAACCTGTGCAAGCAGCACCGGTTATCATTGAAGACAACGTTTTTGTTGGTTCCAGAGCCATTGTTGTCGAAGGTGTTCGTGTTGAGGAGGAAGCTGTATTAGGAGCAAACGTTGTGTTGACTGCATCAACAAAAATTATCGACGTTTCTGGACCGGAGCCGAAAGAATATAAAGGCTATGTTCCGGCGCGTTCGGTTGTCATCCCAGGTTCTTATACGAAGAAATTCCCAGCAGGCGAATATCAAGTTCCTTGCGCATTGATCATCGGACAGCGTAAAGAGTCAACAGATAAGAAAACATCGTTAAACGATGCACTACGTGATCACAACGTAGCAGTTTAATAGATTTGGAGTATAAGAAATGAGAATTCCGTACGACAAAGATGATATGAAGCAAGCCTTAGAAACTTTAAAGGCTGGCGGACTCATCTTATATCCAACTGATACGATCTGGGGTATAGGCTGCGATGCGACGAATCCAGAAGCCGTTGAGAAGATCTTCGCATTGAAAGGTCGCGATAAAGGAAAGAGTATGATTGTTCTTTTAGGGAATGATTATCAGCTCGAGGCTTATGTGCAGGAGGTACCAGAAGTCGCTTATCAATTGATTGAAGTTGCGGACAAACCATTGACCATTATTTATAACAAGGCGAAGAACTTAGCGCCCAATGTTGTTGCTGAAGACGGCAGTATCGGTATTCGGGTGGTTCAGCATACCTTTTGCGAGGAGCTGATTCAACGTTTTAGAAAACCAATCGTTTCTACCTCTGCGAATATCTCGGGCGAGGCGACTGCGCAAAACTTTTCGGAGATTTCTGAAGAGATCAAAGATGGGGTTGACTACGTTGTACAGTATGGTCAAATGGATATGAGCAAACATCAGGCTTCTACGATTATGAAGATTGATGCCAGCGGGAAGTTTGAATTTATTCGAAAATAGATATGAAAAAGTTAATTACATTGCTAGTTTGTGTTTTCGCGTTCATTGGCATGAGCCATGCGCAAAGCAAAATCCAACCTGCTAAAGTTGGAGTAAACTATGGTAAGAAAATCGACAAAAGCGGCGCAGTTTCTGTGAAGAAGTTGGAGTCTAACTTAGCAAAAAGCAAAACATTCGACGGTAAGATCGAAGGTCAAGTGGTACAGGTATGTAAGAAGAAAGGATGTTTTCTGACGTTGAAAAGAGAAGGTGATCAAGATCCAATTATGGTTCGTTTCACAGACTACGCATACTTTGTTCCTGAAGATTTGATCGGAAAAACGGTAGTTATCGAAGGAAAAGCTAAGGTAAAAGAAACAACTGTTGAATGGCAAAAACACTATGCTGAAGACATGGGAAAAAGCAAAGAAGAGATTGCCAAGATCAATAAGCCAAAACAAGACATCTCTGTGGTGGCAGACGGCGTTCTTGTTGTAAAATAAACTGCTCGAATAATTGAGTCCAGTTTTATCATTTGCTAAATGAGCAATTAACAAGTTGTTCTAAATACATCGTAGGAGCCCTTTAACAAAAGGGCTCCTACGCAATTATACCTATAAAAGCGCGATTTATTGAATTCACTTATTTCATTATTTGCCTGATCTATATGCCGATTTTCCATACCTCTCCTGCTCAAAGCATCAACCTCAAGGGTCGTTTAATGACTTTCGATCGTCCAAAAATTATGGGGATACTGAATCTTACGCCCGATAGTTTTTATGATGGCGGAAAGTACATACAGGTCGAGGCAGCCTTGATCCGGGCGCAGCAAATATTGGATGAGGGTGCCGATATTATTGATATTGGCGCCTATTCTACGCGTCCCGGAGCGAAAGCTATTGACGCTACTGAAGAAATACAACGTGCTGTTCCGATCATTGAGGCTATTGCTTCAAAATACCCCGAAGCCATTCTTTCCATCGACACCTTCCGTGCGGACGTAGCGGAAGCCTGCATTCAAGCGGGCGCCCATATCATCAATGATGTTTCTGGCGGCACGCTGGATGAGGCTATGTTTGAAACTGTTGCTCGACTGCAGGTGCCGTATATCCTGATGCATATGCGCGGAACACCTCAGACGATGCAAAGCCTGACAGATTATGCAGACGTTGTGAATGAGGTTGCCTATTTCCTTGGCGAGCGCATTGCTACACTCCGTGCTCTAGGCCTTAAAGACATTATTCTGGATCCTGGATATGGATTTGCAAAGACCATTTCTCAGAATTACGAACTATTATTACGCGTTGATGAGCTTCATTACTTTGGATTACCTATCTTAGGCGGAGTTTCGCGAAAATCTATGATTTACAAAAAACTGAATACCACAGCGGATCAAGTTTTAACGGGTACAACTGCCTTAAATACGCTCCTGCTCGAGCGTGGCGTTCAGCTGCTGCGGGTACATGACGTGAAGGAAGCGAGACAATTAGTTGATTTATTTTTTACTTAAACCCCTATTTTGAAAAAGACCGGAGATATCATTACCATCGGATTTGCTTTATTTGCCATGTTTTTTGGAGCTGGCAATCTTTTATTACCCCCATTTATCGGCCTACAAGTGGGAAACCACGTTTGGATAACCATACTCGCCTTCGGATTAACCGGCATTTTACTACCCTTTTTCGGAATCCTGTCCATCGTCAATTCTGGCGATACGTTCAACGATTTAGGAAACAGGATAAACAAAGGAATAGCCCCTATTTTAGGGAGTGTTATTATGCTTTGTATTGGTCCGATGATTGCCATTCCACGAACGGCCGCAACGACGTATGAAGTCGGTGTATTGCCTTCGTTTCCGAATAGTAGTCCTATCTGGACGTCTATCATATTTTTCGCCGTGACCTGGGTATTAACAATCAAACCTTCGAAAGTGGTAGATATCATTGGAAATATCCTTACACCGGTATTGCTGGTGCTCTTGCTGGGGCTTATTGCCATTGGCGTATTTTCGCCGATTGCAGACTATAATGTTCAGTCTTTAAATACAGGCGAGTCATTTACGTTAGGATTCACTGAAGGCTACCAAACTTTAGATGTGCTGGCTTCAGTAATTTTTGCAGGCATTATCATCGCTGCTGCAAGAACGAAGGGATATAATAGCGTAAAATCTAAAAACCAGGTGGTTATTGCTGCTGGCCTATTGGCTGCAATCTGCCTCTTCCTAATCTATGGTGGGCTTATACAATTAGGCGCGACCTCTGGAATAACCGATCTGAACATGAAGCGTTCGGAACTCTTGATTCATATATCCAAGTCCGTTTTAGGCCATTATGGCATGATTGCGATTGCATTAAGTATCGCATTGGCTTGTCTAACGACAGCCATTGCACTGACATCTGCGGTTGGGACATTCTTCTCACAACTGACCAACAACAAACTGTCCTATAAAGTTCTCGTGACGACTTGTTGTGTCTTATCCTGCTTGCTATCCATCACAGGCGTAGACAATATTATTTCATTTGCCTATCCGGTATTGATCTTCGTATATCCTATCGTGATTACGTTAGTACTCTATACCGTATTTTTCGGGCCATTTGTTAAACATAAACTGCCCTACGTAGGAGCTTTAATAGCTTCCACCATTATCGCAGCGTTCAATCTTTTGAAATACTTAGGAATGCTGAATGACTCCACATTAGCAATCCTGGATAAGATACCGTTTTTCGCATACGAATTAGGTTGGGTAGTGCCTTCGGCTATCTTCTTCCTGATCTTCCTAGCGATTGATAAAAGCCTTTCGAAAGAAGGTTAATAACATAAAAAAATCCTGAGGCGGGGAACCTCAGGATTTTTACCAAACCAATTATTAACCTAAATTATGAAATTTTTACTCTTTTACTTTTGCTTTAATACATAAACGCAATTGCTATGCCTTTCGTGTCTTGGGCAGATTCAATTAACAAAATTTAACGTTGTAGTAGTTAGTAGTTAGTAGTTAGTATAAAGACCTATGGCGGCATTGCATTTGTCTGAACCAGGAAAGGAAGGATTTAAGGATTGGCAGGATCGGGTCTAACTACTAAGTACTAACTACTAAATACTATTTATGAAACAAGAAAGGAAGGATTTAAGGATTGGCGGGATCGGGTCTAACTACTAAGTACTAACTACTAAATACTATTTCTGAACCAAGAAAGGAAGGATAAAAGGATTGGCAGGATCGGGTCTAATATCTGAGGTCTAACATCTAATTGTCTAGTATAATAGCCGCCATAGGTCTAACTACTAAGTACTAACTACTAAATACTATCCACTCTGCTGCGACATA
>DELI01000004.1:0-2659 GCA_002354335.1 Sphingobacterium sp. UBA2700 | reverse complement strand
TATGTCGCAGCAGAGTGGATTTCTAACGGATTCCGCTTCCTACTGATATTTCTGATGTTGGATTTACAAAGTCTAAACGACCGTCTGCGTCTTCTGCCATCAAGATCATTCCTTGTGACTGAATTCCTTTGATTTCTCTAGGCTCCAAGTTCACAAGAATAGACACTTGTTTGCCGACAATTTCTTCCGGTTGGAAGAATTCTGCGATTCCTGATACGACAGTACGTTTGTCGATACCTGTATCGATGGTTAATTTCAGCAATTTCTTTGTTTTCGCTACTTTTTCAGCAGTCAAAATTCGGCCGACACGGATATCCATCTTTACGAAGTCGTCAAAAGAGACATTTGCTTTTTGAGCTGCTTTTGGTGCTGCTAACGCATTTGATGCCTTCGCTTGTGCTAGTTTATTCAACTGGAACTCCACTTGCTCATCGGTGATTTTCTCAAACAACAACTGTGTTTCGTCTAATTTATGTCCGGACGACAGTAGATTTGCTTTTCCTGCAGTATCCCAGTCGCTTTGTGGAAGATTCAACATTTCAAAAATCTTCGCACTGGTGAATGGCAAGAAAGGTTGTCCTAATACAGCCAGGTTGGCCACGATCTGTCCTGCGACAAATAACACTGTCTTAACGCGTTCTTCAGCAGTTTTAATTACTTTCCATGGTTCTTCATCCGCTAAATATTTATTTCCTAAACGCGCCGCATTCATAAACTGTGCTAATGCTTCGCGGAAGCGGTATTGCGAAAGGGATTGTTTGATCAAGTCAGGGAAAGTCGCCAATTCTTTCAATACTTCTTCATCGGCAGCAGTTAATGGAGATCCCATCAAAACTTGTCCGTCGAAATATTTATGCGAAAGAACCATGACACGGTTCACGAAGTTTCCAAAGATTGCAACTAGCTCGTTATTCACACGTGCCTGGAAGTCTTTCCATGTGAATTCACTATCTGAAGTTTCTGGAAGAATAGAAGTCAACATATAACGAAGCTCATCTTGCTTTCCTGGGAATTCCTGCAAATATTCATGCAACCAAACGGCATGATTACGAGAGGTAGAAAGCTTATCGCCTTCTAGGTTCAAGAACTCGTTTGCCGGTACATTCTCTGGCAATATGTATTCCCCATGCGCATGTAAGATGGCAGGGAAAATAATACAGTGGAAAACGATATTGTCTTTACCGATAAAGTGGATCAAAGTCGATTCATCTGCTGGATTAGCTTGCTTTTTCCAGTATAGCTCCCAGTTTTTACCTTCATCGATTGCCCATTGCTTGGTTGCGGAGATATAGCCAATTGGAGCATCTAGCCAAACGTAAAGTTTCTTGCCTTCTGCTTCTTCCAACGGAACATCAACGCCCCAATCCAAATCGCGGGTCATCGAACGTGGCTGTAAGCCGGATTTCAACCAAGATTGACATTGACCAAATACATTCGACTTCAACACATTTTTCTTGCCTTCGATTAACCATTTCTCTAACCAAGGTTGATATTTGTCTAAAGGCAAATACCAGTGTTTAGTTGCCTTTAGAATCGGTGTTTTACCGCTCAAAGTCGACTTAGGATTAATTAAATCTGTTGGATTAAGCGAAGTACCGCATTTCTCGCATTGGTCGCCGTAGGCGCCGTCATTTCCACAATGAGGACAAGTTCCTACAATATAGCGATCGGCTAAGAATTGATGATATTCTTCATCGTAGTATTGCTCTGAGAAACGCTCAATAAACTCTCCTTTTTCATAAAGGTTCAAAAAGAACTCTTGTGAAAGCTCATGGTGAATTGGCTCCGATGTACGGTGATAGATATTGAAAGAGATTCCGAATTCTTCAAAACTCTCTTTAATCTGCTGATTGTACTTATCGATAATCTGCTGCGGAGTTACGCCTTCTTTTTTTGCTTTGATGGTAATCGCCGCCCCGTGCTCGTCAGAACCGCAGACATAAACAACATCCTTATTGTTTAAACGTAGGAAACGAACGAAAATATCTCCGGGAATGTAGGCTCCTGCAAGGTGGCCAATATGTAATGGACCATTAGCATAAGGTAATGCCGAGGTAATGGTATAGCGTTGTTTATTAAAAATATCCAATGTAAACAGCTGATTAAGATTAAAAAATTATACTGCTATGTATCGTACAAAGATACGTCAAAATGTACTATTCTAATACACCCCAGCAGTATTAGCTGCAAAAAATCAGTATATTGGATTCACATTTTATCATTAAACGAGTAAAAACATGCGTAATTCAAAAACTGACATTGGCTTATTAATTATCCGGGTAGTTATCGGTACAACGATGATTGCATTTCACGGGATTCCAAAACTAATGGGGGGTGTTGAGGGATGGACGAAGATAGGTCAATCTATGCAAGCAATTGGGATTAACTTTCTACCTACGGTATGGGGTTTTTCTGCCGGATTTACAGAAACTGTAGGTTCATTTTTATTGATTTTAGGACTTTGGACTCGTCCTGCTTCTTCACTGTTAGCATTTACGATGCTGATCGCTGCTATTATGCATCTGAGCAAGGGAGATGGCCTTTCTGGCGCATCACATGCCATTGAATTCTTAGCGGTTTATGTTGCTTTTGCGATCATGGGGCCGGGACGATTGAGCGTCGATAAAAAATAGAAAAAGAAGGGGCTGTCTAAAAAGGC
>DELI01000003.1 GCA_002354335.1 Sphingobacterium sp. UBA2700 | reverse complement strand
CTTTTTTTAGGACATGACAAGGGCTGATATTAGAAAATAGAGAATAGATTTTAGATGTGAGAGTATTGAACCGGGAAAGGTAGGATTTTAGGATGAGCTGGATGGTTGGATTGAAAGGGTGTTTGGATTGATGGGTTTTATTGTCTTGAACCAGGAAAGGAAGGGTTTTAGGATTGGCAGGATTGGAAAGAAAGATACGCTCGATCCTGATTATCCTTGCATCCTTTCTTTCCTGGTTCAAGACAACTTTTATTCCTTTTCTGGCTTAGAACATTTCCTACCATAACGAAAAACCGCTGACATCGAATGTCAAAAAGGAAAAAGATAGTCACAAAAAAAGCGCCTACTCGGCGCTATATGTCTTATATCTAAAATCTATTCTCTAATATCTAATAGCAGCCCTAGGTCTAAATACTAAATACTAACTACTAACCTATGCTCTATGCTTAATTGCAGCAACAAAGAGTGCTATCCAGCCGACCATAAAGCATACGCCGCCAATTGGTGTAATTGGGCCGATAACAGATAGGTTTTCCAGTCCTAGTAAGTTTCTGGTGCTCAGCAGGTATAGTGATCCTGAGAACAGAAGGATACCTAGGGTAAACATGATGAAAGATACGCGTATAGATTGGCTCTTTGCTCTCGAGAATGTGGATAAGAAGAGTAGAGCTAATGTGTGATAAAAATGGTATTGATTTGCAGTTCCCCAAGTTTCTAATTGTTTGTCGGAGATCTTTCCTTCCAGGCCATGCGCGCCAAAAGCTCCCAGTATCACAGCTAACAGACCGAAGAATGATGCTGTTAAAATGATTTGTTTGTTCATAATTAACTAAAATACCTGCTTGTAAATTTTCGTTTATAAATGTATAAAATAAATCTCAAAAGCCTTCACTTTTTACAATTTTGTCTATCTTGAAGATTTATTACCTTTGAAACATCAGGTTTAGCGTTCATGAGAAATACAATTATTGTTTCAATACTCCTATTTATTGCTGTTGTCGTAGCGTCGGTGTTTTATTTTGGAGATTTAAATAAGGAGGAGAAGAAATCTGTTAAGCCCATCAACTACCTACCGAGTGATACGTATTTGATTACTTCTTTTGTAAACGATGCTACCACAGATAATATCTTTAAAGATTTCGAGATATTCGAGGCTGTTTTAGGCCATTCTTTCCAAGATCAACTATCGCAATTGAAACAGCAGTTGTTGCGCAATAAAGATATCGCCAGCTATCTGACCGATCAGGAGATGTTCGTATCCTTCCACCCGGAAAAAGAAGGTATTGCAACACTTTTCAGTATTCCGACGACAGAGAAAATTGATAAGGAAACCATTAGCGAAATACTTCCCAAACTAGGCACAGACTATCAGGTACAGCAGCAGGATACTCTGGGTGTACGACTCTATAGTTATAAGCTTGCAAAATCGGATTCTACCTTTTACGTAAGCTATTTAGATGACATATTTTTCGCTACGTTCAGCAAGGAACTGTTATTGAAAACATTGGATAAAAAGGCAGCTAAATTCGACGACAAACAAGTTGAATTCTTTAATAAAAACAATAGTCGGAACGCGCCTTTTACGGTTTATTTAGCGCATCAAAATCTTCCGGCGATCGTCGATAAATTCAGAAGAAACAAACCTGGCGATTTCATTCGTCAGTTTATCAATATCAAAGGACAAACGGCCTGGAATATCAATTATAAACAGGATGCTTTAATGTTGTCTGGCGAGAGCGAGCTTGAAGAAACGAAGGGGCAGTATATCGCCTTGTTTGCAAATCAGCGTAAAACCACACAAAAGCTCTACAATTATTTCCCTTCCAATAGCGCAATGTTTATTGAGTACTCTTATAGCGATGCGAAGGTCTGGCAGAATGACTTGATGGCATGGCACGCCCTCAGCGAGGATTCTAAACAATTGGAGGGACAGACCAAAGAGATCCAGAAAAACCGTTCGGATCTCTTAGCTACCTTTCAGGCGGCGATGGGTGGCGATTTCGCTGTTGTTGAGCAGAACAACTCCGACTACCTAGGTTTTATCAGTATTCAAGACAGCAGCAAATTTCTGGATGTGCTTAGCGATGTCGCAGAATCGGTTGGCGATAGTACCTACCGCTTCCGCTATTCCAATATCCCCTATCGTTTTTATGGGGAAGGATTAAAAGCATTCAGCAGACCTTATTTCAAACGTATTGACGGCGTTATCGTTATGGCGAACCATCAATCAACGCTTCAGGAATATGCACAGAAATGGCGTAGAAAGGATTTGTTGATCGGTACCTTAGGTTTTAAGAATTACGAGAAAATTCAGGGAAATGAGGCCAATGTGACGGTCTTTTTGAATACGAAGAATGCCAGCAGTTTCTTGACCAATAACCTGGAAACGCAATACAGCAAGAACTTTAGAAACAATAAGGAATTTGGCTTGCAGGAATTTTATTCCTGGTCTTTGCAGCTGACCGGTAACTCGGGCAACTTCCTGAGCCGATTATATGCGATCTACAAGAGCAAGAATACCTTGGGTGCAACACCCGAATGGACCTACAGTATGGGCAGCCGACTGATTACCGGTCCGTTTGTATTTGAGCATTCCGATACCTCACAATTTATTTTTGCGCAGGAACAGGATCATACGGTGCATGCCGTACATCCATCTGGCAAGAAGTTGTGGACTACACTATTCGCGGGACGCATTGTAGGCAAGGTGCAGCAGTTGCAAGATCGTTCATTATTGGCAGTAACCGACCGCCGTCGATTATATCGTTTTGATAGCAATGGCAAGACTTTGTCAGGCTTTTCGACGAGCATCAAAGATGAGCCCGTTAGCCATCCTACCTATGTAAACTGGGCCGGTCAGCAAATGCTGTTGATTCCCGGAAAAAATAGAGTAATGGCTTACGATATGGAAGGTGGCCCGATTGAGGGTTGGGACAATGTGCAGATAGAGGGAGAAATCCTGGGACCGGTGCAGTTTCATGACAATAAGGCGATCGTAACGACAAGCTATGGGCGTGTTTACTTTTTTGATGCCGGCGGCAGTAAGCTGCAGGAGATTGATGTTCCCGGAGATATCAACTTTGTAAGCAACGTAGGTATCGTTGTGCGTGAAAATCAGACCTTATACTACGCAACAGACGATATAGGTGATGCCTATAGAATGACTGCTGACGGACAAAGCAGCAAAGTTTTTGAAGGAAGATGGAATAATAAATATACGGCAGATTTTGAAAATGTAAATGGCACTTCTGCGCCTGAACTCATCGTCTTAGATGGTCCACAATTACAGGTTTACCAACTTGGGGACAGCTTGCAAAGAGTATTTGAACATACCTTTACCCAGGATGTGGAAAATCGGCCTTATTATTTCGCTTCGGGTTCTGGCGGATTAATGAGTTTGGGAATTGCCGCGCAAGGGACCAATTTAATTTATCTCTTCGCCGAGAATGGTACGTTGGTGGATGGATTCCCTCTGGAAGCACAGCCTCATTTTTATTATGGAAAGATAAACTACAATTCTTCAAACTATTTAATCTGTACACGCCGGGATTTCAAACTATATGCTTACAGGCACTAAACAACTTATCATCAAGGCCTTTCCCATGCGACAAGCACTGTTAAAAGCTTGTTAAAGGGGGATAGTTTTTTTTCAAAAGCCAACTTTTTTTCAGTAGGTTTGCAATCACAAATTACATATGTTAAGAGGAGAAGAAAATTTACATTTATTAACCGAACCTAAAAAGATCATTATTACCACGCACCATAAACCTGATGGTGATGCATTAGGCTCATCCTTAGGCTTATATTACTGGTTGCAGAAGAACGGGCATGAAGTACACATTGTGTTATCTTCGGATTTTCCGACTTTTCTAGACTGGATGCCTGGTCGTGATTCATTAATTATATATCCAGAACAACCGGCAATTGCACAGCAGTTATTTGATCAGGCAGATATTGTGTTCTGCTTGGATTATAGTGCACTTTCCAGAACGAATATCCTTGAACCCGTGATTCGCGAAGCGAAGGGACAAAAATGGATGATTGACCATCATTTGGATCCTGAGGACTTCGCGGCGCTTTCGTATTGGGATTCCAATGCGGCAGCGACAGCGCAGTTGGTTTATTCCTTTATTGCCGATGTGTGCCGCAAACAAGATCAAGTTGATGAAAGAATAGCCACTTGTTTATACACAGGTATCATGACGGATACGGGTTCTTTCCGCTTCCGTTCAACGACTTCCGATGTTCATCGCATCATCGCACATCTATTGGATGCTGGGGCAAAGAACTGGGAAATCCACGAGCATATCTACAATAGTTCCACGGAAAACAGATTGCGTTTCCTAGGCTATTGCTTGATGAATTGCTTGGAAGTGATTCCTGAATACCACACCGCGTTATTCGCATTGACGAGGGACGATTTGGAGAAATTCAACGTAACAACCGGAGACACAGAGGGTTTAGTAAACTACGCATTATCCATAAAAGGCATTCGATTGGCTGGATTATTTGTTGACAGAACTGAATTAATTAAACTATCTTTGCGTTCTATCGGCGATATCCCTTGTAATGAGATTGCTAAGAAGCATTTTAACGGCGGAGGCCACTTGAATGCTGCCGGCGGAAATTCGTCGGAAGATCTACACAGCGTTGTAGAAAGATTTAAGGCAGTATTGCCAGAGTATAAGAATTATTTAACATAAGCATATTTTAAGCGTTATAAATAGAAAAATGAAAAAATCAATTTTATTATTGACAGCAGTAGCGAGTTTAGCACTTGCATCATGCCAAAATTTCAAAAAAGGAGAAGGTGGTTTAGAATACAAATTCCTTAAAGATAATGGCGGAGAGAAAGCTGTTGGTGGAGATGTTATTGCAATGGACATTGTTGTTAAAACTGACCGTGATTCACTTTTAGCAAGCACATATGATTTAGGATTACCTCAAATCGCTCCTATTATGCCTGACTCGTTAATGCAACAAGCAGGTGCATACCCAGGTGACAACAACACCATTTTGAAAATGTTAGGTGAAGGCGATAGCGCTGTATTTAAATTAAACTTAGATACAATGGCTGCTAGAACTGGTCAACCTAAGCCTGAGTTTGCTGATAAATACATCGAGTACACAATTAAGGTTAGGAAACTTTTCAAAAGAGGTAACTTAACGGATTCAGCTTTATTTGAGCAAGTAAACCAATACTACTTAGCACAAATGGAAGGTTTGAAAAAAGCTGAAGAAGGAAAAATTGCTTCATACATCGAGAAAAACAAATTGCAGCCTAAGAAAACTGCTTCTGGTTTACAATACGTAATCAAAGAAGAAGGTAAAGGTGCTAACCCGGTTATCGGTGATACCGTAGTAATCAACTACACTGGAGCATTAACAAACGGTAAAATCTTCGACACAAACGACGTAGAATTAGCTAAGAAAAACAACAAATTCAACGCTATGCGTCCTTACGAGCCATTACGTGTTCGCGTAGGTCATACACCAGTTATCCCAGGATGGACTGAAGGTCTTCAGTTATTGAAAAAAGGTAGCAAGGCGACTTTAATCATCCCTTCTGCATTAGGATATGGTGAGCGTCAGCAACAAAGCGAAATCCCTGCATACGCACCATTAGTGTTTGATGTAGAGATTGTTGATATCATTGCTGGACCGAAAGGTGAGCCTGCGGCTCCAACGATGCCACAAATGCAAATCCCTGGTCAAGCGCCAGCGCAAGCACCTGTGAATTAATTCAGAAAAATATTACTATATTTTCAACGAAAAGCGGTTTTTATTTAAAAAACCGCTTTTTTTTATGCGTATAAGGTAGTTTAGCTGACAATATCTTAACTTAGGCCCCATGGATGGAATTAATGAAGCAAAACAGCTTATTTTAACCGACACACATACTCACATTTACTATCATCAAGGAACCGAAGTCTTAGCGCAACAGATGCAACGTTGCCTAGCGAACGGCGTTAGTCGTTTGTTTCTGCCAAATGTGGAAGTGGAGTCTATTCCTCAAGTAATCAATACGACGAAGGAGTATCCAGAAAACTGTTTTGCGATGCTGGGCTTGCATCCCTGCAGCGTGAAAGAAAATTACCTGGATGAGCTTGCGACAATTCGTGAGGCCATCAAGGAGCATAAAATATATGCGATCGGCGAGATCGGTATTGACCTTTATTGGGACAAAACAACGCTCGCTATCCAGCAGGATGCTTTCGCACAACAGATCGAATGGGCTAAGGAAATGGGCCTACCAATCAGTATTCATTGTCGGGAAGCATTTGATGAGGTCTTCGAGGTATTGGACAGCCATAAAGATGAGCGCCTGTTTGGTGTTTTTCATTGCTTTACGGGCGATTCGCAACAAGCAAACCGAGCGATAGACCTTGGCTTTAAATTAGGGATTGGTGGCGTAGTAACTTTTAAAAAGGCGGGCTTAGACCTAGTCTTGAAAGAGGTTCCTCTAGCACATGTGATCCTTGAAACGGATGCGCCTTATTTGGCTCCTGTCCCCTATCGCGGTAAAGAAAACGAAAGCAGCTATCTACTGCATGTAGCACAAAAGGTAGCCGATATTTACGAGCGTCCATTGTCGGAGATCGCAGAAATTACAACACAGAATTCAAAAGATTTATTTAGTATATAAGAGTCCATGCATAATATCTTTATTATCTACACCGGGGGAACAATCGGTATGGTGAAAGACCCAGAATCGGGCACCTTTATTCCCTTCGATTTTGAGCTTATCGAGAAAAATCTACCTGATTTAAGTCGCCTTAATTATAAATTGACGGTGCATTCCTTCGAGCCTATTATCGATTCTTCCAATATGCGCCCTAGCATTTGGTTAGAAATGGCGGAGCTGATTAGAGACAATTATGAGCTATACGATGGTTTTGTTATTCTGCACGGTTCGGACACAATGGCTTACTCGGCATCCATGTTGAGCTTCCTGTTGGAAGGTTTGCAAAAACCTGTCGTTTTATCTGGATCGCAGCTACCGATTGGCGAAATCAGAACCGATGCGCGTGAGAATTTGATGACAGCCTTGGAAATCGCATCGGCAAAGAAAGACGGGCGTTCGATTATCCAAGAGGTTTGTATCCTGTTTGATAATAAGCTGTTCCGTGGGAATCGTTCTTTTAAATACAATTCGGATAAATTTGAAGCTTTTAGGTCGCCAAATTATCCTGTACTTGCGGAAGCTGGAATACACATTCGTTATAACGAGGAAGTGTTACAGGATAACACTGGAAAAGAATTTATCAGCCACCATAATATCGACGATCGTGTAGGCGTATTGAAGCTATTTCCAGGCATTAACAAGACCACAATCGAGGCGGTATTGAATTCGGATGTGCGCAGCATCGTGATGGAAACATTCGGATCTGGTAACACGATGACGGATGAGTGGTTCTTGGATTTGTTGAAAAATGCGGTCGATAGCGGCAAGAATATCCTTGACATTTCTCAATGTAAGGTAGGGTCTGTTGAATTAGGTCGTTATGAGACCTCTCAGGGCCTTCAATCTATCGGCATACTCAATGGCTATGACATGACTTTTGAAACCGCTGTAACGAAGCTAATGTACTTACAGGGTGAATTGGAAAGTCAGGAAGAAGTGGCCTATTGGGTGCAGCAAAGTATTCGTGGTGAGCTAACTAAAAATGATTAGTTAGCACATCAGCGACTACAAAGGTACTTCCACCTATAAATATCAATTCCTTTTCTTTTGACGCTTCTTTCGCAGCAAAGAATGCTGCTGAGATGCTAGGATAGCTTTGGCCTTGCAAGCCGAAGGTCGCAGCAAGTTCTTTGAGCTGATCTGCTGGCATGGCGCGCGGCATGTCCGGAGCCGCAAAATAGTATATGGCATCTTTCGGTAGCTGCGGCAACATATGGGATAAATCTTTATCCTTCATGGCACCAAATACGAAGTGAAGTTTCTCGTAGGATAGGTTTGCCAAGTTGGCTAGCACCTCCCGAATACCATCCTTATTATGTCCGGTATCACAGATAATCCATGGATTAGTGCTTAAGGTTTGCCATCTTCCACGTAAACCTGTAGAATCTTGTACATGGCTTAACCCATAAGCGACCTGCTCTTCGGGCAAGTTGAAACCCATCGCACGAAGCTGATCGATAGCACACAACACTCCTAGTATATTCTTTTGCTGATATCCTCCAGCAAGATCCAGATGCCAAGACTTCTCGCTGTTATCGGCTTTATTGGCAATGCTTAAATGCAAGCCATCAGCTCTTCTTTCTAAGCCATCGACTTGATAATAATCATTGGCGAAATAAAGCGGAGCATGACTTTCCTTAGCCTTCTCTACAAATACATGCTGTATGGACTCCTGGCGTTCAGAGATTACTACAGGTGTATTCGGCTTAATAATTCCGGCTTTCTCCCCTGCAATCTCTTCTAGGGTATCTCCCAAAATATTCATATGATCCATACCAATGTTGGTGATCATACAAAGCTCTGGATTGATAATGTTGGTACTGTCCAAGCGTCCGCCCAAACCCACCTCGATGATGGCTATGTCGACTTTTTCCTTCGCAAAGAAATCAAATGCCATCGCAACTGTGACCTCAAAGAATGAAGGTTTGATCTCTTCGATCACTGCTAAATGATCGTTGATAAATTCGATCACCCTTTGTTCCGGCATCATTTGCCCATCGATACGGATTCGCTCTCTGAAGTCAACAAGATGTGGGGATGTGTATAGCCCGGTCTTATAACCTGACGCGGCAAATACCGATGCCATCATATGTGAAGTAGAACCCTTCCCATTTGTGCCGGCGATATGGATAGACTTAAATTGCTGTTGTGGATTCCCTAGCGCCTCGCAGAATAGCAAGGTTTTATCTACATCGGGATTGATAGCCGAAGCGCCATCACGAGTAAACATAGGTAATCGAGCATATAAATACTCGATTACCTCTGTAAATGTTTTCATATGAATAATGAATTATTATCTAACTCTGAATCTGAAGGTAAGTAATCCAGTTTGAGAATTCGGAGCATTTGGAAGCTCATTTAAACGTGCGTTTTGAACGGCGTTTATACATTTCTGGATTAATCGGTAATCGGCAATGGTTGTTCCCTTCGCTTGGCGCGCTCTAAGGACATTACCTTTGTTGTCTACCGTAAATTCGATTTTGACAACGCCAGTCTGCTGGCCATTATCTTCAATTTTCGGAGGCACCGTAAATCGTCTGTTCTCCAAAGAGAGCATCATATTACCAAATCCTGAACCACCTTCACCATAGTTGCTCGCCAATGGGTCACCTAGATTAGAACCTTGGTTACCTGGTGTAGACCCTGTCCCATCTCCAGTACCCTGCGCATTATTCTTCTTGCCTTTGTATAAAGCGTTCGGATTAACAGCAGGTGTTGCATTCTTTTTCTCGGCAGTTGTTTGCTCAGCTACAGCTTTAACAGGCTTCTCAGCCTTGTTTACAACCGGCGCATCTTCTACATCCTGCGTAGCTACAGCTTTGTCTGCTGTTTGTTGAGAGGGTGTAGGTATTGGCGTTGAAGTAGGATCTATTTTATCTGGACGGACATTGTTGGCATTTTCATCCATCGAAGGCTCATCGACACTCATGTAGTCATCGCCCATACCCTCCGGAGAAGTACCATAGTTTACAATAATTCCTCCCATCCCGTATTCCGGAAGGTCTTGTGTAAATACAATGAAGAATCCGATAGCGAGAAGCCCCGCCATTACCAAAGACGATATACCTAAAGCCTTCGGTAGATTATTTTCTTCTTGATACTGATTGTAATACATATCCTTAATGCTGTCCTTTTTCGACCATTTTAAACTAGAAACGTTTAAATGGGCCGGGTTATTTTAGTCTTTCTTAGGTTCTGTTGCTAAAACCATCTTCACTTTCAATCTATTCGCGATGTCCATAACAGAGATAACGTTCTGAATAGGCACTGTGCTATCCGCGTAAAGCATGATCGTCAATTCCTCGCCAGTAGCCATATTAGACTGTATCATCTGCTCCAAGGACTCCAACGGTACCGCTTGTTTGTCGACGTGATATAACAGATCACTCGTAATGGAGATGGTCATTGTTTTCTTCGCCACAGATTGCTCACCTGCACTGGATTTAGGTAAAAGCAATTTTACCACCTGCGGGTTAGATACTGCTGAAGCCAACAAGAAGAACAACATCAGAAAGAACATGATGTCATTCAGCGCTGCTGTATGTACTTCTGCAGAAGGTTTATTTCTTCTATTGCGTAAATTCATTTTTCGTTTTTCAAGGGTTTTCCAAAAGGATTACATACTTGGCTCATCCAATAGATCGATAAACTCGATTGCATCAGTCTCGATGCGAAGGATTAAGCGCTCAACCATCATGTTTAGAATGTGGTAGCCAATATAAGCTAAGATACCAATTGTTAAACCTGATGCCGATGCAATCATTTTTACGTATAGACCTCCTGATACCGAACCAATATCGATACCACCAGCAACTTCTACATCACGGAAGATCTGAATTACCCCGAAGATCGTTCCTACGAAACCAAGCATCGGTGCAATACCAGCAATAATCCCTAAGATATTGATGTTCTTTTCTAAGCGAGAAACTTCCAGTTTGCCCTGGTTTTCGATAGCGCCTTCGATATCCTTAATCGGACGACCAACGCGAGTCAAACCTTTTTGCAACATGCGCGATAATGCTGAGTTCGAAGAACGACATACGGCCATTGCTGCGTCCAATTTACCTGAAAGCACATTGCTTTTCACTTGCGCTAATAAACCACCTTCAGACTTTCCAGCCTTGCTAATGGTGATATAGCGTTCGAAGAAGATTACCAATCCTAAAAAGAACAGTAAAATGATCGGAATCATAATCCATCCACCTTTCATCAAAAGCTGAATTAGGTTTAAATCCTCTTGGGTAGCTAGGGCTACAGTTTGTTGTTGAACTTGATTTAAGGTATCAACGGTGATAGGGTTCTGTACTAATGACATAATTAAATAGTATGTATGCTGTTTTGATTGATTTTACTTATTTATAGGCCCTGACCATGCGTCAGAAACATATCGCTTCTGCACATAACGTAGTGCAGAGTCTGCTTGTTCTTTTGTTTCGTAAGAGTCCCAGATCACCTTTTTAAGGTTCTTAGCCAACTTACTAGGAATTACCCGAACAGAAGTAATGCCTGCTTTATTAAAAGATTCCGCTTGCTCATAAGCTTGCGCTAGTGTTCTATGTGAACCAATAACGACTTGATAGTGATGATTTGCAGGAATCAATGGTTTATTCGTTGTAGGTACAGTACGCTGTGCTGTATCTACAAGAGTCGTATCTGCAACTTGACTTAACGTATCTATACGTTGGTTTACAGCAGTATCAACATTCGATACAGGAGCATTCGCTAATGTACCTGTATCGGTGGATGGCACCTCCGCTGTTGTTTGTCCAGTGCGATTGATATAGAACAAGCTTCCGATAATGGCTAATGCCACTATCGCGGCAACCATATACCATACAGTCTTATTCGAGGATCTCACTTCCGGCTCTAAGAGAACTTCTTGTTCTTCAACTTGTGTTGGCTCTTCTACAATTGGAGACTCTTCCTCTTGAATTGGCGTTTCAGTTAGCTCTTCCTCGATTAATTCTTGTTCCTCCTGCTGAACAGGTTCTTCAGTAAGAATTTCAGCAGCAATAGGAGTTTCTAATACTTCCTCTTGCACGCCTTCAACAGGTTGCAAATGAAATCCTGAAAGATCTTCTGCTTTGAAAACTAAAGAATTTCCATGCTTGATGAATTGACCTAGGTGACTTAAAACACCGACGCCATGATCTTTGATTTCCTCCAGTAATTGAATTACCTGCTCTTCTACCTTTTGCTCAGCATCAGTCCGAGACAATTGGAGCGATTGCTGAACATAGTCGACAAAATCAACACCATCAGTAGACTTTGCATCGAATTCCAAATAAGTAACAGGCGGAAGATACATCGCTCTTCTCTCGTCATAGACGGAAGAAGTATGGATACGCTTAAAGGTACCTAAGCCTTTCACAAAGACTTCGTTCCTGCGTTTTAAAAGTTGATGAATGTATTTTCCTAAATCCATTATTGCACTAAAGCTGCAAAGTTAAAGTTTGTCTGCTTAAAACGAAAAATTAATACCGCCTAATATATTAAATCCTAGCTTCGGATAATATAAATAGCGAGAGTACTCCGTGTTAAAGATGTTATTAGCTTTCACAAAAATACCCAATTGTTTAGTCGCTTTATATTCTGCACCTGCGCTTAAATCGAAGAACGATGGAATTGAAGTCTTCGAGTAAGTTGCAGATGGCGAAGTTACGTTGGTAACCTGATCAGTCGTGTAGCTATATTCACGAGCCGTAGCATTTCCATGGAACAGTGCCTCAGCGTCGATGTATAATTTCTCCGAAATATTGAATCTTGCATTAGCAGCTAAACGCATCTTTGGTAAATGCCAAGCTTCTTCTTGCGATACGGTTGTGTAGTTATCAATATTCAAGCGACCACCTAAGTTAACCAATTCTGATAAACGAACGTTGATCTCTCCTTCGATTCCTACATGCTTCAATGCCTTATCGCCATCGCCATCATATACTAAATCAAATTGAAACGGACGATCTACGTTATTAACAAACATTTGCAATCCTTCGACCTGTCTGTAGAAGGCTTTTACTTTATAACCAAAGGTCGCCCCTGCGTTTCCTTTAATACCACCATACACATTCATCCGTTCTACCGTATTCATGATGTTTGGCGTCAATCCTAAATATGGATTCGTTTTCGTGAAGCTTCGGAATGATCCTTTCTCCACACCGCCTTTCACACCACCAAAGATGTAAAAGTAGCCCGGTACCAGCGAGAAGTCAATCTCTGCAACAGGGAAAATATTAAATCTGGAACTATCGCCAAATTCTGATACGATATTCGCTCCTAAGGTAATATTGTAATTGTCTCCCTTGAATTTGATATAAGGATTCGCATTTACAATCGAATTATTCAAATTACCGTCAGGTGTATTTACTCCGCCAATGCTATTGAAGTCCAATGCCACGTTCGCTCCGACATTGAACGTACGAAGTCGCTTATTCAGGTAACCTGATAAGGCGATCGAATTTTCTTTGCCATCAAACTTATCTTTGTATGTATAAGCATCCGCTTTAACAGAGTAGCTTAATGCATCCTCGTTAGCTGGATCAAAGTTGCTGGTCAGCTCTCCTGAAAAATAGATATCATTAAAGCGTTGTGCTTCGCGCGTTGGATTTAAGTTTTTATTATCAACGTCCATTGGGATACCGTAAAAACGAGTTCCAAAACCGTTATAACCAATCAATCCGTTCACAGTAAACATAGGGAATATACGTCGACCGAAAACCCCAACCTCTTGTCTGGAGAACTTCTGATCTTCTAAATTACCCTTTTGGTTCAGGTGTTTTACAAAACCTCCAAAACGTATATCCTCATAATCTTCAACTGCAAAATAAGCTTCTCCAAGGATGGTACCTAAATTACCCACGCCCAACTTCACATAATTACTGTTATGGTCTACTATTCTAGAAAACGGAGTTTCCATTATTTTCAACTCACTTAAGCCGGTGTTGATATCCAATTTCTTATCCGGAACATTGCCATAATTCAACTTTGGCATATACTCTCGTTTGTTGGCCATATCAGGGCTACGACGGATTTTTACCGCATCAGCAAGAATAGGACGGTAGTCACGAACAATATCAAATGAATCCAAGGTTACTGGGCGATTCGTGGTATCACGCTGCGCATATGCTTGTGATCCCATGGCCAATAACAGGGCTAGTAGTCCAGACTGTTTTACTATAGTATTCAACTTCATCTTTTCCTATTCTTATTTAATTGTTGCTAATAGTTTCTTTGCTTCATCCAACACACCATCTGTTGTGTTTTCGTAGTTATCAATGATACTTTCTAAGGTTGACTTCGCTTGGAATTTATCGTCCTTGCCAATGTAAGCTTTCGCCATTAGGATAAATCCTTTTGCAACCCAATAATCGTATGATGAGAAAGAATCCGAAATATCCATTGCTGATTTGATAGCGCCGTCATAATTCTTGTTCTTCACCTGTTGTTCAGCAACAAGATAGCGTGCTTCCGCGCCAGTTTCTGTTTTCGATTTTAAAGCCGCTAAGTTCAGCTCCTTCATACCATCCGAACCTTTGCTCGTCGATAAATATGCTTTCGCTGCATACAAATGTGCTTTAGCAATATCCTCTTCTGAAGCTTTACCATACTTCTTGATGATATTCGCATAGTTCAGCGTCTCTGTATAATCGCCGATATTGTAATAACTAACCAGCAAGTTGTTCACCGCCCAGCCGTAGTTCTCTTTATATTCGGATGTCAACTCTAACTTCTTCAACACTTGAACAGCTTCGTTATAAGCCTTGTTGCGCAAGTGTAACTTCGCAACAGATACCAATGTACGCTCCGTATAAGCCGAAGTCCAGTCGTTCATAATGATGTTGAAGTCATGCATTGCTTCTTTATCTTTTCCTAAAGCCGCATTGGACTCCGCGCGTAAGAAACGAGCATGTTTCTCCTGTATAGGCTTAGGGAATTTATCGAAGTAAGCATTTACAGCCTCGACAGTCGCTTGGTGGTTTCCACGATCAAATAATGTGCGTGCTACAGAGAATGCATGTGCATCCTGCTCCGCGGTACTTAAGTCGCCAATATTCGTGCTTGTTGCATAACGGATGTAGCCTGAAGCGTCACCTTTATCCAAATAAATATTCTCGATAGAAGCCAAAGCTTGTTTCGCTTCATCCGTTGTCGGATACTGATTAACAACGCGTTGGAATGTCGCTAATGCGGCATCATTATCATCTTTATTGTATTGTACTAAACCGATTGTAGTCAGCGCTCTTGGCACATAAGAACTTCTAGGGTATTGCTCTACCATCTTCTGAAGACCAGTGATTGCAAGATCATGCTGCCCCATCAAGAAATACGTGTATGGCACTTCGAAAGCAACATCATCTGCATAATTTGATTTCGGATATTTCGACATCACCGAATTTAAGGTCTCGATCTTGCCTTGGTTGTTTCCTTGAAGACCCAACAAGATACCTTTTTGGAATAAAGCGTAATCCTGGCTCTGTGCACCAGAGGCGATTAAACGATCGTAATAATTTGCTGCTTTGCTGTAGTTCTTAATGGCTAAGTAAGAGTCAGCCGCACGTGCCATCGCATCGTTTCTTGTATTCAAATCGATGCCATCTTTACCACCACCGGATAAGAAACGCTCGAAATAGTTCGCTGCTGTACTGTAGTTATCCGCACGGAAAGCTGCGTAGGCTAAAGCATAGTTTGCATAGTTATAAACATCCGTTTTACGTGCCGCTGGCAGTTGCAAGAACTTATTGAAGTTAGCAACCGCTTCTTTATACTTACGAACTTCATACATAGCTTCCGCTTTCCAATAGGTTGCTAAAGCAAAAATCTCCTCATCGTGACGGTTCGCTTCCGAACGCATGAACATGGAAATCGCATTCTCAAATGCACGTTCGTTATAATATTCCAAACCGCGGTAGTAAGTTACCTTTTGGTATGCCGCGTTCGCTTCTTTACTTCTTCTATCAAGATCTTCTAACACGTCCACCGCTGCACGGTAGTTCTTCGTGCTCAGCAACACCTCCGCTAATAGCGTCTTCGCTTCTTCATTGCGTTTCGATCTTGGATACGTTTTAATGTATTCCTGAACCGCATCCAAAGCCACTTGGTGGAATTCCAAATCATACGAAAGCTTCGCATAATTGAATAAACCCTCCTCTTTCAATTGCGGGTCAAAATCTAATTTCGAAGCTCGGAAGAATGCATTTCTAGCGCTTTGCTTGTTGCCCGTTTTCAAGAATGAATCACCCAGCGTAATCATCGCACTTTGGAAGTACGCATCCGGCTCTTCCAATTTCTCTAGCTCCTGAATTGCCTTTTCATAGTTACCCAACTTATAATTGATATAACCAATTTGGTAGCTATCTTGGTTATTCTGTGTCTTTCCTTGATCCTGTGCCTGGAATCTATCGTAGTATTCTTTTGATTTTACTAAATCACCTTTGATAAAGTATGTAGCGGCAACGATGCGGAACATCTCCGTTTCGCTCTCTTGTTTTGTACTCTGCAACTTCGGAAGTGCATAAGCCAAAACATCATCATAGCGCTTGTCTAAGAAATACAAGGCAGTGATGTAATAAGGATATGAATTCTCGTATGTTTTTGAACCTTCTAAGCGCTCAAATTCGTTCAACGCAGTTTTGTATTCCTGATCTAAGTAGCTTAAGTAAGCATAGTAATAAATCGACGCCTCTTGATACTGTCCGGACTTATCTTTCAACTCGGTGAATACCGGTTTTGAAGCCGCATAATCACCTGTCATAAATTTAGCGTAAGCAAGCTTGAAACGGTACTCCGTATTCTCTGCTCCTGCTAAGTTTTTGCTATCGATTTTTTCAAACCATTCAATCGCTTTAGCATAATCTTGCTTCGCATAGTATGACTTACCAATTTGGAAGTAAGCAGCCTTTGAGTTCGCCGAAGCCGGGTAGTCGCGAATGTATTTTAAGAACCTGTTTTCAGCGTCCGACTCACCAAGCTCTAAAGCACAAACCGCTTGAAAGAAACGAACGTTTTCTTTCAATAAACTTAGCTCTTCGGTTTCATCCAATTGCAAGGTAGATTTCGTTCTGATTTCCTCTACTTTATCAAACTGCTTTGCCGCTGAACTGTATTTCCCGCGCTCATAAAGCTCTAAGCCTTCTTTATAAGCCTTATTCACCTCCTGCCAAGCCGAATGCTGCGAGAATACAGGTGTACTCAATAAGGTCAAAGCCACACCTACCTGGTAAATTTTTTTATACATACGATCGATTACTCCTTTTTTATGAATGCTTCCCAATTATAAAAATATGTGTCAAAAACCTTCGCTTTGTGATACAATATCTTCAACCTACGAAATTAAAAGATAAGTTCAATGTTTTCCTCAAAAGTTGTTAACACCTGTTAATAACCACGGTATTTTAACAATGTTTAACATTATGAATATCTCAAATAGATAACAATAGAATGTTAGGCATTTATGAACCTTTTATAATATATTTTTCCAAAAGCAAAGGGCTGCCCCAACAGACAGCCCTTTGCTATATTTTTATCATGAAGATGATTAGCTTCCTCTTTGTCCGGCCAATAAATATAGAACGGCCATACGCACCGCTACACCATTCTCCACCTGATCCAAAATAATGGAATGACTACTATCGGCTACATCCGAAGTGATCTCCACGCCTCTGTTGATCGGGCCCGGGTGCATGATGACAATCTCTTTATCTAGGGAGTCTAAAATCTCTTTGTTCAAACCGTACAACATTGAGTATTCGCGAAGGGATGGAAAATAAGCGATATCCTGACGCTCCAACTGTATACGAAGCATGTTTGCCACATCACACCAGTTTAAAGCTTTCATTAAGTCATGCTCAACTTTCACACCCAATGAACGGATATATTTTGGAATCAATGTCGTCGGACCACAAACCATTACCTCGGCACCCTGCTTTTGCAAACACAGAATGTTGGACAAGGCAACACGCGAGTGAAGAATATCACCAATAATAGCTACTTTCTTTCCAACCACATCGCCTAAGCGTTCGCGAATAGAGAAAGAGTCTAGTAGTGCTTGCGTTGGGTGCTCATGCGCTCCGTCGCCCGCATTCACAATTTGCGCATCCACGTGACGGCTCAAGAAAACTCCAGCCCCAGCATAGGGATGGCGCATCACGATCATATCCACCTTCATCGCCAAGATATTGTTAACCGTATCAATCAAGGTTTCGCCTTTACTTACCGACGAAGATGATGCTGCAAAATTAATGATATCTGCAGAAAGACGCTTTTCTGCCAATTCGAATGATAATCGCGTACGCGTCGAGTTTTCAAAGAATACATTCGCGATGGTAATATCTCTCAAAGAAGGCACCTTTTTAATCGGGCGATTCAATACATCTTTGAAATTTGCAGCCGTATCCAAGATCAATTGGATGTCGTTGCTATTTAAATCCTTGATACCTAACAGATGGCGGGTACTAAGTTGTTCGGATGTTGACATTTGTTAAATGTTAAACAATAAAAAATCACTATTTCTTCTCGGTGATCAGCACAATGCTATCGCTGTCATCTACTTCTTTCCAGCTAACGATTACTTTCTGCGAGTCGATTGAATCGACCTGAATACCGATGTAATCCGGTTGGATAGGAATTTGTCTGGAGAATCGGCGATCCACCAAAACCATCAATTCAATGCGCTTTGCTCTACCGAATGCCTGAATCGCATCCATTGCAGATCGGATGGTACGTCCAGTCCAAAGCACATCATCCACAAAGATGACATCCTTGTCGTCTACAATAAAATCAATATGGGTACTGTTGGCTAATAAGGGCGATTGACCTTTCATACGGAAATCATCACGATAAAAAGTAATATCCAAAATACCGAGCGGTACTTCGACTCCAGTCATCTCCTTAATCTCCTGAATCAAACGCTCCGCCAGATACGTCCCGCGGGGTTGAATACCAATGATTACGGCATTACTGAAATCTCCATGATTTTCAATTAATTGTTGAGACAATCGCTTAAGCGTAATCTGAAACTTGGGTCCATCTAATAATATCGATTGTTTCATTTATGGATTTATTTAGGCAAACTTAAGGCATTTTTTCGAAAAATCGTAATCATCAGGCCTGAACTTCGCACATAAAAACTTTCATCGCTTTCTGGAAACGGCCTCAGGAATAAAACTTCTTGATGGCCTTTGAAAACAAAAAAATTATAAAAAAAAGCAGCTTAAAATCTAAGCTGCTTTTTATCAAATATTTAATTTCCTTCGAATAGTGGTCGGTAGACTTCGAAAATCTTGTTCACCTCATCCAGCAATTCTTTCTGATTTGCATCAGTCAGAACACGCTGATAGTTTTGGATAGATGCCAAACCGAAGCGCATATTTCTATATTCCAGGTTAGGCTTCGATTCTGCAATCGCAGTGTAGTATGCCATATTTTCGCGCAAATACTTCAGATTACGTTTTGTAATCTCGTTTGCCTTATCCTTCTCACCCACCTTATACATCGCATCGATCAAGCTGGCATAGCTAAATACCTCAGCCATCTGATAAACACGCTTAGGCATATTCTCATAAGCATTGTTCACCAATTTCTTAGCCTCCGTTGTTTTGCCCATCGCTAATAAGTTCTGTGCCGTTTCACCAAACAGTGAACCTACATACATAGAAATATAGCGGTACGAATCCGGATCTAAGTATTTAGAGTGCGCAATATTGCCCCATTGGAACTTGTTTATAATATTATTGTAAGTACCTTCCACATCCGAGATAGGCTCATTGTTGCTTGCTGAGTCTGCAGCCAAGGCTACAGGCATCAAACGCAAAGCAAAACCTTCAGAAACCATATACTTATTCAAGCCGATCATATTCTCATCTGGCGTAGTCGTCGTGAAATAGATCGGGCGTTTCCAGTTATTATTCGCTAAGATCGAAAGCAATGATAATTCCGCACGGCTTACAATGTTCATACTGTAATTCCATTTCATAGTATCAACAATTGCATCTTCCCATTCCTTAGGAACAACCTTGTTCGCGATAACCGCCGCTTTATCTACGGTATATTGCATTTTTTTCGTTGGCAATACGTTTGCATATTCGCCACTTTGCAATTGCACCATGTTCTGTTGGTTATCCGACAACATGATATCTAACAAAGTTTTGATTTCGATATTTTCAGGAACGTTGAAGTCATTATAATAGATCACATCGCGCACCCCATCTTTAATCTTCTCCGGATCGATGTTAATCGGCAATGCATCAGCTTCATTCACCTTATGCATCATCTGCTTCATGTACCAGTCTGCGCTCAATAAACTCAAGTTCACTACACGTACGTCTGGACGGAAGTTTTCGACCTCCTGCACATACCATAAAGGGTAAGTATCGTTATCCCCGTAGCTGAATAAAATGGCATTTGGTGCACAAGACTCCAGATAGTTCTTCGCCATATCACGAGCCAACGATTTTTCCGAACGATCATGATCGTCCCAGTTCTGGCTAGCCAGCAATACCGGACCTGCTAAAAACGAAACTGCCGTCGCAGCAATCGCCGCATTCTTCGCATTGATCTTGCTACTCAATTTTTCCGCAATCCATATCACGCCCAGACCTATCCAAATACTAAAGGCATAGAACGAACCTACATAGGCATAATCACGCTCGCGCGGCTGCATAGGCGTCTGATTCAAATACAAAACAATCGCCAGACCGGTAAAGAAGAACAATAACGCAACAACAGCAGCGTCACGGTTCTGTTTTTTAAACTGCCATAATGCGCCTAAAACTCCCAAAATTAACGGCAAGAAGAAATAAGTATTACGACCTGCATTTTCTTTCTCGCTAGTCGGCAGCACATTCTGACCGCCCAAACGAATATTATCTATAGGTTTGATTCCCGAAATCCAGTTGCCCTCCGTGAAAGATCCATGCCCCTGCTGATCGTTCTGACGACCAACAAAGTTCCACATGAAATAACGGCTATACATATGTCCAATCTGATAGGTAAAGAAGAAGTTCAAGTTATTGCCCATCGAAGGCTTATCACCCGCACCCATACTCAGCCAATCACGATAGAAGCCTTCGTGCTTATCCGAGTAAACACGAGGGAATAAGGTCGTATGATCGAAGGTATAATCGTATTTCTTTTTAGCAACGACATATTTATCACCATCCTTACGGTAAACATTGCCTGTTTCAAAAATATCTGTAGGCTTCGCATCAAAGTAACGTCCGCTCAACAATGGTTCATCACCATATTGCTCACGGTTCAGATAACTTAAAAATGTGAATGCATTGTCCGGATCGGAGTTGTTCAAGGTTGGGTTTGCCTTCGCACGGATCAAGATCATGGAGAATGAACTATACCCGAAGATAATAAAGGAAACACTCAATAACGCTATATTTAAGATAGGCTTCACATGCTTGATCGAATACCATAACCCGAACAACAATCCACCCACAACTAATAAAGCAAAAAATGTAACGCCTGTACCGAAACCTAGTCCTAATGTATTCACAAAGAATAAATCAGTATAGGCAGCAAACTTGATCAAGTATTGGATAATACCCCATAATACCAATGCTAAGACTACAACACCGATACCTAAAGCTTTGAAAACACCAACGGAAGTAACAGTTTGTGCTCTGCGGAAGTAAACAACTAAAGCAATTGCCGGAATAACCAACAAGTTCAATAAGTGGACTCCAATCGATAAGCCCATAACATAGGCAATTAGTAGTAACCATTTATCCGCACCAGGCTCGTCTGCGCGAACCTCCCACTTTAATATCGCCCAGAATACTACCGCCGTACATAAAGACGACATCGCATAAACTTCCGATTCTACAGCCGAAAACCAAAAGGTGTCGGTAAAGGTATAGGCTAAAGCACCAACAACACCGGCGCCCATAATATTAATCAATGCTGATTGAGAAACCTCTGCGGTACGAGAAAACTTCACATAAGCCTTGCGAGCCAATGCGGTAATTGTCCAGAACAAAAACAAAATGGTCATACCGCTACATACAGCAGACCCTATATTCATCCAATAAGCAATTTGCGTTCTATCGCCCATCGCCAGGTTCGAGAATACGTTTTGGATCATTAAGAATAATGGAGCTCCCGGTTGGTGAACAATCTGCATCTTATAAGCAGATGCAATAAACTCACCTGTATCCCACCAACTCGTGGTCTTCTCTGCCGTTAAAACATAAACCAAGGTCGCTATTATACCACAGGCCCATCCCAACAGATTATTCAGTTTCGTATAATTCATACTAAATGATAAGGTTTTCAAAAATCTGCTTCGAAAATAAGGATTCCTGAGTACATTCAAACAAATAGTTTCGCTTTTTACAAGCAGATTTTCACGATTCCCCTTAACAGAACGCCTAGAGCACGATTCTCTAAAAAAATATTACACTGAAAATCAGTATATTTAATAATAAACGTCATTTTTTATTTGCAGAATAGAAAAGTCGACGTATATTTGCATCGTCAAAAGGGAACAAAACCGGATGACAAACTGAAAGATTGCCCAATAGTATAATGGTAGTACGACGGTTTTTGGTGCCGTTTGTCTTGGTTCGAATCCAGGTTGGGCAACTCTCCAAAATAAAAGGACTGAAGAAATTCAGTCCTTTTTTTATGCCCTTTTTTCAACACGGAATTGATTAATATAACCGTTTTTATTTTGCATTAGCGAGCAAGTCTAAATAGTATTCCTTAATGACGTAGGGTAAATTAACAATATCCTGCATCTTGACGTCCCATGCTTTGGTCTGTCCGTTATGGAATCGAATAAGCTTAGCCTCGGGATCAAAAACAGCAGGCTGTACTTTTCCTTCGGCAAAGTAGTCTCCAGGAATTGGCAGATCTCCTTTTTTACCCAGTCTTACACTTTGCTCCCCACCAAGAATTAGCCATTCGCCTGTAGAAGGTCGCCAAACGGCTATCTCTGCACGTCCATCTCCGTTATAATCAGCAGGTACAGGCACGTCTCCTTTCTCTCCAAACGGTACATTGCCTACCTCCTGTATATACCAGGTATTGTTTTGAAAACGCCATACGGCAATTTCAACAGCCCCGTCACCATCGTAATCCGCCGGAACAGGCAAAGACTCTTCCCAACCAAGCGTCAGCAACTCTTTTCCCGCGATGTTCCATTGCGCCGACTTTGAGTCCCAAACCGCCAAGTCCGCGATCCCATCCCCGTCATAATCTGCCGGAACCGGAACCTCTCCAGCTTTCCCAAACGCTAATGTAGCACCATCCTTCGCTATAAAGTTTCCTTTATCCAATTGATAAACCAAAGGCTCTGTTCTGCCATTCCTATTTCTATAAGTCGCAACAGCTACCCCCTTCGCATTCCAATTCGAGAATTTCAACTTGTTGTCGATATTCATCCAGTTCCCATTTTCATAGCTGAATAAATCCGATTTTCCGTCGCCATCAAAATCGAAAATGCGACTACCCGAGGGATTCCTAAAGAGTGGCACTTCAAATCGTGAATCATCGTCGGTTTCTTCATAGTCATGATATGGCGAAAAAGTCTTTATGGAAATTTTATCCTGATCCAGATCAAACGTCATTAACCGCATCATCCCATTACCGCCCATTGCACGACTTTGATAGTCCGACAAGTAACTACGCACGGTATTTCCAGCATAGGTATCCTGCCTATATCCTTCTCCATTATCACCAACATGGCCTCCAAGCATAGCCACAAGATTCGGATAGACTTTCAGTCGGTTATAGATGCGGCTGGCCTGTTTACCAAACGGCGCCATTTCCCCTTGGTTGGTTCCTGCCGTCTTGTTCAAAAAGAGCGTATAATGACAAACTACAATCGCTTTATGATCGGCGTATTTTTCCAAAAGATCAGCCGCCCAATCGTTCATTTGGTCTTGCTGCTCATCAAATGCATCATATTCTATATAAATCACGATGAACGCTTGTCCATGCGCCTTAAACAAGTCGTAATGGCTATCATTATCCGAACCGAAATGTCCGGCGTAGTAGGATTTGTTCTTGAAATGATCAACCCCAAAATATTTGTTGTATCCGTCTGTACGTCCGGATTTGGCAAACTGGCTAGCCACTTGATCATGATTACCGATTGCTAGTCCATAGGGCATCCCATCGGCTAGTCCAGGCAACGGAGCCTCCAGTGCATACATTGCTTTTGCGGCTAATTCCCACTCTCTGGGCTTATGATCGCCGTGATCTGTAATATCTCCTAAATGAATCGTGTAAGCAATATTCTCCGCTTTAGCGTTTTCACGAATCCACTTGATTTGCGATTCGAACAGGCTAATATCGGTGCCCTGGCTCTCGGCCGTATAATATTGTGTGTCTGGCAAGACAGCAATAGAAAACTTTTTAGGCTGTTTTTGTTGTGCCTGAGTCAAGCTGAAGGTTGACAGCGCACAAGCAATTATTAATGATATGGAAAACTTATTTTTCATATTAATATCCTGGATTCTGTTCTAATTTAGGGTTCACGCCTATTTCAGAAAAAGGAATAGGCAAGAGCAATTTGTTCGCATTGATATCATAAGAAGTGCTAGATAGATACGGATAATTTGCCTTCATCCAAACCGCATTGGCCTTCATGATTTCCACGGCCTTGCCACTGCGGAGCAGATCAAACCAACGATGATTTTCGAAGGCTAATTCCACACGACGTTCATGAAGGATAATATCTTTCAACTGCGCTTGATCAGTAACCGCAATCGCAGGAGCCGAAGGCATAGCACGCAATCTAACCTTATTTAAATAGGGTAAAGCGGCTTGTGAATTTCCCATTTCATTGTAAACTTCTGCCATCAACAATAGCGCATCCGCATATCGAAATACTGGCCAGTTGTCATTTGTGTTGTTAGGATTGACATGTGGATTAAGATATTTTTTAATATAAGGTACACCCACCTTACCTGCTGGCGCCTTGTAGCCGGTCACCGCTTTATTAGCTTCCAACTTAAAATAGTTGCTGGCGTCGTAAGTTCCTTCGGCGATACCGATAGAGGCCTCCAGTCTTGTATCGCCCGCCTCATATGCGGCAATCATCTCTTTGGTCGGCGTATTCCATCCTCCTCCGGTGTTCGAGGTGTTATTGGATGCTACCCCAAACGTAATCGGAGCCGTATTGTAACATCGTGGGAGAAAGGTATAGATAAAATCACTCTGCATACCATCTGTTAAACCTTCCTTAAACTGAACTTCGAACAAGGACTCTTTGCTATTTTTATTGCTGGTTTTGAAAACATCCTCATACTTCGGAAGAAGTTCATAGCCCATCGTTTCTATTGATTTCAATAGGGAAATTGCTTTTGCATATTCCTTACGTGTCGCGTATACTTTCGCAAGCAACATACTGGCAGCTCCTTTAGTCGCCTCGCCCGTTTGTGGAAATTTCTTCGGCGCATCTAATAGTTCGATTGCTTTTTCGGCATCAACAATAATTTGCGCATAGACATCATCTACCGAACTCTGCTCCTTGAATGCATCCGGTTCATTGACAACCTCAGTCAAGTAAAGCGGAACTCGACCAAAGTATTGGACCAATTTGAAATAATAGAACGCTCTCAAAAATCGAGCTTGTCCTTCAATCGATCGCTTAGCCTCCGCGGCAATATCAGCACCTTCCATTCTCCCAATAACAATATTGGCGCGAGAGATCCCCTGATAACTTTTCGTGTAAATCGAAGCACTATAATCGTTGCTCGAATTGTAAGTAAAATCTGCAATATCCTGCCGCATATAGATGGCTGTACCTTGATTTCCTGGATTATATTCATAATGCGTATTGTCGGACCGCATCTCTGAAGTGTAAAAATCAGGCCCCACTACGCGCAAGGGATTATATGCTGCATATAAAGCTTGACGGAAGTCATTCTCTGTTTTGAAAAATGTTTTCCCCGACATCTGATCCGAGGGAGATAACTCTAAAAACTGATTACAAGAAGCAATAAAGATCGTACTTGTGCATATTGCAAGGCGTATGATGGATTTTGTTGATATCAACAGTTTCATAATTATTTGATTGTTAGATTAAAGCCAAAAGAATAGATTCGCGGAACAGGGTAAGCATTTTCATCAATACCGATTCCCATCCCTTCCAGTCCATTAAGACTGATCTCCGGATTCATGCCCGAGTAATTCATGAGGTAAAAAATATTTTGAACAGAAGTATAGGCGCGCAGATGCTGCAAAGCCTTACTCTTTAGCGGAATGGTATACCCTAAGGTAATATTCTTCATTGCCAAATATGAACCATCCTCTATCCATTGATCGTTGACATTACGCCCCCAAGAAGTACTTCCCGACAATGTACGCGGAAATTTCCCTGAGCCTGGATTTTCCACCGACCGCCAACGGTCTGCTGCTTCTGCCAACACATTTCGCGCGCCGTCCATATTGGTTAAGTATGCCCATTTCGCAGGAAGGATTAGTTTACCTCCATAAGAGCCAGCAAAGGTGAAGCTCAAATCAACTTCCTTATACTTGAAATTATTGGTAAAGCCATACAAGAATTTTGGATTAGGATTCCCGATAAACGTACGATCGTTCTCATTAATAACGCCATCTCCATTGAGATCTTTAATTTTTATGGTGCCAATATTAATCTTATCATATTTGCCCGCAGCCTGCAAGTCTGCTTCATCCTTAATCAGTCCTTCATTGATAAAACCAAAGAACATCCCTAAAGGATAACCCTCCTGATTCCGATAATAGTCAGCAGAAATATTGTTAAAGCGACGGAAATAGCCGGGGCTCACCAATTTTTCGATTCTATTTCGATCAAACGTCATGTTGAAATTACTATTCCATTGTACTTCGCCAAATTGAAAATTAGCACCAAGACTAAACTCATGGCCCCAAAACTTAACCGAGCCGACATTAGACATTATGCTCGTAAAACCAGATGCTTGGTCGATGGGACGGGATTGGATTAGACCGTCCGACAATTTATTGTAATAGTCATAGGTAAACGTTAGCTTATTATCAAAAAGCTCCAAGTCCAAACCAATATCTAGCTGTTTGGTCTTTTCCCAAGCCAAAAAGTCGTTACCTAGCGACACAACCGTGCTTCCTGGGACCAACGATCCATTAATGATATAATTCGACGCACCTATTTGTTGAATATGCGTGTAATTACCAATGTTGTTATTTCCGGTTACCCCGTAGCTACCCCTAATTTTAAGCAGGTTAATTGCCCTGATTGACGACATAAAATCTTCCTTACTTGCTACCCATCCGGCCGATATTGCCGGGAAAGTTCCGTAGCGCTCATTGGCACCAAATCTGGACGATCCATCACGGCGGATAGAAAGACCCAATAAATATTTACTATCGTAATTATAGTTCAACCTGCCGATCGTGGATAGCAAAGCATAGCTTGCTGAGTTGCTTGTTCCGCCAGTTATGTTCGTTGCAGCATTTAAGTACGGAACGTCATCAGAAGTATAGTTTTGACCATTAACGCGATTCGACATCTGTTGAAAGGATTGTGCGGAGTAGCCCGCTAACAGCTCGAGATTGTGCAAACCAAAAGATTTATTATAGCTCGCATTTAATTCTGCCGTATAGCTGTAATTCTCTACCGCACTGCTGATACCTGTAGCGATTGTATTCGTATTTAATATCGATGGTGCAAAAAACTGCCGCATTTCTTTCCCCATATCAACGCCGGCTAAACCCTTGATAATTAAGCCTGAGATGATTTCATATTCCGCAAAGGCATTCCCTAAAATGCGAGTTGTGTTATAGTCGTCAACCGTCAATTCATACCGTGCCAAAGGGTTTATATAACTCACCATTCCCGGAGAGCTCACAAAGCGCGTATAGGAACCATCTTCTTGATAAGGGCTAAACAAGGGACTGGCTTCCGAAGCCTTCTGAACAATACCTTGAATACCATCGTCTAATCGATTATTATGATCTTTACGGTAGCTTGGCGCCAAGTTTACCCCGAGTTTCAATTTGTTATCGACCATATTGTAGGTTTGATTTAATCGTAATGAAAATAGCTTTGTCCCGCTATTCACAACAACCCCCTGCTGATCCTGGTATCCTGCAATAACTGTCGTGGATGATTTTTCGTTTGCCGTGCTTAAACTGATATCATAATTCTGCTGTGGAGCGGTGCGGGTAAGCACGCTGAACCAATCAGTTCCCACCCCATACTGATCTGGATTTTGATATTCATCAGGAATCTTACCGGTAAATTTCTCATACTTAATCATGTCCTCAAAGCGCTCCTTCATAAACGTAGCATACTGATGCGCGTTCATCATAACCGGTATGCCACGTTTAGGGATTTTTTGAATGGCATAGTTGCCTGAAAAATCAATCTTCGTCCCTTCCCCCGCCTTTGCCTTTTTCGTAGTGATCAAAATAACGCCGTTGGAAGCTCGCGACCCATAGAGTGCGGTCGCAGAAGCGTCTTTCAGAATACTGATTGCCTGAATTTCAGCTGGATTAATGTTATTGATACTTCCTGTTATGGGCATCCCATCGACCACGAATAAGGGATCCGAGCCCGAATTTAAAGATGCCGCACCGCGAATACGCCAGGACATCCCTCTACCCGGCTGTCCCGATGTCTGAAAAATCTGAACGCCTGGGGTTCTTCCTTGCAATTGCTGGGCAAATTGAGTGACGGGCATATCTTGAAGCTCCTCGGTCTGTATCTGTTGAATGGAACCTGTAACTTCGTTTCGCTTTTGTTTTCCATAAGAAACATTGATTTCATCGAGCAAATTCCCAGTAGACTGTAGTTCAATCGATAAGTTTCGAACTTTATCACCGCTCATTTTAAGGGAAGTTTGATAACTATTGAAGCCCAGATAGGAGACTTTAAGCTCCACATCTTTGGTCGATGAAACTGAAAATGAAAAATGTCCTCCTTCATCAGTTTGTGTCTGAATTGGCGTACCTAAAACTCGAATGGATGCGCCATAAATAGGATTTCCTTTTTCATCCACTACGGTGCCCAGAAATTTAACGGGCGCAGGTTGAGGTTTGAGATAAATATTTTTACCTTCAATTTGATAAACTAGACCTAAATCATCTTTTAGATAGCTCAGAACTTGTTGAAGGGAATTAAATGTTGTTGTTCTTATCGTTCTTTTACTCGAAATTTCTTTCGGATTGAACATAAAGTTATAACTGGATTGCGATTGAACTTGTTCTAAAAAATTCTCCAACGTACTATTTGCCGCGGGAATACTTAGACTCGTATTAGCAATCACTTGGGCTTTTATATGAGAAGCATGAGAATATTGCAACATAGCGTAGCAAATAACACAGGCTAGAAAGTGCTTTGTCATAGCGTATTTAAAAGGAATATTATTTTTTCATGTGATAGATATGGACTATCGCTCTTTACGAGCGTTGCGACTTCAACGGAAGCCTTCAGAAGCATGGTCAGCAAGTTTCAACGCGCTACTTCCACTTGATTTCGAAGACGAGCTTATTCGATATAAACCTCCTTCCCCTTAATCCTAAATCGGAAGCTATTAATTTGTTGTAATGACTTCAGCACATTTTCTAAAGACTCGTCTTTAAACTGTGCCGTGAAGAGTTGATCTGGAAAACGAGGAGTATCCATATTCACTTTCACCCCATACCAATCTTCTAATTTTTGGATTAGTACCGGCCAATTTGCTGCTTTGAAGCTAAATATATTGGAAGTCCAAAGGTTCCAGTCGTTATCTTTTAAGCTGATCATGGAAACTTTTTTGTCTTTCAACGAATAGACAGCGCGCTCGCCCTTACTGACAAGCATTTTCTGAGATCCTATGCCGTTATTAGTTGTTAACTCAACAACTCCCGATAACATCGACAGGGCGTAGTTTCCATCGGCGTCTTTCAATTGGATATTGAAAGCGGTCCCTACGACTTTATTTTCAGCAAATTCGGTGTGGACGATGAAGGCGCGGGACGTATCTTTAGTCACACTAAAGAATGCTTCCCCTCGCTCCAGGTACACATCGCGAGATGGTCCGGTAGAAAATGAATCCTTATAACGTAGCGTGGAATTGGAGTTGAGCCAAACGATCGTTCCATCCGGAAAACCAACCTTTAAACGTTGGCCCGCTTTGCTGCTCACTTCCTTCCACTGAAAAGTCTCGTTGAGGCTAGCCTGTGTGTTTTGATGGGAAGGCGAGGAAAACTGTCGAAACAGCACCCAAGAAGTAACAAGCAAGATGATAGCGGCGGCTGAAATCCACCTATACAAATATTGCTTTCCACCCGCTCTTTTTGTCCTAATGATAGGCTGATGTGCAGACAAGACCTGCTCAATTTTACTGTAAATCGTCTGTTGAATTCTTTTTTTCTGAAGGTCCGAGTAGGTCTCAGCTTGCGGATCGACGCGATCCAGCCATTTTTGAAGCCTCTCTTTCTCAGCTGTCGACAATTTGTCGTCCTCATAATGCTGCAGAAGTTTGGCAAGTTCGGATTCTGAATATTTTCTTTTTTCACTCATACACCTAGAAGAGCATAAAAAGAGGAATCAGTACTATACCATGTTCGTTAGCAAATGATTAAGAAATTGTAAACTGCTATAATCGGCATAAGCAAACCAACACAACGCAGTGTTCGTTAGCTTTTAACTACCTGAATTCGGCTGATTAACGAAAGAGATAGGCTATTATTTGCGCATAGGCAAGTCCTTCGATTAGAACTTTCAATCTTCGCTTTGACAATACCAATTGATTTTTAACGGTTTGCTCAGCAATAGCAAGTTGGGAAGCGATTTCTGCGGAGGACTGACCTTCAACATAATACATCAAGAATATTTCTTTTTGCTTGGGAGAAAGCTTGTTGATTTCTCTGTCCAACTGGCCTTCCAGTTCTTTCGTCAAAACGATGTCTTCCATGTTTTCAGCAAGATCTTGAAGACTAAAGGCATAGCGCTCTTTTTTTTGTTGCAATTCAAGTGCGTTCCGCAGCCTTCGAACAACTTCGTTGCGTAGCATGACACGTAAATAAGCACTAGGATTGGACGCAATCACAATAGCTTCACGTCGCTCCCACAGCCGAATATAGAGGTCTTGGACAATATCTTGTGCTTCAGCTTCATCTCGGGTCTTTGATAAAGCTGTCTGAAAAAGCGGGAACCAGGTCTCATTGTAAAATTTTTCAAAGGCATCTCTATCTCCGTACCTGATCGCTTCAAATAGTTCCAAAATATATTGATCGCGCATTTCCCAATCTTTAGCAAACAAAATTACCGTGTTAATATCAAGAAATAATAACCATAATATTAGCTTTAAGTTAACCACTCCTATTGCCTATTATACTTTGATTAGAGCTGCCCTAATTCTTCCGGATGGGAGACAGAAAATATCGCGTCCATAAGGTAAACCCTATTGCTTTCCTTGTATGGACCAAAATACAGCTATGCGAAAACATACGTCAAGAGTGCTCTAGCGAGTTTCAAAAGAGCTCAATCGTGGCTTCTACCTAGCCGCTACCGCTCAAACCCCTTTCAGAGCCCTTTCAAACCCAATGTATAACCCTTTCAGAGCCGCTCGGAAAGGGCTATAAATTGGGTTTGAAAGGAGAGACTAAAGGCAATGATCCGATGCATGTCGCTGCTGCTTATTTCGAGGATATGGATCGGTATATGAGTGGTTTTCGACACTTTTCTGTAAGAAACCGGGCAAAAACATAGGCTTATAAAACAGCAGTTTATATATTGTTTTAAATTCTCAAACATTTACCTAACTTTGCGGCAACATTAGGTTAAAAGCAAGCTAATGTTGGAGTAAGGAAAACAGTAATTGAAAATTCTTTAAATAAAAACCCCAAAAAATACCTCACCATGCCTTTGCAATTCAACACGGTAAAACTATTTGCTGGTTCTGGCACCCTAGAATTAGCAGAAAAAATTTCGAAAGCATACGGAAAACCCCTTGGCGACAAGACTCTTTCTAAATTTTCAGACGGAGAAATCCAACCTTTCTACAACGAATCTGTTCGTGGTAGCGACGTTTTCCTTATTCAGTCTACCAACCAACCTACAGACAATCTGCTAGAGTTGTTATTGATGATTGATGCTGCAAAGCGTGCTTCTGCCCACTACATCACTGCTGTAGTTCCTTATTTTGGTTTCGCACGTCAAGACCGTAAGGATAAGCCACGTGTGGCAATCGGCGCTAAGATGATCGCTAATCTGATCACCGCAGCTGGTGCTAGCCGCATCATGACGATGGACTTACACGCTGCCCAAATCCAAGGATTCTTCGATATCCCTGTTGACCACTTAGATGGTGCGATTATTTTCGTTCCTTACATCAAATCATTGAACTTAGAAAACTTGATGATTGCTTCGCCAGATATGGGCGGTTCATACCGTGCGCGTACGTTCGCAAAATTCTTCAATGCAGAGGTTGTTATCTGTGATAAACGCCGTAAACGTGCTAACGAAATCGAATCGATGTCGATTATTGGTGATGTAACAGGTCAGGATGTGGTGTTGATTGATGATATCTGTGATACAGCAGGTACCTTATCTAAAGCAGCAGCCTTGATTATGGAAAACGGTGCTAGATCCGTTCGTGCGGTTTGTACACATGCCGTATTATCCGGAAAAGCATACGAGACAATCGAAAACTCGGTATTATCTGAAATGATCGTCACAGATACGATTCAGCTAAACCCTGAGAAAGCAGCAACATGCAGCAAAATTAGAGTATTGTCTACTGATAAACTTTTCGCTAACGCTATCAAAAACGTAAATGAACATGGTTCAATTTCGGATTTGTTTAATGTTGATTAGTATTTAGTAGTTAGTATTTAGTATAAAGACCTATGGCGGCCAATTTGGTCGCCATTTTTTTTAGGATTTTTTGAGAGGAAGAATTCCTTGTTTTGAAAGGGAATGATGCGTATTGTTTTGAAGAGGAGGATGCGTATTGTCTTGAACCAAGAAAAAAAGGATTTAAGGATTAACAGGATCCTGCTCATCTTTTTATCCTTCCTTTCCCTTTGCAAGACAACGCTCTTATATCTAAAATCTAATGTCTAATCTCTATTCCCGCCATAGGTCTAACTACTAACTACTAAATACTAACTACTACTTTGTTTTATAAAACAAAGTAATTATCTTTGCACCTCAATTTATAATAAATTAATAACATGAAATCAATTGCTATTAGCGGTTCTGCAAGACAGAACGTAGGGAAAAGAGATTCGAGAGAATTGCGTTACGAGGGTCAAGTCCCTGCAGTTCTTTACGGTGGTAAAGAACAAACACATCTTTCGGTATCCGCAGCTGATTTGAAATCTGTTCTATACACTCCAGAGGTGATCTTCGTAGAATTGGATATCAACGGCAAGAAAACAAAAGCTATCGTTCAAGATGCGCAGTTTCACCCATTGACAGATTTAGTTACTCACGTTGACTTTTTAGAGTTATTTGATGACAAAGAAGTGTCTATCAATATCCCTGTAAAATTAACTGGTACATCTCCAGGTGTTAAAATGGGGGGTAAATTAGTTCAGAAATTACGTAGCTTACGTATTAAAGCATTACCTAACAACTTACCTCAAGAAGTAGAAGTTCCTATGGAAGGTTTAGAAGTTGGTAAATCATTCCGCGTAGGTCAAGTGAAACTTGAAAACGCTGTTGTATTAAACAACGCTGACGATACGATCGTTTCTGTAATCATGTCTCGTGCTTTACGTCAAGCAGAGCAAGAAGCAGCGAAAGCAGCTAAAGGCGGTAAAAAATAAGGAATACGCAATTCCAAGACAAAAAAGAGAGGTGATCGAAAGATTACCTCTCTTTTTTTAGATATGAGATTTTAGACATTAGATTTTAGATGTTTGTCTGTCCCTGAATAGTAGTTAGTACTTAGTAGTTATTAGCTAGACCTATGCTGTCCATTCATACGCCACAATACCCGATCCTGATTATCCTTGCATCCTTCCTTTCCTGGTTCAAGACGACGCATCCTTCCTTCTTCAAAAACGATACTTCACCCCTTCCCATCAAAAAAAATATAGCGACCAGTGCTGGCCGCCATATTCTAAAATCTCATGTCTAATGTCTCACATCTAAAATCTAAAATCTCACATCTAATTCAACGCCTGCTGTAAGGCAATAGATTTTGGGAATAAGATGTTATTTTCTAAATGTATATGTTTATGCAGATCATCTTCAAATTCTTTCAACATTTCGTAGGTTACGCGGTATGTGCTGCAACCATCCGCAGGCACAGCGTAGTTATCGGTTAACTTAGCAATCTTTTCGAAACGTTCGCCTTCGGCATCATGTTCATGTTCCATCATGTGAATCGGGTTTTCAATTGATCCGAATGGTGCCGCTGCCAATTGGGTATGATCGATTTCTGAATTGATCATTTGGACGATGTATGGGAACAATATCCTTTCTTCCTTTAACAGGTGCTGTAAGAGTTCTTTCGCACACTCCTGAAACAGTCTGTTCACTTCTAAGAGTTCGGGATGGCGACTGCCATGTACCTGGCACAACTTGTTTAAATAGGCTAAGATCACTGGTGCTTTCTCGCGTACGTAGCGGTGATGTGTTTTCTCGATGTACGAAGCGAGAAGATCTGCCGGCCACGCTGCATAGTCAATATGCGTTTCGTTAGGCTCGCTCAGTACTGCTTTAAGTTCTTCTGTTAGTTTCTCCAGGTCAACGGATTTCTTTGTCGCTGCCTCTTGTACGGATTTTCCGCCACCGCAGCAAAAGTCTAAACCATATTTACTGAATACCGCTGCAGCATGAAAGTTCTTCGCTACAATATCTCCTATTTTTTCATTCACTAGATTTTCCATATCAGTTTTTAATTTTATTTTTCAACGTTAAATCGAATACAAACCATGCGCAGGCAAATACACCTATGGCGAAGATTACATCGCCCGGCGTGCGCATCCATTTCAGGAATACCATTCCTGGTTGTTGCATTAACTCGGCAGAGCGCGCATACCACATGCCTTCTTTAATACTTGCTATGGCTTGCCATACGCCTACTGGCAAGAGACTAAACAATGCCATCGCCAAGAGGCCGATGTTCAAGCTCCAAAACCCGATCTTTAAGATTTTCTCGTTCCACTGCACATCGCGATATAGGCTGCGCAATACGAACAGCATCAATCCGATCCCCAACATACCATACACCCCAAATAAGGCAGTATGTCCGTGCAACGGCGTCGTATTCAACCCTTGCACATAGTATAGGGCGATTGGCGGGTTGATAATAAATCCGAACACCCCCGCGCCGAGAAAGTTCCAAAACGCCACAGATATCAGGTAGTATATTGGCCATTTATAATCCTGCAACCATTTCGTTGATTTGGATAGTTTATAGTTATGGTAGGCTTCGAATCCGATAATCGTCAGCGGCACGACTTCCAATGCGCTAAAGGTTGCACCTAAGGCCATCACCGCTGTCGGTGTTCCGGAGAAATACAGGTGGTGGAATGTTCCGAGGATACCTCCCGAAAGGAAGATAATGGTCGAGAACAGTACACTGGCGGTTGCCGACTTCGGTTTTAACAGACCTAATCGTACAAACAGGAACGCCATGACCACCGTTGCGAATACCTCGAAGAATCCTTCAACCCATAGGTGCACGACCCACCATCTCCAATATTCGGCGATGGCTAGATTGGTTTGTCTTCCCCACATTAGCCCTGCGCCATAGAATAATGCAATTGCAGAGCAGGAAATCAGGAACATGATGATTAGGTTCTTCTCTTCGCCGCCTTTTTTCAATACCGGGATCAATGGACGAACCATGAGTGCCAGCCAAACGAAGAGACCAACGAATAGGAATAACTGCCAGAAGCGGCCTAGATCTACATATTCATAGCCTTGATGCCCGAACCAGAAGTTTTGTACCAGGTCTAATTTTTGCATCACCCCGAACCATTGTCCGATCATCGAACCTGCAACGATAATCAGCAGGGCAATAAATAGGAAATTGACGCCAAAGCATTGGAATTTAGGGTCTTTGCCCGACACGGCCGGTGCGATGTAGAGTCCGGTTGCCAACCAAGCTGTTGCGATCCAGAAGATGGCCAGCTGCGTATGCCAGGTACGGGTTACTGAATAGGGCAGAAATTGATCGAGCGGAATACCATAGAGACCATCGCCTTCGACACCGTAGTGTGCAGTAACGATTCCCAATCCGACCTGAACGAGCATCAGCAAGCTAACAATCCAGAAATACTTCTTCGTTAAGCGCATGGATGGGGTTATGCCTTGGCGCAGCAAAGGATCTTGAGCCGGGTAGAGCAGCTCGTCATCTTCGCCCGATTTTACTTGCCAAAGCACTAATGCGCCCACACAGAAGATTAACAGGATAATACTCACGCCAGACCAGGCAAGCAGGTCCATCGTCATCTCATTGCCAACTAGTTTTTCATTTGGCCAGTTGTGCGTATAGGATACTTGGTCGCCGGGGCGCTCGGTGACGGTTGCCCAAGTTGCCCAAAAGAAAAAGGCATTTAGCTTGTGCAAACGTTCAGGATCTTTAATTGCGTTCTTTGGAATTGCATAATCTTTACGCAATTGGTCGAATTGAGGATCGTCTGTAAAAAGGCCGGAATAATAGGCAGATAATTCGTTTACTGCCTTTACGCGGTCCGCATCTATCGTAAGGGTATTAGTTTCTTCATTAAACGTATTCTTTCGGATGTTATTTTTCAAGCGTGTCTGTAGCTTCGCTTGATCCTCATCGCTTAGCTCGGCATATGCACTAGAGAACTCCTGCTGCGCATAGCTATCTAGGAGGATGAGTGCCTCGCGGTGAAGCCAATCTGCGGTCCAATCAGGAGCCACGTACGCGCCGTGACCCCATATTGTTCCAACTTCCTGACCACCGATACTTTGCCAAACGTTCTGACCGTCTTTGATCTCTTGGCCGGTGAATAATACTTTTCCATCAGCATCGACAACCTGTTCGGGTACAGGAGGCGACACCTGATATATTTTGTAGCCATAGTACAGGAGCACGCTAAAAGAGATCGCTACTACCAGTATAAATGACCACCATAATTTTTTTTCTCTACTCATGTCTGTTTCATTTTGGCATCGAGATCTAAATCGCAGGATATCCCGATGCCATATTATTTGTTATTGTTACTATTAATCGCTATTCAGCAATGATTTTACCTTTCATAATTCCGGCATGTCCGGGGAAAGAACAGATGAAATCGTAGCTACCCGGGCCTGGAAGGGTAAACTCGATTGCGTCCTGTTCGCCGCCGCCAATTACCTTGGTATGCGCAATCACATCTTTCGATTCCGGAATGTAGTCTGTATCCTTAGCGTTCATTGCTGCCGTCGTGAAAGCAGCTACATCGGCGCCAACCTTCAATACTACGAGGTTGTGTCCCATGACGTCTTTTTTCATAGTCCCAACATGTTTTAGTGTTAACTTAACAGGATCTGCAGCTTTCACCTTGATTTCACTCAGGTTGTACTTCATCTGGTCATTACTTTCGATAGTGACATCGTTGCTAGCAGCATTAGACGTTTCTGGCTCAGCTGCAGCCGCAGGTACTTCGGTCGCTGGAGTTTCTGTTTGATGAGCACTGTGGTCTACCGCTTCATTGCTCGACTGACTTGAATTGCCACAAGAAGCAGTGAACAGGCCAAAGGCTAATGTTAAGATTCCGAAGGTATTTATTGTTTTCATGATTATGTGTTTCTATTTAAGACAAAAGTGTCGTAAATAGATTGCAAAAAAAATGATGCGACGCATTTTTTTAAGTGATGCTGTTGGGATTAGATAATAGACATTAGATTTTAGACATTAGAGTATGGGGGGATATAGTTGATAGTATGTAGGGTTTTGACCTTTGGTTTAGAAAAAGAAAGGAAGGAAATGTTGTCTGAACCAGGAAAGGAAGGATGAAAAGATTGACAGGATCAGGCGAACCTCCTTTCTTATTTAAACCAAAGTTTAAGACAAAAAACCTGCATTGCTGCAGTTCTGAAATCAAATGTCTCACATCTAAAATCTAAACACTATTTTTGCCTTTATGAATTTTTTAATTGTTGGATTAGGGAATATTGGCAAGGAGTACGCCGATACACGACATAATATAGGTTTTATGGTTGCGGATGAGCTTGCTAATCAGGCTGGGACAACTTGGTCTACATTGAAACATGCTTACTATACAGAATACAAGCAGCGTGGGCATAACGTGTATGTGATCAAGCCGACGACATTTATGAACTTAAGCGGGAAGGCAGTAAACTATTGGATGCAGGAGCTAAAAGTTCCTGTTCAGAATATTCTGGTTATTGTTGATGATCTGGCGATTCCATTCGGTTCCTTGCGCGTAAAGCCGAAGGGCTCTGCAGCAGGACACAATGGTTTGCGATCTATAGAAGCTTCTATTGGAGGTCAGCAATATCCAAGATTGCGCTTTGGCATTGGCGACAACTTCTCCAAAGGTCGGCAGGTAGATTATGTCTTAGGCCCATTCGATAAGGAGGAACAACGCGAATTGCCGGCATTGATCGAGCATTCGGTGAAGATGGTCAATAGCTTTATCAATATTGGGATTGAGCTGACGATGACCAACCTAAATACTAAATAGGTTTCTGATGGAAATTGTGAAGATATTAAATAAGAAAAAGCATCGGAGAGATGCTTTTTCTATTATCTAAACAACAAACTTAAAAGTTTCAATTTAATCTTTGGCTTTGCGGGTAGTAATCTCTATCACACCGTTCTTACCTTTATCACCATAGTCTTTTACGGCTTTATCGCCTTTAATAACTTTCACCGTTTTAATTTTTTCGCTCTTTAAATTATCAACGTCCATTTTTGTGACTTCTTTACCATCGATATAATAAATCGCATTATTTGGTAGACCTTCTGCGGACGTCGAGATAGTAACGTCCTGGTTCGTTTTCGGACGATTAACCGCCAGCGGAGAGTCTTTTGTAATGATCTTGATTACTCCTTCAACATCATCGCCGTAGGCCGCTGTGGTAGCTTTGCTTTTTTGCACATCGATCGAGAAGATATCGTTTGGATTCAAATTGCTGGCTTCATCGCCTTCTACCACTTTCTCGTTCACTAACCACACAATCTTGCCTTTTTCCGCGTTAGACCTGAAACTTAGCTTTCGGTTCTCACCACTTGGGTTAACTTTTATCCCTACCCCATTAAATCGACCTCTTAACGAATCTTGCGTAGGAAGGTTATGCTCCTTCGCGTACGCCTTCGTGAAAACCTTCATGAGATTGGCTTTCTTTTCTTTCCCATCTTCCGTTTTGCCGCTTTCTACCCTCAAGTCGATCGAATGGATGTCCTCGTGTTTTATCGCTTTAAATGTTTCCTCGCTTACCTTCTTCCCGTCGATCTCGTAGCTCATGTTCTTCCCCTCATGCGATAAGCCTAGCACTGATACGCCTCTTCCGGTCACTCTCAGATTATTCTTCGTTGGCGACATGCTGTTATCTTGAATTGTCCATACCCTAGACACTGGGTCTCCTTCTTTTCTGGTTTTGATAGAGATTACTCCGTCTTTGGCTTTTGGATCGATTGCAAGAGCGTCTTTCCCGGTTAATATCACAACGTTATCCACACGGCGATCATCAATTAAAGAGAGGTCAAAGTCCTTAGGCATCACTTTACCGTCGATAACAATGATTTTGTCTTTATTGGCGCCCTGATCGATAAGCTGATTAAATGAGCGCGCCTTGAAGCCTCTTACTACTTTGACTTCGTTAATTTTTCCTTTCAACGTATCGCTCTGCTCTGCATTAAAGGTTAATCCGGATAGTTCTTTGACATTGGCATCATCAGATCGGAATCCAGTAACCACGACCTCCTCGGTCTGCTGTGAACTAGCCTTTTTCTTCGTTGTATCTTGCTGAATTATGTTTTCGGATAGTTTGTGTCCAATTTCTGAAACATTCGTTTCAGCGGCTTTAATTACAACCGTTTCGATCTTTGCTTCCGCCTTGTTCAAGGTGAAAGTTGCTCCGGCCAAAATAAAGACCGGCAGTAGGAATGCATACTTGCTGAGTTCCAACTTGGATGAGCGTTTCTTGTTCATCATCATAATGCGCTTTTTTAAGGTTTTAAAGTTAAACTGATTGCTGATGCCCACCGAAGCACCCTGCTTGGTGACATGCAGCAAAGAGTATTGATAAGTCTGGCGGTCGACACCTTTATCTAACACTTGTTGATCGGTCAAGTATTCAAGATTTTGACGTACGGCTTTGCGCATTAACCACACGAAAGGATTATACCAACAGCTTACCAATACTATTTCAAACAACAAGACATCCCAGGTATGATGGCCCTCAACATGGACATGCTCGTGTTTAAAAATATCGTGGAGTTCTTTTTCCAGATGCTGCTCTTTATGAACATAGATCTTATTGAAAAAAGAAAATGGTGCAATAGGGAAGATTACATTGCGGAAAAGGTATTCGCGCCATGCGGAAGGTTCAGAATGCAAATGTATCCGCAAAAGGCTAAACAACTGTATCAGCAACTTTGTGAACAAAACGATAGCGCCTACAGATGCTATCATCAGCATTAAATCACTTAGCGAGAAATAACTTTCCTTTTCCTCAAATACGAAGGGAATGTAGCTGAATACCTCGCCCATTGGAAGCTCAACTTGCCTTGCGAACCAAGCTTTGATGTCTAAAAAGGGGTAAATAAATGCATATATCGTCGCTACAAGGAAGTAGATACGGTTGAGCATATAGAAGGTTAGCCCCTTCAAAAGAAATTGATAGCCCAGAAAGATAATGATGATGAGCAGATTTACTTGCAGCAAATAGGTTAGTAGGCTTTCCATGGCGCTATGATTTATTGTTTCGGATCATGTCCATGATCTCTTCAAGTTCATTCGGACTAAGCTTCTCTTCTTTCACGAAAAAAGAAACCATTTCTTTATAGGAATTCTTGAAATAATCACCGACAAAAGAGTTCATGAATTTCGCCTTATACTCCTCCGAAGTTATCAAAGGTTCATAGCGTTTTGCATTGGCATATTTCACCGCTTTTACATAGCCTTTTTTTTCCAAATTCCGGATGGTTGAGGCCAAAGTTGTATAAGGCATTTCATCGGATTTTAGGTTGTCTAGGATGTCGCGAATGAAGCCACCCTCTAATTGCCAAATAGATAGCATCGCTTCTTCTTCCTGTATTGTTAACTTCTCCATACATCTACTGATTTTTCACTAATTTACGAGTTTTTCGTAGATGTCCAAATATTTTAACATATTTTGTTGTTTTTATTGGCTTAACTGACTCGTTTTATGGTAGATAATGGCTATTAAATTTTCCAAGAAAGAAAACAATTAAATTGTAATGACTTTTTACATGAATAAGTCAATAAATCGTCCCTAAAATGACGAGATTGTGTCATTTTGATGTGGCGGGCAGTTAGATTTTATAAATCAATTTCATACATTTGTGTATACGACTTTTAGTAATACTACAATTAATACAAGAAATTGACTATGTCTGAAACAGCATCTATTAACTTAAATGGCTCTTCTTATGAGTTCCCAGTGATTACGGGTACTGAAAATGAGAAAGCAATTGATATTTCAAAATTAAGAGATCAATCGGGTTACATCACATTAGACCCCGGTTATAAAAATACAGGCGCGACAAAGAGTGCCATTACCTTCTTAGATGGTGAAAAAGGTATCCTTCATTATAGAGGATATGCTATTGAAGAATTAGCAGAAAAGTCATCTTTCCTAGAGGTTGCCTATTTATTGATTTACGGCGAACTTCCTTCGAAAGAAGTATTAGAGAAATTCCGCGCTGATATCCGTGCGCAAATGATGATCCATGAAGACATGAAAAACTTCTTCACCGGATTCCCATCAAAATCTCACCCAATGGGTCAGTTATCATGTTTAGTAGGTGTTTTATCATCTTTCTATCCTGAATCATTAAACCCGAACCAATCTGATGAAGAAGAGGATAAAATGATCATCAACTTACTAGCTAAGATGCCAACGATCGTTTCTTGGATTCAGAAGAAATCATTAGGTCATCCGGTTGTTTATCCTAAAAACAACTTCGGTTATATCGAGAACTTCCTGAACATGATTTTTGGAGAAGTTAACCAAGAGAAAACGTTCGATCCATTAGTGATCGAAGCAATGCACAAACTATTGATTCTACATGCAGACCACGAGCAAAACTGTTCAACATCAACTGTACGTATCGTAGGATCATCAAATGCAAATATGTATGCTTCTATCTCTGCTGGTATTAATGCCTTATGGGGACCTCTTCACGGTGGTGCGAACCAAGCGGTAATCGAAATGTTGGAAGCGATTAAGGAAGATGGTGGTGATGCTGAGAAATACTTAGCAAAAGCAAAAGACAAGAACGATCCTTTCCGTTTAATGGGATTCGGTCACCGTGTATACAAGAACTTCGATCCTCGTGCGAAAATCATCAAGAAAGCTTGTGATGACGTGTTAGAGAAATTGGGAGTTAATGACCCTGTTTTAGAGATCGCTAAGAAATTAGAAGAAGCAGCATTAAGCGACCAGTACTTCATCGACCGTAAATTATATCCAAACGTTGACTTCTATTCAGGTATCATCTACCGTGCATTAGGATTCAACTCTGATATGTTTACTGTATTATTTGCACTAGGTCGTCTTCCAGGATGGATTGCACAATGGAAAGAAATGCGTGATAATAAAGAGCCTATCGGTCGTCCAAGACAAGTATACACTGGTGCAACATTACGCCCTTACGTAAGCATCAAAGATAGATAACAAAACACTTTTCAATTTTATAAGGAGAAGGGATAGTCGAGTAACATTGGCTATCCCTTTTTTAGTACTTAGTAGTTAGTATTTAGTAGTTAGACCTATAGTTGGGTAGCCTACGCTATTGAGTATTATGCACAAAAAAAGGCGTCCATCTATTGGCGCCTAAGGTCTTTATACTAAACTGATATA
>DELI01000033.1:72570-291970 GCA_002354335.1 Sphingobacterium sp. UBA2700 | reverse complement strand
ATTACATTGGTTGTCGCCAGAGAGGTTCGAAGAAAAATGGTTTAGGGAGATATTGTCTCCTAAAACACTAATAACTCTATTTGCTCAAGTTGATAAATTGTAAAAACGGTCAACACTATTCAGGGACAGACAATACTCTAATGTCTAAAATCTAATGTCTAATATCTAAAAGATACTTTATGGAAAACCACTCTTTTCTGCATCCTCCTAAAAACATAGCTATGAAAAGAGTCTATTTGTTAATGCTAAGTGCATTATTGTTGCTTGGTTCTTGCAACCAAGCGCATAAGAGAGAAAATGCAGCGGTCGCTGAAGTTGCATTAGAGGACAATATGAGTGCGGCGGATTATGCGGATGCGGCGGCTACAGGAAAGATTGCGGCAGAGATGTCTTCTCCAGAACAGGTTTCCACCGTCGATCCGGTCAAGCCTGTTGCGGAGAAAAAGATTATCCGTAGCGGGACGCTGTCCATCGAAGCGAAGGACGTAAAGGAGAGCAAGGCCGGTTTAGACAATACCCTAAAGAAATTTCAGGGCTATTATGAAAATGAGTCGGCAACAAATGCAGATACTTACACCTCTTATGACTTGGTTGTGCGTATACCGTCTGCCAATTTAGATAAGTTTTTATCGGAGTTGGAGCGTGGGAAGGATAAGATAACGGAGAAGAGCTTGAAGGCGGAGGACGTTTCTACGCAATATTACGATGTGGAATCGCGCTTAAAGAGCAAGCGTGCTTATTTAGAGCGCTATCAGCAGATGGTTTCTTCGGCAAAGTCGGTTAAAGACTTGTTGGAGATTCAGGAGCAGATCAGGATGCTGCAGGAGGAAATCGATGCGAGCGAGAGTGTGTTACGAAGCATGAGCGGTCAGGTGAATTACAGCACATTGACGATTCGTCTTTTTGAGGAAAAAGCCAACCTTCCGATGGGGTCTAATTCTTTTATGACAAGGGTGAAAGAGGCATTTGCATTCGGGTGGAATCTGATTGAAAACTTGGCTTTGGGCGTGATTGGATTATGGCCGGTAGTGCTATTAGTAGCTGCTGTGGTTTATGTTTTGCGGACGATTCGGAAGAGAAAAAGAGCGAAGCGAACAGGCACAGGTATCGAATAGTGTGACTGATGATTTCTAGCAATAGCATCAAAATTACGTTCCACTGATAAAAAATAACTTATCTTTGCACTGTGGAAAAAGCAACAAAATTGGTAGATATCAGAAGTTTGAGCCTCGATCAGATTAAGGCTGCTCTTGTGGAAATGGGGGAGCAGGGATTCCGTGCGAAGCAGATTTATGAATGGTTATGGCAGAAATCTGCTACTGATTTTGATCAGATGAGTAATTTGAGCAAGTCTTTGCGAGAAAACTTGAAGTCGCGTTTTTCTATTAATGCTGTTAAAGTTCGTCAGTCGCAGATTTCCTCCGATAAGACCATCAAAAGCAGTTTTACGCTTTACGATGGGAATGTTATTGAGGGCGTTTTGATACCTGCAGATGATCGGATGACGGCTTGCGTGAGTTCGCAGGTTGGTTGTAGTCTGACCTGTAAATTCTGTGCTACGGGCTATATGGATCGCAAGCGTAATCTGAATGCCGATGAAATCTATGATCAGGTTGTTTTAATCAGCAAGCAAGCCGAGGAGCAGTATGGGCACCCATTGACCAATATCGTGTATATGGGTATGGGTGAACCTTTATTGAACTATAGCAATATGCTGAAGTCGGTTGATCGTATCACCTCACCGGATGGTCTGAACATGGCTGCAAAGCGTATTACCGTTTCTACAGCGGGTATTGCAAAGATGATCAAGAAGCTCGGCGACGATCAGGTACGATTTAATTTAGCGTTATCCTTACACGCTGCTAACGACACGAAGCGTAATGAAATCATGCCTATCAACGAGCAGAACTCGCTGAAAGCGCTTGCGGAAGCTTTGAAATATTTCTACGCTAAAACCAAGAACCCTATTACCTTCGAATACATTGTATTCCATAATTTCAATGATGAGCTTGAAGACGCAAAAGAATTAGCACGATTCTGTAAGCATGTTCCTTGTAAAGTGAATATCATTGAGTATAACCCTATCTCACTGGCTGATTTTGTCAATGCCGAAGCCGATAAGATTGATCAGTTTGCTAATTACCTCCGCAGTCAAGGCGTTACGACCAATGTGCGCAGAAGCCGGGGTAAAGATATCGATGCCGCTTGTGGGCAATTAGCAATCAAAGAGAAAGAGTCTGAAAGCGTAGAAATATAGATTTAACTATAAAGCAAATATTATTTGATATAAGTTGCTTAGTTTTCGGCATGAAAATGCTTAAAGCTTATAAGAGCGCTGTATTAGACTTGTTTTTCCCAAAAGTGTGCATGGCATGTTCTAAGATATTGTTATATCAAGAATATACGATTTGTACCCCCTGTCTGTTTCATCTGCCCTATACAGACGATCATCTCAATCCTTATAATGAAAGTTTTATCCTCATGCAGGGTAAATTAAAAGTTGAACGTGCCGTCGCCATGCTTCGCTTTCGTCCATCTTCACGGGTGGAGCATCTTATCTATCAGATGAAATATGCGAATAAGCCACAGCTTGGACGCTTTTTAGGGTTAATGTATGGTACGCTTTTAACCGAGATGGAGTATTTCCATGATGTGGATGCCATTATTCCTATTCCGCTGCATCCTAGGCGGTTCGCGAAACGAGGATATAATCAAAGTGCGTATTTTGGGATGGGGATTGCAGAGCGCTTAGCCAAGCCCCTGTTGGAAAAGGCTTTATATCGCGTCGTGCATAACGCTAGCCAAACCAAGAAAGATCTGGTTTCTAGAGCAGAAGGGGTGGATAAGATCTTTCGCTGTTCTGAAGAATTAGACCTTAATCACAAGCATGTTTTGTTGCTCGATGATGTGTTGACTACGGGTGCCACCCTGGCATCAGCCGGAAATACATTGCTAGATAAATTTCCAGGCTGTCGTATTTCTATCGCTACGATTGCAAAAGCTTAGCGGCGTACTTTTCCGTTGTGAACGGATGGGCAGTCGTAATTGTTAGAGATGGAGCATGAGCTTACCGTGAAGCTGATCAATGCGGCAGCAAAGGCTATTTTAAAAAATCTTTTCATTATTGATACTGTGCTCTAGGGCTATAAAATAATAGGAAACTGAATAAGGCCATTCCTATTCCGACCATATCTGCAAATACATCCCACCAATCGGCTTGACGCGTGCTGGTGAAATACATCTGACCGAGTTCAGTAATGGCAACAAAGAGTATCGCGATGAAGAAAACGATGGACATGGTTTTTATTTTCACAGCTCTACGTTTTGTCTGTATCGCACTACCGAATAACATTAATGTGGTGAGGAGATAGAAGCTTCCGCAATGCACCATTTTGTCGGATCCGCAGAAGTAGTTTCCTGAAGGCAGTTCTGTAGCGGGCATAAACATAAGGACACACATTAAGATCGCCCAGATAATTGCCCACGCATAATTTAATATCCAATTCATTATCGTTAAAATTCGCTTTTTTAATTGAGATTAAAAAGAATTCAACCTCTTTTTATGTTTATCACGGAATTGATAATTTGCTAATAAAAATTATTGCATTGTAAATCAATGTGTTATGTGTATATTTTGCTTTTTTATAGTACTATGTATTGCAAAGTACCATCCAAAGGATATATCTTTGTATTGTTATGATAGCAGAAAACACACAAACCCAAATGAGGAAAGGAATACTAGAGTACTGTATTCTGTCTATAATTTCTCGGGGAGAGATATACGCCTCAGACATCATCGGCGAGTTGAAGAAGGCCGAGTTGTTAGTGGTTGAAGGTACGCTGTATCCCTTGCTTACTCGGCTTAAGAACAATGGGTTGTTGAGTTATAGCTGGCAAGAGTCGACGTCTGGACCGCCACGTAAGTACTATCAGATTACTGCCGAGGGCACTGAGGTGCTGCAGAAGCTCGATGTGACCTGGAAAGAATTGGTCTACGCAGTACAAACTGCAATTGGAGACCGCGAGATTAACTAAGACAATTAACTAAATATAGCCATGAACAGAACGATAATTATTAATATAAATAGCATAGTCTTCCACATTGAGGAGGATGCATACGAAATACTCCGGTCATACATGATCGAAATTAAGCGACACTTTGGAAAAACTGCCGACAGCAAAGAGATTCTTGAGGATATCGAGAATCGTATTGCCGAAATGTTTGCAGAGAAAATTCAAAGCGGTCGTAAAGAGGTAATCAATGTACAGGATGTCAACGAAGTCATTGGTCAAATGGGTCGTGTGAGCGACTTTGACGTGGACTTTCAAGAGGATGTTCGCGAGGAGCACGAGCCGCAATTTGCTGCTGCAACCGACGCGGAGCCTAGCCATGTTTTTGAAGAACCTGTTGAGGAGCCAAAACAAGAGGAGGAACCCTATAGCGAACCTGCATTTACATACCCTGCATCGAAGAAGTTAATGCGCGATATGGATGATCGCATTTTCGGAGGGGTGTGTTCAGGATTAGGTCATTATTTTAACCTAGAGTCCAAATGGATCCGTATCATCTTTGTCTTGTTCTTCCTATTTGGTGGTTCTGGGGTGCTATTGTATGTTGTTTTATGGGCAGTGATGCCTAAAGCATTAACGCGAGCTGATAAAATGGCCATGCGTGGAGAGGCAGCCAACCTGCAGAACTTTAAGAAGTCCTTCGATGAAGAAATGAAAGGGCTCGGAGAAAATTTTTCGGGCGCCGGCGAACATTTTAACAGAGGGGTTCGTACGGTAGGTGATCTATTGGGTCGCATTCTCACGATGTTTGGGAAGTTTGTGGCGATCATCTTGCTGATTACCTGTGGATTTGCAATTATTGGCTTGTTTATCACTTTTGTGTTCGGCACGTTGAACCTAATGGGTATCAAGAATGATATCATGCTTCCGCCACTCGAAGTGATGACCCCAGTTTCTGGATTCTTCGCCCTGCTAGCTGGATTCATGGCTATCGGTATTCCTACTTTTGCTCTGTTCTACATTATGCTGCGCATCGTGTTCAAGGTGCAACGCATGAACAACTACTTGAGCATGACCTTGTTCGCTACTTGGATTATTTCAATTGTCATGATCTTGTACTTCGTTGTTATCACACAGCAAGAGTTCAAGGAAGTGAGTACGATCAGTGTTGAAAAACCACTGGATAAAAGCGCTTCTTATGTATTTACAGAGAACGATGTTCGTGTGATCAAAGCTTCAGACGAGGAATTCAACAATAAGAAATTCAATATCAATGTTAAGGGCGAAAACTTGGCGGATTATTTAAGACGCGATATTTCTATCCGTTTTGAAGCGATAGATTCATTAAAAGCACCATATATACAATACAATTATAGAGCGAAAGGAAATACCTATAAAGAAGCTTCTGACCGTGCATCGCGCATTTCTTACAAGGTCAAACAAGATAAGAATGTCGTTTCATTCGACAGCCACTTTGCGATGAGTAAGCAAGATAAGTTCAGGGATCAGCATGTAGGTATGGTTGTTTATCTTCCGGTAGGTACGAAAGTATCGTTGAATGAATCTCTCGATTATAAGGTACATGATATCTCTACATGGGAGTGCTCTCAATATGATGCGGAAGCGAAATCTACCGAATGGATTATGACTGCAAACGGACTTCGTTGTATCCGAAAGATGGAAGAAGATCGATTGAAGGCGGAAGAGAAAGCGCAGGAAGAGGCTGATGAAATAGAGGATGAAATAGAAAAGAAAGCTAAAGAACTCGAAAAGGCCGCAGAAAAGAAAGCCAAGGAAATTGAAAAAGCAATTAAAGATTTAGAAGATAAAACTGAAAAAAAAGATAAAACTACTGCAACCAAAGCTTAAATAGTATCGTCAATAGAGTAAATTATTATTAACCGATCTAATCGTTTTATAGACCGGACAGGGAAACATATTTCAACAACCAACCAAAAGAGAAACAAAAATGGGAAGAGTAATTGTGCTAATCGTCGTAACAATGGTTATGCTATTTAACCAGGCATTAGCAAAGTCGCAAGACGCAGATATTAAAGGGCGAGTCGTTAATCAAGATAATCAACCCATTGCTTCGGCATCGGTGTATTTGATGTCTTCATCGTCAGATGTATTAATTAAAACAGCATTGACCGACCAAGACGGTAATTATATCATATTAAAAGCGCCTAAAGGAAATTACTACATCCAAGTTTCTTCTGTAGGTTTTGCGAACGGCAAGTCGGCGAACTTTGATTTAGGCGAATCTGCTTATAACGTCCCAGATATTAAACTTGCGGCAGCAAGTCAGGCTATAGAAACTGTTACTGTGCGTGGTCAGGCTCCTATGGTTCAGAATAAGGATGGTAAGTTGATTTTGAATGTAGAAAATTCCACCCTCGCTGCCGGTAGTAACGCCTTAGAAGTTGTTAAGCGTGCTCCTGGAGTTAGTGTGGATAAGGATGATAATCTGCAGCTCATGGGGCAGCAAGGTGTAACTGTGACCATTGATGGCCGTCAAACTTTCATGACTGGCGAGCAATTAGCAACCTTCTTGAAGTCTACCGATGCGGCTCAGATCAAAAGTGTGGAAGTAACAACGACCAGACAGGCAAAGGACGATGCAGAAGGCGCTGTGGGAACCATTAATATTGTGTTGAAAAAGAATAATACAGAAGGCTTCAATGGATCGTTTGTGGCTAGTGCTGCCCAAGGAAAACATTTTAGAGGCAACAGCTCAGTAAACCTGAACTATAAAAAGAATAACACAACGGTATTCGGTTCTTACGCCTATACTGACAATAAACGTGAAACTGAGTTGAATCTGGAAAGAACGATTGCGAATAATGGGAAGTCTACGGTATTTGATCAGCAAGCTGGTCTGATAGAAAGAGAGAAGAACCATAACTATCGTTTTGGTGTGGAGCAAAAGACTTCATCAAAAAATACGATGTTGTTACAGTTTACCGGAAACAACAATGAAGAAGACGGCGACAACCTGAGTGCTTCTTACATCGGTCCTTCGCTGAATGTAACAGACTCGATTATGCGAGCGAACTCCTATAGCCTTGCGAAGTTTAACCGCTATTCGGCAAACTTCAATAATGAGTATAAGATCGATACGACGGGCAGTAAGCTGACGTTCGACTTCGACTGGAGCATGTTTCGTACGAAGTCTGATGTCGATTACTTCTACACAACGGAAAACCCAGTAGGAGGACTATTGCGTCCGGAAGAAAGAGAACGAAGTAGTATGCCGGTAGATATTGATATCTATGTTTCCAAATTAGACTATGTGAAGCCTTTCAAAAAAGGGAAGTTAGAGGCCGGGTTAAAATATAGCAATGTAAAGTCGGATAACGACCTTGGTTTTGAGCGCTTCGTAGGCGGGCAGTGGGAAGATTATGAAGGAAGACCTAATCATTTCGTGTATACCGAACAAGTGTCGGCGGGTTATGTGGATTACAGTACCGAGTTTGGGAAGTGGACCGCGAAAGCCGGTGTGCGCGCAGAATACACCATCTCTGATGGTCATTCGATCACAAAGGATTCCCGCGTGAAACGCGATTATTTGGACTTTTTCCCTTCGGCAAACCTGGGATATAACATTAGTCCTAATCATATCCTGACCTTAAGCTATGCACGGAAGATCAGCAGACCTAACTATCGTTTCTTAAATCCGTTCCGTTATTATATCGATAAATTGACGTTCCAGGAAGGTAATCCTTACGTCAATCCACAGTATACTCATGGCTTCTCTTTGAACTATACGCTGATGCAGATGTTCAACTTTACCTTAGGTACCGATATCACCAATGATGCAATGGTGGAAAGCATGGGGCAGAATAAGGAAACCAACGAGACCTGGATTACGCGTGATAATTTAGCCAAGTCAGTAACTTCTTATTTGAATATGAATATTCCATATCGCGTCGGCAAGTTCTGGACAATGAACAATAATTTTACAGGGATCTACATGCACTTTAAAGGGCCGATTGCTGGCTATTATGCCGACCTAGGATCGTTTTTTATCCAAGCAAACAGTATGCATACCTTTAAATTGAGCAATCAATTTTCTGCGGAAGCCAATATTAATGGAAATACGCCGTTTATATATAACGTATACAAGATTAGTGGCCGCATAAACTTAGACCTAGGCTTAAACTATAATTTCAAAGATCAGAAAAGCTCATTGAAGCTTGCTGTGAGCGATGTGTTCCGATCGAACAGAAATAATGTGGACACTGACTTCGAAGAGTTTAATTCAAAGATTCGTCAATATAATGATAATCAAAGCGTTCGTCTTACCTATACCTACAAATTCGGTAACTTAAAGCAACAGATTCGCCGTCGCGATTCAAGTAACGAAGAGAAGGAGAGAGCGAACTAATAAAAGAGTTTTGTTTCAATGTTTAGTTAAGTTAAAGGCCTACAGGTTCTCCACCTGGGGCCTTTCTGTTTTTTAGATGTTAGATATAAGATTTTAGATAATAGAGTACGGCGGCTAGGGATGGGCGCTTTTTTGTTTGCGGATTTATGTTTTTAGAGGGGAGGGGGGGCAGTTTGTCTTTGAAGATAAGGATAGCGCTGTCTTGAACCAGGAAAGGAAGGATGAAAAGATGAGCAGGATATGGCAATCCTTACATCCTTCCTTTCTTGGTTCTAAACCCTTAAACAGCTTCTTTCATATTCCAAAAATAACGCCCGTACCTAGCCATCATACGCTAATGTCTTATATCTAACATCTAAATATCTAAAATCTAATTCCTATACTTGTTTTATGAAATTAAAGCAAATTGTAGTGTTCTGTGCTTCTAGCCCAGGTTTCGGGAATTCCTTTGTTGATGCTGCCAAGGCTGTAGGGAAAGCATTTGTAGATCGAGATATCCAGCTTGTTTATGGTGGCGGGCGTGTGGGATTGATGGGTGCTGTTGCTGATAGTGTGATGGAGCATGGCGGTGTCGTTGTTGGAGTTATTCCGCAGTTTTTGAACAGCAAGGAGATTGGACACTCAGGTATAACACAGCTCATCGAAGTGGATACGATGCATGAGCGTAAAGCGAAGATGAATGCGCTATGCGATGGTATTATCGCCTTGCCAGGGGGATTCGGGACGATGGAAGAGCTATTCGAAATGATTACCTGGGCCCAGTTAGGATTACATAAGAAACCTGTGGGTATTCTGAATGTGGATGGCTTCTATGACCACCTGATTCAATTTATACAGCAAATGGTCGATACAGGTTTGCTGAAGGAAGAAAACCAAAAGATGCTTCAGTATGCTGACATTATCGATGACTTGATCGATTTGATGGAGCAGTATGAAGCACCTCCGGTACCTAAATGGTTAAATATTGAAAGATCTTAAGCGCTAAAAAGCGCTGTTATTTAAATGGGAAGTAAGCCTTCGCATTATAATAGCAAATATCCTGAACGATTTTGCCTATCCATTCCATGTCGTGCGGTAATTCGCCTTTTACAATATCCTCAGCGAAGATATCACAAAGGATTCGACGGAAATACTCATGCCGAGGGAAGGATAGGAAACTTCTGGAGTCAGTTAACATTCCGACAAATCGGCTAATTAATCCGATATTCGATAGTGCAGTGATCTGACGTGTCATCCCATCTTTTTGGTCGTTGTACCACCACCCCGAACCAAACTGCATCTTTCCGATGGTCTTTCCATCATTAAAGTTTCCGCCCATAGCTGCAAACAGCTCATTGTCCATCGGGTTCAAATTGTAGAGTATGGTTTTTCCTAGTGTGTTCTGGCTATCCAGACGATTTAAGAACTTCACCAGTGCTTCCCCTTGTTTATAATCGCCGATGCTATCGTAGCCCGTATCAGCACCCAACGTTTTTATTGCTTTCGCATTGGTATTGCGGAATGCACCCACATGAAACTGCTGCACCCATTCTTTTTCATGATCCCACTCTGCAAACTGCACTAGCATCGCCGATTTGAACTGATTGAACTCCTGTTCGTTCAACTGCTCTTTGCGTCTAATTTTTGCAAAGATAGTCTTGATGTCAGCTTCCGTGTAGTCATCTGCATATAAATGGCTAAGGCCATGATCGGATACACAGCAACCGTTATCTGCGAAGAAGTCATGGCGTGCTTTCAGCGCGTCCAGATATTCTTGATAGCTGTTTATTTCCCGATCCGATATCTGCGCTAGTTTATCGATATATTGATTAAAGCTTTCGATGTTCTCCGGGCTCATGGCTTTATCCGGTCGGAATGCTGGAAACATTTTCAGCTTTTTACCGCTTTTTGCATAAGATTGATGGTATTCTAGGCTATCTATAGGATCGTCTGTTGTACAGATCACTTCTACGTTCATCTTATTCAGTAAGCCATCGACAGCGAAGTCTGGCTGCTGCAGCTTTGCGGATGTCGCTTCGTAGACTTCGTCGGCATTCTTTTCTGTAAGCAGATCATGGATGTCAAAGTATCGCTGTAATTCCAGGTGCGTCCAATGGTAAAGCGGGTTCCTGACAGTGTAAGGCACAGTTTTCGCCCATGCTCTAAACTTATCTTGATCCGATGCCGTGCCGGTGATAAATTTTTCGTCAATACCATTAGCGCGCATAGCACGCCATTTGTAATGGTCGCCCTGAAGCCAGATTGCCGTAATATTATCAAATTGCTTATTCGCAGCGACTTGATCGGGAGGAAGATGGTTGTGATAATCGATGATAGGAAGGTCCTTCGCATATTGATGGTATAACTCTTCTGCTACCTTGCTGTGTAGAAGAAAGTTGTCATCAAGAAATGTTCTCATGTCTAAGGGTTTTGGTTAATGCCATTGTAAAATGAAATTCAAAATACGGTTTTCTAAAACAAAATGTCTATAAAAGAGGTGTAATTAAGTATATTTATTTTGTAACTTAATAAATATTAATGTTTTAACGATGATGAAATACGTACTATCTCTAGCCCTTATCTTCTCTTTATGTACTTCTTTCGGGCAAAAAAAACTTACCCAGTTATGGGAGTCCAAAGAACAATTACCTGTCCCTGAATCTGTATTATATGTTCCGGAGCGTTCCGAGCTATTCGTAACATTGATTGATGGCGATGGTTCTACAGCCGATGGAAAAGGCGGTGTGGCCATTCTTAATTTAGACGGAACGATGAAGAATGCAACCTGGATCGAAGGATTAAATGCACCTAAAGGAATGGCACTGTATAGAGATCAACTCTATATTGCCGATATTAATGAAGTTGTTGTCGTCGATATCATTACAGGGAATGTTATCAATCAGATCAAGATTCCCGAATCAAAATTCTTAAACGACGTAACGGTAGATCGCGCAGGTAAAGTCTATATCTCCGACACGCGCGATGGAAAGATCTATCAACTACATAACAATCGTCCGTCCCTATTTATGAGCAATGTCCCTAATGTAAATGGCCTACGTGTTATCGATGGAAGCCTATATGCGATGGCAGGTCCGGAGCTTTGGAAAATAGACAGCAAAGCAAATAAAACAGTTATAGCGAAGGGTTTGAAACTAGGAGGAGATGGTCTGGAGCCGGTTGGCGATGGAAGCTTCTTAGTGACGTGCTGGGGAGGTTTGATCTATCACATCACTGCGCAAGGGCAAGTAACGGAACTATTGGATGTACAAGGGAAGATGAATACCGCCGATCTTGGTTATAACCCAAAGGATAGGATCTTATATGTCCCTACCTTCAATAGTAATTCAGTTGTTGCCTATAAATTAGACTAAACAGGCAAATACCAAATAAAAAGCCGATGCTTATGTTTAATCAAACAGCATCGGCTTTTCTATTTTTTGTATTTAACGCCTATTTCAATACCTCACGAAGCTTTGCGTTCAATGCGTCGCCATGCAAGTTTTTAGCGATAATGATTCCATTCGGATCAATCAGGATGTTTTGAGGAATAGCTTTCACACCATACGTCTGGCCGGCAGAGTTATTCCATCCTTGCAGGTCTGACACATGTTTCCAGGTCAGCTTATCATCTTTGATTGCCTTGTCCCAATTCGCAAACTCCTTATCAAAGGATACCCCTAAGATTTCGAAGTTCTTATCTTTAAATTCCGCATAAGTCTTTACGAGCCTAGGGTTTTCTTCGCGGCAAGGCGGGCACCAAGACGCCCAAAAATCCACCAAAACATACTTGCCCTTTAAATCTGAAAGGGCATAAGGTTCGCCCGCAAGATTTAATTGCGTAATGCTAGGTGCTTTCTTGCCCACTTGCGTGTTCTTCAAGGCATCTAAATAACGCTCAAATAATTTCCCGGAGTTGCTTTTGCGAACTTTCTTGTCCAGCTTTTTGAATAATCCTTGAAGTTCTTTATAATCAGGATCATAGACACCAATGCGCTGTAAAGTCTGCAAGGTCTGCACATCCTTCGGGTTTGCTTTCACTGTCGCGATAAGCTCTTCCTTGGTCTGTGCGAATAGCAAAGTCGGTACAAACGCCAATATGAATAGTAATTTTTTCATCCTAAAACTGTTTTATGCTCAAATATAAGGATATGCTACTAAGTTGATAGAATATGCATTGTCAAAAAAACTTAAACTTTGATGCGTAGAGCCTAACGAACTTATTCAAAGGCGCCATTTTTTAGCTGTACATTATGACTTTTACAATTGAGGAACTTTGACCTACGGAGAAATTTCAAATTTGTGCAAAAGAAATTGCAAATTTTACGCTAACAGCCCAATTTATTAGTAAATTTGTTACTCACTAAGGTATTTTTCAATTTAAATGGCAAGATTAAATTTATTAGAGGAAACCCGTTTTGAGAAAGTGCCGGTCTCGGTATACCCCTCTCAAGATGAAGCTTCTATCCAAGTTGCTCAACGCATTGCCGCTATCATCCTTGATAAGCAGGCAAAAGGGGAAAAGGCCGTACTCGGACTAGCTACCGGTGCGACGCCTGTTAAAGTCTACAAAGAGCTTGTACGCTTGCACAAAGAAGAAGGTTTAAGTTTTCAGAACGTAGTAACATTCAATTTGGATGAATACTACCCTATGCTTCCTAATGCTGAGCAAAGCTATGTGGCTTTCATGAAAAAACAATTGTTCGATCATATTGATATCCCTGAGGAGAACATCAATATCCCTGATGGAACATTAGCGCCAGAAGATGTACAGGCTTACTGTATAGCTTACGAACAAAAAATCTCTAGCTTCGGAGGATTGGATATCCAAATCTTAGGTATTGGTCGTACAGGCCACATTGGTTTCAATGAACCTGGTTCTGCTCCTAACTCTGGTACTCGCTTGGTAACCTTAGATGACCTTACTAGAAGAGACGCTTCTCGCGACTTCGGTGGTAAGGAAAATGTACCAACAAAAGCGATTACAATGGGTGTGGGCACTATCTTCAAAGCAAAAGAGATTGTGTTAATGGCATGGAATGAGAAGAAAGCTGAAATTGTTAAGAAAGCAGTAGAAGGCGAAATCTCTTCAGATATTCCAGCAACTTACCTGCAGATGTCGGATAATGTAGAGTTTGTTTTAGATACAGACGCTGCATCCGCATTAACGCGTTTTAACCTTCCTTGGTTAGCACATGACGTGGTATGGGAAGACAAATTAGTTAAGAAAGCAGTCGTATGGTTGTCTCTTCACCTGAAGAAAGCAATCTTGAAGCTTACTGATGATGATTACAATAACTACGGTATGGCTCAGTTAATTACCGAGCAAGGCCCAGCTTACAGTATCAACATCCGTATTTTCAACGAGTTACAGCGCACCATTACAGGATGGCCAGGCGGTAAACCAAATGTGGACGACTCAAACCGCCCAGAACGTGCAGAGCCAGCGAAAAAGAACGTTATCCTATTCTCACCACACCCTGATGATGACGTGATCTCTATGGGGGGTACTTTCATCCGTTTAGCAGATCAAGGCCATAATGTACATGTGGCTTATCAAACATCTGGAAATACTGCGGTATGGGATGATGACGTATTACGTTATTTAGAGTTCGTTCAGGACTTCGCTGTAGCAATCGATGACGATAATGGCGTAACAACCAATATCTATAACGAAGCACGCGAGTTCTTCAAGATTAAAAAACCAAATCAGGTAGATCCAGAAATTATCCGTACGATCAAAGGCTTAATCCGTAAGGGTGAAGCGATCGCAGGAGCACGCTTTGTAGGAGTACCGGATGAAAATATTCACTTCCAGAACTTACCGTTCTACGATCGTGGCAAATTCTCGAAGGAAGTTTCTTACGAAGATGATATCCAACAAACCATGGAGTTATTGCGCCAAGTTAAACCTCATCAGATCTTCGCTGCAGGTGACTTTGCCGATCCACACGGAACACACAAAGTATGTTTCGATATCATATTGGCAGCAATCTTACGCCTTCGCGAAACCGACGAATGGACAAAAGACTGCTGGTTATGGTTGTACCGTGGAGCATGGCACGAATACCCAATCCACGAGATCGAAATGGCGGTTCCACTATCTCCACAAGAGGTGAAACGCAAGCGCCTAGCCATCTTCAAACACCAGTCGCAAAAAGACCTTCCAGTATTCCCTGGAGATGATCCAAGAGAGTTCTGGGTGCGCGCTGAAGACCGTACTAGCGAAACAGCAGGCCTATACCATGACCTGGGTTTAGCAAACTACGAAGCTATCGAAGCTTTTGTGAGATGGAAATTTTAGGCTAGTAGTTAGTATTTAGTAGTTAGTATTTAGACCTATGGTCGAAGAGAAAGCTCGAATATATTAAAAGGGATACCAGAAATGGTATCCCTTTTTTTTTAGATTTTAAATATTAGAATAGATTTTAGATATCAGATTTTAGACTGTATAGTTTAATAGATTGGTTGGTTGGTTGGTTGGTTGGTTGATTTTGTTTTGAACCAAGAAAGGAAGGATGCAAGGATAAATTGGATCATGGTCATCTTTTAATCCTTCCTTTCCTGGTTCAAGACAACCTTCCTGTTAAGACGAAAGGTTCAAGACAAAACATCCTGAAAATCCTTTTATCCTTTTTTTCCTGGTTCAAGACAACCTTCCTGTTAAGACGAAAGGTTCAAGACAAAACATCCTGAAAATCCTTTTATCCTTCCTTTCCTGGTTCAAGACAACCTTCCTGTTAAGACGAAAGGTTCAAGACAAAACATCCTGAAAATCCTTTTACCCTTTTTTTCCTGGTTCAAGACAAGCGCTAAAACAAACTATACAACCGCCATACTCTAATATCTATTGTCTTATTTCTCAAATCTATAACAGCCATAGGTCTAAATACTAAATACTAACTACTAACTACTAACTACTATATACTAGATTATTTTCCGATTATTAAAGTTTTTAGCCGAATGTTTATTTTTTCTGAAATAACCAGGAATTACATTTGTACTTTATTTAGATTTAGTACAAATAAAGATGAGAATTGCTAAAATATTAACCTTACTATTCACAATATCTGCTGGAACGACCGTGATGGCGCAGACCACTGTTAAAGGGAAAGTTGTCAATCCGAAGGGTAAGGGCTTATCTGAAGTTAATATTTCCTCGAATGGATATGCTGCCAAAACGAACGGCAGTGGTCATTTTGAACTATACATCGGGCATCCGGGCGAATTCGTACTGGTTGTGAGTGCGGTAGGCTATGAATCTCGGAATATACAGGTGCAGCCGGATGGCGTCGAAACTAGAATTGCAGAACTGGTATTGAATGATAACCATAATAACATTGACAGCGTTGATGTGGTGGGTTATCACACCGTGAACGACAAGAAGCTTGCAGTGGGCAAGGGTGGTATATTGGTGCGCGATCTACCGCAGTCAGTACAGATTATCAATGCGCAGGTTATTCGCGATCAGCAGGTTAACCGATTGAGTGATGTATTGAAAAATGCGAATGGCGTAGCATTGGGAGCTAATCGGGGTGGCGTAAATGAAAATTTTTATGCCCGAGGCTATAGCTTGGGATCCAACAATATCTTTAAGAATGGTGCTAGAACCAACAACGGTGGGTCGATCGAAGCAAGTACGTTAGAATCTGTTGAAATTCTGAAGGGTACAGCCGCTTTATTATATGGAGGCGTATCGGGTGGTGCTGTCCTTAACTTGGTCACCAAAAAGCCTAAGTTTGAGCAGGGCGGCGAAGTTTCTATGCGTGTCGGAAGCTTCAATCAATATAAACCGATCGTTGATGTGTATGGACCGATAAGTGATCGATTAGCATTCCGAATTGTTGGAACAGGTGAATACGCGGAGAGCTATAGAGATAATGTCGAAAGCAAACGTTTCTATATCAATCCGTCTTTATTGTACAAAATCTCAGAGAAATCAACATTGAATGCCATGTTCGATTATTTAAAGAGCGACTTTACTCCGGACTTCGGAATTGGATCAGTCGACGGGAAAATCGATCAGCGCGTGGGAAGAAATACGTACCTAAATACCGAATGGGCATACAATAAGACGAATTCCAGCAATGGACAGTTGGCTTTTTCGCATGACTTCTCCAGCAACTGGAAACTGGACTTAAGCGCTAGCTACCAACAGTATAACAGAGACTACTTCGGCGCAGAAAGAATACAAGCGAAAGCGGACGGGACCATCCCACGTGCTTTAAACCGAACGGAATCAGAAGAATTAACCTTTAACCAACAGGCTAACTTAATGGGGACAGTGTATACCGGTACGATTAAACATCAGGTCTTGGTTGGTGCAGATTTCGATCAGTCAAATACCAAAAACTATGCGTTGAATATCTATGCCGGTGCGGATCCTTTAAAGCCATCCAGCGCCTACGATGAAATCAACGTTTTTGAAAAAGATTCCTATAAATCAAGAACTGACATCCCAAATACCGATCTGAAAACAAGGACAGCAACGAATGTCTATCGCTATGGCGTATTCGCTCAGGACTTGGTAAGCCTGACAGACAAGTTCAAAGTTTTAGTAGGCCTTCGCTATACGGAACAGAATAATAAACAAGCAGCGGGTTATGACTATGCAAAAGACTCTTCCTATGTGGTAGAGAATAAAACAAAAGATGGCCAGTTATTAGGCGATAAAAAGGAGCGTGCTTGGTCTCCGAAATTTGCTCTGATCTATCAACCGATTAAATCGACAACCCTCTTTGTGAGCTATGCCAATAACTTCACCTCAAATTCGGGCTATGATAGCGAGTTTAGACCCATGGGCCCATCCATTATCGACCATTATGAAGCCGGAGTGAAAAATGAATTATTCGCGGGACGCTTGACAGCAAACCTAACATGGTACCGAATCATCAACGATCGCTTTGCTCAAGCGATTATCGACGAGAGCGGAAATGTTCCGGACGCAAACATGAAGGAGTTTACCGGCAAAACTGCATCTGATGGGCTTGACTTGGATATCACAGGTACTATTGTTGACGGCCTGGAGGTCATGGGTGGATATGCCTACAACTTTATGCGCTATCTCGAGACCAATGATAATGGCAGCGTCGAAGGCGTTCGCCTGGTGGGAACTACAGCCCACACCGGAAATGCATCGTTATTTTATACAATTCAAAACGGAGGCGCAAGAGGTCTGAAGTTAGGGTTTTCAACCTACTACACCGGAAAGCGCAACGCAGGTTGGAACAATACTAAAATCAATGAAAGTAAAGGTGAAGATCGCATTATCCCAATCGATCCATTTACCACATTCAATTTCTCCGCAGGATATACCTACAAAAACTGGAGCATACTCGGTAAGATCAGTAATATCAGCAACGAGTTTAACTATTATGTACACGAAAACTACAGTGTGAACCCAATTCCGCCAAGAAGTTTTACGACGACCTTGAGCTATAAGTTTTAGATTAGATCTTAGAATATAAGATTTTAGATATAAGAGTATGGCGCCTAGTTTTTCTGGGCGCTTTTTGTTTTCATGTTTTTGAAGGAAAGGAGGGTATTGTTTTAAAGAAGGGAACGTTTGTGTTGAACCAGGAAAGGAAGGATTTAAGGATTGTCAGTATCGGGGTTAACGGTTAAATATTCACTACGACACTTTCCCGCACTTTTTGTCTTAGCGTAGAGGTAAGCTAGTCTACTTACTCCCATTTCAAACCCAATGTAAACCCAATTCAAACCCCAATCATAACCGCTCCGAATTGGGTATGATATGGTTAAGAAAGAGGTGTGAAATGCTATTCAGTAATAGCAGGTATGTCCAGGTCCTGTCCCTCCTTGCATCCTTCCTTTCAAAGACAAACTCCTGCTAAACCATCGGTTCAAGAAAGCACCTATCTCTAGCCGCCATATTCTAATGTCTAAAATCTGATGTCTAATCTCTAATAAAATCTCTATAATGAAATTTTCCCTATCATATCGACCATTTCGGTGATTCCTTCCTGTGCTACGAGGAAGGTGTATCTCAGGGAATTAGGGATAATTCCGAAATACTTTTTAAAGGCGGTGGTGAAGTGGGTGGAATGTTTGTATCCGGTCATGCGCGCAACGTCGGAAATGCGGTGCTTGCCGGTCAATATCAGGGATTTGGCATGCTCCATCTTTTTTTCGGTGATGTAATTCATGACGGTCTTGCCATAATATTGTTTAAAATGTTGCTTCAGATATTGCTCGTTGGTTCCGACATGCTTAGCGAGACTGGATATCGAATGGTTCTGAGAGAGATCTTCGTCAATTAATTGTTTTACCAGGACGATTCGTTCGTAATGGTTTTTGTTTGCAATCAGCTCCTTATTCTCATTTTCGGCATATAGGCCTTCAATTTGATGAACGATAGTTTCCAACAATAGAGACTGTACGCGCAACTGGTTGATAAAGGAGTCCGCAGCATATAAGCCAATAATTTGGTTTACGGCTAGACTGATACGTTTATCCGATTTGGTCAACAGACCGTTCTCAAAGCGTTCCTGTTGTTCTGTATAAGTTTTGTGGAAAGACTGTATTTTCTCGCTAGGGATGATGAGTAAAAGGAGGGTGCAGTCGGAGGAAAGACTTTTAACGTCAATTGCCGTTCCTTTTTGTAGGTGCTTGAGCAGGTTTTCATCCGCGTGCAGTATATATTGTTGCTGCTTTACCTGTAAGCTTACATTGGTTGAATTCTCCGCAATCAATACATTCAAATAACCATCCACGGGACTGTTGAAGGCGAAACGCTGTCTTCCTTCCAGCACCGTAAAATACATCTCGGTTCCCAGCGCCATGATACTTTGCTCGTCGGAGGCTTCCGGGATACCCAATATTTCTGAATGTGTAGCTTTTTTTTCTGATTGCGTCATTTTGTTATTTAGAATAATTCTAGATTTGCAGCAACATTTATTTAGACTTGTTCTAAATGATGCTCCAAAATTAGGTATTAATCTGGTATAATGAAATTTTTTTACATTACCTTAGTCCTTTTCCTGTGTTCAATCGCTTGCTTCGGGCAAACAGCAAGCATCAAAGGTATTGTACATTTATTAGACGGAACCCCTGTAAAACAGGCAACAGTACGTATAAAAGGCACCACAATCGCTTCTGTTTCCAATGAGAAAGGCGAGTATCTCTTAGCCGAAGTTCCTTATGGCTCACAAGTAATCACCGTAACTTCTGTAGAAGTGCAAACGAGGAATCTACCGCTTCAGGTCGATAAGTCGAAGTATGATTTACACATTCACATCGATCCGCGTGGAGAGGTTAGTTTGGACGAGATTCGTGTAACGGGAAACTCTGCCAAGCGAGAGATCGAGACAAAGGGCTTTGCGGTCAATGTGATTGAGACGAAATTAGCCGCATTACAGTCTATTCAAACCAATGAGTTATTAGACAGAAGTGCGGGGGTTCGGATCCGCCAAGATGGAGGATTGGGCTCGCACATCCATTATAATATCAATGGCTTGTCCGGCAATGCTGTAAAGGTCTTTATAGATGGTGTTCCTGCAAGTAACTATGGATCATCCTTCTCGCTTAACAGTATTCCTCCAGCTTTGATTGAGCGAATCGAGATTTTTAAAGGCGTCGTTCCTGGTTACCTCTCTGAGGATGCGCTTGGCGGAGCCATAAACGTGGTAATGAAGAAACAAAGAACACGCAATTCGCTTTTAACCTCTTATTCAGCGGGATCATTTAACACGCACCAATGGAATATGATTGGAAGCTTTAAAAATGAAAAAGGCTTGGGCGTCGATGCTTCTGCATTCTACAATTATAGTGACAATAACTACGAGGTTTGGGGAGAAAACATCTCTTTCAAGGATTATACAGGGGCAACCACTTTGAACCAACGTGCAAAGCGATTTCATGATGCATACCGTTCTTACGGTGGCCGCGTAAATTTTGGATATACGGATGTCAGTTGGGCTGATCGGTTTCTGATAGGCGGAGTTCTTTCTAGAGATTACAAAGAGGTTCAACACGGACGCACAATGAATAAGCCTTACGGAAATAGACATACGAGGGGGAATAGCAATGTCGCGACCTTAACCTATGAAAAGAAAGATTTATTGTTAGAAGGCCTTTCGGTTAAATTGGATGCAAGTTATTCTTATTTAGAGCGTCAATTAATCGATACAATTGACTGGATGTATGATTGGAGAGGGAAGCCTATCCAAAATCCTGACGGCTCTTATGTTACCTATACATCGGGAGCAGAGTCCTCAAGTTCCAAAACAACCGCTTTAAATAGCGATAAGACCTTAGTATCTCGTGTTAATTTAGGTTATGCGATCAATGCTAATAACCACCTATTCGCTAATTATTTATACAATAATTTCAAACGAGGTACCGAAGATAAAATGCAGCCCCTAGGCATTCAATTGCTAGAAAACACAAGAGATCTTCAAAAGAATATTTTTTCATTTACATACGAAAACTTATCCTTTTCACAGAAGTTAAGAACTAATATTTTTTATAAACACTATCTGCAGAAGGTTACATCGAATGAGCCCTATCAAATAAATGCAAACCCGCCAGAATATGGTCTGAAAAAGTTCGAGCGCGACCGAAATCACAGTGGATATGGTTTTGCGGCCTCTTATGCTTTGCGACCTACGCTATTTCTTCTTGGGTCGGGCGAGAAAGCTATTCGCTTGCCAAATGCTAATGAGATATTTGGGAATGTTGCAGACAACCTCTTGCCGCCTGTAGGCGAGTTGAACCCTGAGATCAGCTATAATGCGAATCTTGGAGTGAACTTGGGGCCATATATTATGGATAAGCATATGATCCGCTTGAATAGTTCGCTTATTTATAGAAATACGCAAGGCATGATTCGGGAAGGTCTTCAATCTGGAAACAATGATAACACGCGTTTCGAGAACTTAGAAGACGTAGAGACAAGAGGGATTGACGCGGAGATAAGGTACACATACAATCAAAAATTAGACTTCAATTTTACGATTTCCAAAATCAGTACACTGTTCAATACAGAGTTTAATCAGAATGGAGATCGTTATTTATTCTATCGTACGCAGATTCGGAATGAACCTTCTTTTAAGTTCAATGCGAACCTCGCCTATCGTTTGGAAAATCTGTTTGCTGATGGATCACATTCTTCCATTTATTACAACGTCAATTATGTGGAAGGCTTCTTGCGAAATTGGGCAAATGTTGGTGGAGTTAATTTGGACAAGATACCCACGCAATATGCAAATGATATCGGTTTAACCTATGCTTTTCCTTCAAGCAAGGTTATTCTGAGCGTTGATGCTAAGAATATTTTCAATCAACAGACATTCGACAATTTCGGTCTGCAGAAGCCTGGAAGAGCATTCTACGCAAAAATTACTTACGCAATTTTTTAACTATAAAATATCAATAATCATGAATATGTTTACAAAGAACACAAGACTTAAGGGGCTTTTTGCAGCAACAATCTGCGCTGCTGCTTTAATGACAAGCTGTTCTTCTGATGACAATCCGGTTACCCCGGAAGTAGTTGGAAGAGATTTTCAATTATCATTCGCAAGTGGATCAGGCTCAATTTCGGGAACTTATTTACAGGGTGTTTCTGATCTTAGTACTGGTGAAGTTTCCTTTTTGAGCAAAGGTTTCTTAATGAGTACTGCACGTACTTCACGTATATTCCCTTCATCGGACGGCAAGACAATCTACAGTTTAACCTATACCGTAGGTGAGATTGATAAATTTACATATAATGGCGGTAGTCAATACACTAAAGTGGCGACGTTTGACTCTTCGGTTCCCTTAGGAGCAACTGCAGTTCGATTAACCAAGTTGAGCGATGCAGCAGCCTCGGTACACTATATCAGTTCAAAAGCGGAATATGATGCCGTAAATACAACAGTTTACAAGAAGCACAAAATTACAGCGAGCATTGGTATTCTAAACTTGGATGCGATGAATTTTGGAACGAACTTCAATAAAGCTATTGATGTTGTATTACCTGGGACTTTAGCGCAAGAAGGCTATAATATAACGCGTATTGATGCTCCGGTGGTATCAGGAAGCAAAATTTACTATGGTGCTGCCGTAGGTAAGTTTAATCCGACCACTGGTAAGAACATTGAAACAGATAAAACTTTCACACTCGTTCTTGACTACCCGAGCTTAACAAACGCGACCGTTATTACAAGAAACGACGTAGCAGGTTCAACAAATGGATACCGTACGCCTACTCAGCATGTAAACGAAGCTGGTGAGATCTTACAAATGGTAAGCGCAGGTGGAAAAACGCATATTGTAAAAATTGTGAACGGCCAATACAACACATCTTATAAATTCAATTTAAGCGAGAAATTAGGTAGGGAGACAAGCAGTAACGGGTTTTTCTATGCTGGAAATGGTATCTGCTATATGCCATATGAAAAAGTTGGTGATGATAAGGTGCAAATTGGAGTAAATCCTCAAGGCGAGCCAACATATTCGTCTGCCTGGGGTTTAGCAAGAATTGATTTGAATAATAATTCTGTCGTAGATTTGAATACGCCATCAGGATTGTGGTTGCAACAGTATCAATCATCAGTAGTAAGAGATGGTAAGTTTTATATCGCTTTATCGCCTGTTGGGAAAGAAGGAAACATCTACATTTATGATGTGAACTCGACAAGTAAAGACGGTGTTAAAGGTGCTAAAATTACTTCAGGTGCGGACCAATATTACATTGGAATCTATTAATTAATACTTGATAAATCTGACATAAAAAAGCCGGCAATCATATTTTGCCGGCTTTCTTGTTTCTCCATTATGGAGACTAATGCATTTCCCAATAGGTAGCTTTATTTTTTGTCGGATGTCATTGCTCCGATAATCATTTCTATCACTGCAACAGCGATAGCGAAGAAGAATGCTGGCCAGAAGCCATCAACTTCAAATTTGGTACCCATGATTTTGTCAGATAACATAATCATCAATACCGTTATGATAAAGGAAACTAATCCGAACGTCAACCAATTTAAAGGGAATGTAAATAATCGTAGTATGCCCCCAACAATAGCGTTTACAAGCCCAATAACAAGACCTGTTAAAATCGCCCAACCAAATCCAGCGACTGCTACGCCAGGGATAACCCAAGATGCTAAAGCAACGACTAAACCTGTTACTAAAAGACTGATGATAAACCTCATAATTCGTACGTTTTGACTTATGATGCATCATTCAAATTTGATGCCAATACAGGTCCTCAATCGATTGATTATGATTAGTAACAAAAATAATATTATGCTAACATAGAATAATTTTGTTATCTTGACTTAACAATTTTAAACGATGTGAACTATGAAAAGATTATTGACAACAGTATGCGCGATATTCATCGGGCTAATGGTCTTTGCACAAAGTAATGATCCAATTCTTGGGAAATGGCAAAATCCAAGTGGAGAAGGGCGTATTGAAATCTACAAAAAGGGCGATAAGTTTTATGGGAAGTTGTATTGGATAAAGGACTCCAGCAAGAAGGATTTGAAGAATCCGAAAGAGTCTCTGCGTTCGCGGAATCTTCAAGGCTTAGAGATTTTAACAAATTTCACGAAGAATGGGAAGACCTACGAAGATGGACAGATTTACGACCCGAAATCAGGAAAGACTTATAGCTGCAAGATGACGCTGAAGGGCGATGATGCCCTGGATATTCGCGGCTATGTAGGCGTTAGCTTACTGGGGCGTACTGAAACATGGAAGAGAATTAAATAGCAGCTTGCTATGTTGAAAAGGGAAGAGTCGTAGGTTTAATGCGGCTCTTTCGCTATTTAGGGGGCTTTTGAAATTTCACACAAACGTTTTCGTGGGTCTGACTTTAAAAAAAAGCTTATCTTTATCACAAATAAATTTACCGATATGTACAAAACCTTAAAGCCCGCTTTAGAAACGGAATTGGCAGCGATTAAAGATGCTGGTTTATATAAAGAAGAACGCATTATCACGACTCCTCAAGGTGCGGATATTAAAATCAGTACGGGTCAGGAAGTGATCAACTTCTGTGCGAATAACTATTTGGGATTGTCTTCACATCCGAAAGTTGTTGCTGCAGCCAAAGCAGCGATCGATTCACACGGATATGGCATGTCATCAGTACGATTTATCTGTGGTACACAGGATGTGCATAAAGAATTGGAAGCGAAACTATCGAAGTTCTTAGGCACGGAAGATACCATTCTATATGCTGCAGCATTTGATGCAAATGGGGGTGTATTCGAGCCTTTATTCTCTGCTGAAGATGCGATCATCTCGGATGAATTGAATCACGCTTCTATTATAGACGGTGTTCGCTTATGTAAAGCGCAAAGATTCCGTTATAAAAATGCAGATATGGCCGATTTGGAAGCGCAATTGCAATCAGCTGCCGGTGCACGCCATAAAATCATTGTTACAGATGGTGCATTTTCGATGGATGGTTCGGTTGCTCCCTTGGATCAAATTTGCGATTTAGCGGATAAGTACGAAGCTTTGGTCATGATTGATGAGTCTCACTGTTCTGGTTTTATTGGTAAAACGGGCCGTGGTACGCACGAATTATTCAACGTAATGGATCGTGTAGACATTATCACAGGAACATTAGGTAAAGCGTTGGGTGGAGCATCCGGTGGTTTTACATCCGGTAAAAAAGAAATTATCGATATGCTTCGCCAGCGTTCGCGTCCATACTTATTCTCCAACACTTTGGCTCCTGCTATTGCGGGTGCTTCGGTTGCGGTATTGGATATGTTGAGCGAAACAACCGAGCTTCGTGATAAATTAGAAAACAATACAAAATACTTCCGCGAAAAGATGACAGAGGCGGGTTTTGATATAAAACCTGGATTCCATCCCATCGTTCCGGTGATGTTGTATGACGCTAAATTAGCGCAAGAATTCGCTTCTAAAATGTTGGAAGAGGGAATCTATGTGATCGGTTTTTATTATCCGGTTGTTCCGCAAGGAAAAGCCCGTATCCGTGTGCAAATCTCTGCAGGACACGAGCCTGAGCATTTGGACAAAGCGATTGCGGCCTTCACAAAAGTTGGTAAGGAATTAGGCGTGATTAAATAAGTCAAGCCGTTAAGATAAGTGAGAGCGGGTATCTTCGATGAAGATATCCGCTCTCTTTTTTCTGGAAGTGTCGGTTTTCAAAAGCTTTCAAGAACGTTCATCCCCGTTAGAGTTTCCCTAGGAACATGACAGGTTTTTGGGGATGGTATCCTTTTGGAAGTCTTCGCTTGGCCATTTGAATGCTTAATTATTGTGTTTCAGGGACTAATTTTATTATTCTTAATCAAGAATAAATACTGGCCTAATAAAATATTAACAAAAAATAGTGAGTTTTGAGGTGCAAATTGTATATCTTTGCACCTCTTATTTTTATATAACACATTATTGCTCAATGCAGAACATCAGAAACATAGCGATTATTGCGCACGTTGACCACGGTAAAACTACGTTGGTTGACAAAATTCTTCACTTTACTAACCAATTCAGAGACAATGAAAATTCAGGTGAGTTAATCCTGGATAACAATGATTTGGAGCGTGAGCGTGGGATTACCATCGTATCTAAAAACGTATCTGTAAAATATAAAGACACCAAAATTAACATTATCGATACTCCTGGTCACGCCGATTTTGGTGGTGAGGTAGAGCGTGTATTGAAAATGGCTGATGGTGTTGTTTTATTAGTAGATGCTTTTGAAGGTCCGATGCCTCAAACTCGCTTTGTTACGGGTAAAGCATTGGCATTAGGTATCAAACCTATTGTTGTTGTTAACAAAGTTGATAAAGAAAACTGCCGTCCGGAAGAAGTTTACGAGAATGTGTTCGACTTATTCTTCAACTTAGGAGCAACGGAAGAGCAATTAGATTTCCCGGTATTGTACGGTTCATCAAAACAAGGATGGATGTCTACAGACTGGAAAACTCCAACAACAGATTTTACAGACCTTCTTGAGGCAATCATTACGCATATCCCTGCACCAGAAGTATCAGAAGGTACGCTGCAAATGCAGGTAACATCTTTGGACTACTCTACATTCGTAGGTCGTATCGCGATCGGTCGTATTGTACGTGGTAGCATCAAAGAAAACCAACCGGTTTCATTAATGAAACGCGACGGTAAGGTGGTTAAATCTCGTGTTAAAGAGTTACAATTGTTCGAAGGACTAGGTCGTGTAAAAGTTTCTGAGGTTAAGGCTGGCGATATCGTTGCAGTTGTAGGTATTGAAGGATTTGAAATCGGGGATACAATCGCTGACTTCGAGAATCCTGAGCAATTAGAAGTGATGCACATTGATGAGCCAACAATGAATATGTTGTTCACGATCAATAACTCTCCTTTCTTCGGTAAAGAGGGTAAATTCGTTACTTCACGTCACATTTACGACCGTCTTCAAAAAGAATTAGAGAAAAACCTTGCATTACGCGTTGTCCCTACGGACTCTCCTGATGCATGGTTAGTATATGGCCGTGGTATTCTTCACTTGTCTGTATTGATCGAGACGATGCGTCGCGAAGGATATGAGTTACAAGTAGGTCAGCCACAGGTAATCGTTAAAGAAATCAATGGGGTTAAATGTGAGCCTATTGAGGAGTTAGTAGTTGATGTGCCTGCAGAGGTTTCTGGAAAGGTTATCGAACTAGTAACGCAACGTAAAGGTGAGTTGTTGATTATGGAGTCTAAAGGCGAAATGCAACACTTAGAGTTCTCAATCCCTTCTCGTGGTATCATCGGATTGCGTAACAACGTATTGACGGCTACTGCTGGTGAGGCTGTAATGGCGCACCGTTTGAAAGGATACGAGCCTTGGAAAGGAACAATTCCTGGACGTTTAGCTGGGGTATTGATCTCATTAGATACAGGTAGCACGACAGCTTACTCGATCGACAAGTTACAAGATCGTGGTCGTTTCTTTGTTGATCCAGGTGTAGATATCTACGAAGGACAAATCTTAGGTGAGCATATCCGTGATAATGATTTAACAATCAACGTAACGAAAGGTAAGCAGTTAACCAACATGCGTGCTTCAGGTTCGGATGATAATACACGTATCGCTCCTGCTATCAAATTCTCTTTAGAGGAGAGCATGGAATACATACAGGCTGATGAGTACATTGAGGTAACTCCTCAGAGCATGCGTCTTCGTAAGATTTATCTTACTGAAAACGAGCGTAAAGTAAATGCAAAGAAATTCCAATAAGACTGGAATCAAAATAGAGATAAGACAAGCTGCCCAATTTGGGCAGCTTTTTTGTTTTTAGCTAAAAAAGCCTGACATTTAATCTATGGAAGAATTCGAGGATGACGACTTAACCTGGCATAAGGTGCCTGCGAAGATCGATGAGACTAGGAATTATGTGAAAGCTCTGCATGTAGCGGGCAAGAAGCTCTGCCTAATCAGCGAGGGCGGTATCTTGTCGGTAACTTCGAGTCGATGCCCTCATGCTGGCGCCGATTTAACCCATGGATGGTGTGAGGAGGGAAAGCTGATCTGCCCATTCCACAGACATCGCTTCGATATTGAAACAGGGAAGGGTGATGAAAAACAGCATAATTACATACGCGTCTATCCGTTGAAAAAAGAAAATGGCGAGTTCTACGTCGGTATTAAACGCAGTTTATTGGATAAGATCTTTGGTTAGATCAATTTCTTCATCCATTTCAACAGCTTAAATGTCTTTTCTGTATAGGGAAACCAAAACATTTTGGACATCGGGATCAGCATGACATCGGCAATAGCGCGTTCATGGGAGAACGATTTAAATCCATACCAACCTGTCGACTGCCCAATCCCTGAGTTATTGACCCCTCCAAAGGGCAAATTAGGATGCAATATTTGTATCATAGCGTCATTCACGCAAGTTGACCCAGCACTGGTATGTCGGATAACATGGTTACTGAATTTGCTGTCTTGACTGAATATGTAGAGTGCCAAAGGCTTCTCCTTCTTATTGATAAAGCTGATCGCATCTGCTAGCTGATTGTAATAGACGATCGGTAGGATAGGTCCAAAGATCTCATCCGTCAGCAAGGGATTGTTCTCTGCAACATTGCTGAGCACCGTAGGCTCTATATAGCGATCTCTTTCATCTAAAGTTCCCCCTGCGACCACTTGTGCCCCCAAGGATCTTGCATCGGCTAGCGCATCGCTAAGTCGCTTGTACTGCTTGTCGTTTATAATGCGGGCAAAGTCGGGCGAATGCTGTGCATTCGATCCGAAAGCATGCTCCAATTCTTTTTTGAACAATTGTTCTATTTCAGATTTGAGAGGTCTAGGGGCGAGTAGATAGTCCGGTGCTATACAAGTCTGTCCTGCATTGACAAACTTGGCCCAGATGATGTTCTTAACGGCTTTCGCTAGTGACACATTCTTGTCGAATATCGCAGGGGATTTTCCGCCCAACTCGAGCGTAATGTCCGATAGGTTAGCACTCGCAGCTTTCATCACGATCTTACCTACCGCAGGAGAGCCTGTGAAGTGTATATGATCGAATCGCTTTGCTAAGAGATGCGTAGTTTCCTGCACCTCGCCTTCAATGACCGCCACATGCTCTTCTTTGAATACGCCCTCTAATATTTTCTTAATAACCTGATTGGTATTTTTTGAGAATTCGGATAACTTCAGCATCGTCACATTGCCAGCAGCTATGGATGCGATGAGATGCACCAGGGGCAACTGGAAAGGGTAATTCCAAGGGGTGATAATAAGGACCTGCCCTTTGGCCTCATAATGCAAAGAGGCAGAAACATTTGGAAACAAAAGTGAGCGGCTAACCGATTTTCCTTTTACCCATTTCTCGATGTGCTTGATAAATTGCTTCAGTTCAAATTCTACCGCGAATATCTCGGTGATGGCGGTTTCCATCGCTGACTTATGGAAGTCATGGTATAAAGCTTTCTGTATGGCGTCTTCGTTCGACCTTATTGCTGCGAGCAGTCGAACCAGCAGCTTCTTACGTTGTTGCGCAGTGCTATGTTTTGCTACATCTTTGTGTTTTTCCTGTGCAGAATAAATCTTTTCTATCTCGCTGATCGAAGTATAAGCCATAGTATTAAAGATAATGAAAATAGGGAAAAAAGATATCAGGCAATAGATTTTAGACGTTGCGCTGACAACAAAAGCTACGAAGTGCAGAACTTTCCGCCAGTAGGTTTATAAAAAAAACCTGAGCAACATAATGCTGTCCAGTTTTTGCATGTTTCATAGGATTTAATTTCGTTATTTCGATTTCGAGGGAGCGACTGCCGCTTGGTAGACCTTAAGATTATTTGCAAATCAAGAATTGTCTGTGGCATGGATAGCATAAAAATAAGCCGTATGTAATCTTCTCACATACGGCTTGTTGATATTTTGAAAAAACTCAATGATACATTAAGGAAGAATTAACTTCTTCTTTGTAGTATAAAGGGTATCAATTGAGTTCGAAGTAGGAATAAATCCATTAGAAAGATATACGTCTGTACCCGTCTTATAATTTGGAAGCACGATGGTATCTGTTGGATTTTTAAAGTCCAATTTAACGAGCTTATTCGCTCTATCTGTATATTCGAATTTTGATTTCGCTAAAACATTAGCGCGGTCACCATTAAATATTAATCTTAAATCATTCGTGTTAACCGTTGCTTTTGAACGCACATTCAATGTGGTTAGACTTGATTTATAACGATCACCATAAATTTTGAAAGATAATTCTCGTTTTATCGATTTCACATTGTCCTTATTCAAACTGTAGATCTGATACCGATAATTGGTCTCCATTAAATCTTTGACGATAAGGCTATCTTTTGTGCCTGATTTTCCTTCCGGAACATCAAAGACTAACGAATCTGTCGCTCCCTTTAAAACTATCTTGGAAACAGAGTTATTAGGAGGGATATCATATTTGATTTTTAATCTATAATATCCATTGGAGCCTTTCAGATTCTGTAGCTTTCCAGGATTATTGCGATCACTATAGATCAATAGATCCTTGTAATATTCATCCGGCTTACTGCATGATGCGAATGAAATAACAATTAATAATAATAATATTCCTAAATTTTTCATGTTAGTCTTCATAAATTCCAAAAAATGTCATTTCATCAATAGCGAAATCTGGCCATCCTGCCCACACACTTTTAATAGCTACTCTGTAATAACGATAAGCTGGAGCAGTATTTTCGATAATAAAATCCTCACCTGTAACGGATGCATAGGTCACTTGTTCTGCGGCACTCATACCTGTGGGATAAGGATTAGTGGATCGACTTTCCCGGAGCCAAATGAACTTACACCACGGATAAAGAATGATGCATTATCATTCCCGGGTTCACCTGTAGTTTGATAGGCAATCATACCGGCTACACGTCCAGCGAGTGCCGTCGTTAAATTGTTGGATGGAACTTTTAAATCCTTCGTGTTAACAGTCGTGACTGAGCCAATTAAATCCGTTTTCTTGACTTTGGTGTTAAAAGCCGTTACAACGACATCTTCAATGACTTCGTCTTTGGACTTCAAGTATACTTCCACGTAGGTTTTGTTTTGGATATCAATTACTTGAGTGTTGTATCCTACCATCACAAAACTTAATGTCTTAAAATTATTAGGAACTGAAATCCTGAATTCCCCTTTTGCATCAGATCCTGCAGCAATGTTGGTCGTTGGAATACTAATCGTTGCCCCGATAAGTAAAGATGAATCAGATTCCGACATTACTTTTCCCGTAATCTCTCGGTTTTGAGCACAAAGCCAATGACTAGTTAGTAAACCAACCATCAGCAGTAATAACTTGGTTATTTTCATGTGAATTTGGCAATATAATTTGTTAATAATTAGCGTTAAATAGGAGGGATTTGATAGTCCCCCTGTTAATAATTAGTGCGTCAAAACTAATGGATTAACTTATATTTTCAAATTCGACAACAATGCAGTATAACGATAAGATGAATTTTTGATTTATTTTATGTTAATAAATCTGTTTAATATTTTTTTAAAAATATTAACAATAACGTGTGGAATTTTTATAAATTTTAATTTTTTTCGAAAAGTTTTGTCAAAATTTAAAATCCCCATTTATCAATATCGAAAATTCATTGAATGAAATGGAATATATATATTTTACATTAGACAAAATATGTTTACGTTTCAAGCCAAAAACGGGACCTAATAGGCGCGTCTGAAGGAGATGTGGGATGAATATTTAAAAATAGAGATTGTGGAATAGTTGATGAAGTCCACAAGATGATTGTTGGTTTCAAAATAATCTGTTCGGAAGCTACCTGAGTTTCCTCGCTTGATACCTTTTCTCTTTCTAGCGTTTAGACTTTATAAGTTGCAATCAAAATCAACGAAAACTGCAAAAGGGACAAAAGATATCGGGCGATAGATTTTAGACGTTGCGCTGACAACAAAAGCTATGAAGTGCAAAACTTTTCGGCAGTAGGTTCATAAAAAAACCTTAACAACATAATGCTGTCCAGGTTTTGCATGTTTCATAGGATTTAATTTCGTTATTTCGATTTCGACGGAGCTTCTGCCGCTTGGTAGACCTCATCTGTCGTTGTGAAAATCTTAAACTGTACCGTGTATTCTTCCGGAACGTAGATCACGATCGGCATTTTGCCGTTGTATCGTAGGTTTGTAGGAGCCGCGGACACAAAGAGGTTGCGTTTTGGCATGTCAGGACAACCCATTTGGGTTCCAATGATGTCTCCCTTTGTCTTGAAGATATAATATTGATATCCCCAACCCTGCAAATCCTTTACCTCTGTCTGTCCTTGCAATCCGAAATGGTTACAACCGTGGACCTCCATGTATTTCCCTACGCTAAATTCGATGCGTTTAGAATCGTCGCGATCGGAATAAGGCACTTCGATGATCATTTTCTTATAGCCTTTTTCCGCTTTTGGGAAGATGTCGGTATCTACCTTAGCAATGGTTTCTTGTGCCATAGTATTGGAGAGAGCGAATGTTAATGCAACGGCCAATGTTGCAAATAACTGAAATATTTTTCTTTTACACATATAGATTTGTGAAAATTTTAATTAATATAACCAAATATTATAAGTTAAGAGTCAATTTGAACGGAAAGGTTTAAAGAATATCTTCTTTTAATTTAGAGGCATCTTGGGTTCTGATCAAAGCGCGTGCTAGGATTCGATTAGGGTCCAGTACAGGTAATCCATAATAGGATTTTTCCCGCAATGCCATAGGGATATCCGTGCAACCCATAATAATCAGTTCTGCTCCCTGGCCTTTCAGCTCTAGTATTGCCGCGACTAGCGCGTCGTGTGCACGGTTCGTTACGGGCGAGGAAACATGTTTCAAGCCGTAAGTCTTATCGTAAATGGCCTCGTGAATCTTTTCCTGCAGGCTTTCTGTGCTATCGATAAATGGAATTCCTTTTGCCTCTAAACTGTTTTTATATAAGCCGTTGTTCTTTGTGCCGTTGGTAACCAGGACTGAGACGGCTTTTCCGGGATAAACATCATTGATGTAGTCGGCGACTTCATCAATCATATTGAGAAACCTAACTTGAGAACCTTGTCGATTCAATTCGGTTTTAACCGTATCGAAGATGGGGCTCGTATGTGCGGTATTGCTCGGCATTCCAATAACAGAAGCTCCCGCTTTTTCCAAATCCATAGCAATATTGGCGATATCAATTCCTGGATTTCGAGGTTCAAGTCCTAATAAATAGTCAACCCTATTGGGAATCTTGTTGGGTTGTGAGGATAAGAGAACAGGTAGATGGCCTTGGTCATTCTGTGCATTGGTCTCCTCAATGATTTTCCTAACAATATCAATCCCTGCTAACGGTCCTAGACCTCCAATAATTCCAATCATAACGCGTTCTTTTTTATTTAACAAAACATCAGATTACGATCCGTAATCTGCCTATAAGCTATTCAAAAATAACGCCAATAGCAAAAAAGAGCGACAAGTATTTGTCGCTCAATGCTATCTAAATATTTTAAAATGAGATGTTTAAAATTTACGAATTTGAGAATTCCTCGCTCAACTTGTCCATACGTCGTTTGATGGAGGCATCGACCCGATAATCTTCAATTTTATCAATCGCAGTTTTTTCGACCCGTACGCTTGTATCTGACTCATACTCGTGGATTTCTTTCTGATTTTTCAGCGCATTATCGTAAGCATCCCGTCCGCTCATAAGCTTCACAAAAACGGGAAGACATTCGAAGAAAATAAATAAAAGAGCAATAAAGATCACCGCATATTCGGTGGACTTATTGACTGTTCCATCGGGTTTCTTATGCAGGTTGCTAAGCGCTGCATTTCGATCGGCAAAGCCTGCTACATTCACTGCACTGTCCAAGGAACGATCGGATAATATGCGTTGATCCATCAAGCCCTCCGCCGATTTCCGCTGCAACAAGGATGATTCCTTTTGTTGTATCCGGCTTCGTAAGGTGTCTAAATAGACCTGTTGCTGATTCAACGAACCCTCTTTCATCTTCGCATACGGTCCATAGCCCATCACACCGGAAGTTTCATCGGTTTTAGTTCCGAATATTTCATGATTCAGCTGTTGGCGTGAGGTTTTAATGGAAGACTCTAAAGAGTCAGCTTGTGTTTTTAACGCATTAAGCTGTCCATATTCAACCAAATACTTATTCTCAAATGTTTTGTTCAGTGTGTCGATCTTAGCGTTCTGTTGCACCAGATATTCGGTGCGCAGGTATTCGCGGATTTCCTTATCGAATATTTTAAGTTCTAAAGGACGTGAGATAATCAAACCGATAAGGATCGCCAATAGAATACGCGGCAAGGCTTGCAGAAACTGCATGCCTCCGGAACGGCTTTTGTCAATACTGAGTACAATATATCGGTCTAAATTGAAAATTGCCAGTCCCCAAATAAGTCCGAAAACAAGGGCGTATAGGAGGGCAAAAGGGCTTCCGCTAAAAACAAAATATAAGGCATATCCACCCGCCAACGCTGCAAATAATCCGGTGAAGAATATAGTCGCACCGATGCTGATATACTTGTTCTGTTCCTCAGGATACCTTTCTAATGTGTCGCGATGGACACCCGCGCACCACCAAAAAAATGATTTCATCTTTAATACTTTGTCAGTTAGACGCTTAATAGGTGCTATTGTTACATCAAATGTCAAAAAAAATTAGCATATTTCCGATAGGTCAAAAGAATACCTTTGTGGTGTGTTTCTTTAAATAATAATTACCTTTGCACAAAAATTGAATTAAAACAACTAATAATGAACAAAAAACGTTTTCTACCCTACCTGGCTATTGTCGCAAGCTTAGTTGTAGGGTGTAACAATCAAGAGAGTAAAGAAAAACAAGAAGACTTGAAAAACCCATTATTAACGGCATACGAAACTCCATTTGAAGTTCCTCCATTTGATCAGATTAAGGATGAGCATTTCAGACCGGCTTTCAAAGAGGCCCTGTCTGTTCACAATGCCGAAGTAGACTCCATCTTAAATAACGCAGAAGAGGCATCTTTTGAAAATACAATTTTAGCATTAGAGAATGCCGGACAGTTGTTGAACCGCGTTTCTACGGTTTTCTATAACTTGAATTCAGCAAATACCAACGATACGATTCAGGCTATTGCCAAAGACATGGCTCCTGTGATGTCTGCGCATAGCGATGAGATTTCTTTAAATCCAAAATTATTTGATCGTGTTAAAGCGGTATACGCGAAAAAAGCGGAGCTAGGTTTAGACGCTGAAGACCAAAAGTTATTAGAAGAAACATATAAAGATTTCGTTCGTTCGGGTGCAAACTTGAAGGAAGCAGATAAAGAGAAATTAAAGAAAATCAATGCAGATCTATCTGTGTTGACTACTCAGTATGGTCAAAACTTATTGAACGAGCTTAATGCTTACGAATTAGTTGTGGATAAAGCAGAAGATTTAGCTGGTTTGCCGGAGGAATTGAAGACAGCGGCAGCCAACGAAGCAAAAGCTAAAGGAAAAGAAGGTAAATGGGTATTTACATTGCAAAACCCCTCAATCATGCCTTTCCTTCAATATGCTGATAACCGTGAATTGCGCAAGCAAATTTGGGAAGCCTATCAGATGCGTGGAAACAACGGCAATGACCAAGACAATAAAGAGACATTGGTTAAAATTGCAAATCTACGTTTAGAAAAAGCGAAGTTATTGGGCTATTCTTCACATGCAGCTTATGTATTGGAAGAGTCGATGGCTGAGAATCCAACGAATGTTAACAATCTGTTGAACAAATTATGGGCTCCTGCGCTAGCGAAAGCGAAGACAGAAGCAGCGGATATCCAAAAGGAAATTGCCGCAGCAAAAGATACTTTCACTGTAGCTCCATACGATTGGCGTTATTACCAAGAGAAAATCCGTAAAGCTAGATACGCGTTGAACGAAGAGGAGATCAAGCCTTATTTCAGCTTGCCAGCAGTGCGCGAAGGTGCATTTGAAACAGCTAAGAAATTATGGGGCATCAGCTTCGTAGCATTGAACAATGTGCCGGTTTACCACCCAGAAGTTGAAGTATATGAGGTTCGCGATAAAGACGGATCACACCTAGGATTGTTATATGCAGACTTCTTCCCTCGCGAGTCAAAACGCTCGGGGGCATGGATGACTTCTTACCGAGGACAAAGCAGAAAAGACGGAAAGCGCGTAGCTCCGGTAATCTCTATTGTATGTAACTTCACGAAGCCTGTAGGTGATAACCCTGCATTATTAACATTCGATGAAGCAACAACATTATTCCATGAATTCGGACATGCATTGCACGGCTTATTCTCTAATGTAAAGCATAGAAGTTTAGCAGGAACATCCGTTCCACGCGACTTCGTAGAGTTGCCGTCTCAGATTATGGAAAACTGGGCTGGAGATCCTGAAGTATTGAAATCCTATGCAAAACACTACCAAACGAAAGAAGCTATCCCTGATGCATTGATTGAGAAAATGCAAAAAGCAGGTACTTTCGATCAAGGTTTTGCAACCGTAGAATACCTTGCGGCTTCTATCTTGGATATGAACTACCACGCGGCAACTGCACCAATCGCAGCGAAAGCGAATGATTTCGAAAAAGCAGCGATGTCGAAAATCGGATTAATCGATGCGATCATCCCTCGCTATAGAAGTACTTACTTCCAACATATCTTCTCAGGAGGTTACTCTGCAGGATACTATAGCTATATCTGGTCTGAAGTATTAGACGCTGATGCTTTCGCAGCATTCAAAGAAAAAGGTCTTTACGACCAAGGAACAGCAGCAGCATTCCGTAGCAACATCCTAGAAAAAGGTGGAACTGGAAACCCTGCCGAAATGTACCGCAAATTCCGCGGAGCAGATCCAAACCCTGTACACTTAATGGTGAAAAGAGGATTAAATTAATTAGATATTAGACGTTAGATTTAAGACATTAGAGCTAACGGAATACAAAAAAGGGGCTACGCAAATAGCCCCTTTTTCTATGTATTATTGAGTAAGATTAGTATTCAATCGACCTCATTTTAATGTGTATATTCAATTCCTCAATCCGATCCCGCATACGCTAATATCTAATGTCTAACGTCTAATATCTAACATCTAAACTCTATTGTCTAATCCCAACAATCGCTTCGACAAACTTTCCTTCTTCTTCAAAGTCTGCAAAGACCAGCGTTACTTGCTTTGCTTTTTTTATGGCATCCGTTGCGGGTGCTAACTTCAGCTGGATGGCTACAGGAACATCTTGATTTAGCAGGTAGTTGAGGTAGTTCTGTCGGTCTGCGATATTAACAATTACCCTTCCAACTTGTACAGAAGTTAGGAAATGTTCCTTTCCATCGGCATCCGTTAGGTTGGATCCGAAAACATTGAGGCGGAATTCGCGCGGATTCTTTTCGTAAGAAATGGCGAAAAGATCAATCACTAGCGTGTCAGCGACCGTCTTCACAGACTTCAGGTCGAACTGAATTTCATTCACTACCTGAACACTTGGATCTTCAGCAACTTGTGCCCTCAAATAGTGAGGTGCAGCAAAAAGACCTATAAAAAATATAGCTAATAGAACTTGCTTCATGGCGTAAAGGGATTATCGCAGTCTATCCGCAGATTTAATCAACTTATTATCATTACGAATACCACGGATGGCCAAGCCTAAAAACAGAATAGAAACTGGCAATAGGAAGAAACCAATACCAATGTTATTAGCACCAATGCTTTGGTTGATCAGGCTCAGGATATTGTTTGCTGAGATGAACATCCAAATAGCAAATAAACAAATTAGAATAACCTGAACTAGGATAAGCGATAATTGTGTTTTGCGGTTTTTGTACTTAAAGATGATGAACAACGGGATCAATGCTAATACGACCGTAGCGATTGTCATCAACAGAAATGTGGATTCTTTGGTTGCTACGTTGTTTACCGATGAGTAAACCCCCGAAACATAAATGTTTTTTCCCAGTCCAACCAAGTCTATATAACTCACATAAGGGAACAGGAAGAGCGCGAAAAGTACAAGGCTAGATAATAATAACCATACGGTTTGAATACGCTGTATCATAGTTTAATTTTAAGTATATGTACAAATATACTATAAACAGTTCAAATTGGGTTTAGTTTCGGCGGCCTTTTGGTTTCCGTAAAAGCTAGTTTTGCGTACCTTTGTTGCGTGGAAGAAACATCAACACGTTATTTTTTGGAGATTGCGTATAATGGCACTGCCTATCATGGTTGGCAGATTCAGGATAATGCCGTTAGTGTGCAGGAAAAGCTAAATGGGGCCTTGCAGATCTTGCTTCGTGAGCCTGTAGAAACGGTAGGAGCTGGAAGAACAGACAGCGGGGTACACGCCAAGCAGCTATTTGTTCACTTTGATAGTGCTGCGCCCGTCCTTAAAAATGCAGATCGTTTCGTTCATTCCCTCAATGCTTTATTGCCTTTCGATATTGTCGTTTACCGACTTATTTCGGTCGATAGCGAGGCGCACGCACGCTTCGATGCAAGCTCCAGAAGCTATGAATATCATGTTCATTTTATAAAAGATCCCTTTTTACATTTACAGTCTTGGCTATTGCGCGACGTTCCGGACATCGAGAAGATGAATTTGGCGGCTAAAGACCTTTTAGGGAAACAGGACTTCAGTTGCTTCAGTAAGTCGAACACACAGGTTTTCACTAATATCTGCGATATAACGCGTGCTGAGTGGGAAATGAAGGATGGCAGGTTGATCTTTCATATCAGTGCAGATCGTTTCTTGAGAAATATGGTACGGGCAATTGTGGGAACATTGATGGAGGTAGGTCTAGGGAAAAAGCCTGTTGAGCATGTAAAAGCAGTTATTGCGAGTCAGGATCGTTCGATGGCGGGGACTTCCGTTCCGGCATGTGGCCTATATTTAACAAAAGTTTTGTATCCTTATATCGATTAATCACATCACCTTGGAAAAAGAATCAATCTCCGGAAAAGCATATGATAGTAAATTATTGGGGCGCTTAGCGAAATATATTCGCCCTTATCGCACTATTTTCTGGCTTTCTGTGCTGCTGACCATCTTATTGGCAGCCGTGGCTCCGGCTTTACCGCTATTGATTGAGTACACGCTAGACCATTATATCTTATCCGGATCGGGCAAAGGATTAACACAAATGTTGTTACTTATGCTCGCGTTATTGGTTGCACAGACGCTGATTCGATATTTTCACACATTAATGACAAATACACTCGGGCAGTCGGTTATCCGCGATATCCGCATCCAGGTATTTAATCATATTACCAACTTACGCCTTAAATATTTCGATAATACACCTATCGGTCGTTTGATTACTCGTACGATCTCTGACTTGGAGACCATAGCCAATATCTTTTCTGAAGGGTTAATCCAAATCATCGGAGATTTGTTGCAACTGGTGGTTATTCTGGGCGTGATGTTCTATACGGATTGGAAGCTGACCTTGGTCGTGCTGATTCCAATGCCGCTAATGATCGCTGCGACTTATATTTTCAAGGAAGCAATGAAATCAGCCTTCCAGAGTGTTCGTCTGTGGGTTTCTAACTTGAATACCTTCCTGCAGGAGCATATTACCGGAATGGCGGTGATTCAGTACTTTGCGCGCGAAGATCAGGAGATGCGTAAGTTCAAAGAAATCAATAAAGAGCATAGAAATGCGCATATCCGTGCCAATTGGTACTTTTCAATCTTCTTTCCGGTATTAGAAATCATCGTAGCCATTGCTACCGGACTTCTGGTTTGGTATGGTTCGAAGCAGATTCTGGCCGATGCCATCTCACCGGGTGTGGTCGTCGCGTTTATCATGTATATCAACATGATCTTCCGACCTATCCGTGAATTGATCGACAAGTTCAATACTTTACAAATGGGAATGGTTTCCGCGGAGCGGATTTTTGATGTCTTGGATACCGATGAATTTACACCTGACGCGGGAGAATATAAGCCGGAACATGTTGCGGGCGCTATTGAGTTCAAGAATGTTTGGTTTGCTTATAACGACGAGAAATGGGTGCTGAAGGATGTTAGTTTCTCAGTAAAGCCAGGTGAGACGCTTGCATTGGTGGGGGCTACAGGGGCAGGGAAATCGTCCGTAATCAATATATTGAGCCGTTTCTATGAAATTCAGAAAGGACAGATCTTATTGGATGGTGTAGATATCCGTGAATATGATTTGATGTTCTTGCGCCAGACAATTGCTACGGTATTGCAGGATGTTTTTCTGTTCTCAGATTCCGTACTCAACAACATTCGCCTGAACAACCCGAATATCTCGATGGAGAGCATCGTCGATGCCTCGAAGAAAGTAGGTGCCTATAACTTCATTATGCGCTTACCGGGCAACTTTGAGTATCAGGTGCAAGAACGAGGCTCAACATTATCTGCAGGACAAGCACAGTTGATATCCTTTATCCGTGCATTGGTGCATGACCCGAAGATCCTCATCCTCGATGAAGCGACCTCGTCTATCGACACCGAAACAGAGTTGATGATTCAACACGCCATCGACAACATGATGGATGGAAGAACATCCATTGTCATTGCCCACCGCCTATCGACTATCCAAAAGGCAGATAAAATCATTGTACTTGATAAAGGCGAAATCATGGAAATCGGAAGCCACCACGAGCTTCTAGAAATTGATGGCCATTATAGAAAACTCTACGAATTGCAGTTTAACTCGGCGGGAATTTGAGGATAGATATCAGATGTTAGACATTAGATTTTAGAATTTTCTGTCTTGAACCAGGAAAAAAAGGATGTAAGGATAGGCAGGATCTAGTCGACTGTCGAATATATAGTCTGAAAGGATCAGCGGTCTAGTATTGTTGGAGACGTTTAGTGAAACGTCTGATATAAATACCGTAAATGTGCGATGTGCATCCAATATCCTTCCTTTCCTGGTTCAAGACAACACACTCTTCCCTTCAGACATTATCCTTAGTATCAAAATAAAAAAAAGACGCCATTGGCGTCTTTCAGTATCTAAAATCTAATGTCTAAACTCTAACCTCTAATATCTATCTTGAATAGCGAAACTGTTGTTTATCCATCATTCCCATTTGAGATTTCATCATTTTGATTTGCTCTTCAAGGAGTTTGTTTTTATCGGCTTTCTTCGCTTCGGCAAGTAGTTTCTCTGCTTCGCGTTTATTGCGTTTTGCCATAGCTATACCTGCTAAGCTTAATTTTGCTAGTGCCACGTTGTGATCCATATGAAGACCCATTGATAGGGCTTTCTTGAAGTATTTTTCAGATTGTAGTGGTGCGCGTTGCGACTCAATTAAACCCAATAACATGTGGTAGTAACCGTGTTGTGCAGAGATAAGCTCTTTTTCATAGTTATTGATTTTTTTCAACCATGCTTCGGCTTTGTCCATGCGTTCTTTTCTCAGGAACCACTGTGCTAGCAACATCTTCTCATTGAAGAATACGGTAACCCATGCAAGGATTGTTATCAAAATGGCTAGAATTCCCCAACCCCATTGGCCAATCCAAAACAATGCGACTGTGCCGATCACCAATAAACTACAAATTATAATTCGAACAATATTTGACATAATTATACATTATACTGTAAGTTTGCAAATATCCGTTAATTTGCTGTCTCTTACAAATATGGACGGTAAAAATTCGAAATAATAACAGTAAATCATGTCAGAACGTTTTGATTCCACTTGGGACCCCATCTTGAAACCACTCTTTGCAACAGAAAAGATGAAAGCCTTATCGGCTTTTGTACAACAAGAGCGTTCGATGCATAAGGTGTTCCCTCCGAACGATTTGGTCTTTAATGCTTTCAAACTGACGCCCCTATCCAATGTAAAAGTCGTTATCCTTGGACAAGACCCTTATCATAACGACGGGCAAGCACATGGTTTATCATTCTCTGTACCGAAAGGAATGCCGCTTCCGCCTTCCCTAAAGAATATCTACACCGAATTGGTTACTGATATTCCGGGTTTCACCTATCCTAATCATGGTGATTTAACCAAATGGGCAGAGCAGGGCGTGTTATTACTAAATGCGACTCTAACGGTTCGCGCGCATGAAGCAGCTTCACATCAGAAGCGCGGATGGGAGCAATTTACAGATTCGATTATCAAGGAGATTTCCGATAAGAAGGAGCATGTGGTGTTTCTGCTATGGGGGAGCTATGCGATAAAGAAATCAGCATTAATTGATGCGAACAAGCATTTGATCCTAACAGCTGTGCATCCATCGCCACTATCGGTATATCGTGGCTTTTTTGGGAGTGCACATTTCTCGCAGGCTAATGAGTTTTTAAAACATCATCAGCTTCAGCCTATCGACTGGCAAGTCTAAGCATATCTTTCTTGTAGATTTTTATATTTGAATTCCTCCAAAGGAAGTTGCTCAAGGTGCTTGATACGGATTTTGCGTCCGTTTTGTTTAATATGGGTGAAAAGAAGGTGGCTGTCATAAGCAATTTCCCATTCCTCCGTCAAGCGCAGGGGCTCGGTCGATTCTCCTAAAACCACATATTCTAATTCGCCTTGCGTCGTGTAGCGGCTCACTTCTACCGTGAATTCGTTGCGCTGGTTGAGGTAATACCAGGCACCATCACCAACGCCACCTAAATATTTAGCGTGCTTAGGCACCGTGATAGGTTTAGAGCCAAATGCCATGGCGCCGATTATTAAGTCGGTCGGCAGTTGGTTAGCTCTATTTCGAAATACATTATCGCCCAACTGTTTCAAGAGGAAGCCAAAGGATTGCCACCTATTCATGCGGAAGCTCTGCATGCCGTCTGTTGGTGAATAACTATAGACTATGCGGTCCTTATTTGCATTCACAACATTGCTAATAGGGCTTGCTTTGATTGTTTCTGGCAGATTGATTCCATGCCAGTAATGATATTTGTCGGATGCTTTCATCAGCATCCGTGTAATAAAGCGCGAGCAGTTGTTGTTATTTCTGGCCACGGCGCCGTAAGGGTAAGTTCCTTGCTCGACGCAATAATCGCCATAGGCTTTTGCCTCTTGAAAATTGATATCACTAACGATGTTGAAAAACAGGCGGCCTTCGCCATACATGGCGGGCTTCATGTCTTCAAAATACTCAACAATCTGATCGATGTTTTTAATCTTGTTGTTTTCGATGATTGCTTGTAGGCGGATATGTAGCTTAGGGTCAGAATACTTTGATCTTGCGCGTCCATAACCGCGAGGTGTGATATAACGACCGAAGTCGTAGAACAACATCTCGCCCGAGTGATGGTCAACAATGACAACGCCGGTATGCCCTACTTTGAAGTTTAGATTTTTGACCAAACCGATCTTCTTGAAAAACATCATCCATTTTTCATCTCCTCGGATAGTCGCATCGGGCCAGGTTAATATTATCGCAAAATCTTTGTAACTCATTCGCTCACTAGTATTCCAATGGCACGATAGGCTCTTTTTTACTGGTCGACATAATCATCATGGTTTGGAAAGTTTTTACGAAAGGAATCTTCGAAATCTTCTCCATAATCACGGCTTCGTATGCTTTGATATCCTTAACATAAACCTTTAACATGAAATCGCAGTTCCCTGTTACGTGGTGACACTCAGTAACCTCGGGGATCGCACGCACCGCTTCTACGAACTCAGGGATCGCATTATGGGTGTGAAAGTCTAGAGATATCTGGATAAATGATTTAATGCCTAAGCCTAATTTTTCCTCATCGACAAATGCGTGGTAACTCTTTATAAATCCAGAGTTTTCAAGCTTCCTTACGCGCTCTAAGGTAGGAGCTGGTGACAGTCCAATATTAGTTGCTAGTTGCAAATTGGTAATCCTACCATTCTCTTGTAATAGCTTTAGAATTTTTAGATCCGTTTTGTCTGGTTGGTACGACATAGGCTTTTCAAATTTGTATTAGAAAGATAAATGTACAAAATTAAATTTGGTTTATTTGGCAAATTGTTTTTTTAACGATGACAAGCACTGTTTGTATAGAACTCGCCTATATTTACAGATTCAACCTATTGATTTTAGTTATACTAATCACGTCATTGTCATAATATTTTTAGTAAAATTGCTTCAGGAGCAAAATAAATGATATTTGTCATTTTTTTTCGATGAATGTGCCTTGTGAGCGTAGAAAGTCTACTGTTTTATGCTTTTTTAGTCGTAACTTTGCCATTCAAAACATGGGGGCCAAAAGCCTCGATAATTAAGTGAAAGCGATATGAGCACCAAAGACGACGATTTATTAAAAGAGTTAGAGCTCGAAGAATATAAGTACGGATTTACGACGGATATCGAGATGGATATTGCGCCAAAAGGGCTCAATGAAGATACCGTTCGTTTAATCTCAGCAAAGAAGAATGAACCGGAATGGTTATTGGAATGGAGATTGAAAGCATTTCGTCATTTCCAAACTATGAAAATGCCTACCTGGCAAAACTTTGAGAATCCTGAAGTAGACTTCCAAGATCTTTCTTACTATGCAGCACCAAAGCCTAAAAAGCAATTGGAGAGCATGGATGAGGTGGATCCGGAGTTATTGGCGACTTTTGAGAAGCTGGGGATTCCATTGGATGAGCAGAAGATTTTAGCAGGGGTGGTTGCAGTAGATGCTGTGTTTGACTCGGTATCTGTAAAGACAACATTCCGCGAGAAATTGAAAGAGAAAGGTGTTATTTTCTGTTCATTTGGAGAGGCTGTTCAAGAGCATCCTGAATTAGTAAAAGAATACTTAGGTACTGTGGTTCCACAGACTGATAATATCTATGCAGCATTGAACTCGGCGGTATTCTCCGACGGATCTTTCGTGTATATCCCTAAAGGAGTACACTGTCCGATGGAGTTATCTACCTATTTCCGTATCAACGCGCAAAACACCGGACAGTTCGAGCGTACATTAATCATCGCTGATGAGGATTCGTATGTTTCTTACTTAGAAGGCTGTACAGCGCCTATGCGTGATGAAAATCAATTGCACGCTGCGGTTGTAGAATTAATTGCGCTTCGCAATGCGGAGATTAAATATTCTACGGTTCAGAACTGGTATCCTGGCGATAAAGACGGTAAGGGAGGGATTTACAACTTCGTTACGAAGCGTGGTATCTGTAAAGGCGACCACTCGAAGATTTCTTGGACGCAGGTGGAAACAGGATCGGCAATTACATGGAAATATCCTGGGGTTATCCTTAAAGGCGACCATTCTGTAGGCGAGTTCTACTCGGTTGCTATGACACGTAATATGCAGGTTGCCGATACAGGGACGAAGATGATTCATTTAGGTAAGAATACACGTTCGAAGATTATTTCGAAGGGTATCTCTGCCGGAAAGAGCCATAACAGCTACAGAGGTTTGGTGAAGATAGGTTCAAATGCGGATAACTCAAGAAACTTTACACAGTGTGATAGTTTATTGATTGGTGACCGTTGTGGAGCACACACTTTCCCATATATCGAGAATAAAAATAAAACAGCAACACTAGAGCACGAGGCTACGACGTCGAAAATTGGTGAGGATCAAGTATTTTACTTAAATCAACGTGGTATTGACTCTGAGAAAGCCGTAGGGTTAATCGTGAATGGTTATGCCAAAGAGGTATTGAACCAATTACCAATGGAGTTTGCTGTTGAAGCGCAGAAATTACTGGCGATTTCGTTAGAAGGTTCTGTAGGTTAATAAAGTTTTAGAAGTACATGCTTGGGATGTGATATCCCGGTCAAAATACGCAATAGAAAGAATATGTTAAGCATTAAAAATTTGCATGCGTCTGTTGAAGACAAACAAATATTAAAGGGGTTAAATTTAGAGATTAAAGCAGGGGAAGTTCATGCAATCATGGGCCCGAACGGTGCTGGTAAAAGTACCTTAGGAAATGTTCTTGCCGGACGCGATACTTATGAAGTAACTGAAGGGCAAGTATTGTTAGATGGTGTTGATCTATTAGATTTATCACCAGAAGACCGTGCTCGCGAAGGACTGTTCTTAGCTTTCCAATATCCTGTTGAAATCCCTGGTGTTTCTAATATCAACTTTCTTAAAACGGCGGTAAACGATATCCGTGAGTACAAAGGACTTCCTCCAATGGAGGCGAAGGAGTTCTTACAAACGGTAAAGGATAAACAGAAACTGGTTGAGTTTTCAGCAAACTTGGCAAACCGTTCGTTGAACGAAGGTTTTTCAGGTGGTGAGAAAAAGCGTAACGAGATCTTCCAATTAGCGATGTTAAATCCTAAGCTAGCGATCTTGGACGAAACGGATTCAGGTTTGGATATTGACGCATTGCGTATTGTGTCAAATGGTGTTAACCAATTGCGTTCGGAAAACAATGCTTTCGTAGTCATTACACACTACCAACGTTTATTGGATTATATCGTTCCGGATTTTGTACACGTATTGTACGATGGACGTATCGTTAAATCGGGTCCAAAAGAATTGGCTTTAGAGTTAGAAGAAAAAGGTTACGACTGGTTAAAAGAATTAGATACGCAGAACGCCTAACCGAGAGGAAGTAAAAAAGAGGTAATGAGCGGATTGATAACAAATAACATGAGCACACTAGTAGCAAACTCCTTATTCCAACAGTTGACTGCAACATTTCAGGAATTGGAAGCTAGCAACGAGTCTTCGGCGGTTAAGTCGATTAGACAAGATGCTTTTGCACGCTTTCAAGAACTGGGGTTCCCAACGGTAAAGAACGAGGATTGGAAATATACGAATATCCACAACTTGGTTAACAAGACTTATCTTTTAAATGAGGATGTGGATGTTGCGAATTTAGACTTTGATGCTGCCGATATTCCAGGATTGGATGCACACCGTATTGTATTGGTCAATGGCCAATATGTACTGGCATTCTCTTCATTGGAAGATGAAATCGGTTTGACAGTGAAGTCGATCGAAGATGCGCAGGATGAGGTGAACTTCCAAAAGCATTTCGCACAGCACGCGGATAAAACAGGCAGTGCGATGGTGGCTTTGAACACAGCCTTACATACATCGGGAGTCTATATTTCAGTAGCGAAGAATAAAGTGGTTTCTAAGCCTTTGCACATTGTACATGTTGCGACAGGCGGTAATGACTTCTTTGCTCAAACTAGAAACCTGATTGTTGTAGAAGCGAATGCAGAGGTAGAGATCGTTGAGAGCTATATCACGGCAGCAAATTCAGCAAGCAATTTAAACAATAAGGTAACCGAGATCGTAGCGGAAGAGAATGCGAAGATTCAACATTATTATCTGCAATTAGCAGCAGAATCTGGCCATTACATCAACCATACCGAGGTTTATCAAGAAAAACATAGTTTATATAATAACTATAACTGTACTTTCCCGGGCCCGGCATTTGTTCGTAATGATATCAACATTCGTTTGGATGCAGAGCAGGTAGAGTCGCACTTATACGGTATAAACCTGTTAAATAAGAAGCAATTTGTAGATAACCATACGATTGTAGATCACATGAAACCTCATTGTGAATCTTACGAATGGTATAAAAATATTCCTCAAGAAGAGGCCACAGCAGTATTTAACGGTAAGATTTTCGTGCGCGAAGATGCACAGAAAACAAATGCCTTCCAACAGAACAACAACATGTTGATCGGCGATAAGTCTACCGTATTTACGAAGCCTCAATTAGAGATCTTCGCAGATGACGTAAAATGTTCTCACGGCTGTACCATGGGACAGTTTGATGATGAAGCATTGTTCTATCTGCGTGCTCGCGGTATTGGGGAAGACTCTGCTCGAATTCTATTAGTACATGCTTTCGCATTTGATGTAACGTCAAAGTTCTCGAATGATACAATTAAGCATTATGTAGAAGAATTGGTAGCTAGAGGATTGGAAAGCTAATAGTAGTGTAGTTTTAGTATAGAAAGCGTTTAGGAGAAATCTTAAACGCTTTTTTTTATAGAATACGATTCGAGATAACAGGGGGCTTGCAAGAAAACGCCTTGTTAATTTAATGGAATATTTTATTTTTGTGCTATGCTAGTAATTAATTATACAACATATGCCTTTAGAGCTTGGACTAAATAACTAGTCTAAAGCGTTTCTATTATTTTTTAGTTGTACTCCGCGACTGGAGTTGTATAATCATTTCATTTAGATTTTATGGAAAAGAAGAATTGGGTTAAAACCTATCTATTCATATGGGCGGGGCAGTTTGTGTCCTTGCTAACGAGTTCGGCAGTTAATTTTGCCGTAGTCATTTGGCTGAGTATGGAGTTTAAATCTGCGGAGATATTAGCCTATTCGGCAATCGCGGCCTTACTACCTCAAGCCATTATTGGTCCTTTTGCGGGCGTCTATATTGATCGTTGGAACCGTAAAAAAGTAATGATTTTTGCCGATGCATTTATTGCGTTCTGTACATTTCTAATGACTTTTGTTCTTCGTGAAGGAGCTATTCATCTGGAGCTGGTCTATTTGATCATGGCGCTGCGTTCTGTGGGATCGGCGTTTCATTCTCCAGCCATGCAGGCTATTGCGCCTTTATTGGTGCCCGAAGATCAGTTATTGCGCGTCTCGGGGGTCAATCAGATGTTGCAATCGGTAAGTCAGATTGCTGGACCTGCCATGGGGGCACTGGCGATTGCCTCCTTTCCAATCAATAAAGTCTTGTATTTGGATATTATTGGAGCAATTCTAGCCATTACCAGTTTATTATTCGTTAGCATTCCACATGTTAAAACGCAGGTGTCCGGATCTATTCAACAGGTGTGGCGAGACTTAAAACTGGGTTTGCTGGCGATTCATCAAAACAAAGGACTGAACCGAATGTTCCTCTACTCCATGTTGGCAACGGTGGGGATCATGCCGGTTGCAATCATGTTTCCCTTGTTAACGATAGATCACTTCAAGGGTGCTGAATTTGAAATGAGTGTAATAGAGATTGTTTGGGGTATCGGTATGCTGATCGGCGGTTCATTGTTATCCGTTTTCAAGATAGAAATTCGAAAGGTAGTCATGGTCAATACGATGCACATGCTCTTAGGATTTACCTTTGTCGTTTCCGGAATTCTTAGTCCGAATCTATTTATTGTTTTTGCGGTGCTGACGGGATTAGGAGGGATGGCGATGTCTATTTTCTCAGCCTCCTTTATGACGATCATTCAGGAAGAAGTGGCGCCCGATATGCTAGGAAGGGTGTTCTCCCTGTACTTCAGCTTCGCCATTTTGCCCAGCCTGATAGGCTTATTGTTTGCCGGAAACATTGCAGATAACATGGGCGTAGCAAACGCCTTTATCATCGCCGGCATCCTCTGCCTATTGATTGGAATTGCTTCTTTTCTAACGCCCTCATTGATGGCGATTGGTAAAGATAAACCGCAAAATAAATTATAAGTTGCTGATTATTTACTGTTTTGCTAGCTGATATGCGATAATTGCTATTCATATCAGCTAATTGTTAGCATGTTTTAGAATAAAGTTGCATAAAAACGCAAAGTATTGTTTTTTTTTCGTAGACTTGCTTCGACTAAATTAATGATATCCACGTCAATTTTATTCACACCTATTAAAACATCTATCAAACATGAAAAGAAGATTTTTACTTACTTTTTTCGGGGTTTGCCTCTATGCTACTTGTTTGATGGCGCAACAAAAAGCAATTACGGGTAAAGTTACTTCGGCTTCGGGAGAGGCGATGAGTAATGTGACTGTAATCGTGAAAGGGACGACTCGTTCTGTACAAACCAATGCAGACGGTTCATTCGCTATCCAAGCAGCGCCAGGCGAAACATTAATATTTAGAGCAATTGGCTCCAATGGGGCACAGCAGGTTGTTGGCTCCGGAAGTGTTTACAACGTTGAGCTCGCTAGCTCGGAGGAGTCTATCGACGAAGTTGTAGTAACAGCACTCGGTATTAAGAAAGAGAAGAAAGCCCTGGGATATGCCGTTCAAGACATCAAAGCAGATGAGTTGATGAAGAACAAGAATCCTAACATGATCAACTCTTTGAATGGTAAGATCGCCGGCTTAAACATCACTAACTCTGGTGGTTCGCCAGGTGCATCAGCATCCATCGTTATTCGTGGAGGTACTTCCCTGGAACGTGATAATCAACCATTGTTCGTTATTGACGGTATGCCGATGGATAACTCCACTGGTATGGGCGACATGTCGGCATTCGATGGTAATACCAATATCGCGACCACCAACGGTAACCGCGCAATGGACATCAACCCGGAAGATATCGAGTCAATCTCCGTATTGAAAGGACCAACAGCGGCAGCACTTTACGGTATTCGCGCAGCTGCTGGTGCAATCGTCATCACAACTAAAAAAGGTAAAGAAGGTACGGCTACAGTAGGCGTTAATTCGCGTGTTGGAGCAAACTGGGTAAACAAACTACCTGAGCTTCAAAAGAAATATAAGTTAGGAACGAATCCTGATGGTAAGTTAATGGACTTGAACACAAACTTATCTTGGGGTGATCCATTTGCTTCCGGAGAAACGATCTACAATAACTTGGAAGACTTCTTCGAAACTGGATATACGTATGATAATAGCTTTAACGTGAGTGGTGCAACTGCCAAGAACAACTATTATTTATCAGGGGCACACTTAAAGCAAACGGGTATTGTTCCTACGACAGACTACGGCCGTTATAACTTCCGTTTTAATGGAGAGCAAAAGCTCGGCATTTTTACCTTCGGAGCGAACGCCGCTTATTCGCAAAGTCAGACAACAAAGACCTTAACCGGTACTGGCCTTTGGGGTTCAGGAGGTAATGGATACATGGAGTCTATTATTGCTTATCCGCAAAGCGCCGATATGCGTGATTACTTAAATGCTGACGGGTCGCAAAAGTTTTTATATAGAAGAGGAGATACGCCAGAGGCGATCCTGGAAAACAGTATGGACAACCCATATTGGACCATCTATAAAAACCCACAAACTGATAAAACCAATCGTTTCTTAGGAACTTTCTATACAAATGCACAGCTGACCGATTGGTTGAATTTTACTTATCGTTTAGGCGTCGATAACTATACATCAACCTATCGTTCTTTAGTATCAGCGGGATCTGCTGTAATCAAAGAATACCAAAAAGGTATGCTGTCGCAGAATGTTAGACAATACAATTTTATCACCAACAACTTCTTGTTGAGTGCTAACAAAACTTTTGCAGAGGTGTGGGATGTAAGCTTATTATTAGGAGCGAGCACCGAGGATATCAATTCAAAGTCTACTGCAAATAAGGCGCGTAATTTCAAAATTCCTGATTTCTATTCATTCAACAATGCACCGGATGCTGATCGATTTGTGTTAGATAACAGAACAGAAATTAGAAGAGTTGGTGTGTTTGGCGATGTAAAAGTTGGATACAAAAACATGGCATTTGTGGGTATGACCTTAAGAAATGACTGGTCATCGACACTTCCAAAAAAGAACCAATCTTTTATGTATCCTTCCTATAGCGCGAGTTTAGTGTTCACGGAATTATTTGAGAAAAACGACATCTTAAGTTACGGTAAACTTAGAACCTCATGGGCCGAAGTAGGAAAGGATGCTCCTGCTTATCAAACGAACTCTTATCTGGATCCATACGAATTGACTATCGGTGGAGGATATAAGAACTCATGGACTTTAGGAAACCCTAATTTGATTCCGGAAAAGACACAATCTTTCGAAGTTGGTACAGATTTGAAATTCATGAACAACAGATACGGTTTAGAATTCACTTACTATAACAACAAATCTGTCGATCAAATTTTATCGCCACGTGTAGATAATGCAACTGGAGGTATTTTCCAATATGTAAACTCGGGAGTTCTACAGAACAAAGGGGTGGAATTAACCCTAACTGCAGAATTAATGAAAAAGGACAACTTCTCTTGGGATGTGATGTTGAATGCTTCACACAACAAAGGAAAAGTTAATTCATTACCAGGTGGTTTAGCGATTCTTTATGTAACCGATGTACAGGTTGCGGATGGTAAAGCGGCATCATTCAACGATGGCGACTTTATGGGAATCAGCGGTAAGGATTGGACAATGAATGATGAAGGTAAGTATATCCTGAACTGGACTACAGGTTTGCCAACAACCAACAGTAACGCAACGCTTCATTTAGGAAATAGAGAGCCTAAGTTTATCGGAGGTTTGACCAACAACTTCAGATACAAAGACTGGGGATTATCGTTCTTAATTGATTTCCGCAAAGGTGGAGCAATTTTTAACGGAACTGAAGTATTGTTAACACAATATGGTTTAAGTAGACGTACGGAAAACAGAGGAGAGAAAATCACGATGACAGGGGTTTCTTTAAATCCTGCAACTGGGGCGTACGAGGATGTTACACGTGAAATAGTAGCCGATCAAAATTACTATATGAACTACTACGTTAACAAAACCAGCAACTTCATTGAAGAGGTAAACTGGTTGCGTTTAAGATCAGTAAACCTTTCTTACGATCTTCCACAAAGCTTGTTGGTGAAATCTGGCTTTATCAGAGGTGCTTCTTTCAATTTAAATGCGACGAACTTGTTGTTATTTACGAACTATTCAGGTATGGATCCGGAAACAAGTGCTGCCGGAGCAGGGGTAATCGGTTCGGGTTCCGTAGGTATTGATTATGCTGGTGTTCCGAATACGAAAGGCGTAACATTTGGTGTTAACTTAAAATTCTAAGACAGACATGAAAAAGATATTTTCTATAATGGCGGTTGCGGGAGCTTTGATGATGACATCTTGCGATAAGTGGCTCGATGTTAATGACAACCCCAATACACCGAATACAAAAGTCCCTTCGGTAGACTTACGCCTTCCGTCTATCATTGCGCGTTTTGCTGAGGCATACGAGAGCGGTGGTACACGTGCGGCAATTATTTCTCAGCAATTAGCTGGTACAACAGCAAACAACTGGGCATTATCGCGTTGGAACATTTCCACAGCAGCGGTAAACTGGCCTTACCAACCTTGGTATATCTACACGGCGAATAACATCCCCGATTTAATCGAAAAAGGAGAAGCGACAGGTGCCAATCACTATATCGGTGCTGGTAAAATTATCTGGGCTTGGGGATTTGCGGCATTCTCGGACATGTATGGTATGCTGCCTTACGAGGAGGCATTCCAAGGAGGATTAATGACGCCAAAATATGATCAAGGAGACTTGATTTATGAGAAATGCTTAGCAGAACTAGATCAGGCAATTGAATACCTGCAAAAAGGGCAAGATGCTGCCGCTCCGGCTTTATCCGTGGGAGATCACCTATTTAAAGGAGATACCAAGAAGTGGATTGCCTTGGCAAACGGTATCAAAGCGAGAATGTTGAATCACCTGTCTAAAACAGACAAATTCAATGCAGCTGAGGTATTGGCATTATTGGAGAAAGCTCCAAAAACAGCAGCGGAAAGTGCATTGTATCAATACCAGGATCGCGCAGTGTCGACAAAGCCAGAGACCGAGTCTTTGCAGTACCAAAACAACAGTTCCAACCGTCTGACAAAGCTTTATATTGATTACGTATTAGGCAACTATACAGGCGCCCCAACGGGAGCAAACAATATGGAAGACCCAAGAGCTGACTTATTGATCCCTCGTTTTATTGCGACAGGCTTACGCACGCCAGGTGTGGACATGAGTGTAATCCCTGAATCAGGTTTCGGCTCTACCATAACAAGCTATGCGGCATTACGCCCGACTGCGAATGTATCCACAGGATCAGTATACGTAGCAGCAGGAGCGAAAGGTTTATTGCTGACCAGTTCAGAAATGCACTTCATCAAAGCCGAAGTACTCTTCAATCAGAACAATAAAGCAGGCGCACTGCAAGCTTACAAAGATGGTATCAAAGATCATATGGAAATCTTAGGCGTGCCGGCAGCGAAGATTACGAGCTATTTAGCAAGTTCTTCCGTACAGCAATCTGCTAGCGCATTGACCTTGAGCCAGATCATGATCCAAAAGTACATCGCTTTATCATACTCGCCAGAGGTGTTCAATGATGTTCGTCGTTTGGAATTCTGTACTGACGCCAGCGGCAAATACAACGAATCTGTAGGTATCTATAAGGGTTTAAAACGTCCGGGAGCCGTATTTACGATTGCATTGCCATCGGAAGATATGTGGCCAAGACGCTTCACCATTGCTAGTTACAGTATCAATTACAACTACGATCAAGTAATTAAAGCAGACCCAGATGCAGCAGATGCAACCTATACCGCAAAACGTATATGGTGGGATGTAAAAAAATAAATTTTTAATTCTGAGATAGAAAAGCTGCCTGAAAAGGCAGCTTTTTTTTGTCTTTATGGAAAGGAAGGACGTTTTGTCTTTGAACCAGGAAAGGAAGGATGCAAGGATTGGCAGGATCATGTAGAAAGGATAAACGTGTATTTTTCAAAGGAGACGTTTAGTGAAACGTCTCTACGCATTGGCGTCCAATTGGCGTCTATACAATTTTGAACTTTATAGTCTCCCATAGGTCTTTATACTATCTACTAACTACTATTTCTTTCTTGGTTCAGATAAATTTATCTTCCTGTTTAAGCCAATGGGTCAAAACAACCATCCCGCGTATAAAATCAAAAATCTAGCAAACCCTAGGTCTAACTACTAACTACTAACTACTAACTACTCAATACCATCTAAAACTCATTTCCCTTTCAAACCCAATACAAACCCAATACAAACCCAATGCAGAACCAATTCCAAAGGGGTATGATATGGGTCTGCAATGGGTGTACAAGAGATGATACTCAAACAAAAACCGTTAAAGAATTCTGCTCGCTTCGCGATGCGATCTTAAGAAGGAAAGTGTATACATGAAAAAAGCTTCCAGATTCTGGAAGCTTGATGAGCGAAAGACGAGATTCGAACTCGCGACCCCAACCTTGGCAAGGTTGTGCTCTACCAACTGAGCTACTTTCGCTTGTTGTGATACAAAAATACAACAATAAGGCATTATTGTCAATACATACCCGGAAATATTCCTAAAATGCCTGTCAACAAATAATTTAAATTTTAATAGCGTCGACACAATTAATGCCGTCAATTGCTGCAGACACTATTCCTCCTGCATATCCTGCTCCTTCAGCACATGGGTATAGGCCGGCCACTTGCGGATGCTGGAAGCTATCTTTGTCTCTTGGAATTCGGATTGGAGAGGACGTTCTGGATTCTACGCCAACCAAAATTGCCTCATTGGTATAATACCCTTTCATCTTCTTGCCGAAGATCGGCAAGGCTCCTTGCAGGGATTTATAAACAAAACTTGGTAACACCTCCCGAAGATCGACCGAGCGGGTTCCAGGTTTGTACGAATTAATAGGAAGATCAGTAGATACTTTATTCTGTACGAAATCAACCATACGTTGTGCTGGCGCAACCAAACTGCCGCCTCCAAGTTGGAAAGCCTGCTGTTCAATCTGACGTTGGAATGCTAACATGGCAAATGCGTCCTCGCTGGACTTTGCTACATCTTCTAAATTGATCTGAATGACGGTTCCGGAGTTTGCATGCGGGTTATTGCGTTTGGATGGCGACCATCCGTTGACAACAATCTCCTCATGGTCTGTCGCACATGGTGCGATAATACCGCCCGGACACATGCAAAAGGAGAATACTCCCCTGTTATTCACCTGCTCCACTAAGCTATAGTAGGCTGGCGGAAGGTTTTCCGGACGCGTAGAACAGTGATACTGCGCCTGATCGATAATAGACTGTGGATGTTCGATACGTACGCCTAGTGCAAAGGGTTTCGCCTCCAGTAACCATCCTTTTTGTTGGAACAGCTCGAAGATATCCCTTGCCGAGTGTCCTGTTGCGACGATGACCTGATCTGCTTCAAAGGTTGCTCCTTCTGCAGTTTTGACACCTTTCACGCTGCCAAATTGTTCGATGATATCGACAACCTTGCAATCAAAGTGGACTTCACCACCACATTCGATAATGCGCTCGCGCATACTCTCGATGATATGCGGAAGTTTGTTGGTTCCGATGTGCGGACGAGCATCCACCATAATATCCTCCGGGGCGCCATGCTCCACAAAAATGGAAAGTACTAATTGCACATCTCCGCGCTTATTGGAACGAGTGTATAATTTACCATCGGAATAAGTCCCCGCGCCGCCTTCGCCATAGCAGTAGTTGGATTCCGGGTTCACAATGCCCTCTCTGTTAATCTTGGCTAAATCCCGACGGCGGTCTTGCACTTTCTTCCCGCGCTCAAGTACAATGGGCTTTAAACCACGCTCTAAGCAGCGATAAGCAGCAAATAAACCTGCAGGGCCAGCTCCAATAATGATTACTGGTTTAGCATTATTTACCTGCTGGAGTTTCGTGTGGAATTGAGGCGTTTCAACCGGCTCGTCGATAAAATAAACGACGCGCATACGGAACAATACCTGTTTCCCACGGGCATCAATAGAGCGCTTGCGCACATGAAAACCCTGAACACGTTTTTCGGATATTCCCAGCTTCTTAACGCCTTCTTTTAGGATGAAAGCTTCGTCGTTAACATGCGCCGGGCTAAGAGCGATTTCTATTTCTTTCTGCATATATATGTTGGGGTTTTATCCCAAAAGTCCTGCAAAGATATTAAATCTGCTATAATTTCAGTACGCATATCATTTGGTATGTGCTTTGATATGGTTTGTATTTAAAAACAATTTCTTAATTTTAGACGTATACTAAGAAAACATTACACATGAAAAGATTATTAATCGTATTTGTTGGCCTACTTACTGCACTTTCGTTTAGCTCTTGTGGATACAACACGATGGTATCTCAGGACGAGAATGTAAAAGCGAAATGGGCGCAGGTTGAGAATGCTTACCAGCGTAGAGCCGACCTTATTCCAAACCTTGTGAACACGGTAAAAGGTGCAGCACAACACGAAAAGGGAACTTTAGAAGCTGTTGTTGAGGCGCGTGCTAAAGCAACATCGGTAACTGTAGATCCTTCGAACTTAAGCGAAGAAGCTATTGCTAACTACCAACAGACACAAGATGCATTATCGCAGTCTATCGGTCGTTTGTTAGTAAGCGTAGAGGCTTATCCTGATTTGAAAGCGAACTCAAACTTCCAAGAGCTACAGGCACAATTGGAAGGTACAGAGAACAGAATTTCTGTAGAGCGCCGCGCGTATAATGATGCCGTTCAGGAATACAATACCACTGTTCGTAGTTTCCCGAACAACATTATGGCAGGTATTTTTGGCTTCAAAGCGAAAGGTACTTTCAAAGCTGCTGAAGGGGCTGATAAGGCGCCAACAGTATCATTTTAATGATTTTAAATATTAGATCATAATACAAAGATGAATGTTGGTAATATGTTACTAAACATTCATCTTTTTTTTCGGAAATATATTTGTTTTCAATGGCCATCAAGAACTTTCAGCCTTGTTGGTGTTTCAATGGAAATATGAAAGGTTATTGGTATAAAGATGGAAATATTCAATCAAGAGGAGCAGGAAAAGATCGTACAGGCAATCAGCTTAGCAGAGAACCGGACTTCGGGTGAGATACGCCTAGTGGTTGAGCGTCAGCTGCATGGCTTAGAAGCATACGACCAAGCGAAGCATTATTTTGAGAAACTTAAAATGCACCATACAACGCTGCGTAATGGCGTTCTGATTTACCTGGCAACGCAAGATCATCAGTTTGCGATAATTGGAGATGCCGGCATACACGCGAAAGTGGGTGATGATTTTTGGCAGAGTACAAAGGAAAAGATGGTGTCTTTTTTCCGTCAGGGCGATTATATGAATGGCCTTATTGAAGGTATTCATGAAGCTGGTGCACAGTTGGCGACGTTTTTTCCAAGACGTGAGGATGATGTAAATGAATTACCGAACGATATTTATTTTGGTAAACAATAAACATATGTTGAATAAAATGCAAAGTTTAAAAGGCTCAACAAAACTATTTTTTACCTTTTTCTTGGGCTTACTACTATCCGTTGTTGCGGTAGCCCAGGACTTCCCTGCGGTCCCCAATCGCTTAGTTACTGACTATACAAACACATTAAGCTCGGGCCAGCAGATGGAATTGGAACAAAAGCTACTTGCTTTCGAAGATTCTACGTCCATACAGATTGCTGTGGTGGTCATGAACTCCACTGGAGACTATGATATCGCAGACTATGGCGATCGGCTTGCCAAACAATGGGGCATCGGGAACAAGAAGTACGACAATGGTATTCTGTTCTTGGTCGCTTTGGGCGATCGCGCGGTAACTATCCGAACCGGATATGGTTTAGAAGGTGCTGTTCCGGACGTTATTGCTTATCGTATTATCGAAAATGAAGTAAAGCCCGCTTTCAGACAGGGAAACTATTTCTCGGGAATAGATAATGGCGTCAATGCCATTATATCTTATTCGAAGGGCGAATATAAAGCGGATCCGAAGGATAGCTACTCGACAGAAGGTGGCGGCGGTATCCCGATTATTTTTATCATCATCATCATCTTTGTGGTGCTTGCGTTGATCTCTCGTGGCGGCGGTGGCAAGAATGGCGGTGGTCGCGTAATGAATGGACGTGGGTCATCGGATTTATTCTGGTGGACCTTACTGAACTCCCTAGGACGAGGCGGAAATGACGACGACCGTTTCGGAGGTGGAGGCTTTGGCGGTGGCTTCGGTGGAGGCGGCGGCGGAGGTTTCGGCGGATTCGGAGGAGGTGGCTTCGGAGGTGGCGGCGCCAGCGGGCGATGGTAGTTATGATAAAAATGATTAACTTTATGGTAAATAATATATGAATAAAATGAAAAGAGGAATTTTATGTTTGTTAGGAGCGATCCCTAGCTTATTATTTGCCCAAGAAGCTTTTTCAGTGAAGGGTAAACTACAAAATACAGACGCTCCGGCGAAGGTATACATTCAGTACGCAGCGGATGGGCAGCGCGTAATTGACTCTGCAGCAGTTGTTAAAGGAGCATTCTCTTACAACGGAACAGTTTCAGAGCCTACGCAAGCGCAGTTGATCCTTTCTCCTGATGGTGCTGGAATCCGTACCTTAAGAAACCCTGATCGTACGGCAATTTACTTATCTAAGGGTGTTATCAATGTGGAGGGAGCTACATTGAAAGACGCTAAGGTATCAGGAAATGCTATCAACGACGATTTTGCAAAATACAGAGCCTTAGTTGCTCCGTTAAATGCTGAATTTGAGGTGTTAAACAAAGAATATCAGGCTGCTTCTGACGAGCAAAAGAATGATGAAGCATTCGTAAATGGTTTGCAAGAACGTGCTTCTGCAATCTTTGAAAAGCAAACGAAGATCGGCGAAGAGTTTGCCTTGAACAACCCGAACAGCTATGTTGCGATGAACCTATTGGAAGAGATGATTTCTGCGGAAAACGTTGTTTCTGTGGGCGAACCGGCTTACAACAAGTTGTCAGCAGCATTGAAAAACACAGCGAAAGGTAAAGCTATTGCGAAGAAAATCGAGACCTTGAAGAAGGTAGCAATTGGTGCAACGGCTCCTGAATTTGCATTGCCAGATACATCAGGTAATGTACTTGCTTTGTCTTCATTACGTGGAAAATACGTTCTAATCGACTTCTGGGCTAGCTGGTGTGGTCCTTGTCGTGGTGAAAACCCGAACGTAGTGGCAGCATTCAACAAGTTCAAAGACAAAAACTTTACGGTATTAGGTGTGTCTTTAGACCGCGAGAACGGTAAAGAAGCTTGGATGAAAGCAATTAAAGATGATAAATTAGAGCAATGGCCTCATGTTTCAGACTTAAAATTCTGGAAATCAGAGGTGGTAGGCTTATACGGGATCCAAGGAATTCCTCAGAACTTCCTAATCGATCCACAAGGTAAGATCATCGCATCAAACCTTCGTGGCGCAGCATTAGAAGCAAAGTTAGCAGAGGTAATTAAGTAACAATTTACTAGGTTTCAAAAAAATTACAAAAGGGAAAGGCGCCGATTTCGGCGCCTTTCTCTTTTGTAATTTTCAGTATTTAGTAGTTAGTATTTAGTATTAAGACCTAGTCTGGGAAACAGAGTCTAGTTATCAGACATTAGACCCTCGTTTGGACCTTTGGTCGCGATAAGATGGTTGTCTTGAATTATCTTATTTCTTATGTCTAAAATCTAATTCCCGCCCTAGGTCTAACTACTAACTACTAAATACTAACTACTATCCAAATAAAGCACTAAACACATCTTCCAGCGTTGCGACTGGGCGAATGGCGATATCGTATTTCTTGGCGTCTAGGCCTTTGGTGTTGTATTTAGAGATGAATATTTGTCCGAAGCCTAGTTTTTCGGCTTCTTGTATGCGTTGTTCGATTCGATTTACGGCGCGTATCTCACCGGAGAGGCCTACTTCACCGGCGAAGGTGATGTTAGAGCCTAGGGGGATATCTTGTTGTGAGGAGATGATTGCAGCAACGACGGCGAGGTCAATTGCGGGGTCTTCGACGCGTATTCCGCCGGCAATATTCAGGAAGACGTCCTGTGCGCTAAGGCGGAAGCCGAAGCGTTTTTCTAATACAGCCAACAGCATATTCAGGCGTTTGGTATCGAATCCCGTAGAGCTCCTTTGTGGGGTTCCGTATGCTGAATTAGAAACTAAGGCCTGCACTTCGATCATTAAGGGGCGCATGCCTTCTAACATAGCTGCAACTGCTGTACCGCTCACCTGCTCTTCGCGTTGCGACAACATGATTTCCGAAGGATTCGAGACCTCACGTAACCCGGAGCCTTGCATCTCGTATATTCCTAGCTCTGATGATGAACCGAAGCGGTTTTTTACTGCGCGTAGGATTCGGTAGACATGGTTTCTGTCGCCTTCAAATTGCAAGACGGTATCCACCATGTGCTCTAATACCTTTGGGCCCGCGATTGAGCCATCCTTCGTGATATGGCCCACAATAAACACGGGAGTATTGGTTTCCTTCGCAAAGCGAAGCAGCTCTGCAGTACACTCGCGCACTTGCGATACAGAGCCCGGCGCTGATTCAATCTGTGCAGAATGTAGCGTCTGTATAGAGTCAATTACCAATAGGTTTGGCTGTACCTGGTCGATCTGTTTAAAGATGTTCTGCATCGATGTCTCTGTCAGGATGTAGCAGTTCGCATTGGAGGTCTGAACGAGGCGTTCAGCGCGCATCTTTATCTGCTGCTCGCTTTCCTCCCCCGAGATATATAATGTTTTCACATGGGAGACCGTAAGGGCTAATTGAAGCATCAAGGTAGATTTACCAATTCCTGGTTCTCCACCGATCAAGACCAGTGAGCCCGGAACAATTCCTCCGCCTAAGACGCGGTTGAATTCTTTATCGGGAGTAACGATGCGCTGCTCCTCGGAATAGACAATTTCATGGATGATAGCGGCCTTGTTTGCCCGCTTCGTATCTGCCTTCGAACTGGCGGTACTCCGCCATTCGGGTACTCGGGAAGAAGATTTCTCAACCACTTCTTCAACAAAAGTATTCCATTGCTTGCAAGAAGGACATTGTCCTAACCATTTAGGCGAGTCGTATCCACAGGATTGGCAGAAGTATGCCGATTTAGTTTTAGCCATTGAGCTAAATTAAAAAAAGATGAGTACAAGTTGTAACAATACTGTACTATTGTCTACAAATAAGGAAAGATGTATAGTAACCTGGAACAAGAATTTGTGTCGTTGCTGGAGGAAAATCAGAATATCCTCCACAAGATCTGCAAGCTGTATACAGTGGATCTTGCCTCGCATCAAGATCTTTTCCAGGAGATGGTCATCCAACTGTGGAAGTCTTACCCGATGTTCAAAGGGGATTCCAAATTTTCTACCTGGGCATATCGCGTATCCTTGAATACCGCCATATCCCTCTACCGAGGTCGAAAAATAAAGATTACAACAGTCGACTGGGATAATTCCTTGGCGAATATTCGATATGAAGAGTATAATACTGAGGAGGAGGAGCGACTGAAGTCGCTGTATGAAGCCGTTCGGCAGTTGAGCGATATTGATAAAGCGTTAGTCTATATGTATTTGGAGGATAAAGATTATAGCGAGATATCGGAAACCTTGGGGATCAGCGAGGTGAACGCCAGGGTGAAGATGAACAGGATAAAGACCAAATTGAAAAACATGTTGGCAAAACAAAAAATAGCGTAATGGACGAACTGGATTTTTTAAAACAGCATTGGAATAAAGACGAGGATTTTCCGAAGGTCGATAAAGAGGGGATACGGAAAATGCTGCATAACAGCTCGTCTTCCATCGTCAAGTGGATTTTCTACATCAGTATCATTGAACTGTTGGCAGGATTCGCTCTAAATTTCCTAGTGCCCTACGATAGCGATGTCGAAACTGATTCGGTCATTGTAAGCACATTGGAAAACGCATTATCTGTCGTTTTCTACTTGGTGATTGCCTATTTTATCTACAAGTTCTTTAGCTCATACCGCAGTATCAAGAACACAAGTAATACGAAAGATTTGCTTCGAGACATCATCGAAACACGGAAGGCCGTGGATCAATATATCCGATTTAATATTTATTATATCATTACCGTATCTGCGCTTGTTACCGTTACGATGATGATTACGGATGGGATTTTCGATAAGCCTTGGGGCAAAGCGATATTTTATGTGCTGGGGATCAGTATTTTCATGGTCATCGCCATAGCGATCCTGCTGGGTCTTGTGAAATTCTATTACAAAGTCGTCTACCGTCGTTTAGTGAACAAGTTGAATAAAAACTACGAACAACTAGTACAGCTAGACGAGCAGGAGGAAGTTCCTACGATTGAATAATAGCGGAAGTTTATAATCCCTGGATCATTATCCGAGTGTTCTTACTTCCTGTTATTTTCGTTTTCTTTTAAGATTCTCAGGAAGTTTAACCCCATTATTTTCGCAACATCCGCTTGGCTATAGCCCTTTTCTAATAAAGCCTGTGTAAGGACTGGAAATTTTGAGACATCTTCCAGCTGTTGCGGTGCGGAAGTAATCCCATCGAAATCAGATCCGATGGCAACATGGTCAATTCCCACTTTAGAAACTAGATAATCGATATGCTTCAAGACCGTTTCAAAGGGAGCGTCGGCTTTATGTTTTAAGGCTTTTGGCAATTTGCTATACATCTTGTCTACTGATAATTTAGTATCTGCAGCCTCTTTGAAGTGCGACTTATAAAGGCTTTTCACTCGGCCTCTGTATTTGGAATCTAAAAATTCCGAATAGAAATTAACACCAATTACTCCGCCGTTTTCTTTCAATGCTTCGAGTTGCTTATCATCTAAGTTGCGATAATGCGGTGTCAGGGCAGCGGCATTGCTATGCGATACGAGAATCGGTTTAGTAGATATTCGCAATACATCATAGAACGTCTGTTTTCCAGCATGCGATAGGTCGACCATCATTCCTAATTCGTTCATCCGCTTGATGATTGCTTCTCCCTGCTTGTTCAGGCCTTTGTTTTTTGAGCCTTTGGTTTTTACTTCAATGGCGGCAGCAGTCGCCCAAGGTAGGTTGTAGTTCCAAGTGAGGGTGAGGTATCTTGCTCCGCGATCGTATAATTTTTCTAGATTGGGAATACTGCTTTCAATCATATTTCCGCCTTCGATCCCAATTAGCGCTGCGATTTTACCTGATTTCTGTATGCGTTCAATATCAGCACTGCTTTTTGCGAGTTCAATTTTGCCAGGATTCTTCTTGATCAATGCTTCCAGCGCGTCTATCTGATCGTTCGCATGCTTAAAGGCATTCTTCTGATATTTCTTGTCATCCGACCAAACCGCGAATACTTGCACATCTACACCGCCTTCTTTCAGCCTTGGCAGATCGGTATGCCCCGATTTGATCCGGTTGCTGATGTCTTTCCCCGGCAAGATACTTTCGATCAACACGTCGTTATGACCATCAATGACCAACAGGTCTTGATGAATCTTTTTATAGTCTTGTGCATACAGCGAAAGGCTCATGGCAGCGACGATAGTGCTAAGTATAAATTGCTTTTTCATTATTTAGCGTTATTGATAGTTTCGTAGATCACATCTTGAATGCGGCTACGGATGTTCAAATCCCCTAATTTAGAACTTACCTGCGGATGTACACGGTTCGATAGGAAGATATAAACCAATTGGTTTCGTGGGTCGATCCATATACATGTTCCGGTATATCCGGTATGTCCATAAACAGACTCATTAGCTAGTTTGGATGGGTAATCTGCTCCGGGCTTTGGATCGTAACGATCGAAACCTAATCCTCGGCGAGAGGTAGCGGACTGTTTGGAAGTGAATAAATCAATTGTTTCGGATTTATAGAATTGCACACCGCCATAGGTTCCACGGTTCAACAACAACTGTCCATAGATAGCAAGATCATTGGCCGTAGAGAAGAGACCAGCATGTCCAGCGACTCCACCTGCCATTGCTGCGCCCTCGTCGTGGACAAATCCTTGCAAGAGCGTTTTCCGGAATACCGTATCGTTTTGCGTAGGGACAATTCTATTGCGATCAAAGCGGTTTCTAGGAAGATAGCCCGCAGTTTTCATCCCGATCTTTTTGTAAAGGATTTTCTGCACATAGTCCTGCATAGGAACGGAGGTTTCATGCTCCGAAACTTCCTTCATCACATACATGCTGATGTCCGAATAGACATATTTTCCAATCGGCTTTACCGGCGAGTTTAACATCTCCGGCCACATGACATCCTGATAGTAATTGGTTTTCAAGTAGGCATTATCCGCAACTTGTACCTGGTGGTTCGCGTCTTTCGTTCGTTGCAAGTCTCCAGGTTTTAGCTCCTTGTAAAACGGTATAAAGGGCGTAAAGCCTGCCTCATGCAGCAGGACTGTACGTAAAGTAATATTCGCCTTGTTAGTTTCTTTTGCTTGCCATAAGTAATGCCCCATCGTGCTGTCCAAGTTGATGATGTTTTTCTCTTGCAGATACATGACAACAGGCGTTGTTCCCGCGATCTTACTGATAGATGCAAGGTCAAAGATGTCACTGATGCGGGTTACTTGTTTTTTCTCGTAGGTATGATGGCCGTAGGCTTTCTCAAAGATTACCTGACCATCTTTAACCGCCATCACGACCATCCCTGGTGCCGCTCGTTGATCGATGGCTTCCTTAGCAATTGCGTCAATGCGTTGTCCCATTTTCTTAAGATCCATATCCGAGCGCATCCCTCGGTTATATTGCAGGCGGGTCTGTTCAGTCTTTATCGTCCCTTGCGTAATGCCTAGCCCCCCGAAAATGGACATCGCCGCGTACTCCTGCGCCTGATTGCCATTCTCCGCAGTACGAACCAAGCTCGTAAACTTGCGTAATTGCTGTGGGGTAACACTTAGATTGGTGAAGTCGTAATCTGTACCAAATTGGCATAGGATAACATTTTTATTGTTGACCGCAGACTGGATCAACATCGCTAATTGCCCGGGATGAAGTTCACTAGCTGTTCCTGCAACAATGATCGTATTGTAGTATTTGGTCTTTTCGTCGTATTGCTGAAAATCAAAAACCTGAACGTCTGCATAGCGCTCAAGCTGATCAATAAAGGGTTGGTATTTATTGTTATTCGGCGTTACGACAGCAATTTTATATTGGTCAAGGCTTTTTAAGGGAATGACATGATTGATATTGCTTTCTAATCTTGTTTTGTTCTCTACAGTTTGTTTATACTGAGCATTAGAAACTTGCGCTTGAAGGATCAGCGCTAGGAATGCGATGCCAATGGTACGAATCATACGTTGATGTTGGTTTATACTTGTAAATGTACTAATAAAACGCACAAACGTGCAGCGCTGCGCTGTAATAAATTCAGTATATTTGATTGTATGCCCGAATCTGTAGACAATAAAACGGTTTTCACACTGCTTGAAGTTTCCCGAAGTATCCAGAAAACAATTGCCGAAAGGTATAAAAGTTTGTACTGGATTAAAGCGGAGATGAACAAGTTGAACCATTATACCCATTCTGGACACTGCTATCCCGAGTTATTGGAGAAGAAGGATGGCCGTGTAGTGGCCGAGATGCGTTCTATCCTGTGGAAGACAGATTACCAACGCATAAATCGGCAGTTTATAGAGCTCTTGGGCGAGCCCCTACGCGAGGGGATTACGATTCTGATGCAAGCAGGCATTTCCTACGATCCGCTTTATGGCTTCAGTTTAAAGATTGTGGATATCGATCCGACCTTTGTGCTGGGGGAGTTAGAGCGCGAGAAGAAAGAGTCGATACGGCTTTTGAAAGAAGAAGGGCTCTATGAGGCTAATAAGCGACTTCCTTTCCCATTAATTCCAAAGCGCTTGGCGATTATTTCTGTGGAAACCAGCAAAGGGCTTTCTGACTTCTTCAAAATCATAAACGGCAATCCTTGGGGCTATAAAATAGAGACTACCTTATATCCCGCCTTACTGCAAGGGGATAAATCGATTGCATCGATCATTAACCAACTCAGTAATATTGCGGAGAAGATTGAACAGTTTGATGCGGTTGCAATCATTCGTGGCGGAGGCGGCGAGGTCGGATTGAGCTCGTATAACAATTATCTTTTAGCGAAGTCGATCGCGATGTTCCCTATTCCTGTGCTAACGGGCATTGGGCATTCTACCAACGAAACGGTCAGTGAGATGGTCGCCTTCAAGAATGCGATTACTCCAAGCGAGTTAGCGGATTTTCTTTTGCAAAAGTTTCACAACTTTTCCATCCCTATGGATCAGGCACAGGAACGTCTGTTACGAGCGGTTAAGGAGCAGTTTGCGCAAGAAGAACAACAGCTCAAGCAACTGGCGCAGGCAATCTCTTGGAATAGCAAGTCAGTATTTCTAACGGAACGCAATAAACTGAACCAATTGATGCTGCATACACAAATGTACAGCAAGCAGCAGTTTAAGGATGAAAAATCTAAATTGATTCATGTGGAACAATTGCTAGGTTTGTTGAGTCCAATACATATTCTAAAGCGAGGATTTAGTATTGTTCGGATGAATGGAAAGGCTGTTCATCAAATAGATCAAGTGAGTGTAGGCGATTTATTGGAAATTCAAGTAGAAGATGGAACAATACAATCCCAAGTAGTTAACAAAGAAGAACATGGAAAATAAATATACCTATCAAGACGCTTTTTTGGAGTTGCAACAAATTGTTGCGGATATTGAAGACGGTGAAGTTTCTGTCGACGAGCTGACCTCGAAGATTTCAAGAGCATCCGAGTTATTGGCCATCTGCAAGGCAAAACTAACAGCATCCGAGAAGGAAGTAGAAAAACTGCTGGAGAAGTTGGATAGCGCTTCTGATGCGCAAGCCGAGTAATCCGACGAACCACATTCCCATATTTCAAGATTAATGTAATTCCTGCGTTGCATTTTCAATTTTGTTGATGCTAACAGTCGGTGTTTTGTAGAGTTTTCCATAACTTTGATAGTTATGCAAGAACGTGCAAATCATACTCCAAAGTCACACATTCAAATCAAAGGTGCTCGGGTTAATAATCTTAAGAACATCGATGTTGACATCCCAAAAAACAAGCTTATTGTTATCACCGGTATGTCAGGGTCGGGGAAATCCTCATTAGCATTCGATACCCTTTACGCCGAAGGACAGCGTAGATATGTGGAAAGCTTATCCTCCTACGCGCGACAGTTTATGGGCCGTATGAATAAACCTGATGTAGACTACATTAAAGGTATTGCACCGGCTATTGCTATCGAGCAAAAGGTGATCTCCAGCAATCCGCGCTCTACAGTCGGGACATCGACCGAAATCTATGATTACCTAAAACTTCTTTATGCTCGTATTGGGCGTACAATTTCGCCTGTTTCAGGACAGGAAGTAAAGAAAGACTCCGTATCCTCTATCGTCGATAAACTATTATCCTTCGAAGATGATACCACGATCACGATCTACAGCGCGCTGATTCCCTCCAATAATAGGAAGCTGAAGGAAGAGCTTTCCTTATTGCTTCAAAAGGGATTCACCCGCATAAAATATCAGGGAGCAATCAAAAAGATTGAATCCATCATCGAGGACAAGGAAATTGCGAATGCAAGTTTCAAAGAAGGCGATATCTTTATCGTGATCGACCGGGTCGTGCTCGACCATTCTGATGACACGATCAATCGTTTAGCAGATTCCATCCAAACAGCCTATTTCGAAGGAAAAGGGGAATGTGACATCGAAGTTGCCGATGAGACCTTCCATTTCTCGGACAAATTTGAACTCGACGGCATGGTATTCGAAGAACCAACACCCAACTTTTTCAGCTTCAACAACCCCTATGGGGCCTGTAGGCGCTGCGAGGGCTATGGGAAGGTAATAGGCATTGACCCGGATCTGGTTATTCCGGATAAAAGTCGCTCGGTATTCGATGGTGCTATCGCTCCTTGGCGTGGCGAGAAGATGGGCGCATGGTTAGATAAGCTTGTGCGATCAGCAATTAAGTTTGATTTCCCAATCCATAGAGATTATAGCGAGCTGACCAAGGCGCAGCAAGAATTGCTTTGGACAGGCAACAAATACTTCCGCGGACTGAATGATTTCTTTGCCGAACTGGAAGAACAGACCTATAAAATCCAATACCGCGTTATGCTATCCCGCTATCGCGGAAAAACAGATTGCCCAGACTGTAAAGGAACGCGCCTGCGAAAAGACGCTTCTTATGTCAAGGTCAATGGATATTCTATAACCGATATCGTTCTGTTGCCGTTAGATAAAGCCTTTGAGCTGTTCAGCAACCTGGAGCTTACAGAAAACGAAGCTATTATTGCCAAGCGATTATTGGCCGAGATTGTCAACCGCCTTCAATTTCTTTGCGATGTGGGCTTGAGCTATCTGACGCTGAACCGCCTAAGCAATAGCTTATCCGGTGGTGAATCGCAACGTATCAACCTGGCAACTTCACTAGGAAGCTCACTAGTTGGGTCCATCTATGTACTCGATGAGCCGAGCATTGGCTTGCACCCACGGGATACACAACGCCTAATCTCTGTCCTAAAATCGCTCCGCGATGCCGGCAATACGGTTATTGTCGTAGAGCATGAGCAAGAGATGATGGAAGCCGCAGACTACTTAATCGATATTGGACCCGAAGCCGGTATACATGGCGGTGAACTCGTCTTCGCGGGAACTTACGATCAAATTATCAAAGATAAAGACAGTTTAACAGGACAGTACCTGAGCGGCGAGCTTAGCATACCTGTTCCGAAACGCCGAAGAAAATGGGCGGATTATATCCGTATCAAAGGCGCTAGAGAAAACAACCTGCAGAACGTAACGGTTGACTTCCCGCTGCATGTCTTTACCGTGGTATCCGGCGTGTCTGGGTCGGGTAAAACATCCTTGGTGAAGCGCATTCTATACCCGGCATTGCAGAAAGCATTAGGCAGCTATTCCGGCGAACAAACGGGAATATTCGATGGAATCGAAGGCTCTATTGATTTGGTAGAACAAATTGAAATGGTCGATCAGAACCCGATTGGTCGCTCTACGCGTTCCAATCCCGTAACCTATGTAAAAGCATGGGACGAAGTCCGTGCTTTATATTCGAGCCTGCCGGCAGCGAAAGCAAATGGCTTGAAACCTGCAGCATTCTCCTTCAACGTGGAAGGCGGCCGATGTGAAATGTGTCAGGGAGAAGGCGTGGTGAAGATCGAGATGCAGTTTATGGCAGACATTATTCTTCCATGTGAAGCCTGTGGCGGCAAACGTTTTAAGCAACATGTATTGGATGTAACCTACAAAGAGAAGTCGGTTTCTGATATCCTCGAGCTAAGTGTAGATGAAGCCATCAGCTTCTTCGCAGACCAACCTAAGATATTAAATAAGCTTGGCCCATTACAAGAGGTAGGCCTAGGTTATGTTAAGCTTGGACAATCCTCCAGCACCTTGTCAGGTGGTGAGGCACAACGTATTAAATTAGCATCCTTCCTGATCAAAGGAAATAATCAGAAGAAAACCCTCTTCATATTCGATGAGCCGACTACAGGGCTTCATTTCCATGATATCGAAAAACTCTTAAAAGCGTTCAACGCCCTTATCGAGCAGGGCAATAGTGTCTTGGTTATCGAGCATAACCTGGATATGATTAAGTCTGCCGACTGGGTTATCGATATTGGTCCGGAAGGTGGAAATAATGGAGGTAAGGTCGTGTTTGCCGGAACACCGGAAAATCTGGTGAAGGCTGATGATTCCTACACCGGAAAATACTTACTACGTCACCTAAATTCTTAAAATAAATCAAGTACTATGTTAAAAAGAATATGCGCAACATTGTTATTTCTAGGCTTTTGCACAATTGCAAGCGCGCAAGTAGAAAGACCGAAGTTGGTCGTAGGCCTAATGGTCGACCAAATGCGATGGGATTACCTGTATCGCTTTGCAGATCGCTACGGTAATGACGGGTTCAAACGCCTGTTAAAAGAAGGATATTCCTGTGAGAATACGTTGATCGATTATGTGCCTACTTTTACGGCTATCGGTCACAGCTCGGTCTACACAGGTTCCGTACCTTCCATTCATGGCATCGCTGGTAACGACTGGATCGAGCAGCAAACCGGAAACCCCATGTATTGTACGCAAGACGATGCGGTTGAAGGTGTAGGGACGATCGAAAAAGAAGGCAAACAATCACCGCGCAACCTATTGGCTTCCACAGTGACCGATCAACTTAAATTAGCAACAAACTTCAATTCAAAAGTTGTTGGAATTGCGATCAAAGACCGCGGTGGTATTCTACCGGCAGGACACTTCGCAGATGCGGCATACTGGTTTGAGGCCAAGTCGGGCGATTGGATCTCAAGCACCTATTACATGAAGAACTTACCATCCTGGGTGACTAACTTCAACAAGCAGAAACTAGCCGATAAATACCTTAAACAGGATTGGAATACGCTTTACCCAATCGAAACCTATGCAAACAATAGTGTTGCCGATGATAATGAGTATGAAGGAAAATGGGCAGGTGAAGAGAAACCAACATTCCCGAGAAAGACTTCGCTGTTGATGAAAGATGCTGGCTATGAATTGATCAAATCCACGCCTTTCGGAAACCAGATTACTTTAGACTTTGCGAAAGAGGCGATCAAAAACGAACAGTTAGGAAACAATCCAAAGAAAGCGACAGATTTCCTTTGCGTTAGTCTTTCCGCAACCGATTATGTTGGTCATCGCTACTCCTTATCTTCTGTAGAAATTGAAGATATCTACCTGCGCTTAGATCAGGAGTTGGCAGCCTTCTTTAAATACCTGGACCAAACGGTAGGAAAAGGAAATTATACCTTCTTCCTAACGGCAGATCATGCAGCTTCCTACAACTCACGCTACTTTATGGATATGCGCGGTAATGGCGGATACTTCTTCTCTAGACAACTGCACCGCAATTTGAACGAGTCCTTGAAGGAAGAGTTTGGTGTTGACAATCTGGTAAGAAGCTTAATGAATTATCAGGTTCATCTGAATTATACAGCAATCGAGCAGGGTAAATTGGATGAAGAGAAAGTGAAGAAGTCCATAATCAAACAATTGCGTCATGAAGATGGCGTGGCTTATGTGGTTGATGTGGAAGGCGGCGAGAACATGCTATTGCCTGCACCCTTGCGCGAAAAAATTATCAATGGCTATAACCGCAAGCGTAGCGGTGCTATTCAGATCATCACCGAACCGCAATGGTATGATGGTACGCCACGTTCTACCGGTACGACCCATGGAACCTGGACACCTTATGACTCGCACATCCCATTAGTATTTATGGGCTGGGGAATCAAACACGGGAAAACGAATAAAGTCGTTCATGTAACAGACATTGCGCCGACGCTTTCATCGCTCCTGCATGTTATGGAACCTAACGGTTCCATCGGACAACCCATTGTCGAGGTTTTAGGGAACAATTAAAATTAGTACATTTGAGGAACAAGGGGTAGTTTACCTATTTATAAATATGCTTTCAAAGAAAACAAAATACGCTATCAAAGCCCTAATGGTATTGGGCAGGAATTTCGGAAAAGAACCCATGCAAATCGGTAAGATTGCGGAGGAAGAACGTATTCCAAAGAAATTTCTAGAACAAATTCTATTAGAGATGCGAAATGCCGGAATTTTGTACTCTAAGAAGGGTGCCGGGGGTGGCTATAGCCTGAACAAAGCACCGGAGGATATTTATTTATCTCAGGTTATGCGTCTGATCGACGGGCCGATCGCTTTGCTTCCTTGTGTCAGCCTGAACTTCTACCGCTCTTGTGAAGAATGTGTGGAGGAGCATGCCTGCGGTATTCGTGATGTATTTGTAGAGGTACGAAATGCCATGCTGCAGATATTGAATGATACCAGCATTTCCCACTTAATCAATAAAGAAAAGGAATTGAACTTAGATGTGGATTCCAACTAAATAAATCTTAAATAGATCACTGAAAGATGCCTAGCGGTTTTCAGTGATCTATTCTAAACAAATAGCTTGGCTGTAACTCTTACAGCAAATCCACCAATTTCTCAAAAGCCATCCCTCGAGAAGCTTTCAATAAAATCATATAGCCGGATAATGGAGCTTGACTTAGGTTTTGTCGAAGGTCCTCTGTAGTTTCATAATATTCCGCCTCGCTATCGCGTTGCGCAAAAAAGGCTTTGCCCACAAATATCAACTTATCGACGCCAATGGATTTTGCCTTCTCGATGACCTTGCGATGCTCTACTTCACTTTCATCCCCCATCTCGAACATGTCACCCAGAATAATTGCTTTTTTATCCGCCTCAATTACTTCAATATTTCCCAATGCCGCAGCCATGCTGCTTGCGTTCGCATTGTAATAATCCGCGATAATCGTATTGTTGTTGGTTTTTACAACCTGGGAACGGTTGTTCTGCGGAACATAGCCGCTTAAACCCTTATTAATTTCCTCTGCATGCAAATCGAAGTGCAAACCCAATGCCACCGCCGCCAACATATTTTCCGTATTGTAAGCACCCGTTAAGTTGGTATGAACCTTATAGATCACCTCATCCTGCTCAACTTGCTTCCAGAAAATAGTCAATAAAGGATCGGCTTTCACTAAACCACCTTTTACCGTATTTGTATCGGAGAAGCCATACCAAATAATATGCTTTAAGTCGCGCGCCTCAGCCATCGCTCTTAACTCGGTATTATCACCCTGAATAAAGGCTAAGCCATGATGTTCTTTTAAAAAGTCGTAAAGCTCGCCTTTCGTCTTCTTTACCCCCTCAAAAGAACCGAATCCTTCCAGATGTGCCTTGCCGACGTTCGTAATAAGGCCATGGGTAGGTTGCGCGATACTGCACAGAAAAGCAATCTCTTCTTGGTGATTGGCACCCATTTCAATAATCGCAATTTCCAAATCCTTGGGTAGCGATAGAATGGTTAAGGGCACACCGATATGGTTATTTAGGTTACCTTTTGTAGCAAAGGTTTTAAATTTTTGAGAAAGTACGGCATGCACCAATTCCTTTGTTGTGGTTTTACCATTAGTGCCGGTAATGCCGATAAACGGAATGCTCAATTGTTGTCTATGGAATCGAGCCAGATCCTGTAAGCTGCTCAGTACATCCTCTACAAGAATGTAGCTTTCCTTCTCCTGATAGTATGTCGGATCGTCGACAACCACATATTTAGCACCTTGCGCTAGCGCCTGCTCAGCAAAGCTATTCCCGTTGAACGATTCGCCTTTCAAAGCAAAGAATATACAGTCTTTGCTGATTTGTCGGGTATCGGTACAAACCTGAGGGAATTCTAAATAAAGCTGATAGAGTTGTGCTATTTGCATGACATTATTTTTTAACAAAGGTAAGTATGCAATTAGCCAATGCCAATAAAAAGGCACAATTTTTTATCCTATTTTCCCGAATCGCTGGCGTTCGAAACTTCCATATTTCTTCCCATTTGCTCCCTAGCAATCTCCTTCTCCTTACTTGCTACAAATGCGCCTATGGCGAGCCCGGCAAGAAGGCAGAGAAATGCAATGGTGAGCAGCATTTTCTTCTTCTTAGAATCCATGTTAGTGTGTTTTGTTCAATGTTGTGTGCTTAATATACAGCTATATGCGAGAGAATGTTTTCATAATTGTGCAATAATCATAAATTCATATTGTTGCCGGAAAAACAGGAAATCTAACAGTGCTGGATGGCACTTTAAAAGCGGCACATGCATAAAAAAAGGCAGCCTGTAGGGCTACCTTTCAAATATTGATTTATTGTCGATAACAAGATTATAAAGACAGGATCTCAACGATACGTGTTAAGTTCGTATTGATTTTGTCGATGTGTTTAATCGCTTTGTCAAACGGTGTAAACTGTACATTTCCACAGATCAAACCCGCCATTTCACCTCGTCTGCCTTCTAAAAGCCCCTCTACCGATGCTACGCCCAGACGGCTCGCTAATACACGGTCCATACAAGTCGGCTTGCCACCGCGTTGAATATGCCCTAGAATCGAAACACGAACGTCATAGGCCGGGAAGTTCTGTTTGATTTTCTCGGCTACCACTAATCCACCTTCTTCGTCGCCTTCAGCCACGATGATAATACGTGAAGATTTATTCTTACGTGTTTTATCCAGGCGCTTCATAATCGCGTCGTAGTCTACTTTCAATTCGGGAATCAAAACAGCCTCAGCACCCGTACTAATTCCGGAACGCAGGGCGATCAATCCCGAGTCACGACCCATTACTTCAACAACGAACAAACGATCGTGCGACTCTGCAGTATCACGGATCTTATCCACGGCGTCGACAACGGTGTTGATGGCTGTATCATAGCCGATGGTGAAATCAGTTCCCGCTAAGTCATTATCGATAGTACCCGGGATACCAATCACAGGGATATCAAATTCCTCGATCAGTTTAGACGCTCCGGTGAAAGTACCATCTCCACCAACAACGACCAAGGCGTCTATATTTAGTTTTTTAATGTTTTCGTAAGCTTGTTTTCTGCCCTCTACCGTGCGAAATTCATCGCTGCGAGCAGTCTTTAGGATTGTTCCTCCACGTTGAATGATATTCGCAACAGATTTTGCATCCATTGGAATAATATCACCATGAACTAATCCGTCGTATCCACGGCGGATACCAAACATATTAACACCATGGTAAATTCCTGTTCTAACAACTGCACGGATGGCAGCGTTCATTCCTGGGGCATCCCCTCCTGAAGTTAATACAGCTATGTTCTTAATGTTGCTCATGTCTCAAATATACCAATTCCTTGGCTTTAGTATGTGAAAATTGTCTTGGTTGATGCGTAAAAATACATCAAAATCAGGAAAAGAACGAGGGAATGCCTAGGTAAATTGTTAAATAATAAATCAGAACTGGGATTGCTTAAACCCAATGCAAAGCCCTTTCAAACCCAATGTATAACCCAATCATAACCGCTCGGAAAGGGCTATGATTGGGTTATGAAATGGGTACAGAAGAGGACTGTTTGATCGAAGGTACCTAAATGCTTCATTCGTAGTCCAATAGAAAAGAGAAAGGCGCATGTTCCGGAGACGATGCGCCTTTCTATAGAAAAAGCGGGGGTTATTTCGCTTTGTAAGCGTCTATAGCGCTTTGCAGGTAAGCTGCGTAGCTATCGATATCATAGTTTGCACCGCTTGCCGGAACGAGTAGCTGCTCATCAGCACCTACGATCGCATACAAAGGTTGCGAGTTGCTCTGGAAACGGGTAATCTGGAAGTCGGTATTCTTCTTACCAACGGTATTGATCTTCTTGCCGGTTTCTTTGGAAACATATTGTTCTGCTTCTGGCAATTTCAAATCATGCTCATCCACATATAGCTCCACCAGAATAAAGTTCTCATTGATCAGGTTCCGTACTTTCGGATCCGACCAAACCGAAGCTTCCATCTTACGACAATTGACACAGGTCCATCCTGTAAAGTCGATCATCAGGGGTTTATTCTGCGCTTTCGCTGCTGCCAATGCTTCATCATAATCATAGTAAGGATCGAACCCTTTGATGGTCGCGCGGCTATGGAAATGTGTGTAATGCTTTCTGCTGCTAGCATCTGCCGATCCGGTCGGAGCGGACACATGGCTGGCATTGGCAAGGTCGAAGTCCTGCGTTCCGATTGGAGGAAGGAAGGCGGCGATCGATTTCAATGGTGCTCCCCACATCCCCGGGATCATGTAGACTACAAAAGAGAATACAATAATCGTCAACATGGTGCGTGGAACAGAAAGATAGGGCAGGTCGCTATCATGCGAGAACTTGATCTTTCCTAGTAGGTATAGCCCCATTAAACCGAATATAACGATCCATAGCGCTAAGAAGACCTCGCGGTCCAATAGCTGCCAATTATAAGCTAAATCCACGTTGGAAAGGAATTTCATCGCTAGCGCAAGCTCCAAGAAACCCAATACGACTTTCACGCTGTTCAACCAACCGCCTGATTTCGGCAATGACTTCAATAGAGAAGGGAACATGGCGAACAATACGAATGGGATAGCCAATGCTAGAGAGAATCCGAACATCCCTACGGCAGGGCCTAAGCGCTCGCCTTTGGTTGCTGCTTCTACCAGTAAGGTACCGATGATAGGTCCTGTACAAGAGAAGGAAACCACGGCTAAACTAGCCGACATAAAGAACAAGCCAATCAGACCACTTTTATCCGAGTTGGAGTCGATCTTGTTCACGAATGAACTTGGCAAAGTAATTTCGAAAGCTCCAAAGAAAGAAGCCGCGAACACCACCAATAACAGGAAGAATAGGAAGTTGAAGATACCATTGGTAGACAGGGCATTCAATGCCTCTGCGCCAAAAGCGATGGTGATCAACATTCCTAATGCAACATAGATTACAATAATGAATAAGCCATATAAAAAGGCTTGAGATACCGCCTTGCCTCTGCTGCCTGATTTCTTGGTAAAGAAAGATACCGTGAGAGGTACCATCGGGAAGATACAAGGCATCAGGAATGCCGCGAATCCGCCGATCAGACCGGCGATAAAGATTCCCCATAGGGATTTAGACTCTTCCGGAGCCGCAGTAGCAGCAACAGAACTTGTCGTTGTATCTTGAGAGTCCTGGCCATCGGAGAAGACGACGTCTTCAGTAGAGAATAGCGTATCTTGTTCGCTTGTCGTTTCCGCTTGCCCGGTTCCAAAATCTACATCTTCGTAATTGATTAAAGAATCTTGGGCGAAGCTACTGAGGGGGATTGTTGCACTTAAAAATAGCCACGAGAAGGCTATAAAAAGGAATTTTAATTTGCTCATATTCGAAAATTAAAGTCCAAACATACAAAAAGGCAGGGGATTCCCTGCCTTTGTAGATTGTAATTCTTAAAGTTTTACTTTATGGTTACAGCAAACTCGTACTCATCAGGTGGAAGACAACGTTCTTTATCACATGCCATGAAGGATGCAACACCTTTTACTGTAGTAGGTTTGTTGTTAGCAAGTTTCACCTTTTGTTGGAATACAACTTCGCCGTTGTAGTAAGGAACGTTCATTTTGAATACGTCCTCAAATTTTGTTTTAGGCTCTTTTGCTAGTGTTTTTCCTTGAACTTTAGCTCCGTTTGCTGGAGTGAAAGTAAAGGATGTTGACTCCGGACCACCGGCAGGAACGTTCATGCCGTAAATGTGCCATCCTTGTTCAACGTTTGCTTTGATCAAAATAACTGCTTCATTGTTAGCTAGTTTTTTAAATCCTACCGACCATTTTACTGGGTTATGAACCTGTGCCATAACGCCGGAAACGGCAAATACTAAAAACGCAATTAATAAATTTATTCTTTTCATGTAAATTACTTTTATTTATTGACTTGGTGACGCCAATAAAGTTTAAATCAAAGTTAGGATTTATAATGAAATTTAATTCTATGTAATCGATTTATTGCAAAAGAAATTCGACTTCCTTAAAATAAAATGTTGATATCTGGTAATTTCTTAATAAATGCAATTTTCCATCCGGACTTACCTCCTTTAATTCCGCTTTAAAGGTCTCATCTCCTGCGCGGTAAAGGGCAGTTTTTCCGCGAAGAAATAGGTTGTCATTGTATGCCCTTAGCAATTGATCGGTCGAAATTTTCTGGTTTTGAATTTTAAGATAACGTTGCTGTATATAACCTACTAGTGTTTCGCAAGCGCTTTCTAAGGATGCTAAGCGATGGGAAGTTTCGCGAAGTATAGAGCTTGCTTTCTGTTCGATCTCATGCGGAAATTTCTCCTGATTGGCATTGATGCCGATGCCTACGATGGAATGCTTTATACCTTTCGAATTGCTCGTGTTCTCGATCAATATTCCGCAAACCTTTTTATTGTTAATCATGATGTCGTTGGGCCACTTGATTTTAGCGTCGATCTGTAAGGAACGGAACCAGTCGACCAACCCAAGGCTAACACACATGTTCAATATGAAATGATCTGTTAGTTTGAGGAAGTTGGGATAGAGTAAAAGACTGAAAGTAATATTGGCATTCGCTTCAGATAGCCATGTGCTGTCGCGTTGTCCACGACCATTTGTTTGCTTTTTTGCCATAATGGCAGTAAACTCAGGAAGTGGCTTGAAATTTGACAGTTGTGTCTTTAAATAATCGTTTGTGGAAGTAACTTCGTCTAAAACAATTAAACTTTGGCGTAGTGAATCTCCCGAAAATGTGTTATTTTGCAAAAGATAATATCATTTAAAAATTTATCAGTCAAAAGTATAATAAATCTTGATGAGTAAAAACAAAAAGTCTTCGTTGTCCGAGAAGCTAGCCGATGTTGTGATACATGGGATGCAGGAAAAGAAGGGTAATGAAATAGTGAGGTTGGATATGCGCGAAGTTAATGGGACATTGTCTGATTATTTTGTTATCTGCCATGCCGACTCCAACGTGCAAGTAAATGCAATAGCCAAAAGTGTAGAAGAAGAAGTGTATAAATCCTTTGGTCAAGATCCTTGGCACAAGGAAGGGCACGGTAATGGCGAATGGGTTTTGCTTGACTTCGTGGATGTTGTTGTCCATATTTTTAAAACAGAAACAAGGGAGCATTACAGAATCGAAGATCTGTGGGGCGATGCTCAAGTTAGCACTTACCAAAGTGCATAGTGAGAATAAGTGAAACGTAGTTTAAGTGTATAAATGAAGAAAGTTCCTAGTAAAAAAATTACGCCAATGCCACCAAAATTTAATATGATTTGGCTTTGGATTGCAATGATTGTAGGCTTCATCGGGCTTCAGTACCTCTTCAGTGGGGATGGTGCGAAGAAGATTACCTATAAGGAGTTCGAAACCAAGATGCTTATCCCAGGCGATGTGGAGAAGCTATTAGCGTCAAAAAGCAACGATTTAGTAGAAGTTGAGGTATATATCAAAAAAGATAAATTAGCCGACGAGAAATATAAAGATGTAGCGCCAAATCCAAATGCGCTGTCTTTATCTCCTAGCGTAGGGCCTCAGTATAAATTTACGGAGCCCTCTGCAGAGATCTTGGCAGAGAAATTAAAAGTATCGCAAGATAGTTTAGCGGCAGACCAACCGAGGATTAGTGCTTCTTACGAAGATAGATCGAATCCATGGGCGGGATGGTTTATTTCGTTTATGCTTCCATTATTGATCATTGTAGCGATCTGGATTCTCTTGATGCGCCGTATGAACGGTGGTGCTGGAGGCGGTGGCGGTGCGATCTTCAATATCGGCAAGTCAAAAGCACAATTATTCGATAAAGAATCTCAGATCAACATTACTTTCAACGATGTTGCGGGTCTTGAAGAGGCGAAGCAAGAAGTTATGGAGATTGTTGATTTCTTGAAAAATCCGAAGAAATATACCGACTTAGGAGGTAAGATTCCGAAGGGAGCCTTATTAGTAGGCCCTCCGGGAACGGGTAAAACCTTATTGGCAAAAGCAGTTGCAGGTGAGGCACAAGTTCCTTTCTTCTCCCTGTCAGGTTCTGACTTCGTGGAGATGTTCGTTGGGGTTGGTGCATCACGTGTTCGTGATTTGTTCAAGCAGGCAAAAGAAAAAGCACCTTGTATCATCTTTATTGATGAGATTGATGCAATCGGTCGTGCTCGTGGAAAGAACTCCATTATGGGAGGAAATGATGAGCGCGAAAATACATTGAACCAGTTATTGGTGGAGATGGATGGTTTCGGTACGAACTTAGGGGTTATTATCCTTGCTGCGACCAACCGTTTAGATGTATTGGATTCAGCATTATTGCGTCCAGGACGTTTTGACCGTCAGATTTCTATTGATAAGCCGGATTTGATCGGTCGTGAGCAAATCTTTAATGTGCACTTGAAGCCATTGAAGTTGGCGGAGGAGGTGGACGCGAAGAAACTTTCGGCACAGACTCCAGGTTTTGCGGGTGCAGAAATTGCCAACGTTTGTAACGAGGCGGCTCTAATTGCTGCTCGTAAGAACAAGAAAGCGATCAATATGCAGGATTTCCAAGACGCGATTGATAGAGTGATCGGTGGTCTTGAGAAGAAGAATAAAATTATCTCTCCGGAGGAGAAAAAGATCGTTGCTTACCACGAGGCAGGTCACGCGATTGCGGGCTGGTTCTTGGAACATGCGGATCCTTTGGTGAAAGTATCGATCGTTCCACGTGGTGTTGCGGCATTAGGTTATGCGCAATACCTGCCAAAAGAACAGTTCTTGTATACAACTGAGCAATTAATTGACAGTATGTGTATGACGATGGGTGGACGCGTTGCTGAGGATATTACTTTCGGTAGAATCAGTACCGGTGCGCAAAACGACTTAGAGCGTATTACGAAGTTAGCTTACGCGATGACGGCTGTATATGGTATGAACGATAAGGTGGGTAATGTGTCCTTCCGTGATAGTTCGGAGAACAGCCAGTTCCAAAAGCCTTATTCAGATCAAACGGCTGAGTTGATCGACGACGAAGTACGCGTATTGATTTCAGCGGTTTACGATAGAACAAAAGAATTGTTGTTGTCGAAACAAGATGGATTGATCAAAATTGCGGAGAAGCTATTAGAGAAAGAAATCTTATTCCAACAAGACTTAGAAGAGATATTGGGTAAACGCCCGTTCCAAAATAAAACAACTTATGATGAGTTTGTGAATGGAGGAGCAGACGGAGGCGGCGTTCCGCAGACGGATTTATCATTGCCGTCGAGCGATCATGGCGATGTTCCGCAAAGCGCACCTGATAATCAGTCTAGTCAAGAAAACAATCAATAATACTTAACAGACATGGTTTACCAACCATGTCTGTTCTTTATATATGAATATTCGAAATACAACAGCCAAAGAGAAGATGCTGAAGAAGATTCGGCAAGCCCTGCTTCAAAAGCGTGAGAATCCTAATCCTGCTTTTGAAGATAGTCCTTTGTATAAGGACGAAGAAGATCCTTTGGATGTGACCTTTGCGCGTGAGTTTACTAATGTTGCCGGGCAGTTTGTTTACTGTGATGGAGAGATCAATCTGATTGAGAATTTGATTATCCTTTTGGAGAAGCTGAAGCTGACGAAGCTCTATGTATGGGATAAAAACCTACAGAAGTTTTTGGATCAGTATGGTTTTCCATATCATAAGCATAGAAGTGACTTTGATGATATTGAGGTTGGTGTTACAGCATGTGAGGCCTTGATTGCACGCAATGGAAGTATTTTGATCAGTAATGCCGATGCTTCAGGTAGACGGTTGAGCGTTTATCCTCCTGTCCATATCGTTATTGCAAAGACATCGCAATTAGTAATGGATATTAAGCATGGGATGGCGTTGATGCGCGAGAAGTATGGAAACGACTTGCCTAGCATGATCACAACCATTACCGGCCCTAGCCGTACGGCTGATATTGAGAAGATGCTGGTGCTCGGTGCGCATGGCCCTAAAGAACTATACCTATTACTCCTAGAAGATAGATTTTAATGCTACAATATTATATCTTAAATATGCCGGTTGCAAGTGTAATTTTCGCACTCACGATTGGCCTTAGTATTTATGTGTTTTCCAATCCGGAATGGTTTGGACGATTGATGTTGCACCCTTATTCGATTCATCGTGATAAAAGTAGATGGTATCTGATCTTGACGAGTGGATTGATCCATAAAGATTGGATGCACCTGCTGTTCAATATGATCACCTTCTACTATTTTGGTTTTGGTCTGGAAGGGATATTTGTTGAAATAAGCGGTCCTATGGGGCATTTATGGTTTGCTTTATTGTATGTGGCAGCATTGGTGCTGAGCGATATCCCAACAATTATACAACAAAAGGATAACTATGGCTATCATAGCTTAGGTGCATCGGGAGCTATCAGTGCGGTGCTGTTCAGTTATATCTTATTCTATCCGAAGATGATGTTAGGGATTTTTATGATTATCCCTATGCCCGCATATCTATTTGCATTTCTGTATTTGGGATACTGTATCTGGGCGTCTAAGAATGCTAGAGATGGGATTAACCATGACGCCCATTTATTTGGGGCATTGACGGGGATTGTATTTACATTGATACTCTACCCTTGGATTTTTAAGCATTTTATTGGTCAGTTCACCGGATAGGTTATTCAAGAAAAGATATTGAATCGGCGTGGTCTCCCACGCCGATTTTGTTTTTAGCCTAGCCAGCTTTGTCGGTCTAAGCTGCGGAACTGTATCGCTTCGGCAAGATGCTCATTCTTGATATCGATAGATTGTTCTAAATCGGCGATTGTTCTGGCAACCTTCAGGATGCGGTCATAGGCTCTAGCAGATAGATTGAGTCGCTCCATGGCGGTCTTGAGCAGACCCTTTCCCGTAGCGTCAATCAAACAGATTTCTCTTATCTGCTTCGCGCGCATCTGCGCATTGCTGTGGATGTTGGATATGCCTTTGAATCGGCACTCCTGTATATTTCGTGCTCGGATGACGCGCTCTCGAATAGCTTCACTTTTCTCGGCCTTACGGCTTTCTAATAGCTCGTTGAACTCTACGGGGGTAACTTCGATATGGATATCTATGCGGTCGAGTAGCGGTCCTGATACCTTGCTCAAGTATTTTTGGACGTTTGCCGTTCCGCAGATGCAGGGACGGTTGGGGTGATTATAGAATCCGCAGGGACAGGGGTTCATTGCTGCGATCAACATAAAGCTGGAAGGATAATCTACGGTAATCTTGGCGCGTGATATGGTGATGTTTCTGGATTCTAACGGCTGCCGCATCACTTCGAGTACCGATCGTTTGAATTCGGGCAACTCGTCGAGGAAGAGCACCCCATTATGTGCGAGGGAGATCTCTCCCGGCCTGGGGTTCTTCCCTCCGCCAACGAGCGCGACATCGGAGGTAGTATGGTGAGGTGCGCGAAATGGGCGCGCGGTCATCAACGAAGAGGCGCTGGGGAGTAGACCAGATACCGAATGTATTTTAGTAGTTTCTAGCGATTCATCGATGGTTAAAGGCGGTAAGATGGTTGGGAGACGTTTCGCGAGCATGGTCTTGCCTGCCCCCGGCGGGCCAATGAGAATGACGTTATGTCCGCCCGCGGCAGCAATCTCTAATGCACGTTTAATGTTTTCCTGTCCGCGAACTTCGGAGAAGTCCAGCTCGTAGTTATTGATGTTTTTCTGGAATATGTCATCTATGGAAATGCGAGCAGTCGGGAGTCGTTTTAAGTTGGTCAGATGGTCGACGACCTCGGACAGATGATTGGCGGCGTAGATAGTTAGTCCATCAATAATGGCCGCTTCTTCGGCGTTCTCTTTGGGTAGGATCAATCCCTTGAAGCCGTCTCGTTTGGCTTGTAAGGCAATGGGCAAAGCGCCTTTGATGGGGTTAATCTTTCCATTGAGGGAGAGTTCGCCGAGAATGACATAGTCTTCCAGCTCAGTGCTGTGGATTTGGTATGAGGCAGTAAGTACCGCGATGGCAATGGATAAATCGTATGCCGAGCCTTCTTTCCGGATATCGGCTGGACTTAAGTTGATGACGATCTTTTGCCGCGGCATTTGATGGTTGATCGCAAGTATGGCACTTTCAATGCGCTGTATACTTTCTTTGACCCCCACATCCGGCAAGCCGACAATGAAATACTGGGTTCCGGATGTGATGTGGGTTTCTACGGAGATGGTTGTAGCGTCAATACCATGTACTGCGCTACTATAGGTTTTTGCAAGCATCTTAGAATTAGATATTTCTATAAAAATAATTAACTTATTCTATAGTTAATATTAATTCTTTGATAAGAGGCTGTTGATTAAAAGTTTAGTTGAAATACTTCCAGGCTGCTGCTGATACCTCTGCGATGATTTTTGCGCTTCGCGGCTCGCCCTCTTCGCTATCGGTTACAAAAACCGAAATATAGTACACTTTGCCGTCAGGAAGACTAACGACGCCAATATCATTGACAGCGGCGATTACACCGGTTGTTCTGTTCCTTCCAGAGTAGCCTGTCTTATGTGCTACCACGGTACCTTTAGGAAGGTCCCCCTTTAGTCGATCTGGCCCCGTCGTTGTACCGCGCATAGTATCCCAAAGAAATTGATGGGAGCTCGCTGAAAGCAGTTTCTTACTGTTCGTATAGTAATCATATAGTATCTGGTTGCTCGAACCTACTGTTGTCCAGTTTTCGAATTGCCTGTTCCATTCCTTCTGTTGTACAGCTTCAATAAGTTTGATCGAGAGGTTGCTGTATCCCTTATCCTCGAAATACTTTTGGACATGTTTGGGGCCGCCGATTAGTTCGAACAGTACGTCGCAGCCTACATTATCGCTGGCTGCAATTGTGTATACTAATACCTCTCGCAGCGTCAAAGTAACTCCATTGGGATATTTGTCTTTGATGGGGCTGTACATCTCAGTTGTCACTGCTTCTTTAGAAATTTTAACAGGTTGATCCAATGCTAAAACCCCTTTATCAACTTGATCTAGGATGGCAATTCCTAAATGATACTTATAAACACTTTGAAAAGGGAAGTGATAATCTCCGCTGACTATCAGGCTGTCTGTATAATCATGATTGTGTATCGCTACGCCGACCTTCGCTTTATACTTCGCCAATATGTTTTCAATATCTGTTTTCAACTGTTCTTTATTCTGTGCATTGCTGTAGGAGCTTAACAGAAGTAGAACGATCATCGGAAGGATACTTTTCAGGTTTTTATACATCTTTTCATGTTTTTATGGCTAACGAATTTCCTGAAAAAATATTGTATTTCGCTAAATATCTGCTTTAAACTCTTCGTTAAAATTTCCGTCTAAGTAGACAAGGTGTTGTAGAAATAAGACACTTCATGAAAAGAAGATTAAATTAGGGCTAACGGTTTATTGAAACATAATAAATGCTATTTTGTCATTTAGAATTAAGTTTCCACAAAGTTTTAGGAAATAAAAACGAAACGGTCTTTTTTTTGTTATATTAAATGAAAGTGGAGTTTAATAATTGTATAACTAACAAAACACTATATTAAGATGAATGATAACGGAAAAATCGTAACAGCTTTATTAGCTGGTTTGGCAGCAGGAGCTGTATTAGGAATTTTATTCGCGCCAGACAAAGGTTCTGATACGAGAGAAAAAATCAACGAATCATTAGCTGATTTAGGCGATGCAATCAAAGAGCGCGCTGAAGAACAATTCGATCAATTGAATGATTTTAAAGAAAAGGTAGTAGCTACTTTAAAGACCAAATTAGGTAAAGCCGAGTCGATGATTGACGAGGAAATCGAAGAACACGCGTAATTTCGTTTACTTAGGTAAACTTATTCACATAATTTAATAGAGCTGTCAATAGCTTATTCGGCAGCTCTATTTAATCAAATCAATGCATGGAAGAACAAAAATTCTCTTTTTCAGAATCCTTTAAGAAATCAAAGGAGTATCTCGACACACAGTTCGAACTATTAAAGTTGCAAGCGATCTCGCGGATGACGCGGATAATCGGGTCTTTAATCGTTGATGCCAGTAAGTTGTTGTTGACACTCTTAGTGATATTCTTTTGGTCGCTCGCTCTAGGTTTCTATCTTGGCGAACTTCTCGGAAGCAACTCCTTAGGCTTTCTGGCAACAGGAGGGATATTTTTGATCATCATTCTATTGATTCGTGCTTTTGAACCGAAATTGGAAGCGAAGTTCATGAACCTATCGATTAAGCGAATCCTAGCGAAGTGGGATGATCCAGATGATGATGAAGAGGAGAAGATTAATGCTGATACAGCTTATGCATCGACCAATAACAGCAACACGGCTACAGAAACAGCAGAAGAAAGGATAGCCGAAGAAGAATTGAAACAAGAACAAGAGGATAAAGAGCGAGTATAGATAACTATGAGAATCAAAATTTCAAATATTACAGATTTACAAACTGAGATTGCTCGTCTGAAGATAGAGAAGAAAGAGCATGAGCAATTTTTAGTGAATCAATATCAACTTTTGAAACACAAAGTAGAAGCACCTGCTCGAATCTTTAACATGGTTGTTTCTAATGTGCCGGGTGTTGATATGGTAAAAGGGCTGGTTTCGGGAATTACTTCTAAGAAGGGTTCCGGCAAGTCAGACTGGTTAACTAAGACGGTGCAACTCGCACTTCCATTGGTACTCAATCGTACGTTATTGAAAAATGCTAGCTGGTTGAAAAAGGGGCTTGTCCTTTTTGCATCAGAAACCGCTGCGCGTGAGGTTAACCAGACTACTGTTTCTTCGGTAATTGATAAGATAACATCCTTTATTAAGCCGAAGAAGAAAAAGAAGAAAGAAAAATTAGCGGATGCTGAAGTCGCTACGGCTCAAGTGGCGCCTCCGCAACACCCTCCAATGATCACTGCAGAGGAGAGTGTGCAAGACAATATTTACGGAATTCCGAAGGACAGCGAGACTTATTAGTCTCGTTTTTCGTTTTCCTTAGATATGAAATCCTGATAAGCCAAAGCTATACCTTCCTTTAAATTTATTTTATGCTTCCAACCCAGGCTATGTAATTTGCTGACATCCATCAGCTTTCTTGGCGTGCCATCTGGCTTACTGCTATCAAATTCCAGCTTACCTTTATATCCGACAACTTCCTGGATAGTTTCTGCTAATTCTTTAATACTGATATCTTCTCCTACTCCGATGTTGATGAATTGCAATTCATCATAATTCTCCATCAAGAAAACACAAGCATCTGCTAAATCATCGGCATACAAGAATTCACGTAATGGAGTTCCGGTTCCCCAAATGCTAACTGATGGCGCGTTGGCTTCCTTAGCTTCGTGGAATCTTCGGATCAGCGCCGGCAACACATGCGAGTTTTCCGGATGGTAATTATCATTGATGCCATAAAGATTCGTTGGCATTACGGAAATATACTTGTCGCCATATTGCAAACGATAGGATTCTACCATTTTGATACCGGCGATCTTTGCAATTGCATAGGGTTCATTGGTGTACTCTAAAGTGCCTGTCAGTAGATAATCTTCATTCAATGGCTGAGGGGCCATCTTCGGATAGATACAGCTAGAACCTAAGAACATCAGTTTCTCCACATTGTTCTCATGCGCAAAGTGAATTACATTATTCTGTATAGCGAGATTTTCATATATAAAATCCGCGCGATAAGTATTGTTAGCCATGATCCCGCCAACCTTAGCTGCCGCCAGGAACACGTACTCCGGCTTTTCAGATTCAAAGAATTCTTTAACTGCTTGCTGATCACGAAGGTCGAGCTCTTTCGATGTTCTAGTGACGATATTGGTATATCCTAGTTCTGTTAATTTGCGGTATATCGCAGATCCCACCATACCACGATGGCCTGCAACGTATATTTTCGCTTGTTTTTCCACGAGAAAGTATTGATTAGTACAAATATAAGGTTATTTTTGCGACTTAATTCAAAGTAATGGGTAAGGATAAACTTAGAAAATTTGCAGAAGTAGCTACATTTCCAAATGTTGTACAATTAGATGCCGGTAAACCTTTCAAGGGTAAATGGGCATCCGATTTCTTTAAAAATGACAAACCACTTATCCTTGAATTAGCATGTGGAAAAGGAGAATACACCGTCAATCTGGCCAAGTTATTTCCAGAAAAGAACTTCATAGGTATTGATTACAAGGGTAATCGTATCTGGAGAGGTGCAAAGACGGCCATTGAAGAGGGTATATCGAATGTGGGATTCTTAAGAATCCAGATTGAGACGATTCTAGAGTATTTTGCTGAAGCTGAGATCTCTGAAATATGGATCACATTCCCTGACCCGCAGCCACAAGAAAGCCGCGAGAAAAAGCGCTTAACCAATCCTGCATTCTTAGAGCGTTATAAACACATCCTTGTTCCGGAAGGTATTATGCACTTGAAGACGGACAACGACGGCTTCTACGCATATACGGTAGAACAGATTGAGCTGCAGAACCTTCCGAAGTTGAAGGAAACCACCGACCTTTATCATTCCGATTTAGTGGATGAAGTATTGTCTATCAAAACGTATTATGAGAAAAAATACCTTGCGGTAGATAAGAACATCAATTACATGCAGTGGAAGTTTAAAAAGTAAACAGCATTAGATCTTCCTATTTCTGATCATTGCTACCTTAAAAGGTGGCTAGATACGGTATTGTCTTTAAAAAAGCTTGCACAATCTGATAGCAAAATCGGTTTAAAACAATTGTATCTATTTTGCTAACATACTTTTTTATTTATATTTGATATTCAACCAATACCCATTGCAATACCTTTTTGAATCTAGCTGATAGTGAAGACTTATGAGCCATATAATGATGAGCAAACGTTACTTCTCCTTTTAAAATCAGGGGATTATCATGCTTTTACGCAGCTTTACCAGCGGTATAGCCTTCGACTGCTCGGTCGTATCATTCGACTTGTCAAATCCGACGAAACTGCCGAAGAGATTCTCCAGACGCTCTTCCTCAAGGTGTGGGAGCGGAGGGATCAAATAGATCCTGATAAATCATTGAAACCCTTCCTATTTACCATTGCACAAAATTTAGTATACGACCATTTCAGAAGAATGGCCTTAGACGAACGCTTTAGGAATGAGTTTATTAAGCAGTATGCCGAGGATTATCAACATATTGAAGAGGATCTCACTTTTAAACAGACACAAGAAAACGTGATGAATGCGATAAAAGCACTGCCCCCACAGTGCCAGAAGGTCTTCATATTGTTTAAGATCGAAGGAAAGAGCTACGCTGAGATTTGCGAAACCCTGAATATCAGCAAGTCCACTGTCAACAACCATCTGACGAAAGCCAATTCCTTATTGAAAAGTAATTTACCCCTATATCAGTATAGATTGCTAACAGCTTTTGTCTTCTTGTGGTGTCAACTTTAATTTTTTTCAAATATCAGTAGGTACTTTTTAGGAGTTAAGCGTATTAGCTTATAAAACCTAAACTGACCAATGCCGAAATCCGATATCCAAATCGCTTTTGACAGGTATCTTGCTGGTCACTCGACACGAGAAGACTTACAGATTATTCTGGATAGCCTTCAGTGTGATGAGGATACGACCATAAAGGAGCGAATCTTTCAAGAGCTTGCGACAGAGGAAACTAGTCCTCCGCTGAGAATACATCAGGAGATACTCGATAGAGTCCTCTTAAACCTTGATAAGAAGCGGGCAGAAGAACTATCGCTGCTCGGCGGGGATAAGTCTGCGCCTGAAAAGCCCGAAAGCGCAGAGGGGCTTAAATCCAATATTATCAAATTTCTCAATCCCAAGAAGTGGTTTTTGGTCGCGGCCTGCTTTCTTGGTCTTTGTTTTATGATTTCTGTCTTATGGAATAGCACAGCGACAGATACTAATACCTCTTCCGCAAAGAAATACGACATTTCTCTTCCCTCAACAAATGCAGCAACCATCTTATTCGAAGATGGGGAGGTTCTTTCACTCCTCAATGCTGATTCAGCGCTCCTGCGCAGTCGAGGAATTGAGGTTATCAAAAAAGCGAATAAAGAACTTCAGTTTAAGATTAGCGCTGTAAGTGTTGCGCCGAATATGAAACAGACTTTCCGTTCGCCCAAAGGCATTGTCTCGCACATTATCTTGTCGGACGGTTCCCATGTACTGCTCAACTCCGCGAGCCAATTAAGTTACAGCAACACATTCACAGAAAAAGAGCGACGTGTGTCCTTGAAAGGCGAAGCCTATTTCCAAGTGAGCCATAATAAGCAGCGTCCTTTTATCGTGAATGCCAATGAGACGCAAATTAACGTCTTGGGGACTTCCTTTAATGTAGTTACCGATGAAAAGAGGCAGCAGGTGGTCACCACCTTGGAGGAAGGATCTGTATTGGTTAAAACTAAACAACAGCAGATGCACATGACGCCCGGCATGCGGTCGGCGTCACATCTGAACAACGGCAAGATTGATACAGCGCATGTGAATATCGCCAATGAAATAGCCTGGAAGGAAGGCTTATTCAAATTTGCCGATGAGGATATATACAGCGTTATGGAAAAGCTGCAAACCTGGTACGACATAGAAGAGATCGAAATAACCGACAAAACAACCGACCGTTTTAGCGGTACGGTCAAGCGCACGCGCAAGTTGTCCGAGTTGTTCCAGAACCTGGAAAAGATATCGAATTATAAATTTCAAATTAAAGACAGGAGGATTATCGTTAGCAAAGGCACGTAAATTTTCAATTCTGAGTAGTCCGAAGCCTAGCGGTATTGGGCTGTTAAAGCATTCAATCAATTAAACTTATAACCCTATCTATTAACCAATGAGAAAACTCAACCCTAAAACGACGCTCTTTGATCGGCGCAAGCTGATCAGAGGCATTATGACCGTTAAACTTATTGTTTTCATCGTATGTTTAATGTTCGTGCAAACATTTGCAGCAAGTTATGCGCAAAATGTTTCCTTAAGATTCAAAAATGCTAACCTACAAAAGGTGTTGGATGAAATCCAACAGCAGACAGGCTTAGAGCTTTTATACAACAATACCTTGGTTAACCGCGCAAAAAAAAAGGTGACGATCGATGTAACGAATGTCTACTATAAGAACGCTCTTAAACAGGTTTTATCTGAAACGGATCTCACCTTTGAAATCAACAACAACACGGTTGTGATCAAAGAATCCAATGGCAGCCCGAAGAGTAGCACAAACATCATTAAGACTACTGCGACAATGCAGCAAAGTACTGTAACGGGAAAAGTAACTGATGATCAAGGGTCTCCGCTCAGCGGCGTAACGGTGACTGTGAAAGGAACGAATATCGGTACTTCCACTGACAACGATGGTAATTACAGTCTTTCTCTTCCGCAGTCGGCTCAAGTACTTGTCTTTTCGGCAATGGGTTATAATAGTCAGGAGCTCCCAATCAACGGACAGGCAAAGGTAGATGCAACCTTAGTAGGACAGGTGGATAACCTTGACGAAGTAGTTGTCGTGGGTTATTCAACTCAAAGAGTTCGTTACTTATCGAGCTCTGTGAGCACCATATCAGCAGAAAAATTGAAAGACGTGACTGCCAATGATCTTCCAAGCATGTTACAAGGTAAAGCACCGGGGGTAGTCGTTTCAACGGCATCTGGCGACCCTTCTAGCCCTCCTAGAGTGCTTATTCGTGGAGCAGGTACCATATCGGCAAGTACTTCACCTCTAACAGTAGTTGATGGAAATATCGGAGGTACCTATAACCCTGCGGATATCGAATCTGTGTCCATATTGAAGGATGTCGCTGCGACTGGTCTTTATGGTTCCAGAGCTGCCAATGGTGTTATCATCATCAACACCAAAACAGGAAAGCCCGGACAGACCAAAGTAGAGTTCAATAACTCCTTCGGGATGGGGAAGGCGACGACAGGAAGCTTCCGCTTGATGAACTCTCAGGAATTATACGACTTCCAAAACACCTTCTACAACCGCGATGCCAAGTTGTTAGAGAACAATACCAACTGGTGGGATCTTGCTTTCCGAACCAGTTATGTCAATAATCATAACCTTTCCATCTCTGGAGGATCCGAGAAAGTGCAGTACTATACGTCGGGTGTTTTCTACAAAGAGCTGGGAACACTTCAAGGTACAGGCAATACGGGTTATAACTTCCGTAACAACCTGAACGTACAGATTACCGATCGTTTCAAAGCAGCGGTATATGTCAATGGATTGGTCAACAAGAATGAGTTGGAGAATAGCAATACCATGTATGATGCTTATACAGGATTACCTTTCGACCCGGCATACGATGCCGACGGAAACCCTATCGATGGACGTTTCTATGAAGGCTGGACAGGTCGTGAGAAAGAAAACTTCCTACATTCCCTGCAGTACAACTACAATCGCTCGAAAAACTGGGAAGTAAGTGGAGACTTAAATCTAGATTATAACGTGACTAGTAAGCTAACGCTATCCAGCTATAACCGTATCCAATTAGGTAATGGAGCTTCCGCGACTTACTACGATCGCAGAACCAAACAGGGTGGTGCAAACATTGGCGAGCTATACAACGGGACAGACGAGTACAGAAGATACCTAACCTCCAACCGCGTTCGCTATGCCGAGCAATTCGGATTGCATAACCTCGTGCTATTAGGTGCCGCCGAAGTTGAAACGACCACTTCAGCTTGGGCTAACACCTCCGGAAAAGGGCTTCCTGCCGGCAAGGATGTGATGTCTGTTGCTACTGGCATTCTGCAGAACCCTAGCGGAGCCAGAGATCAAGTAGGCTTCAGAAAGTATCTCGCGCAAGCCGACTACAACTTCAATGATCGATACTTCTTAATCGGTTCCTTTGTCAATGAGTTCTCTTCCAAGTTCGGAAAGAATAATTCTACAGCAAACTTCTACCAATTGGGAGCTTCCTGGATATTAACCAATGAGGAGTTCCTAAAAAATCATCCTGCTATCAGCTTCGCAAAGATCAGAGGATCTTACGGAACGGTGGGTAATGCCGATGGTATCTCTAACTTCGGTGCGCGAGGCTTATACAGCATCACGCAAGAGGCTAGCTACTCCGGTCTTCCGGGAGCAGCGCCTTATCAAAAAGGAAATCCAGACCTAAGCTGGGAAAAGATCGAGTCCGCCAATATCGGTGCCGACTTCTCCCTATGGAACCGCATTTCAGTAAGCTTAGATGTGTATGAGAAAAAAGCAAGTGAACTCTTGTACAGAAAACCTCTTGCAGCAACAACCGGCTACAGCTATGTGTGGGTCAATGCAGGGTCGGTACGCAACAGAGGCCTTGAGTTCAGCATTCTTTCTCAAAACATCAAGAAGGAGGATTTCACTTGGGAAACTAATTTCAACATGGCATTCAACAGAAACAAAGTATTGGAGTTGAGTGATGGGGCAAAAGTATTCAACCCGGGAGCGAGACAGCCAATTGCTGTAGGTTATGATATGGATGCTTATAACTTCCCGATTTGGGCGGGCGTAGATCCAGAGAATGGAGATCCCCTTTGGGAAAAGATTACTGTGGATGGCAATGGCAATCAAACCAAAACAACAACGAACAAGTATAGCGAAGCAGCATCCTCAGACTCTCGCCAGTTCACAGGAACCTCCGCGGCACCAAAATTTACTGGAGGTATGAATAATGCTTTAACTTACAAAGATTTCACCTTCTCGGCATTCTTCAACTTTGTCTATGGTAACTATGTTTACAACGATACCCGTGCGTATTTTGATAATGATGGTCTCTACGAGGCTTTCAACTCCATGGTATTGCCAGACGGATGGACACGTTGGGAAAAACCAGGGGACAATGCAACACATCCGAAACCAATTGTCGGCGGAAATAAGGAGTCTAATCAGTCCTCATCACGTTATCTGGAAAATGGAAGTTACTTGCGCTTAAGAAATATCAAGCTTGGTTATAACCTGCCACAGTCTGTAATTTCCAAGATGCGTTTATCCAAACTGCATGTATTCGTAAGTGCGGACAATGTATGGACATTAACCAATTTTTCAGGACCAGATCCTGAAGTTTCGCTTAGCCAGGTAGACTTAAGCTCAGGTATGTCGAGCTTCAAATATCCGGTAACAAGACGATTCCTATTTGGTCTAAACTTAACCTTTTAAACTTAGAGAAATGAAATTAGCATCACTATATCGCTCGATAACACTCATAGCATGCTTTACGCTGTTGTTCTCCTGTGAAAAATACTACGACCCAACTGAATATATCGATGAAGAGTCTGCATTGACCAATGAAGCCGATGTCGCAACCGCCACTATTGGTAGCTACGCATTGCTTAAAAGCGAAGCATACATCCGTAGCGGCCACTTCCTGATGGAATACCCTGGCGATGCCGTAGCACAAGGACAATCTTCAGGCGATGACTTAACACGCGCATATCGCTATAACCATATCAATACCTCCGGCCATGCCACCAACTTCTGGTCCCAATCATATAAGATTGTTGCTGCCGCGAACAAAGTCATCGAGTTCGTGCCGGACAACGCCTCAGCAGGTCTACTTCAACTGAAAGGTGAAAACCTCTACCTACGCGCGATGGTTCACTTCTATCTCGTACGTGTGTTCGGACGCCCCTATCCACAAGGGAAAGGCGAAAATATGGGCGTGCCGATCTTGAGAGAAGGATTGACGGATGAGGAAACCGCTGTCCTGACCCGGAGCTCCGTAAAAGAAGTGTATAACTTCGTTCTTGCGGATCTGTTGAAAGCTGCTGAATTGATGTCAGAAAACAAAAGCAATTCCTTCGCATCCAAAGAAGTTGCCTATGCTTTGCTGTCGCGTGTTTACCTGTACATGGAAGACAACGCAAATGCAATCAAATATGCCAACCTAGTCATCAACTCAGGACGTTATTCGCTCTTAGAGGGTTCCGAATATCAAGGATTCTTCAAAAGCTCCCCGGATAATAACAGGGAAACCATCTTTTGTATTCGCCACACCAAAGTGGAGGACAGAGGCATGAGCTCAATCAATTCCATGTATTTCAGTGGTGATGTCGCGGGAAATCCACTAGGACAGGGCGTCAGCGGATGGGCGGAAATCTACGCTTCCAAAAAGTACTACGATTTGCTACAAACCTATCCGAATGATTTAAGAAACTCGTTTATCACCCCCTATCTATTGGACGGAAAACTTCAGTACAATCAGAAGTTGACTCCGGTTACACCGATGTATTATGTCAATAAATATGCTTTGCAAGAAGGACAGATCAACCTGAGCTCGCCAATCTTTCTACGTCTTGCGGAAATCTACCTGATCCGGGCAGAGGCACAAGCAAAGTTAGGAAATACCGCAGAAGCCATCGCTGATGTTAATTTATTGCGCCAGCGTGCCGGACTTTCTGGCGCCGCATTACGCACGACAAGCAATCTGCAAACTGCAGGAATGACCATTCTTGATGCTGTAATGGAAGAAAGATACCTCGAGCTAGCATTCGAAGGCCACCGTGCTTACGACTTGTTCAGAAACAATATGCCGATGGAAAGAAATTATCCAGGAACGCATTCTTTGAATAATACGCCTACAACGAATATCACGCAAAAGGTATTACCTACAGACCCGCGCGTAGTATTTTATGTTCCACAGGCAGAAATCAATAGAAATAGCAATTTGAAACAAAACCCTTAATCAACACTAAACCTAACGAATATGACTTTTTCAAGAAGAAAATTTATCAAAGCAGCAAGCCTTACGACCATGTCGGGCATCTTACTGAATCAATCAGGCATTGCATCAGAACGGGTATGGTCGCTAAATAATAAAACATTAAAGGTAGGACTGATTGGCTGTGGCGGTCGTGGAACGGCCGCCGCCATGGAGGCCCTCAATGCTGACCCCAATGTCATTCTCTATGCTATGGCGGATGCCTTTCAGGATCATCTGGACGAGTCGCATAAGACGCTTACCGAAAAGATGGGCAAGAAAGTACAGGTTTCTAAAAACAACCAGTTTGTGGGATTAGATGCCTATCAGAAACTATTAGCGACAGACGTCGATGTGGTCTTGTTGGCTGCTCCACCAGCATTCCGACCAAGCCACTTAGAGGCCTCGGTCAATGCCGGAAAGCATATCTTTTGTGAAAAGCCTTTCGCAGTGGATGCACCTGGCCTACGTCGCGTAATAGCCGCATCACAAAAGTCCAAAGAAAAGAACTTAGCTCTTGTTGCAGGATTCTGCTGGCGCTATCACCTACCAAAGCGCGAAACGTTCAACAGAGTATTGAATGGTCAGATCGGGAATGTCCTAGCGTCTGAAAGCACCTACAACACCGGCGAATTATGGTATAAAGAAAGAAAACCAGAATGGACCGACTTTGAATACCAACTAAGAAATTGGTTGTACTACAACTGGCTTTCCGGCGACCATATTATTGAGCAGGCGATCCATAGTATGGATATGTTGCAATGGGCAATGGGCGATCAGCTGCCAATCCAGGTCACAGGGTCCGGAGGACGCCAAAAAAGAACTGATCCGAAATTTGGCAATATCTATGACCACTTCGCTTTGGTTTATGAGTATCCAAACGGCTCCAAATCGTATTTCTCGTCCAGACAGCAAAGCAATACTGCACCGTCCTACATGGTCGAATTGGTCGGCGAGCAGGGTAAATGCCTTGTTGACTGCCGTACAGGCGTCCATAGCATCACCGGGAAATCACCATGGAAATATGATGATGAAACCAAGTTTACGGACGAGAATGCTTACAAGAAATCCAACTCGCGAAGCATGTATCAACAAGAACATGATGAGCTTTTCGAATCCATCAGAAAAAATAAACCAAAAAATGATGGAGAATGGATGGTAAAATCTAATTTAGTGGCATTAGCCGGTAGGATGGCAGCATATTCCGGACAAACAGTAACGCTAGACGCTGCGTTAGCGTCTAATGAAACCTATAGTCCGACGGAATTTTCATGGGATATGAAGTACGATTTACCGATTGCTATTCCTGGTGTAAACATTAAAATCTAAACTATGAACAGAAAGAATTTCTTAAAATCTGCAGCCATATTAGCCGGGTCGTCGATTGTTGCGCCTCAGCTACAAGCAGCAGCTAATTTCGGCTTCTCTAACTCCGCAATGCAAGGAAAACTTAAAAAGGGGATAGGCTTTGATATGATCAAGGAGGAGATTCCGTTGGTCGACAAATTCAAACTGGTTAAAGATTTAGGCTTTGATGGCATTGAATTCAACAGCCCGGTTGCCCATTCAATCCAAGATCTGTTGAAAGCAAAAGCAGCCTCAGGAATAGAAATACCAACATTGGTCAATAAAGACCATTGGTCAAAACCGCTGTCGGATCCCGATCCGGAAGTTCGTAAGTTTATCATCGACTCCTGTGCGAAGTCGCTGCAGGAAGTCAAGGAACTAGGCGGTGATACTGTACTCGTTGTGCCTGGCGTTGTGAACGAGAAAGTATCCTATAAAACAGCTTATAACAATGCGCTGGACTCCGTTCGTAAATTAATCCCTGCCGCCGAAAAGACCGGCATGAAAATCGGATTAGAAAACGTTTGGAACAATTTTCTTTTAAGTCCTATTGAAGCAGCACGCTTTGTCGACGAAATAAACCACCCCCTGGTCGGATGGTATTTTGATATCGGCAATGTCCTTCGCTACGGCTGGCCAGAACACTGGATCGAAGTACTTGGCAAGCGTATCTTTAAGCTCCATATCAAAGAATTCAGCCGCGAGAAGATGAACAATGAAGGCCTATGGAAAGGATTCAATGTAGAACTGACCAAAGGCGATATCGATTGGGCAACAGTCATGAAAAAAGTGCGCGAGGTCAATTACAAAGGCCAATGGATAACTGTAGAAATACCGGGCGGAGATAGAAATAGATTAAAAACTATCTCAGCACAAATGGATGATATCATTGCGCATTATTAATGGGCTCATACTAATCCGGTTTGAATGCCTATCCATGAAACAATATGTTGTATAGATTATAGATAGCATAAACAACATATAGAAATTACTATCAGAGCCCTTTAGTTGAAGGGCTCTGCGTTTTGCGTACAGTTTGATGCCTATTTATTCAGAATAATAAGGCTATTAAAATCTCAACCCATCCATTTACATGAAGATTTCGTAATTTCAATCTATTATGAAAAGAATCTACCTAATCAGCCTATTATTTTTAAGCCAATTTGCATTCGCCCAGGAGGCTTTAAAAGAAAATTTTGAAAATATAGTTCAGGATATCAACCAACATTCGGAAGCATACGATCGACTCAAATATAGTACAGAAAAGATTGGACACCGCCTTACCGGTTCTAAAAACGGAAAGAAAGCAGAGACCTATGTGCATGATCTATTAAAGTCTTATGGCTATCAAGTTTCCTATCAGCCTTTTTCTGCAGAGGCCTGGTCCAGGAAATCATTGAAGCTGCGGTTCAATAAACAGGAGGTCCCTTCCGTATCCTTGGCGCACTCTCCCGTTCGCGCGAAAGTTGAGGCCGAGCTCGTCGATCTGGGGAATGGGTTAGAAACCGATTACCAGCGTGTGGGCGATAAAGTAAAAGATAAAATAGCCTTGGTCTTCCTTCATATTTTGCCGAATTCAGGAACGGGTTTAAAGAATCTGCACCGATCGGAGAAAACCGCACTTGCGGAGAAATACGGTGCGGCGGGCATTATCTTTATCAATAGTGTAAAAGGCAATGTACTGTTGACCGGTACAGCATCGATTACAGGCAAATTGATCAACATTCCGGCGGTTTGCATTGGTTTTGAAGACGGGATGAAATGGAAAGAAACCCTAGCGTCACAGCCCATATCGGCGGCAATCGATATGAAGAATAAGTCTGGCGAAGCAACGGCTCGCAATGTGCTGGTGCATATTCCAGGAACGAGCCTATCGAACGAAAAAATCGTTATTGGCGGCCACTTGGATAGCTGGGACCTGGCAACCGGAGCAATTGACAACGGGATTGGCTCTTTCGCTGTCATTGATATTGCCAGAGCTTTCAAGAAGCTAGCATTCCAAAACAAGCGCTCGATTGATTTCGTACTGTTCATGGGCGAGGAGCAAGGCCTGTTGGGGGCGAAAGCCTACGTGGATCAAGCAATTAAAGAAGGCAAAATTGAGCAGATCAAGTATATGATAAACCTCGATATGGTAAATGCTCCTACCGGCTTTACCACCACAAGGGAAGAAATGAAAGTGCTTTTTGATCAGTGGGGCGCGGTATATGCGCAGGTTGACGAGAAATTTAAAAACGAGAATACCATCGCTGCAGGCCTACATAGCGATCATCAGCCCTTTATGCTTCAGGGTATCCCTACCGCCACAGGTAGAGGCGGCGCATTGCCAAATAATGCAGGGATGTACTATCACTCTAACCGTGATGTTTTTGGATTGGTCGATAAAGGAGGCTTAGAGCAGACCGTCCGCGTGAGTGCAGCATTACTGTATGCTTTAGCGAATGCGAATCAAATCCCCGCAATCAAACTATCGGATGCGGCTATTAAACAGTTTCTTGAAGAAAAAGGAATGAAAGAGCCGCTGAAAATTTCCGGTGAATGGCGATGGGGGCAAGATTAATCGACTTCTATTGAATAGTTGGCTAAGAGCGATTGCAGTTTCTTCCAGGTACTCGATTGTATCGGAGCAGCGTAATCCTCATCAGTGCTCAAAGTTTCTATCTTAGCTTCAATGTAGGCTTTGCGATCGCTGGGCGAGGGATGCGTGGATGCCCAAGTCAGGTCAAGATCGCCAGTTAGATACACATCAAATAATTCCATCACCTGCTGGAGGCTTTTTGGATTTACACGAGCCTCTACTAAGTAGACCAAAGCCTGTTCATCGGCTTCGCGTTCTAGCTTCCTGCTGAAGGCTTGCCCGGTCAGGAAGTTGGTTACTTCCGATGTGCCAGATCCCGACAATAGCAAGTCTAATCCGAATTGCGTAATCAGCGACTTCATCACATGCTTCTTTTCGCAATGTGCCATCTCATGTGCTAGTATTGCGGAGAGGTAGTTCGCGCTGTCCAAAAAATTAATGATACCGGTAGTCAGAACAATATGTCGATCAGGCAATGCGAATGCATTGACCTGTGAATCCTCTACAACGATGATTTTATAACTCTTGCGCGAAATGCCATTTTTGGACGCCAAGGGATTGAAAAGAGAGTCTACAATTTGCTTGACACTATCATCTCGAACCACCGTCATCGTATTCTCTAGCTCATTAATGACCAACTTGCCCAGCCGCTTCTCCAGTTTTTCTTGCTTCTCGTCCAATTCAAAGAGCTTGCTCCAGTTAATCTGGGAAAGACCAAAATACAGTGCGCCAATGCTCACTAATAGTAATATAAACTTGCCTACTATCTTCATTTCTTGAACAAATAATCTGTGATATCACCGAATAAAAACCAACGCACATGTATGCCCTTTCTGGTTCGTACAGACGTATAGATTGTCGAAACAATCTCGATGATGTTAATGAGGATAACGATACTCAGGTAGGAAAAATAACGATTGAATTCCGCGTCGGTCAGGATCTCATCTCTCCAAAAAATAATACGTATCGTCCACCAGAACGCAACCGTATTAAAGAAAAAGATAAACAGCTGCGATACTAAGGCTTGCATGCAATGCCATTTGACAAAGGCAGTCGACTTCCTATTGCCAAGATAAAAGATGACCGTCGCTAAAAGATTAAAAATGGGGAGGGGTAAGCCCACAAAGAGGGCAAACAATGACATGAGGTAGCTATTGGAAGCATACTCTCGTTCATTCTCTGTTATTTCTCTTGGCGAGAAGTTTATAGTCCTTTCTTGATATTCCATATCCAATTTAAAAGGATGAAAAGAATTAAGATAATACTCAACAGACGTTGGGTCTGCAGCGTGTGCTCTATCCAACGGTAAGCTCGGAAAAAGTAATCTTTTCGAAAAAGTAGATCGGTCAGCATCAGCATGATAATTCCGATAGCAAGCATACTGACCAGCAGACCCAAGGGGTTAATCATGATGGCTTGCATAAGATCGCCGTCTAGCAGACTTTTAACAGACCTTGTTGTTCCGCAGGAGGGACAGGGATAACCCGTCACATGCTTAATTGGGCATAAGGTTGTTCCTGTCGGACTATGATAATCGATGTAAAGCCATATAAGTCCGAAAAAACAAACTATACCTGTCGTAAAGTATAGTTTGTTCTTTGCCGATATCGTTTTTAGTAACTCAATGATTGTACTAATTTTTCGAAGTTCTTGCTTTTCGTAGCACCCATGATCAAGAAATAATCAATGATTGCCCAAATGCCGAAGCCGCCGCATGTTAACAGTTTACCGATGCCAAGTCCTGTATCTCCGATCATAAAACGGTCAATACCCAGAGGGCCCGCTAGTAAGGATACAATCAATACCGTCGTCGGATCTTTATACTGTTGTATTTGTACGTTGGTAAATTTGCTGTCGTCCGCCTTTGTTAGTAAGTCTTTGATTTCCATTAAATGATAGGATTCAAAGTACTTGTTATGAGACATTAAAAACATGTCAACTCTTTGGCTTTCCATTGTGTTTAGTGGTTATTTGTTAGTTAATAAAAAATCCATTTATGCTGTTAAGATAAATGGATTTTTTTGATAAATATAGAAAACTTTAATTTTTAATAAGTTTCTTATGCTTGCGTTTGCTAATTTTTTCAACGTTCACCGGTTGCGGAACTTTTACATAGTATCCGGTGCCATCATATTCGCGCTTGCGAGGGTGGGTTTTACACTCGTCTGAACAACAGCCGTCCATCTCCCAACCACACTCATCGCATTGCGTGAAGTGCTCATTACAAACCGGATTGGCACAGTTGATCATCTTCGACGTTGTCTTTCCACAGTTCTTACAAGTAGAAATGACTTCCGGATTTACCGAATTCACATCGACCGTAACGCGGTTATCAAATACATAGCATTTGCCTTCGAAATCTTTTCCTCCAGCTTCTTTACCGTATTTGATGATTCCGCCGTGTAACTGATAAACATCCTCGAAACCTTCTTTCAATAATAATGCAGATGCCTTTTCACATTTGATACCGCCGGTGCAGTAGGTCAGGATTTTCTTGCCTTTATACTGCTCCAATTCTTTTACCTTTTCAGGAAACTCACGGAAGTTTTCAATATCTAAGGTAACCGCATTCTTAAATCTGCCTACGGAATGCTCATAATTTGAGCGAACATCCAGGATAACCACATCCTCATCATCTTTCATTTTCATGAAATCCTGAGGCTCCAGGTGCTTACCTGTCTGTCTATTAGGGTCGATTACTTTAGGGTCTCTAAGTCCGGAGTGTACAATTTCTTCTTTGTATCGACAATGCATTTTGATGAAGGATAGTTCCTCCACATCGTCGATCTTAAATTCCGTCTTCGCAAATCTAGGATCCGCGTGTACCGTATCCATATACGTTTTTACCGATTCAGGTGTGCCGGAAATAGTACCGTTCAAGCCTTCGTCAGCAACAATAATACGACCTACTAGATTAAGGGATTTACAAAAGTTTAAATGATCGTCAGCGAATTGTTCTGCGTTTTCGATCGGGCTGTAACAATAGTACAGCAGGGTTTGATATTTTGCCATATATTCATTGATACCGCTGCAAACGGCGTTTAATGTTAAAAATTATACGCAAAGATACGTAATTAGGAAAAATAAAAATTGATACGCATCACTTTTTGATCAAAGGGCGCAATAAATATTCAAGTCCGTTCACCTTGATTTCATAAAGACTTGCCAGTTGAATACCCAATTTTCCGGGAGGAAATCCCTTCTTCTTGAACCATACTAAATACGGCTCCGGTAGGTTGCAAAGCAGGTAACCCTGATATTTGCCAAAGGGCATCTTCGCATTCGCCAGCTCAATGAGCATCTCGGGACGGAACAAATCAGTCTCTTGTTTTGCCATTTTTAAATCGATGTAACATTAAGCGCAAGGCGATAATGCCGTGGTTAAATAGATTGGGGATAAAACCGTAATATTTTTTGAAAATCTCGTATCGTTCTTTTAGGCTTTGTTTATGTCGCTGCTGCGACATGCCCCCGACTAAATATTTGGCTACATAATCCTTAACGTTGACAATCTTGTTTGCCTTTTTCGCTGCACGAATCACCCAGTCGATGTCCGAGCTAAGCTTATATTGCAAATCATAGGGTTCAGTGATGCTGCGCTTGACGTAGATCGCCTGATGGCATACATTCATGCCATATTTAAACGACTTCCAGTCGAACTGCTCGGGGCAGGCATGACGACGGTCGCCGAGTATCTCCCGATCCTCATTCACGAGCTTGGTTTCCCCATAATAAATATCGGCATCAGGAGCAGAACCGAAAACCTTGCTCAAAGTATCGCTCGCAAAAAGCTCGTCACCGGAATTCAAGAATAATACATAATCGCCTGTTGCTGCGCGCAATCCCTTGTTCATCGCATCGTAGATGCCCTTGTCCTTTTCAGAAATCAAAATGCTGATATGCTGCCTAAATTCCTGGATAACATCCAATGTTCCATCCGTAGATAGGCCGTCCACAATAATATATTCAATATTCGGATAATCCTGCTTAGCAACAGAGGCTAGGGTATAACGGATGTCCCGAACATTATTGTACACAATGGTGATGATGGAAATTTTTGGCTTCTTCTCAAGCATACTGATGTCCCGAATTTCAAAATACAAAAGTACGCAATATCGCGGTATTATATTCGTCCGGATTCTGCCAAAATTTAGGACTGCTTCAAGACACTCACAAAACATACCCAAATTAAACCCAAATCAAAGCCCTTTCGGAGCGCTTCTGATTGGGTTATACATTGGGTTTGAAAGGGGAGTGAAAGGGTTTTAAGCAGACGAAGTTACGAGTAAGCCTTGAACAAGCTATCTGCAAATTATCGTCGCATCGCATTTCTATTTTTGCGAAATATTTTTAAGTTTGTGTAGCGAAATTAGTTAAGAATATGCTGATGTATTCCAATGGTATTTTCGCGATTTAACCATTTATTGATTTTTTTAATGCGCTTTTTCTCGCTTGTATTGCTCTGTTGGATTTCTTTTACTTCCTGTCAATCTTCTGGTTCTGATGTACGTCTTGCTGTCGAAAATTTGGATCTGGACTCTGTAGGGATACAGTTCTCTCATTATATGACGGGGCAAGAGATATTAGATACCGTCGTGCCGGTGGGTGATTTCGTTACGATTTCGGGACTGCCGGAGGATATGTATATCGTCATGCTGCGCTGGCCGAGAACCTATATTCCGCATCATTATCTGCGGAACCGGGAGTTTCAGCAGGGCTTAGGCACGCAGTACTTGGTCAACAAGACATTCTATGTCAATCCGAAGGAGCAAACAGATTATAAATTTTCCTTTGATAAGGGTCTTCGCGCTGAAGATATCGAAATGAACGAGGTGGAAAAGGTTAATTTAAATTTAGGAGAGTGCAGCAGCTGTGCGATTGCGGAAACCTATTGGAAAGCTTACCATGACTTTATTGCTCGCAAGGAATCGAAAATCAAGGAGCTAAGCCAGGTATATTACAAAGCTTTAGATGAGAAGGATGCATCGAGCAAGGAGAAGTATCAGCAGATTGAAGCTTATAAGCAGGATACCAATGCGGATGAAGCATTTTTAAACGAGTTTGATAAGCTGACGGCTTCCTTTGGAAATGAAGCAGTCAGCAGCTTTTTTGTGTTCTTCCAATCGAATATGGATAAAGGGAATAAGCGCTATTTGAAGAATTTCGAGGATTTAAAAGGGGAGGCCTTGCAGTCCCCTTATTATGAGCAGATGTTGAAGAGAAATAAGTAGTACAGGAATTCTACTAAAACACGCTCCATTCTTTATCTTTCCAGATACTATTTGTAACTTATTGCTGTTATATAATAAGTTAAACCAGTAAACTGAATGCCCTCATTAAAAAAGACCATTTTAAAATACTTTCCGATCGATAAGTTTTTCTTTTCCAGATCTTATTCACAAGAGGGCGAGGACATGCTCATCCGCAGTTTTTACGAAACACGCAAGCGCTACAAAGGCTATTATGTAGACGTCGGTGCACACCATCCCTATCGTTTTTCGAATACGATGTTTTTTTATAAACAAGGCTGGCGTGGGATTAATATTGAGCCATCACCGGAAGCGATGAAATGGTTTCAGTTTTTCCGACGTCGGGATGTGAATTTAAACATTGGAATCAGTGAGAGTCCGCAGGAGCTGACCTACTATTGTTTCAACGAGCCGGCCTTAAACGGCTTTTCACAGGAGATATCGGAGAAGCGAGACGGCTTGAATGCAAAATACCATTTGATAAAAAGCATTCCCGTTCCTACACTACCGCTTTCGGAGGTATTGGATAAGCATTTGCCGAAAGGGCAGGAGATTGACTTTCTTTCCATCGATGCGGAGGGATTTGACTATATCGTATTGCAGTCGAACGACTGGGAGCGTTATAGGCCCATATTCGTGTTGGTGGAGGAAGAGCTAAGCATTAAGGACTTGAGCCAGTCGGCGGTTTACCGCTTTCTGAATGAGAAAGGGTACGAACTTGCCGGAAAAACGAAGCGCACCTTGGTGTTCAAGCGTGCCGATACGCGCTAGCGCATTGCTTTCTTAGCCTTCCGTTGGTTTATTTTCTTTTCGATGAATCGAGCTAAGCGTTCGAAAAATGTTCCTTTCCTATTCTTGTAGAAGTGCTTGATTTCCGAAAGCGCTATAGGATCTTCCTCTACAATCGTCGGGTACTTCCGTATGGTCGTTTTCGCCAATTGTACTTTATAGACTTGATCAACATCGGAGTGGGTTCCGGAGCCGTCAGTTCCAGTATTTTGAATATAAGAATTACGCGGATAGAGTACCAGGCCTTGCTGATTAAAGACCGATAGGTACCAGCGGATTGCCCAGGAGTTGATCTTCCCCGCTTTGAATTGCTTCACCTGTTTCCAGAAGTTCTCGGTATGATCTACGCTAAAGGCTTTGATGTCGCGGCGTTTGAAATCTTTCGTCAGTTCTTCGATATCGGGGTTGAAATGCTTCCACGCACGATCCCATGTCGCCCATCCCCAGCTGCTGGCTACCCGAAAGAAGAAAGACTCGGGGAGCGATTTAGGATTCTTAACAGGATACATATAGCCTGCAATCTGCATCACTTTCTCATTTTCGGCATATTGATTCAATGCCGAGTTGAAATAAGTCAGCGCAAAGCGGGACGTTTCCAAATCATCTTCTAATACGATAATGCGCCCATGTTTCTGCAGCACCTGTGTTACCCCGTCGATAACAGAATTGGCAAGACCTTTATTCTGTCCACGTTCAATGATATAAATATGCTTAAACTTCCAGGGTTCCCGAATAATAGCGCGCACGCTGTTGACATCGTCGATATTCTCGGCCGTCTTTGCAGCATCGGAAAAGATGTAGATTTCAGACTGATCAGCCAGTCTATTGGCTTCTAAAGCCTGTAGTGTTTTTCTAGTGTGAACGGGTCTGTTATAAACAAATAGTGCAATCGGTGCTAACATGAAGGGGTTTTACTATCTATATGGTTCAAATATATGGAGTTAATCTCGCAATGCTTACGTATATTGGTATTTTTTATATGCTGTACAAATATCTTTCCTAAATTTGATGAGTTTTTAAATTCATGAGCGATAATACAAAAAACATCACCCTCAACGGCCTTTTCTGGAATGCCCTTGATCGTTTTGGTAATCAGATCATTGTTACCCTCGTCACGATCATCACTTCCCGAATTTTAAATGAAGAGGATTTTGGGGTAATTGGTGTTTTGATGATCTTCTCGACGATCGCTACTGCGTTTGTGGATAGTGGCCTCGCCACTTCTTTAGTACGTTCCAAGAAAGTGGACGAACTGGATTATTCGACCATGTTCGTTTTCAATCTATTCGTCAGTGTCTTTTTCTACCTGATTTTATTCTTCTCTGCACCTTATATCGAGGATTATTATGGCATCCCTAATCTAGCGCTCTATGCGCGGGTGCTGTTCCTGCAGCTGTTGATTCATGCCTTCGGAATTGTACAGTATGTGAAGATCCTAAAGAATTTCCAGTTTAATGTGACTGCGAGAATCAATGTGCTAGCCATCTTTTTTTCGGGGATTATTGTCGTTGTTCTGGCATTAACAGGTTTTGGCGTTTGGGCCTTGCTGTTGCAGACCGTTCTCTATACCCTTTTTCGGACAGCCATGTTATGGTATTGGGGCAATTGGAAGTTGAGCACGCAGGTGTCTATGGCTTCGCTTAAGCATCATTCCTCTTTTTCCTTGTCTTTTATGGTCGCTAATATGATGGGGAAGGCGCTATCGCCTCTGTATTATTCCTTTATCGGGAAGCACTTTACGATTAAGGAAACCGGCCATTATTACTTCGGAAATAAATGGGGAGAGACGCCGGGGATGATGATTTCGGCAATCATACAGGGCACAACCTTATCTACCCTACCCCCCATACAGGATGATTATCCACGATTCTTAAATGCCTGTAGGAAATCCATGTCTTCTTTGGCTTTTGTGCTGCTGCCGGTTAGCCTTTTGGCGATTGCAGTGGCAAGACCGGCTTTCAGTTATTTCACGACGGATAAATGGTTGCCTTCTGTCGAATATTTTCAATGGTTATGTTTTGCAGGCTTCTTCATCTCCTTTGCAGATATGAATGTCAACTTCTTAAATATTAAAGGACGTTCGAAGTATGCACTCGGCTTGGAAGTTGCTAAATTTTCCTTGGCGATAATCGCGCTATTGTTGACTTATAAACAGGGGATCATTTATATTGTTTACGGACAGGTTGTTGTGCGGATACTGATCTATTTGGCGACAACCGTGATGAGCGGCAGGGTGTATGGCTATCATTTCCTTTCGCAAATGAAAGATCTTGGTCCCTCGTTTCTCATTAGTATTTTCGCTGCGGTTTTGGCCTATTTACCCCTCTATTTTCAGCTTATTTCGCACGATTTACTGCTCATCATCTGTCAAAGCCTTATATTCGTAGTCGTTTATGTCGGCATCAATCACCTGATCGGAAATGCCATTTGGTTAGAGGTGCTCGGCATGCTTAAAAAGAAATTTGCTAAATAGTTTTCATGGATTTTGTTGCACAAGGAAATTGGGTTGGATATCAGACTGTTTTTTATCATGATAAAACAGGTGCCTATGGTTTGGATATCAATGATGTCATTGACTACGGCAACCTGGACATTGATCAGGAGGGGTTAGCAGCTTATCTGGACTTTGGTTATTCCGTATTCGGACATACCCCTGTCAAACATGTGAAATTCTTGTTGCCCAATCAACGTCTTTATCTGGAGGATGGAAAACCAGTGGTACGCGAGCGTGCGGATGCCATTGCTGCCGAATTGGGAAAAGAAACCCATGAGGATGATGTTCTCCAATTGATTCATCATCGGGTGAACAATTGGGCGAACGGTTTTTCAGAGAACATCCTTATCCCTACCAGCGGAGGCTTTGATTCGCGATTGATGAATGTGTTGATCGATGACAAATCTCGTATTCATGCTTATACCTATGGTACTTCGTTTAATCAGGGCGCTTCGCGCGAGTCAGTATATGCTAGTTTGCTGTCAGAACGTTTAGGGACGCAGTGGCATCGGATTCCATTAGGTCAGTTCAACATCTATATGGACGATTGGTACGATCAGTTCGGGCCGGCGGTTGCCGCTTCGGGGACCTATCATATGGAGTTTTACGAGAAGATTCGGGCGAAGGAGAATCGGGCGAAATTGGGACTACTAAGCGGTATCATCGGTGACGCCTGGGCTGGTGCAGTCAAGGTTCCGGAGATCACCTCGGCTAGTCAGTACCGCACCTTAGGCTATACCCATGGCATGAGTGCGGATTCCAAGTTGGCGATGAATGTAGACTACACAGGTCTTGCCGAAACTTTATTTGATAAACAGAAGGAACATCTGAAGAGTCCGGACTTCCGAATCGTTACAGCGATGCGGACCAAGATGATGATGCTGCAGTATTTAATCGCTGTACCGTCGCGTATGGGCTTCCCGGGATATTCACCCTTCGTGGAAGAAGATATTGCGCTTGCGATGTTAAATTTGCCGGTAGAGCGAAAGCAAGATCGCGCATGGCAGCGGGATTATTTTAGAAAACAGAATTTACTCTTCGAAGAGGAGAAACATAAATATACCTACCAAAATTCGCTAAACTATTATGCGTTGCTGCACGAACAGTTAGCGCCCTTAGACGCATCTTTATTGCGCGAATTGATCAAGCCGGAATATCTGGACTGGATTAACCAGCGCATTCTTAATATTGGAGCGAAAGAGCGCGTTTTCCAAACGCTGATGCATACGCCGAAGGTGAAGGGCGTGCTGAAGCTGTTAGGCGCCAGGAACGGCCTATTAGCGGCTTATTTTGCGTATATTACTATTAAACCTATCGAAACCTTATTAAAGAAACGGAATGCAAGCATCAGCCCAGCATAGATTTCTATTCGTCGGCGACGCCGTGTTGCAGACGGAGCCTGAACTGTCGGAAGAATTAAAGGCTTTGTTATTCTCTGCCGATATTCGTTCATGCAATGTGGAAGCACCTTTGCAGGGCTTTGGTAGCCCTATTGCAAAGACCGGTCCTTTGGTTGCACAGAATCCGCTAGCGGCGGATTGGCTGATCGCTTCGGGATTCAACCTGTTTCCGATGGCGAATAATCACATCTATGATTATGGGATCGAGGGCTTATTACATACCATGGAAGCTTTTCCACATGACGCAACCCTGGGCGTAGGAACGGAAGAGGATGCTTATGATATTTTAGTGCAGACCTTCGACGATGTGAAATATGGGTTTTTGGCGTATGGCGAGAATGGTTATGGGGCGTTAAATGGTGACCGGGAAGCGGGGCATGCTTGGGTCAATAGCCCAAGGGTGCAAGAGGATATACAGCGCTACAAGAAAATGGTCGACGTTTTGATTGTGCAGGTGCATGCAGGAGTAGAGCTATTGGACGTGCCGATTCCGGAATGGCGTGCTCGCTATCGTCGTTTGGTGGATTTAGGCGCTGATGCGGTAATCTGCCATCACCCGCATGTGATGCAGGGAATTGAAGAATACAAGGGCAAACTGATTTGTTATAGCCTAGGGAATTTTTACTTTGATTACCCAAGCAATCATCCACAGTGGAATCTTGGTGCGGTGTTGACCTTAGACTTCCAAAACAAGGAATGCGTTGCTTATGACTTCCAGGTGGTTAAGAAAACAGGGACACGCGTAGAATTGGAGGAGGAGTCGGTTTCTGCGACTTGGCTGAAGAACCTCAATGAGAAGCTAAATGCTTCCTCCTATATTGATTATGTGAATGAAGCCGCTGTGCGCGATTGGGAGCAGCACCATGCGACATACTATGCGAAACCTTTCAATGGATTAGCGAAATATAGCTTGAAGAATATGTTGAAGCATGCGAAAAGGGTATTGTTCAATAAAAGTATTGATTACAATATGATTTGGCATAACATGTTTATTGAAAGCAACAAATGGCTCGTTGAAAGAGCCATTCGGTATAAATTTAGACAGGAACAAAAGTAAGGCTTAGATGACCGTTACTTGGTTTCTGAACTCTTTTAAACTTGGATGATTGGGGTCTAGATCGGTAATCAGGTAGTTGATATCGCGCAATGGCGCTACACGCATCTTCTGATTGGAATTCAGCTTTTCTACGATGCTCAATACGCCTAATTTCTTCGAGCATTTAATCATCGCTTTCTTAATCTGCACAACCTCCCAGTCAGAATCTGTGATGCCTTCTTCAACAGATAAACTGTTAGTTCCTAATAAACAAAGATCGACTTTGATTTCTGATAAGGCATTGATCACCTGTGAACCCGAAACAATATTGGTATTTCTAGATAGATGCCCGCCTAACAGAATGACTTCTAGATTTTCTTTCTCAGCAAGTTCCAAAGCAACTAAAGGGCTGATGGCGAAAAAAGTACATTGTATGTCTTTCGGCATCAAGCGTGCTAGTTCGATCATACTGGTACCACCACCAACTAGTACGGTCATGCCGCTCTGTATTAAAGAGATCGCTTTGCTGGCAATTTCTTTCTTTGCCTCTTTTGCATAGACATTGTTTTCCTGGAAAGGGTAGTGGAAAGACTTGGATAATGCACCTCCATATACCTTCAGTACTTGCCCGCTTTCCGCTAACTCATTTAAATCTCTACGAATCGTATCCTCCGAAACATTAAGCTGTACACTTAGATCAGATGAAAGTACTTTATTGTGGATATTAATTTGATGGATAATAAATGCCTGTCTTTCTTCTTTTAACATAACTTATGTATTGATTAGGTCTGTAAAAATATAAAAATATTGGATAGTTCGAATTAAGAAGCATCATCTGTAGGAGAATCTTTTCCTTCCTCAGCTGTTTTCTTTGCTTTGAAGCGCGGCGTGAAGCCTCTAGGCTTCGCTGCTATAGTAACGCTTTCTTCGCTTGATTCCGTATCGGGCGTTTGCGGTTTTTCCGCCGCCTGCTGATCTTGGACGTCTGGGCTAGGTTGGGTAGATGTGGTCTCAGGACTCGCCGTTGTTTTCGTCAATCCTGCTTTAAACCGGGGCGTGAAGCCTTTAGGTTTTGCAGCAGGGATAGGTTCCTCTTCTTTTTCGGAAGCAGGAGGCTCAATTGCAGGGACTGCTGTTTCAGTACCGGGCTCAACGGCTTTTGGTGGATTGGCAGCTTTAAAGCGAGGCTTGAAGCCTACGGGCTTCGTAGTAACAGGTTTACCTTCTGTCTCTGCTGCGGGCGAATCGCTTGCTGTCTTGGTTTCTTCTGTTGGGCTTTCTTCTACTTTTTTAGGAAGGTTGGCCGCTTTAAAGCGTGGCTTGAAACCGCTTGGTGCTGCGGGTTTTGTTTCTTCTTTCGCTGCCTCTTCGGTTTTCTCTTCAACAGGCTTTGCCGCTGCAGCTACTTTAGGACGGAATTTGGGTTGAAATCCGGCAGGTTTTGGCGCTGCTGGCACGTCTTTATTTTCCTCCGCTTCTATAGGCTTTGCTTCTGCCGTAGCGGCGCTTGCCGCTTTAAACTTCGGACGGAATCCTGCAGGCTTCGTTGCTGCCGTCTCGGACTTGCTCGCTGTTTCGCTGGATGCAGGAGCTGCTTTTGCTGCTGAGGGCGTAGGGATAGCTTCCTCCGCAAGAAGATAGCTTTTTCGAAGTCTATTGAACCAGAACTTCTTGCTGTGGTCGAAACTCTTCTCGCCCATCAACTCATAATGTTCCGCAAATTCCTGATACAAAGAGGGCTCTGCTTTCTTTAAAGCTTTGATGTCGATTTTCTTCTTGGCAAAAAAGTCTGCGAATGTCAGCATATACAAATGTACATAATCGGGATTACTTTTCAATTATGCGCAGCGATGTTAATAGGAATGGTAAAAGCATAAAAAAAGAGGGCATAGCCCTCTCAAAATATTTTGTTGTCGGATTAGTCCATATTGTGGTAAACAGCTTGCACATCATCGTCCTCTTCGATCTTATCGATCAATTTAAGAACGTCTGCAGCCTGTTCTTCACTAAGTGTACTATGTGATAGGGAAATGCGTTCTAGCTTCGCAGAGCTTACTTCAATGCCTTTCTCTTCCAATAATCTTTGCATATTACCAAAGTCTTCAAAAGAAGTTTGCACCACGACTACATCGTTTCCTTCTTCATCAGCCTCAACGTATAATTCTTCTAGGCCTCCGTCGATCAGCTCTAATTCTAGTTCTTCTACATCCAATTCCTCTGTAGCAGGGAAACGGAAGATGGATTTACGTTGGAAGATAAAGTCTAATGAACCCGTTTTGCCTAATGAGCCGCCGGACTTGGTAAAGTAGCTGCGGATATTGGCTACTGTTCTGTTGGTATTATCCGTTGCTGTTTCGATCAATACTGGAACGCCATGAGGGCCATAGCCTTCGTATACATATTCTTCATAGCCTTTTGCATCTTTTTCGGAAGCACGCTTGATCGCAGCTTCTACACGGTCCTTCGGCATGTTTACTGCTTTCGCGTTTTGAACAGCAGTACGCAGTCTGGAGTTGTTTTCCGGGTGAGGGCCGCCTTCTTTTACTGCAATAGCAATTTCTTTTCCAAGACGTGTGAACTGGACAGCCATTTTGGCCCAGCGTTTAAATTTTCTTTCTTTTCTAAATTCGAAAGCTCTACCCATTTTATTATAATTTTGATTTCAGATTCGATAACATATCCTCTGTCATCGCTTTCAGATCGAAAGTTGGTTTCCAACCCCAATCTTTTCTGGCTTCGTCATCGTTGATGCTTTTTGGCCATGAGTCTGCAATTGCCTGACGAGGATCATTCTCGGAATACGAGATTTCAAAATTAGGAAGAATTTTTTTAATTTCTTCGGCTATTTGTTTAGGAGTGAAGCTAATTCCTGCTAAATTATAGCTCGAACGGATGGTTAATGCCGATTCAGGTGCGTCCATTAACTCGATTGTTCCTCTTACAGCATCATCCATATAAAGCATAGGGAGTTCGCTGTTTTCGGATAGGAAACTTGCGTACTTTCCTTGACGAATGGCTTCGAAGAAGATATGTACGGCATAGTCTGTTGTGCCGCCTCCCGGTTCTGTACGCCAGGAGATAATGCCAGGGTAGCGAACGCTGCGGATATCTAATCCATAACGGTTATGGTAATACTCGACCAAACGCTCACCAGCAAGCTTACTGATACCATAGATACTGTTAGGATCCATGACACAATACTGCGGTGTATCTATTTTTGGAGAGTGTGGTCCAAACACCGCGATAGAACTTGGCCAGAAGATTTTCTTGATGCCCAACTCAACGGCAAGGTCTAGAACGTTTAATAACCCGTTCATGTTTAAGTCCCAAGCTTTCTGAGGGTATTGTTCGCCGGTGGCTGATAGCATTGCGGCAAGTAAGTAAATCTGTGTAGGTTTGTATTTCTCTAATAAGGAGCGGATTCCTTCTTTATCCAGGACGTTTAATGTTTCAAATATCTCTCCTTCGGCAATTTCTTTGGGAGCTCTAATGTCAGAGGTGATCACATTTTCTTTTCCGAATTTAATTCGTAAAGCTGCTGCTAATTCGGAGCCGATTTGACCGTTGGCTCCAATCATCAATATGCATTCTTTCATTGCTGCAATGATATTTATGTAAGGTATTTTCTGTTATTAACGATGTAAATCGATTACTCCGGCGAAATTAGTAAAATAATGCTGGGTAATCGGCGTCGAGCGCGATTTTACGCAATCGTATGAGTGAGAAAATAAAGGCGTTAAGCCTGTTTTTTCATCATTTTTAAGGATAAAATCCTTTCCTGTACGAAAGTACTAAATCGCGGGATTCTACTACCGCCGCTTGGATTGATATATTGTCAACAAAGTGCTCGCCTTTCTGAATATATTTCAGCGAAATAAGGAATGTCTTGAATATTGTTCCGTGAATGGGCATGTTGCTTATTAATAGCTAAAATTAATTACAAACATTGATGTTTATTTAGTAAGTTTGCTCACTTAGATACAATGAGTTATCATCAATTTTACTAAAAAATTAAAGCAAAAATTTAAACTATGAAAGTTGCAGTAGTAGGCGCGACAGGACTTGTCGGGTCAGAAATGTTGACAGTATTGGCGGAACGTAATTTCCCGGTAACAGAGTTAATTCCCGTAGCTTCGGAGCGTAGCAAGGGTAAGGAAATTGACTTTAAGGGGAAGAAGTATAAGGTTGTGACGCCTACTGAAGCTATTGCACTGAAACCGGATGTTGCTTTATTTTCTGCAGGTGGCAGCACGTCGACTGAGTTTGCGCCCTTGTTCGCCGAAGCTGGAATTACAGTAATCGATAATTCATCCGCATGGCGTATGGACCCGAGCAAGAAGTTGATTGTTCCTGAAGTAAACGGCGATGTGTTGGAAGCGAACGACAAGATCATCGCTAATCCGAATTGCTCAACAATTCAGATGGTGGTTGTTATGAAACCGCTTCATGAGAAATACAAAATCAAACGTGTCGTGGTTTCGACCTATCAGTCGGTGACTGGTACGGGTGTGAAAGCCGTTGATCAGCTGATGAACGAACGCGCAGGTAAGGATGGTGAGAAAGCTTATCCGTATCAGATTGACTTGAACGTTATCCCTCATATCGATGTATTCCAAGATAATGGCTACACGAAAGAGGAAATGAAGATGATTCAGGAAACAAATAAGATTATGGGCGATGATTCGATCAAAGTTACGGCGACTACGGTACGTATTCCGGTAGTTGGTGGACACTCGGAGTCTGTAAATATTGAGTTTGAAAATGATTTCGACCTTGCGGAATTAAGAGCGGCTTTGGAAGCGCAAGAAGGAATTATTGTGGTTGATAATCCGGCGAATCTGGAATACCCAATGCCTAAAGATGCGCACGGTAAAGACGAGGTTTTCGTAGGACGTATCCGTCGTGATGAATCGCAAGCAAATACAGTAAACCTTTGGATCGTGGCAGATAACTTACGTAAAGGTGCTGCAACAAACGCAGTGCAAGTAGCGGAGTTATTGCAGAAGAAGGGATTGATTTAGATTCTAGATTTTAGATATAAGATTTAAGATATAAGATGAATGGCTGCCTAAATAGGGCGGCCATTTTTTTTGCTGATGGGGGTAGAGTTTTGGAAGGGGATGGACCGTATCTCATGGTTTTAATGTTCGGGTTTTATTTGAGGTTTTGCGGCAATGTTACATTACTTTCTCGCCGTTTCATATAGACCATGGTACACATGCTGCACCTGTCACTTCATAAAAATTTAATGCTTGAATCAAGATTCTTTATGCTGGTAAAAGCTTTAGTTTTGAGCCGTTGAATTTGATGAGATGCGGATAAGGTTCAACATCAAGCTGCTGTTTGTCGTTCCGAGAGGAATAGATCTAACTTGCTCTTTGACATTTTGATATGGCATCTCTAGGATGCCTTCGACCTTTAAGAGAAAGCCGTGCATTTTTACACAGATAAAGACCATTGACATGGTCTACATTGTTCAGTCCGAAAGCTGATCTAAAACAGATAAAGCTGTCCTTTTTGGACAGCTTTATTTTAGTTTTCAGAGGTCGTTAAAAGACCTCCACTCTATATTTTGGTTCTGTTAATTATCTAACAGGAACAAATTGCCAGTTATCATCAAGGTAAGTAGAAGCTGAAATACCAGTTGCTACATAACCTTTACCATCGATAGCAAAACCGATTGCTTTTTCACGAGCGATAGATAATGCTTGGTGTTTGCTAGTCCATGAATCGTCTGAAGGCGTATATTTCCAAACGCTAGTTACGACACCTGATGCTGAACGACCGCTCACAACATAACCATTGCTACCAATCGCAAATGCAGAAGCATTAGCACGTCTAACATCGATATCATCCGTTTTTAGGTCGCCTAATTTTTTCCACTCGGTACCATCGAATGAGAAGAACTCTTCAGGGTAAGCGTTGTTTGATGTACCACCACCAACGTATGCAACATTATTGATTACGAATGCAAAAGCATACGCTTTTTTGTACGTAAATTTAGTCGCGATTGCAGTCCAAGTATCGGAAGCAGGGTCATATTTGTAGAAGTCACTGAATGTTTTATCAGTTGGTGTTGCTCCTAATCCTACGTAAGCGTTGTCACCGATAGTGAATGCTACAGCACCAAAGCGAGCCTCACCTGGGAAATCGGCTTTCTTAGTCCAAGTATTTGTGTTTGGGTCGTACTGATAGAAATCTTTCAATGCTTTATCGCCATCATATCCTAAACCAACATATCCTTTTCCACCCACAGCGAAACCTACTGCTGAATGTCTAGCTGAACCTGTAAAATCTGCTTTTTGAGTCCATTCTGTGCCATTGAAAGCATAGTTGTCTTTCAATGTATTACCAGTTTTGATGTAACCACCTACTAAGTAAGCAACTTTATCCAATGTGAAAGTAGCAGCGTTACTACGAGGGTCGCCAGTAAATACAGATGCTCTTGTCCACTCTGTCGGTCCATTGTCTGTTGTATCCGTACTTTCTTCGTCTTTTTTACATGAGTTAAGTGATGTAATAGCAAAAACGCCGACTAAAAGTAATACAAGCCAGTTTCTCTTGTTCATAGATTATTTAAATTTTGTATATACGATGTTTAATTTAATTTTTGGTTTGTTGTTCTCTGTTGCTAAAATACTAGTATTTGCGCTATAGTACAATTCCGATGGAATTGTCAATGGAGGAACTTGTTGTCCTCGGTTTATTGACTCTCCTTGTGGCGAGACAGATAAAAATAAGGATTTATCTTTTGCATTCTCATCATTTGCCGAGCGAATGTATTGGATCATGTTGAAAATATAACGTCCGTTGCGGCCAGTATTGTTTCCTACCTCATAGGTGCCATGCTGTACCGCATTGGCGAAAGGCGTATTTACATAGCCTGTCGGGATATTATCTGTCGCAATCCATAACATAGGTTTTAATGCTGCCGTATAATGTCCGACATCTTTTGAAGCCACTTCGATAATCAATTCAGCTTTGTTGATGGCAATATTCTGTGTTTGCATAAATTCTGCTAAACCAGGGAAAGTAATCTTGGTCACTACGCCTGTTCCACCTTGAATATAGCTTACCCCATTGCTTGCTGAACTAGGAATTTCTTTCGTTGTACTAAGCGTCGCGAAGGCTGTGCCTGATCTATCCGTTTCGAAATTATTGTAATGGAATCGACGATCTCCCATTTGAAGTGTCTTAGCAGTTGACTTTTTAAAGCCATCAGCACCATTATATGAGTAATGTATATTTACAGAAAGGATATTGTGGAAACCGATAATTGCTGTGTTGCTTGCTGCCGGCACTAATACCATACCCTTAAAATACTCTTGAAAGTTCGCGGTCGAATTGAAGACATAGTCTGCGGTGCGGATTTTTTCGAATAACTCCGTACCCCAAGCATCTGCCAATCGAATGCTCACCGAGTCACGTTTGTGCATATGTGGCATAAAGGTCACCGAACCTAAAGGATTCGCGTCGTATGCGAACTTTTGCTGTCCAAAAATGGAAGCTCCTGAAATATATACGGGAATCGGTTGGCCTGTCATCGTGTTATTCAATGTTGTTTGCTCTAACGTTTGAGTTACGCGATGTGCTACAATGGTTTGCAATTTCGTTGTGTCACCATGTGTATATTTGTCAAACGTTGGACGTAGAACCAAAGTGATCGAGTCATAAACTGCATTCTTTGGAATATCATTGCTGACATTTTCTGGCATTAAGCGGAAATAAGCATTTGACGTAACACTTCCAATCGGACCTTGTGAAACTTTTCCCACCAATAAACGCGTTGTTGTATCGCCAGTTCCGGAAGTCGGAATATTTGGCATCAGCACAGTTGAAACGATGGCGCTAAGTGTATCGGATGAAGTTAAGTTTAAGTTATCGATGTTTTCATTTTTCAATGAAATAGACATATCCTTATCGCAACTTACGAAGAATAGGCTCACACAGAAACTTAGGATAATAAGGAAAGTTAATTGTATATTTTTAATCATAAAATCACCAGTCATGCAAAAGTAATTAATGGGAACTGTTAATCAGTGTTATATTTTGTTAAAAGTGGCCCTGAACCTATGCGGTGCAAATCTACTAATTTAAATTTGTTTTAATTATGTTAAAAAAGTATAAAATATTGATACTGGCGATTATCCTGACGGCTGGAGGTATAACGTTGGTGCTCAGCATATGGCTCTACGGCAACTACCAAAACCGCAAAATGTATTTCCTGGGAACCGCCGATCATATACTTTTTGATGTGATTCAGGACTTTTATCAGGAGAACGAACAGGAGCTAGTTAAACAGAATCAATTATTACGTTTTAACCGCGTTGAACGGGTTGTTAAGGCGATCAGCGACCGGTACCCGGATGTGAATAGGGATACAGTGAAGAAACTGGTGGAAGATAATGGCTTCAACAAAGACAATATCCTAGATGAGGTGGCGGTTTCCAAACGTGGTAAGTTTGGTGGCGGTAAGTTTTCCAGACATCTCATTTCTACCATGGCAATCCGCAATATACAATGGGATCAAAGAACCGTTGATACGCTTTCCAAGCGGTTGGAACAGGCTTTGCGCGCCAGAAAGCAATACAGCCCCTTCGAGTTGAAAGTCGTCACGTTGACAGAGGTCGACAGCATGAGTAGAGATGAGATTTACAAGTCGAGGTATAAGCTGTTTAAGACACGCCCCATCTTGATTGATCCCTCGGAAGACAAGTATCTGGAGATTGACTTCCTGGATCCTCGATCTTTCCTATTGTTCTCTATCGGGTGGCAATTGACGATTTCGATATTCTTAGTTTTGGCGCTCGTGGGAACATTTTTCTATTTGCTAGCGACAATCAAAAAGCAGAATCAGCTGGCAATGTTGCGAAAGTCGTTCGTTAATAACATGACGCATGAGTTGAAAACGCCAGTCTCTACGGTGATGGCTGCGGTAGAATCTATACAACGCTTTGGGGCGAAAGACGATAAGGAACGGATGAATCGTTATCTCAATATCTCGAAGCATGAACTTGAGCACCTTTCCAACATGATCGAACGGGTATTGCAGGTGGATATCGCGGAGACGAATGGTGTTTCGCTGAATAAAACATCCTTCGAATTAGCCACTTTGATTGAGGAGTGCGTAGAGAATACACGACTATTTGCAAAAAAACCAATATCCATAACCTTCCAAAACGATAGCCAGAACAGCCTGATACAAGCCGATCATGCACATTTGAAAAATGTATTGACGAATCTTTTCGACAATGCGGTGAAATACTCATCCGATGAGGTGAAAATTGATGTACATTTGAAGGAACAGGACGATCAGTATATTCTTCAAATCCGCGACAACGGCAATGGTATTCCGAAAACTTATCAGAAGTCCGTATTCGATTTGTTCTTCCGCGTGCCTTCTGGAGATATACATGACGTCAAAGGCTTTGGCTTAGGATTGGCCTATGTCAAGCAGATTGTTAATCAACATGGAGGTCATATCGAGCTCGATAGCGAACTCTCGGTTGGCAGCAATTTTGTAATACGCTTACCAAAGTAAGGATTATGACCAATGTGCTTTATGTAGAAGACGAGGAGAGTCTGGCAATGATTGTTTCGGATAGTCTAGAGGCTCATGGCTTTATGGTTCGGCATGTGGCTAATGGTCAACAAGCTCTGTTGTTCCACGGGAAATATAAGCCTGATATCATTGTCCTGGATGTCATGATGCCATTGATGGATGGTTTCACCGTCGCTAAGGAAATTCGCAAAACGGACCTTCATACACCTATTATTTTCCTGACGGCTCTGACGCAAACTGAAGATGTCGTGAAAGGCTTTAAGTTAGGGGCAAACGACTATGTACGCAAGCCTTTCAAGATTGAAGAGCTGATCGTACGCATCGAGGCTGCCTTAAAGAAAACGGGTCAGGGAATGTCGGATACTAAGTTTGTAATCGGCAATTATACGCTGGATACGGTAAAAAATATTTTATCCAATGGCGAAAGCAACGAAAAGCTGTCCTATCGTGAAGCAGAACTGCTGAAGCGCTTGATCGAAAGTAAAGATAAAGTGCTTCCACGCGATGAAATCATTCGTACCTATTGGAGTAATGATACTTATTTTACAGGCCGAAGCCTGGACGTATTCATCAGTAGAATACGCAAATACCTGTCCGCCGATGAGCGAATTAAGATAACGAATATCCGAGGCGTTGGATATATGTTATCTTTGGATTGATTAATTTAAAAATAACCACATGAAAGCACTTATTATCGTCGATGTACAGTACGATTTCCTACCAGAGGGTGCATTAGCCGTTGCCAAGGGAGATGAAATTATCCCAGTTATTAATAGCATCCAAAAAGATTACGACCTGATTGTTGCCACGCAAGATTGGCATCCCCATAACCATAAGAGTTTTGCAAGCCAGCATGTTGATAAACTTACCTTTGATATCATCGAGCTTAATGGCCTGCAGCAGGTCCTGTGGCCTGACCACTGCGTTCAGGGCTCCTATGGTGCTGAATTAGCGGAAGAATTAGAGACCGACCGAGTGGAGGCAATTTTCCGTAAAGGCATGGATCCGGAAATCGACAGCTATAGCGGATTCTATGATAATGGACGCCGTAAGAACACAGGTTTAGCGGGTTATTTGAAGGATCGGCAGGTGAATGAGGTACATGTCTGTGGATTAGCGGCAGACTATTGTGTGTTTTACACCGCCATGGACGCGCTGGATGAAGGTTTCAAAACCAGTATCATCAGCAAAGCGACCAAAGCAATCGATAAGGGAGCTTTTATAGAAAAGAAAAACGAATTTGTACAAAAAGGGGGCTCATTATTGTAGCCCCCTTTTTTTTAATTTCTTCCTCTGCGGTTGCCTCGAGGACGATCTCCTCGACCGCCTTCATCGTCGCCAAAAAACATCTTTCCTCCAAAGTTGCGCAGGTTATACGTGAAACTTAATAAGAAGTAGCGATTCAAGGTATTCGATGTGATGCTGCTAATGGCTGTTTCGGTTGCCGTTCGGCGGATGCTCGATGCATTGTTCAATAGATCGAATGCCTTTAGAGAGAGTTCTGCGTTCTTTTGCTTAAAGACTTTATAACCCAAGGACGCATTTAAAAGCGTGGTCGAAATGCCCTCGGAGCCACCAATACCGGAGTTATATAGATACGCCAAATTATAGGAGAAGGCCATGCGTTTCAAAAATTCTAAGGTCAAAGTATTGCTCACTCGATGGGTTTGAACCGTGTAATGCTGTATGCGTGCTGTAGGGTTGTTCGTGAAATTCACGTTCGCATTATAATTCATGCCAATGATGATGTTTTTGCTGAAGTTCGTGAAGACCCCAATATGTTGACTGAAACCATATCCTTTGCTTGGAATTAGCTTATCGTTCAAGTAAGCAAAGTTCTTATTATAAAATAGGTTGCTGTTGAGGTTGAGGTTAATGCCGAGTTTTTTAATAGGCAAGCCGTAGCTGTTTGTCGCTCGGATCGAGTAGACGCCATCCACATTGACTGGAACAGAGTACTGTCCACCTGCACCAAGGATTACATCGTCAAACAGAACCATCGTCGTATCGGTAATCAAAACCGATCGAACGATCTTATTGTTGGTATAGCTGAAGTTGATATTGCTATTAAAACTTCTGCCGTTCGTTCTGTTGACATCACGATATCGCAACTGTGCGGTATGAATATACTCCTGATTAAGATTCGGATTACCGTTGCGGATATTGAGTTCGTTGGACACATCGACATAGTCCTGCAGATCATTGATGCTGGGCGTATTGGTATTCGTGTTGTAATTGAATTCGATGTTTTTAGTTTTTGTAAAGTAATAAACGGCGGTCATCTCCGGTAATAGGCTAGAGAAGTTGGCTGTCGTTCGAAGGTCTATTGGAAAGGTCCGGTCATTGACCCGCATTCCATGTTCATAATTCAGTCCGACCTGTATACGGAGCGTATCGCGTTTGTTGTAAGCATAAGAGGCCCCAACACTGTGGAAATTAAAGTCGTTTTGGAATTCGTTAGAGAGACGCTCGTTCAGCTCGTCGTACTGTCCGGTCTCCGCAAGAAACTCCATGGTTTTGCGATCAGAATAGTTTCTGGTATTTCGGAAGTTGTAATTTCCCTGCAATCTAGAATACTGCGCGAGGCGATGGGTATAGCTGAGTCGACTGTTGATCCCTGATCCATAGCCATTGGTGATACTCTCCCGGTTGTTGGTATCAATACGGCTTAATAGCGCATCTCTGTAGTATTCGTTAAACGCTAAGGTTTGACCAAAGCCGTCATTGCTGCTCTTGTTTCCATTGATATTTAAGGAGATGGTCTGTCCGGGATGTTTTAGCCTCCGCATATAAGTCATATTCCCCCCAAAGGAGAAATTGCTGTTATTATTCCTGTTAGTACGATCCGATGTGTTTAAAAGCTCGGACGCACCGATTCTGCGAATGCTATTCCCGATGTTGTGGTTATTATTTTTGGTATAGGTAAAGTTTGGCGCGAAGTCCAGCTGATTTAAGCTGTCGATCTTCCATTTTACCCGCGTGCTAAAGTTATGGTTAATGTTGCCCACATTGGACTCTGTCTGCGAATCTTGAAATTGATTTGCTCGCTCCTGCATCAGATATTCCAGCGCAGTAATAGAATTGGTGTAAGCGTCGGAGCGGCGGAAGTTATAGTCGGCATTGAAATCCAACTTATTCTCCAAAAAGGTGTTGCTATAGTTTAAGGCGCCTGCGTAGGTATCTGCAATACCCCGATCTGTATTATTATTGCCGCGGCGCTGTCCTCCATAGCCCTGTTCGGCAAAGTTTGTTTCGTTGATGTTATTGGCCATTAAATTGATCGCAACCTTTTGGTCTCCGTTGAAAGCATTGACATTGCTGCTAAAAGCAAATTTGTCGCTGTCTCCTTTTCCTGCATTTGCTCGGCCGAAATAGCCCTTTCGCTTATCTGGCTTCGTGACGATATTGATGATTTTATTGCGTTTCCCGTCGTCGAAACCTGCAAATCGCGATTGCTCACTGCGCTCATCGATTATCTGAAGTTTATCGATAATGTCTGCTGGAAGGTTTTTTAATGCAATTTTAGGATCGGTACTGAAGAATTCTTTTCCATCGACTAGGATGCGCTTTACTTGTTCGCCATGTGCTGACACATTACCTTCCTCATCGATGGTAACTCCCGGCACTTGGGCAACCATCTCATTTGCTTCTGCATACTCTCTAGTAGCAAAATTACGCGAATTGAATTCTAACGTATCCCCGCGAACAGCAACATTAGGGGCTGCCGTTACGGCAATTTCCTCCAAAACGATTTCGCTGGGTTCCAATTGATAGTTTATGGTTAAATCTTTATCAGCAATCTTCACGGATCGGCTAGCGACCTTATATCCTAATATGGATGTGTTGAGCCGATACTGCCCTGTTGGAACTTTATCTAATGTATACAGCCCTTCAGCATTGGTCCGAGCACGAAGCAGTACGGAGTCTTTATCGTTTAGTAATTGGAGGGTAACATCATTCAGGGGGTTGCTGTTTGTCTTATCAACAACAGTTCCGGTAATCCTTTGCTGCGCAAAAGCGGTCAGGCTTAAGAGGCTCAGAGCGAGGACAACTAGGATGTTTTTCATAAAATAAGTATCCTTGGGGTTTGACGCGTCAATATTAGCTGTTTTTATTCAAAATGTGCATGCAATCACAAAAAAGATACATTTGCGCACTGTGCACGAAAAAGGGTATATTTGTCATGAAGTCTAAATGAAAGAGTCAACAATAAGTAGGAAAGAGAGAATTCTGCAGACAGCCATGCAGTTATTTGCAAACAAGGGGTATCTTGATACCTCTACAAAAGAAATTGCAGCAAATGCTGGCGTGTCGGAAGCATTGATTTTTAAGCATTTTGGAAATAAGGACGCCTTATTATCTCATATTGTAAAGGCAGGATATCGGAAGGTGCTGATGCATCATAAGGGGATGATGAGTTATAAGTCGGCGAAGGATTTCCTAAGAAACATGGTTAAATTGCCCTCGGAACTTGTTGCTGACGATCCACAATTCTGGAAACTGCAAGAAAGACTTTCCCACCACACTTTCTCGAAAACACAGCACGAGCTTTTTATAAAGCCGGTGCAACCTATCGTATTAAAGGCATTCAACGAACTTGGATACAATAATCCGGAGTTGGAAACCCAGTTCCTATTACTCATCATCGACATGCTCTGGAAGAAAGAGGCTTGCGGAGAAATTGCAAATGCAAACGAGCTGGCATCTCTTATCGAAGAGAAATATCAATTGAAATAATTGCGTGTTTATGCGTGTTTCGACGTGAATATGCATAAATATTTCCTAATCTAGCAGAAATTGCCGTATTTCGTAGCAAACTATTTTTATGATGATCAAACGTATATTAAGCTGTGGATTATTGGCTTGTCTTTTTACGACAGCAGTTTTTGCTCAGAAGAAGCCTGACTTTATCCCTTTCATCAATCAAAAACATGCATGGGTAGACTCGGTGTTCAACAGCTTGACGCCAAAACAAAAGATTGGACAGTTATTCCTAGTCCGTGCTCACACTAATTTGGGCGAGAAATATATTGACTCGGTTGCTAAAGTAATCGAGAAAGAACAATTAGGTGGATTGGTGGTGTTTCAAGGCGGACCGGTTCGACATGCTAATATGTTCAACAAATACCAGAAGGCTAGCAAAGTGCCTTTGCTGATTACTTTTGATGGAGAGTGGGGCTTGGGGATGCGTATGCCGGATTCGACTATTTCCTATCCATATCAAATGACATTGGGCGCCATCCAAAACAATAGTTTAATTTATGATATGGGTCGCCAGATTGCTAAAGATTTCCTTCGTATCGGAATGCACTTCAATTTTGCACCGGTCGTGGATATCAATAACAATCCTAAAAACCCGGTAATCAACTTCCGTTCTTTTGGGGATGATAAAAACAATGTGACGCAGAAAGCGAAAGCCTATATGGATGGTATGGTTGCTGGTGGGATTCTAGCATCACTTAAGCATTTCCCTGGTCATGGTGATACGGATGTTGACTCGCATTATGATCTTCCTCAATTAAAATTTGACAAGAAACGTTTAATGGAATTGGAGATATTCCCTTTCAAAGAATTAATCCAAGCAGGAGCTCCATCGGTCATGGTTGCACATATGAATATCCCTGCGTTAGACGCTACACCAAATATCCCATCCTCTATTTCCAAGAAAGTCGTGACAGATCTTCTGCGTAATGAGTTAGGCTTTAAAGGGCTGACCGTAACGGACGCGATGGATATGAAAGGTGTGAAGAAGCATTTTCCAAATGGTGAGGCGGATGTGATGGCGATTGCTGCCGGACATGATCTGTTGGAAGTTTCTGAAAACAGCGGACGCGCAATTGATTTAATTGAGAAGGCAATCAAGAGTGGCAGAATTAGCCAAGCGGATTTGGATGCTCGCGTAAAGAAAGTGTTAGCTGCAAAACTTTGGTTGGGCTTGAACAAATATCAAAAAGTTAATACAAACAACCTGATCAACGATTTGAACAATGCCAGTTCAAAAACATTGGTGCAACGCTTAGCGGATGCCGCTGTAACTGTTGTTAAATCTGACCGCGGACTAAGACGTTTCGATAATAAACGCAAAACCGCTATTGTATCTATTGGTATTGATAAAGCTCAGGATTTCGAAAAGGGTATGGCAAGTCAATTGGCAGACTACACCCAGATCTACGTGAAAGGAAATGAGACAGAAGAGCAATTAGACAGTTTAATGAAACTTGCTCGCGATCATAAGCAAGTTATCCTTGCAATCCATGATAATCGTTCAAGACCGCGTAGCGAATTGGAGTTGAGCAAAGATGTTAAACTGTTTATTGACAAGCTGGCTGGACGCCGTACTATTTCTGTATTGTTCACAAACCCTTATGCGTTAAACTCTGTTGATGTCATGCGTAGTAGTTCAATCGTCTTGACTTATCAAAACGATGATTTTATGCAAAAAGCCGCTATCAAGTTGTTCACAAAACAATTAAAAGCAACAGGAAAATTACCTGTTACAATCAATAAGAATTTAAAATTTGGCGAAGGGATATAGAATCATTTAAATTAATGTGTTTTAGTATATAAAGCACACCGTACGGTGTGCTTTTTTTTTTGCCTTTTCCAGGGGTTAAGTTCGTAGTAAGTATAAGACATGTACCGCTCACTCCCCTTTCATAGCCCTTTCAAACCCAATGTTTAACCCAATCATAGCCAATGCCAATAGGGTATGATTGGGTTGTTAATAGAATTATTTCCGTATTAAATCAGATTAATACCAGAAGAAGATAATTCGGATTTCTTGGAGAAAGGATATTATTCGCATAAACCTTCAAAGGATTATTGAATTTTTTTGCCATTGCTATTTGGAATTTAATGAAATTTTTAAAAACTCGTATATTTTTCGCGGGTCTTTATATTGATAAAAGAAAGGTTATTTTTGCTTTGGATAGATCAATTATATGGCAAAGGAGCAAATTTCAATTTTTGACATGTTTAAAATCGGGATTGGACCGTCCAGTTCCCACACCTTAGGACCTTGGCGTGCTGCTCAGCGGTTTGTGCAAGTGATTAAGGACCAGTCTGTATTGCAAGACGTCGAACAACTTAATATTCTATTGTACGGCTCATTGGCAAAAACAGGCGTAGGGCACGGTACGGACATCGCGGTGTTGTTGGGACTTTCTGGGGATGATCCGGTGACTTTCGATGTGCACGATGTTGTGCCGAAAGTGGACCGTATTAAAGCGAATAAGAAATTGAATGTAGGGGCTGAACAAGAGATTGACTTCTCCTACGAAGATAACCTATTGTTTTTGTTTGATCAAAGCTTACCCTTCCATCCGAATGCAGTAACTTTTCAAGCCTTTTTAAAAGACGGCAAAGCTATCAGCGAAACGTATTACTCGATTGGGGGTGGTTTTGTAGTTCAAGAGAATGACTCGGAAGGAGTGTTGTCCGAAGTGGATCTGCCGTTCCCGGTGGATACGGCGCAGGAGCTGATGGTAGCTTGTATGCGTACGGGCTTGAAAATATCCGAATTGGTTTTGGAGAACGAACTTTCTTGGCGTCCGGAGCAGGAAACAAGAGCGGGGGTTTGGAAGATATTCGAAACGATTCGCGACTGTATCTATAAAGGATGTCATACGGATGGCGTATTGCCAGGAGGTCTACATGTAGAACGTCGAGCATCGAAACTGAACAAGCGTATGTTGAAGGGGCGCAGCTACTCGGACTTTGATACTTGGGTTCAGGCAATTCGGGAAGGTGGGCGTGATTTTGGCTATATCTTAGATTGCGTCAGCTGTTTTGCGCTTGCGGTGAATGAGGAAAATGCTTCCTTTGGACGTGTTGTTACTGCACCAACCAATGGTGCGGCGGGCGTAATTCCAGCAGTGCTGCAATATTATATTGTGTTCCACGATTGTTATAACGAAGATAAAATCATCCAATTTATTGCTACAGCTTCAGAGATTGGGTCTATATTTAAAAAAGGTGCTACCATATCGGCGGCGATGGGTGGTTGCCAGGCTGAAATTGGCGTATCATCGGCAATGGCGGCAGGTGCCTTGACAGAATGTTTGGGTGGTTCTCAACGGCAGGCCTTAATGGCTGCGGAGATCGCTATGGAGCATCACTTAGGATTGACTTGTGACCCGATTGGTGGATTAGTGCAGATACCATGTATCGAGAGAAACACCATGGGTGCTATCAAGGCGATTACTGCGGCTCAGCTGGCATTGCAATCGAATCCAGATAAAGCGAAAGTAAGTTTGGATGCGGTGGTGAGTACGATGTGGGAAACGGCTCAAGATATGAACGTGAAGTATAAGGAGACGGCAGATGGCGGTTTAGCGATCAAGGTACCGTTGAGTTTGCCAGAGTGTTAGTAATCCTTTGATTTTTCTGAAAGTATTTGTCTTAAAGTCCATTAAGAGCTTTTATTTCTGTTGTTTCAATGGAAATATGAAAGGTTTTTTAGGTTTAGGGCTCAAGGATTTTATATCTTTGTAACCATGATTCGGTATTGCGCGCTTGCCTCAGGGAGTAATGGAAATTGTTATTATGTTGCCAAAGACGATACGGCTATCCTAGTCGATGCAGGCATCAATAATAAGCATATACATTTACGAATGAGCAGTTTAGGGATTATGCCGAGCCATATCAAAGCCCTGTTCATCACGCACGAGCACTCGGACCATATCCAAGGTTTGTCGGTTTTTGCCAAGCGCTATCAAATTCCAGTCTATATTACCGCGGGCTCATTAGCCGGCTCTCGTTTAAATCTTCCCGATCATCTGGTGCGAATCATTCTTCCACAGGAAGTGGTGCAGATTGGACCTTTGACAATTTATGGTATTCCCAAATACCACGACGCTAAAGAACCTTGTAGCTTTATGATTTCGGACGGTAGGTTGAATATTGCTGTCCTGACGGATCTAGGGCGCGTTTGTGATAATGTGAAAACAGCGATAAAACATGCGGATGTGTTGTTCTTGGAGTCTAATTATGATGAAGAGATGTTGGATAAAGGGCGTTATTCCTACTACCTCAAAAATAGGATCAGAAGTGGTTGGGGACATATTTCGAATGCTGCCTCTTTGCAAGCTTTTCTAGAGAACAGAAGCTCACGCTTGAAACATTTGATTCTCGGGCATTTGTCGGGAGAAAATAACAGGATTGAGCTCGTTCAAGAAACTTTCGAACCGCATTGCACCGACATTAGGTTATCTATCGCCAATCGATATGAGCACACTGCAATGTTCGAAATCAGTACTGCGGAGATCCATCTTGAGCGTCTTGTTATTGTGGAAGTGACAGCGGAGATGCAGAAGATCGTGGCGAGCGAAAAGATAGAGATAAGGGGGTAGCGAAATAATACCAAGTTCTTCAACTAACCATCAGTAGTTTGATGTCTCGCATAGCTTGTTAAATTTTTATTAATAGTCTATATTTGGGAACTATTTGCCTTAATGACAGTTCCTATTCAGAATACCGATGAAGGATTAGTGGAGTTGATTCACCAAAATCAAACGACTGCTTTTCATGAACTTTATGAAAGATATAAAGCGGCTATGCTAATTTTTGCTTCTCAACGTGTGAGCCGTGATGCTGCGGAAGATTTGGTGCAAGATGTTTTTTTGAGTCTTTGGAAAAACAGGGGACAGTTAGAAATTAAAGAGCGTATAGGAGGTTATCTTTTTAAAGCTTTGAGGACGAAAATTATTGACCACATGTCCAAAGGCGTTCATGCGCAAAAGTATTTAGATTCCATAGACGACTTTGCGAAATCGCATACCGGCACGGATGCAAAAGTCCGCGAAGAAACCTTTCTGAGACGTATCGAGGAATTGCTGCGTCGCTGTGGCCCGCAATATCAAACGATTCTAAAAATGAGACTTGAGGGATATAACAATCAAGAGATTGCTGACTCATTGGGCTTATCTGAAAAAACGGTACGAAATCAATCGTCAAATTTAATGAAGGTGCTGCGATCGAAATTGTCGACCTGGATGCTTTTTATATTTTTTTAGGGACAAATATCCATTTTACTCGTTTTTTTTAAAGACTAAATACATTGGCATAGCAAAGTGGAAACCTTATGAGTTTAGACAAAAACATATTGAAAAGATATAATCAAGGAATCGCGACTGAAGAGGAAAAGTCTACAGTTGAGGCCTGGTTTGATCAATATCATGGCGAAGAAGCGTTGGGCGATCAAGAAGTATTAGCTATGTTGGATTCTCTAGACGAAAAGGTTTATTCAGTTTCAACCAAGAAAGTAATTTCATGGAATTGGATTATTGCTGTTGCTGCAAGCTTGGTATTGGTTGTAGGTATTTCTTTTTATTGGTTGAATTCGAAATCTAACAACGATATAGAAACTCAATTAGCCCAATATGTTGCACCGAAATCCTCCAGTCCTATCATTGTTCTTGACGACAATAAAGAATACAACATAGACAGTCTTCATATTGGCGACACCCTAAATGTAGGCAAGTATTTTATCACGAAATTGGACGATGGCGAAATTAAATATATCATAAACCCTACAACAACAGACATTGTATACAATACGGTGCGTACGAAAGCCGGAAGTACGGCGAGCCTGATGCTGTCTGATGGCAGTAGGGTATGGCTAAATGTGAATTCGGAGATTAAATACCCTATCAATTTTTCTTCCGATATGCGCGAGATACAACTCAAGGGAGAAGGCTATTTTGAAGTTGCACATCAAGAGAATGAATACGGCAAAATCCCTTTTTACGTGAGAGGGAAAACCCATACTATTGCTGTTTTAGGAACAAAGTTCAACGTGGATTTCACGAAATCAAATGTTACGGCATTAATTGACGGTAAGGTTTCTATTGCTAAAGGGGATTTAAATGATCAGGTTAGTAAGTTGGACTTTAACGTCACACTGTTGCCGAAGCAAGTTTATTCAGAGGGTACAGTAAGTTATAGTGATAATATATTTCAGTATCTCGATTGGAAAGATGGTTATTTTAATTTAAGCAACAGGACACTCGATGCGGTTGTACAGAAGATATCGGCTTGGTATGGAATAGAAGTCGTAGTAGATGATTCCATCAAGAATAGTATTTTGTATGGCAGAATTAATAGGAAAAAGAGTCTAAAAGAAGTCTTGAGCCTTATTTCGGACGCTATTCCGTTAACTTATGAACTCGATAAAAATGTACTTTATCTTAAAAAAGCGACGCAGCCCTAAATCCCAGTCTATTAGTTGCTAGTACGCTGAAAATTTCTTTTTTAAAAAACTTAGGGACAAAACTCCAACTGTCTCGTTTTACAATCGAAAGCAAACCAATTCATTGAAGTCGGTCGATAGAAATATCTAATTGAACCTCAAATAGAGATTCTCCATAGATAATCTTTGAGCCGAAATTTTTACGATTGGAATGCGACCTAAAAACAACCATCAATAACTAACAAATTATTATTTATGAAATTCAAAAAGCACCTGAATTTTAAGGAAGGCTTCCGAGAACGAAGTAGCAGATGGCCTTATGTTGCGGCTGCAAAGGGGTTCTGCAGTCTAATCTTTTCATTGACGGTAGGTGTGTTACTTGCACAATCAGTCTCATTAAAAGAAACGAATGCGACGATGGCGACTGTGTTGGACAAATTGAGTAGACAAACCCAAAGCGATTTAGTTGGTGATATTGCATTGCTGAAGCGCACAAACCCGGTAAGTATCGATGTACAGGGCAAGGATATTCAAGTTGTTCTTCAAGAGCTTTCGAAAAATCAGCCAATCAATCTAATCTACCGGAATAATACGATTGTAGTGAGGCCAAAGCAGTCCTCAACCCACTCGAATATTCCATCCAGCTCCTCGGACAACCAAGAAACGTACATTTTAAGGGGACAGGTTAATGACGAACAAGGCCAACCCATATCTGGAGTTAATATACAGGATATGAAATCTGGACGTTCTCTTGGCCGCACCCAAGCACAAGGTCAGTTTAGTGTCGAAGTTTCTGTAAATCAAGAGTTACGGGTTTCCATAGTAGGCTTCGAGTCACAAGTAATCAATGTGGGGAAAAGAAGAGAAATTCTCGTTACGATGAAAGCAACAAATACGGAAATCGAAGAGACGGTTGTAACGGGGTATACGAAAGCGCGTCGAGAGAATTTTACCGGAGCGGCAACAACGGTGACTCGTAAGGAGATTGAAAAGTTTAACACAGGAAACATCTTCAGCATGCTGCAGGCATTGGATCCATCGTTTAAAGTCGATGAGCGCGTAAATGCGGGTTCAAATCCTAATGCACTTCCCGAGATCAATATTCGAGGGATATCTAGCGTCGGTGAATACGCAGTGAATGCGCCATTAGTGATCTTAGATGGCTTCGAGGTGGCACTGTCGACTCTATACGATTTAGATGTCAATCGGGTGGAATCCATATCAATTTTAAAAGATGCAAGTTCTACAAGTTTATACGGATCGCGAGGAGGAAATGGAGTAATTGTAATTGAAACGAGAATGCCGAAGGATGGGAAATTTACTGTTACCTACGACGTAAAACCAACAAGTTCGATTGTTGACCTTTCGGATTACAACGTAATGAATGCTGCGGAGAAGCTTGAGTACGAGCGTTTAGCGGGTATATACATAGCGAACTCAACAGATCCTGTTTGGAATAATATGCAGCAGGAAATGTATAATAACCTTTATAACGCCCGACTACGAAATGTACAATCGGGAGTGGATACCTATTGGCTTAAGCAGCCTGTAAGGAATACATTCTCCTTGGGGCATAGTATACGAATGGAAGGTGGAGGAAATGACGTCCGTTATAGTTTAGAGGGACATTACAACGATTACAAAGGCGTTATGAAGGAATCTGGCCGTACAAGAGGCGGGGCTTCTTTTAATCTAATCTATCGAATTCCTAACGTGATTACCTTTCGAAACGTAGCCTCATATCAATATACTAAGGCTTACAACAGTCCTTATGGGAGCTTTGAGCAATATACTTTATTGAACCCATACGAACGTATGAAGGATGATAACGGCAACTATATCGTTCGTTTTGGGGAACTCGGACAGTTTTATGAATTTGGCGAAAAAATGCTTTTTAATCCGTTATATAATGCTCAGCAAGGACATATTGACGAGAATAAAATTCACTATATCAGTAATAACCTTTCCTTAGAATGGTTTATCAATGCCAACCTTATCCTACGTGGAAAGGCAGCTATTTCTCGGGAAATGCATAATTTTGATGAATATACCTCTCCGTTCAACACAAAATTTTACAACGTAACAGACCCCAAACTTAAAGGAAGCTATGCTTTAGGCGACTCTTCTAAGGTTGCATACGAAGGTCGTTTGGAGCTTCAATACAGTAAGTCATTCGATAAACATCAAATAAATGCTGCAGCGATTTCTGAAATCAGATCATCTGATATAACAGGGAATTCGCATTTGTTGAGTGGATATATTGATGATCGTTTCATGACGCCTCAAATGGCATTAACCTACTCGCCAAATAGTCTTCCGAAATCAAACTCTACTCCTGTAAGAGAATTGGGATTCATAGGCAATTTTTATTATACCTATGATAACAAGTATAATTTTAGTTTGACAGGAAGGTCGGATGGAGCGTCCATTTATGGAAAAGAGAATAGATTTGCTTCGTTCTGGAGTACAGGTCTTTCCTATAACGTTCATAACGAACCTTGGTTTAAAAACGAATATGTGAATCGCCTTCGCTTATTCGCCAATGTCGGAACAAATAGTACAGTAAGCAATTTTAACGCAGGCATGGTGAGCTCAGCATTCAACTTTTTGAGTGGGATGTTTTACAATAACCAATATGCAGCAGTAGCCGTAAGCCAGGGAAACCCTAATGTACGCTGGCCAGAGCAAATGCAATGGAGCTTTGGAACGGATATTTCATTGTTCAATAACCTCGTAACGATGAACCTTTCCTACTATGATCGAATTACCAATAGAATGATTTCAAAGGTTACTGTCGCTCCTTCTTTCGGTTTCCCGGGAGGTACTTACTTTGCGAATTTGGGTAAAGCAAGCAATAAAGGCTTCGAAGCGATGGCAAATATACGGTTGTTAGAACGTTCTGATAACGCTATTCTATGGTATTTGAACGTGGGTGCAGTACAAAATAGAAGCAAACTACTTTCTATCTCCAATGAACTTAGAGAGCTGAATGAGTCCCTAGTGTCAACAGATGCATCGGGTAATGTTATCAAACCTTCAACTTATTATGAGGAAGGACAGTCTTTGACGATTCTGCGCGCTATTCCATCTTTAGGAATTGATCCGGCTAACGGTCGTGAAATGTACAGAGCGCTAAATGGCGATGTGACTTATACCTGGGATGCGAGGAATCAGGTAGTCGTAGGCAATAAAGAAGCGGACCTCTATGGAAATATTGGAACTTCATTCAATTACCGCGGATTATCTGTTCAAGTAATCGGCAATTATTCAATCGGCGGAGATATCTTCAACGAGACCTTGATGAACAAGATTGAAAATAATAAACCTTATGTGAATGGTGATAAAAGAATATTAGAGGAACGCTGGAGAGAGCCTGGAGATATTGCTAAATATAAATCAATCTCAGACCAATCGACCACGCAGATTTCTAATCGTTTTGTTCAGAATGAAAGCTTCCTTCGCTTGTCCGCCATCAATGTAAACTATGACTTTAGATCTGCTGTCTTAGAGCGGTTAAAGCTGCAGCGTTTAAAGCTTAATTTTTCCATGAACGACGCGTTGAGGTTAAGTACAGTCAGAATGGAACGTGGGATTACATATCCCTACGCCAGAGAGTATAATTTAGGTGTAATGATTCAATTCTAAAAAATGAAGAAAATAATACTAAGTGTTATCACGATATTACTTTTTGCCAGTTGTGAAAAGTTTTTAGATGTAAACCCGGTTAACAAAGCATACGAAGATGATCTATTAACTGACCGTTCAGGTTTCGAATCTGTTCTAGCCGGAGCTTACTTGGGCATGACGACCAAAGCGATGTTCGGAAAGGAAATGAAGTACGGCTTCTTAGAAACTCTAGGAGCGACATATAATAATTTAGGAACTACCCACTATTACTATCGGGGTTCGAGACATGAATACGGTTATCCCAACCCTGTTAAGAATATTGAAGATATTTGGGGAGTAACCTATCAGATTATTAATCAGCTGAATACGGTCATGAAGAATATCGATGCAATTAAAGCAGACCCATTTCATGATATCGTAAGAGGAGAGACCATTGGAACACGAGCGTTCTTACATTTTCAATTATTAAAACTTTTTGGGCCTGTAATCAGTCAAGAAGGCCTTAATGCAACAGCGATACCCTACGTTGACAAAACTGGGTATAAAGGCGTGAAATTTTCGACGGCAGGTCAAGTTATCGACAAATTGAATGCGGAACTCGCAGAGGCTAAAAAGCTGCTGGAGGGAGATCCAATTCGTACGACAACACGAAATGCTAACCTTAATCAATATGGTTATGAGAAGTACAATAGTTTAATTGATCACCGGGGCGCTCGAATGAACTATTATGCTATTGTGGCGATGCAAAGTATGGTCGCTCAATGGGCCGGCGACAGTAAGACTGCAGCGACCTACGCTGAAGAATTAATTCAGGAATTGGAGTCTCGAAGTAATTCTATTCATTTAGCGACTTCCGGCGAATTGGCACAGGCGATAGAACGCAGAATGCCAATGGAGTCAATTTTCACACTGATGAATCCTGAATTGTTAAATTTTAATATTGAGGTGAATCCATTGATTGAAAATCCTTCCTCTTCTACGACTTCCCCATTATTGTTTCCCAACTATACGCTACTGTTGAACGGCTTGTATAATGCGGCGGATCACGGTTCGTTGAATGACGTGCGATTGGTCAACTGGTTTGCCCTGTCAAGCAATTCATCAACCGTTCGAAAAGTTGTCAAATACCATTTCCCACAATCTTACTTATATACCGATTTAAACTATCGTAAATACTTCGAAAGTAAGTTGATCGGATTACATCAGATTTATATGATCGCAGCGGAGGAGTATGCTAAATCGAATCCCGCCAAGGCCATGCTTTATTTAAACAAAGTGCGAGCAGCGCGCGGCCTGACGATCAACTTGTCATTCGATGCTTCTAGGACTGAGGGAAATATTAAGAACTTAATTTTTGAAGAGGTGAGGAAAGAGAATATTAGCGAAGGGACGATGTTCGCAGAATATAAAAGATTATTTAGAGCAATCCCTCGATCGACTCCGGTAGCTCCATCACTAGCGATATTTAAGCTTCCGATTCCAGCTGACGAGAATTTATATAACCCGCAAAATTAAGGATATGAAAAAGTTATTTATCATCATCATAGCCAGCATCTTTTTTTGCGGCTGTAAAGAAAATGATTTAGTTGAGTTCTCCGCAGATGACTCCTATATAAGTTTCGCGCTGCCAGATTTGTCAAATCGACCTAAAGAGCGCTTTTTAGACAGTGTTTACTATAGTTTCGCTACTGATACGGCAATAGGTAGGCAGGAAAAGACAATTGCAATTCCAATCGCCATTGGAGGTGTAGCAAAACATGAAGCGCGAAACTATTCCTACGAGATCAATCCCAATTCAGACTATGATAGCGCGTTGATTGAGATTTCTGAACCAACTATTGCTGCCGACCGCTATATCGATACGTTATATATTAAGATCAAAAGAGGCAAACAGTTAGCAGCGAAGGAAATGTTCGTGATTCTTAACCTCAAGGATAACGAAAACTTCCGCGTTGGTCATCAGTATAACAGCGAAATGAAGATCGTTTTTAGCGATATCATGATTCAGCCTACTTGGTGGAATGCTTGGTCGAGAGTAATGGGTCCATTTTATAAGGAAGTGATGCAAAAATGGATGCAAATTTATTATCTGGGGGCCGATATGTCTCCCCACCTTACAACAAATGAACCCGGCCCCATATACTATTGGAATAATATGCCGAGCTCTGCAAACCCGGGGTGGTATCCTATCACCTTTATGTATATGCAGGTGCTGAAAAATTACTTTCAAGAGCATGTTGTTTATCCCGATGCTGATACCAGCAAAGAACGTATTCTTTTACCATAAATTAACAAAAATGAAAATTGCTAATATATTTATATACAGCTTATTGTCATCGGTTTTGTTAATCTCTTGCTCCAAGGATTTGGGGAATTATGATTACCATGAAGTCAATAAGATCAGCATTGCCGGAGTGCTCGAAGGCGATCACAACGCTCAGCGAATTTACGATTTGCCTTTCTCGGACACATTGAGGATAACTCCGACGATTACCGGAACTTTAAGTGGAACCGACCTTAGTAATGTCAGTTTCCGTTGGAGGGTAGACGGTGAGGAAATTTCAAATACCAATAAATTTGAATACATAGCTAATAAAGGCTATGGTAAAATGAACGCAGATTTAACCGTCACAGATAATAAAACCGGCATAGAAACTTCCTATAGTTTCTTCGTAAATGTAATTAATCCCTACAAGTTAGGCTATTATGTCTTGTCAAAAAAACCTAACGGAGAATCAATTTTATACTGTAAATCGACTATCCGCGAAAAAAATCAATTTGAAGAAGTTTTGATTCCAAATATATCACTAGGTAGTAATCCTATTAGTATTAGTGGTAATCGTCAATATGGAAATTCATCTAGGGATTACTATAATCGATTAGCATTAGGAATGAAAAATGCGCCCTATCCTGTTATTATGGTCGACTCAAGAGAGTTTTTACCAAACTTGCTTTATAGCAAAGATAGCTATGTCGGTGAAAAGGAAAACTTTGTTTTCGAACCAACAGATGTGGTATTGGATCCCTATAACCCGATTATTTACATGGTAAATCAAGGGAAGCTGCATATTTTGCAAAAGGGCGGTATCAGCCTTCCGGCATTAAATTCGGACAAATTAGATTATTCAATTAGTAAAGGAGGGATGGCAGGAGCTTCTTTCTACACACCTTATTTCTTCAGTTTCTACGATGCAAAAAATAAGATGATTCGACTATTGGATAACGGAGTCAGTTCCGGCGTCTCTTATACCTATATCAATGTGTTCGATGAGATTACGAATACGAGTATTTACAAAGATCAGGAATTCGTAATCAGCCAACTTACATACTTCAATGACGACCCCAAATTCGTCTATCTAATGAAAAAAGATAGCAGATTGTTTGCCTATTGGGTTTCCTATAATGGAGATTTAAAACCGGTTAGTTTTCAAAAGATAGCAGAAGGAAACATTCCTGGAGAGGGAATACTAAGGTTTGCGAGTTACGATTTTGACGCTAATTATTGGTATTTGGCAACCGATAAAACGATCCATAGAGCATCTTACCTGGGTTTAGAATTCCAGCCATTTGTCACACTCCCCGCTAATGCTCCTGGTTACATCACTAAATATAAAATGACTGAAGGGAAATTAATGATTACGACTTATGACCCCAATTATGCAGGCGAGAAGAAGTCTTCCGTATATATTTACGATATCAACAGAATGACATTAGAAGTTGCTATGCCACATTCTGTCGCAGAGGCAGTTGATTTACACATTGGAATTTAATACTATGAGAAAATATATCATTAACCTATTGTTCCTTTCGCCCTTGTTCGCCGTAGGGCAACATAACGCTTCCTTCGAGCTTGAAGGCCGAAATATTAAGGATACTAAGAAAGTCTATATTCTGCATTATTCTTTTGATGATAATACTCAGGTTATCGATTCTGCCATGGTCAGGAATGGTCGCTTTTCACTGAAGAAAGAATTTACAGGTACGGCATATACCGGGATTTTATTTAGAGAGCGTTTTGAAGCTCAACAACGAAATCCGAAAGACTTTTGGTTTTACCTTTCACCAGGGAAGACTGTCGTTGACCTTTCTTCAAAACCAAAAGTAATCGATGGAGGTGAGCAAACACAAACATACATGGAATACGTGAAGGATATGGAAGCGAGCAAAGCGGTATTCAGCTCGACCGCTTATTTATCGGAAAAGGCAAAAGCAGACTCCTTAACGGCCGAGGCGGAGAAAAGACAAATTGAATTACTTACAAAATTTGGAACTCCACAGGAAGGCAGTATAAACACAAAAATTCAGTTCATCAAGGATAATCCCAACAATCAGCTAAGCGTATTATTCCTAGAGTCCCTCGCGGGTGGAAAGCCTGACGTAGCGATGATTAAACCTTTGTTAGCGGGCTTATCCGCAGAGCTAAAGGCAACGAATAGGATGAAGCGTTTGCAGGGTTTGTTGAAGGGGATGGAGCTGGTCGTAGGCGCAAAAGCCGTGGATTTCGAACAACCTGATCTTAACGGCAATCCTGTTAGTTTAAGTGATTTTAGAGGGAAATATCTGTTGGTCGATTTCTGGGCTTCATGGTGCGTGCCATGCCGTCAGGAGAACCCGAACCTCGTTGCAGCTTACCATAAGTATAAATCGAAAAACCTAGAAATATTAGGGGTATCGCTTGATAATAAAAAAGAAAGCTGGGAACGGGCAATCATGGCAGATAACCTGACTTGGATACAGGTCTCAGATTTGAAGGGATGGGCGAATGCTGCAGCTGAAATATATGCTATACGCGCAGTACCTTCCAATATATTGATCGATCCGAACGGTATAATTATCGCCAAAAATCTTCGAGGCGAAGCGCTAGATGCAGCGTTATCGAAATTGATAAAATAATTTCTCCGAGGAAAACGGAAGGTTAACATAAAAAAATCCCCAAGCAATCTGCTTGGGGATTTTTATGTCTACATCACCCTAACTCCATCTCAAAAAGTTTTCCCAAATTCCCTTTCAGTTTCCCTTTCACTTCTTCCATATCGAGCTTTCTACCCAGCTCGCGTTCCATCGACGTGACATCCTTATCATCAATTCCGCAAGGAACGATATTCCCAAAATAATTCAAATCCGCATTCACATTAAATGCAAATCCGTGCATTGTCACCCATCTTGATGCTCTCACGCCCATCGCACAAATCTTTCTCGCCTTCTCATTATCCGGATCCAACCAAACCCCGGTATAGCCAGGATATCTTCCGGCTTCGATTCCATATTCCGCAAGCGTCATAATGATCGCCTCTTCCAGCGTCCTTAAATACAGATGAATATCGGTAAAGAAGTTGTCCAGATCCAAAATAGGGTATCCTACAATCTGTCCTGGCCCATGATAGGTAATATCGCCACCTCTATTGATCTTATAGAAGGTCGCGTTCTTTTCTTTAAGCCCCTCTTCATCCAGCAGTAAGTACTCCATGTGTCCACTTTTCCCAAGCGTATACACATGGGGGTGCTCGGTAAAGATGAGGTAATTTGGAGTCTCCAATGTCGTATTGTTGACCCTGTTATCGTGTTTTATTGCCAGCGTCTTGGCGAAGATCTCCTCTTGTCTGTCCCACGCTTCCTGATAATCTACCAAGCCCCAGTCAATAAACTGCACTTTTTTATTCTGCATGCTACTCTTTTCGAACTCCTGATTCGATTAATATAATAAGTTGTTATATGGATATCGTGCGTTATGCATCTTGACGATAATCTCATATAACTTCTCTTTAAATTCTTCCACGTTGATCTTATCGGTTGCCGAGATAAATATCGCCGGATCCGAATTCTTTGCCATCCATGAATTTCTGAAATCATCTAATGTCACTTTGATCTCTTCGCCTTCTTCATCAACTTCTACTGGCGGCTTGTATGCGTCAATTTTATTGAATACCGTAATAATCGGTTTATCCACCGCGCCGATATCCTTCAAGGTCTCGTTTACCGCGTGAATATGATCTTCAAAGTAAGGGTGCGAAATATCCACCACATGAATCAGTACATCCGCCTCGCGAACCTCATCCAATGTCGACTTAAAACACTCTACCAAATGGTGAGGCAACTTACGAATGAAACCAACCGTGTCCGAAAGCAAGAATGGTAAATTGTCGATTACGACCTTTCTCACTGTCGTATCCAAAGTCGCAAACAACTTATTCTCGATCAATACATCCGACTTTGAAATCATATTCATGATGGTCGACTTACCAACGTTGGTATAACCCACCAATGCCACACGGATCATCTCGCCACGGTTCTTACGCTGTGTCTCGTTTTGTTTATCGATATTGCGCAAGCGCTCTTTCAATAAGGAAATCTTGTTCAAGATCATCCGTCTATCACTCTCAATCTGACTCTCCCCAGGACCACGCATACCAATACCACCGCGCTGACGCTCTAAGTGAGTCCACATACGCGTCAATCGTGGCAATAAATATTGCAGCTGCGCCAACTCCACCTGCGTCTTCGCTTGCGCTGTTTTCGCATGCTTCGCGAAGATGTCTAAAATTAGGTTGGAGCGGTCCAGTACTTTGATCTCAAAGTATTTCTCGATATTTCTTAGCTGCGAAGGCGATAGTTCATCATCAAAAACTACGATATCAATTTCTTCAGCTTTGATAAACTCTTTAATCTCTTCCAACTTTCCGCTACCAACGAATGTTGCGCGGTCCGGAAAGTGAAGCTTCTGCGTGAATATGCCTTTGGTAATCCCGCCGGCAGTCGTCACTAAAAACTCCAATTCCTCTAAATATTCCTTTGCAGTCTGATCTGAAACATCTGGAGTGATCACACTGACCAATACCGCCGTCTCAGGCTTTACTGCTGTATCATATATTTTTATTCTCGCCATGTATTATATTTAATGTTTATTGCATAGGAGTGTTTCAACGCATTCCCTTGTTACTAAGTATAGAACAAGGATACAAAGGTAAGGTTTTTAAGATATTTTGTCCCAAGAAATCGCCGAGCCTCTTTGGTTCAGGATCTGTACTAAAGGCTGGTTCTTCTCCGCCGTAAGGTTAGGGTCTTCTTTGAAGATCTGTATCACCGAATTTCTGGCTTCTGAAAGGATCGCTTGATCTTTCGCTAAATCGGCAATCTTCATCTCCAAAACACCAGACTGCTGGGTACCAGAGATGTCGCCCGGCCCGCGAAGCTGCAAGTCAACCTCTGCAATTTCGAAGCCGTCGTTCGTACGCACCATGGTTTCCAATCGAGTTCTTCCTTCTTTGCTTAGTTTATTGCTCGACATCAAGATACAATAAGATTGTTCGGCACCACGACCTACGCGACCACGTAACTGGTGCAATTGTGAAAGCCCAAAGCGTTCCGAGTTTTCAATAACCATCACTGACGCATTTGGCACATTGACCCCAACCTCAATGACCGTCGTTGCTACCATAATTTGCGTCTGATGTTTTACAAAACGTTGCATCTCAAAGTCTTTATCCTTTACACTCATCTTGCCATGCACTATGCTGATTTGGTATTGCGGCATCGGAAACTCACGCAATAAGCCTTCTAAACCTGCCTCCAAATAAAGCAGATCCATCTTCTCAGACTCCTTGATCAAAGGGTAAACAATGTAGATCTGTCGCCCTTTTGCTATCTCTTCGCGCATAAATCCAAACACGCGCAGTCGTTTATTCTCAAAAAAATGAACCGTTTTAATCGGTTTTCTGCCTGCCGGCAACTCATCGATTACCGAGATATCCAAATCGCCGTACATGGTCATGGCCAGGGTACGCGGTATAGGCGTCGCTGTCATCACCAGCATATGCGGTGGAATGGTATTTTTTCGCCATAGCTTGGCACGCTGTTCCACACCGAAGCGATGTTGCTCATCGATAACAACAAAACCGATGTTCTTAAACCTGACCTTATCCTCGATTAGCGCATGCGTACCGATCAGAATATCCAACGTGCCATCTTCCAGCTCTTGATGAATGATCCTTCGCGCCTTGCTAGGCGTCGAACCGGTAAGCAATTTGATATTACAAATATCATCGCCCAGAAGTTCTTTAAGCCCGTTATAATGCTGTGTCGCCAATATTTCTGTCGGTGCCATCATACAGGCTTGGAAGCCATTGTCAATGGCCAAGAGCATGCTCATCAGAGCCACCACCGTCTTGCCCGAACCAACATCCCCCTGCACCAACCTATTCATCTGTGCACCGGTATTCGTATCAACCCGTATCTCTTTGATTACCCGCTTTTGCGCATTGGTCAATGGGAAAGGAAGTCGCTCGCTAAAGAAGCTGTTGAATTTCTCGCCAACCTCCGTAAAACGATGCCCCCGGTATTTCTGCGTATTCAACTGCTTGTTTCGAAGCAAGCGCAATTGTATGATAAAAAGCTCTTCAAACTTTAAACGCCGGATTGCAGCAGCCATCAACTGTTCATTCTGTGGAAAATGAATGGATAGTAAGGCCTGAGCATAAGGCATCAACTGATGTTGCTCTAGGATATAGGGTGGCAGAGGCTCAACTAAGGTTCGGAACACAGTCGCTAAGGCGGCCTCTTGCAATTTCTGTATTCCTTTGCTATCCAAGTTGAATTTCTTCAGCTTTTCGGTAGAAGAATAAACTGGTTGCATGCTCATATTACCTATGCGCTTCTCTTTTTGCTGATAAAGCTCCATCTCGGGATGGGTAACCGACAATGTCCCATTGAACTCCGTAGGTTTACCATACATCACATAAGCCGCTCCCACCTTTAGACTTTTCTTCAGCCAGGAAAGACTTTGAAACCAAACCAGCTCCATGACACCCGTATCGTCTCTAAATTGAGCAAGCAGGCGCTTCCCTTTCTTTTCGCCAACCTCCTGCAACGAAACTAAGCGCCCCAGAACCTGTGCACCAACCATATCAGGATGCAATTCACGGATTTTATGAAACTTGGTCTTGTCGATATACCGAAAAGGGTAGCATTCAAGCAGATCGCCAATAGTAAATATCTGCAACTCTTTCTTGAGTACATCGGCCTTCTGCGGGCCAACGCCTTTCAAATATTCAATAGGGGTGATTAACGATAATTCTGCCATCTTGGAATCCCACTAAATTAATGAAAAATCTTTGCTATTTCTGTTGAATAGTATTTAGTAGTTAGTATTTAGTAGTTAGACCTTGGGCTGGAATGAGATATTAGACATAAGATTTCAGACATTTGACACGTTTTGTTTTGAAGCAGGAAAGGAAGGATGCTCGGATGGGCAGGATGTAGCGTCATTGGTCTTTATACTAATTACTAACTACTAAATACTTTTTTTCTTGGTTTAAAACCAACCGCCATAAAAAAGTATTCAACCTAGTAGCCGTCATTGGTCTTTATACTAAATACTAACTACTAAATACTAAAAAGCAAAAAAGCTAAACATTGTTCAGGTTGTCTAGCTTTTTTAGGTTGTGTTTCAACAATTATGCTGCGCTGTAGGGCTACATGCAGACTTTTATAGTATAAAAAAAGTGTCCAAATTTAAATAGTAAGCGTTGTGAATTGCTTAATACAAACATCCCGCTTTTTATGCGTTTAAAAAGTGACACCCATTATAAAATAAAAGGATTGTTTGCACTTATGCCTTCCACGCAATTACGGAAATCTCCACATTTACCTCTTTCGGAAGTGTCTTAACAGCAACACATTCTCTTGCGGGCTGAATTTCTTTGAAGTATTCCGAATACACTTCGTTTACTGTAGCAAAGTAATCCATGCTGCTCAAGAATATGCTGGTCTTTACCACATCCTTAAAATCATAACCTGCATTTTTTAAGATGGCACCAACGTTCTTCAAAACCTGATGTGCCTCATCAGCAACGCCTGTGCTGATCAATTCCATCGTTTCCGGAATCAAGGGGATTTGCCCTGAAACGTATAAAGTCTTGTCAGCTTTAATGGCTTGATTGTATGGACCGATAGCTGCAGGGGCTTTGTCGGTATTTAAGATTTCTTTTTGTGACATAATCGTATAGATTTATTCTTTTCTGTTACATGCTAATAAGGACTAAGATACAATTAGAGCGTTGAATATTTAGAAAAAAATGAAAACTGCCTATATTGCAGGATGAATCAAAACCTAGCCTTAAGCAATGGCCGGATCTTTACGGAATATCAGGTCTTAGATAACCATGCTGTACTTGTTAACAGAGATCGAATCCTAGCAATCGTGCCAGTGAGCGAGATTCCCGGTGATTTTGAGGTAATCGATGTGCAAGGAGGCAATATCTGTCCGGGGCTAATCGACCTGCAAATTTATGGTACGGGCAATGACCTGTTTTCTGCCGAGTTGACCGTGGAGTCCCTCTCTAGAATAGATAATAACTTACTGAAGCAGGGCTGTACATCGTATATGCCCACCTTGGCGACAAACACCTTAGCGGTTTTCAAAACGGCCATCAATGTGTTTCGCAAAGCGCAGTCCAAAGTAGCTTTAGGCTTGCATCTGGAAGGTCCTTTCCTAAATCCTGCAAAACGAGGAGCACATCCCGAAGAACTCATTATCAAAGCAACGAAGCCTTTGTTGGAAGATTTATTACAGGGTCAAGATGTGGTTAGAATAATGACCATTGCTGCAGAGTTAATGGATCAGGAATGCATCGACTATCTGCAGGAGCAGGGTATCCGCTTAACGCTTGGACATAGTACTGCCAGCTATCAACAAGCAACGTCTGCCTTTAATAAGGGGATAGGTATGGTAACACACTTGTGGAATGCCATGTCGCCATTCCATCATCGGGAAGTTGGAATACCGGGTGCAGCATTTTCGCATGCTTCCGTGGCAGCCTCTATTATCGTTGATGGTATACATGTGGATTATCAAGCGGTGCGACTCAGCAAAGAATTGATGGGCGAGCGTCTGTTTTTAATAACGGATGCGGTTGCTGCATGCAACAAGGGCGTCTATCAACATGTGTTGAACGGCGATCATTACGTCATGCCGGACGGTACACTTTCCGGTTCTGCGTTGTCTTTATTGCAGGCGGTGAAAAACTGCGTGCAGCAGGTCGGTATAGACCTGTCCGAAGCGCTACGCATGGCCACGCTTTATCCTGCACGCCAAATTGCGCGCGATGACATCGGGAATTTGAGATCCCAAAGTCTGGCGAATATCCTCGTTTTTGATTCGGAATATCGCGTGCAACAAGTTGTTTTTGAGGGGCAATTGATTATTTAACGTATAACTTATAGGTTACAATTTGACATAAACGTGCAAAAAGATGTAGTTTTGTAAGTTAAGAAACTGTATATGATGAGAAGATTTATTAGTCTTTGCGCGTTATCTGCGGTATTGTTTACTGGCGTTTCCTGCGGTTCAAAGAACAAGCAGAGCAAAGCCGCTAAACAAAATCCAACGGAAATAGCGAAGGAATCACAGGTTGCCAATCAGGTTCCTGAAACAAAAGACGCGGAGAAACCTGCAGAAACAAAACCTGTACAACAGGCGTCGAAAGTAGAAAAAAAAGAAAAGGCTAAGCCCGCTTTTACGGCGAAATTGCCGCAGGTTCCACGTGAATTCCGTGCTGCTTGGATCGCAACAGTCGCGAATATCAATTGGCCAAGTAAAAATAACCTATCAACGGAGCAACAAAAAGCAGAAGCGATCCGCTTGTTGGATATGTTGAAAGAAAACAACTTCAACGCGGTGATCTTTCAGGTTCGCCCTTCGGCAGATGCCTTATACAACTCCCCTTATGAACCTTGGTCGTACTTCTTGACCGGACAAATTGGTAAAGCACCTTCACCATACTATGATCCTTTGGAGTTTTGGGTAGAAGAAGCGCATAAAAGAGGGTTGGAGCTTCATGTATGGTTAAATCCTTACCGTGCCCACCATTCAAATGGCGGTTCGGTTACCAGCGAATCCATGGTAAGAAAAGCGGCAGACCATGTCGTGCGCCTTAGAAACGGTATGTATTGGTTTGATCCATCGAGCCAAAAAACGCAAGACCATGCTGCTGCGGTGGTACATGATATCGTCAAACGTTACGATATCGACGGGGTACATTTTGATGATTATTTCTATCCCTATGCGACCTACAACGGAGGCGCTGACTTCCCGGATGATGCGACATGGAACGCTTATAGACAATCTGGAGGAAAATTAAGTCGTGCTGATTTCCGCAGAGATAATGTTAATAAATTTATCAAACGCGTCTATACTGAAATTAAAGCAGAGAAACCGCATGTGAAGTTCGGTCTTAGTCCTTTTGGTATTTGGAAGCCCGGCTATCCTGCAGGCGTGACGGGTTCTTCACAATACGACGAGCTTTATGCCGACGCAAAATTATGGTTGAATGAAGGCTGGATCGATTATTTTACGCCTCAGCTTTACTGGCCGATTGACCCTCCAAGGCAAAGTTTTACAAGCCTGTTGAAGTGGTGGCAATCTGAAAACACCCATAATAGACATTTATGGCCAGGCTTAAATACGGTTGAAGTGAGGTCGCCAAACCGTGTGGAAGAGATCAAAAGACAAATCGAAGTGACGCGTCAAGTCGTTCCTAATTCGGTCGGTGCAGTGCACTGGAGTATCGCAGGATTGACGAAAAATCCTTCCATGCTTAAAGCATTGCACGAAGGACCTTATAGCCAACGTGCTTTAGTGCCCGCATCACCATGGCTTTCTGCAAATCCTATATTGAAACCTACGTTGATGTTGACAAAACAACCAAGTAGCATATTTGCAAAATGGTTACACAAGCAGCCGGAGCAGGTATTTAAATGGGTGGCTTATGCCCGTTATGGCGACACATGGAGCGTGGAGATACTAGATGCACCACAAACAGAAATTAGTTTCCCGAAATCCAAGAACGGACAAAAACTGAACGCAATTGCCGTGAAGCCAATTGACCGCCTCGGGAATGAAGGTGATTATATCGGAGAGAATATCGAAGATTAATAATATTAAGTAAAGAAGAAAGGCTGTCTTATATTTTAAGACAGCCTTTTTTTTTCTGAATATGTCTGTTTTCAATGATCAACAAGAGCACGTATCTTTATTATTAGTTTAATGGAAACGCGACAGATTTTATTTTAGTCATACCCCAACTATACCCCAACTATATCCCAACTATACCCCTATCAAACCCCTTTCGGAGCGGTTATGATTGGGGTTTGTATTGGGTTTGTATTGGGTTTGTATTGGGTTTGAAAGGGCTTTAACCTGAGCGAGGTCAGACCGAAGCATGGAGGAGCATAATCGCATGAGCTATGTTTCCTCATTCTGTATAATTTCCATTAGCTACAATTTCTGCAGTTCAGCTATAACCGTTTCGTAATATTTCCACCCTGCATAGGAGCTGTAAACTGCATAAAAATTGGGTAGGCTACGCTTATCAACAAAGAATGTTTTGTGTTTTTCGCGAGCGTTGCGTTACAAAATGCTCAATTGTCACCTTATTGTTACTTAAACGTGTTAATTGTACACTATGTATTCAGTCAACTATGTGGGGTAAAAGCGCTAAATCTTTCGGAAACTGATGTTTTTGCAGGGTTTTCAGGAAACGCTCGCAAACATGCGTTTTCGTTTTTATGCGTGTTTACTGCGTTATTTTGCTTAAAGTTGTAGGATTTACGCTATCGATTGCTTTTATATGCGGTATTTGTTTTAATTTTACGAGGTAAAGTACAGAATACCTGTTTATTTGGGCCAAATCAATACTTATGAAACTATTTTTGCTGCATACTGCACTACTCGGAGTTCTCTTAACAAACAGCTGTGGAATCACGTCAAAAACAGTGGTGAAACAAGAAGTTGCACAAGAGAAACCGCAAAACAACGCAAATCTTATTGTTCCGGGAGCTGATCAGCTTCAAGCTTACTTGCCTTTGCTTAAAGGTAAAAAAGTGGGCATCATGGGAAATCAAACATCGGTTGTAGGTGAGCAGAAAGAGCATTTATTGGATGTTTTGTTGCGTGAGAAAGTTGATTTGAAGTTCGGATTCGCGCCAGAGCATGGTTTCCGTGGCGACATTGAGCGTGGCGAAAAGGTAGACAATGCTGTGGATTCGAAAACGGGTTTGCCGCTTTTTACGCTTTACGGCGGAAACGAAAAGCAAGATTCTATCGTTAAGTCGATCGATGTTATGATTTTCGATCTGCAAGATGTAGGTGCTCGTTTCTATACTTATATCACCTCTTTACATCGTGTGATGGAATTATGTGCAAAGCATAATAAGGAATTGATCGTTTTGGATCGCCCTAATCCATGTGGCGATCAGGTGGATGGACCTGTTCGTAAAGACGACAAATTTAAATCTAACGTTTCCTTTCATAAGATCGCGATGGTACACGGTTTGACTGTGGGTGAGCTTGCGAAGATGATTAATGGGGAGAAATGGTTAGAAGGTGGAAAACAGTGTAAGGTAACGGTGATTCCTGTAGAAAACTGGGATCACAGCAAAATGTATGAACTTCCTGTTATTCCTTCACCGAGCTTACCGAACCACCTTTCTGTACGCCTATATTCATCCTTATGCTTGTTCGAAGGAACAGAGATCTCTGTAGGTCGCGGGACAGACTGGCCTTTCCAGGTTGTAGGGTATAACAACCCTGTTTATGGCGATTTCACTTATACGCCAGGCGAGAAAGCGGGAATGGTGAAGCATGTAGAAGGTAAAGGCGAAAAATTGTATGGACTTGATCTTCGTAGCTTAAATGCAGATGATCAGAAGTTCACGTTAAAGTATATTTTACATTTTTATAATAAGATGCCAGACAAGTCCAAGTTCTTCAGCCGCGCTGAATTCTTTGATAAACTTGCAGGTACCGACCAATTACGTAAAGATATTATTGCTGGAAAGTCCGAAGATGAAATTCGCAAGAGTTGGGAGCCGGAGTTGAAAGAATATAAAGAAATGCGTAAAAAATATTTAATCTACCCTGATATTAATTGAAAAACATGCGAAAGGCTCAAATAACATTTGGGCCTCTTTGCTTTTCTTTTTGCGCAAACACTTACAAAAACGCATAAAGAATTATAAAATCAGGTAAATATCTGTAAATTAGTGACGGTTTATTCATTATCTACAAATGAAAACGCCGAATTATGATAAAACAAACTTTTTAATTTTAATCGATAAGCAATGCGAAGACTTCTACTCTTTTCTCTCGCTCTAGGCTTAACTATGCCGTCCTACGCTTCATTTGCTGAGGCCTCGACTGCAAGTAACCTTAGAAAAAATGCAAGCTGGACGAATGCTTCTTCAGTTCTACAAAATACGGTGCAAGGAACCGTATCCGGTGCTGAAGGACCAATCGCTGGTGCAACAGTAACAGTTATCGGTACATCAACGACAACTGCTACAGATGGCAACGGTAAATTTACGATCACAGCTCCGGTAGGCTCCAAATTGAGGATCTCTTTCGTGGGTTATGACTCTAAAGAGGTTACAGTTGCTGGAAACACAGTAAACGTGACTTTGGAAGGCGCAGCTGATGTGTTGGATGAAGTTGTGGTAGTAGGTTATGGTACTCAGAAAAAGGAACACCTTACAGGTGCCGTTTCTTCCATCAATGTGGAAGAAGTGATGGGTAGCCGTCCGATTCCAGATGCAGGTCGTGGTATGCAAGGTACGATACCAGGGCTTTCGGTCGTTATCCCCTCTGGTGAGGTTGGTTCTGATCCGGTAATGAAGATTCGTGGTCAGGTAGCTTCCATCAAAGGGTCTTCTAATCCATTGATCTTAGTAGACAACGTAGAGATTCCAAGTATCAATATGGTAAATCCTAATGATATTGAATCGATCTCTGTATTAAAAGATGCGGCATCTTCATCTATTTATGGAGCGAAAGCAGCATTCGGAGTTATTTTGATTACGACGAAGAAAGGCGCAAAAGGCGATTCGCACAATGTGACTTACTCGAATAATCTTTCCTTGCAATCCCCAATGAAACCTATTGAGATTGCAGGTATCGATGGTTTAGAGTACACCTTAGAGGCGCATGAAAATATGAAAGCTGCCGGTCCTGCTGGTGGTTTCTGGCGTGTTAACCGGGAGAGCTTCGAAAAGATTAAAGAATGGCAACAGAAATGGGGCGGAGTTGTGAAGGATCATGATCCTGTTCTTTATGGCCGTGACTGGTATTTCGAAGGTGGTGAGAAGTACGGTTTGCGCTTATATGATCCGGCAAGTGTGATGATTAAAGACAATGCATTTTCGCATTTACATAATCTAGGATTGAACGGAAAAAGCGGAAATACAACTTATAACATGAGTGTGGGTTATCTAGGTCAACAAGGGATGATGAAGCCTGCAAAGGATGATGATTTCACTAGATATAATGCAACTGCAAATATTTCTACAAAAGTAAATAGCATCCTGACACTTCGTGGGGGGGCAATGTATTCTGATGGGACCAAACGTTATCCGAACTCAGCAACGGGTTTTGGTTCTGACCCTTGGTTGTATTTATACCGTTGGTCGAGATTATTCCCTATTGGAGCACAAGAGCATGATACCGATGTTCGCGACCCGTATTTCGATACTAAAAATGCACACACAGCAGAGAAAATCAATCGCTACTTAAACTTAAACTTAGGTACAACCATTGATATCATGGACGGTTGGGATTTGAAGATGGACTATGCTTACAGCACGCAGAATAACGGTGATAGAACTTCTATGCCAACTTTCAGAGGTGCTTGGCACTGGTATGCGCCTGTTGCATGGATTGAAAACGGAAATCCGGTTTATGTAGATGAGAATGGTATTCCTACAGACAATGGTGGAATTCCAGCCTACCGTTTCCCAGTGGAAACATATATTACGAAAGAGCAATCGAATATTTATCGTCGCTCATATTTTTCTAAAAAACATACCTTCAACGCTTTCACCACCTATAACAAAGTTATTGCTGATAAGCATGAAGTTAAATTCATGTTAGGTACCAATATGGTCGCTAACAAGTGGGAGGACTCTTGGGCGAGACGTACGAATTTAATCAATGAAGAAAATCCACAATTCCCATTTGCTACCGGTGTTCAAGAAAGTGGCGGTGATACCGATTGGGATTCTCAAGTTGGTTTCTTCGGACGTGCGAACTACACTTTCGCTAATAAATATTTGTTAGAGGCGAACCTTCGTTATGATGGTACTTCGAAATTCCCTACGCACTTACAGTGGAAATGGTATCCTTCTTTCTCAGCAGGATGGATTTTATCGAACGAGCGTTTTATGGAAAGCCTAAACCCTGTATTAAGTTTTGCGAAATTACGCGGTTCATGGGGTAGTATCGGTGACCAATCGGTGTCAAACAGCCTTTACATCCCTACCATGTCGATTACTCAGAACAACTGGTTGAATGGTGAAGGTCTCAAATATTATCAGTTAGGCACCCCTGCTGCAGTTCAAAGAAGCTTATCATGGCAAAATATTGAGCACTCGAATATTGGTGCTGACTTGCGTTTCTTCAATAAGTTGGGTGTTACTTTCGAATGGTTCCAACGCTATACCAAAGATATGATCATTCCAGGGGAAGTACCTCCGGCAACATTTGGTCAAAGCGCAGCTCCTGAAGGAAACTATGGTAACTTAAGAACTAGAGGATGGGAAATTGCATTAGACTATTCGCACAGATTTGATAATGGTCTAAGACTTTCTGCAAATGCGAATTTAGCAGATGCGATTACCGTAATTACGAAAGGTGCAGACTGGGCAACTCCATGGGAAAACCGCTTGGTGAATAGTGCCTATTCGACCGGAAGACGTTATGGTGATATCTATGGTTATGTAACGGATCGTTTATACCAAAAAGAAGACTTCTTGTACGACGCTGATGGCAATCATCAGAAAGTTACGATTGTTCACGAAGGTGTATCGAAAGTAACGAATCAATTAGCTGGGAATAATCCGGTGTACCAAACATTCTTTGAGGATGGTAATGGTATTATGATCATGAGCCCTGGTGATGTAAAATTTGTCGACGTGAATGGCGATGGTTATATCACAAACGGTGATAATACGAATGGTAATCCTGGTGACCGTGTCGTAATCGGTAACTCAACGCCACGTTACGAATATGGTTTCCGTTTAGGTGCAGACTGGAAAGGATTCGATTTATCCGTATTCCTACAAGGAGTTGGAAAACGTGAGATTTGGGGTTCTGGTCAGTTAGCTATTCCTGGTTATCATGTGAAGGATGGTGCAATGCCACAAGCTATTGCGGAAGATTTCTGGAAAGCGGATCGTACAGATGCTTTCTATCCTCGCGCTTGGAACTTAGGTGGTGTAGACGAAGGCTATGTAATGCGCCCTCAAACTCGTTACCTATTGGATATGTCTTACTTCAAAATCAAGAATATCACCTTTGGTTATGCGGTTTCAGAAAATGTGTTAAATAGAATTCACTTAAAAAATGCGCGTATCTACGTGTCATTAGAGAACTTCTTCACATTTGACAACCTACGTGGTTTACCGATCGATCCGGAAACTATCTCTGGAAATAGTATGCTACGTACAGATGGCAACTATAATTTGGGTAGAACAGGTACTGGTACACCGTCGTTCAAGTCCGCTTCTTTAGGTATTCAGATTGGCTTATAAACTTTAGGAGGAAATTATTATGAAAATTAAATATAGCATATTCGTCGCGGCAGCATTGGCACTAAGCAGTTTGAGCAGTTGTGAAAAATTCTTAGACAGACCGATGCTTACCAAAGCAGACGACGATAACGCATGGACGACAGAAGAAAATGTTCGTTTGTATGCAAATAAATATTACACCGACTTCTTCGTTGGTTATGGAAAAGGATTTGATAATGGTGATGCCCTTTTAGCCGGTTATACGTTTAGCGATGACTTATTGTTTCAAGGTAATCAGTCGCAGTTCACAAGAGCGGTACCTGTAAGTCAAATTTGGAGCTATAGCAACATCCGTTCGATCAACATCATGATTGACCGTGTGCAGAACAGAATGAACTCTGTTCTTAGTGCAGAAGCTTTTAATCACTGGATGGGTATAGGTCGTTTCTTTAGAGCGTTCCGTTATTCTCAATTGGTACAATCGTATGGAGATGTTCCTTACTACGATAGACCGGTAGATATTGATGAAACCGATGAGCTTTACAAAAAACGTACACCACGTGACGAAGTAATGGATCATGTGTATGACGATCTAAGCTTTGCTCTAGAGAATGTACGTTTGAACGATGGTGTTCAAAATGTAAACCGTTATGTGGTGGCTGGTTTCGTGTCTCGTCTTGCCATGAACGAAGGCTCTTGGCAAAAATATTATTATAAAAATAATGAACGCGCGAAGAAGTTTTTCGAATTAGCATTGAGAGCAGGCGAGATGGTTATCGCAAGTGGGAAATATGATATTGTTACTGATTACCGTTCGCAATTTACTTCCGAGAATTTAGCTGGCAACAAAGACATGGTTCTTTATAGACAGTATGACGACGCGGTTGATGTTAAACACACGATCCTTTCTCTACATAACTTAGCAGAGAATATAACGTATGGTCCAACGACCGATCTAATTAAATCATACATCTGTATTGATGGTAAAGTTTGGCAAAATTCGGATTTAGCGCCAGCGAGCGATTTTACACTAGATTCTTTGGTTAAGACAAGGGATTCTCGTTTTGAAGCTACGTTCCACACAGATCCTTCGATCAGAAATAGAGCGTCGTATTTATATATCACGAAATTCTTACCAAGAGATGTTCAAAACCGCGTCGCGTCTGGCGGAGCGCCAGGAGTTCCATATTCAGGAGCAAACAATACCACTGACGCGCCAGTATTGCGTTATGCCGAAGTATTGTTGAACTGGATCGAAACCAAGGCTGAATTAGCGACCCTTGGTGGTGTAGCAGTTTCGCAGGCGGATATTGACCGTTCAATCAACAAAATCAGACAACGTCCGTTGGCGGCAGAGGCTATTGAAAAAGGGGTGAAAAAGACAGCACCGATGAAGTTAGGCGACTTACCTCAGGATTCAGAGCGCGATGTTCAGGTTTCCAGTTTGATTTGGGAGATTCGTAGAGAGCGCCGTATGGAAATGACGTTTGAACATTCTCGCTTAGCAGATCTTAAGCGTTGGTCGAAATTGCAATACATGGATACACAGCAAAATCCAGACTTACTATCTGGCGGTTGGGTAAATTTCTTAAAAGAGCTACCTGGCGATTTGAAAACAGGTGTATCCGTTGTGAAGCTGAATGGACAGATTGAAGTTTTCAACGCTGCGGATCCAAGTAGTCCTGCGAAAATGAATGGTTTCTATCGTTATATACAAAATGCAGATCGATTACCGTTCCTGAATCAGGTGAATATAAACCCATACTTGTCGCCGGTTGGTAGAAACCAAATCGCTGAGTATGAAGCGAAGGGTTATGTCTTGGATCAAACACAAGGATGGCCGCAAAACTAATAATGAATTCATAATAGATTAACCATATGAAAATGAAATTAAACCGCTTTATTGGTGCTGTGATTATCGCGCTAATTGGCCTTGCAGGTTTTAGTTCTTGTTCGGAGGATTTTCCAGGTAATGTGGAATCCGATAAATATACAGATCTAAAAGCTATTCGCATTGTTAATGCGGGTAAAAGTGGAACGGAGGTTTTAGAAGGAAAGATAGATGAGAATAAAAAAACAATCTCCTTTCCGCGCATCGATACCTTATCGGATTTTTCAAACCTAAAATTTGAGGTGGAAACATCGGAGGGAGCGAGCATAGAAAATGCTGTTTATAATATTCCATATAAATCAGGCGATGCTGAAAAAGAGATTATTATCAAAGTGTTGAACGCTCCTCGATTTAAAGAATATAAGGCATTGATCCGTTTCAAAGTGCCTGTATATGGGGCAGACTTCACGAAGCCAACTGTTTTCGACTATTCGAGCAATCCGATTGGAAATCCTACTTATATTGGTTGGGGCGGACAGTTGACGAGAGGATCAGGATTTGATGGTAAATATGTATTAGTGGTTAGTAGAGGTGCTACAGGAATACATTTACTTCCAGTGGAAGATTTGAAAGCGAATCGTCTGAACCCAATAAAACTGAATGTAACAGGTGTTACCGGTGGTACTTACACGCATAATATGGGTGCTCAAATAAATGGACATAGCTATGTAGCCAATTTATCAACCGCTGCATCGTCGCCATTAAAAATCTATCACTGGGCAACCCCTACATCCGCTCCGGAAGTTATTGCCAACATCAATGTAGGTTCTATTGTAGGTGCTGGCGCTCGTCACGGAGATAATTTCTCGTTAGACTTGGATGCAAACGGAAATGGTTATGCGTTCTTCATCTCTGCGGGTGTTCAGGTTATGCGCGTGAAAATTGAGAATTATAATAAGGTTACAGAGACGATCTCTTTCGATACACGTACAACCTACGGACAATGGTCTTCATACAATCATATTGCCGGTACAGAGTCGTACCTAGTTACGGGTCATGATAAACCTATCGCTGTATTAAACAATGCGGGTAGTGTGGCCTATACCATGGGTGTTACTTCGATTCCAGTACACTCTGGGGATCCTCGTATCGTTAACTTCAATGGTCAACGTTATTTATTGGTGGTAACCATTCCAAGAACAGCAAATACAGCGCCTGATGCGGTAATGAGAATTTATAATATCACTGCAGGAGCAAACGTCGTTGATGCATTAACAGCATTTGAGCAAGGTGATAAGAAACCTGTGTATGAGTTCTCTATTTCAGCGGCGACCAATACTGCGCCTGGTACGCAATCAGGATTTTATGTGGTAAAAGATGCTGCTGGGAAAGACCAGAAATTAATGGTTTACGGAGCGACTACGGATGCCGGATTTGCAATCGTTGAGTTTCCTGTAAACGTGGCAACAGATTAATGAGATCTTTTGATTAATATAAGGAGAGAGGACGTCTAGCGCTGATTGTTGATCGGTGTTTGGGCGTCCTTTCTTTCTTTTAAAACCAATTATAGATGAAAAGAATATCAATTTATTTTAGCTTATTTTTTGTGCTTGCGCTATTGCTGAATAGCTGTAGCAAGAGTTCCGATGGACCAGGGACTACGCCAGAGCCTGAGCCTCCTGCAACGACTTTGAAATTTCCTACTAAGGAGATGCGAGGCGCTTGGATTGCGACCGTATGGGAGCTTGACTGGCCAGGAGTGCGTGGCGAAGCTGCGCAGAAACAAAAGTATATACAGATCCTGGATCGATTGAAAGCATTAAAATTTAACGCTGTGTTTTTTCAGGTCAAAGGGATGGGCGATGCGTTCTATAATTCGCCTTACGAACCTTGGTCTGCCGCACTGTCGGGAACACGCGGTGTGGATCCTGGCTACGATGTCATGAACTTCTTAATCGAAGAAACGCATGCTCGCGGCATGGAATTTCACGCTTGGATGAACCCTTACCGTATCTCTACGCGCGCATCAGCAACTGCAGCCTATCCGGCGCTACATCCGTCGGTTAATGCAAGCTGGGTAATCGACTATCCGACGATACGTATTTACAACCCGGCATTGCCAGAAGTGCGCCAGCGTCTAAATGATATTGTCAAAGATTTTATCACGAAATATAATGTCGATGGAATTCATTTTGACGACTATTTCTACCCTTCAGGTGAAACACATCCTGATGATGCCGATTACCAAAAATATGGGGCTGGTTATAGCAACAAAGCGGATTTCAGAAGAGGGAATGTAGACAAGGCGATTGAAGGGGTCTTCAATACAGTCAAAACAACGAAACCCCAAATGGTATTTTCCGTTTCACCGGGCGCCAATAAAGACAATAACTACAATGGGCTTTTTGCTGATGTAGCGAAATGGACTTCATCAGGCTGGGTTGACATTTTGATTCCTCAGCTTTATCAAGAAATCGGCAACTCTTTCAATCCTTTTGAGCGCAACTTAGCAACATGGTCTCAATTCCGTGGAAAAGCAGGTTTGGTGATTGGACATGGTTTTTATAAATTCGGGGCAGCCGATGGAGGTGCAGCGTTTCAAAATACAGCTGAGTTGGTTAAACAGTTTGATTTAGCTCGTAAAAATCAGTATGTAAGAGGGAGCGTGATGTATAGTTCGCGCGATATTTTAGCGAATCGCATTGGTATTACTGATAAATTAGCGGAGCTTTATTCGAAGGATGTCCTTATGCCTTTCTTTGGCCGAGCAGTTGCTCCACCGCCGGTTACACCGACGAATGTGAAGCTTACTGGAAATGAATTAACTTGGTCAACAACGGGCGATGTTAAATCGGCAGTTTATTATTTTGCGAGTTTGACAGCAGAAGGCGAGTTATTGGCTTTTACGAAAGAAACTAAATTAAGCGTTTCTAAATCTGGTTATTACGTGGTTACCACGGTAAATTCGGATCATGTAGAAAGTCAAGAATCAACACCTTTACAAAAATAACAAGAGGCTTCCTTAACCATAGGAAGCCTTATTAACGACCTAAACTTTTATTGTTTTCATGTATTTGCCGAGACTTTTTGTTTTCATCTTTTTGCTATGTGGGCAAATTTCTTTTGCCCAATCCTTTCGTTTCGCTCAGGTTACAGATACGCATGTCGGTGGCTCAACTGGCGCGGATGATCTACGTCGTACCGTTCGGGACATTAATGAGCTTAAGAATATCGACTTTGTGATCTTCTCGGGCGATATTACCGAGTTTGGATCCGATGAAGAGTTACTTTTAGCGAAGCGTATTTTAGATAGTATTCAACGGCCTTGGTTTGTCATCCCGGGAAACCACGACAGCAATTGGTCGGAAAGTGGTGCGAATAGCTTCCGTCGTGTTTTTGGAAGGGAAACATTCTTTTTGAAGCACAAGGGTTATGATATCATTGGCACGGCCTCAGGTCCGAATATGCGGATGAGTCCGGGTCAGATTCCTAGAGAGAATCTCGTCTGGATGGACTCGATTTTTCAGGAATATCCAAATAAGGAAACACCACTGATCGCAATCAATCATTATCCATTAGACGAGTCCTTGAACAACTGGTTTGAATCGATTGATCGATTGAAGACGCGTAATGTACAGTTGGCTTTATGTGGGCATGGCCATCAAAATCGTTTATACGATTGGGAGGGGATTCCGGGAGTTATGTTGCGGTCGAACCTCCGAGCAAAAGAAGCTGTTGGTGGATACAACTTAATCACGATTCGTAACGATTCAGCAATTTTTCAAGTGCGTCGACCGTTAATCAATACGGAGGATCCATGGTTGAAAGTAGCGCTTCGTCCTGTGCAGAAAGGAACAGAAGGGCAATATGCACGTCCGGACTATAATGTCAATAAATCAACGACTGCAAGATTGGTTTGGGCGTATCAAGATCATGGAGATATAGGCGCAGGCATGAGTACAGACGGGAAGCTGTTGTTTACAGCAAATACCGTTGGTGAAGTCTTTGCGTTGGATTTACAAGATGGGAAACGAGCGTGGACATTCAAAACAGGCGGGAAAGTATATGCGACGCCGGCATTTCATGAAGGAACGCTGGTTGTGGGCTCTACGGATCATTTCATTTATGGTCTGGACTCGAAGTCAGGTGCGCTAAAGTGGAAGCTTGAAGCAAAGAAAGCTGTGTTAGGATCAGCAGCCGTAGCAAACGGGAAAGCGTTTATCGGTGCTTCTGACGGTATTTTTAGATGTATTCGGATCGCAGACGGGAAGCTATTATGGCAGTTTGATCAAGTCAAGGGCTATGTTTCCACATTGCCCACTTTGGCAGATGGCAAAGTGATCTTTGGATCTTGGGGAAATGGTTTTTATGCGCTCGATCAAAACAGTGGAGCACTACAGTGGGAGTGGTGGAATGGACATCAGAACAGGATGTTTTCAGCGGCGGCATGTTATCCCGTTGTGCATAAGAACAGGGTCTTTATTGTTGCTCCCGACCGATACATGACGGCTATAGATTTGAAAACCGGCAAAACAATATGGCGCGAGAAAAAGGATACGGAAAAGGTGCGGGAGTCGATGGGACTTTCATCAAATAAAAAGCTGGTTTATGCAAAGACGATGGATGGCGAGCTGATTGGCGTTCCGGTCATGGCGGACAGTATGCAAATCACCTGGAAATCTAATCTGAAATTACCCTATGAATTAGCACCCACCGCTATACAGAGTAAAGGTCGAATGGTGTTTGTGCCTAGTGATAAGGGATTATTTAGTGCGATCGATGCAAAGTCAGGAAAAGTAAAGTGGCAGTATAAGGTATCCAATGCGATGATCAATCCACTGCTTCTATGGAAAAATAAGGTCGTTGTCAGTACAATGGATGGAAAGATAAGCATGTTATCTTATTAGTTCGTTTCATTTCTCACAATAACCCATGAATTCGCGAGGAATTCGTACGGGAATTATTGCTAAGCTTGTTACACGTGCTGCTTATTCGGAGGAAATACTCGGCTTTTTGAAAAAAACAGGAGGTAAAACGCGCATAAAATTGCACGTTTATCATCGTTGGAAATATTAAAACTGAGCTTGTCCCGAATCGGCAGAATAGAAGTTTGCTTAATATTTTAAATTGATGATGTCAACTTAACGTTAGGAAATTGTTGATTTATCAATTATAACCTCGAATACGGGGTAATTTTTTAATCGATAGTGTGAATTATTTGATTTATTAAAATGGAAAAGTGATAAATTCGCCTATCAAAAGTTTATAAAAAACGAGAGTGCATGTTGTTGCGGTTTTTAATAAAAAATCGCATATTTACGAAAAGTTATATATAGGTATTTCAAAATGCTACATAGTATGATCAACACAACGGAAAAGGATTCCCATTATCAGGACTTGGACAAGATGTCTGTTCACGAAATTCTGACAAATATTAATAACGAAGATAAAACCGTTCCGTTGGCGGTGGAGAGGGAGATTGCTCATATTGAATCCTTGGTTAAGGTGATTGTGGAGCGTATGAAAAAAGGCGGTCGTCTTTTTTACATTGGTGCTGGTACAAGCGGACGTCTAGGTATTTTGGATGCTTCGGAATGCCCGCCGACTTATGGTGTTCCTTTTGATTGGGTTATCGGCCTGATCGCTGGTGGCGATACGGCCATCCGTAAAGCTGTTGAATTTGCAGAAGATGACGAGCAACAAGCATGGAAAGACCTTGAGGAGTATGCAATCAATACTAACGATGTTGTAATCGGTATTGCTGCTTCAGGGACGACTCCTTACGTTATCGGCGGATTGGAGAAAGCGAATGAGATGGGCATTGCTACAGGATGTATTGTATGTAATGGCAACTCGCCAATTGCTGCCATCGCACAGTACCCGGTAGAACTGATCGTAGGCCCTGAGTTTGTGACAGGTTCTACTCGTATGAAAGCTGGAACAGCGCAAAAACTAGCTTTAAACATGATCAGTACGGCTGTTATGATTCAGTTAGGACGTGTTAAGGGAAATAAAATGGTGGACATGCAGCTATCGAACCATAAATTGGTGGGGAGAGGTGTTCGTATGGTGATGGCAGAGACCGGAACCGACGAGCAAACAGCTACCGCTTTGATCGAGAAATTCGGTAATGTGCGCAAGGCGATCGATAACTTCAACCTAGAAAAGAATAGCTAAACAAACATATGTCACCTATTATATTATTATCCTTTCTTGTTGTTTATTTTGGAGTCTTGCTGGCGGTTTCTTATTTCACGTCAAAGGATTCTTCAGATAACTCAACATTCTTCGTTGCCAACCGTAATGCCAAATGGTACATGGTTGCCTTCGGAATGATTGGTACGGCATTATCCGGTGTTACGTTCATTTCCGTTCCTGGAGACGTCGGTAATACGCCCGGTGGGATGTCGGATCCCAATAACTTCAGTTATTTCCAATTTGTAATCGGGAATGCGATTGGCTTTGTCATCATCGCCTACGTGTTATTGCCGCTTTACTATCGCATGAACCTAACCTCTATTTATACGTATTTGGAAGAACGGTTAGGTCATAAGAGCTATAAATCCGGAGCGATGATATTCTTGATTTCCAGAACGATCGGTTCTGCATTTCGCTTATATCTTGTCGCCATCGTATTACAACGCTATATCTTCGATGCCTGGAATGTACCTTTTATCTTAACGGTAGCAGTCTGCTTATTATTGATCTGGTTGTATACCAATAAAGGTGGGCTCAAGACGATTATCATTACGGATACCCTACAGACAACCTTCCTGTTATTAGCAGTTATATTGTCGATCTATTTTATGGCGGACGGGCTTGGGTTAACCGTGTTCGAAGCTTTTGAAAAGGTTAAAGAGAGTTCTTATTCGAAGATCTTTATTTGGGAAAATCTGCTTGGCGATACGAGACACTTTTTGAAGCATATTATCGGTGGTGCCTTTGTCACGATTGCAATGACGGGCTTAGACCAAGATTTGATGCAAAAGAACCTGAGTATGAAAACAATTGGTGAAGCGCAAAAGAACATGATGACCTTTACTAGTATTTTTATCGTCATCAACTTATTTTTCTTAGCGGTAGGTGCATTATTGTATTTCTATGCAGATGCGAACGGCATTAAATTAGCTGATTTAGGGAAGTCAGATTATTTGTATCCGGAGATTGCTTTACGTCATTTGACGCTATTGCCGGGTATTATTTTCATGATGGGTCTAACAGCTGCGACCTTCGCAACAACGGATTCTGCACTAACAGCATTGACGACATCTTACTGTGTCGACTTTTTGAACTTCAATAAGAAAGAGAATCCGAACGATCCTAAATTGGTCAAGCAACGTAACTTCGTTCATTTAGGATTTTCTATTGTTATGCTATTAGTGATTCTTCTTTTCCATTGGATAAATGATGAATCTGTCGTATCCGCGATTTTTAAAATTGCCGGATATACTTATGGACCATTATTGGGCTTGTTCTCTTTCGGAATTTTAACCAAGCGAAGAGTCAATGATAATTTAGTGCCTTTTGTATGTGTGATTTCTCCATTATTGATATTCTTACTGAATCAATATGTGTTGCCTCATACGGCCTATAAAATTGGATTCGAACTGATTGTTTATAATGGTTTGATTACTTACTTGTTGTTATTAATTACTTCTCCTGGCAAGGTTGAAGGTAAAATTGCGGGCAGTAAATAATGCCTGCTTGAATGATTTGTGTGTGCAAAAAAAATCCAGTAGTTTTGACTACTAAGTATATTTTGCACACATGTATCATTTAATCGACGAATCTATCCACTCTATACGCCGCAAGATCGGCGACTTCGCTCCAGAATTTGGAATTATATTAGGCACCGGACTTGGCAAACTTGTCAATGAGATCGAGGTTGAACATCAGATGATGTATGCTAATATTCCCAACTTCCCCATATCAACAGTTGAATTTCATACCGGCAAGCTAATCTTTGGTAAGCTCAATGGACGTCGCGTTGTAGCGATGCAGGGTCGCTTGCATTATTATGAAGGTTACAACATGCAGGAGATCACTTTTCCGGTACGTGTTATGAAGGCTTTGGGCATCAGCAAGTTGTTTGTGTCGAATGCTTCAGGCTCGTTGAATCCAGCGATTAAGAAGGGCGATATTGGTATTATCGAAGATCATATCAACCTATTGCCGGATAATCCGTTACGAGGGTCGAACGATGATGATTTGGGACCTCGTTTTCCGGATATGAGTCAGCCTTACGACAAAGGGATGATCAAGCAAGGTATGGAAATCGCCAATAAACTCGGTGTGACTGCGCATGAGGTTGTTTATGTTTCTGCACCGGGTCCAAACTTGGAAACCAGGGCAGAATATCGTTACATGCGTATCATAGGTGGTGATATTGTAGGGATGAGTACTGTTCCGGAGGTTATTGTTGCTAATCATATGAGCCTGCCAGTCTTTGCTATTTCGGTGATAACAGACGAGGGCTTTCATAGCGATTTGAAACCAGTTTCGCTAAAAGAGATTGTTGAAGTCGCGACGGAGGCCGAGCCGAAGATGACAAGTATTTTAAAAGAATTGATTGCATTGCAATAATCTTGGATTTTTGCCCTATTTTTGAGGGCGTTTATTTAGAGATCGTTACATGAGTGTACTGAGTAGGTTGTTATTAATATTGGTCTTGTTTGCACTTTCCCCAAAGCTATATGCGCAGGTGGAAGATGAATTCAGTTCGGCGCTCGATTCAGCGCGAGCCAAAGAAGATAACAAGAAAGATTCCGTGGTTTTTACCGCAAAATACGTCCGCTATACAAATCTGGCGACGATGAAGCGTTTCACGAAAACCTATCAGTTAGATACATCACACGTTAATTTTCAATATTATAATAAGCAAAACTTGCCCTGGAACCCGAGTATCAACTTGGGCTCTTATGGTTTAGCGACACGGGATCTATTGTTCAATGCGAATAAGAATATAGGTTTCCAGTCTGGATATCGTGCGTTAGAACGCTATATCCTACACCCTGATTCTGTGGAGTATTTTCGCGCGAGAGCGCGGTTTTCCGAACTCTATGCAGTAGGTTTTTTCTTTGACGATCAGGTCTTCAAGGCCCGCATTGCGCAGAATATTAATCCAAACCTCAATATCGGTGCGGAATACCATGCGAGCAATACGGATGGCTATTACAAAAATCAGGAATATAGCGATCGTAAAGGGGCTATCTTTTCTTGGTACGAGTCGCCAAACAAACGTTATAACTTATTGACAAACTTTACGTTCAATACCGTTGATGCGACGGAGAACGGCTCGGTATTGAACGATACTTTGTTTCGGGATGATACGGAAAGCTCGGGAAATCCGGCTCGGTACCCCGTCCGGTTGAATGGTCAGCAGAAAAACCGTCCATATAATAAATGGAAAGATTTTGGATTATTCTTGCGACAGTCCTACTATATGGGACGCTTGGACACGGTGAACAAGGGTGCTCCGGATGCGGAAATTCACCCGACAAATGTCATCGCGCATAACTCGAGTATCAGGCAACAAAAATTCTTATTCTTCAAGAATGAGGCGGACGCAAATAATGCTTTTCCGCTAGCTAGTTTTGTAGAGGTACATGATACAACAAAAATTACGACAATCTCTAATGATTTTACCTATAGCTTCTTTCTGCGCGGCAAAACGTTGAAAAACGAAGCCCGGGTGGAGTTGGGCTTCCAGAACGATTTGATCTGGTATACTGATAGTGTGCTGAGTCAGATGTATCAAAACAGCATGGTGAAAGGTAACATTGGCTATAAGTTTAGCGACAAGGTGGATGTCAATTTCTCGGCAAAACAGATTCTTCTGGGTCGAAATTTTGGCGACTTCCTATACGAGGCCTATGCGGATGTACACTTGAATGATGTAATCGGAAATTTGCGAATTGGCGCTTATACGCAAAATCAGTCGCCAGCAATGATTTATGAAACGGCTAACCTGACCTACCACAGCTGGGCAGATCTTGGCTTAGATAAGATAAAAACACAGAACCTAAATTTCTCCTACGCGAATAAGAAGATTGGCTTCAGCGGTAAATTAGAGTACTTCCTAATTAATAACTACACCTACTTCACGGAAAGTATGGATCCAGCAACCAATCAAGTGATCTCGCGTGCGATTACACCTACGCAGGCTGGTAATTTAAACTTACTGAAATTGACAGTGGGGCAGAATTTTAAATTCCGCAGATTCCACCTAGACAATATGGTGGTTTATCAGAAGTCGGATGCAATGGATATCTTGGCAACGCCAGAATTGTATACCTTCCATAGCCTCTATTACGCAAATATTCTGTACAAGGTGATGGACTTCCGGATCGGTGCGGATGTTCGCTTTAATACGCCTTTCCGTACGCCATCTTACGCGATCAACGCCGGACAGTTTTACAATGATCAAGTAGGGATCAATTTCTCGACTTATCCTATTGTCGATTTTTGGCTTACCGCCAATATCGATCGGGTAAACTTATTCTTGAGTTATAATTTCGCGAATCAGCATGTGTATCCGAAGGGATATTATACGGTTCGCCGCTATCCAATGAATCCGGCATTCCTTCGTTTCGGAGTTTCCTGGAAGTTTTATGATTAGATAATTAGTTTCTTGTTCTTTGTTCGAATGCATGATAGCCCTTCGGAATGCTATCGCATGTACATTAAATATTAGTGGCAGATTCAAGCTATTTTTTTCTTAGCCAATTTTGCTGGTTATAGATGAGTGTAACGTAAGTGGAATTTGTGAAGATCTAGTTTATCATCGATATAAGGGGTGCTGTATAGGGCTCAATTTTGTGGAGATGGCCTCTCGTCGAGTTCTTAGATGCAGAATCATGTAATTTTATCTATTTGGGTTTGAATAAATTGCTGTTTTTTTAATAAAAATCTTCTCAAATAATTTTGCAAATCAATTTTTAGACCTATATTTGCACACCGCAAGACGGAAAAGGAGAATTAGCTCAGCTGGTTCAGAGCATCTGCCTTACAAGCAGAGGGTCACTGGTTCGAATCCAGTATTCTCCACCAAAAATAAAAGGAGGCTTAGCTCAGCTGGTTCAGAGCATCTGCCTTACAAGCAGAGGGTCACTGGTTCGAATCCAGTAGCCTCCACAAAAAAGCATCAAGAAATTGATGCTTTTTTTGTATGTGGAAATTTGGTATTAATCGTTCATGTAGGAGTAAATCATCCGCATGTAGTATGCTTCATCCAGCGTGCTGGCGAGTTGGTTCAGCTCTACGTGGTTAAACGAGAAATTTAACCCCTCGTAGGGTGTGTTCAACAGTACCCGCATGGTTCCGTCGGGGAATGGAATTCGACAATCTTCCTGAAGCAAATCTTTTACAATCCTTCGGAATGCAATAAATTCATCGGCGGAGAAGTTTATGTGAAGATTATTAAAGCAGAGGTGGATTAAATTGGAGCCATCAGGCATGCTAATAAATCCTAGTTCGTTTCGGGCAAGTATAGTTGGTCTGTTGCAGGCCATAGAGTTTTCGAATTTATATCTACAGGATTCTACTTGTGCCTGGTTTACCCGCATACCTATCTTATGCGGGTAAACAGGACTTTGTATGAAAATGAAGTTTTCGTCCTTCGTGGATATAAATATACAGCTTATTTAGAATCGTTATAAATAAATATGACAAGGATTCTATTTATGACATTTCGATTATAATCTACTAAACATGCCGTAATTTCTTAACCTAACTGTAGAACGTTACGAATGTGCTTGTAGTATGTGCTTTTAAAATTTGTCTACAATACTCCATGAAGTGGAGAGGTCAGATAATGGTTTAAAGCCGCTTCATTCGGATATTTCTGAAGCCTACAGAGTCGGTATGATTCTGAAACGCAATTTTCCCGCTTTTGAAGGTGTTAAATGCTGGATAATTTTTCATGTTGCTTTTTGCAACCTTTTCTATAAAGGAGGTGCTATTGATATCATCCTGAAAAGTAAGTTTTTCATTAAGCCAGAAGCTCACTATGCCTTTGTTCTGAATGATCTTTGCTGTATTCCATTGGCCATAAGGTTTCGGTTTGGAGTTTTGAGCATTGCATGCAACGCTGTACAAACATCCTGCCCAGTGTGTGGAGTCGATTTGATGTCGATGTTCAGCATTGGCGTTATCAAGAAGTTGCATCTCCAGTCCTGTCGCAAATGTGGCAGCAAATGCGGTATCTTCCTTTACATTGATGAAGACCCCGCTGTTTCCGCTCTTTTTTACCCACCATTCAAAGCTGAGTTCGAAGTCTTCAAATTCCTGGTCAGTCACGAGGTCTCCGAAGATTCCGTCGGATTTAGGGTCGCAAAGTAATGTTCCATCGCTGACCTTCCATTTGGAGTTTGTTTTTGTTTGATTATAAATATGGAAGCCATCGAGATTTTTGCCGTTAAAAATGCGCTCATCGGTATTGTGAGTTGAGCAAGCGGAAATAATCAATAGAAGCGCGGGTATGCTTAATAGTTTGTACATAGGAATTGTTGATGTGACTGCGAATTCTAAAATAGGCAATTACATCAACAATAGAAAAACGTAATCGAATAGATTTAGAATTTTGCTATTTCGTCCATCTGTTCGTCGATGAACTTTAACGTAAGGGGATCATTGATGTTACCCTCTTCGTTTAATTCGTTTTGTACTAATGGAATATGAATTTTTAAAGGAAGCACATGCATTCTTAAATAATTGCAGACGCCGGTAAAATGGTCGACGCCGCGAATGTTTCCGTATTTGCCGGTAGAGAGTCCGACCAGTACTGCTTTCTTGTGGTAGAAAGAACTTGGAAAGGAACAGGCATCAACGAATAGTTTCAGTATTCCCGGATAGCTGCCGTTATATTCAGGGATAATAAAAATGAATTTTCGTGCCGTCGACACTTTCTCTTGAATCGATGCGAATTCATCGCTACGCTGGCCATAAAGATCTGTTACAGAAAGGTTGTCAGGCAAGTCCTCTAAGGACAAAATTTCGAACTGCTCACCGCGTCTCATAAGCTCTTGTTGATAGAATTTTGCGACTCTTAAGGAGTTAGAACGTTTGCGGTTTGTGCCTGAGATAATTAAATTCATTGTTTATATGTTACTTATAAAAAGCATGTTAGATGGTTGTCGATACCTAATTCAATTTTTTGTATCTTAGCATCCTGAGTATACTGTGCTTTAGAATAGCTTCAAAATTAAGAAATTTAACATCATTTAAGTGTCTTATATCACAAAGGTATGTTAATTTGCAGATTGAAACTTATATAGGCACAGTAGACGAAGTTTCAAAATCTGAGGAATCATCATGGGAAAAATTATTGCCATAGCCAATCAAAAAGGAGGAGTTGGGAAAACCACTACCTCAATCAATCTTGCAGCGAGCTTATCCGTTTTAGAATATAAAACACTTTTAGTTGATGCAGATCCACAAGCGAATTCTACTTCTGGTATTGGTTTCGATCCTCGTGCAATTAAAGCTAGTATTTACGAATGTTTGGTTAACGATTTAGACCCTAGAGAGGCTATTCAACATACAGATACTCCAAATTTAGATTTATTACCAGCTCATATAGACTTGGTAGGTGCCGAGATTGAAATGATCAATTTAGAGGAGCGTGAATTTAAAATGAAGCGTATTTTGGATGAAGTGAAAGACGATTATGACTTCATCATCATCGATTGTTCACCATCCTTGGGACTTATCACCATCAATGCATTAACAGCGTCAAATTCAGTAATCATCCCTGTTCAATGTGAATATTTCGCGTTAGAGGGATTGGGTAAATTATTAAATACGATCAAAATTGTACAAAATAGATTGAATACAGCGTTAGAAATCGAAGGTATCTTATTGACGATGTATGACGTTCGCTTAAGATTGTCAAATCAAGTTGTAGAAGAAGTAAGAACGCATTTCCATGACTTGGTATTTGATACCATTATCCAACGTAATACGCGTCTTAGCGAAGCACCAAGCTTCGGTATATCAGTGATTATGCACGATGCTTCATGTAAAGGAGCTATCAACTACCTGAATTTAGCGCGTGAGATATTAGAGAAGAACGGATTGTTAAAAGAAAATACGCAAACAGTAACAGTATAGTATGGCAGCACAACAGCGTAAAACGGGCTTGGGTAAGGGATTAGGTGCTTTATTACAGCAAGAAAATATTGGAGTTAGCAATACTTCAGGCAATAATACACCTGCTCCTAAAACACCAAACCCTCCTGCGGGCAGCATCAATTTTATTCAAATTGCCCAAATTGCTATAAATCCTTTTCAACCACGGACTGATTTTGATGAGCAAGCATTGCGCGAACTTTCAGAGTCGATCGAAGTTCAAGGCTTAATTCAGCCGATCACGGTTCGCCAGGTAGGTAAAAACGAATACCAACTTATTTCCGGTGAGCGTCGATTAAGAGCATCGAAAATGGCGGGTATCACAGAGATTCCTGCATATGTCCGTACAGCCAATGACCAACAGATGTTGGAAATGGCGTTGATTGAGAATATTCAACGTGAAAATTTAAATGCGATCGAAATTGCATTGAGTTTCCAACGGATGATTGAAGAGTGTAGTTTGAAACAGGAAGAACTCGGAGATCGCGTTTCTAAGAACAGATCTACAGTAACCAACTACCTTCGTTTATTAAAATTACCTCCCGTAATTCAAGCTTCTATTCGTGATGGCGATTTATCCATGGGACATGCGCGCGCTTTAATCAATGTCGGGGAAGTTGACAAACAATTGTTTGTCTTCCAAGAGATATTGGAAAAAGGACTCTCAGTTCGTAAAACAGAACAATTAGTTCGTGAAATTCAGCAAGCTGATGAGAAAAGACGTCGCAAACCGAAGAAGACAGATCAACTAGACTTTCAATACCAAAAAATTGAAGATGATTTAGCTTCTAAATTCGCTACTCGTGTTAAACTAGATCTAAAAGCTACTAAAGGAAAAGGATCCATTGTTATCCCTTTCTCTTCTGAAGATGATTTAAGCCGAATTTTAGAACTACTAGATTGGTAATGAGATTTACATTGCTACTTGCTTTTCTATTTTCCTTTTCGCTCAGCATCGCGCAAGTTAAGGACAGCATTCCGGAGACTAAGAAAACGGTGAAACTCCAGGATTCGGTGGATATGAAAGCCATCCAGGATTCCACAAAACTTAAGGAAGCACAAGATTCCACTAAAAAAGAGACACGTGCGGAACGGAAAGCTCGGGAAAAAGCAGAGAAGGAAAGAGCAAAATATTACTATAAGAATATCAAGAAAGACTCTGCTAGGTTAGAGATTGAGCACTTATCCCGCGTTGCGTGGAAGCGTTCATTGATCCTACCTGGGTGGGGCCAATATACCAATAAAGGATTGTGGTGGATTAAAGTCCCAATAATCTATGGGGGCTTTGTAACCTCTTATGTCGTATTCGATTATTGGCAATGGTACTATAAGGAGTTCCTTGCAGAGTTGAGATACAGACAGGAGTTCGGAACAGGTACGGACTCTGCGCTTGGTCAATGGGATGAAGCAGGGTTAATCAAGCAGAAAGATTACACGCGCAGAAATCGTGATTTGACCATCTTGGTAACAGTTGGATGGTATGGGCTCAATATTGTTGAAGCCTACGTGGATTCGATGTTGAAGAATCGGTGGAATGTAAGCAACGACTTGAGTCTAAAAATATCTCCCACGTTCTTGCCAACTTACGCTTCTATGCCTGGCATGGGTATGGGGCCAATTAACGGTAGAAGCTTGCTGACACCGGGAATGAAAATGACATTTACCATCAAATAATAAATTAACCAATTAACCACATATGAAAATTGTTTTATTGGGATACGGCAAAATGGGACAGTTGATTGAGCGCTTTGCTATGAAACGCGGTCATGAAGTTGTTCTTATCGTCGATGAAAGCAATAGGGATAGCATAGAAATCGAAGACTTGCAGGATGCAGATCTAGCAATCGATTTCAGCACTCCGCATGCAGCATTAGAAAATATCAGTCTTTGTTTTGAGGCAAACTTACCCTTGGTGGTGGGAACTACCGGTTGGTATGACCATTTAGACGAAGTTCGTGAAACTTGTATTGAAGCAGATCAGGCTTTATTGTATGGCTCCAACTTTAGTATAGGTGTCAATATATTCTTTCATATCAACAAGATGCTTGCGAAAGCGATAAATCCCTATAAACAATATGACGTACAGGTCGAGGAGATTCATCATATCCATAAATTGGACGCTCCAAGTGGTACTGCGATTACGATTGCAGAGGGAATTCTAGATAATAATGACGCGAAGAAGACTTGGGTAAATTCTGTAGAAGGATCAGGAGAAGAGGTTATTCCGAAACCTGATGAACTATTAATTGAGAGCTTACGCATCGAGGAAGTTCCTGGTACACATACGGTATTGTACAGCTCAGAGGTTGATCAGATAGAATTTAAGCATACAGCACACAGCCGCGAAGGCTTTGCATTGGGCGCGGTTATTGCAGCCGAATGGCTTTTAGGTAAGAAGGGGTTCTTTCAGGTAACTGAAATGTTTGATTTTAATAATTAGAAATATATGTGGTATATCATTTTTGCCATAGCAACAATCGGCGCACTTTATGGGCTATGGTTGTTATATAGAAAAGCTGGAAAGCAGGGTTGGGAAGCTGTAGTTCCTATTTACGGACAATATGTGATGGCGCAGCTAGTTGGTCGTCCAACATGGTGGATCATTTGGCTGTTTGTGCCTATTGTCAATATTTTCATCTTTTACGATCTATACTTGAACTTCATCAAGGCATTTGGAAAGCGTCGCTTTTGGGAAAATGCCGCAGCGGTGTTAGTTCCGTTTATCGTATTGCCGATGTGGGGAAAGGATCCTAATGTCAAGTACTTAGGGCTTTCTACTACCGACGAGTTCAAGCAAAAATATCCCTATAAGAAATCTACTGCGCGTGAGTGGGCTGATGCCATCATATTCGCTACTGTAGCAGCTTCCTTGATTCGCGGCTTTTTAATTGAGGCCTATATGATTCCGACTGGCTCCATGGAGCGTAGTTTACTCGTTGGGGATTTCCTGTTCGTAAGTAAATTAAACTATGGACCTCGTGTTCCGATGACGCCATTGGCATTTCCATTTGCACACCATACCATGCCGATTACTGGCGGTAAAGCCTATTCAGAACTCATTAAGGTGCCGTATAAGCGACTCCCAGGATTCCAGGATATCAAACGCTATGACGTGGTGGTATTCAACTTTCCAGAGGAGATTGAAAGACCGATCGACAAGCGCGAGAATTACATCAAACGCTGTGTGGGATTACCGGGCGATGTTGTATCAATGGAGCGTGCTAGACTTTTCGTCAATGGCGAACCTGCATTTACGGATCCGGACTTCCAAACAAACTATATCGTAGAAACTGAACCAAATGGCTTAAATATGCAGCGTCTTTTAGATATGCGTATCGAAGTAGATCAAGTGAACACAGAGCCCGGAATTGGATTTTATGTACTCCACATGACGAAAGAAGAAGCTGATCAAGTGAAGTCTTGGGAAAGTGTTAAAAGCTTTCGAGAGCAAATCTTCGAGCCGCAAGATGCAAGCCCTGGTGCTTCTGCATTCCCGCATTATAAAGGCGGTGTAGTTTGGAATTATGACAACTTCGGACCTATCCATGTTCCTGCAAAGGGATGGACCGTTAAATTAGATAGCCTGACTGTGCCGTTATACGAAAGAGCGATTCAGATTTACGAAGGCAATACCTTTGAAAAACGTGGCGACGGTTATTATATTAACAATGTCAAAGCAGATTCGTATACCTTCAAGATGAACTACTATTGGATGATGGGTGATAACAGACATAACTCATTAGACTCTAGAGGATGGGGCTTCGTGCCGGAAGATCACATCGTAGGTAAAGCATTATTTACCTGGATGAGCTGGGATAAAGATGGAACCTTCCTGTCCAAGATCAGATGGAATAGAATATTTAAAGGTATTGAATAATAATACCAAAGTATTATAAAAAAGAGCGGGCTATTGAATCAATAGCCCGCTCTTTTTTTATGATATTATTTCTATTTCAACGCTGCCAGATAGCGTTTGATAGTTTCCTCCAAACCTAAGTATAGCGCATCTGCAATTAATGCATGCCCGATGCTCACTTCTAATAATTCTGGAATATGCTGATTGAAATATTGCAAGTTATTTAAATCCAAATCATGACCGGCGTTCAAACCTAGTCCTACTTCGCGCGCTTTCAGTGCCGCTTTAAAATAAGGTGCGATAGCCTCTTCCTTGTTAAAGCCATATTCCGCAGCAAAAGCTTCGGTATATAGCTCGATACGGTCGGTGCCGGTTTCTGCTGCCGCCTCCACCATATCCTCAATCGGATCGACAAAAATAGATACGCGAATACCCTTGTCTTTAAATAGCTTCACCATATCCGAAAGATAATCTTTGTATTTAATGGTATCCCATCCATGATTTGATGTAATCTGACCTAATGCGTCCGGTACTAAGGTTACTTGCGTCGGCGTATTGGCCAACACCAAGTCAATAAACTTTTGCTCCTGACAGTTCCCTTCGATATTGAACTCGGTCTGAATATTTGCCTTCAGATCATACACATCCTGATAACGGATATGGCGCTCGTCGGGTCTAGGATGAACGGTAATTCCTTCGGCTCCGAAGCGTTCGCACGCAAGTGCAGCTGCTAATACATTCGGGACATTGCCACCTCTCGAATTACGTAATGTCGCTATTTTGTTAATATTTACGGATAGTTTAGTCATGCTGATCGTCTTTTTACAAATTTACACTTTTAAGCAGGGATGTTCGGTCAATTTATGAATTATTATACCTGCTTCAATGGATAAAATTTTTTAAATTGCATGCTATATGGATGGACTGGATTTCAATCTCTTAAGTGGCTTTCGTCTGCTTGACTTTATCGATATCATTCTCGTAGCTATCATTATTTACTATGTGTATAGCCTGATCAAAGGAACTATTGCCGTTAATATTTTAATCGGGGTGGGGCTTTTCTATGGTATCTATCTTGTTGTGAAGCAGATGGAAATGCGCTTACTGACGGAAATATTCGGAGGATTCATATCCGTAGGGTCCATTGCACTGATCGTTGTATTCCAGCAGGAGATACGACGCTTCTTGCTGCACATCGGAAAGAACATCTCGTTGCGCCGTAAGAAGTTCTTTTGGTCGGTATTTGGAACGAAAAAGACAACGCACGCAGATAATACGGAATTCATAAAGCCTATTGTCGAAGCCTGCCAGAACATGTCAAAATCGAAAACTGGTGCTTTGCTAGTCTTCTCGCGTTATTTTGATGAAGAATACTACCAAACCAGCGGTACGATCATCGATGCTCCCGTGTCGAAGCGTCTTCTGGAGAGTATATTCTTTAAGAACTCCCCTTTGCACGATGGGGCTGTGATCATCGTTGATAACCGAATTATGACGGCGAGCTCGGTATTGCCGCTTTCAGATTCTGATGATCTGCCGCCACAGTTCGGACTTCGACATCGTGCTGCAATCGGCGTAACGGAAGTTTCTGAAGCCTTCGCGGTCATCGTCTCAGAAGAAACAGGGGAGATCTCCTTTGCCAAAGATGGTAATATAAATATGAACCTAACAGCACAAGAGTTAGAGAAGATTCTTGCGGAAGAACTCTAGTTTGCTGAATAAAATTTATCAACAAGCATTATTTATTGAATAATTGTTGTTATTTATCGATTTTTCGATAACTTTATTCATTATGTAAATCTAAATTTTATTGCTATGCATTTCGAGGAAAAAAAGCCTGTCGACGTGGTGTTAAACGATCTATTCGAACACTACCGTAAAAATGTCGCTGATGTAGATAAAATTACCCAAGCTTTGTTGGAACGCGGAGTTGTACAATCGCAAGATGATATTGTGAATGACCATATCGCATTCCGCACTTTGGGCGTCCCTAATCTAGGGATTAAATCCTTCGAGAAAATCTTCCTTTCCTTTGGTTATCAAAAGAAAGATTACTTCTATTTCGAAGGCAAGAAATTAGATGCTTATTGGTTTGCTCCACCTTCACCGGAATATCCTAGAATATTTGTCTCTGAACTACGTGTTTCAGAATTGAGTAAACCGGTTCAGGACATCATTTATAAATACACCAAAGATATTACCTCCGATCCTGTTGATCGTTTAGATCTTAACAACGGTGAAGAAGCGGCTGCATTCTTGCAGAAGCCATTATGGGATCTGCCAACTTCCGAAGAGTATCAGACATTGCTTGCTGAAAGCGAATATGCGGCATGGGTAATCTACAACCGATACTACCTTAATCATTATACCATCAGTATACACGAATTGAAAGATGGTTATAATACATTGGAAGAATTCAATGCTTTTTTAGAAAGCATAGGTGTGAAGCTGAATACCTCAGGTGGAAAGATAAAGACCAGCGAAGACGGCTTACTTCGTCAAAGCAGTACAGTTTCCGCACTTTATGATGCAACTTTTGCCGACGGGAAGACTATACAAATTGCAGGCAGCTACGTTGAATTTGCTGAACGCTCCGTACTGCCGGAATTTAAAGATGTTCCAAAAGAACAGCTTGAAGCAAAACATCGTCGCGATGGTTTTGAGACCAACAACGCCGATAAGATTTTCGAAAGTACATATACAACGCAAATAAAAGGTTAGAAGATGATAGAAGAGGAGTTGGCTCTGCTTGCACCTCAGTTAGGCGGTGAACTTTATTGGGATGAGAAAATGCGTCTGTTGTATGCAACAGATGCCTCAGCTTATCGCGAGATTCCATTGGCAGTCGCTTATCCGAAAGATAAGCAGGACATTGCTTTGCTTATCCAATTTGCAAATCAGCATCAGGTTTCTTTGATTCCACGTACTGCCGGGACCTCCCTTGCAGGGCAGGTCGTAGGAGCTGGGATTGTAGTCGATGTATCGAAATATTTTACCTCCATTATCGAGGTAAATGCAGAAGAACATTGGGTAAGCGTACAACCCGGGGTCATTCGGGATGAGTTGAATATGTTCCTCAGACCTTATCAATTGTACTTCGGGCCCGAAACGTCGACCGCAAACCGCGCGATGATCGGTGGGATGGTGGGCAACAATTCATGCGGATCCAATTCCCTGATCTATGGTAGTGCCCGCGAGCATACCTTAGCAATAAAAGCCTTGCTAAGCGACGGTTCAGAAGTCGAATTCAAAGCCTTGTCTTTCGAAGAATTTAGTGAAAAATGTAATTTGGATAGTCTGGAGGGTAAAATCTACAAGCATATCCGAAGCATGTTGAGCAATTATCAGAATCAACAGGAAATACGCGCAAACTTTCCAAAAGCATCGATCATGCGCCGAAATACCGGCTATGCCGTCGATATGTTATTGGAAACCGATCCATTCACGGCAGGAAAAGAGCCTTTTAGCTTCTGTAAGCTGATATGTGGCTCCGAGGGTACACTTGCATTCATCACGGAGATTAAACTCCATGTAGATCCTTTAAATACAAACCCCACCGGACTGCTTTGTGTGCACTTTGCGAGCCTGCAGGATGCCCTGCATGCTAATCTCATCGCACTGAAGCACAAGCCGCTCGTGAGTGAACTGATGGACAGCTATATCCTCGAGCGAACGAAAGATAATTTAGAACAGTCAAACAACCGCTTCTTTGTGGATGGGAACCCTGCGGCCGTCTTGATCGTCGAGTACGATGGCAAAGATCAGGACGAAATATTCCGCAAGGTCGAAGCCGTCGAAGCCGATATGAGAGCGCATGGGCTAGGCTATCATTTTCCCTTAGTTCTCGGAGCCGATAAAAAACGGGTTTGGGATTTGCGAAAGGCTGGTCTAGGCTTGTTGAGCAATGTTCCGGGCGATGATAAACCTGTGGCGGTGATCGAAGATACGGCCGTCGCTGTCGAGGATTTGCCGGCCTATATTGCAGATTTCAACGACATACTAGAAAAGTATAAGCTTTATGCGGTGCATTACGCGCATGCGGCGACGGGCGAACTACACCTACGTCCCATTATCAACCTAAAGACAGCAGCGGGCAACCAGCTCTTTAGAGAAATTGCGTTAGAGATTGCACACCTCGTCAAGAAATATAAGGGTTCCCTTAGCGGAGAGCATGGCGACGGCCGATTAAGAGGCGAGTTTATCCCTTTAATGATTGGTGATCATAACTACCAGTTATTAAAAGATATCAAACATACCTGGGACCCAAAAGGAATTTTTAACCCTGGAAAAATAGTCAATACGCCATCCATGAATAGCTTCCTGCGCTATGAGCCAGGGCAACAAAATCGTGAAATAAAAACCGTATTTCGCTATCCTAATCAAACCTACATACAGCATGTAGAGCAGTGTAACGGATCTGGAGACTGTCGAAAATCGCATTTGTCGGGCGGAACGATGTGCCCATCTTACATGGCGAGCAAGAACGAGAAAGATACAACCAGAGCCCGGGCAAATATCCTGCGCGAAATGATTACGCATTCGAGTAAGGAAAATCCCTTTGACCATGAAGAAATCAAAGAGATCATGGATCTTTGTCTAAGCTGCAAGGCCTGCAAATCCGAATGCCCTTCAAGCGTCGATATGGCTAAACTCAAGGCCGAATTCCTACAGGGCTATTATGATGCCAATGGTATTCCGATGCGCTCCAGGATGATTGGCCATGTAGACAGCCTTACACAGTTCATGCAGCCCGTAGCGGGCTTATACAATGCTGTTGTCGGGAATAAACTGACCGGCGGAATCGTAAAGAATATTCTGGGGTTTGCACCGCAGCGTCATATCCCGAAGATTGCTGCCAAAACCTTAAGAAAATGGTATGCCGAACGAGATAAAAAGTATATCGCCGGCAGGCAACCCCTTAAATCCGTCTACTTTTTCTGCGACGAGTTTACCAACTTCAACGACGTTGATTTAGGAAAGAAAGCCATTATACTTCTGGAAAAATTAGGATATCAGGTGCTGATGGTGCCGCACGCATTTTCCGGACGCGCACTACTGTCTAAAGGACTCCTTCGGGAAGCGAAGAAGCTGGCGAATAAAAACGTCGCTATTTTTGCCGACCGACTAAATTCCAACAGTAAGATGGTGGCGGTAGAGCCATCAACTATTTTGACCTTCCGGGATGAATACGTAGATCTTGTCGATGATCATCTTATAGAAGCTGCAGAAAGAATTGCGCCCTTTGCATTGACCATTGAGGAATTTATATGGGAGGAATTTCAAGCCGGCAATATTTCTTCCTCCCAGTTTACAGGGCAAGAGAAGGAAATCTTATTGCATGGCCATTGTCAGCAGAAAGCCTGGGGATTGTTAGCCACAGTAAACCAGATATTAGCTATTCCGGCGAATTATAAAGTGAAAAATATCCCCTCGGGCTGCTGTGGTATGGCGGGTTCCTTTGGATATGAGAAAGAACATTATGAGATGTCTATGCAGATCGGGGAACTGGTGTTATTTCCAGCCGTTCGCGCAAAGGCTAAAGAAACAATCATTGCCGCACCGGGCGCCAGTTGCCGTCATCAAATAAAAGATGGAACATCCGAAACTGCCTTGCATCCCGTCGAAATATTGTTGGAAGCATTAAAGAATTAACATAAAGACTTTCCTGTTTCCATGGAACAACAACCGGAATGAAAGTGCTTGATGGCCATGGAAAGTGGACAGGATCAGAAAAATAAAGAGCGCCCTTGAAATTCTAAGGGCGCTCTTTATTTTATATTCAATCGCTACTCTATTTCTTAGCAGCTTCTAATGCTTGCGTATTCAACTTCACGTATTCGCCGTTGTTCTGCGATTTCGCCATTTTCAAGCCTTCTTCAGCAGCTTTTATCGCGCCTTTCTTGTCACCAGCTTTCGCTAAGATCAAGGATTTCCAGTATTTGATATGTGGAGCCTTGCTGTTGCCTTTATCTGCTTCTACCATCCATTCTGCAGCTTTTTTGATGTCTAAGCCATGCGTATAGTAATATTGAGCCGCTTGAAAATAAGGTTTTTTCTCGCCTCGCATCGCTTCATCAATACTTGCTAGGATCTCTGCTTTCTGATCCACTTCGATTAGAAACGAAACCTTCGTTTTTTCCCATAAAAGGCAAGCTTTTAAGTTCTGATCGTTGACCTCTTCAAAAGCAATCGTAAATGTTTCGATGGGATTAGTTAATGCGCGAGGTTTTACTTTTACGCGCAGAACGTCATCTGCTTTATCGTAGGTATATGCACCCCATTGCTTTGCGTTTTTATTGAAAATAATAGTCCATTCCTCTTTTCCTGGAAGTGTGAACAATGCATATGTGCCCGCTTCTAGCGCCTGTCCTTCGATTTTTACATCACTTTGGAAGGTAATGTTGGTTGCGTTGTTTGCACCGGTACGCCAAATTTGATCGTAGGGAACGAGATCGCCAAAAATTTTTCTGCCCTTCATGTTCGGACGCTGGTAGACTACGCTAACCTGGCTGATCCCTAAATCTTGAAGTATAAATTGGGTACTACTCGCAGGAGGCAATTTAATCTGCGCATCAGCTTGTTGTGCGCTGAAGATCAGTCCTGATGCTAGCAGGAGTGTTAATGCAATTTTTTTCATATTTTCAAAACTAGAATTCTCGAAGATACGAAGCCTAGCGCAAAAAACAAACGGAGATAGTCACCTATCTCCGTTTGCAATATGTTTAAACGTCTTATTTTCGAACTTTGTGTCCCGCTACTGCATAATAAAGAATATACAGGTAACAAGGCAATGCAATCCAATATGCTTGGTGTGAACCAACCGAGTGCGCAAGCTGTCCATATAATAATGGAATAACGGCACCACCGGCGATACCCATAACTAAGATGCCGGAAGCCGCGCTCGTAAATTTACCAACTCCTTTTAGTGCCAATGGCCAAATCGCAGGCCACACTAAAGAGTTTGCTAAACCTAATAAACCTACTAAAGTCAAGGAAACCATACCATCAGTGAAGACAATACCTACGGTTAAAATTGCACCTAGAATAGCACATAATTTTAAAGCCGTTTCTTGAGAAAGGTATTTTGGGATCGCAACAATACCGATGATATAACCAATAACCATGGAAACCATCGTGAATGAGGTAAAGAATTTAGCCGTATCTAACGGAATTCCTAAGTAAGTACCGTAGGCAATGATCGTATCACCTGCCAACACTTCAACACCAACGTATAAGAATAAACAGATGAATCCTAAGATTACATGTGGGAAATCAAAAATACTTTGTTTGCTCTCAGATGCGAGGTGATGTGTTGCATCTTCCTCTTCGTCACCTTTTACTTCAGGAAGGTTAGCACGGGAAATCCATACGGCCAAAATAATCAATACGACAACAATTCCGATATATGGATTAACCACTTGTAATGCAATTTTATCCAAAGCCTGCGCAGACTCTTCAGGACTCATCGTCGCTAATGATTGTTGTACCTTATCTGCCTCACTTAAGTTTAAGAAGTAACCTAGGATAATCGGAGCAAGCGCACCAGCAAACTTATTACAGATACCCATGATACTGATACGCTTCGCAGCAGTCTTTACAGGACCTAAGATCGTGATGTAGGGATTGGAAGCGGTCTGTAAGATGGCTAATCCACCACCCATCACGAATAATCCAGTCAGGAATAATAAATAAGTACGAGAGTAGGCTGCAGGTATAAATAATAGTGCACCAACCGCCATGATACCGAGTGATATCGCCATACCATTCTTAAAACCGAATCTGTTCAACACCCATGTCGAAACCGGCGCCATTACTAAATATGCAATGTAAAATGCGAAAGTAACAAAGTAAGATTGTACTTCTGTCAATTCACAAGCAATTCTTAAGTAAGGAATTAATAAGGAGTTGAGCCAAGTGGCGAATCCAAAAATAAAGAACAGGGCACCAATTATAATCATTGGTCCGACGGTTGATTGATTATTCTGAGTGGTCATAAAATTGATTTAATCGATTATGAATTTTTTGATAGTCACAAGGCTAATAAAATAAATCCATATTTAAAAACACTATTTGTTAGACAATCGATTGCATTTGTAACAAATTGTTGATGATTCTCTATTTATATTAGGGAATGTTTTTTGCCTTAAGTGCTGTAAATCTTGCCTATAAACCTGTCATATTTACACGGAAACACTAAAAGGAATGAAAGTTCCTGCGTGCCTTTGTCAGACAGGCAGCTCCGAAAAAAGGTAGAGAGACATCGAATGGGCGACGTCTCTCTAAAAACCTAAACCGTATCATAAAACCAAAAAATGGTAGTATATATGGTTGAACAAGCATTCAAGATGATTGTTTTATGAATTTTATATTTTTTTTAAAATTTTTAAGGCTTTTTAATAATAGCCATTGTCAAGCGGGAAATACAAACAGGTTTTCCGCGTTCGTCGGCAATGCGAATATCCCATACATGGGTCGTTTTTCCAATATGAAGGGGCTTACAAGTTGCGAAAACCTTGCCTTTTGTCACGGGGCGAAGATGGTTTGCATTAATATCTAAACCTACCGCCGCATATTTGTCCATATCGATGATTAATGCAGACGCAATACTACCAACGGATTCGGCAAGAACAACGGATGCTCCGCCATGTAGAATGCCGAAGGGTTGTTTTACCTTTTCTGTAACAGGCATCTCAGCAACTAAGGAATCATCTGTAATCGATGTTGCTTTGATATCGAGAAAACCAGTCATATTAATGGCGAAGTAGGAGTTGATTTCCTCCAATGAATATGCTCTAAACCACATCGTTGCTTAAGTTTTGATTCTTCAAATAGCGAGCCTTCAAGATGATTACATGATGGTTAAGGTGACCAGCAATCACATATAATAAAGCCCTGACACTGATTAAGCGATCGGAAGCCATGCCCTTTCTAATCAGTTCGTTTTCATCAAACGAGTTGAACAAATAAAGGTTTGCCTTTCTGAGGTGAATAAACTCCTGCGCGATATCAGCCAATTCGCGTTCGTTATGGCGTCCATTGGATACAAACTCGTCTTGCTCAAAAGACGCTAATGCAGTCATGTCGTTTCTCCCGAAGCGTAGCGCCCGATAGGCCATCACCCGTTCGCAATCTAGGATATGGCATAAAACCTCCTTAATTGTCCACTTATCCTCGGCATATGCATAGGACCCCATACGCTCTGGAATGCTCGCAATAAATTCGGGAAATGTCTCGACTTGACTCGTCAGTTCCTCCATCACGTCCCCAGTTACGGTTTCAATATAGTCACTGAATATCGCCGGGTATTCGTCAGATTTGAGTTGGTTCATAGCGTAAATTACTTTTTAAGATAATTCTAAATGTGGTTCCTTTTCCTATTTCGGATTCTTTAACAAAAATTTGTCCCTGATGGTAGTAGACCATACGTTTCGTCAAACTTAGCCCTAAGCCCCAGCCACGTTTGCGCGTCGTATATCCTGGTTGAAAAATAGTCTCCCAATTTGCCCTAGGGATCCCTTTTCCGGTGTCGCTAATGTCAATAAAAATTTCTTCTTTTGCAATGTTTTCCGAAATGTTAATGCTAATCTTACCTTCAGCTTCGATAGCATTCACCGCATTTTTTAGCAGGTTTTCGATGATCCAATCGAAGACTTGCACATTCAATTTTGCTGCGACCTGCTGGTCGCCCTCGAGCTCAAATGTAATACGTTGACTCGTTCTAACTTTAAAATAATTCACATACTCTTCCACCACCGGGTACACCGCATGATTGGATAGGGAAGGTGTCGAGCCGATTTTAGAAAAACGATCGGCAACAATTTCCAATCGTTTGATGTCTCGCTCCATCTCATTGAATACGCTGTCATCTTCCGCATCATACGTAACACGGGCGAGCTCAAGCCAGCCCATCATCGACGAAATAGGCGTCCCTAATTGGTGGGCAGCCTCTTTGGCCATCCCCACCCAAACCAGGTTCTGTTCCGAATCACGAATGGAATTAAATACCGTATAAGCGATTACTAGAAAGATTGCAATCAATGATAATTGAAGGTATGGAAATATGCGCAGTTGCGCCAGCGCATCTGAGTCGCGGTAATAAACGCGCCATTCCTGCCCGCTATCCAATGAAATATGAATAGGCGGATGAGCCTTCTTCATCTTATTCAATTGCTTTTGGAAATAATCCGGGTCATACTGCTTATTTGAGTCAGGGTCTGCACGATTGTCCGTCTTGGTGCTGTCTAGATCGCGCCAGGCAACGATTGCTTCATTCTCATCAGTAATGATGGCAGGCAAGCTCAAACTATCGCGTACTGCAGAAATAAAACTGATGAACTCGTCGTTCACATCCGGCATCGTCACGATACTCTTGGTCGACATCGCCCAGACTTCCGCCTTTGTACGCTCGGATTTAGAAAGGTTTTTAACAAGATAATTGCTGTATAACAGTGAGGCCGTAGCAATCAAGGCAGCAAATAAAAACAATAAAAACTTCCATTGTTGCTTATTATATCGATACGGATGTTGCTTCATAGACCCAATTATTATCAGCAAATTAATGATTTTCCAATAGCTTCAACAAACAAAATAAAGAAATGCTTAATTTTGCGGTTATGAGTTCACAAAACAAAGTAAGGGTTCGTTTCGCGCCAAGTCCTACAGGCGGGTTACATTTAGGCGGCGTAAGAACCGCATTGTTCAACTACCTTTTTGCAAAACATCATAACGGTGATTTTATCCTTCGTATCGAGGATACCGATCAAACGCGTTTTGTACCTGGTGCTGAAGAATATATCAAAGAATGTTTAACATGGTGCGGATTAACACCAGATGAAAGCCCCTGGAATGAAGGTGCTTTCGGTCCTTACCGTCAAAGTGAGCGCAAGCCCTCTTACCGCCAATTTGCGGAAGAATTAGTAAAGAATGGAAATGCCTACTACGCATTTGACACCGCAGAGGAATTAGATGAGCAGCGTAAATTGCAACCAAACTTCCGCTATGCACACGACAACCGCATGGATCTTCGTAACTCCCTGAGCTTAGGTGAAGAGGAAACACAACGTTTATTGGCTGCAGGAACGCCGCATACAATCCGCATCAAGATGCCGGAAGACGAAGTTGTTTCTTTTGATGATATGATACGTGGACGCGTAAGTTTTGAAACAAAATTAGTAGATGATAAAGTGCTTTTGAAAGCCGACGGTATGCCAACCTACCATTTGGCAGTAGTTGTGGATGATAAAGCAATGGAAATATCCCATGTCTTCCGTGGCGAAGAATGGCTGCCTTCCGCACCGGTACACCTACTCTTATGGGAGTATTTGGGCTGGAAGAACGAGATGCCGCAATGGGCACATATGCCGCTTATCCTTAAACCTGACGGGAAAGGAAAGTTGAGCAAGCGCGATGGCGATCGCTTAGGCTTCCCTGTTTACGCAATGAACTGGACCGATCCGAAGACCGGTGAACTGACTGTCGGTTACCGCGAGCGTGGATTCTTACCGGAGTCTTTTATCAACTTACTAGCAATGTTAGGCTGGAACGATGGAACGGAGCAGGAGATCTTCACGATGGAGGAGCTTATTGCTAAATTCTCCGTTGAGCGCATCAGTAAAGCCGGAGCGAAATTCGACTTCGAGAAAGCAAAGTGGTTCAATCAAGAATGGATAAAAATCACCGACAACAGCGAACTTCTGCCACAGGTGAAAGCCATCATGACTAAACATGAACTAAATACGGACGGAATAGCGGATAATTTTATCAATTCTATCTTGGATTTAGTGAAAGAAAGACTAACTTACGTTGAAGATTTTTGGGAGCAAGCCTCTTTCTTCTTCCAAAAGCCTGCACAATATGATGTTGATGCCGTTAAACCGAAATGGAACACTGACAAAACAGCCTTCTTCAAACAAATCGCAACAGACTTTGCAACGCAGCCCCTTTGGGAAGCAGCGAGTTTAGAATCCTTCTTTAAAGGAAAGATTGCAGATTCAGGCATGAAGATCGGCGAGTTAATGATGCCTTTCCGTATTATGTTAGTTGGCGGTAAGTTTGGACCAGACGTATTTAAGATTGCAGAGCTTTTAGGAAAAGAGGAAGTGATTGCGCGCATCGCGTCGGCATTGCCTCATTTTGAAGCATAATCAATCAACTAAACGAATACGAATGAATTTATTTAAGAAGTTACTCTTCGGATGTGCTGCTTCGGCTATGTTGCTGGCAACATCCTGCGCAACCAACGGGAAAGCGCAACAAGTGAACACACAGCAGTCTTTTCCGGAAGAAAAATTGGGCTGGAAATTAGGCGCACAAGCTTATACCTTCCGCTTGTTCTCCTTTGCTGACGCATTGAACAAAATTGATAGCGCTGGCTTACGCTATGTGGAGGCCTTCCCTGGCCAAACAATTGGTGCAGGAAGCGCGGAGAAGATGACCTATGAACTTTCTAAGGAAGGAAGAGAGCTGGTGAAGAAGCTTCTTAAAGATAAAAAGATCACATTGCATGCTTACGGCGTAGTAGGAGCCAAAGATGCAGATGAATGGGAGAAGGTATTTGCCTTTGCCAAAGATATGGGCGTCAAAGTTATCAACTGCGAACCAAAAGAAGATATGCTTGACGTGGTCTCCAATCTCGCAGACAAATACGATATCCTTGTCGGTATCCATAATCACCCAACCCCATCCATATATTGGAATCCTGACGTTGTCTTAAAAGCCTTAAACGGCCGCAGCAAGCGAATGGGCGCAACAGCAGATGTGGGCCACTGGATGCGCTCGGGCTTGAACCCGATCGACTGCCTAAAGAAATTAGAAGGCAGAATCATTCACCTTCACTTCAAGGACTTGAACGAATTCGGCAACAAAAAGGCGCATGATGTGCCTTGGGGAACCGGAAAATTAGGACTGAAGGAAGTACAAGCGGAATTAAAACGCCAAAACTTTAAAGGCATGTTCTCCGCAGAATACGAATACAACTGGGAGAATAATATGCCGGAAGTAAAAGAAAGTGCTCAAAACTTTAGAAATGCCCTGTAAAGGCTACGTTTAAAATAATAGAAGAAGCGCTAGGAGAAATTCTAGCGCTTTTTTTATCCCGCTACACTGATTCTATACTGCAATAAGTCGCTTCCCTTCTCCACCCAATGCATAACCCTTTAATACCCGTTCCGAATCGGGTTTGAAAGGGTTATACATTGGGTTTGAAAGGGCTTTATAATGGATCTATCTAGTACTTGGTATTTAGATATGAGATTTTAGATGTCAGACATTAGAGTGTTGCGGTCTTTTAGGTATTTGTCTTGAACCAAGAAAAAAAGGATTTTAGGATATACAGGATCCTGCCAATCCTTCCATCCTTCCTTTCCTGGTTCAGAAATAGTATTTAGTACTTAGTAGTTAGTAGTTAGACTCGATCCTGCCAATCCTTCCACCCTCCTTTCGTTTATTCGCAAAAAGAAAGGCACCTAAACGGCGCCCTGCTTTAAAATCTAAAATCTAATGTCTGAAATCTAAAGTCTAATATCTCACCTCTTATCTACCCGCCATAGGTCTAAATACTAACTACTAAATACTAACTACTAACTAAACAACTCACTAATATCTGCTTTGCTTAGTGATTTTACGAAGCTTTCTTCGGTGGTAATGAGGGAGCTTGCAAGGGATTTTTTCATGCCTTGCAAGGCGAGGATTTTTTCTTCGATGCTGTCTTTGCTGATGAATTTATAGATAAATACATTTTTTACTTGGCCGATGCGGTGGCTACGGTCGATGGCTTGCTGTTCGACGGCAGGGTTCCACCAAGGGTCGAGGATAAAAACATAGTCAGCTTCGGTGAGGTTGAGTCCTACACCGCCGGCTTTGATCGATATGAGGAAGACCTGTATGTCATCGGCTTCTTTAAATGCTTTGACGGCCGCATTGCGGTCGGATGTTGATCCGTCGAGGTAGGCATAGCGAATCTTCTCCTTCTCGAAGTGGTCGCGGAATAGTTGCAGGTGTTTTACGAACTGGGAGAAGATCAAGACCTTGTTTCCTTCTTTGATGATGGACTCCATCAGTTCGATCGCGGCATCAAATTTACCGGATCCGCCGTCGTAACCTTGGTCGATCATAGCAGGGTGGTTGGCGAGCTGTCGAAGCTTCGTCAACCCTTGTAGCAGGGCGATCTGCGTTGCCTTGCCTGAGAAGGCGCCATCCAGCAAAGCGTTTCTGTATTCGGATTTGACACGTTCGTAATATTCGAGTTGCTCGTCAGACATGCTGCAATAGAATATCTGTTCCGATTTCGGGGGCAGTTCTGTTGCTACCTGCGATTTCGTACGTCGGAGCACGAAAGGCTTGATAATCGCCTGCAATCGGCGGGCTTTCTCCTCATCCTTTTTCTTTTCGATCGCTTGAACAAACTCTTTTTGGAAATAGGTGAAAGAGCCCAATAAACCTGGATTGGCAAAATGCATTTGCGACCAGATGTCTAGCACGCTATTTTCAATAGGCGTACCACTAAGAGCAAGCTTATGTTTGCTCTTGAGCTGTTTTATCGAACTGAAGGACTTAGAACGCGGATTTTTGATGTTCTGACTTTCGTCCAGAATAATATAATTGAAGAAGAATCCGGAAAGAAGATCCTCATCGATTCGGGCAATCCCATAGGTGGTGATGATCAGATCGAAATGGCTGAATGCAAAGTTGTCCTTGCTGCGGTTGCCACCAGTATGTAGATGGACACGAAGATCCGGGACAAAGCGCTCGGCTTCCTTTTGCCAGTTGAAAATCAGCGAGGTAGGAACTATCAATAGCGATGTCCTGGCATCATTGGCGCCAAGGAGTTCTTTTTGGTGCTGTAAAAGTGCCAGGGTCTGTACAGTCTTTCCCAATCCCATATCGTCGGCAAGCAGCCCGCCGAAGCGATATTCCTGAAGGAAATGGAACCAGTTGTAACCAGCCTTCTGATAGGGGCGCAATGAGCCCTTAAACTTCTTTGGAGCTTCAATATCGGCTATCTCATCAAATTCGCCCAGCTTGTTCAGCTTGCGTTGCATCGTGACCTCGGTATGTTCGCTGACATCATTTAGCAGACCGATATGAACACGGTTAAGGCGAATTTCATCTTTCTTGGATGAGAACTGGAAGAGATGCTCATATTGTGAGAACCACTCTTGGGGAATAATTGCTATTTCGCCATTGGGCAGTTCGAACTCTTGTTGTTTATTGATGATATGTTGGCGCAGCGAGGTAAAAGGAATCTCGTAGGGGCCGAAGCGGACGATGGCTTTGACATCAAACCAGTCATTCTCCTCGGCGATCTCTATACTGATACTGGTCTTGCCGATCAGGAAGCGTTTTTCCTTATGGCTTTGCGTGATGTGAAAGCCCTCTTTTTCCAGTTCTGCCAAATGCTCATTGACCCATTCGATTGCTGATGGATTAAAGCCTAGCCCGATATCTTTTGGCTTAAAGGTGCTAAAGAGCGCATCAGCCTTCTGTAGTCCCATCTGCGCAAGCAGCGCTTCTCTTTTTTCTTCCCATGCTGTCGATCGTTTTATTCGGTAAAACTTATGCTGATCGGCTTCCGATTCATGGACATATTTAACGGTAATGGCGTGGTTTCCTCCCGCCGGGAAGGTATAGTTGCCGTATTGAAAATATAGCTGCAGTTGTGCTTCGCCCTCCGGGCTATAGATAATCCGCAATTCGGGGCTTGCATTTTCCTTATAGCTGATGATATCCAAGCCTTCTGCATAAACATGATGCTTTTCAATAAGCCCGGTCACGAAGGTTTCAAAATACTTCTTCTCGGTATTGCGTGGAATGGATATAAATCGCTTGTTCAGGAATGGAGTTAGTTTTTTGCCTTCCAATTCTTCGTCGAAGTGATACAAGGTATTATCCAAAAGTAGCCAGGCCTGCTGGTTCACGATGACTTCGGCATCCTTATACATAAACTCCATGCGATGCCCGTCGTATTTCAAGGTTGGGAAATATCGCGTTTCTATGTCGTTTCGGCGGAAATGGAACAGAATGGAGGTTGTCTTTGGCGCGATCTGTAATTCTTGTTCCGCCGGATATCCGTCTTTGCTCATCAGGAATAAGGGTTTATCGCCTACCTGATTTAAGAAGCTGAGCATGCGTTGCTCTATTTTGGGCCGGATATAATCGTAAATGTTTTGATCGAATATTTTGCTGAAGTAATCTGCCGGTCGGATGGGTTTTTTATGAAATTGCTTGATGATATGGGTTTGTTCAATTTCATCAAGCAGCTTGATCAATTTATAATCCAGGTCATCCAGCGCAGCGGCAAATTCATCGACCGTATTGCTGAATACCCGTTTATACGACAAGGAATAAGAACCATTTTGATTTAAGTGAACAATGTGCGGTTCTATTAGAAATCCTAGGTAAGGATGTCTTCCCAATGAATACACTAATCGATAAGGCAATGAAGTAGATCGTTGCTGCATGCTGGATATTGTTCGCTAGAAAAAGCTACTAATATACATCAAATATTAGGTTGGGTAAAAATGTATGCGGTTAATTTAATGTTATATCACAGAATGCGGTATATAATTTTAACAAACGTACTGTTAGTTGATATCAAAATTTAATAAGGATAAAGAACTTTGTTACAAATTTGAAAAAATTGAGCAATCGATTGCTTTGATTAAAATAATATTTCGCAAACGTTTGCGAACTGCGTAGCGATATTCTGACAGCGATTCGCAAGTTGTAAGTGTTATTCTACTGATTAATTTTATCCTCATAATTATTAACAAAACCTTAACATTTAACAAGCCTTTTTATGATTCAAGATTTACGCAGATCTTTTCTGGAGTTTAAGGGGATTTTTGTAGCCTTTTTGCTCATCTTATGTTGCAGTTTCGCTGCAACAGGTCAAATTAAAGTTACGGGTGTTGTATCAGATCAGAATGGAGCCTTAACAGGTGTTTCTGTTCGTCTGAAAAAAGGTAACAAAGCTTTGGTCGCTACCGATAATAACGGTGCCTATGAAGTAAATGTTGCTGGCAACGACGTTCTTATTTTTGATCTTGTGGGTTATCAACGCAGGGAAGTTCCTGTGGAGAACCGTAGCAGAATTAACGTCACAATGGAGGAAGCTTCGAATGCCCTGGAAGAAACAATCGTTACGGGGTATACGACGATTGATCGTAGAAAAACTACGGGATCTATTTCCAGTGTAACCGCAAAGGATATTGAAAACCTTCCTGCAGCGAGTATTGACGTTTTACTTCAGGGTAAATTACCGGGGGTGAACGTTCAGAACTTTACGGGTATGCCTGGGGTAAAGACCTCTTTAGTTATCCGCGGTAACTCAACGATTCCGCGTTCGAGTAGCCAATTTGATTCGGAGAACATTACGAGCAATCCGCTTTACGTCATTGATGGGGTGCCGATTGCCGATGATGAGGTTCGTGCTTACAACGTAACGGGAACCAACTTCTTGTCGAGCTTGAACCCGAACGATATCGAATCGGTCGACGTATTAAAAGATGCCTCGGCGGCAGCGCTATACGGTGCGCGCGCAAATAACGGGGTTATCCTTGTTAAAACTAAGCGTGGTCGTATCGGAACACCAAGAATTAGCTTAAACGTTTACCAAGGTTACATTACGAAGCCTGAGAAATTAAATACGCTGCTAGGTGTTGCTGAGCGCGATCAAAAGCTTGCTCTTTTATACCGTTATGGCACCTATGCACAACAAGGGAACTTACCGATCATGTTGACGGATAGTTTGAATCCAGCTTTTAACGGCAATACCGATTATCAAGAGTTATTCTTCCGTCCGGGAGGAATCCAAAACTACGACCTGTCGGTATCTGGTGGTACAGAAAATATCAATTACCGTGTTTCAGGTGGTTTATACAACGAAAAAGGGGTCGTAATCAATACCGGATTTAAACGATACTCGTTTACCAGTAACGTGAATTTCAACTTCACGAAGAATTTAGAGTTGTTGACTAACTTCAAGGTGTCGACCATGAATAGAAAAGAGGGTAGAGGCACGACGGAATACATTCGCGAGGGATCTTACAGAAATGTCTACGGCATTAATCCTATCGATATGTATTCATCGCTATACCAACTGTCAGATGAAACATTAGATGGAATCCTGAACCCTTACGAACATCAACGCAATGAAAATATCAACGTAGATTTAACAGGGGTTGGAGAATTGCGTTACACTTTTTTGAAGGATTTCCGCATCAGTACACGTAGCATCATCAACTATTCGACGGCTAAGAATGATTTCTTCTCGCCATCTTACATGAACGGCGATGGCTTAGCGGCTGGTAAGGCGACTTCCACACAATACAGAAAATATTTATTGACGAACAACTTGTTGTGGACAAAAACTTTAGGAGAGGTTCACAACTTTACAGCCAATTTAATTCAAGAGTTTGAAACCCGCACGAACAATGGTATGTACCTTTTAGGTTCGGGTATTCCTAATGATAATATTCAAGTTATCAAGGGGATTAAAACAGGTGGTTTAGCAGGTTATACCGACCTTTCCACTTATTCTAAGCTATCTTTCTTAGGAGCCATTCACTACGATTATGATAATCGCTATCTATTAGATGCGGTTTGGAGAAGGGACGCTTCCTCTCGTTTCGGAAAGAACAATAAATGGGGTGATTTCCCTTCATTAGCTTTGGGTTGGATCATCTCTAACGAGGAGTTTGCTTCGGAATTGGGTTGGATCAACGAGCTGAAGTTGAGAGGTAGTTGGGGTAAAACGGGGGATGAGTCCAGTATCACGGATTATGACCGTTACAATGCTTACCTAGCGGGTGAGGCATCTTATCCGGGTTCAGGTACTGTGCCAACCTATGGTGGTCAAACGGCGGTTATTCCAAACTACGCGGGTATCACGAATGATAACATCACTTGGCAGGAAACGGCTACTTGGAACTTAGGTTTGGATGGTAGCTTATTCAACAATCGTTTATTCTTCAACATCGATGCCTATACACGTGAAACATCAGGTCAGATGTTGAGCATCAGTATTCCGGAATATACGGGGTACTTAAGTACGTTCACCAATGCAGCATCCGTACGTAATAGTGGGGTCGAATTGAATGTAGGCGGTCGAGTATTCAATAAAGAAGACGGATTCCAATGGACGCCATCGATCAACTTAGCATTCAACAAGAATATGGTAACGGCATTGCCAAATGGCAACCGTGATATCTACTACGGCGAGGCTGTTTATGTGGTTGGAAAACCCTTGAACATGTTCTATGGTTTCTTGGTGGACGGCGCAATCAGCTCAGAAAGCAGCTTGATCAGCAATCCTTACACAGGAGCAGTTGGAAGTACAAAATGGGGAACATTGAAGCCAGGTTATGCAAACTGGGTGGACGTGAATGGCGATTACAAAATCTCTGATGGCGTGGGCGAGGATGACCGTACCTTCTTTGGTGATCCAAATCCGAAAGTTGTAGGAGGTTTTACCAACTTATTCAGCTACAAAGATTTCTCGGTACAAATCCTGACCACATTCACCTTTGGTAGAGACATCATGAACCAATCTTTCGCTCGACGCATGTCTAACAGTTTCTTCTATGGTAATCCTTTTGACTTAGCGAGACGTTCGATCGGCGATATGGAGCAATACAGCTACTGGAAGCAAAATGGCGATGTGGCACAATATCCTGCATTTAACCCTTATTTGGGTCTTTATACCTGGAGAACAGGGCAATCTATGTTTATGGAGCCGGGATGGTATATCCGCATTAAAAACGTGAACCTGACTTACCGTTTCAACCCTTCAAAACATGAATGGATGCAAAGAGCGAAACTAAATACGCTTCGTTTATACGGTTCGATGGACAATGTGTTGATGATTCAGAAATTCTCAGGAATCGATGCAGAGCGTGTAGACGGTCGCGGATATGATATGGCCGATGGTTATCCATTGCCTTCGAAATTCACATTAGGTATTCAGTTTGATTTTTAACGGAGAAATAATGAAAACAAGAAATATAATACGATCAATTGCAGGTATCTGTTTGTTAACAACGAGCAGCATGTTCGTTTCCTGTGAGAAAGAGCTCGACAACGTTTTAAAGAACGATACATACGGTAATGTGTACTGGAAAAGTGCGAGTGATGTTGAAGGAGCGTTAAATGGTGCCTATGGACTTTTCCGTAATGCGATTAATACCAATCAAGCGTTCTTCATTTGGGGCGATGCACCAATAGGTAAATTCGTAACAAATGATGGGACTAACCACTCGGAGATATTCAATAGCGGAAGTTTTGTGACACCATATCGTGAGACGGGCATTCATAATTGGACCAACTGGTATCGAATTATTGACGTTGCCAATTTGGTGATTACTAAGACACCGGAAATTCCGGATGCAAGTTTTGCGGAAGGACAGAAAAACACTTTACTAGGGCAAGCCTATTACATGCGTGCGCTGGCCTATTTTTACATGACGCGTGTTTGGGGCGATGTGCCTTTGCAAACAAAGCCTACGCAAACGGCTGATGATGCGGAACGTAAAGGAGCGACGTCAAGCGACGAGATTTTAAAATTAGTTGTTTCGGATGCACAGAAAGCATCCTCATTGATGAGCTGGAAGTCCGTGGAGGAGTCGGGAAGAAGAAGAGGAAACAAAGGCGCGGCATTAGCATTATTAGCGCATGCAACGGCTTTCCAAAACGACTATGCAAAGAGCTTGGTTTATGCGGATTCGGTAATCAATCAAACAGCAGACTATGCACTGTTGGCGGGAGGAAATGTTCGTGATGTGTTTAAAAATGCGACAGCTAGAGAGAATATATTTGTCATAACGCAGAAGGATAGCGAATCGGAGTCCTCAGGTTACAATGCAAACATAGGCGTATTCGGATCCAATTTGACGTTTACAACAACAAGCAATATCACGTTTCCAGGATTTCCTTTTATGGTTCCGAACTATTACGTGGATCAATCACGCTTAAACCGCCTGTATAGCAATGCCGCGGATTTACGTCGTGATGATTTCTTTGTGAAATTTGATGATGGTCCTGTTACAGTGGATAACAATGCAATTACTGCTCGCTACGCCATGCGTAAATACAGCAATTTCGTATTCAAAAATACATCGGGTTCAGGAAATCTGCGTGCTGAAAGTAATATTGTTATTTTTCGTCTAGCAGACCTTATCTTGCTCAAATCTGAAGCACTGATGAATTTAAAGCGCTCTGCTGAAGCACGTAACGCTTTAAACCTGATTAGAACTCGTGCAGGTATCGGTCCGCTTACAACCGCAATGGATGATCGTAGTTTATATACGGAGATTCTTATGGAAAGACAACGTGAGTTGATCGGAGAAGGGCATAGCTATTTTGACCTTGTTCGCAATATTTGGAAAAAGAAGAGCGAAGCAGAATTCCCTTTCAGTTCTAGCACTTTAATCTCTTGGAGCTTAGCGCGTGGAGCAAACGGTTCTGATCGTTTAGCCTTGAAAGGTTTTTACTTCCCTATTCACAACAGTAACTTGAATTCTAATAAAGATCTAACGCAGATTCCTTATTGGATGGGTAAATATTAATCTAAAAAAGAAAGAAATGAAAAATATAAATATGTTGTTTATTATCCCGTTTGTAGCGATACTTTTCTTCTCTTGTAAGAAAGATAGCGTTATTGACGGTGGAGTAAGTAATCCTAAGGTTAACATGACGACCTATGATTATTTGAAATCACATCCTCGTGGGCTGTTTGATACTGTGCTGATGATTATCGATAAAGGCGAGATGAAAGATTTAATCAATAGCAAGGGGACTATGTTTGCTCCCACGAATTACAGCATCAAGAACTTTCTGAGCTTACGCCAAGCGCAGGTAAGAGCGGTCGATGAGCGTCGTAACTACACCTTGGACACCTTGTTCAAATACTTTACGCCAAAGATGTTGCGCGATTCGATGTCGGTTTACTTATTTCCTGAAACGATCGTAAGAGATGGTTTGGATGCGAATGGGAAGGAATTTGCGAGTAAATTAGACAATTATAAATTCTGGATTTCATTAGAACCGCATTCAAATGATGATTATAGTGCGGGAGGGTTGATTCCTGAGCGTCCAAAGTTCATGTATTATACGCGAATCATCGGCGCTCGTGATGTGCTTGTCGCTGGTCAGATTAAAGATCCTTCGGGGAATGCGAACTTGTTAGACCAGAAGTTTATTTGTCAAACGAGCGGTATAGAAACGACAACGGGTGTGCTTCATGTACTGACAAACAACCACACTTGGCTTAGAGGTTTAAAGTTGAATATTAAATAAGAAGACGATGAAAAGAATATATAAAGCGGCCTTATCCTGCGTTCTGCTGGCTATGCTGGTTTTTGCCGGCTGTAAGAAGGTGGATGTAGGCTATTTGAGCGACAATATCCGTTATGGGTCCAACCCGGTTGTAGCGGAGCGAGGAGTTTTTAAAATAGTAACGGGTATTATTCCGGACAACTCGACTCCTCCCTTTAAGATTACCATACTGGATGTTCGAAATAAGGCAACCGGACAGCGTGAAGAATCCTTCTTCAAACCATCGGAAATTACCGTATGGAAAGAGAAGTATGATCCGAAAACCGATACGACCTTAGCATTGATTGACGCGAAGCGCACAAAAGAGATGCGCCTTCCTTTGCAAGTAATCGAGAAGAGTGGTCAATTGATGTTTACTCAAGCGACAGAGGGTGTCCCTGTTGGTGAATATTTATTGGATTTGAAGATTGAGAATCCGAATGGTACGAAAGAATATAAAGGTATCACGACGATAAAAGTCAATGATCCTTTATTGTATGAACATACAACAGCGCCATATTTCATTCTTGTAGATCCTAAGGATGGTTCAAGCAAACGTTATAATCATGATGTGGATTGGTTCGATATTTCGAAACAACAGAGTGCGAACATGACGTTTAAGGTTACTAGAGATGCAAATGGCCCTAACCAGGTTATTCTGAAAGTGTATGATAAGAATGGTGCAGTATTCCCTGGAAAAGCTTTAGAGCGTAGACCTAACGGTGATTCGTTCTTAAATACCATGGCAACTTTTGCGTATAAGACAACTGTAACGGAGAATTCTGTTATCCACGACTATGCACAGGCGCGTTTCCCTGATGTATACTGGGATTCTCAAACGAATAATATTTTGTGTTACTACCGTATCTATGATAAGTACATTGAGTCTGTTGATTATGTAGATACCTGGGATCCTCCGTATAAGATTACTTATAAGACTGATCCTAAATCATACATCCTACAGATGAGATTTGGAATGAAGTTTAATTTGCCGGGAACTTATTTGGTAGAGATGCATTTGACAGCGACCAAGAAAGCTGGAGTAAACTAAAAGAACGTGTTTAAATAAAGTAGACCTTTTGGTCTAGCAAAATGGGGGAGAGATCCCCCATTTGTATTTTTAGATGCTGATACTGCCTTGGAAAACCTGAACGGCAGGTCCTGTTAAGAACACCTTGCTGAATGAAGTATCCTCCTTATGAAAGGAGACATACAGCTGTCCGCCGAGCACACGAATAGGGATATTGAAATCGCCGTCCTTTCCCTCCTTCAATGCTACGCTCATCGCTGAAGCTACGGCTCCCGTACCGCAGGCATAGGTCTCGTCTTCTACACCACGTTCGAACGTACGCACGAAATATCCTTCGCCCTCTTTTTCGATAAAATTGACATTAATACCCTTTTCTGCATAGGTTGCATTGTTGCGGATAGCATAGCCTTCTTTGAACATATTGATTTGGCTTAAGTCTTCTACAAACTGAACGTAATGCGGTGAGCCTGTATTAAGCACATAAGCCTCGCCATCCATTTGGTATTCCGTCACGGGAATCATTCCCAGATTGACCTGGTTGTCATGTATTTCTGCTTCGTGCGGCCCGTCTACTGCCAAAAAGGCAGTTTTGCTTTGGATGATATGAAGGTCCCTTGCGAAAGCCACTAAACAACGTCCTCCGTTGCCACACATCGTGCCTTCTCTCCCGTCTGCATTGTAATAAAGCATTTCGAAGTCGAAATTTTTTGTATCTTGAAGCAGCATTAGCCCGTCGCCTCCAATTCCGAACCGACGATCACATAAGCGTTTTATTAAATCGTTGTCAGCGGCATCAAAAGCGAGATTTCGGTTATCAATTAAGACAAAGTCATTCCCTGCACCTTGATATTTATAAAATTTGATTTCTTTGTTCATTAGGGTTGAAAATATGCGGTAATTTTAATATTCTTGTTACAATTCGAGTTCTTTTTGTTAAAAGCTGTTAAAACTCGGATTTTGAACCTTTTTGTTAACATTTTTTAACTGACAAAAGCTATTTGTTAAAATCTAATGGTATTACATTTGAACTAAGCAATACGAAACATGATTTTTTTAGATTATTCAGTAAATATATGAAAAAGATAGGAGCAACATTATTAACGGCCATCGTCGGAGGAGCTATTGCGGTAGGAGGGTATAAGCTCTTTGAAAATAAACAGATGGACAACATGACGTTTGAAGAGCGTCAGAAAGTGTATTATGCAAACAATCCTGGCGAGGAGGCTTTAATGTCTTCAACAGGAAACCCGGACTTTACGCAGGCTGCGGCAGCAGTTACTCCTGGCGTTGTCCATATTAATGTCACGATGAGTGGTCGTGGTTCACGTGGCGGTGGCGAAGGGATGCCTTTTGATCTTTTTGAAGAATTCTTTGGTGTACCACAGCAACGTCGCGGACAAGCTCGCCCACAAACGGCTTCCGGTTCTGGTGTGATTATTTCCCCAGATGGATATATTGTAACGAATAACCACGTGGTAGAAGATGCGGATAAGATTGAAGTGGTTTTAACGGATAAGAGAACTTATGAAGCAAAAGTAATTGGTCGGGATGCGAACTTTGACTTGGCTTTGATTAAAGTAAATGCGAATAACTTACCTATTGTTAAGTTAGGTAACTCTGATAATGTACAGATTGGCGAGTGGGTATTGGCTGTAGGTTATCCTCTAGGATTGCAATCGACAGTTACTGCGGGTATTATCTCTGCGAAAGGACGTCAGATTGGTATTTTAGGTGAGTCGCAACAGCAACAACAGCGCGGTTATGGTTATGGCCCGCAAGAGCAGGTAATCAATACCGCTGTGGAATCATTTTTGCAAACTGATGCGGTTATTAACAAAGGAAATAGCGGTGGTGCATTAGTAAATGCTCGTGGTGAGTTAATTGGTATTAACTCGGCAATCGCATCGCCAACAGGTACCTACGCTGGTTACGGGTTTGCTATTCCGATCAACCTTGCGAAAAAGATTTTAGATGATTTCAAAGAGTTCGGAAGTGTGAAACGTGGCTATGTGGGAGTAACATTTGCGGAGATCAATGACGCCTTGCGTAAAGAAGTTGGTATTACTGATGTGAATGGTCTGTATGTTCGCGATGTGGTGAAAGGTGGAGCAGCGGAAGCAGCGGGAATTAAACCAGGCGACGTGTTGACGAAGATTGAAGGCAGAACAATTTATGGTTCGCCTGATTTGCAAGAGCATGTAGCAAGATTGCGTCCGGGTGATAAAGTGAAGTTAACTTATAAACGCGATGGTAAAGAGAAGGATGTGACGATTACATTGAAAGGTGAAGAAACCAAAGCGAAGTCAGAAAGCGGAGATGAGTCCAGCGCATCGGCAACAGAGATCTTCAATAAATTAGGTGCTAGTTTTGTTCCTGCAACAGATGCGCGTAAGAAAGAATTAGGTATTAGTTCCGGTGTTGTGGTTTCACAAGTTCACCGAGGTGGTGTTTTTGATTACTTCGGCGTAGAAAGAGGATTGGTGATCACGAAGATTAACGGTAAGCCAGTGAATTCTGTTGATGAAGTAGAGTCGGCTCTATCGGGTACTAAGAGAAATATCGTACGTGTAACCGGTGTTCCGGAAAGAGGAAGCACGGTGGAATTTAATGTACCATTGAAATACTAAGAATAGCATAGTATACCGTATAATTGAAAGGGATGGTTCTCACGAAAGCCATCCCTTTCTTGTTGAAACTGTCTTTTTTTCAGGGCCATGAAGAACTAGCGTATATTAGTTGAAGCTAAATAGAATCATTAAAGTTTTTACAAAGCTTTGATGGGTTGCGACCTCGTTGAATGCGTCAAATAATGTTATATTTGGAACCATGAAAATATTGATGGTGTGTTTAGGGAATATATGTCGTTCGCCATTGGCGCATGGCATCATGGCGCATATGGTTCGTGAGGCGGGCTTGGATTGGGAGATTGACTCTGCAGGTACCGGTGATTGGCATGTAGGACACGCGCCAGACCATAGATCAATAGCAGTAGCGAAAAACAACGGCATAGATATATCGGGACAGAGAGCACAATTCTTTATACCTGACTTGTTTGATAAATACGATCGCATCTTTGTGATGGATCGTAATAATTATCAGGATGTTTTAGCCTTATCTACTTCGGAAGAACATAGCGGAAAAGTAAGCTTGTTTTTGGATGATGATATCGTTCCGGATCCATATTACGATTCAGATCAGTTCGAGCCGGTATTTCGTATGATTGAAGCGCGCTGTAAAATATTGATCGACGAATTGAATCGATAAATATTAAAAAGAGAAATCATGCAAGCAGCAGAGATAAATAAGAAGTGGTCGCATTTGCAAGAGGTAATTGCGAAGACATTTGACACCGATATTCCCGACATCAAGGTGATGTTGTTTTTGATCGGCGTTCAAGAGTTGGGGAAAGGAGCGAGAGAGTTTTCAAAGCGTGAGAAGGAAGAGCTGATGCATATCGCAACTTGTCGACTGTTCAGCAGTCTGGGTTTTTATGAACTCTCCGGATTAGATGAGCAGGGCTGGCCCCATTGGAAGTTAATAAACCCTATTCCAAACTACACTTTGATGGAGCAGGAAATGATTATCAAATCTTTGATAATCGATTATTTTGAAGACGTAAATGTAATTTAATATGAAAAGACTTAGTTTAATGTTTGCTTTTATGCTGGCATTCGTGATGTTGCATGCGCAAACTCCTAAGCATTATTATGTAAAAATATCTACTCCAAAGGGGGAGAGCACTTTGAAGCTTTATAATGAGACGAGAAAGCATAGGGACAACTTTGTGAAGTTGGTTAAAGAGGGTTATTACGACTCGTTAATGTTCCATCGTGTTATTCATCATTTTATGATTCAAGGTGGCGATCCTGATTCCCGTTATGCGGCAAGCAGACAGGAGTTGGGCAACGGTGGGCCAAGCTATCGTATTCCTGCGGAAATCCACCCGGCTATCATTCATAAAAAAGGGGCGATCGGTGCGGCACGCGATAATAACCCAGCGAAGGAGTCGTCAGGCTCGCAGTTTTACCTAGTTCAAGGTCGAGTGTTCAGTCAGGCAGCGTTGGATTCTTTGGAGCAATTTCGTTTGAAAGGTGTGAAGCTGAGTCCGCTTCAACGAGAGACTTACTCAACCATTGGAGGTACGCCTCACCTGGATGGCAACTATACGGTATTTGGCGAGTTGGTGAAAGGTCTGGAGATGGTCGACGCTATTGCTGCGGTGAAAACTGATGATAATGACCGCCCATATAATGACGAGCGCTTTAGCATGCGTGTTTTAACGAGAGCGGAAGCTAGAGATCTGGAGCGCGAGCTGCAGGGGTTGGGCCCAAAAAAGGGGCTTTCAAAATTGTTTGATTCGATGAAATCGAGAGAATATAAATTACCATAAGATGAAGATCATCACCTATAACGTTAATGGAATCCGTGCAGCTTTAAAAAAGGGATGGATTGATTGGTTGAAGATTGCAAATCCTGATGTTATCTGTTTACAGGAAATCAAAGCTAATCTAGACCAGGTTCCTGAAATTCTTCTTATTGAAGATTTAGGCTATGAGCACTATTGGTATCCGGCGCAGAAGAAAGGCTATAGCGGGACTGCGATTTTTACCAAGAAGACACCTAAACATGTAGAATACGGTTGCGGTTTTGAAGATTACGATTTTGAAGGTAGAGCGATTCGATTAGATTTTGATGAAGCCTCAATCATGAGCGTGTATTTCCCTTCAGGAACGACGGGGGATATTCGTCAGGATTTTAAATACAAGTTTCTTGACGATTTCCAGAACTATAGCAACGAGTTATTAAAGGAGAAAGATAAGCTGGTTATCTGTGGTGATTATAACATCTGTCATCGTCCGATCGATATTCATAATCCGAAGTCCAATGCAAACAGTTCTGGCTTCTTACCTGCTGAGCGTGAATGGATGGAGCAGTTTATCAACTCAGGCTATGTAGATTCGTTTAGACATTTGAATGCGGACCCACACCATTATACCTGGTGGAGTTATAGAGCCGGCGCACGCGCAAGAAACTTGGGTTGGCGCATTGACTACAATATGGTGTCCAATGCTTTGAAAGATAATATTAAAGGTGCGAAGATATGGTCAGATGCTGTGCATTCGGACCATTGTCCAGTTGAGTTAATTCTGGATTAATCGTTCCTATTAAATTTTTAGCAAGCGAGCTGCCCAATCCGGTAGCTCGCTTTTTTTGTTCAGTTTCACCTGATATGTGCTTTTTACCCTGTTTTGTTTAAAATATTATAAGTAGATTTGGATTTTGTTGATAAAATCTAACCTATTATCACTATTTATTATTATTGTTTAAAATGAAAAAGCCGGTACTTGTGGTAAAGTTTGGTTCTGCATCGATTACCCGTGATGGGGAAATTGATGAGCAGATCGTGTTGGAAATTGCGAGACAATGTGCCCAGTTGCAACCCAAGTACAACATTGTTTTGGTGTCTTCGGGAGCTGTCGCAGCTGGCAAGCGCTTTATTCCCAAATATACAGGTACGCTAGCGCAGCGTAAGGCTGCTGCAGCAATCGGGAATCCTTTATTGGTTAGAACCTATGGTACCTACTTTAGGCCGTTTAAGATTGCGCTGGCGCAAAGTTTATGCGAGCGGCAACACTTTGCTAACCGAAGTCAGTTTCTTCAATTGAAGAGCACCTATGAGACGTTGTGGAAGAATAATATCATCCCGATTGCAAATGAGAACGACGTGGTTAGCAATAAGGAGCTCAAGTTTTCCGATAATGATGAATTGGCAACATTGATTGCTGTTGGATTTGGCGCGGAACAGGTGCTATTTGGTACTTCGGTACCAGGGGTATTGGATAGTCAGGGCCATGTGATTCCTGAAATAAAGATCATTGATAAAGAGGCTTTATCGCTGGCGCGCAAGGAGAAGTCGTCGGTAGGCTTGGGCGGTATGACCTCCAAGTTGAATTTCGCACGACTTGCTAATCAGTTGGGGATCAAGGCTGTGATCTTTAGCATGCAGACTGAAAATGCCATTTTAAAAGCTGTGAAAGGGGAGACGGGCACCGTATGCCATCCTCAGAAGACCCGCGTTTCTTCGAGAAATAAGTGGCTGGCAAGCGGAAGCTTAATTGCAGGGATGGTGCAGGTAGATAAGGGGGCAATTGAAGCCTTGTTGAACAGAAAGAGTTTGCTGGCGGTAGGAATTAAGCAAGTTGTGCAAGATTTCGAAGCTGGGGAAGTTTTTCAAATCGCTGATGAAGAAGGGGTTGTCCAGGCGGTTGCAAAGTCGAAGATTGACTCGGTTAGTTTAACATCGGGGAGCAAAAAGAACTTGGAAATCGCGCATGCGAATGATATAGTACTGTTATGATCGAAGATATGAAAGGGACGATTCAGCCGCAGCTACAGGCTGCGAGAAAAGCGAAACAAGTGATGTTGAAACTTGGAATAGCACAGAAGAAGGCAGTTCTCCATGGAATTGCTGCTACGCTGAGAAGCCATATGCAAGAGATCATTGTTGAGAACAAGCGCGACTTGGATCGCATGGATCCTTTGGATTCAAAGTATGATCGTTTATTGCTGGATGAAGCTAGGATCGAGGGCTTGGCGAAGAGCGTTCTTGATGTTGCTGAATTGGCGGATCCTACGGGTCAAGTACTTAGTGCGCGGAAAGTTTCGAATGGTTTGTATATCGAAAAGAAGTCGGTTCCGTTAGGTGTTGTCGGGGTGATTTATGAGTCAAGACCGAACGTGACTATTGATGTGGCATGTCTATGTATTCAGTCGGGAAATGTTTGTTTGTTACGGGGTGGATCTGACGCCTGGTATACCAACTCATACCTTGTTCGTTTGATCCAAGAAGTATTGTTTCAACAGCAATTGGATAAGCATATCGTGCAGCTGTTGCCTACGGAACGTGAATTGGTGACCGAACTCTTGGAAGCTACCGCGTTCGTTGATATTATTATCCCGAGAGGATCACAATCTTTAATTGATTTTGTAAGACAAAATGCGAAGGTTCCAGTTATCGAAACGGGGGCTGGTGTTTGCCATACATTTGTAGACAATACTGCTGATCTGGATATGGCGGCAAAGATTGTTGCAAACGCAAAGATTTCTAGACCCTCGGTTTGTAATTCACTAGATACTGTTTTGCTGCATAGGGCGGTTGTTTCGGAGTTTTTAGGGAAGTTGGTACCTTATTTTGTGGAAAGTAAGGTTACTGTTTTTGCCGACTCGGAGAGCTATGACCTATTGAAATCACTGAATTTTTCTTATTTGGAGCTGGCGGAAGAATCTGACTTTGGCAGGGAGTTCTTAGATTTGATGTGCTCTTTGAAAGTTGTGGCGGGTCTTGAAGAAGCGCTGGAGCATATTGCGAATTATTCGTCCAAACATTCAGAATGTATTGTGTCGGAAAATCAACAAAATATTACGACATTTATGGAGTTGGTGGATGCGGCAGCAGTTTATGCGAATGCTTCGACGCGTTTTACCGATGGTGCTGAATTTGGACTCGGTGCAGAGATCGGAATCTCCACGCAAAAGCTGCATGCTCGAGGTCCATTCGCATTGGAAAAATTAGTTACGGAGAAATGGTTCGTAACTGGACAAGGACAAATAAGATAATATGGGTATTCGATACGAAAAAGATACGATTCTGAACTGGATTAACGAAATGGGGAAATTTTTACGCCTCCTAGTTGATAAATATGATGCTTTTGAGAAAGTTGATGAAGCAGATTTGGACCAAGATGGCTATCATTCTTTTTTCGGAAAATCCCGACAATATTTTTCCGAGCTCTCGGAAAATGAACTTAAAGACTTTGTTTCCACCATACAAATGGAGCAAATCAGACCATTAGCCCAACTAATGATGTATGATGGCCTGCTATTGAAAGATAAAGTCATGCTTCAAAAAGCTAAATTCCTTTTTAATCATCACATGTCGGCGAGCAGCTCATTTTCTTTCGAGGATTATGCTTATTTAGATAAGATTGAAAAGGGATTGGTTGACTAAATAAACAATCCGTATTTCCCCTTCTTGGCAAATAGCCGTAGAACTTGCGAAGCTGTTTATAGCTATTCGATGAGTAAATAATTGTGTTTTCTTTATGATCCGCTAATTTTAAGCGACTTGCATGCATGTGGGGAAAAACGTATCTGATATTTTCCCTTGATTCGCTGTTTCTTTAGTTCTCTTTATGCAAACGGTTGCATGTTACAATTGAATTGTCCTATATGGACTGAATGCATGTTTATTAAGAAATTTATAATTTATAGAGTTAATTAATTATTCTTTCTGTTCTAAATCGGGTTAAATATTTAAAATCTAAGAGAAGTTGTGTTAATGATTTAAATTTTTTCTAAAATTTAATTATGTTTGGCGGCTGATTATTCCTAAAAAAGGGATTGACGAGTTCTCGAATATCCTTGAATTGAGGCAATTATTACAAACAACAAACAACACTTATGAAACACAAATTACTTAGCTTTTTTCTGCTATGTCTACTAACGATTGGGGTAGCATATGCGCAGAATCATCAAGTGAGCGGAAAAGTAACATCAGTAACGGATGGTAGCCCCATTAGTGGCGTATCGGTTCGTTTAGTTGATGGTTCGATTTCCACTCAGACCGATCAAAACGGGAATTACTCCCTTTCAAACTTACCTTCAAACGGATCTTTGTCATTCACTTTCATTGGTTACACAAGCCAAGTGAGATCCATTGGCGGAAACTCAACCATTAATGTGCAGTTATCTGCTGATGGCGAAACTTTAGATGAAGTTGTTGTCGTTGCATACGGAACAGCTAAGAAATCGGAGGTAACTGGTTCCATGGCGACAATGAGCGCTGAGGACCTGGATAAACGTGTGGTTACCAACGTAACGAATGCGTTAGCAGGTATGGCGCCTGGTATTTCGGTTAGTTCAGGAAATGGACAGCCAGGATCTGGAGCAAGCGTTCGCTTAAGAGGTATTGGATCGATGAGTGCATCTAGCGCGCCATTATATGTGGTAGACGGTGCTGTATTCGATGGCAATATCGGGGATCTTAATGCAGATGATATCGAAAGTATTTCGGTATTGAAGGATGCGACATCCGCAGCATTATACGGTTCGCGTGCGGGTAATGGTGTAATCATCATTACAACGAAAAAAGGACGCGGAGCGACTAAATTAAATGCTAGTATTTCACAAGGTATCACACAACGCGGTATTCAAGAATACGAAACGGTGGGTACTTTTGATTACTATCCAACAGCTTTTCAAGCAATCAAGAACTCTTTGATGTTCCCTACGGATCCAAAAAAAGCATTAACTGAAGAAGCTGCAACGCAATCTGCATTGAAATCAATCTTCAATAGCTTAAAGTACAATCCTTTCAATGTTGCTAATGATCAGATTTTAGGAGCTGACGGAAAAATGAATCCGAATGCAGGTTTAAAATACGATGATTTCAACTGGTATGATGCAATGCAACGCGTTGGAAAGCGCACAGATGCGAATGTAAACATGAGCGGAAGTGATGAGAAAACAGATTACTACGTATCATTAGGATACTTGAATGATGAAGGTTATATCTTAAACTCTGATTTCGAGCGTTTCAATGGACGTATCAATGTGAACTCTCAAATCAAAGATTGGTTGAAAGCTGGGGTGAACATCTCAGGAGCTACATCTCAAGGATCTTTGGCAACGGATGCTTCTACTGGAAATAGTTCATCTTATGTAAACCCGTTCCTATTTATTCGTGGAATTGGTTCTATTTACCCTGTACATGCTTACGATGCATCTACTGGTGCTCCTGTTCTTGATCCAATTACTGGAGAACACCTTTATGATTACGGGTTGCAACCGGGTGTTGTGGCAAGACCTAGTGGAGCAAGCCCAGGTAGACACGTAATTTATGAGACAATCTTAAACAATCGTGTAAATAAAAGAACGCTTCTTGGTGGTAGAGCTTATTTGGAAATCAAATTCTTAAAAGACTTTACATTTACGCCTTCGGTGAGTATTGACCAGTCAAATAGAAACTTTGACTACACTTGGAATAATACGGTTGGTGACGGTGTTTCATACGCTGGTTTAGGAAATGCTACGAATGACGTAGTGAAATCTTACACTTTCAACCAAGTATTACAATATAGAAAATCGTTCAACCTACATAATGTTTCAGCATTACTAGGTCACGAGAATTACGATTATAAGTTTAGCTACAGATCGTCTACCAAAACAGGTCAGATTGTTTCCGGTAATTCTGAATTGGATAACTACGTAACGCCACTATCTTCTGGTGGATATACGAACGTAAATCGTTTAGAGTCTTATTTCGCAAAAGCATCTTACAACTACGATGAGAAGTATTATTTTGATGCCTCAGTAAGACGTGATGGATCTTCAATTTTCGCTAAAGATAAACGTTGGGGAACATTCTTCTCGATTGGTGGTGCATGGGCATTAAACAAAGAAGCGTTTATGCAAGATGTAGAATGGGTTAATGACCTTCGTCTGAAAGCATCATACGGTCAAGTAGGTAATAATAGTCTTTTAGATGTTAATGGAAATAGAATCTATTACGGATACCAAGCATTATACAATTTAGGATATAACAATGGTTCTGCACCAGGTGTATTATTGAGCACATTGCCTAACCCTAATTTAACTTGGGAATCATCAAATACATTCAATGCCGGAGTTAACTTTAGCTTATTCTCTAACAGATTACGTGGTGAGGTTGAATTCTACAAACGTGGTTCTGATCGTTTATTGTTAGACCTTCCTCGTCCACTATCATCGGCTGTTCCTTCGCAGTTTATCAACGTAGGTGCAATGTATAACACAGGTTTGGAGGTATCCATCTCAGGTGATGTCGTACGTAACGATGATTTCAGATGGACGATTACAAAGAACATCTCTACCTTCAAGAACAAGATCACGAAGATGCCTGTTGATAACCCAGTTATCACATCAGGAACAAAAAGACGTGAAGTGGGTAAAGACTACTATGCGTTTTGGTTGAGAGAATACCGTGGTGTTGATGCATCAGATGGTTCTTCTTTATACACACCGGCAGAGAATGCGAAACCTGATCAAATCCGTACCGTGAATGGCGAACAGTTTGTCGTAGATCAGAGTGTTGCAAAATTCGTATATGCAGGTTCAGCGATTCCTGATATGATCGGATCTATCCAAAACACTTTTGACTATAAAAACTTCACTTTATCGTTCTTGTTCAATTACCAAATTGGCGGTAAGATTTATGATAGTCAATATGCTGGTTTGATGGGAACAGCGGCTTTCGGAAAATCGTATCACATAGATGCATTAGACGCTTGGAGTACAACTAACAAAACTAGCAGTATCCCTAGATTAGATCAGTCAAACAGTGCGAACATCAACGCAGCATCTACGAGATGGTTGACAAGTGCTTCTTACTTTAGTATTCAGAACGTGAACCTTCAGTACCGCCTTCCAACGAGTTTAGTAGAAAAAATTGACTTGTCTTCAGCAAGAGTATTCTTCTCAGCAGAGAACTTAGGAATATATGCTAAGCGCTTAGGTCTTAACCCGACTGAAGGTTTCGATGGAACGAACGGTACTACTTACTTGCCGACGCGTGTATTTAGCTTAGGTGTTAATGTTGGCTTTTAATCTTAAACGATTAGTAAAATGAAAAAAAGAAATTTAACAATATATGGTACTGCATTGCTTTTATTATTGAGCGGATGTAGTAAAGATTATCTAGAGACAACTCCAACGGATAAGGTTTCTCAAGAGGTGGTGTTCAGCTCCATTGCGAATGCGAATACAGCATTGAACGGTATCTACAGGTTTATGTTTGAACGTACGAATGTTGTAGACTGGAATGTGCAGAATAAACCGGGCGTTGGTGGTATCATGCTTGGATTGGATTTTATGGGTGAAGATTTGGGAATCAGTGCTGCGAACTGGTATACTTCTACTGGAGAAGGAAACTGGGTTGGTGGAAGAACGGATAACCACAAATTGACAGAATACTATTACCGCACGTTCTATAAGATTATTGGTGATGCCAATGGTATCTTAGATCAAGTTGACGGCTTAACAGGTTCTGATGAGGATAAAAATAAATTAAAGGCACAAGCCTTGACTTTACGAGCTTATGCGTATTCTAATTTAGTACAACTTTATGGAAAGCGCTATGACAAAAACACAGATAATAGTCAATTAGGCGTTCCTCTTGTTTTAAAATTCTCAGATAACGCTCTTCCTCGCGCAACAGTGAAAGAAGTTTATGACGCAATCATTAAGGATTTAGATGATGTGTTTGCTCTAAATATCGCATCACGTTCGAATAAATCGCAAATTAACGTACAGGTTGCTTGGGGTATTCGCGCAAGAGTTGCTCTAACAATGCAGGATTACGCAAATGCAATCACCTATGCAAAGAAAGTAGTGGATGCGAAAGCTTTCCCTTTGATGAACAAAGACGATTATGCTAAAGGATTTAATGACGCGACTTTATCGGAATTCATGTGGGCATCAATGCCTTCGACCGATCAAATGGACGCTTTCGGATCTTACTTCGCGCAGATAGCATACAATGCAAATACATCGTTCATGCGTGCGAATCCAAAACGTATCAATTCAGCTCTATATAATAAGATTTCTGCTACGGATGTACGTAAGAAAATGTGGGAGCCTGCGCCTACTGCAGCGAACTTCCCATTACCGCTTGCTTCATTTGTGCGTGAGCCTTATATGTCTAGAAAATTCTCTGTAAAAGCTGCTGGTGGTGCATTGGGAGATGTTCCATTGATGCGTTCTTCGGAAATGTATTTGATCCTAGCTGAAGCTTATGCAAGCAGCAATCAGACCGCCTTAGCACAAGATATTCTATTCGAATATGCAAAAGTGAGAGATGCTGAAGCTGTAAAATCTACGAATACAGGAAATGCATTGCTGGAGGAGATTTGGGTGCACAGAAGAACAGAGCTTTGGGGCGAAGGATTTAGATTTTACGATCTAAAAAGATTGAACAAAGGCTTAGATAGGACCGTAGTTCCAAACTATGTTCAATCATCTGTTGGTCTAAGTGCAATGGAAATTCCTGCCGGAGATAATAGATGGCAGTTCTTAATCCCACTTGCAGAGATAAATGCAAACAAGGAAGTCATTCAAAATGACTAAGAAATAGTTTAAAGTAAATAAAAAGCGGTCTCCATTTTGGAGGCCGCTTTTATTTTATTTTAAGTTCGTAATTAATCACGCAAGATCTCACGAGCAATCACCAGTCGCTGGATTTCAGAAGTCCCTTCATAAATTTGGGTAATCTTCGCATCCCGCATAAGACGTTCGACGTGGTATTCTTTAACATAGCCGTATCCACCGTGAATCTGTACGGCTTCTACGGTGTGCTGCATAGCAACCTCTGAAGTCTTCAACTTAGCCATTGCTGCAATCTTTCCATAGGGTAGCCCTTGATCTTTCGTCCATGCCGCCTTGTAGGTTAGCAATCGTGCGCCCTCAATATCGACTTCCATATCCGCTAGTTTAAACTGGATAGCTTGATGATTGTTGATCGGTTTGCCGAAGGTCTTTCGTTCTTTGGAATAAACTAGAGCAAGGTCATATGCGCCGGAAGCAATACCAAGTGCTTGGGCTGCTATACCGATACGGCCTCCGTCTAAGGTTTTCATCGCAAATTTAAATCCGAAACCATCTTCGCCAATTCTATTTTCTTTCGGAATTTTGACGTCGGAGAACATCAGAGAATGAGTGTCTGAACTCCGGATACCCAATTTGTTCTCTTTAGGTCCTATTGTAAATCCTGGCGTACCTTTTTCAACAATCAATACGTTGATTCCGCGATGCCCTAATTCCGGATGGGTTTGTGCTATGACGAGGTAGATATCAGCATTTCCGCCGTTTGTAATCCAATTCTTTGTGCCATTTAATAAATAGTGGTCGCCCATATCTTCCGCCGTTGTATGTTGAGATGAAGCATCAGAGCCCGCCTCCGGCTCAGACAATGCGAAAGCACCAAGTTTTTCGCCCTTAGCTAATGGAATCAAATATTTCTGCTTTTGCTCTTCAGTGCCATATTCGTTGAGGCCGTACAATACAAGGGAATTGTGTGCAGACATGATGACTGCTGCCGATGCGTCAATCTTTGCGATTTCTTCAAGCGCCAAAACATACGCCAGTGTATCCATTCCAGCACCTCCATATTGCTCCGGCACCATAATGCCCATGAAACCAAGTTCCCCCATTTTCTTAACAAAATCCGTTGGAAACTTCGCATGTTCATCTCGTTCTATCACTCCTGGTTTTAATTCTTGAGCAAACTCTCGTGCTGCTTCCTGAATCATTTTATGTTCTTCTGATAATTCGAATTGCATGATATGTTTATATGGTATATATCAAATATAATTAAAAATACTATGCAAGCATAATAAATAAAACAAAATATCCGGAGATACTCAGCCTAATTTACATTTGTCAAAACCATACCTCATGTTCAGTGGTTTTTATTTTAGTTTGAATATCAGGGGAGTATCAGTTTTTTATATTACTAATTGTATATTCTAATAAAATCTACTATATTGGTAGAGTATTTTAAATCGTTCATTATAAACAACAGCAATATGAGTTTAAGACTAGGTGATTTGGCACCAAATTTTCAAGCGAAAACAACAGTAGGAGATATTGATTTCTACGAATATATCGATGGTTCATGGGCAGTTTTATACTCTCACCCGTCAGATTACACCCCTGTTTGCACAACAGAATTAGGGCGGACAGCTAAATTAAAATCCGAATTCGATAAAAGAAATGTGAAGGTTTTAGCATTGAGTGTAGATTCAGTAGAAGACCACCATGGCTGGATTAAGGATATCAACGATACGCAACAGACAGAGGTTAATTTCCCTATTATCGCAGATGAGGATAAGCATATCGCAGAATTGTATGATATGATTCATCCAAACGCATCAGCTACGGCTACCGTTCGTTCTGTATTTGTCATCGGCCCGGACAAGAAAGTGAAACTAACTTTAACATATCCTGCATCTACAGGACGTAATTTCCAGGAGATCCTAAGAGTAATCGACTCCCTGCAATTAACTGATCAATATCAGGTGGCCACGCCAGCTGATTGGAATGATGGGGAGGATGTTATTGTTGTTCCAGCAATTAAAACGGAAGAAATCCCTGCTAAGTTTCCAAAAGGCTATACCGAGATACGTCCGTATTTAAGAACGACACCTCAACCAAACAAGTAAATCGTGTAACAATAAAATAGAAAGCCAGCTCTTAGCTGGCTTTTTCATTATATACCTTTTTCTTCTTTCTGCGGTCCAGAAACGACGTAATGGTCGCAATCAAGAATACGATAATGATTTGCTTGAAGAATGTTAGGAAATCAAATTCATCATGCACGTCGGCACTGAAATAGCCGAAAGCTTGTATTGCTGCCACAATGATAGAAAAGATAATGAAGTAGGTCCAGAAGGTCCGCATATGCGTTTGTTTGTTCCTTAAATATACGCATCAAAGTGATTAGTTCGCTATTACTTATTCCGAAAAGTGCTCGATGGGTCTCCAGTTAACATTAGTGCAAAGAAAAAGGTGCTACTTTTGTAACACCTCATTTCATACAAGTCCGATTTATGACTAATATACCTTCACCATATAGATAAAATCTTGCAGCTTCTTAATCTGCTCGGTTCTCGGTAAATTTGATAGGCTATTTTTATTGCTAAGCACGATGTTCCCGCGCAATGATTCTTCTGGAATTCTATTCAATGTTTCTACTAATGCCTTAGTTTTGATGGCAAATGCTGCGCCATCGATACCCTTTTGCTTACCTGAAATAATACCGATGATATTACCGAATTTGTCTAGAACCGGTCCACCACTGTTTCCCGGGTTAACAGGTACAGAGATTTGGTAGGCGGTCGTATCTCCGCTATAGCCAGTTTCCGAACTTAAATATCCCTCGCCATACACAGCTTCATCTCTTGGATAACCAATCGTATAAATTCCCTCACCTAGATCTAAATTCTGACGCTTAAAGGTATACGGGATATAGGAAGGCTTCGTAAAACTCGTATCTGAAATATGTAGGATTGCGATATCCTTCTCTGGATCTGTATGAATGATGGAAGCTCTAAACGACTCTCCCTTATTATTTTGAAGATGTATCGAATCCGCACCATTGACAACGTGATAATTGGTTACAACATATCCATCCTTGGTCAGCATAAAGCCCGTCGCTCCGTATTGAAGAGCCGCTTGATTGACAGTTTCCTTGTTGATATTACGGATCGCATTGTGATGCGCATTGACATTGCGTTTCACATTGTTCACCTCTCTACGTAGTGCGCTGTATTCTGAAGTCGTCTTCCTGATCGTCGAGAAATAGCCCGTCAAGTAAAGCGTCGCTAAGGAGGAAATCACAGCTACAACTGCAGCAGCGACAGCATTAATCTTCAATTTCTTCCACATGCGGTAAATCACAGCCTCTTTAGGCTGAGCAACCACTTGTGTTGCTAATTTATTTTTGAACTCGGCACGCGCAGCTTGGCGTTTCATGATGTCGACGAAGTCCTGATGAGACTGGAAGACCTCATTCAACGCAGGATCCTCATTTAGAAGCGCGTCAAATGCCATGCGTTCTTGCGCATTCATTTCACCGTTTAAATAACGATCAGCTTGTTCTATAAATTCTTGTTGTCTCATTAAAATATCATCCTTCTACTTTTGATCAAAGAACAGTTTCTTCAATCGTTGTAAGCATTTATACTTTTGATTTTTTGCGTTGTCAGCGTTCGTATAACCGAGTTTATCGCAGATATACTGCATTGACTTGTTCTTGATGTAAAACTCTCTTAGAATCGTGCTACAGGGCTCGCCGAGTGATTCCAGCGCGTATTCCATCTTGTCAAATTTGGTTTCCAACTCCATATGCTGTTGTAAATCATCCTCAACATCGGGAATCTCAAAATTCTCATGATCCGTAATACTAAACGAATTCCCTTTTTTGCTCAAACTCTTTAGCCAGAGTCGTCTACAAATCGCATATAAGAACGTACTTAGTTTGCTGCTTAAGGCAAAATCATCATGAGTAACTTTGTCGTATAATACCATCACCCCTTCCTGAAAGATGTCCTGTGCCTCTTCTTCCGTCCCATTGTTGTTCACAATCAAATGGGAAATTGATGGGTAAAATGACTTGTAGATATACGATATCGCATCATTATCGCCATTTCGCATCCCCTCGACTATCTCTGCATCTTCCCGCGATTTTGGTAATATCTTTCTTATTTTACTCACTTATTAATACGCTAATTCTCAAATAGTAACCCAAGGTAGATGAAATAATTTTTTTCTCTATTCAATCTCTCAAACGTAATAGAAATTTTTGAAAAATCAATAAAATTTCACGCATCCAAATGTATGCGCGAAAAAAAAGGACTTTCGTTTTCAAAAGTCCCTCATGCTTAATATTTTATGAAACTGTTAAATTCCAGCGAACAGACTATTATATTGTTCGCCTAGGATCGGAACAACTTTCTGCTTGCCATTTGCTGCATTCATGATCCCAATTATCCACATGATGACGCCGACAAGGACCCCAACAATGGAAATAATCCAGCCAATATAGGGGATGTAGGAAAGTATGCTTACAGCGAATAACGTAATAATGATTCCTAACGATTGGCGGATGTGAAATCTCGCAAACTCATTTTTCTTCTCATTATTCAAGACGAATGCAATAATTAACCCAATTAATGTTAGATAAGCAATGATAGCGATGTTCTTGCCATCATCAATGCTGTTTTGGGGCTGATTGTCCATGGGATTTAGGGGTGTCTCCATAAGTTATAGTGTTATAGTTTCTATTAAATGTAAGATAAATATTTGATAATGATGGACATAAAAACCTTATATTTTAGCGATCTTTACGCATATAAAGAACGGAAACAAACTCTACAAGTTACTTGTTGATAAAGCAAGATGAACAAACTATGGAAGAAAAAACAATACAATACCCGCATCCGAATGGAGAGATCACGGTATTATGGAAGCCGGAGCGATGCGAACATGCGGCAATCTGTGTGAAGATGTTGCCTCAAGTTTATAACCCCAAAGATCGTCCCTGGTTGAAGCCCGAAAATGCTCAAACCGAAGACTTGATCGAACAGATTAATCAATGTCCTTCGGGGGCTCTGTCGTATATTGATAACCGCAGTTAGCATTTAAAGAAAAGTCTACAAAATAAAAAAGGTGTTAAACATTACGTTTAACACCTTTTTACTTTAGCGGTCTGGACGGGACTCGAACCCGCGACCCCATGCGTGACAGGCATGTATTCTAACCAGCTGAACTACCAGACCTAACGTTTAAAAAGATTTTAATGACCCAATCGTGATTGGGTATTTTGGCGGTCTGGACGGGACTCGAACCCGCGACCCCATGCGTGACAGGCATGTATTCTAACCAGCTGAACTACCAGACCTTAAATCTTTTTAATTGTTGTTAAAGAACGTTGTCGAAGGTTGCCCTTCATTAAAAAAGAGTATCGCACTCTCTTTATTTTTAGCGGTCTGGACGGGACTCGAACCCGCGACCCCATGCGTGACAGGCATGTATTCTAACCAGCTGAACTACCAGACCATTGCCCTTCTTTTGAGAAGGTGTGCAAATATAGTGTTTATTTCTATATTCGCTAATAAAATTTTGAAAAATCTTACTCTACAGCGCCTTCTTTCATCTTTTCTGCATTCTCAGCAAACTGTAGCGCATCGATAATATCCTGAATATCACCATCCATAATGCTCGGAAGATTATACATCGTCAAACCAATACGATGTTCTGTAACACGGCCTTGTGGATAGTTATAAGTTCTGATTTTTGCAGATCTGTCACCGGTAGAAACCATTGTCTTACGTTTCGCCGCAACATCCCCATGCTTTTTCTGAACCTCAAGCTCGTAAAGCTTATTACGTAACATCTCCATCGCCAATTCCCGGTTGGCTAATTGCGAACGCTCAACCTGGCAAACAACAACAATACCACTTGGTTTGTGGGTCAATTGTACTTTCGTCTCTACTTTATTGACGTTCTGACCACCAGCACCCCCTGAACGTGAAGTCTGCATCTCAATATCGCCAGGGTTGATTTCCACATCCACCTCTTCAGCCTCCGGTAAAACCGCTACTGATGCTGCTGATGTATGCACGCGACCTTGCGTCTCAGTATCCGGAACACGTTGAACGCGGTGAACGCCAGACTCATATTTAAGCTGACCATATACATCATCGCCGATTACTTTCAGAATCACCTCTTTGTAACCACCAGAAGTACCTTCAGTAACATCCATCACCTCGTTTCTCCAGCCTTTCGTCTCAAAATAACGAGTGTACATACGGTAAAGATCGCCCGCAAATAAAGCAGCCTCATCACCACCCGTACCACCACGGATCTCGATAATCGCATTCTTAGCATCCTCAGGATCTTTCGGAATCAACATCAAGCGGATTTCCTCCTCCTTCTCTTCCTTATCCGTCCAAAGAATATCCAATTCCTCTTTTGCCATCTCACGCAGCTCCTGATCTTTCTCGTTCGCTAAAATATCCTTGTTCGTGTCGATGTTGCTAACTATATTTTTATAGATATGGTATTGCTCTACGATCTTAGACAAGTCCTTATATTCCTTGTTTAGTTTCGCAAAACGTTTCATATCGCTAATGGTATCCGGATTGCTTAATTCAGCTTCAACCTCTTCCCATCTTTCTTTTATCGCTTGTAATTTCTCTAACATATCTGTGTAATTCGTTTCCCATAGTGCCCTAATCCATTGATTAGGCGAACTAATCGACAAAAATAACTAAATTTTATCTTTTTTTTCTTCTTTTCTAGTGTGAAGAAACTGCTTTAAGTCCGACAATCGATGCAATCAAGGTCACGATAAAGAATATGCGCCAAAACTCAGCAGGCTCCTTGAAGATGAAAATACCCATCAAAACCGTCCCTACAGCGCCAATTCCGGTCCAAACCGCATAGGCAGTACCCAGAGGCAGTGTGCTGGTCGCTTTGATCAATAGCCCCATACTGATAGAAACAGAAACTAGAAAACCTAAATACCATAACCATTTTTCCGATCCAACGGCGTCATTTGCTTTACCGATACAAAAGGTAAACATGACCTCAAACAGGCCACCGATGATAAGTAATATCCAATTCATTCTTAAACTATTATGTGTTGTATGTTATTCCCAGGTTTTCAGCTGTAATTCTTTTCCATCCCAAACTGCATAGCTGTGGAAATTGATCCACTCACCCAAATTGATGATCCTACTCTTGTCTGATAAGCTGATGTCATACGGAAGATGTCGATGGCCAAAGATGAGATAGTCGTACGATTTGCTTTTCAGCAGCTCCTTAGCATAAATAATAAGCCATTCACGATCCTCTCCTAAAAATTGCTCATCCTCGTTATTCGAGATACGGCTATGTTTCGACCAACGCTGGGCAATACCAATCCCAAGATTCGGATGTAGACGAGCGAAAAGCCACTGACAAAAGGGACTACGGAAAAACTTCTTCAGGAATTTATATTTTTTGTCGCCTGGACCTAAGCCATCCCCATGATGTATATAGAATTTCTTACCATCTAAGGTAACTTCCAATTCATCCGAAATAATTTTCGCCCCGAGTTCATTCTTAAAATAATCAAACATCCACATGTCGTGGTTGCCCTTGAAAAGCGTAATCTTAACGCCCAAGTCGGCTAGTTCTGCCAGTTTGCCTAAAAAACGAATGTAGCCTCGAGGGACCACCGTACTGTATTCAAACCAAAAATCGAAAATATCGCCTACCAGGTAAAGTTCTTTCGCATCCTGCTTGATAGCATCTAACCAACGGATGATTGTTTTTTCTCGCGTAATATTCGCTTCTTTGGGATAGGAACCCAAATGAAAATCCGAAGCAAAATATATTTTATCGCGAGCGCTCATGAACGCCAAAACTACCATAATTAATATTTATTATCAAATAATGCTTTTTTGAACCGTCGATTATTTCATTAGTTTTGTTTTTGAACTAATGCAAATAATTATGAAGAAAATCTTAGGTTATGGTGCCCTTGTTCTCAGCATTACCGCCTGCCAACAGGAAAAAACCATTGATTCAAAAACTGATATTAGCGTGAAACCCTATCCAACAAGCCAAAAAGGAACCCAACAAGACAATTATTTCGGAACACTGGTCGACGACCCTTATCGTTGGTTGGAAGACGATCTCTCTGCAGATACCAAGAACTGGATCAAAGCCCAAAATGAAGTTACCGACGACTATCTCTCGCAGATTCCCTATCGCGAACAGATTCGGAAGCGCCTCGAAAACCTTTGGAACTATGAAAAGGAGGGAGCTCCATTTAAAGAAGGCGAATACATTTACTACTATAAAAACAATGGGTTGCAAAACCAACATGTGCTTTATAGAAAGAAAGGAGAGAAAGGAACCGAGGAAGTATTCTTAGATCCAAATAAATTTTCTGATGATGGCACAACTTCCTTAGCCGGTGTAGACTTCAGTAAAGATGGTTCGCTTGTCGCATATCAGATTTCCGAAGGGGGCTCTGACTGGCGCAAGGTTATCATCATGAAGGCTGAAGATAAATCCGTAGTCGGTGATACCTTGGTCGATGTGAAATTTAGTGGCCTTGCATGGAAAGGAAATGAAGGAATTTATTATAGTTCTTATGATAAACCTAAAGAAGGCTCTGCGTTATCCGCAATGACCGATCAGCATAAGTTATATTTCCACAAGTTGAATACGCCTCAGAATACCGATGAGCTTATATTTGGCGGCCCCACTAAACCCAGACGTTATGTGGGTGGATATTTAACAGAGGATGAACGCTTTTTAGTCGTTACAGCGGCGAATACCACTTCAGGCAATGAGCTTTATGTAAAAGATTTAACAAATCCTACGTCTGCTTTTATCACGGTTGTAGATAATATGGAGAAAAACCACGCAATCTTAGATAACGAGGGTTCCAAACTCCTGATTTATACCGAACTCAATGCGCCGAATGGTCGCGTCGTACAAACTGAAATAACAAACCCTAGCCCTGCGTCCTGGAAAGATCTGATACCCGAAACTGAAAATGTACTCAGCGCTTCGCTTGCTGGCGATAAAATCTTCGCTACTTATCTTAAGGATGCGATTTCACAGGTTAAACAATTTGACAAATCCGGTAAATTAGAGCGAGAAATTGAACTTCCAGGAATTGGAACGGCTTCAGGTTTCGGCGGGAAAAAAACTGACAAGGAATTATATTATTCTTTCACGAATTATGTAAACCCGGGAACAATCTATAAGTACGATATTGCTTCTGGCAAATCAGAAGTGTACAAAACGCCGGCCATCAAATTCGACTTAGCCAATTATGAATCGAAGCAAGTGTTTTACACATCGAAAGATGGCACTAAAGTTCCGATGATCATCACCTATAAAAAAGGAATTAAGCTGGACGGAACAAATCCAACCATGCTTTACGCCTATGGTGGATTCAATATCAGCCTGACCCCATCCTTCAGCACTAGCACGCTCATCTTATTAGAACAAGGCGGTGTTTATGCAGTGGCAAACTTACGTGGTGGTGGTGAATATGGTGAAACCTGGCATGTGGCAGGGACGAAGCTGAATAAACAAAACGTATTCGATGACTTTATAGCCGCTGCCGAATATTTGATTGCTGAAAAATATACTTCTTCAGATCATCTTGCTATTTCCGGAGCATCCAACGGCGGTTTATTAGTCGGTGCATGTATGACACAGCGCCCGGAACTCTATAAAGTAGCTTTCCCGGCAGTAGGCGTACTGGATATGCTACGCTATCATAAATTTACCGCTGGAGCCGGTTGGGCATTTGACTACGGTACAGCCGATGATAGCGCTGAAATGTTTAATTACCTTCAAAAATACTCGCCTTATCACGCGCTGAAACCGAATACGGCATATCCGGCGACCATGGTAACAACTGCAGATCATGATGACCGTGTCGTACCGGCACACTCCTTCAAATTTGCCGCACGACTGCAAGAATACAATACCGGTAAGAATCCAACCTTGATTCGTATCGACACAAAAGCAGGTCACGGAGCAGGTAAATCAACCGAAATGGTTATTGCTGAGCAAACTGATAAGTGGGCTTTCATGTTCCAAAACATGAATCTCAAATACAGGGATATTAAATAAACAAATCTGTTTAAAGAGCCAATTAAATGAGAAGA
>DELI01000033.1:21769-72485 GCA_002354335.1 Sphingobacterium sp. UBA2700 | reverse complement strand
ACCTCTTCTCATTTAATTGGATAATTTATTTTTTACTTTTTTAGTTAATCAGAAGTTCCTCTTCTTTAACCCAAGTAGGCTCTCCCTTTTTCATTTTCTCCAAAGTTGCCTGGTAGTCTACCTTTGAATCAGCGTCAGCTTTTGCGATAGCCTTTTCTTGCCACTCAATCGCTTCTTTTGTTTTACCAGCCTTATGCAATAGATTCGCATAAGTGTCTAATAATGCCGGATCCTCATTGTTCTCAATAGATTTCTTGCTCCAGCTTAATGCAGCTTCTACGCAAGCAGGATCATCGCAGTTCTCAAAAATCGACCAAGCAAAACTATTCAGAACAGAAGGGTCTACTTTCCCGTTTTCAGACGCAATATAACTTTCTACCGCCTCTTTGAAAGCAGGGTAGTTTTTCTTCTTCAAATAATACTGAGTCTTAAAACCTGCGATATTTTCTTTAATATTGATATCGCTGTATTTTTTTTCAACCTCTGCTAAAACACTTGCTAAGTTGTCTTCTTCCGCATTCCAAACAACAGGCGCAATCTCTGTATTGATGATGGCATTCGCTAAAATGGTATTTGCCTTTCCAGCACCTAAAGCGGCATCAACCTTCTCTTTATGTTCACGGATAATGCTGAATGCTTTTGATTGTGTGTTTGAAGCACTTTTTAATAGAAATGCCGCATTTTCCTTCGACAACAACTCTTCTGTGCTCGAGTTAGCAATCACAGCGTCCTGCGCTCTCTTTTGAAGATTCTTGTCATAAGCTTTCTCTGCTGCCGCTGCAGTTGCTTTTGCAAGCGCGACATCATTAGGATTCGCTTCGAATTTTTTTACAACAGTCACAAATTGCGTTTCCGGATTTAAGCCTTCACCCGCCTTAGCGATAAAGTCGTCAGCTTCTGCACCCCCTACAATGCGGTGAACTAATTCACCATTAGGATCGAAAATTAAAAACGTCGGATAAGCGTTAATTGAATAATCTTTAGAGAAACGCTTCGCCTCCTCGTACCAGGATTTAACATCTGCATTGTCCTCTTTGGTTTGATCCATCTGGATTTTTAGGTTGACAAACTTCTCGTTAAAGAATGTCCCCACTTTTTCTTGCGGGAAAACCTCACTCGCCATCCACTTACATGGTCCACACCAAGTTGTGAAGGCATCGACGAAAATATACTTATTCTCAGCCTTAGCCTTTTCCTTAACTTTGGCCCAAGTCGTATTGTGCTCAAAGTGAATCCCTTTGTCTTGTCCTATCGCCAGAAAGGGAATCGTAAATAACAATAATAGTAGCTTTTTCATAATCAACGTTTATACTAAAAATTTATAGTTTGGGTAAAGATAACAATTAGAAATAAAAAAAGCCCTTGAGAAATCAAGGACTTTTATGTACTTATTGTTAAATTTGGTTAAATACCAAGTTGTTTTTGCATATTCTTAGTTAAAGCTTTCTTGTGAAGCAATAAAGAGATTGTTTTATAACGAACAAATTCTTTTGTTGCATACATATAACCTTTATAATCGTTTGATACACCCCATGAGTTCTTAACGATATAATATTCCTTACCTGTTTGATCTTTAACTAGACCCACGATGTGCATGCCATGGTCATCTGTGGTCGTATAATTGTCAAATGCTTCCTGGCGTTGAGCCGCTGTAATTGACGCTTCTGGTTTCGGACCGTTGAACATGTTGTCAACCTCCTCTTTGCTCATTTGCTCGATTGGTTTCTCAGGAACAAACGCAACACCATTTTTCCAGCTAAAGCTCTTCTCAGATACGTCGGTCGCCCAAGCAACAGTGTATCCATTTTCCAATGCATTGTCAATGATATCCGTTAGGTCATTGATCTTTACATTATAGAAGCTCTCAAAAGACCAGTTGTCAGGAATCAATAGTACAAATGGCTTGTAATAAGCATGCTCTTCAAAGGAAGAGATACCTACATAGTCATCCGGGTTGATGCCGATAACCTGATCAGCGAAAGTTCTTGGAGTGTAGGTTTTACCATTATATTGGAATGATTCAGGAACTTCACCTAAGTAAGAATCCATAGCCGCAGTGAATGCTTTTAACCAATCCTTACTTGGTTTTTTGCTCTTTGCTACATTCTCTGTGATACCTTGCAATAATGGACTCATCTCACCGAAGTTATTACGAGTCTGTCCATCAGGCAATCCCGTATAGACTTCACGGGGAACAGCACCATATTTTCTGAAGATTGTTAGAACATCATGTAATTGACCACCATCACCTTGTGCCTGTTCGCCATGTAGGCGCACGAAGTTCTTCGCTTTTTCAATATAGGTGTTGCGGGCAGTATAGATTTGAGAAATCTCAACAGGTTGTTTGCCCATACGAATCATCTCCGACTCCAAAAAAGAGTTCCCTGAGTATGACCAACAAGTACCCGATGAGCCTTGATCTTTAATCGATGTATTGCCAAGGTTGATGACTTCAGTAAACTTGAAACCCTCTTTGCTATTGTCGCTAGCATTCCCTTTTAGCGCATTGATGAGGTTATCTTGAGCTTGCGTTTGTGTTACGGCAAATAAGGCTGCCGCAAATAATATAGATTTGCTCCAATTCATTTGTATGTAATTTTTATTAAAGTTCACGAATATATAAAATAGTAAAGATTGTGCTTAATCAAATGTGTAAAATTATTAGCACAATGCTGGGGTACTTTTATTAGAAAGCAAATGCCATTCGACGTACAAAGAAAAACGCCCTCTATCTAGAGGGCGTTGATATTATGAGTTTTCAAACTCCTTTTTCTTAGGGAACATCAGCGAGGCGATGACGCTTAATGCTAAAATTCCGACGATGACGATCAAGGAGTGCGTCGTTGTAAAGCCCCAATCTTTCAACCAGCCATGAAGCAACATCTTCAATCCAATGAAGATTAGCAAGAAGGCTAAACCGACTTTCAAGTAGTGGAACTTGTGGATAATATTGATCAATAAGAAGAACATTGAACGTAATCCAAGAATCGCGAAGATGTTTGAGAAGAACACAATGTATGGATCTTTAGTTACCGAGAAGATCGCAGGGATAGAATCCACAGCAAAGATTAAGTCGGTAAATTCGATTACCAATAAAACCAAGAACAATGGTGTCATGTATTTTACTCCATTCTCCACATGGAAGAAGTTGCCTTGATCTAGCTTGTGCGTAACTTTGAAGTGCTTCGACGCAAATTTGACTACCGGGTGGTTTTCCGGATCGACTTCTTCTTCTTTGTTTCTATTGATGTACATGTTGAAACCAGTGTACACTAAGAATGCGCCGAATACATATAAAATCCAACCAAACTTAGTAATCAATGCTGCACCCACGAAGATAAAAATACAACGCATGATAATCGCGCCTAAGATACCCCATACTAAAACCTTATGGTAATACTTCTCCGGAATACCGAAAGAGCTGAATAACAATACCATCACGAAGATATTATCAACGGATAACGCGTACTCAACAACATAACCCGTTAAATACTCTAAGGTTAAGTTCTTATTGTAGAGCTGCAGACTGGCAGCTAAGTCATTCTCGTTGATCCTAATGTTATGGAAGTGCTTGGCGACGATCTCCTTGAGCCTAACCATATCATGAACATTATGTAGCTCATTACCCCATTTATAAAGCAATAAGCCAAAAAGCAAAGCAAAGGCAACCCAAATAGCACTCATAATGGCTGCCACTTTCAAGGATACTGGTTTGTCGCTCTTGGAAAACAGTCCTAAATCTATTGCTAACATCAGAATTATAAAAACTATAAATCCGATCATAAATAATGCTTCGTGGCTCATCTTATTTCTTTCTTTCTGTCGTAAATCTTACTAATTGTTCCAATCCTGTTTTATATTCGCCCCCATTAGGGATTGTTGCTAATATGTCGAAGGCTTCTTGCTGATATTGCATCATACGCTCCGTCGCGTATTCCATTCCTCCGTTTGTTTTTACGAATTCAATGACTTCCGCAACTTTCTCTGAATCCTCATTATGGTTCTTTACCAGGTTGATGATCTTTCTTCTTTCCGATTTCGCAACAGTATTTAGCGCGTAAATTAAAGGAAGTGTCATTTTTTTCTCTTTGATGTCATTCCCAACCGGTTTACCCACATCATCCAATCCAAAGTCAAATAAATCATCCTTGATCTGGAAAGCAATACCTACCTTCTCGCCAAACAAACGCAATTTCTCAACCGTCTCTTCATCTGCTCCAGCGGAAGATGCACCACAGGCACAGCATGAAGCAATCAATGAGGCGGTCTTCTTGCGGATAATTTCATAGTAAATCGATTCCTCAATGTCCAGGTGCCTCGCTTTCTCGATCTGTAACAATTCTCCCTCGCTCATATGCTCAACGGCTTCCGAAACGATACGCAACAGTTCAAATTCTTTATGTTTCACCGAAAGGAGCAAACCCTTCGATAATAAGAAGTCTCCTACTAAAACAGCGACTTTATTCTTCCATAAGGCATTGATTGAAAAGAAACCCCGGCGTTCATTCGAATTATCCACCACATCGTCATGAACTAAAGACGCGGTATGCAATAATTCCACTAATGAAGCGCCATGATAGGTAGATTCGGTTATCCCTCCGCAAACACCTGCTGAAAAGAAAACAAACATCGGACGCATCTGTTTTCCCTTTTGTTTAATCAGGTAGCCCGTAATACGGTCTAATAAGGGTGCTGAACTTTGCATCGACGCTTTGAATGTTTTTTCAAAGCGTTTCAGGTGTTCTTTTATAGGAAGTTGTATTTCGTCTAATGTTAACATGAAAATGGTTTAATACCATCAGTAATCACTGAAATTGACCATAAAAATAATAAAATTATGGTTGAGAAGCTAACGTATTTTCAAGCTCTTTATACCATTCTTCGCCGTATTCTCGAATCAAAGGGTCTTTCAAGAATTTATAGACTGGAATTTTAAGTTCCTGACCAAAAGTACAGGCATCTTTGCAGATGTACCAACGGTCATAATGCAATACATCAAATTCAGGGTAATGGGTCGCGCGGATAGGGTAGAGGTGACAAGAAATTGGTTTCTTCCAACTAACCTCGCCCATTTCATAAGCTTTCTCAATGGCACATTTCGTAATACCATTCTCCCAGGTTACATAAGCACACTCTTTATTGCCATCGACGCAGGTGGTCGTTAAATCGCCGTCCGCATCAATAACATGCGTGCCTTGTTCCTCGATCGCTTGAATTCCTTTTTCAGTAAGGTATGGCTTGACAATAGGGTAGATCTCTGCTAATATATGCGTCTCCGCCTCCGTTAATGGTGCGCCCGCATCACCTTCAATACAACAAACCCCTTTACATTTGCTTAGGTTGCAAACAAAATCATTGTTCACGATATCCTCGTGAACAAGCACATTACCTACTTCTATCATTTCTACTTTGAATAACTTACTCGTTTTCCCAACGGATATTTTAAGCCATCGGCACTGACCAATTCCATCGTCACAGAGCCGATAAGGATATCGACCTGAGCCTTCACAGGAATCCGGTTGCCATCGTTGGTGACCCAAAGATACAAACGACTATTCTTTTTAAAAATTCTTCCTGGACTTATTTCCGGACTCAGCTTGATACACTCCAATTCCCCAAGTACAGATTTTACTTTCTCGATTCCTACATATTCTACGCCAAGCTGAGCAATTTCATCGTTTAAGAAATACGTAATCTTAAACTTGTCGCCTTTGCTCAAACTCGAAAAATCGAGGTTGCGCGAGAAATAATACGCAGATACTAAGTCAAATGTCTGCATAGTCGGACTGCTGAATGTCCCTTTCTTCCCACTAACCTTACGCGTCGTATGATCAAATGTAGCATACTCTACCCGGCGGTAATTGTTCTCGCGAATATTCTCGGTATACAGAATAGGTAAGTAGTTATCCTTGTTGATATAAGAGTCATATTGATTCTTTACCGTGTAAAATGCAGAGAACGCGCCAGAAGTCTGGCCAAATGCATGTAAATGTATAGGATCCTGCACACCAAAGCTATGCTTTGATTTCTGAACAGACAACGTTCCTGTCGCTGCCGACATAATCCCATATTTTAGTTTATATTTCAAGACCTCGCCAGCTTGAAAAGTAGGGCTGGAGAGATAGGGTAAAGTTTGCGCAAAAGAAGCGGTTCCTAAACAAATAAACAGGGCTAGTAGCGTAAAAATTCTTTTCATACAAATATGACGACGTAAAATATCAATAGTTTAAGATTTCCGCTTAAACACCGGTACGGTCGAGCAGGGCTCACCATACATAATGCTTTTTGCGCGCGTACTCAAGGCAGCAGTAAAAGTAACAAAGGCGCTTTCCGGAATAGCAATATCCCCGCAGCCTTTAACAACAATCCGTTGATCTTGATATTGCTCGAAGTCAATACCCGCCAAGGACTTCTCAAATAAGGCGCCCCGTACAGATTCTTCATCTCCAAAATGCACCGAGATGGCATGTTCCATCATCTTCGTGGTCAGCAACATATAAGCCCAGGTCGGCACAATCGCATCGGTAGAGCAAATAATGCCCACATGTTGTCCAGCATATTGCGACCAGTCATGTCCTTTGATAAATTCTCTAAAATCCTTCTCCTTCAAAATCAATCCATGGAAAAGGTTATCCTTGATGTCATAGATAACAATAGGTTCCTTCGGCGCGTAATTCGCCAAATCAACTGTAATCAAACCACTCTGTGCTACCTTATTGACAATGTTCTCTTGAATATCCATTTCTTAAAAATAAAAAAAGCTGGATAACATATTGCTATCCAGCTACAAATTTAACTATTCTATGTTAATAGAATTTAATACGATTGTCAACAATCTTAGCATTGTCTTGTAGAGCTTTGAAAATTACGCTCCATGAACGTTGTGCTTTCGCTGCTGTGATTTGCTTTTGCTGTGCCGCTAATTCTTCCGCTGCAATAGCTTTCGGATTAACAAAGCCATTTACCTGAACAGCATAAACCCCTTGTTTACCTTCGATAGCTTTAGATGGCTTGTTAGGCTGCAATCCGAAAACTGTACCTACAACCGCATTTTCCACCGCTACCCCAGGAATTACTGGATTCGCTAATACAATATTTTCTACTGTTAATGCATTCTTGCCTAATTTCTGTGCAACCTGATCAATAGAGCTCGCTCCATTTAATGCGTTGTTCACTTTTTCTTTCAGCATTCTTGCCTTAACTAAGTTTTTCACTACAGGCTCAATTAATGTCTTAACAGCTTCTAACGACTGTTGCCCTTTGGACTGTACGCCAGTAACGCGAGCGACGATAAAGTCAGTCTCTGTTTCATAGATTTTGTCTGTTACATCGCCAACTTTCGCTTCGTATGCCCAACGTACTAATTCACGTGGAACCTCTACAGCACCTAACATATTGTCCATCGCTAAGGTACGCTCGTTCGTTTGTGGAACGACATTTTGTTGCTTAGCGATATCTGCGAAATTATCTTTGTTCACTGCCGTAAAGAATGTGTTTGCTTTTGCATAAGCAGCATCCGTGGTTTCTTTACCTGCAACAATAGCTTTATCAACGATCGCTAATTTAGCAATCTTTGAGTTGCCTACTTGCTTCTCAATTTTTAATACGTGTACTCCGTAGCTTGAATTGACAACAACAACATCACCAGCTTTACCGACAAATGCAGCTTCCTCAAATTCAGGAATCATTCTTCCACGTGTGAAAGTACCTAGCTCGCCACCGTTGTTTTTGCTTCCTGGATCTACACTGAATTCAACCGCTAATGCAGCCATATTGCCACCATTAACGATTAAGTTTTTGATAGAGTCTGCTTTCTTTAATGCCTTGTCAACTCCACCTTCAGTAGCTGGGTTCAATAAGATATGGCTTGCAGTTACGGAATCAGGACTGAATTTTGTGTCAATGACTTTCGCAATTTCGTAAACGCCCTGAGACAAGTATGGACCAATAGTAGTACCTGCAGCTACATTAAATGCCGTAGAATCTAAAGCAGGGCTCAATTGACCTTTGCTGTAATATTTAACGGGGTATTTGTTGTCTGAGTTTAAAGAAACAAATGATGAATCCATCGTCGACGCCTGCAACTCTGTTTTCAATTTCTGAATGTTCGCTAACACCGTTGCTGTATCTGCAGCATTCGGACTTGCATTGAATAATACGTATTCAATCGATCTTGTCTCTTCTGCGTTTTTGAACGCTTTTTTGTTCTTATCGTAGTACTCTTTATAATCTGCGTCTGTCAATTTGATCTCCGCATCGTTTACTGAAGCGTAGTCTAACATCACATATTTGAAATTCGCTAATTTATTACGTGAGTTGTAATCGTACTCCGCTTCTAACGAAGTCGTGTAAATACTGTTGTTTACAAGATTAGAATATTTCTCGTTCAAACGCTCGTTTTTAACCGACTCAAGCAAGGCATTCCATTGTTGGCTAACCTCAGGATTTGTCTTCGCTTGCTCAATTACCGAGTTGATATAAGCTGCATCAACTTTACCAGTCTCTGGATTCGCAAACTGTTGTAAAATCTGTTGAGATGGGTTGTTACCAAAGATTAAGCTATTTAATTCCGCTTTGCCAACTTCAATTCCAATTTTTTCAATCTCTTGTTTCAATAACTCCTGCGAAATAAACTGATTCCAAACTTGCTGAACCGCAAATCCACGCATCTGTGGAGTTACACTACCGCCCATTTGTTGTTGATACATCGCATTTGCTTGATCTACCTGCTGGTTAAACGCGTTATAATCAACACCTTCCCCATTAACACTACCTACTTCAGATTGACTGCTACGCCAAAATGGAGTACCCATGTTGATGATATCCCCTAGTAAGAACGCAACGATTGCTAAACCGATAACGAAAATGACTAAGCCCGCTCGGTTTCGCAAATAGCTCATTAATCCCATAACTGTATTCTAAATTTTATTAAATGCTTAATTTTTTGATTAATCCTGTTTTTCTAAAACAAGGCGCAAGATACAATTTTTATGAAAAAAATTGTAATAATTTATTAAACCGCGCGTTCTAATTTTTCTGTGCACAATTGCTTCAAAACCTGCTAGTTCCCAAAGCCTGGAAACTGTTGGTTCGAGTTCATGTAATATAGACCGGTTGAGCCCTGGAATTCCACATTGTTGAAATCCGCATCCGAAGTAAATGAGGTACCCTGCATATGACCACGACCATCCGTAAACTCAATGCTGATAGGAAGCGTGTTGTAGTATTTAGCGTTCTTCTCATCATAAAATAGCTCCTCCGTTTTGACTACAGAGCCGTTTTCCATCGTTAAGACCACGTTGTTGCGAAACTCAATCAACCCACTCTCCGCATATTGCTTGGCATAGTTCGAAGTGATGCGCTGATTCTCTTTGGCAAACTCGTCAAAGAAGATAATCTTGACGCCTTTTTTGAATTCATAATCCCCTTGGTTGCGTCCTGTCGTATCATGATAAACACGCATCTCTGGTGCTGTAAGCTCGGCTTTTACCCGCGCAGAGTCGCTGTAGATAACCGTTACATGTTTGGAGATATCCACAGCTTCCTCCTTCTTCATGTTGGCCATGCGGTCAATATCTTTCATGTCATTTTCGCACGCAAATGACAAGATTGCCCCTAGCAATACAATTGTTAGGGGCAAAATCCGTAATTCCTTTATCTTAATGCAAGATGTATGCATAATGTTAATCGTAACTTCTTCTTAGGAACCAAGCGTCATTGACCGTGAATCCTAAGTTAATATTGATATATCGTTCGCGAATAAGGTTATGTTGCAAGGTGCCTTGCTGCCCAAACTCGGCAGAAATATTGACGCTGGAAAACGTCCGACCAAAGTTGGTCTCCGACAAAGGTAAGCCAAGGCCCACAGTTACCGCCATATCTGTTAAACGATGATTGTCAACCGAGATATGACTCTTATTATATCGGAATCCTAAGCGGTAATCAATAACATTCCAGTATTTTAAAGATGTTGCATCAGGCTTGAACTGACCACCAACCGCAACGCCGATATTTTTTCCTAACTTCTGTTCGCCATCACGCGTCTGGAAGTCAGACCAGTCTGCATATTTAAAATCAGCACCTACCATCCAGTTTACCCCTTTGGAGAAAGTGAAACCAACATTATGCTTCATCGGTAAGTTAAGTTTGCCATCCCGAATCACATTGAATGCAGAGGTGTCGATTGCAACCTGTTCGCCATCGGAAGACTGATCTGTTTGGGTCAAGGTTACCATTCGTGTGGTCTTATTGCTAATCTGATTATTCAAGGAACCCGAATAACCAATCGTGAAATTCATCTTATTACCTAAGGCTTTGAAGTATTGAGCACCGTAGTCAATAGAAGCACCGCGAATACGACGCGTATCCGTTTGTACTGTATTGTAGTAATCCGCCCCATATGGGAACTCGATCATCGCTTTATCATATAAATTTCCGAAAAGGAAACCAACGTTAGCACCAATGCTTAAGCCCTTGATCGGGGAAACTCCATACCCAAAGTAAGCCTTATTTACGCCGCCTTCACCAACCAGACTTGATTGGTAATTTACATTTTCGAACTGACGAATTGCCGATGAATTGTAGCCTACATCCGAGAAAGGCATTAACCCAAAGGATAAACCTCCGGCTTTTGCCAATGGAATACCGATAGTGATATGGCTGAAGGCAAAGTCAGCCGTATTATCTTTTGCTCCGTTTTTCTCTAATTGCGTCACATTGCCGTAAAGACCCGCGTCTAGAATCGTGCGTGTAAAGGCAGAATAACTCGCTGGGTTGGCGATGTTTAAGCTTGGAAGACCACCCACATAACGGACACCGGTAGACAGACCGCCCATGGCGCGTGTTTGTGGCAACAGGTCTTCACGCATCTGTCCAAGACCAAATTGTGAATACGGTGAATGGGAAGTGGATGACTGTGCGGAACTTTGCAAACTACACAGCAATAGTGAGCTTACGCCCAAGATGCTCAGCAGTCGCGAATATGAAAAAATTGGCTTAAAATGTTTCAACATATTTATTTGATTCATCGATTTGAAGAACACATTTCCGATCTTTTAATGGACCAAAACGATGAGGTTAATTCTTCTGTAATGGCTGTATTCTCTTGAATTTTCGCTACAAAACTATCTATTTTTTAAATATGACGTCAATTTTAGTTGTTAAAAAAGGTTAAACAACTAAACGACAACGGTTTAGAAAAACTGAAAATAGAGAATCGTTAATAAGATTACAGCATACAGTGATTCATAAAACCATCTCGTCTTGGCATGTGTAAAAAAATAGGCGAGATAGATTGATAAAGGTGGAACACAAAGTAAAAAATGATTCACCGAGCGTTCCTGATTTAAATAAAACGATCCGAATATTAAAAGGATCATGAAAAATAACAATTGGAAACTCTTACGCACCTGAACAACACTTTTGAAAAAGTTGTCCTTTAAAATAAATAAGAAACCAATTAAAGATAAAACGATAGGAATGAGTACGAAATAATCATAAACATCCATCCCTAAGCGTGTCGGGAATGGATAGGTAAAAGGAATGAAAATCTGAAAGAACTCATCCATACGCTCCAACCAATAGTAGGCAACGGCTAATAGAAAATATACCAATATGACGCCCATCAGCGGAGTAATCCACTCTCGCCATGAAAAAGGACGGAAAATAACCAAACTGATCCAGATCAGGAGCAACATCACAATGAACGGAAAGTATATGATACTACCGAGTGCAACGAGCAGGCCTAGGTCAAACATGATGCCCTTGACATCGCCTTGCTTGTAGATGTTGAAAAGCTTATACAACATCCAGATCGTAATAAAATTACAGATTAGGGTAGGCGAAAGGACCAAAAATGGAATGAAGAGACTCACCAGAGTCATGAACATCAGGGCGGTCAGGAAGTTCGGTTTGCCCAACAAATTGAAATGGTTGACAACCCTATTGAGGTTGAACGCCTGCAATACCGTCAGTAGCAAGGTGATAATGACATTGATTTGAGGAGACAGGTTTTGACCGACCTCCAAACCAATCAAATTGGCAATTGCCGGTTCAAATAAAACCGGAGTCAAACGGTCGGGCAAATGCAGATAAACTCCTAAACATAAGACCGTACCAACCAGGGAAACTAAAAAAATATTTAGCCCCGATAATGTCCTATGTTGGTTAATCAGCATCGACAGCGCGCCTACTTATCTTTTTCTAACTTGCTAACCTTACGGTCTAAAATAAATAGATAGACAGCAACAGCTGAGAAAATAACCAGGATTACCAACACCACCACATAAATCTTTCCTTCGGAGCGTAGCGTGTCGGCCATTTCCACTTTATTTTGAGCAAAAATGGTAGAGATACCCGCAAAAAGGGCCATCACAAATAGGATAAACTTTTTCATGTATTAAAACGAATTCTTTTTGTCTTCAATTATTCGAACTCTGTAGCGCAGTGTCGTAATCCACACACCAATCAGAATCCAACCAACAACAGCGGTATAGAACACCGGACGCATATAGTTGTCCATATCTAAGTCGCCAAAGGTAGAGTTGCCGCCACTTCCAGGGTGTAATGAGTCGGTCAACTTTGGCAAAATATAAATCAATACAAACATGATTGGAAACGCAAAAATGTTGTAAATCGCAGAAATTTTAGCGCGCTTTTGTTCTTCCTCTAATGCATTGCGCAATACCAGATAGGCCAGGTACATTAAGGTTGCAATTGCAGAACCATTTAGTTTAGGGTCGTTAGGCCAAGGAGCACCCCAGGTAATATTCGCCCACAACATACCTGTCAATAATCCACAAGTACAAAACAAAATACCGGTATTTACGGCCTCAACAGCAAGAAAATCATACTCACGCTTACCACTGTTCAAATACTTAATACTGTAGATAACCGAAATCAGGTACAGAGAAATCATGGTAAACCACATTGGTACGTGGAAATACACATTTCGGATAGTCTCATTAAGGATAGGGAGAACAGGAACAGGACCCAAGAGCCCGCCAACAATGGCTGCTGCTATCATAAAAACGGCAAGGATTTTCCACCAACTTTTTCGCATAGCTATATAAAAATCAATCTCGCCAAAGGTACGGAAATAACAACAAAGAAACGGCAATTGTCACTATATTAATTGCTAGCAAAACGCCTATATCCTTCCAACTGGCGTCGAATGTTCCCCCGATAACACCCTGTTGCGAAAGGTTGATCAAAACAATCAATAAGGGAATAATGACCGGGAAACTCAGGATTGCCATAATCGTACTGTTATTGCCTGCTTTTGCACTGATACCGGCTACCATCGTGAAAACGGTCGCAAAACTGATGCTGCCCAAGAATATGCTCAACATATAAATGCCCCAATGTCCAACCGCATTCGAAAAAATAAGATTATAAACAATAAAAGCTATACTGGAGAGTAAGACCATCACCAAGGTATTGTAGACAATCTTGGCTAATATAATAGCCTTGGGGCTAACGATAGAATAATAGTATAGTTGTCGAGGGCCAGTTTCCTGTAGAAAGCTGCGGCTCATGGCATTGATCGCCGCAAACAGCAAAATTATCCAGAACAAGGTGTTCCAAATAGGAGAATCCACGGATTTGAATGATTGATAACATACAAAAACCGTGGATACTACATAAAGTAAGATGCTATTGATTGCGTATTTGGAACGCCATTCCAATAAGACATCTTTGTATATTAAGGTCTTGACTTGTGTAAACAGATTCATTGTGTACAAAGATACAAATCAATCTGTTGAGGCAAGACTGTGCGCCGATTTAATTAAGCGTTTTTAATCTCTGACTTCGCTTTATCAGCAACATCTTCCGCTTTATTAGCTAAACCATGTGCCGCATCTGATGCTTTGCTCGCCCACTCGTTAGCTTTCGACGATGCTTTATCTAAAGCGCTCTTTCCTGCGTCTTTAGCGCGTTCTCTCAAACCCTCTAAATCTTCTTTCGCTGATTTCGCAAATTTCTGAGCACGCTTCGCTTCTTTCTTCGACAGATCTTTGATCGATTTCGTTAAACTTTTAATGCCGTCGTTTGCACGATCTAATTGTTTTTTGCCGTCCTCTGTTCCTAGTAAATAGTAAGCTGCAGTACCAACTGCTAATCCTAATAGGGCAAATGCCACTAGTCCGTTTCTATTTTTTTCCATGATTATATCAATTAATATCCTATTTAATAAATAAATGTATCGATTATAGACATAACAAGCAAAAAGCCAAAATGTTTAGGCTTTTTAGAAATTAACAAAAATTAACTTTCTACCGATTGTAAGGACTGCAGATTGTATAAATGATGATAAAGGCCACAGCCCCTTCCCATAAGCTCTAGGTGGGTGCCCGAATCGGAGATGATGCCGTCTTCCACGACGATAATCATATCCGCATCACGTATTGTTGAAAGTCTATGTGCAATAATGACTGAAGTACGGTTTTTCATCAATTCTTCCAAAGCGAGTTGCACAAGTCGCTCAGATTCAGAGTCTAATGACGAGGTCGCCTCGTCTAATATTAAGATCGCAGGATCTTTTAATAGTGCTCTGGCAATGGCGATCCGTTGTCTTTGTCCTCCGGAAAGCTTGACGCCGCGTTCTCCGACAACCGTATCATAACCCTCCGGGAAGTCCATGATAAACTGGTGTGCGTTGGCGCGTTGGGCCGCAGCAATGATATCATCGCCGTCAGCATGTAGGTTGCCATAGCTTATATTTTCACGAATCGTCCCTCCAAACAAAAGTACATCTTGTGGAACTATAGCTACTTGATTACGGACATCCGTCAATGCTAACTTGTTCGATGGGATGCCATCGTAATAAATAGTCCCGCCTTTTGGCTGATAGAATTGTAAAATTAAAGACGCAATAGTCGATTTCCCGGTACCACTAGGTCCAACAATCGCGAGCTTCTTGCCTGATTTCACGTGGAATGAAATATCCTTTAATATTTCAATATCTGGACGAGTCGGGTATGCAAAACTAACCTGGTCGAAAACAATGTCGCCAGTAATGACTTGCTTGATATCTTTATCGCTCTCGTCTACCCGTATATCTTCTTGTTTTTCGTTCAAAATTTCTAACACACGTTCACTAGCGCCTAATGATCGTTGTATGCTCGCATACAGTTCAGGGAATGATCCCATCGAACCTGCAACGAACATCGAATAAAGTATATAGGTCGTCAGATCACCAACAGAAATTTCTTGAGAAGCGACTAAGGATGCCCCATACCAGATCACGAGAATAACGGCTCCGAAAATACAGAAGATGATGAACGAAGCAAATAAACCCCGAAAGGTCGCGCCGCGGATAGCTAAACCCACCGCTTTATTGAGTTTATGACCGTAACGTTGTGATTCAAAATACTCGTTCACAAAAGCCTTCACATTGGATATGCCCAGAAGCGTTTCTTGAACAATCGCATTCGAATCGGCAAGCTCATCTTGCGATTCTTTCGAGAGTTTGCGAATAAACCGTCCAAAAATCAAAGCCGCAACAATGATGATCGGAAGGATGCTGAGGTTCATTAAGGCTAGTTTCGGAGAAACCAATACCAAAAGCACTACACCGAAACCTAAACTGATCGTTTGGCGAAGTATTTCCGCCAAGGTAGTGGTCATGGTATCCTGAATCTGCGAAAGGTCAGACGATAAGCGGCTATTTAGTTCTCCAACACGGCGGTTGGCGAAGAAATCAATAGGAAGCGTAATCAACTTATGGTACGTATCTTTCCGAATGTTGGCTAAAGCTTTTTCAGCAATTTCCACAAATAAACGAATGCGGAAGAACGACATAATGGATTGAAAGGCGAGGATTCCCATGGCAACCGATCCAATATACATCACGCTCGCCGGCAACCAAGGGTAAGTTTGTCGACCTTGCGCTGCATCAATCATAGCGCCCAACAAAGCCGGGAAAGTAAGCATGGTTAAACTCGAGAGAATCAAAAACACCATACCTATCAAAAATTTCCATTTGAAAGGCTTTATATAAGAAAAAATCTTGATCGCTTTTTTGAGAATTTCTTTACTTAGCTTCGGCTTGGGTAAATCCTCCGAACGCGAGTCTCCACTATTCAATCTCGGTCTGGCCATGAATATTTAAAAATTACTGTAGTGGCAAAAGTACTTATATAAATAAGTCTTCTTATCACTATTCCGTCAATTTTTCGCCTTTTCGCTTTTTGTATTGTGAAAATAGCAAAATACTCAGTACAACGACCGCCAGAATTGCGAAGTAGAGAAGCGTCGTATTGCTCGTATCGTCTTTTTGCTCACTATTCAATTCTTCCCGAAGCTTTTCATTTTCGTCTTGAAGTTTAGTAATCGTCTTCATGTAGGCAGAAACCTGATTATCGTATTGCGATGCCAACTGTTGATAACGCTCAGTTTGCGCATCTTTTAAGTCGAGGAGCTTTCGCGTTTCGATAAAGATGTTGTTATCGTTCAATACTAAAGCACGTAGAATGTCGATAGATTTTTGCATATCGCCTTTGGTTTTGAACAAACCAAAAACACCTGTTTTCTTCTCGAGTGAGGCAGAATATTCACCAAACTTTGCCGTACGCTCATCCAATAGCTTGTTGACCCGTTGTCGTTGCGACTCATAGGACAATGAGTCGGTCTTGCGAAGAATAGAATCTTGCGCGGCAAAACTGGACGAATAGGTAAAAAGATAGGCTAAAATGTAAATAAATATGTGTGTAAGTTTCATGAACTTTAATTTAAAGAGTTAAAACGCAGATTAGAACCTTTTGGTATAAAGTAAGCTATTTTCCAATCCATATCAAAGAAGACAAGGCTTCTTTTGCTTTGTGATTAATTATGTTTCAATCAAAGCCTTTTCATTCCCATATCAAAGCCGTTCCCCAGCGGTTATGATTGGGTTATATATTGGGTTTGTATTGGGTTTGAAAGGGCTTTATGCTGTAGAAGTCTAGTCTCTCCCTTCAAGTGGATCTATTTATGTTCTGTGTATTCGTTGATTGAAACTGTTAACTGTAGCGTATTCTTTTTTCGTTGCGTTCTATCATGAACTAATCAATTAATTAATCTTATGGAAATGAGAAATCTGAGGGTCTTCGTGCTTTTTATGCTCGGTACTTTACTCTGCCTGAGTTGTGATAAAATCAGAACCGAAGGCGAGTATCTCCGAAAAATACCGATCTACAGTACGCTAGGCGAGCAACGCAAAATGAATATAGAAATTCAAAAGCCTATTGAGTTTAACAGGACCGGTAAAATCTATAGCTATAAAGACTACCTTTTCATCATGGAATTGCAAAAGGGTATTCATATCTATAACAATGCGAATCCAAACAAGCCTGTAGCCATTGGTTTATTGCCGGTGTTGGGAAATATGGATATCGCGGTAAAGGATGATGTGCTCTATGCCGATAGTTATTTTGATCTATTATCCTTTGATATTAAAGATGCGACCAAGCCAAAATTGATCGATCGTCAGCGCGATCGTTTTTCACGTTCTACATTTGCTTTTGGCATCCTTTCCAGTAATGTGAATTCAGACGAGTTGAAGATTATCGTTGATTACAAAGATAGCCTGGTGACGGAAGAATATATAGGGACTTATTATCCACAACCGGGATTGGACATGGATGGGAATTCGTTTTCGGAAGGAGGTTCGGGTACGGGCGGTTCTATGGCGAGATTTACGGTTGCTAAGGACCATTTATTTTTGCTGGACGTGAAGAATCTGCATTTGTTGGATATTACCAATCCATCCAAACCAAGATACCTCAAGGACATTGAGCTTTTTCCCGGCGTGGAAACACTCTTCCCTTACAAAGACAAGCTCTTCGTGGGGTCGACAACTGGGATGGTTATTTTTGATATCAGCAATCCTGCACAACCTGAAAAATTATCGACCTACAGCCATGTGCGCGCATGTGACCCGGTCGTGGTCGACGATAATTATGCCTATGTCACCCTGCGAACGGGTAATACCTGTGGCGGATCTAATAATCAATTGGAAGTTATCGATATCAAAGACCCGAAGAAGCCGCAGCTTGTTAGCGAGCATCGCATGAGCAATCCACATGGTTTGGCATTGGTAGGGAAATACCTTTATATCTGTGATGGTTGGGACGGTTTAAAGAGTTTTGAGGCGGAAGATGTGATGAAGATTGGAGAAAAAGGGTTGGAGCAACTGAAGCTTGGCTTAGCCTATGATATTATACCGGGGCCGAAATCCTTGATCGTTGTCAACAGTACTGCGGTCGAACAATTTGACTATAGCGATCCGAAGAAGTTAAAGAAATTAAGCAGCATTAACAGATCAAATCTCAACTAATTATGAAGAAGGCAATTTTCCTTATTTGCTTTTTATTAACGCAAATCAGCTTTTCCTATGGACAGCTTCGTTATACCAATCATCATGAAGTCGGGCTATTGACTTATGCGACCTCCATAGGCGAGAGCGGATTTTCAGTATTAACCAATCATGGTGTGACCCTCAATCCTAAGGTCTCGCTGTTGTTGGGTACGGGGGTAGAATATTATCCATATGACAGATTTCGATACGACGTTTGGACTGTGCCGCTAACCGCTGGGGTCCGTTATTTAACTAATCCTGAGGAGCGCAGTTCTTTTGTCGTGGCGGCGGATCTAGGCTATGGATTTGCCTTTTCAAAAGATGATGAGTCATCCAATGAAATTACCAGCGGCGGTATCAAAGTAAATCCTATGTTGGGTTGGCGCTGGAAATTGGGCCAAAAAAGAAGCTGGTTACAGGCGGGTATAGGCTATCAATTTCAGTCTATTAAACTGAAGGCAGGGGCTGTCACAGGGCGAACGCCCGCGTCTGATGTAATCTTAGGTTATATCCCTGATCAGACGATATCAGAGAAAACAAGTGTCGATATGCAACGTATTGTGCTGCGTGTGGGGTTTGGATTTTAAGTAATTGGATTTTTTGATAAGAAATAATTTGCACGGGCACTGATGATGAATAGATAGAGTTTTGTTAACTGATGTTTTATGACATTTTAACGATAATAAATAAGCATTTAAAGAAAAATAATTAATTTTAGAGTTTTATATTTAATAAAAAATACAAAATGAAATTATTTAAGTACTTATTTATTGTTCCCGTTACGCTGTTCCTGTCAACAGCATTTGTAGGTTGTTCAAAAGAAGTGGGGCTAAGAACCCCGCCTAGCTTTGAAAATACTAATTTGGTATTCAATTCAGCGGCAAAAGATACGATATTGCTCGCAAGCAATGATGTTGATTGGTTTTTTGCAGATTTATATGTTAACCATAAGATGCTGGATTTTTCGGAGGTCAAATCCTATACCAAGGATATCCCGAAGAAAGCAGACAATAAGCTTGATTTTGTCTATAAATTCGAGAATGATTGGTTTTCCATAGAAAAACTAGATAACCGGAAAATCCGTGTCTTACTAAAAGAAAACCAAGGCGAGCTTTCGCGCGCGATGAGTTTCGTAGCCTCTGTAGGCAATGCTACTAAGAAAATTGAGATTGTACAGAAGCCCAAATAAAGGCAACAGATTTTGTTGATCGCAGCTGGGCTAGGTTAACGTTTATCGAGAAACTCGATTAAGATCGTCTCATCCTGATGCAGACCTAATAATTGTGCTGCATGCCCTTTATTGATGGCGATCTCCAGGAAGTTGGATATTCCAAAAAGACAGAGTTTTTCCCCTTCGGAAACTTCGTTGTAATGCCAGCTCATCTTGGAGATCGTTTCATTACGTTTGAAACGCAAGATAAACTCGCGACCTTCCTGCACCTTGTTGAACAGCTCTTTACTGATATTGCTAATCACATTGCCAAAGGAGTCAATATAACTGACATGCCCTTTGATGCTGTTCTGGTTGTAGACCGGTTGGAAGGTTACTTTCTGCATCGCGTTATTGATTGGCATGCCAATGCCCGAGAGTCTACCGCCATTGGCAATATGACAAGCAGCTTTAGTCATGATATCCGCTAATGGGAAGTGCAGATAACGCAGGTCCTGCATGATATTGATTTCCACCATTTCATCAGCGCGATCTTCCCCAAGAATAATACTGAGAATGCCATTGTCGGCACCTACGAAGAATTGCCCTTTGTAGGCCATCGCTAAATAGCGTGCGCCTTCCTGAAAGACGGTGTCTACGCCGATCAGGTGAACTGTTCTATTCGGGAAATAAGGATAGGCATTATTAATAACAAAAGCGGCGTGCTGTATGCTGAATGAAGGAATATCATGAGAGATATCGACAATCCGCACATCCGGCAATTGCGATATAATACTGCCCTTTAGCGCAGCTTGGTAAAAATCGCGATGTCCTAAATCTGTGGTTAACGTAATTACTCCCATTTGTTTTTTCAGACCCTCTGAAGAGAAATGTACTAAGTTTTATTTTATTTATAAAATACAAAAGTAGGAAAAGTAAACTGATTGCTAAATCCTATTTGAATTTATCGCCGCAAATGCTTTTAATTCTGCACAATTAGTTTGTATTTTTGAGTCAATAATCGAATAGTTTGCTTGAGAAATTTGAATAATTGGTATCTTTAAGGAGATACTAACATTGGTAGACATATTTATTCTAGAACATTAATAGCGATAAAATTTGAGCGAATTAGAAATTAACTTAGATGGTGTTAATTTAGCGACACTGTGGGGAGCACAAAATGAGAATTTTGAGTTCATCAAAAAAACATTTCCAAAGTTGCGCCTCGTGGCACGTGGAGATAGCTTAAAAGTACTAGGCGAAGAAAATGAAAGGAATAAATTCCAAAAGATATTCGAATCGATCCACGCCCATGTCAATCAGTTTCAATCACTTTCCTTATTAGAATTAGAGGGGCTTTTAGGCAGCGTTGCTACGCCTAGTACGTCGGTGATTGCGACGAAAGAGGAGGGCGAGGCTACATCGGGAGCTTTTAAAGGAGAGCCTATCGTTTATGGCCCGAATGGTCTGATTGTTAGAGCGCGGACACCAAACCAACGCAGGATGGTCGATAGTATCAATAAGAACGATATCTTATTTGCAATCGGTCCGGCCGGTACGGGTAAAACCTATACAGCGGTGGCTCTAGCAGTTCGAGCGCTTCGCAACAAGGAAATCAAGCGGATTATCCTGACACGTCCGGCGGTAGAAGCAGGGGAGAATCTTGGATTTTTACCTGGTGATTTGAAGGAAAAAGTTGACCCGTATTTACGACCTTTGTACGACGCCTTGGACGATATGATTCCGGCGGAGAAATTGAAGGGCTACCTGGAGAACAGAACGATTGAGATTGCTCCTTTAGCATTTATGCGCGGACGTACCTTGGATAATTGCTTCGTGATCCTGGATGAGGCACAGAATGCGACCGAAATGCAGCTCAAGATGTTCTTGACACGTATGGGGCCTACAGCAAAATTTATCGTAACGGGTGACATGACGCAGGTCGATCTGCCGAAAAAGAACCAGTCGGGATTGGTGAATGCGGTAAAGATTTTAGATAGTATCGAGGGTATCGATATTATTTACCTAAGTGGTTCGGATGTCGTTCGCCATAAATTGGTGAAACGTATTCTGGAAGCTTATGGAGATATTTAATTTGAAGATTAGCGCGTGAAGAACGCATTTGATATGAATACAATAAAAGAAACAAATTTCAACTTTGACAAGCAGACAGCCTTTTATAGAGGCAAGGTAAGAGATGTTTACAGTATCGCCGATGATTATTTGGTGATGGTTGCATCGGATAGAATTTCGGCATTTGATGTGGTCCTTCCGAGAGCAATTCCTTATAAAGGACAGGTCTTGAACCAGATTGCGTCGAAGTTTTTACAAGCGACTTCTGATATATTACCCAACTGGGTCGTTTCTGTGCCAGATGAGAATGTGACGATTGGGAAGCGTTGTGAGCCTTTCAAAGTAGAAATGGTGATCCGTGGTTATGTTTCGGGGCATCTTTGGAGAACCTATCGCGACGGTGGGCGTGAGCTTTGTGGCGTGAAATTGCCGGAGGGACTGCGCGAGAACGATAAATTGCCGGAGCCGATTATTACGCCGACGACAAAAGCTGCCGTTGGCCATGATATGGATATTTCTAGAGAAGAAATCATCGCGCAAGGAATAGTATCCGAAGCGGATTATACGCAATTGGAAAAATACGCGCGGGCATTATTCCAACGCGGAACTGAAATCGCCAAAGAGCGTGGATTGATCTTAGTCGATACAAAATATGAATTTGGTAAGCATGATGGTGAGATCTATTTGATCGACGAAATTCATACGCCAGATTCATCGCGTTATTTCTATGCTGAAGGCTATGAGGAGCGTCAGGAAAAAGCCGAAGCACAGAAGCAGCTGTCGAAGGAGTTCGTTCGCCAATGGTTAATCGAGAATGGTTTCCAGGGGAAAGAGGGTCAAAATGTACCTGAAATGACAGATGAAATTGTAAATTCGATTTCAGAACGCTATATTGAGCTTTTTGAGCACATCACAGGCGAGAAGTTTGTTTATCCGGGACAAGGAGATGTTTTGGATCGCGTACAACGCAATGTGGAGTCGGCTCTAAAAACCTTAACATACTAACATTGAAATATTATGAAATTTACGGTAGATAAGCATGAGCGATATGTGGTGATTGAACCTCTTCAAGAAAAGTTGGATGGGAATGCTGCCGCAAGTTTAAAAGGGGAGTTTATGCTTCGCAACACTGGAGGACAGCGTAACATTGTCTTAGACATGAATCAGGTAAAGGAGACTGATGAAGCGGGTATTCGCACGGGGCTGCTAGCACGCAGACTGTGTAAATCGCTTGGCGGGCTTTTTATCTTGACGAACCTGAACGATGGTGTGAAAGAGTTTATAAAATCGCTAGGTTTGGATAAGTACTTTATCATTACGACGGACCTGGAAAAGGCCAAGGATTTGATCTTTGGAAACGAGATTCGCCTAGACCTCAAGCAGGAGCTGAATTAAGATGATCCGTTTTGAGGTTTTAATACTTGGTAACAGCTCAGCAACGCCCATTTATGAGCGTCATCCGACCTCGCAAGTCATTAATTACAACGAGCAATTGTTTTTAATTGATTGCGGTGAAGGTACGCAGATGCAGCTGACGCGTTATGGTATTAAAAGCAATCGCATCAATCATATTTTTATCAGCCATTTACATGGTGACCATTACCTGGGCTTAGTGGGGCTATTGTCCTCTATGCATTTGGTAGGCCGGAAATCGGACTTGCATATCTATGGGCCTGCGCCCTTGGAAGAAATTCTAAATCTGCATTTCAAGTATTCGGAGACGGTTATCCGTTACAATATTATTTTTCATACCACCAACCCGGAACAAGAAGAGGTAATCTATGAGTCGAGAATGCTATCGATTACCTCTTTTCCGTTGGTACATCGAATCCCTTGCACTGGTTTTCGATTTACTGAAGGTAAGCGCAATGCTATTCTTCGCGCGGATTTGGTGGAAGATTTAGGCATCCCAGCACCTTATTATTCTGCGTTGAAGCGTGGAATTGATTATGTGGATCCACAGGGGAAGGTCTACCCGGCATCTGAACTTACTTTTCCGGCACCAGCATCGCGTAGCTATGCTTTCTGTTCCGATACCATTCGACATCCTATCTACCTGAAGACCATACATGGCGTAGATCTGCTCTACCATGAGTCGACGTTCTTACATGAGATGGTCGATCGTGCAAAGGAGACCTTCCATACCACGAGCTTGGAGGCCGCGGAAATTGCCCATGAGGTGGGAGCGAAGAAATTGCTGCTCGGGCATTACTCCGCGAGATATAAAACATTGACGCCCTTGTTGGAAGAAGCACAATCAGTTTTCCCGGCAACGGAGCTTTCAACCGAAGGTAAATGGTTTTTAGTCTAGTGATTTAATTAATTTTTCCTCATATTTACAGCTCTAATTTTTTATAAACATTAACATGTCGTTCAACTTAAACGCGCTGCTTAGGGACAATATCAGAAAATTGGTTCCCTATTCATCTGCTAGAGATGAGTTTAAAGGTGAAGCCTCGGTTTGGCTTGATGCAAATGAAAATGCTTTTGGATCGCCACTACCGCATGATTACAACCGTTATCCTGACCCTTTACAACATCAACTCAAACATAAACTTTCGAAGATAAAAGGCGTTCCGACCGAGAATATATTCCTTGGAAATGGTTCCGATGAAGCGATTGATATTCTCTATCGTGCTTTTTGTACGCCGAAATTGGACAATGTGATATTGGTACCTCCGACCTATGGTATGTATGAGGTTTCTGCCAATATCAACGATGTGGAAGTTAGAAAAGTAAACTTAACGAAAGATTATCAGCTGGATCTGGACGGTATAGCAGAAGCAATCGACCAACATACAAAGTTGATCTTTATCTGCTCGCCGAATAACCCTACCGGAAACAGTATCAACGCACAGGATATTGAAACGATACTTGTGAATTTTACTGGTATCGTGGTGGTAGACGAGGCCTATATCAATTATTCTAAACAAAAGTCTTTTACAAAGGCCTTACCCGAATTTCAAAACTTAGTCATCTTGCAAACGCTATCAAAGGCTTGGGGGTTGGCGGCACTGCGTTTGGGTTTAGCCTTTGCCAGCAAAGAGATTATCGACGTTTTCAATAAAATTAAACCACCTTACAATATCAACCAAGCTACACAGGATCTAGTGTTAGAGGCGCTGGAAGGGGTAGATATCATTAACGAATGGATTAAAGCAACGGTTGCTGAACGGGAGATATTGGTATCTAAGCTGTCAGCGCTGGAACAAGTTGAACATATTACACCTTCGGATGCTAATTTTGTTTTGGTGAAATTAGCGGAACCGCGCGCTTTATACAGTAACCTGGTAGAGCAGGGCATCATTGTTCGCGATCGTTCGAAAGTGGAGTTATGTGAGGGCTGCCTACGTGTGACGGTGGGTACAAAACTAGAAAATGAACGGTTATTAGAAGCAATCCAAACCTTTTACTATAAATAATAATGGCTGATCAATTAAAGCGTGTTCTTTTTATCGATAGAGATGGAACCTTGATTTTGGAACCTGAAGATGAGCAAATCGACTCTTTTCAGAAACTAAAGTTTTATCCTGGCGCACTTCAATATTTACCTCGTATTGCTAAGGAACTTGATTTTGAACTGGTATTGGTTTCGAATCAAGACGGCTTAGGTACAGATTCACATCCGGAAGATAAGTTCTTGCCTGTACATTCTTTTGTGATCGAGACTTTTAAAGGTGAAGGTGTCGAATTCGTAAAGGAGCATATCGATAAGACTTTTCCTCATGAGAACGCAGAAACAAGAAAACCAGGAGTTGGGATGTTGACTGAATATTTCGATGAGGCTGCATACGATCTAAAAAACTCATTTGTTATTGGCGACCGTGTTAATGATGTTAAGTTAGCACAGAACCTAGGGGCTAAAGCAATCTGGCTTCGTAATAATGATGACTTGGGAAAACTAGAGAACCATGTTTTCGAGAATGATGCCATTGCCTTGGAAACGAAAGACTGGAAGTCTATCTACGAGTTTCTAAAGCTAGGTACGCGCGTTGCGGAGCATCATCGAAAAACGAACGAAACAGATATTTATATCAAAGTGAACTTAGATGGTTCGGGGAAATCGGATATTGATACCGGTTTGCCGTTCTTCGACCATATGTTGGATCAACTGGCACGTCATGGTGCGCTTGACTTAACGATCAAGGCAAAGGGAGATCTGCATATCGATGAGCACCATACCATTGAAGATACTGGTATTGCGCTTGGCGAGATATTCCTGAAAGTACTAGGTGATAAACGTGGTATCGAGCGCTATGCTTATACATTACCGATGGATGATTGCTTGGCACAAGTAGCATTGGATTTTGGCGGCCGTAACTGGATTGTATGGGATGCGGAATTCAAACGTGAGAAAATTGGGGATATGCCGACAGAGATGTTCTTCCATTTCTTTAAGTCTTTCTCTGATGCTTCGAAGTCTAATTTGAACATTCAGGCCACCGGTGATAATGAGCACCACAAAATTGAGGCTATTTTTAAAGCCCTTGCTAAAACAATAAAGAAAGCCGTTCGTCGCGATGCTGAGAATATGCAGCTGCCGAGCACGAAAGGCGTATTATAAGATTTTTTGAGCCGCTGAGGCTAGAGGAAAGCGTATGATTGGGATTGTAAATTACGAAGCTGGTAATATTTTTTCGATTACTGCAGCTTTAAAGCGTCTGAATATAGCGTACGGGATGGTGAATACTCCGGAGGAACTGGAGCAATATGAAAAGATTATTATTCCCGGCGTAGGTCATGCGGGTGCTGCAATGGCGAAGCTTGAGGCACGCGGAATGGTGGAGCCTATCCGACAATTGAGGAAGCCCGTCCTGGGAATTTGTGTTGGGATGCAATTGCTAACTGACTTTTCGGAAGAGGGAAACTCTGATTTAGTGGGCATTATCCCGCTCAAGACGTTACATTTTGAGGAAAGGATTCAGCAAAAAGTACCGCATATGGGCTGGAACAGCATCGAATTTGAAAATACTTGCCCTCTTTTTCAAGACATTCCGAATAATTCCTATTTTTATTTTGTGCACTCTTACTTCATAGAGTATGATGCAACCTATACCATAGCTCGATGTGATTATGGATTACCATTTTCTGCAGCAATTTCCAAGGATAATTTCTGGGCGGTACAATTTCACCCCGAAAAATCAGGGACTGCAGGAGAGCAACTTTTGATTAACTTTGCTAAGTTTTAACCGAAATTAACGAATATGTATATAATACCTGCTATTGATGTGTTGGACAAAAAGGTTGTCCGCTTAAGAGAAGGAAACTACGACGACGTAACGACATACCCTATTTCATTAGAGGAACAAATCGAGAAATACCATGCTAATGGTACCGAGATTGTTCATATTATCGACCTGAATGGCGCAAAAGGCGACTTCAGCAATCAAGCTTACTTGTTCGATATTATCCGTAGAACGGAAATGAAAGTACAGTATGGTGGTGGTGTTCGTAGCATCGAAAAGGTGAAAGAATTGGTGGATGCAGGTGTTTACCGTGTTATCGTTGGAACACAAGCAATCACTAATCCGACTTTTTTGGAAGAACTGAGTAAGTTGAATGAGGGACGCGTTAAATATGCGGATCACATCGTTATTGCAATCGACGTATTGGATGAGGTTATCAAATACTCAGGTTGGTTGGAAAGCTCACCAATCAAATTGGTAGCATACATCGACAAATGCTTAAGCCTAGGTTTCTACCGTTTCCTATGTACGGATATTTCAAAAGACGGAAAACTAGGTGGTGCAGGAGTAGAGTTATACCAAAAACTATTGGATCACTCGCCAATCATTAAATTGATCGGTTCGGGAGGTATTAGCTCGATGGCGGATATTGAAGCGCTAAATGCTTTGGGAAGAATGGAGTCTGTGGTTGTGGGTAAAGCAATTTATGAAGAACGCATTACGATTGAAGAGATCAAAGACTGGAACTTAAAAGCGCTAATTAATTTCTAGCATGCTTGCAAAGCGTATAATTCCCTGTTTAGATGTAAAGGATGGTCGCACCGTAAAAGGAGTCAACTTTGTTGATCTTCGGGATGCGGGTGACCCTGTAGAGCTCGCTTGGCAATACTCGCAACAAGGCGCGGACGAATTGGTATTTCTGGATATTACAGCGACACATGAGCGCCGGAAAACCACCGTTGATTTGGTAAGAGCGGTTGCATCGCAGATCAATATTCCATTTACAATTGGCGGAGGTATCAACGAGCTCAAAGATGCGGACATACTATTGAACGCAGGAGCGGATAAAATTTCGATTAACTCAGCTGCGGTTAGAAATCCTAAGCTCATCGATGAGTTGGCGGCTACCTTTGGCGTACAGTTCGTTGTCGTTGCGGTGGATACACGCTTTGTAAATGATAAGAATTATGTGCATTTACGAGGGGGTAGAGACATTACCGATATAGAGACCGAAAACTGGATCAAAGAGGCTGAGAGCAGAGGGGCTGGGGAGATCTTGTTGACCTCGATGGATCATGACGGCACCAAGAATGGTTTTGATATCCATTTACTCGATAAAATAAATAAGCAGATACGTATTCCTTTAATCGCTTCTGGAGGCGCAGGGAATCAACAGCATTTTGTTGATGTATTTGAAAAGGCGCAGGTGGATGCTGCACTAGCGGCTTCCGTATTCCACTACGGCGAAATACTAATTCCAGAATTGAAACAAACCTTACAGGAAAATCAAATACCTGTAAGACTATAAGCTATTTGTAGGATGACAATAGATTTTAATAAAGGCGACGGTTTAGTGCCTGTTGTAATTCAAGATGATCAAACACTGGAAGTGTTGATGTTGGGTTACATGAATGAAGAAGCTTGGAATAAAACCCAGGCTGAAAACAAAGTAACCTTTTATTCAAGAAGCAAGAATAGACTTTGGACAAAAGGTGAAGAGAGTGGCAACTTTTTGGAAGTGGTAAGCTCGCATATCGATTGTGATCATGATACTTTATTAATTAAAGTCCATCCTGCAGGGCCTACTTGTCATACCGGAAGCAGAAGCTGTTTCAATACCGAATACAATCAGAACTTCCTTCTTAAGCTAGAAGCTATCGTAAAGGACCGTTTTGACTTTCCTAGCGAAGAATCTTATGTAAATAGACTTCGTAGTAAAGGAATTAATAAGATCGCTCAAAAGGTCGGAGAAGAAGCCGTGGAGACCGTGATTGCTGCACTTAATGAAACCGAGCACGACTTTATCAACGAATCTTCAGATTTACTTTTCCACTTAATCGTGCTATTGCGCGAAAAAGGAATCAGCCTGAAAGATATCGCCAAGAATTTAGAAGGAAGGCATTAGGGGGTCTAGATATTAGACATTAGATTTTAGATATTAGAGTATGGAGCCGATTAGGCTCCTTTTTTTTGCTGTCTTGAAGGGGAGGTTTTTGAGTCTTTGGTTTTGCTCTTTTGTCTTGAACCAGGAAAAAAAGGATGAAAGGATGGGCAGGATCTTTTGGTTTTTGCTCTTTTGTCTTGAACCAGGAAAAAAAAGATGAAAGGATGAGCAGGATCTGGCGTCATAGGTCTTTATACTAAGTACTAAGTACTAAGTACTAACTACTATTTCCCGGTTCAAAGACGGTCTAATGTCTAAAATCTGATATCTACTGTCTAAAATAAAAAAAGCCCTTTTCAGGGCTTTTTTTATTTTAAATTGCTTTCGTCTTCTCAGCTAACCAAGTTTTCTCTTCTTCGGATAAGCTTGGGCTTAGTTGATCGAATACCCAACTATTGTACTGGTTCAACCAGTCGATATGTTTTTGATCAAGAATTGTTTTATCGACTAAGTCTGTAGCGATATAACATACGGTTAATGTTTCGAAGTCCATAAACTCACCGAAGTAATTAGATTCGACTACTTTGGAGTGTACCAGGTTTTCGATACGGATTCCGTATTGTCCTTCGCGATACAAACCAGGCTCGATGGAGGTAATCATGCCTGCTTCAATAGGAATGTCGATAGCGGCGGCATTGAATACATGCGGGCCTTCGTGAACATTCAAGAAGAAACCAACGCCATGACCTGTACCGTGTCCGTAATTGCGAAGTTTGCTCCACAATGGATGTCTTGTAATTGCATCGATTTGGTAACCGCGCGTACCTTTCGGGAAAATGGCGGTAGAACCTTCGATGGTCCCTTTTAACACCAAAGTATAGTCTATACGTTCTTCGGCTGTGATGTTACCCAGCGATACCACGCGTGTAATATCTGTTGTACCGTCAAGGTACTGACCTCCAGAATCTACCAATAATAGTCCCTCTGGTTTCAAGGTTGCATTGCTTTCATCGGTTGCTTTATAGTGTGGCAAAGCGCCGTGCTCTAAATATCCGGCAATCGTATCGAATGAAATATCCACAAAGCCGTCTAATTCTGAACGGAATTGTTGCAAGCGCTCGGCAATGGAAATTTCGCTTAAATTTCCTGAAGCGACATTCTCTTCTAGCCATTTAAAGAACTTCGTTAGGGCAACACCATCTTTGCGCATTGCATTGCGCGTGTGCTCCAATTCTGTTTCGTTCTTTACAGCCTTCAATAAGGTTGAAGGGTTCATATCCTCGATAATTTTTACGCTATCCGGAACGGCATCATAGATGGCGAAACAGGTGCGCTTTGGATCCAATAATATATTCTCGCTCTTTACATGACGGATTGCTTCGAAAGCCTTTTCATAATCTTCCACTGTAACACCGGATGCATTCAAGCTGGCTACATCGACCTCTGATAACTTACCTGATTGGATATACAATGTATTTCTATTTCCGTCGATCAAAAGGAAGCCCAATACAACAGGATTACACTTGACGTCGTTCCCCCGGATGTTCAATATCCAAGCTAAGTCGTCTAGGGATGATACGAAATGTGTGGTCGTACGCTTTGCTTTTAGCTTTTCGCGGATTGCCGTTAATTTATCTTTTGTGCTTTGACCGGTTGTAGCGAAATCGAGCAGGTATGCCTTGGCCGTAGGCAATTCCGGACGTCCTTCCCAGACATCTGCAAGGATATCGATATGACCATCCACTTGAATACCTAAAGGAAGCAATTCCTCTTGCACAGCTTGTGCTACAGCAACTGCTGCAAGGTTACCGTCGAAAGCGACTACTTGTCCTTTTTGCAACTTATTCGCTAGCCAGCCTACATATTCAGGTTTTCCTTGCGCTTGTAATTTAACCAATTCGAAACCTGTACCCGCTAGTTGTTCGTTTGCCTGTACAAAATAACGTGAGTCTGTCCATAGACCTGCAAAGTCTTGTGTAATCACAAGTGTGCCTGCCGAACCGGTAAAGCCGGAAGTCCATGCTATACATTTGTAACGATCTGGAAGATATTCGCTGATATGCGGGTCAGAGGAAGGAATAATATAGGCATCTACACCCTTTTCTTTCATCACTTGGCGGATGGAAGCTAATTTTTCGATGTATTTCATTATGTTATTTTTAATAATCTGTGCAAGTTATAAAAACTATAGTAATTAAAAGTTTTACTTCATCATAGAATTGAAATTTTACAAGAATTATGTACTACTTGTGGACTATAATGCGATATTTGCTTCCTATGAGAAGATTTTTTTCTTGTCTTTGTTTATCAGCACTTTTAGTAGTTGGAGGAATTGAAACTACTTTTGCGCAAGAGGCGAAGACAAAAATTCAAAATGCTTATCAGCAATTTAAAAATGGGCCCTCTTTGACGAATGGGGTTGCGGCACTAACGGTAATCAATTCCAAAACCGGACAAATTGTATTTGAGGAGAACAGCAAAATTGGTCTTCCCACCGCTTCTACCTTGAAGGTGATGACGTCCATTACGGCTTTAGACCTGCTAGGGCCCGACTATACTTTCCCGACGCACCTATATTATACCGGAGCCGTTGATTCCATCGGTACTCTGAATGGCAATCTGATTATTGAAGGCTTAGGCGACCCAACCTTGGGGAGCGAGCGCTATCCGACGCATAATGCTGAAACTGTTTTAAATAAATGGAAAGTGGCTATTAAGGCGCTCGGCATTAAACAAATCAATGGTCTTGTGATTGCAGATGATAAGTTTTACAAGGGCAATCAAGTTCCGGGGACCTGGATGTGGACGGATATGGGCAACTACTACGGTGCGGGCGTATCGGCTTTGAACTGGAAAGAAAATGCTTATGATGTTGATTTCTCTGTGAGTCGCCCAGGTGCTGCCGCAAGTATAAAATCGCATAATATTTCGCCATTCTATCAGGTTATCAACGAAGTCACTACGGGGGCAAACGGCTCTGGAGATAATGTTTATGGTTATTCGGCACCTTATTCGAAGGTTATATATCTACGTGGAACATATGGCGCTGATCTGAAAAAGACAATCGAGCTTTCTACTCCAGACCCTGCGTTAAGCTTAGTATATGATTTATCGAAGGTATTAATTGCTGATTCTATTGTTGTTGCAGACAGTATGATTACGACAGCAACCTTGTTGAAAAACGCAGGAATTAGCAATTGGGACGCCAATAAACAGAAGATATTAACCATTCAATCGCCTAAGCTCATCGAGATTGTACATTGGTTCAACCAAAAAAGCATTAATTTATATGGCGAGGCGATATTGAAAGCAATCGGCGGAATCTCAGCAAATAAATATGAGACCGAGGATGCGGCGACATTAGTAGCTAAATATTGGGAGAATAAGTTGAAATTGCCTGTTGGTGAGATCAAAACCTACGATGGTTCGGGATTATCTCCTCAAAATCGGGTAACGAGCAACGCTCTAGCACGCGTCATGCAATATGCACAGGGCAGACCTTGGTTTGCAGATTTCAAGAAAGGTCTTCCAACGATCAATGGCATGACTATGAAAAGCGGTACCATCGGGGGGACTTTGGGTTATACCGGCTACCAAACAGCGGCTGATGGCACGAGCTATACCTTCTCCCTATTAATAAACAACTACCACGGAGGAGCCGGACGCATGCGTCAGCAGATGTTTAAATTATTGGATGTATTAAAATAGAGAACAACAACCTACTAGAATAGTAAATTTAGAAACGTTATGAACAATAACAACAGAAAAAAGGACGCTCTGCAATACCATGCGATGGGACGTCCCGGAAAGATTGCAGTCGTTCCGACAAAACCACACAGTTCACAGAGAGATTTATCATTGGCATATTCACCAGGTGTTGCTGAGCCTTGTTTAGCAATTGCAGAAAACAGTGAAGATGCATACAAATACACAGCGAAAGGTAACCTTGTTGCTGTAATCAGTAACGGTACTGCCGTTTTAGGATTAGGTGATATCGGCGCGCAAGCGGGTAAACCGGTGATGGAAGGTAAAGGTCTATTATTTAAGATCTTTGCTGATATCGACGTGTTTGACATTGAATTGGACACGAAGAATGTTGATGAATTTGTAAATATTGTAAAAGCATTGGAGCCAACATTTGGCGGTATCAACCTGGAAGATATTAAAGCTCCGGAGTGTTTTGAAATTGAGCGTCGCCTGAAGGCGGAGATGAACATTCCTGTGATGCATGATGACCAACACGGTACAGCGATCATCTCGGGCGCAGCATTGATCAATGCTTGTGAATTGCAAGGTAAGAATATTTCGGAGGTAAAGATCGTGGTAAACGGTGCTGGAGCAGCTGCTATTTCATGTACAGCGATGTATGTAGCGGTTGGGGCTAGCAAAGAAAATATTGTCATGTTGGATAGCAAAGGTGTTATCCGTACTGACAGAGAGGGCTTAGATGCTACAAAAGCAGAATGGGCAACGGACCGTGATATCCATACCTTAGAAGATGCGGTAAAAAACAGCGATGTATTTATCGGCTTATCAAAGGCAGATGTGTTGACTGCTGAGATGTTGAAATCGATGGCTCCGAAACCAATCGTATTGGCGATGGCCAATCCTAATCCGGAGATTGCTTATGAGCTTGCAGTAGAGACACGCGATGATTTAATTATGGGTACAGGTCGTTCTGACTTCCCGAACCAAGTAAACAATGTGTTGGGATTCCCTTACATCTTCCGCGGCGCGTTAGACGTACGTGCTACAGCAATCAACGAAGCGATGAAGATTGCGGCAGTAAAAGCGATTGCGGAATTAGCGAAGCAACCGGTTCCTGAAGAAGTTAACATTGCATACAATGTAAATAACATTCGCTTCGGAGCTGACTACGTTATCCCTAAGCCTACTGACCCTCGTTTGATTACAGAAGTTTCTATCGCTGTAGCAAAAGCAGCTATTGAATCTGGTGTTGCCCGCAAGGTTATTGAAGATTGGGATGCATACCGCGAGGAGCTTCACAAACGTTTAGGAAAAGAAGACCGTTTGATCAGAAACTTGACAGCGAAAGCGAAAAACAGCCCTAAAAGAGTTGTATTTGCGGAAGCAGATAATTACAAATCCTTACGTGCGGCTCAGATTGTGAAAGAAGAAGGAATCGCATTCCCTATTCTGTTGGGTAATGAGCAAAAAATCAAAGGTTTGATTGAGGAATATGCGTTCGAATTAGATGGTGTGGAGATGATCGACCCGCTAGCAGAAACTAAATCAGAGCGATTTGAGAAATATGCCGACCATCTTTACAGCAAGAGACAACGTCGCGGTATCAATAAATTGGATTCTCGTAAGTTGATGACCAACAGAAACTACTTTGCAGCGAGTATGGTAGAATTTGGCGATGCCGATACTTTAATCTCAGGATTAACGAGAAACTACGCTTCGACGATTCGTCCGGCATTGCAGGTTATTGGTGCTAAACCAGGATCTCGCGTGGCAGGTATGTATATTATGATGACCTCAAGAGGGCCATTATTCTTCGGTGATACGACGGTTAATGAGAACCCGAATGCGCAGGAGCTTGCGGAGATCAGCGTATTATTAGATGCTGCAGTAAAACGTTTCAACGTGAAACCTCGTCTAGCGATGCTATCGTATTCGAACTTTGGTTCGAATGATGGCGCTATCTCTGATAAAGTTCGTGATGCGGTAAAAATCTTACACAAAGAACATCCGGAGATTGTTGCTGATGGCGAAGTTCAAGCAAACTTTGCATTGAACAGTGAAATGCTTGCGGATAACTTCCCATTCTCGACATTGAACGGTGCGCCTGCAAATACTTTGGTATTCCCGAACTTAGAATCAGGAAACATTGCTTACAAACTATTGCAGTCTGTTGGAAATGCGGAGGCTGTGGGTCCTATCCTGTTGGGTATGAACAAACCAGTACACGTATTACAATTAGACAGCTCTGTTCGTGAGATTGTTAATATGGTTACTATTGCTGTTGTGGATGCTATTGAGCATCAGGCAATGAACAAATAAACTTTCGAGATGTACGAATATTTTAAAGGAAAACTAGTATTCAAAGCGCCTACCCATGTTGTTATCGAGGTAGGCGGAATTGGGTACTACGTGCATATTTCATTGACCACTTTTAGCCAGATTAAGGATCAGGAAGATTGCAAGCTCTTTATCTCTTTCCAGGTTCGTGAGGACTCACAAACGCTCTTCGGATTTGCGACAGAGGCCGAGCGCCATCTTTTCCATCATCTGATATCGGTATCTGGTATCGGCCCGAATACCGGACGCATGATGTTATCTTCAATTACCCCTGAGGAAATTCAGCAAGCGATTGTTGCCGGGCAGGTTAATGTTATTCAAAAGATTAAAGGCATCGGTCCGAAGACCGCGCAGCGCGTTATTCTTGAGCTCCAAGATAAGCTTAAGAAACAAGGCCCTGATGCATTAATCCCATTGGTTGTGAGCAAACCTTCTTCAGCAGAAGAAGCATTGACAGCCTTAGTTATGTTAGGTTTTCCTAAGCAACAGGCAGAGAAGGCACTTCAGGTCATTACGACAACAGACCCTGATCTTACTGTTGAACAACTTATTAAAGCAGCTTTAAAAAGGCTGTAATACAAAGGAGGAAGTTTCTATTCCTCCTTTAATTCTATTTTCTTTTCAGCACTTCAAAAATACGTTCAGAACATGGCAGAAGATTTATCGATCGCACAGGGTAGCAAGGAGGATCAATATCTTTCCTTAATTCCACAGATAAAGGGCCTCATCAGTGGGGAAACGAATCAGGTTGCTAATATGGCCAATATTGCGGCCGCTTTAAAAGAACAGTTTAACTTCTTTTGGGTTGGCTTTTACCTGGTGGAAGGCGAGCAGCTTGTTTTAGGTCCCTTTCAGGGTCCGGTGGCTTGTACACGTATTGCTTACAACAAAGGCGTCTGTGGTACAGCATGGGCAAAGCGAGAAACCCTGGTTGTGCCGAATGTGGAAGAGTTTCCGGGCCACATTGCATGCAGTTCTTTGTCGAAATCAGAAATTGTTGTTCCTATCCTCCGAGATGGAAATTGCATTGGCGTATTGGATGTAGATAGTGCCGAATTAAACACATTTGATGAAACGGATGTAAAATATCTTCCACAAATAATAAAATATTTCGTAGAGAACATTATTTAAGTATATTTGTTCAACAAACGTACAGACCAACACTAACTAAGTATTAACATGCATGGAGTTCGGAACCTAGCTCTATTTAACCTGATTATTGTCAGTTTGAATTTCATCTGGATTTTGATCATAGATGCGAATTCCTTTTTTGGGGTTTCACTCTTTCGTGCGTTCAATTTATTCCCGACTCATCTTACGCCTGCAGACTTTACTTTTAAAGCTTGGTTAATCATTGCCATGACGATGATCATAGTGACCGCATTGATGTATCGCGAAACGGGCAACGAACATTTAAATATGCGTACAGTTCGCAAAGTAATGCGCATAGATTATATGTTGATCCTCAACCAGGTATTCTGTGGCATGAGTATGGTGTTGAAGTTGAATCAATACATGATTCTCTCTGTACTGTTTACCATTGCTTGTATCATTAGCTTATTGATTATCAACAATCGAATGGAGATCGAGAAATTGACTGCTAACTCCTTTACCAAATATTTTATTCGATTGGCTTTCGGTATGTACACCGGCTGGTTACTGTTCGTATTTACATTTAATATTGTCTCGACCTTCGTGAAAGCCGGTGTGATTCAGTCCGAAACGCAACAGTATGTGGTCGATGTCACTATATTAACTATAACCTTCGGTATGGCGATGTATTACTCTTTTAAGAAGATCCTTCCAACCGTTTCTGTTGCTTTTACATGGGGGATTTTCGGTGTGATATACCAGAATCTAAATCAACCTGCCTATGATGAGCATAATATTCTTATTATCCTGTACATCTTGTTTGGCTTGGGGACATTAATTTCCATGTACAACTTTTACCGTTGTAATGTCAAAAGGGCATCGAATAACCTGGCAGCACAAGCTAGCTCAACTTCCATACCTTAACCAACTTATCGTCGGAGACGGTGAAAATCCTATCCTTATTCCAGATCATTGCATTGATAGACAAATGGTGTGAATCATAGAAACGATCTCTTGACACATTTTTTAAGAGTGTGAGGTCTTCTTCTTTCCAGATTTTCCAGGTCTTATCACGACTTGCTGTAGCAAAAATATCATCATGTCCGCCGTTATCAATACTATAGACAGTAAACATATGCGGAGTAATCTGCTGTATCGTATCTAAGTTATTGGATTCCAGCTTGAAGAGTTGGGCATCGCGACCACCGGAGATGATATGGTTATTCATATAAATTAAGCTGGTGACCGGCATGCTATGAATCTGCTTTTTAATACGCTCTTGATAGTCATCGGCTTGGTAAACATGGATTACACCGTTTTTATCACCGAATGCGAGTTGCTGCTGATCGTTGGATACCGCAATCGTGCGAACCGTAGTTTCTGCGATTTTAAACCTGTATAAGAGTTGGTAAGTGCGCAGGTCCCAAACATAAGCGTATCCTTCCTCACCAATCGCGATCATCTCTTGCTTATCCATCAGAATCTGGATTGAGAAGACTGCGCCATGCTCCGTCTTCCAATTGGCCACTAAGGTCTGATCAGTGCTGTCCAATAGCAAAACCTGTCCTGAACGCATGCCGATAGCTAATAGATTCGTATTGGGAATCGCTTTCAGTACATACACCGATGAACCGACCTTACATAGAAGCTTTTGGAATGCCATCTTTTCCAAATCCCAAATAACGACACCCTTGTCATTTCCAGCCGTGTAGAGTAGCTGGGAATTATTCGGCTGCGCAAGTGTGAAAATCGGATTTTGATGACCTGCTAAAGTGGCTTCTAAGGTGATTTCGATATTGTTCTGCATGGTACACAAAGATACATGGAATATGCTTAATAGTAGTTAGTATTTAGTAGTTAGTATTTAGACCTAGGGCGCGTAGAGAGATTAGACATTAAGTTTAGATATTAGCATAAACATAATGTGGATTAGGCGTCATAGGTCTTTATACTAACTACTAAATACAATTTCTGGAAAAAGATTTTAGGATGATCAGGATCCATCATAGCATCATACATGATCTTGCTAATCCTTGCACCCTTCCTCTCTACGTTCAAAGACAATACGCCTTGTTAGGTCTAACTACTAACTACTAACTACTAAGTACTATATAAAAAAACCGTCTTTGATTATCTCAAAAACGGTTCTAAAAAACTTTGTACTAAAAGCTTATTTGATGATATCACGTAAACCTAATGCTTTAATGATAGCACGGTATCTTTCGATATCTTTTTTGTACAGATAAGCTAATAATGAACGACGCTTACCTACTAATTTTTGTAGAGAACGTTGCGTGTTAAAATCTTTTCTGTTGTTTTTTAAGTGCCCAGTTAAGTGAGCAATTCTCTTAGTGAATAAAGCTACTTGTCCTTCTGCAGAACCAGTGTTTGCTGCTGCACCTGCAAATTCTGCGAAGATATCAGCTTTGTACTCTTTACTTAAATACATTTCTTGAATAATATTGAAGCGTTAAAAAATTTATTAATTGGTTGCAAAGATAGTGTCTCCAATTGGATTGTTAAAATTTATTTTCGAGAATTTATTCAAAAACAGGGTTTTAGGCCTATTAAACTTTGATATAGATTTTCTTTTTATCTAACCAGTAACAGATTACCCACATAAATACAAGGAATACTAGGGAATATGCGAAAGATCCCAATTCTGGTGGACCTGGTATCTGAGCGCATATGTTCTTATAGAACCAGGATAAAGGACTGGAGAATATCGCTTCGCCAGCTTCATTTGTACCTGCAGGTATGCGTATCAAGCCTAATGCTTTCGGGAGTAAACCACTCAACACGAAAATGAACAATGGGTTCTTTCCGAATACATCGAAGAACTGTGTGAGCTTATTTTTTACGCCCTGGACTTCAATGTACCAAATCATCCCTCCAATGGTCATGATACCTAGTCCCGTTGTGTAAAGCACATAAGAGCTAGTCCATATCTTTTTATTGATCGGAAATCCTAAACTCCAGGTCCAAGCTAAAACCACTAGGATAAAACCAGTAACGAATAAACCTGACAGCAGTTTGAAATGCGGCTCCTTGCTTGTCGGTACTTTCGTCCACAGCCAATCAACTGATCCCTGATTTTTGATAAAGACACCCGCTAAGTAGCCAAATACTACTTGAATGATCGCAGGAAGTGTACTCATTAGTCCCTCAGGGTCGAAAGGAATTCCTTCGCCTTTGTACATATGCGCAACGCCTAGAATGGCTTTGTCGTAGTCCGTTCCGAACCAGGTTTCTAATGAATAAGGATCGCCGGTACCTAAGAATGCACACATGCCCCAATAAGCAAATAAAATGACAGCGGATATGTAAATCAGATTTCTAGGTTTGAAGTAATAGGCTAGGACGGAAGCGAAGAAGTAGGCAATGGCAATGCGTTGTAAAACCCCTAAAATACGTACGCCTTTTTCAGGATCCGTGCTGCTTACCCATTCTCTAAATTGTAAGGCTCCATCTGCCCATTGTACAAATGGGAACCAGTTTAATCCCAATCCGATCAGGAAAATAAGAATTGTTCTTTTAATAACCTTTTTCCAAAAAACGCCATCACCAGCTTCCTGTAAGCGAGGTATCACGAATGACATCGCATTTCCTACAGCGAATAAGAAGAAGGGGAAGACTAAATCTGTTGGTGTACAACCGTGCCAAGGCGCGTGCTTTAAGGGGGCAAACATATGGGACCATGTTCCCGGATTGTTCACCATGATCATCAGGGCGACCGTCGCACCCCGAAATACATCTAATGAGTAGTAACGTTGTTTCATAGTAATAAATTGAAACTAAGTTACAATTTATAGCGGTATTGAAAACGCGTTAGCTAAGATATTGGAAAGGTTGGTGAATATTTCAGAAATTAGACATCCTAATCTAGCAGACTCAAAGTAAGTTATATTAACTTTTTAAATATTTTAAAAAGTATTTGTATGTTTTCTAAAAATTAATTTAACTTTACCCCAATATTACCAAACTCCTACAAGTTGGAAAAGCTTAAATTATCGATAATCAAGCGATTATATTTTGCGAAGGCGCAATCGATTGCTGAACTCAGTGCAGCAGTAGGTAAGAGTGTGCCTAACATCACCAGCTCGATAAACCAATTGATCGATTCAGATTTGGTAATTCAAAACGGTCTGGCACCATCTACGGGAGGCCGACGTGCGGCAAGTTTTGCGTTAAATGCCAAGGCACTGCCATTTATCTTATCGGTTGCGATTGATCAATTCTACAGCTCAGCCGTTATCCTTGATTTTACGAATAAACCGCAGACAAAAATATTGATGGAGCAAATCTTGTTACAGAACGAAGATTCCTTCGATAAAATTTGTAGCCTGATTGCTAAAACCTTACAGCAAGTTGACCAAGCCTCTGTCTTTGTTATCGGAATCACATTGCCTGGTTTCGTCGATGGATTTGAAGGACTCAACAATTCTTTCGATAAAAGTTCGCCGTTCTATAAGATTCGCGAAAATATTGAAAAAGAGTTCGGCATTCGCACGGAGGTTGAGAATGATTCCACAGCGATTGCAATCGCAGAGCATAACTTCGGCAAAGGGGTGGATGCTCGAGACGTCCTGGTCGTAAATTTGAATTGGGGTGTGGGTTTAGGGATGATTATCGACAATGATCTCTACCGTGGCCACAGTGGATATGCGGGAGAGTTTAGTCATATACCTTTATCAGATCAGGCAAAGTTGTGTTCTTGTGGCAAGAAGGGCTGTTTAGAAGTGGAAGCTTCCTTGGTGGCGGCAAGAGACTTTGCCAACGATATGTTGAAAGCAGGGGAAGAATCGGTATTGCAAGCTACATATTTACAACAGGGCTATATTACGGGAGATGAGTTGTTGGCGGCAGCAAATGCGGGAGACCAACTAGCGATAAAAGCGGTACGGAGAATCGGCTATATGCTAGGAAAGGGTATAGCAACCCTTATCCATATCATCAATCCTGAGAAAATCATTATTTCCGGGCGCGGTGCTAAAGCAAAACGCGTCTTGTTGCCAGAGATCCAAAGCGCGCTGCATGAATTTGCGATTCCGCGACTTTCCAAAAACACGAGATTGGAGTTTTCGGACACCGCGAACGTACAGTTATTAGGTGGCGGCTGTGTTGCTGTGGCCAATTTGGATAAACTTATTTTAAAAGCAATTAACAGAATTATAAATTAAAATCATCAACAATGAGCAATTTTTACTTAAAATGTTGCAGTCTATCGTTAGTAATGTTATTAAGCATTACGACGATTTTCGCACAACAAGCTGTTACAGGAAGAGTAACAGATGGTAATACAGGAGTTGCCGGCGTTAGTGTTACGGTAGTGGGAACTACACGTGGGGGACAAACCGACGCCAATGGTAACTATTCTGTAGACGCTAATAATGGCGAGAAACTACGTTTTTCTATCGTTGGTTATACCACGCAGACGATTACGGTGTCCTCGAGAACACATAATGTGACACTGCAGGCAGACGATACGTCGATTGATGAGGTTGTCGTAACGGCGATGGGTATCAAGCGTGAAAAGAAATCCCTTGGTTATTCTTTTCAGGAGGTAAAAGGCGAGCAGCTGACGGATGCGAAAGAAACAAATATCTCAAATGCTTTAGTGGGTAAAGTGGCCGGTTTACAGGTGATCAAAGGTTCGGCAGGTCCTGCTTCTTCAACAAAGATTACTTTACGCGGTAATAACTCCTTAGCAGGCGATAACCAACCATTAATTATCGTAGATGGTGTTCCGATGAACAACTTCTTAGGTTCAAAAGGTGGTAATGGTTTAGCAAATAACGACTTCTGGAACCCAGGTACAGATATGGGTAATGGTTTAGGGGATATCAACCCGGAAGACATCGAAAGCATGTCGGTGTTGAAGAGTGGTGCTGCCTCAGCGTTATACGGTTCACGTGCGGGTAACGGTGCGATTGTTATCACGACTAAATCGGGTAGAGCACAGAAAGGCACAGGAATTACTTATTCATCAACATTAGGATTAGAAACTTTGTTCACTTTGCCAAAACTGCAAAATTCCTTTGCTCAAGGTAAAGATGGTGTTTTTGATAATTTGCAATTATATAGCTGGGGTCCGGAAATGGGATCTACTTACCAAGCTTATAATAATATCGAAGATTTCTTTAAGACAGGCGTGAATCATACGCAGAATATTTCATTCCAACAACAATATGAAAATACAAGCGTGTATACCTCTGCAACGTATTTGAATGATCAAAGCAAGATTCCAGGATCTAGTTTAGAGCGTTTAAACTTGATGTCAAGAGTGACTTCTAATTTCGGCGAAAACAAACGTTGGAGCACAGATGTCAAAGTACAATACATGAACAACAATGCGGTAAACCGTCCTACATCTGGCCAGAACAATGGAAATGCCTATAGCACCTTGTTCACTATGCCTAGATCATTAAGTATTTTGGATTACAAAAACCCATTGACGAACACCGGAAAGATGTACTGGTACGGGACGACGAACTCGATCAACCCTTACTGGTTAGCGGAATACCAGCAAAATAACGACGTTAGAAATCGTTATATGATGAATGCAAATATCAAGTATAAGCTAACAGATTGGTTAGACGCGGAAGCACGTACAGGTATGGATTCATACGTGACGCGTTTTGATAACCGTACATATGGCGGTAGTCCTATGGCTGCAAACGGTAAATATGCAAACGGTAAAACAGAGTTTGCAGAGCGTAACTATACATTAGCATTACATGCTAGAAAAGATGAGTTAGGTGGTAGCAAATGGGGATTGTCAGGATCCTTATTCGGTCAGATCATGAAATCGAACGAGACGATGTTGAATGTGAATGCTGGTGAGCTTGAGGTTCCAAACTTCTTCTCCGTACAAAACGGTGTGGGTAACCCGGCGGTTGATCAGTTGAACAACAGAAAACAAATCAATTCGATTTATGCTACGGCAGAGGTTAACTACGATGGTTTCTGGTTCTTGACATTAACAGGTCGTGAAGATTGGTCATCAACATTAGCAGATCCTTTCTTCTATCCATCGGTTAGTACATCCTTAGTAATTTCTGACATGATCAGAAAAAGAGGGGGCAACCTTCCTGAGTTTATCAGCTTCTTAAAAGTGAGAGGTTCTTATGCTGAGGTTGGAAATGATACAAGACCTTATCAATTATACAACAGCTATGCGGTAGGGAAAGATCCAAATGGCAATGCGGTCGGTAGCTATGACGAAGTGAAATTCAACCCTGCTTTAGTTAATGAATTGATTAAAGCGTTGGAATTTGGTTTTGATACGAGATTATTCAACAGCCGTTTAGGTTTAGATTTTGCATGGTATAAAAACAATGCGACAAATCAAATTATTGAGGTTCCTATGGATCCGATGAGTGGTTTCAGAGCAGAATTGATCAATGCTGGTAATATTCAAAATACAGGTTTTGAGATTGCCTTAGATGGTCAAATCTTACAGTCTGACGCAGGTTTGAACTGGAATTCTTCAGTTAACTTTTCGAAGAATACTAATAAGATTATCGAGTTGACAGACGAGATTAAAAACTATACGTTAGGCGGATTTGATAACCTAGCAGTTCGCGCAAATGCTGGCGAGCTATACGGAAATATCTACGGTACAAAATACCGTCGTGTAGAAGATACGGCAAGCCCATTTTACGGACAAAAGATTTTAGATGCTAATGGATTACCACAAACGACAGATGCCGTATTATTGGGTAACCAAGCACCGAAGGCATTAGTTGGCTGGATCAACAGCTTCTCCTACAAAAATATCGGTTTATCTTTCCAGATTGACGGTCGTTTCGGCGGTGAGTTTTTCTCAGGTACAAACCTGAATTTACAACGTAATGGTGTGGCAGATATCACTGCACCAGGTGGTAAACGCGATAATTTCGTTGTAGATGGCGTGGTTGTAGACGGCGCGAGTTATAAAGAAAATACGAAATCGGTTTCTCAACAACAATACTGGGATCGGGTGACGAATTCAGGTAATCTCGGTATCAGTGAAGAGAATATTTACGACGCGACGAATATTCGTTTAAGAAATATTACGTTGAGCTATAACCTACCATCGTCAATATTGAAAAGCAATGTCTTACAGCGTGCAAAAATTGCATTTACTGTGAACAACGCATGGATGATCAAGAGTTATGCGAATGGAATTGACCCAGAATCTGTATTCTCGATCAACTCCAATGCGACAGGATTTGAGAATTTCTCGACTCCAACGTCAAGATCATTTTTCATTAACCTAACATTAGGATTTTAATTTTAAGAGCAAAGACACATGAAAAATATTATATCAAAAGCGGGATTGTTTTTTGCACTTGCGGCAAGCGTAACGTCGTGTTCGGATTTTGAGGAGATGAACACTCCCCCTCTGAAAGTAAATGAGGATCAGGTACAAGTAGAATATTTGTTTAACGATGCATTAATTGGTGCACAACAAGATCCCAATATTGCCGAGCGAATTTTTGTGCTGTATTGGAAAACTGCGGCAAGACAACACTTGTCAAACGGTATTGCTGTCGGTACGCATAATGACGGTTGGTCCAATGAATATTGGGGCAGAGGATATGGTGCGAAATGGTTAACCAGTATCAACAAAGCTATCAAAGTCGGAGAGGAGCGCATTGCTGCAAATACGGCCGAGCCATATTTAAACAATATGGTTCAGATTTCTAGAATTTGGAGAGCTTATCTACTCAGTGAATTGTCTGACAACTTCGGTCCGGTTCCCTTAGAAGGTTTTGAAGGTACCAACCCGAAATATAATACCGTTGAAGAAGTTTATACTTTTATCTTGAATGACTTGAAAGATGCGGTGTCAAAATTAGATGCGAATAATCCGGTTCCTAATACCAAGACCAAGTTTGATAACGCTTATGGCTTTAAGGTTGATAACTGGACGAAATATGGAAACTCTTTGCGTATGCGTTTTGCGATGCGTATCGCTGAGGTCGCTCCTGAAAAAGCAAAGGCAGAATTTGAAAGTGCAGCAGCCGGTGGCAACTACATTAAAAATGCAGGCGAGATGTTCGCTATTCAAGAGAAACCAGGATGGGATCCACTTTCTGGTGTCATGAGCCGCGAATGGAACGGACAAGTGCTTTCAGCAACCTTAAATAATCTATATTTAGGTTTAGGCGGTATCAAGTCGCAAGATCAACTAGCAGCAAGCTTCCACACTGCGATTAAGCCTGCAGACTATGTAGGAAAGCGTATGTTAGAGCATTATTCGGTAAAGACGAACGACCCTTCTGCAGGATACTTTTTCGATGGACTTCCTCATACGATCGATCCACGTGCTTACAAAACATTCTACATTCCTGGAGATGTTTCTAGTAGTACTTGGTCAAACTATCCATCTTGGACCAACGATGCTAAGGAGACTGAGGTGACCATGAAACGCGCGTCTGGCGATATTAAGTTAAACACAAAAAATACGTGGAGCACAACTGCAATCGGTGATTTTGGCGCTTTGGGTACAGCAAACGGTATTCGTTCAGTGCAGATTGGCAAAATTCCTGGCTTATCTCAGGCATTTAGAGCAAGTGGTTCAAAACGTGTATTCTTTGCAGCATGGGAATCCTATTTCTTATTAGCAGAAGCGGCATTGAAAGGCTGGTCTGTAGGTACAACAGCGCAAGCTGCATATGAGAATGGAGTAAAATCAAGCTTTGAGTATTGGGGTGTTTCCCAACATGCTGCTGCTTACTTAGCATCTGAGGATTATAACCGCGTTGGTACGTCCGCTAAATTTACACATACTGCAGAGCCTGGGAATTCGCATAACATGACTTATGTTGATGGCTATACGAATGCTACAGGAACAGCGAGCATTGCTTATCCGGCCAATACGATCTATAAAAATGGTACTGTACGTAACGATGCTTTAACGAAGATTATTACGCAAAAATATATTGCTAATATGCCATGGTTGCCATTAGAGGCATGGAGCGATCACCGAAGATTGGGATTGCCGTTCTTCGAAAATCCAGCTGTTGAAAATCCATTAACAAATCTTCCGGATTTAAATAGTGGAAACTTCATGACAAACCGTGTTAGATTCTTCCCGCAACGTATTCCTTTCCCTTCGGTATTTAGAGAATCGTCGCCCGAAGGTTATGCGCAAGCAGTAACAGCGCTTGGTGCTGAAGACAAAGCATTAACACCACTTTGGTGGGCTAAGAAAAACTAATCTCAGTTTTATACCATATTGAATTCCTATAGGGCATCGCCCTATAGGAATTTATCGTTTTTAACAGTTCGCATGACTGAAATTCTAGCGATAGACTATGCGAATTATTATATTTGAACAGCTCATAAAATCCGATATTTTACACTATAATTCATGAGAAAATTAAGCCTATTTTTTTTATTTATCATTTACACGTTATTTACCCATGCACAGACGGATAAGGCTCAATGGTTAGCGGATGCCCGTTATGGTATGTTTATTCACTGGGGGCTTTATAGTGCTACCGAGGGGATTTGGAAGGGCGAGCGCTTGCGCCACCCGAATAACTATGCGGAGTGGATTCGTTATAGAAATCGGATTGGGGAGGCTGAATATGGAGCTTTAGCAAAGCGATTTGATTGGGAAAAAATCAATCCGGAAGAGTGGGTTTTGCTGGCGAAGAAGGCCGGTATGAAATATATTATCATCACGTCGAAACATCACGATGGTGTTGCGCTATGGGATACAAAGCTAGGTTCTTACTCTTTACCGAAATTGAGTGGAAGCGGGCGAGATGTGATTAAGGAAATAGCAGATGCCTGTCGAAAACACGATATGAAATTGGGATTTTATTATTCCCACTGGATCGATTGGCAACATCCCTATGCTTGGAACCATAATCAAGAAGTAACTGGGCGCGTGACTGACGCACAGTATAATCAGTACTGGCAGGAGAAAGTGATTCCCCAAGTACGTGAGCTTTTGACAAATTACGGTGATATTGCGCTGATGTGGTTTGATATGTGGATTCCCTATCAGCAGAGTATCATCAAGAAAGAACAGTTGGATCAATTGGCGAGCATGATACATCAACTGCAGCCAAACTGCTTAATCAATTCGCGCTTAGGGCTTCCAATCAGCGATGAAAACGTGGATTTTGAGACGCTAGGAGATAATGTATTTGGGGAAGCTTATACCGATCATATTTGGGAAACGCCGGGTACTATTGCGCATTCCTGGGGTTTTAATGCTCTAGAAAACGAATGGAAATCCACCAACCAACTATTCCAATCTTTGATTAACAACGTAAGCTTGAATGGCTCATATACCTTAAACATCGGGCCTCGAGCAGATGGTTCTGTGCCTTTTGAAGGTGTGGAACGTTTGGAAACAATTGGTAAGTGGTTAGCACAATACGGCGAAGCTTTATATGCTAACAAAGGATTGAAGCTAAGAAGTTCGCAACATGATTGGGGGCGAATTACGCAAGATCAAAGTGGGAAGAACTTATATCTTCATGTTTATAACTGGCCGTTAGACAAAAAACTTCGCGTTTCCGGACTGTTAGGAAAACCGGTGCGGGCAACGCTTTTGAGCTCCGCCGAGCCGCTTGATTTAAAGGTTGAGCAGTTCGGGCCTTTGATGCATATTCAGCTTCCCGAAACACAAGCAGATCCATACGTTTCGGTAGTAAAAATGAGTTTCGATGAAATCCATTTAGATGAGCAAGTTGTGGGCGAATCTACTTTTGGCGGCTTTGCATTGAATGCAAGAAATCTTGTAACTCCGGGAGTTGAAATGAAAGCATTTGATGGTACCCGACCGGATTATTTAATGTTAAAGGAGCATCAGGACATTGCATGGAAAGTTTATCTACCAAAAGCCGGGAGATATAAATTGACTTCGAACATCCATAATGGACATGGGAAGGAAAGCACGTTAAAAATCGCTGTACAACGCTTGACTTTAGAAGCGAGTGCTGCCGCTAAGCGATATCGTCAAGACTTTTCTGTTTCGGCCAAACCCAATGGAAAAGTAACAGTTGAGCCGAATGAGAATTGGTATGTTGAAGAGTTTTTGGATCAAGAGGTTGGGACTTTCAACGCGGATCGTGCTGGATATTATGAAGTGCACTTCTCTGCGAGTTCCCCTATTTGGTTTAACAAGATATGGATTGAATCGATAAAATAATATCCGATTAGGAAACTTCTCCTTTGCAGCTGTAAAAAATAAGCCACTACTAGGTTTAGGGAGGAAATTTTAATTACCTTTGTGCGATTAAAAAGGTCAAAATTAAATTGATGCATTCTATTTGAGGCAACTGCATCACAACGAAAACACAATGAGTTATAACGAACACAAAGTAACAATTGAGATGGGCGGCGGACTTGCTCCTATCGAATTGTCTACCGGAAAGTTAGCGAAGCAAGCTGACGGATCGGTGGTATTAAAGCAAGGAAACACGATGTTATTGGCAACGGTTGTTTCATCCAAAGAAGCTAAGGCGGGGGTTGATTTCCTTCCTTTATCTGTAGATTACCAAGAAAAATATGCGGCTACCGGCCGTATTCCAGGCGGTTTCTTACGCCGTGAAGCTAGACTTTCAGATTATGAAGTTTTAATTTCAAGATTAATAGATAGAGCGTTACGTCCTTTATTCCCAGATACTTACCATGCAGATACACAGGTTATGGTGAGTTTGATTTCTGCGGATAAGGAGATCATGCCAGATGCATTAGCAGGATTGGCTGCTTCTGCTGCAATCGCAGTATCTGATATTCCATTCAATGGACCTATTTCAGAAGTTCGCGTGGCGAAGGTAGATGGTCAATTAGTGATCAATCCAACAGTTTCCGTTTTGGAGAATGCAAGCTTAGAATTTATCGTTGCGGGATCTGCACAAGATATCGTTATGGTGGAAGGCGAAGCGAAAGAGATTTCTGAAGCAGAGATGGTTGAAGCGATTGCTTTTGCGCACGAAGCAATTAAAAAGCAAGTTGCAGGACAAGTAGAATTAAGCAGATTAGTAGGTTCGGAAACCAAACGCGAGTTTGTTCATGAGCCTTCGAACCCTGAGTTAAGAGAAGCTGTTTATGCAGCGACTTATGATAAAGTTTATGAGGTAGCGAAATCAGGATCGACAAAGCACGAACGTACAGAGCGATTTGCCGAAATTGGTGAAGAGTTTTTTGCCACTCAAGGTGAGGAAATCGACGACGATACTGCTTTCTTGTTAAAGAAATACTACCACGACGTTCAATACGATGCTGTACGTAATTTAGTATTGGACGAAGGAATTCGTTTAGATGGCCGTGATGTTCGTACCGTACGTCCGATTTGGTCTGAGGTCGATTATTTGCCGGCTGCACACGGTTCTGCTGTGTTTACACGTGGTGAAACGCAATCATTAACTTCCGTAACTTTAGGAGCGAAAGATGATGAGCAAATGATTGATGGAGCATTTTTCCATGGTTATAACAAGTTCATTTTGCACTATAATTTCCCAGGATTCTCTACAGGTGAAGTAAGACTGAACAGAGGTCCAGGTCGTCGTGAAGTTGGTCATGGTAACTTAGCGATGCGTTCATTGAAACAAGTATTGCCAACAGGTGAAGATAATCCTTACACAATCCGTGTAGTTTCAGATATTTTAGAATCTAATGGTTCTTCGTCTATGGCTACTGTTTGTGCTGGTACTTTAGCATTGATGGATGCAGGTGTTAAGATTGCTGCTCCAGTTTCTGGTATTGCCATGGGATTGATTACGGATGAGAAGACTGGTAAATACGCAATTTTATCAGATATCTTGGGTGATGAAGACCACTTAGGTGATATGGACTTTAAAGTTACAGGTACGCAAAAAGGTATCGTTGGATGTCAAATGGACTTGAAGATCAACGGTTTGAAATGGGAAGTGTTGACTCAAGCCTTAGATCAAGCTAAAGAGGCTCGCTTACACATCTTAGGCGAAATGGCTAAGACTATCCAAACGCCTCGTGAAGATTACAAACCTCACGCTCCACGCATTGTTCAAATTACGATCGATAAGGAATTTATCGGTGCTGTGATTGGCCCTGGTGGTAAAGTGATTCAAGAAATGCAACGTGAAACAGGTGCAACAATTTCAATCGAAGAGGTTGATAACAAAGGTATCGTTCAGTTCTTCGCAGAAAATAAAGATTCGATCGATGCAGCAATGGCGCGTGTGAAAGCGATCGTTACGAAACCTGAGATTGGTGAAGTATATGAAGGTAAAGTGAAGTCTATCATGGCATTCGGTGCTTTCGTTGAAATTTTACCAGGTAAAGATGGTTTATTGCACATCTCTGAAATTGACTGGAAGCGTCTAGAAACCATGGACGGCGTATTTAAAGAAGGGGATATGGTAACCGTTAAGTTATTAGATATTGATAAGCAGGGTAAGATGAAGCTTTCTCGTAAAGCCTTACTACCACGCCCTCCAAGAGAAGATAAGCCAAAGCAAGAGCAAAAGCCAGCGACAGATGCGCCGGCAACAGATGCTCCTCAAGCTTAATTGACTTGATAAGATAAAAAAGCCATCCAAACGGATGGCTTTTTTATTTATAAAAATGATTAACTTTTTAATTCATTATATGTGCTTCTCCACTCGCTGGAGTACATCCCTCGCTCATTCAGGAACATTTACGTGAGTTTGAAGCGGAGGAATATTGATATGAAGAATGCGGAATTAGTAGAATAGACGATTAAAGAAATATAATCGGAAAAATAAGCATAAAGCAAG
>DELI01000033.1:0-21670 GCA_002354335.1 Sphingobacterium sp. UBA2700 | reverse complement strand
CTTGCTTTATGCTTATTTTTATAACATCATTACACCGGGTATCTCTGCTACCTTCTTGTAATATTCTATCACCTCATCAGCAGAGTTTACAAAATTTTCTATGCTGATTGATGTGTATTTCCCACCTGATGAACTTTTTTCGGAAAACTTCGCTGATGAATGGGTAAATAAGGCTTTAACCTGTTCGCCCTGATCCGAGTCCGTTTTAACGATAAACTTAAAGGTATAGATTGAAGGAAATTGTTCAACCTCTATTAATTTTTCCCTAAAGTTTCTGTAGAAATCTTGACCGTTATTTCCGTCCTGAATATCTTTTATGTTAATGTTGTTGAAATCACTCATTATGTTTTTCTCCTTTTCCTTATTGTTATCAAATTGTGTACCTAAGGTTAAAACATGACAATTTGTGATATGTTCTAGTTTTCCATGGATGTTGCTTGATCTCTGCGCTTGTTGCCGAAGTTTTTATTTGGCGTGGGCGACATTTCGAATACCAGGTCGCCACCTTTCATCATTTCGGAATGCGTAATATAGGATTTTGTGTATTTCTTCCCATCTAATCGGATAGACCTAATGTAGATATTCTTTTTGCTGTTGTTTTTAGCGCTTATGCGAAATAGTTTTCCACTAGGCATCTGGATTGTTGCTGCGTCTAAAACAGGGCTCCCAAAGATGTATTCGCCATTGACAGGGCTTGCAGGGTATAATCCCATCATGGACCATACTGCCCACGCACTCATCTGTCCGGCATCTTCATTTCCAGCATAGCCGTCTGGTCGATCATGGTACATAGAATCTATAATAGCTCTTACTTTTTCTTGGGTCTTCCAAGGTTTGCCGATATAACTATACATATAAGCAATATGGTGGCTTGGTTCATTGCCATGGGCATATTGTCCTATAAATCCGGAAGCATCGGGCGACTGGTTTTCTCCGGTCATATGCGATGGCGCCGCAAATAGCTTATCCAACATCTTATCCAAGCCGTCCTTTTTGGGGAATAGATTTGCTAGGCCCCGCACATCGTGCGGAACAAAAAAGGAGTGTTGCCAAGCATTTCCTTCTATATACTGACTTTTATCGAAATCATGTTCTGAGTAGAAAGGGTCGAATGGTTCTATGAATTTTCCATCTTTCTTTTTAGCGCGCATAAATCCAGATTGCGGGTCGAAATGATTAACATAATTCTTCGCGCGCTTCGTGAATTTTTTATAATCCTCTTGTTTCCCTAATTTTTTAGCAACTAAGGAAATGCAATAATCGTCAAATGCGTATTCCAGTGTCTTAGTTACCGAGCCACCATTGACATCTTGAGGAACATAGCCATACTCGATATAAGCAGGAACCTCTCGGATAGACTGATGGGCACTCGCTAGCATCGCTTGATATGCGCGTTCTTGATCAATCCCTGGCCAATCTTTCAGGATCGCATCAGCAATCACGGGAATCGCATGATAGCCAGTCATTGTATTGGTTTCGAAAGTGCTCAGATCCCAAACAGGCAGCAAACCGTTTTCATCGTAAAACGCAAGCATGCTGTTAATAATGTCGGTATATCGTTCGGGTTGCGTGATGGTAAATAGCGGTTTTAACGCTCTGAACGTATCCCATAGTGAGAATAAGGTATAACGCTGGCCGTCATTTGGCATCTTGTGTTGTTCTCCTTTATAGTTCTTGTAAGCGCCGTCCTGGTCTGAGTACAGTGTTGGGGAAATCGCTGTATGATATAACGCAGTGTAGAAAATCCTTTTCAAGCGATCGTCCTTGCTTTCCACTTCTATCTTTCCTAATTCTTTCTCCCATTTCTGTTCGGCTTGGGTTTTCACCTGCTCAAATGACCAATTCGGAATCTCGTTTAGTGCTAATAGTGCTTTCTGTTCATTGCTTGTGGATAGTGCTACCTTCAGTTCGATCTGTTTGCCGCTCGGGAATACGAACTGCGCGTTGACAGCGGGTTCTGCAAGTTTTCCTTGATTTTCTATGCGTAATTTTTTTGCATTGCTTTCTTTCCCATTGAGTAGGTATTGCTTGAATGGTGAAGAAAAGCGAACGGCAAAGTAGATATGTTGCTGATTCGCCCATCCATAGGAGTATCGCTTACCGATGACCGTGCTGTCATTTAAAATTTGAATCTCCGTATCGGTTGGTTTATCCCAATTGAAGGCATGATTTAAATCTAAGCGTATTGTGGGTTCTGATGAAGCTGGGAATTGATATTGGTGATAACCAACCCGTTCGGTTGATGTAAGCCTTGCTTGTATCTGATTGTTTAATTGTACGGCGTAATATCCAGGACTTGCTTTTTCCTTATCGTGTGAAAATGCAACACGAGTATCGACTTTATAGTTTTTTATTGGTTTCAGCATAGGCATAATGGCGATATCCAACCAGTCGCCTATTCCAGTTCCGCTTAGATGCATATGGCTGAATCCGGCGATAGAATCTGCGGAGATATGGTATCCGCTGACCCAATCCCAACCATTTTTACCGTTGTCCGGAGATAATTGAACTAAAGAGAACGGGACTGTAGCACCAGGAAAGGTATGCCCATGCCCTCCGGTTCCGATAAATGGGTCGACATACTGTGTCAATTTTTGTGCTTCAGCATGGCTAGCTGATATCAGGATTACCGTGCTTAGGAAAATGGATTTTAGTGCCTTAGTATAATGAAAGGTCATAATCTTCGTTATAAATGTGTACTCTATACAAAAGTAGTTTTATTTCTTTAATAAATCCTTTTAGCCCATTTTTTAGCAAATAGTTTAGCAATTGTTTGCTAAACTTTAGCTGAAATTATATATTTGGTAAAATTTCCTATAATCCACTGTTGACCTAGCATGAGAAAGCGTATTTTAATTAGTGATATTGCAAAAACTCTTGGAGTTTCCGTTACGACCGTATCTTTTATTTTGAATGGAAAAGCGAAAGAGAAACGAATTAGTGAAAGTTTAACCAAACGCGTCTTAGAGTACGTCAAGAAGGTAGGGTATAAACCAAATCAATTAGCCCAAAGTTTAAGAACCGGGCAGTCCAAAATATTAGGCTTGATTGTCGAAGATATCTCAAACCCATTTTTTTCGAATATCGCAAAGTACATAGAGCGTATAGCCTATGAAAATGGCTATCACATTATTTACTGTAGTATGGATAATGATCCAACGAAAGCTAAAGAACTGATTCAATTGTTTTATGACCGACAGGTCGATGGCTATATTATTACGCCCCCTGAAGGTTTGGAGGATACTTTGAGCAATTTGAACAAGAATAATGTGCCTTTGGTGTTGTTTGACCGCTATGTGGCGCAGTTGGAAACTCATTATGTGGTACTGGATAACTTCAATGGAGCTTTTGAAGCCACCAAACATTTGCTGGATAATCCTAAGAATAAAAAGGTGGGTTTTGTTTCGCTCTACTCTAATCAAACGCAGATGCGCGATCGTTTAGAGGGGTATATGAAGGCAATTGATGATTATCAGCAGCAGGCGTACATCAAGAAAGTTCGTTTAGATGAGGATGAAGAAACCGCAGTTGAGCAACTGTATGAATTTATTCATGATAATAACCTAGATGCTGTTTTGTTTGCGACCAATTATTTGGCAATTGATGGTTTGAAAGCTGTTAAAGAGAATGGCATTAAGCTGCCTAATATGGTTGCTTTTGATGACCATACATTGTTCAAATTGCATGATCCCGATATTTCTGTGGTGACTCAGGACACCGTAGCGATAGCGAACGAGCTCATACACACTTTGTTGAATGAAATCAAAGGAAAAAATAAGGAATTACAAAAAATTGTAATCCCTTGTGAGCTTCTTGTCAGAGGTTCATCGGCTATTGTTGAGGAGCCGCAGGAACAAACTTCATTGAAATAGAGTTTACACAATGCCTCGTGTTTTTGGCGGTGAAACCTTCACCCTCAAAAACATGACCGAGGTGTGCTCCACACTTGGCGCATAGAATTTCTGTTCTACGTCCGTCGGCATCGACCTCTCTTTTTACAGCGCCTGGTATTTCATCGTCAAAACTCGGCCAGCCACAATGTGACTCAAATTTATCTTGAGACGTGTATAAAGGGGCGTCGCAGCGTCGGCAGATATACGTTCCTTTTGCTTTGTTATCCAGAAGTTCGCCGGTAAACGGTCGCTCTGTTCCTTTATGAAGAATGACATATTCTTCTTCAGGCGTTAATTTGTTGTATTTCGTTTCGTCATTCATAGTCGTATGTGTATACTTCGATTGTGATTGTGCACAACTTGTAAATAAAAAAAAGAGAAAGAAGAAATTTATCCATTTCATAGTCATACTAAGTTAACAATAAAAAGCTGGTATAAAATCACATTATTGTTATATTTAGGGCACTTTATGACGATTCTATGATATCTATTTAGAATGATTATAAATTGATAAATTACGTCATCAGATTGTCAGGGATTGCTTAATAAGTTATACTTTTGTGCATTGTTTTGTACGCTTCTGTGTACATACTCTAAGTGTCAACAATTAATTATTACACATAAAATAGTATAAAGTGCTAAATATGAGAAATATCTCATCCGTTTTGGGAAGACTTGCGAAGTCAATATCGATCAGTTTGGTATTGTTATTTGCCGTTACAACAACCTCGCAAGCACAGGATGCCGCGAATGGTGCTGCTCTCTTCAAATCGAACGCTTGTAACTCTTGTCACGCTGTTGGTAAGAAAATTACAGGTCCAGATTTAAAGGGTTTATCTGAGCGTCGTGAAGAGGCTTGGATTGTTAAGTGGATTCATAATCCACAAGGAATGGTTGATTCAGGAGATGAGCAAGCTGTTGCATTGAAGGCTGAGTATCCGACAATGATGGCTCCTTACGCTCATTTGTCGGAGACTGATATTAAGGATATCATCGCCTTTTTGAAAGCAGAGGAAGTTAAGTTAGCTGAGAAGGCTGCGAAAGCTCCAGCTGGTGGTGCTGCTGCTAGCAGTGATGCCAGTGGAATGATGATCATTGGCTTAGTTGCATTGTTCGTTGTTGCTGTTGCGGTAATCTTTGCTTTAAACCGTGTTACAAAAACTTTAGAGAAGGTAATTGCTGCTAACCAAGCGACAATTGCTGCTGCACAAGCTCAACATGAAGAGGCTGGCGAAAGCGGTTCTGCTAAGTTTGCGAAAGCATTCTTGAAGAACAAAAAGCTAGTGTTCTTTGTGGTGTTGATGGTTGTCGGTTTGTTAGGCGTTGCGGGTTGGAAAGCGATGTGGAACGTGGGTGTACATGAAGGTTATAAGCCAGTACAACCTATTAAGTTCTCTCACCAAATTCACGCGGGTGTTAACCAAATTGAGTGTCAATATTGTCACGGTGGTGCGTTCAAATCTAAGAATGCTTCGATTCCATCAGCAAACGTTTGTATGAACTGTCACAACACAGTAACTGCATCTGATCACTACGATGGCGAGATTTCACCAGAGATTTTGAAGATCTATCGTGCGGTTGATTTTGATCCAGAGACTAAGACTTACGGAAATAATCCTCGTCCTATCGAATGGGTTAGAATTCATAACTTACCTGACTTTGCATACTTCAACCACTCACAACACGTAGTTGTTGCAGGTGTTGAGTGTCAAACATGTCACGGTCCGATCCAAGATATGGAAGAAGTTTATCAATATTCTCCTTTAACAATGAAATGGTGTGTTGACTGTCACAAAACGACAGAGGTAAATGCGGATAACGCATATTACGATCAATTGATCAAAGCACATGAGAAATTGAAAAAAGGAGAGAAGATGACTGCTGCAATGATCGGTGGATTAGAGTGTGGTAAGTGTCACTATTAATAGAGTTTAATTAGAAATACGGAATCTTATATATAGCTTAAATGGAAAGCAATAAAAAATATTGGAAAGGTTTAGAAGAGTTAAATCAGACTCCAGCTTTTGTAGAAGGAAGCAAAGGGGAGTTTGCTGAGCCTATTCCCGTAGAAGATGTGTTAAATGAAGCAGGTTTAAGTACAAAAACTCCACGTCGTGACTTTTTGAAGGCATTGGGCTTTGGGTTAGGTGCTGTAACTTTAGCGGCATGTAACCGTACGCCGATTCATAAGGCTGTACCTTATGTAATCAAGCCGGAGGAGGTTACTCCAGGTATCCCTAACTTTTACGCATCATCCTTCAATGGTCAGAGTGTAATCGTTAGAACTCGCGAGGGACGTCCAATCTCTTTAGAGGCTAATAAAAATTCAGTTGGCTTAAATCAAGGTACTGACGCGCAAACTGCAGCTTCTGTACTTGACTTATATGATATGTCCAAACTACAAAATCCGCAAATTGGCGGTAAGGATGTAGAATGGTCTCAGTTGGATAAAGCTGTTGTTGATGCTTTGAACAAAGCGCAAGGTGCTGGTAAGCAAATTACCATTGTTGCTAACACAGTAAATAGTCCTTCGACATTAGCTGCTATCGCTGCTTTAGCTGCGAAATACCCTTCAACTAACTTAGTTCAGGTTGATGCTGTTTCTTACAGCGGTATTATCGAAGCAAATAGAACAGCATTTGGTAAAGCAGTTATTCCTTCATACCACTTTGATAAAGCACAGGTTGTTGTTTCGGTAGCAGCTGACTTTTTAGGATCGTGGGTAGCAGGAGAAGAGCACACACAAGATTATATTAAAAACCGTGACCATAAATCGTTGAAAGGCGGAAAAATGTCACGTCATATTCAATTCGAATCAGGTCTATCGATGACAGGTTCGAATGCTGATGCGCGTGTTGCGATTAAGCCATCGGAAGAAGGCGCTGTTTTAATTTCGTTGTACAACGAGATTACAGGACAGTCTGTCTCTGGTGGTACAAATAATGCGAAAGCAAAAAAAGTAATTACTTTAGCTGCGAAAGAATTAGTTGCTGCTAGAGGTGCTGCTTTAGTTGTTGCGGGATCAAATGATACTAACGTTCAATTGTTAGTAAATGCGATCAACTCGGCATTAGGCGCATACGGAGCGATTATCGATTTAGATAATTACTCAAAACAATATCAAGGTTCGGATGCTGCTTTCCAACAGTTCTTAACTGCTGCTAAAGCGGGTCAAGTTGGTGTTGCTTTCTTCTTAAATAGCAACCCAGTTTATGATTATTTCAAAGTTGATGATGTAAAGGCTGCGATCGCGAAAATCGATTATTCGGTATCTTTCGCGGATAGAGCAGACGAGACAGCATCGGAGCTGAAGGCAATTGCTCCTAACTGTACTTTCTTAGAAGCATGGGGTGACTCATCTGCGAAAGAAGGTTTATTTACGATCGTTCAACCTACCATCAATCCTGTATTTAACACACGTCAAGCAGAACAGTCATTGTTAGTTTGGGCTGGTGTTAATAAGCCAATCCACGATTTCGTGAAAGAGTACTGGGAAGCTAATATCTTAGCAGGTACAGGAAAAACATGGAAAGACGTTTTACAACAAGGTTTCGTATTTAAAGGAACTACGACAGGATCATCATACAGCGCTGCTGTAGATGCAAATGCTGTAGCTGCGGCAATTGCGAACGATAGCAAACGCATCGCTGGTGGAGTAGAATTGAAATTATATGAGTCTACTACATTAAGAGACGGACGTTATGCAAATAACGCATACTTACAAGAGTTGCCAGATCCAGTTTCGAAAGTAACTTGGGATAACTATGCAGCTATCAACCCTCAGGATGCTGAAGAACTAGGTGTTAAAGAAACAGGAAAAGTGACTGTTGAAGCTAATGGTTACAAAGTAGATTTACCTGTTGTATTGCAACCTGGTCAAGCTAAAGGCACAGTTTCTATTGCTGTAGGTTATGGTCGTACGAAAGTTGGTAAAGCGGGTAATAACGTAGGTGTGAATGCTTATCCTTTCGCAAGTTTAGTGAATGGTACAGTTCAATTTACAGCTAAAGCTACTGTTTCTAAAGCATCAGGAATCTACGAATTAGCACAAACGCAAACTCACCACACGATCGAAGGTCGTAATATCATTCGCGAAACTTCATTCGCTAAATACTTAAAAGATCCAAACTCAGAATCAGGCCGTTTTGCCGATACGCACCAAACTTATGACTTATGGAACAAGTTTGAGCAACCAGGTCACCGTTGGGTGATGGCAATCGACTTGAACGCTTGTACAGGTTGTGGGTCATGTATCGTAGCATGTAACGTTGAAAACAACATTCCAGTTGTTGGTCGTGACGAGGTTCGCCGTCGTCGTGAGATGCACTGGTTGCGTATTGACCGTTACTACACGATCAACAGTGGTGAAGCGAAGCTTACAAAAGAGAAAGAAATTGCGAAAGCAGACGGTTTGGATTACGAAGATGTAACTGTTGTTCATCAACCGATGTTGTGTCAACACTGTGAGCATGCTCCATGTGAGACTGTATGTCCGGTACTAGCGACTGTTCACTCTTCAGAAGGTCTTAACCATATGGCTTACAACCGTTGTTTCGGTACTCGTTACTGTGCAAACAACTGTCCATATAAAGTACGTCGTTTTAACTGGTTTAACTACTGGAATGATTCACGCTTTGACAACTACTTGAATAATGAATTTACACAATTAGTATTGAATCCAGATGTAACGACACGTTCTCGTGGGGTTATGGAGAAATGTTCAATGTGTATCCAACGTATTCAAGCTGGTAAATTGAAAGCTAAGATCGAAAATCGTAAAGTTAAGGACGGAGATATTCAAATGGCTTGTCAAGCAGCATGTTCGGCAAATGCGATTATCTTTGGAGATGCTAACGATCCAGAATCAGAAGTTTCAAAAGCACTACGTAACGAGCGTGTTTATTACGTACTAGAAGAAATCAACGTGCAACCAAATATTGGTTACATGACTAAGGTAAGAAACACATTTGAAGCGTAATTTATTCAATACTGAAATAAAATAACTATGTCATCGCATAACGAATCAATATTAAGAGAACCATTAGTAACCGGCAAGAATATCACGTATGCAAAAGTTACAGATGATATCTTGCTACCGGTTGAAAATAAACCGAACAAAGCTTGGTGGATTGGCTTTACAGTAGCTGTCCTTGGAGCAATGTTATGGGTAGTAAGTGTTGGATACACTTTCTGGACAGGTATCGGCGCCTGGGGTTTGAACAAAACCGTAGGTTGGGCTTGGGATATCACCGACTTCGTATGGTGGGTGGGTATTGGTCACGCCGGAACCCTGATTTCCGCAGTACTATTACTTTTCCGTCAAAACTGGCGTAACTCCATTAACCGCTCGGCAGAGGCGATGACAATCTTTGCCGTGATCTGTGCCGCAACTTACGTTGTTGCTCACATGGGACGCCCTTGGTTAGCATACTGGATTTTCCCATTGCCAAACCAATTCGGATCTTTATGGGTAAACTTTAACTCACCATTGGTATGGGACGCATTTGCGATCTCTACATACTTCACAGTTTCCTTAGTGTTCTGGTACTGTGGTTTATTACCGGATATCGCGTCAGTTCGTGACCGTGCTTCTGGTTTAAAACGTAGAATTTATTCAATCCTTTCTTTTGGATGGAATGGTTCAGTAAAGACATGGCAGCGTTTTGAGATCGTTTCATTGATCTTAGCTGGTATCTCTACACCTCTTGTACTTTCAGTACACACCATCGTATCCATGGACTTTGCAACTTCGGTAATTCCAGGATGGCACACCACGATCTTCCCTCCATACTTCGTTGCTGGAGCGATTTTCTCAGGTTTCGCGATGGTACAAACTTTATTGTTAATCCTTCGTAAGGTAATGAACTTTGAGGACTACATCACGATGTTCCACATTGAAGCGATGAATAAAATCATCATGACAACAGGATCTATCGTAGGTATTGCATACTTAACAGAGTTATTTATTGCATGGTACTCAGGTTCTGAATATGAAATGTATGCATTCGCAAACCGTGTTGCTGGTCCTTATGCTTGGGCTTACTGGGCGATGATGACTTGTAACGTGATTTCACCACAATTATTCTGGTTCAAGAAAATCAGAACAAGTATTCCAATCTCTTGGGTATTATCTATTGTGGTAAACATCGGTATGTGGTTTGAGCGTTTCGTAATTATCGTTACTTCCTTACACCGTGACTACCTTCCATCATCATGGGCAATGTTCTACCCAACTTGGGTTGATGTGGGTATTTTCGTAGGATCAATTGGTTTATTCTTCACTTTATTCTTGTTGTTCCTTCGTTTCTTACCAGGTATTGCTATCGCAGAGGTTAAGTTGTTGTTGAAGAGCGCGAGTTTACAACAGAAAACTAAACTTGTTCAAGAAGGTGCATTCCCTGAGGATCAAGTTGAGTTCTTCAGAAACTCTTTGGAGAAATACGATACAGTTACAGAAGAGGATATTAAAGAATTACGTAAAAAATAGTAGCAATGAGCAATACAAAATATATACTAGGTAGTTTTGCGGATCCTGATGAAATGATGCACGGGATTGACAAGTTGCAAGCAAATAACATTAGCATTTATGATTGTTTTACACCAATGCCGATTCACGGTATTGAAGCTAAATTAGGCGTAAAACCATCACGTTTACCGATTGCTGCATTTTTATTCGGTGCAACAGGTACAATTTTAGGTTTCAGTTTATTGTTTTACACAATGGCTTACGACTGGCCGATGAACATTGGTGGTAAACCATCATTGCCATTGCCAAACTTTGTTCCGGTTACATTTGAGGTTACAATCTTAATCTGTGCGCTAGGAATGGTTGCTACATTCTTCTATCGCAATCACTTATTCCCAGGACGTGCTCCACGTGTGATGGATCTTCGTGCAACGGATGACAGATTTATTATTGCAGTTGATGCTCGTGAAAATACTGATCATGCGTTGATCGATAGTCTATTGAAAGAAGCAGGAGCAGTAGAAGTTAAATACAATGAAAGAAAATATGTTAGCTATGAATAAGAAGAATTTTCTTGGAACTGTATGTGTTGCTGCTGCTTTAGCTGCAGTAGTTTCTGCCTGCGGAGATGGTACGACACGCAGTACAGGCTTAGAATTCTCGAGAAATATGTATGATCCAATTGCATTCAATCCGGATCAGCCAAATGATAATTTTAAAAATAAGCAGACAGCGCAATTACCTCCGGCGAGTACTACGCCAATAGGTTTCGAGCGTTTTGATTATCCGAATACAGTTGAAGGGTATGAGTTAGCTGGAGCAGAGGTTAAAAACCCTTTGTTAGTTACTCAAGCGCATTTAGCTGAAGGGGAGACCTTGTTTTTAACTTACTGTGCTGTTTGTCATGGTAAGGATGGAGCAGGAGATGGCCCTATTACTAAAGATAGATCAGTTACTGATTCTAGAGGTACTAGAGCGTTAGAGAATTTCCCTCCGCCGCCATCATACCATCAGTCTGCTGGAGTTCCATCTTCAAGAGGTGGCAAAATGTCAGAATTAACGGACGGTAAGATTTACCACACCATTACTTATGGTTATAACTCAATGGGAGCACATGCTTCACAATTGACACCAGAAGAGCGTTGGAAAGTGGTTATGTACGTTCATGAATTACAAAAAAAATAATTAACATCGATATTATAAATGGGAACTCACAATCATCATCACGATTATAATTTCAGCGAGCAATTTCAATTCGCCGGCATCGCTAAGGTGTTGAGCTTGGTTGCGATCGTTGTAGGAATTGCCGCAATTGCACTTGGCTTACTTTCCAGTGACCACATCATGGTTGAGCGTACATATGCCAATTTATTATTGATGGGCTATTATTTTACGTGTGTATGTGCAGCCGGAGCATTCTTCGTTGCATTGCAATTAGTAACTCAATCAGGCTGGTCTGCTGGATTAATTCGTATCCCTCAGGCAATGGCTAGTATTTTACCTATCGCTTCAATCCTATTATTAGTGATTGTAGCTTTGGGACTAACTACACATAACCTTTATCATCACTGGCATGCAGATGGATTAACAGATCCTAGCAGCCCTAACTATGATAAGTTAGTTGCCGGTAAAGCAGCTTTCTTGAATGTTCCTGGATTTTTGATCCGTCAGATCATCTTCATGGGAAGCTACAGTATTTTCGCCTTCATCTTAGCTAAACTTTCATACAACGAAGATTTACAAGGTGGGTTAAATTCTTACAAAAAAGGATTTAAGTTATCGGCTATCTTCTTAGTAATTTTCGGTTTCACTACACCAATTTGGTCTTTTGACACGATCATGTCTTTAGAGGCTCACTGGTTCTCGACCATGTTCGGTTGGTATAATTTCGCAGCAATGTGGGTAAGTGGAATCGCTGCTATCGTTATCATCCTTGTTTTGGTTAAGAAGGCAGGTTACATGGCATGGGTTAATGAAAATCACTTACACGATTTAGGTAAGTTAATGTTCGGTTTCTCTATCTTTTGGTGTTACGTTTGGTTTGCTCAGTTCATGTTGATTTGGTATTCGAATATTCCTGAAGAGACAGTTTATTTCTATAAACGTTGGGAACCTGAGTACAAACCTTGGTTTTGGTTGAGCATTATTATTAACTTTGTGGCGCCATTATTATTATTGGTGGATAGAGATGCTAAGCGTAAAGGTAATGTGATGTTGTTCGTAGCGATCATGTTGTTATGTGGTCACTGGTTAGATTACTACATTATGATTATGCCTGGTACAGTTGAATCACACAGAGGATTTGGTTTTGTAGAGATTGGTACTGCTATTGGATTTGTTGGATTGTTTACTTTCTTAGTGATGTCTAAATTGAGTAAGCATGCATTAGCTCCGAAGCATCATCCGCTTCTTGATGAAAGTTTACATCATCAGATTTAATAAAAGATAAAGTTGGGATAACGTTCAAACGTCTTATAAAAAAATGAAGTTTACATTAAATAACAGATTCAAGTCCTTAATTGGAGGTTTATTAGCGATCAACTTGATGTTGGCTACGCCTCTATTTGCTTCCATTCAGGACACGGCTACCGTTGCTACACAAACTGAGCAAGCAGCTGTAGCTGCTCCGGCAGACTCTGCGGCAACTGCAGTTGTAGATTCGGCGGCAGCTCCGGCGGCGACTGATTCAACGACTGTAGCAGCAGCATCTAGTTCTTCATCGTCTAGCTCTGCGGCAGCAGCTCCACAAGAAGAAAAGAAAATTGATCCACAGGTTTACAAAAACTTGTTGTATTATGTTTTCATTTTATTAATTGCCTGTGCGGTTGTAGGGGTAGTTTTTAAAGTACTTTCCATTTATTCATTGACAAAGAAGGTTAATGGTAAATACAATCCATTAGCAAACAATACTTTACAAGCGGTTTTACTGTTTGTTTTCCTGATCGCCTTTTTAGCATTTACCTATTACTCATATGCAGTATGGGGAAGCTGGGCATGGAGAGAGGCAGTAACGGAACACGGTAAGGATATTGATAGAATGTTCATTATTACGACAGTTATTATTACGATCGTTTTAGTGTTAGTTCACATCTTATTATTGACATTCAGCTTAATCTATAGGATGCGTGCGAAACGTACGGCGTATTACTATCCGCACAATGATGCTATCGAAAGATTATGGACAATTGTTCCTGCTGTTGTTTTAACCATCTTAGTATTATTCGGTTTCTTCACTTGGAGATCAATTACGAATATTCCTGAGGATCTTAAGAAATCAGCTTTACAAGTTGAGGTTTTAGGAGAGCAATTCCAATGGACAGTTCGTTATCCAGGTAATGACGGTGTAATTGGTAAACGTAATTATAAATTGACGACTCCAACGAACTCTTATGGTATTGATTTCAATGATAAAAGTTCTTGGGATGATGTTAAAGGTGATGAAATCGTAATTCCGGTAAATAAGCCTGTTCGTTTCCACATCTTGTCAAAAGATATCATTCACTCTTTCTATATTCCTGATTTCCGTGTACAAATTAATGCGGTTCCAGGTATGACGAATTACTTCCAATTTACTCCAACGGTAACTACAGAAGAGATGCGTGATCGTCAGAATGATCCAGCTTACGACTATTATATGTTGTGTGCTAAGATCTGTGGAAGTAGCCATTATAACATGAAGAAAAAGGTTATCGTGGTTTCTGAAGCAGAATATAAAGAATGGTTAAGCAAACAAGCTAAGTTCTTTACAGAAGATCTTCAAAAAGAATTCGCACAAAAAGAAGACAATACAATTAAGGAGAGCCGTATTGCAGCTTCATTAAATTAATAGAACAGAGAGAATTTATATTAGAATATGTCAACTACAGTTATATCGCACGACGCAGCTCATCACGGTCATGATCACCATCATGAGACGTTCTTGACGAAGTATGTCTTCAGTCAGGATCACAAGATGATTGCAAAGCAATTTTTGATCACAGGTATTGTGATGGCAGTATTTGCCATGCTTTTGTCGATCTTATTCCGTATTCAACTTGCATGGCCAGACGCTGAATTCCCTATCTTGGAGGTTTTCTTAGGCAAATGGGCTGAAGGTGGTCGTATTAGACCCGACTTCTTCCTTTCCTTGGTTACTATCCACGGTACGATGATGGTATTCTTCGTATTAACGGCAGGTTTGTCGGGTACATTCAGTAACTTATTAATCCCTTACCAATTAGGAGCACGTGATATGGCATCGCCATTAATGAACATGCTTTCTTATTGGTTCTTCTTTGTTGCCTGTGTGATCATGGTAGCTTCTTTCTTCGTTGAAAGTGGTCCAGCATCTGCAGGATGGACAATTTATCCGCCACTATCTGCTGTTCCTACAGCGATCCCTGGTTCTGGATTGGGTATGACCTTATGGTTAATCAGTATGACCTTATTCATTGCATCTCAGGTATTAGGTGGTGTAAACTACATCAGTACGGTATTAAACATGCGTACAAAAGGAATGGAATTATGGAAAATGCCTTTAACGATTTGGGCGTTCTTCTTAACTGCAATCGTAGGTTTATTATCATTCCCAGTATTAGTATCTGCAGTAGTATTATTATTCTTTGACCGTTCGGTTGGTACTTCATTCTATTTATCAGACTTAGTAGTTGGTGGTAACATTCTTCCTAACGAAGGTGGTTCTCCAATCTTATTCCAACACTTATTCTGGTTCTTAGGTCACCCAGAAGTATATATCGTTGTTATGCCTGCATTAGGTTTAACATCAGAAGTAATTTCTACAAACTCACGTAAACCTATCTTCGGTTACCACGCGATGGTTTACTCTTTAGTAGGTATTACTGTATTGTCATTTATCGTATGGGGTCACCACATGTTCGTTACGGGTATGAGTCCTTTCTTAGGAGGGGTATTCATGATCACGACGTTGATTATTGCGGTTCCTTCGGCGGTAAAAGCATTTAACTATATCGCTACGCTATGGCGTGGTAATATCCGTTTTACTCCAGCGATGATGTTTGCTATCGGTATGGTATCATTCTTCGTATCTGGTGGTTTAACAGGTTTATACTTAGGTAATGCTGCCTTAGACATCAACTTACACGACACTTACTTCGTTGTTGCTCACTTCCACTTGGTAATGGGTTCTGCATCGATCTTCGGTATGTTGTGTGGTGTTTACCATTGGTATTCAAAAATGTTCGGTCGTATGATGGACGAGCGTTTGGGTTATTTCCACTTCTGGTTAACATTCATTGGTGCTTACTTAGTATTCTTCCCGATGCACTTTATGGGTATCGACGGTGTTCCTCGTCGTTACTACGCTTTCACTGAGTTCCCTTTCATGGAGAAATGGGTATCAGTTAATATTTTGGTTACTTGGGCTGCGATTGTTTCGGCTGTCGGTCAGATCGCTTTCTTGTGGAACTTCTTCTCATCAATCTGGTGTGGAAAACGTGCTCCTCAGAACCCTTGGAATGCAAACACATTAGAATGGACGACACCTGTAGAACATATCCACGGAAACTGGCCAGGAGAAATCCCTACAGTATACCGTTGGCCGTATGACTACAGTAAGCCAGGTCATGACGCTGACTTTATTCCTCAGAACGTTCCACATTCTCAAACGATGAGTTCTAACTTGATCCACGATTGGGAAGGTAATGAAGAAGGAATTGCTGCTCAGCGTGCTTATGACAAAGAGCATAACAGAGAAACAGAAGGGTAGGGTAAAACCTACCTCTCTTTTATACGATAAAATTTTGTAAAGGGAGGGATATTGATGTTCCCATCAGCTGAGAGGCGTTTTATTCGCACAACAAAGATCACAATCTTCGTTCTTTTTTTAGTGATTACAGCAGGCGGAATTGTTCGGAGTACAGGTTCAGGAATGGGCTGTCCGGACTGGCCGAAGTGTTTTAACCGCATTATTCCACCTACAGATATTTCTCAATTGCCTTCAGGTTATGAGCAACATTATGTAGAGGGACGCGTTAAGAAGAACACACGTTTTGCCAATATGATTGAGTTCTTTGGTTACAAGGATTTAGCAGATCAAATTCGTCATGATGAAACTATTCTTCAACATGAGGAGTTCAATCCTGTGAAGACTTGGACAGAATACATCAATCGACTGACAGGCGTTGTTGCGGGATTTTGTTTGTTGTTTTCAGCTATCTTTTCTTTTACCTATTGGAAAAAGAAAAAGTCCATCACAGTATGGAGCGTTCTTAATCTTATTGTCGTTGTTATACAAGCTTGGTTAGGCTCTATAGTAGTTTCTACTAACCTTACTCCTTGGGTAATTACGGTGCATATGTTGCTCGCTATTGTTATTGTTTGTATAAGTATTCATACTTATTTCCTTGCAGTGACGCTACGTGATAAGTCTCTTCTGCACGCTAATTCCCGAGACCGAAGTATTTTTATTTTCTCGGTTGTTTCCATCATTCTTCTGGTAGTTCAGGTTGTTTATGGAACGGAAGTAAGAGAAGCCATTGACCATTTAAACGCACAGCAAATACAACGTGATTCATGGATCGAATCGATAGGTGCTAACTATCATATTCACCGTGTGCTGGCTTACGTTACACTTGCCATTACGGCGTATTTGTTTTTCAAAACTAGATCCGTATATGTGAAAGCGACTCAGCAATATCGTTTTGCGCTGATTGCCTTTGCGTTGGTTTGTATACAAATGTTAACAGGAATTATTTTAGCAAGGTTTCATGTTCCTGCCGTTGCACAGACTGTGCATCTCGTAGTAGCGACGTTGTTCTTCGGAGCACAATATTATTTAATGCTACTCGTGAGTAAGCCAAAGCAAGATGCTATAAGCAATACCACGGTTTAGGATTTATTTTGATTATGAAGGAATTTATTTCGGATTTTAACAAACTTGTTAAGTTAAGGCTTACTTTAACTGTAGTCTTTTCAGCATCGATTTCTTTTTTGATTGGTGCAACACAACAAGGAGATATAATCTGGTTTAATTGGGCATTGCTAACTGTTGGAGGTTTTCTGGTAACTGGTGCTGCGAATGGGTTCAATGAAATCATTGAGAAAGATTTAGATAAATTGATGGAGCGCACAATGGATCGACCGTTGCCTGCTGGAAGAATGACTACAGGGCAAGCGTTGGTTTTGAGTGTGTTTATGGGAATTGCTGGTACATTGGTATTGGTGAATTTAAACTTCATCGCTGGACTGATCTCCGTTTTTTCGATTTTCTTATACGCATTTGTTTATACGCCATTAAAGCAGAAATCACCAATTGCGGTTTGGGTTGGAGCGATTCCAGGCGCATTGCCACCACTGATCGGATATTATGCCGCTTTCGAATCCTCAGGATTTGGTTTAGCATATGCCGCAGTTAGTGAGAAAGCAGTCGTTATCACACCGCTAGTTTTATTTGCTATTCAGTTTTTTTGGCAGTTTCCGCATTTTTGGGCAATTGCTTGGGTAGCAGATGACGATTATAAGCGCGCAGGCTTTAGATTGTTGCCAACAACGAGAAAAGATAAAGGATCCGCATGGATGATCTTTATTTCTGCAGCATTAATGATCCCGGTAGGCTTCTTGCCGATGTACTTCGGTTTCGGAGGATGGGTCTTTACGATAGTGTCATTAATTGGCGCATTGATGTTCACCTGGTATGGTCTCCAACATCTTAAAAAAATGGAAATTAGTACCGCTAAGCGAATTATGTTTACATCGTTTGCTTATTTACCGATCACACAATTGGTCTTATTACTAGATTTTAAACCTTTTTAAGTTTAAATGGAATTGAATTTAACGATGGATAATCAGAGTTTGTTAAGTGAAGAAGCAGTTAAGTCAAGAAAAGCCAAAAAGTTTAACTTATGGCTTGGAATGATTGGCATGTTTATGATGTTTGCAGCTCTTTCCAGCGGTTTTATAGTTTACACGGCGAGTGGAGTGGATAAAGGAATTAAAACAATTCTCCCTTACGCGTTTATCTATAGTACTGCGGCTATTGTGCTTAGTAGTTTAACTATGCACCTAGCATATAACGCAGTGAAAGCACAAAACTTCGCAAAGCAAAAGCTATTCTTAGGAATTACGATTGCATTAGGGGTAGTTTTCTTTTTCTTACAAGTAGACGCATGGTCCGCTTTAACAGAAAGAAACATCACTTTTGTGAATTCAAATGCTTCACAATCGTTTATTTATGTGTTTACAGGGTTACACCTGGCGCACATTATTGCTGGAATATTGGTATTGGTGAGATGTCTTTTTGGTGTGCTAAAAAACATCCCTTATATCAACAATCTATTCCGGATGGAAATTGCCTCGATTTTCTGGCATTTTCTAGATCTATTATGGATATATATTTATGTTTTCTTACTTTTGAATCAATAACACTAAACAATGAGTACAACAGTATCGCAATTGGATAAGGTAAAAGAGGGCCCTTGGAGCGGAGGTAAATCTCCATGGAATTTGGAGTATGGAAAAATCATGATGTGGTTTTTCTTAGTATCGGATGCATTTACATTTTCTGCATTCCTAATCTATTATGGTGCTCAAAAGTTCGCTCAACCTACTTGGATTGATGCAGATAAGATCTTCCAATCTATCCCAGGAATCGCTGAATCAGGTCAACCTTTAGTATTCGTAGGTATCATGACCTTTATCTTGATTATGTCTTCTGTGACGATGGTATTAGCTGTAGAAGCTGGACACCGTAATTCTAAACATGAAGTCGTAAAATGGATGTTATGGACTATCTTAGGTGGTTTGTGTTTCATCGGCTGTCAAGCTATCGAGTGGTCGCACTTACACCATCAAGGTTTTTGGTTCGGTCGTAACCCAGCAACAGGCTTAACAGATCCTGACGCAATTGTCAATGCATTACAGCCTTATTTCACCAAAGAGATATCTTACACCGCTGCATTGCAATTCTCTAACTTGTTCTTTACGATCACTGGTTTCCACGGATTCCACGTATCGATTGGTATCTTGTTAAATATCATCGTATTGTCGATGACATTAAACAATACTTTCGAAAGAAGAGGATCTTACTTAATGGTAGAGAAAGTTGGTCTTTACTGGCACTTTGTAGACTTAGTTTGGGTATTCGTATTTACCTTCTTCTACTTAATCTAATTTTTTGGTCTAATATTAATAACAAAGATATAATGAGTAATCACGATCATATTGCTGCACACGATGCGCACGGACATGAAGAGGGAATGGATAAAAAACGTATCTGGTCCGTATTCTTTATCTTATTAGCATTAACTGCGTTAGAATTCTTAATCGCATTAGGTTTTGTACATCACTGGGGGATTCTTCAAAAAGGAACTTTAGTAAATGTGATTTACATTGCATTAACATTAGTAAAAGCATTTTATATTGTTGCTTTCTTCATGCACTTGAAATTTGAGAAGTCCGGATTTATAGTTTGCTGTAGCATAGTGTTTTTATTTATTGTGTATTTCATCATCTTGCTTCTTACAGAAGGTGATTTCTTACACGGTGCAATGACTCACCAACCTATTTTCCCTCATAAATAAGAAAGCTTGTAATGAGTAAAAGTACTCGTTCTAAGAACATATCAAAATTAATAATCCTGGCACTTGTACTATTTGTGCCAGGATTTTTATATATACTGGTTAATAATATGGGCTCGAATGAGTACGTAAGATTACCGGTGTTTGGTGAAAAAAGCCTCTCTGGCAAAATGAACCGAGTGATGGGACGTGAAATTCCCGACACTGTTTTTCACCAAGTCAAACCACTGAATTTATTGGACTTGAATGGCAATGATGTTCCCTTTCTTCAATCGGACACCATCATCTCTGTCGCCCATCTATTCTATTCTCGTGATTCGGCACTTTCGAAACAGTTGATTCACGACTTGAGCAGTATCGCTGAGCGTTTCAAAAACAATCCTAAAGTTCGCCTTTACTCTATTAGTGTAGACCCGCGCGACACGAAGGATGATTTAGAACGTGTTATTGCGCCATATAAAAAAATTGCCAACCCGAACTGGTTCGTCGTATTCAAGCCAAAGGAAGATATCCTGAGCTATGCACGTGAGCAATTGCTGATCGAAGGGATGATCAATCCGAGCGATAGCAGCAGTTATGTCATTGGGAGTAATTTTGTTCTTTTGGATTCAAAGCGTCGTATCCGTGGTATCTATGATATCAGTTTAAAAACAGAGACTGCTCGTTTGGAAGATGAAATTAAAGTTCAGTTGGTTGAAGAAATCAGAAATAACCCCCTTAAAGTAGAAAGGAAGTAATATGGCAATGACCGAAGAAGAAAAAAAATATAAGGGAATTATCTGGACGCTGTCCATTATTATTCCTTTAGCTGTTGCAGCGTTGTTTGGTGTTAATTTAAAGCGTATGGGTTTCGATGTGGAGCCTTTAGGGTTCTTGCCTCCAATCTACGCAACCATTAACGGTATCACCGCAGTGTTATTAGTCATTGCAGTTGCTGCCATCAAACGTGGGAATGCAAAACTTCACGAAAATTTAATCAAACTATGTATGGTTTGTTCGGCACTGTTCTTAGTGATGTATGTCGCCTATCATATGACTTCGGAGTCGACGAAATTTCTTGGCGAAGGAGCTATTCGCTATGTATATTATTTCATTCTGATTACACACATCGTTTTGTCGGTAATTATTATCCCATTCGTATTGTTTACCTTTGTGAGAGGTATAGCTGGGGCCTATGAACGCCATAAAAAGCTTGCCCGCATTACATATCCAATGTGGTTATATGTTGCTGTAACTGGTGTTATTGTCTATTTGATGATTTCACCGTATTATACACATTAAGAAAGGGGACCCTTATGAAGAAGGTTTGGATTTATCAAGCTGATCGTTTCTTTACGCAGCCAGAGCTGGAAACTGCACAGGCACAATTAAGAGACTTTGTAGCAGAATGGACTGCCCACGGTAGTCAATTGGCAGGAAATGCGGAAATAAAGCATAATCTTTTTATCATCCTGACGGTAGATGAAGAATTGGCACAGGCGACAGGCTGTTCGATCGACAAGTCTGTTCATATGCTTAAAAAGCTGGAGGCTGATCTTCAAATCGATCTTTTCAACCGCATGTTAATGGCATATCGCGATGTCGATGGCAATATTCAACTGGTTTCGCGCGATGTATTTGATGCCCTTTATAAGGAAGGTGTAATCAACGAAGATACAATTGTCTATAACAATTTAATTCAATCTGCCGATGAGCTGACAACAAAATGGGAGGTCCCGTTTAAAGATAGTTGGCATGCTACAGTTTTTAAGAAATAAAAAGAAGAAGGTGTCTAAAAA
>DELI01000001.1:45068-50703 GCA_002354335.1 Sphingobacterium sp. UBA2700 | reverse complement strand
ATTTATAGAGGAAATACTAGAAATCCCCTTGCTCTTTCAAACAAGGGGATTTTTATTTACCCCATAGGTCTAAATACTAAGTACTAACTACTAAATACTACCCTAGCCTCTACTATTATAATTAGGAGCTTCTTTAGTAATCTGAATATTGTGAGGATGCGATTCACGAAGTCCTGCTCCGGTGATTCTTACGAATCTTGCTCCTTGTAGTTGTTCAATTGTTGCTGCTCCGCAGTAACCCATTGATGCGCGCAATCCGCCGATGTATTGGTAAACTACTTCAGCTAATGTTCCTTTATATGGTACACGACCAACGATTCCTTCTGGAACTAATTTTTTGATATCGTCTTCCACATCTTGGAAGTAACGGTCTTTCGATCCTTTTTCCATTGCTTCGATCGATCCCATTCCGCGGTAAGATTTGAATTTTCTTCCTTCTAATAAAATTGTCTCACCTGGTGCTTCTTCTACCCCTGCAAATAATGAACCCGCCATGATTGTATCAGCTCCCGCAGCGATCGCTTTCGCGATATCTCCTGTTTGCTTGATACCTCCATCAGCAATTAAAGGAACCCCAGTACCTTTTAATGCTTTAGCAACTTCATAAACAGCATATAATTGAGGAACACCCACTCCCGCAATTATACGAGTCGTACAGATTGAACCCGGACCGATACCTACTTTCACCGCATCTGCACCCGCATCTGCTAACATCTTCGCTGCATCGCCAGTAGCAATATTACCAACGATAACCTGCAATTCAGGGTATTTCGCTTTTACTTCTTTTAATTTGTTGATGACGCCTAACGAGTGTCCGTGTGCTGTATCGATGGTAATCACATCAACGCCTGCTTTTACTAAAGCATCAACGCGCTCAACTGTATCGTGCGTAACACCTACGGCAGCACCAACCAATAAACGACCGTGCTCATCTTTTGCCGCATTTGGGTAATGCTTATATTTTTGTATGTCCTTGAAAGTGATCAATCCTTTCAATACTCCGTTTGAATCAACAACAGGAAGCTTTTCGATTTTATGGTTTTGTAAAATCTCTTCTGCTTTAATCAGGTCTGTACCTTCAGGCGCAATAACTAAATTTGTTTTAGTCATTAATTCGCTAATCGGTCTAGCCATATCTTTTTGGAAACGAAGATCTCTGTTCGTTACGATACCAACCAATCTATTCTTTTGATTGATTACCGGGATACCACCAATTTTATGCTCGCTCATAATTTGGAAAGCATCACCCACCGTTGCGTTCTCTAATAAGGTAACAGGATCTTGGATCATTCCGCTTTCCGAACGCTTCACTTTGCGAACCTCGGCAGCTTGCTCTGCGATCGACATGTTTTTATGTAACATACCTATTCCTCCCGCTTGCGCGATTGCAATTGCAAGGTCGGCACCGGTTACAGTGTCCATCGCAGCAGACACTAAAGGAATATTTAATTTTATTTTTTTAGTCAGGAAGGTACTTGTATCAACGTCACGAGGTAAAATCTCTGAATAAGCAGGGATCAATAACACGTCGTCGTAAGTAAGGCCTTCGGATACGAATTTTTGTGGATCTAATTGCATAGCAAATATTATGGGGGTTATCTATTTGCAGGGCAAAATTACGAAAAGTTATGGAATTTTAAAACAAAGTTTCACTAATTACATAAAATCGACAATCGAAATAGTTGTGCTTTGCGGTAATAAATTTCAAAAAAACCTTTAACATAATTTAACTTTGGCAAGCTAATTGCATTGATGATGAAAAAATAAAGTTTATTTAACATTTAATTTATGAAAAAGACCTTACTATCCTTAGCAGCTGCAGCAGCGTTAGCTTTTGGTGCAAATGAAGCACAAGCTCAGACTCCTTATAAAACCGCAATCGGTTTAGGTATTGACTTAGGTGATGGCCCATCTTTATTCGGTCCACAAATTAAACATTCATTCGGTGGTGCAAATGCTGGTCAAGCACAAGTATTATTCGGAGATCACTTCACAGTAATTGGTGTTGACTATTCTTACAACAGACCATTCGGTGGTACTAATGGATTAGGTTGGTACGTAGGTGTAGGTCCTCAAATCGCTTTCGCGAACGATGACTCTGCATTCGCTATCCGTCCTGCTGCTGGTTTAGAATACAAAATTCCTGCTGCTCCCCTAGCTTTACACTTCGACTGGAAACCTTGGTGGAACCTTTCTGACAATTCTCACTTCGAAGCTGGTCGTTTCAGCTTAGGATTTAAATTTACTTTAAGATAATCTCTGAAGTAAAGAAGATAATAAAAGGGCGATTTCGATGAAATCGCCCTTTTCTATTTAGAAAAGGGAGGAAAGTTCGTCTTGAACCAGGAAATAGGTTGACCACAAAAAGAAGAAAAAAGCAGGCCCATTAGTAACATTTCAATGACCCAAAAGACAGGTTTGTCTGCCCTGCTAAATACCCCCTCGTACTAAGCCTTTTGCATAACAAAATTTTCGACATTAAGTTTGCTAATTTGTTTCGTTTCTCTATTTTTTTTATACCTTTGCGAATCTTGGTAAAATATTATTAAGCTTAAAAAACAGAACTAAATCATAACTTATTACGAATAGACAATGCAGAGTAAAGGGCTGATTAAATTTTTGGTTGTAGTGGTTTCCTTAGCGTGCCTCTACTCCCTATCATTTACTTTTGTAACACGGAAAGTAGAAAATGACGCTGCGGAATACGCTAAAGGAGACATGGCTAAAGAGAAAGCCTACCTTGATTCCATGGCTGGTGAAGAGGTGTATAACCTGGGAATTGCGAAATTCACTTATCGGGAAGCAAAAGCGAATGAACTCGCTCTTGGTTTGGACTTAAAAGGCGGTATGAACGTTACAATGGAAATCGCATTGAACGAACTGATCGCTAACTTAGCCAACAATCCGAAAGATGCTAACTTCAACAAAGCATTAGAAAATGCTGTTGCTAAATCGAAAACAACGAACACTTCGTTAATCGACTTATTCATCAACGAATACAAAGCAACTGGTGCAGGAACGCCAATCGCAAGCTTCTTCGCAACAAAAGACAACTCATCAGTAATCAAAGCAAGCAGCTCAGAAGGCGAATTGAAAAGCTTCCTAAATGCTGAAGCGGACAATGCAATCCAAAACTCATACAAAGTACTTCGTACGCGTATCGACAAATTCGGTGTTGCTTCTCCTAACATTCAAATTCAGCAAGGTACCAACCGTATCTTAATTGAACTTCCAGGTGTAAGCGATCAAGAACGCGTTCGCAAGCTATTACAAGGTTCTGCAAAATTAGAATTCTACGAAACTTACAATAATGTACAGATCTATCCTTTATTGGAGAACATCAATGGTACATTAGCGACTTCTTTAAAAGGCGAAAAACCAGCTGTTGCTGCCGATACTACGGTTAAAGCTGCTGCTGACACAACGGTTAAAGAAGAAAACTTATTAGCAAACTTAAATGCTAACAAAGCGGATTCAGCGAAGGATACAACCAATGCAGTTGCTAACGCAACAGCATTAGCGAACAACCCGTTATTCGCAATTTTATCTCCATCTTTCTACCAAGCACCTAACGGTCAAACGCAATTGATCCCAGGTTCTACTGTGGGTTATGCAAACTTGAAAGATACTGCGAAAGTAAACCAATACTTAGCTCGTCCGGAGATCAAATCGATCATTCCAGCAGATTTAAAATTATTATGGGCTGTTAAGCCAGAGACAAATACGCCAAACATCCTTGCATTACACGCGATCAAAACGACTGGTGCTGATCACAAAGCGGTAATGACGGGTGATGTAATCACAGATGCACGTCCGGGTTCTGATCCTCAAACGAACAAACCGATCGTATCAATGGATATGAATGCTGACGGTGCTCGTCAATGGAGACGTGTAACTGCACAGGCAGCACAAAACAAAGATGCGATTGCTATTGTATTGGACAATGTTGTTTATTCTGCACCAACAGTTAACGACGAGATTCCAGGCGGTAGCTCAACAATCTCAGGAAACTTTACTTTTGAAGATACAAAAGACTTATCTAACGTATTGAAAGCAGGTCGTCTACCGACTACAGCGAAGATCGTAGAAGAGGCTGTTGTAGGTCCTTCATTAGGTCAAGTTGCTATCGATTCAGGTGTTAACTCTTCAGTTATCGGTATCATCGTGGTAATGATCTTTATGATCGCATACTACAACCGTGCTGGTATTGCTGCGAACATCGCGGTATTGTTCAACGTATTTTTCTTAATGGGTGTATTAGCATCCTTAAATGCGGTATTGACCTTACCTGGTATTGCGGGTATCGTATTGACGATGGGTACAGCGGTGGATGCCAACGTACTGATCTACGAACGTATGCGTGAGGAATTAAGCTTGGGTAAATCAATGCGCCAAGTGGTATCCGATGGTTACAAACATGCTTTACCTTCTATCTTAGACTCGCAGATTACGACGTTCTTAGTGGGTGTGATCTTATTCTTTACAGGATCAGGACCTATCCAAGGTTTCGCAACGACGTTGATGATCGGTATTATCACTTCCTTGTTCACAGCAATCTTCATCACTCGTTTGATTTTCGAATACATGTTGAGCAAAGAAATGAAGATTACAGTTTCATTCCCATGGTCTAACCATACGATGAAGAATGCAAACTACAAGTTCATCGAGAAAAGAAAATTATTCTATGCGATCTCTTTAATCGCTGTGGTAATAAGTTTTGCAGCTATCTTAACCAAAGGATTCTCTTACGGGGTTGACTTCCAAGGTGGCCGTACTTATACCGTTAAATTTGACCAACCGGTCGCAGCAGAGCATGTTCGTGAGAACTTAGATAACGTATTTGGTACAACAACAGAGGTGAAGACTTTTGGTAGTGAGAACCAATTACGTGTGACTACTTCTTACCATATTCAGGAAACTAGCGACGAGGCTGATCAAGAAGTATTAGGAAAACTAAACGAAGGATTAAGCAAAGTTCAAGGAAAATATGAGATTCTTTCTCAACAAAAAGTAGGTCCTACAATCGCTTCTGATATCCGCGATCGTGCAATCTATGCAGCGATATTATCAATCATCGTGATTGCAGCTTATATCTTAATCCGTTTCCGTAAATGGCAATATTCTGCTGGTGCAGCGATTGCAACAGTACACGATGCGATCATCTTGTTAGGTTTATTCTCTATCCTGGATGGTCTAGTGCCTTTCTCATTGGATATCGACCAGCACTTCGTAGCTGCGATTCTAACGGTATTGGGTTACTCGGTGAACGATACGGTGGTTGTATTCGACCGTCTACGTGAGTACTTAGGCAAACCAAATGCTCACCATGAGAAAATGGATACAACAATCAATAAAGCGATCAACTCTACATTAAGCCGTACAGTGATTACCTCTTTAACAGTAATCTTCGTATTAGCAGTATTGTTCGTATTTGGTGGTGAAGTTATCCGTGGTTTCTCATTCGCTATCTTAATTGGTATCGTCGTAGCAACCTACTCTTCAATCTTCTTAGCAGCTCCTGCGATCTACGACTTGAGCGCTGGAAAACACCTTGCTGATTCAGCAAAACCAGAAGAAAAGAAACAAGCAAAGGTTATTGCATAACCAGTTAATATAAACAAAACAGCCCCGAAGC
>DELI01000001.1:1344-44975 GCA_002354335.1 Sphingobacterium sp. UBA2700 | reverse complement strand
GCTTCGGGGCTGTTTTGTTTGATAGTATTTAGTACTTAGTAGTTAGTATAAAGACGTATGGCGACCAATTCGCTCCCCTTTTGTAGGATATAGCAAATAGCCTGTCAATCCTTTAAAATAGTACTAAGTACTTAGTACTTAGTATAAAGACCTATGGCGTAATATCCTGCAAACCCTTAAATCCTTTCTTTCCTGGTTCAAGACATTTTCTTTCTAAACCAAAGGCAAATCCTTATATCCTTCCTTTCCTGGTTCAAGACAATTTCTTTCTAAACGAAAGGTGCATAGAATATACAAATTACAATACCATTCCTATCTATGCTCCCTTCGTCCACTCTCCCACTTGATTGTCACGCATAGGTCAGGATAGGGTCTAAATTCTAACTACTAAATACTAAATACTTCCTAATACCTTACAAGACCCTACTTTTTTAGTAGTTTTACATCTCACAAAATCAGATATGAAAACAAAGTTCTTAATTCCTATCCTTGCGATCTCGCTAAGCACAGTTGCTTGTAATAACAACACTTCCTCGAATACGGAACAAACGACCGATGAGCATGCGGGACATGATCATAGTGCCACGGGCCACGAAGGCCATAACCATGCGCAATCAACCACGCCTAGTGAAGCTCCTCCAATTGAGGTTCCTGCGGTTAAAGCTCCTGTCGTTAGCATCCCTGATTTCAACTTTTATAAGGTTAAGTCGGGCATCGCATTTAGCAAGGCAGATATCCCCGCCGGAAAGAACACTGTGTTTGTGCTATTTGATCCCTCATGCGGGCACTGTCAGCATGAAACAAGCGCTTTAGCGAAGAATTATGAGAAGATTAAGAATATCAATGTCTACTACGTTTCGATGAATGATCCTGCGCTAATGGCTAGCTTCTTCACTTCTTTCGGGAAGGAATTAGAGGGCAAACCAAACGTGGAGATGTTGTACGATAGAAATCAGGACTTTATCCAGAAGTTCCACATTCCGAGCAAATTCCCTGCAAACTATGTATATGGTCCTGATGGCGCATTAAAAACATACTGGGAAGGCGAAAAACCAATTGAGGACGTTATTGCAGCATTTACAAAATAATGAAAATTGCCATTAATGGATTTGGCCGCATTGGCCGCCATACCTTACGGAATTTATTGAACCGTAATCTTTCCGATATCGAAGTCGTTGCGATCAATGACTTAGCAGATACAAAGACATTGGCGCATCTGTTTAAATACGATTCTGTTCATGGTCCTTTGCACCGCGAAGTGAAACACGATGACAAGCATCTGTATGTTGATGGAAAGATTATACAGGTTTATAATGCGAAATCTCCAAAAGACCTTCCGTGGGCAGAATTAGGAATAGACCTCGTTGTAGAATCTACCGGTCATTTCGTAAAAAAAGAATTAGCTGAGCAGCATATCCACGCTGGAGCAAAACAGGTTATCATCTCTGCACCTTCACCCGATAAAGAAGTGCCGACAGTGGTATTGGGAATCAATGATGAAGATTTCGATTGGTCGACTCCGGTATTCTCAAATGCTTCATGTACGACCAACAACGTGGCACCACTGATTAAGATTCTTGATGATAACTGGCAGATTCAGGATGGATACATCACCACGGTACACTCTATGACCGGCGATCAAAACCTCCACGATGCTCCGCATCGTGACCTTCGTCGCTCGAGAGCTGCTTCGGCATCCATTATCCCAACGACTACCGGAGCCGCAAAGGCAATCACCAATGTCTTTAAACATTTGGAAGGTAAGTTGGGAGGCGCAGGTATTCGTGTACCGGTATTAAACGGATCACTTACGGACTTTACCTGTACCTTAGCCAAACAAACAACAGTTGAAGAGATCAATCAGAAGTTTAAAGAAGCCGCTGAAAATGGTCTCAAGAATGTACTGTATTACACGGAAGATCCTATCGTTTCGGTAGATATCATAAACAATCCATACTCCTGTGTTTTCGATTCTCAATTAACGAGTATCGTAGGCGGATTGGTCAAGGTTGTGGGCTGGTATGACAACGAGTTCGGATACTCCAACAGACTGGTTGATTTATTAGAAATAGTCGCTAAGAAATGATTCGATTCATCTCCCTACAAGATACACTAGCTTTGCGCAGTCTCGTACTGCGCAACGGCCTGCCTGAGCAAGAATGCATTAATCCGCAGGATCTTCTTCCAGAAACGTTCCATTTGGGTTATTTCAATGAGGATAATGAACTAGTTTGTGTATTAACCTGTCAGAAAGAAAACCATCCTAAGCTCCCTCATGAAGCTTATCGATTACGTGGGATGGCAACACATCCGGATGTACGTCGCAAAGGCTATGCAAAAGAACTGATGCTTGCAGCAATCGATTATCTGAAAGAACAATTGCATATCCCCTACTTTTGGTTCAACGCTCGTAAAGTTGCATACCCTTTCTATGAAAGTCTAGGATTCGAATATATGTCTGATGAGTTCGATATACCAGGTATTGGTCCACATAAGGAAATGTTTAAGCTTCTCTAAGCGATTATTACATCTCGCCCACTACACCAATACCAAATAAAGCAAAATCGTATTTTACGGGGTCTAAAGGGTCTAGTTCCCGCAAGTTCTCCGTGAGCTCAACGGCAGTCTTCCAATTGACCTTATCGCTCTGGATTAAATTAAACTTTCGAGCCACACGCTCCACGTGTACATCACATGGACATATCAGATCGCTAGGTTGCAACCTATTCCAAATACCAAAGTCTACCCCCGCATTATCCTTACGCACCATCCATCGCAAGAACATATTCAATCGCTTACAACTCGACTTCTGCAATGGAGAACTGATATGTTTTCTCGTGCGCGTAGGATAGTCAGGTAAGGAAAAGAAATAAGTACGGAAACTATTTAAGGCCTGTTCCACGCGGTTGACTCCGGCGATAAACGGTTCTTGCAAAAAAGCATCTTCAAAGGAGGAGAAACGCTGATAATGCTGCTTAAAGAAAGAAACAAAATAAAGCAGATCCGTATCATTAAAAGTACGATGCTTGAAGCCCAACAATTGCTTCAGATCTTCTTCCTGATGATTGATGATAAAATCAAAAGGCACATTATCCATCCTCGCTGCCAACTCCACACACTTATTGATAATGGTCTTACGTTGCCCCCAGGCCAGAATACTGGCAAAGAAACCCATGATTTCAATATCTTGTTTTAAAGTAAAACGGTGTGGGATACTAATAGGGTCGGCAGGTATAAAATTAGGTGTATTGAATTCTTCAACCTTTTTATCTAAGAAATCTTTAAGCGATAAATCCATAATGACAAAATACAAAAAAAGCAACCGAAGTTGCTTTTTATATTATTTGTTAATCTCTTTCCAGATTAAATCTTTCAATTGTTGAATATTCTTACCGGTGACTGAAGAGATAAACACATGCGGAATACCTTTCGGCACTTGCAATTCCATTTCCTTCTCCAGCTCATCATCTAGCATATCCGACTTCGTGATGGCCAGCAATTTCGGTTTGTCTAATAACTCAGGATTATATGCAGTTAGTTCGTTCAATAGGATATCATATTCTTCCTCAATTGTCCTATCTGTATCTGCTGGAACCATAAACAATAGAACGGAGTTACGTTCGATATGACGTAAGAAACGATGTCCTAAGCCTTTCCCTTCGGAAGCTCCTTCGATAATTCCTGGGATATCCGCCATCACGAATGATTTATTATCGCGATAACTAACGATGCCTAGGTTAGGAACAAGCGTCGTAAAGGGATAATCAGCAATCTCAGGCTTTGCAGCCGAAACAACGGATAATAAAGTAGACTTCCCTGCATTCGGAAATCCTACTAAACCTACATCGGCTAATACTTTCAGCTCAAGGATTACCCATTCTTCCTTACCCGGCATACCAGGTTGTGCGAAACGAGGTGTTTGTTGAGTGGAAGATTTAAAATGCCAGTTACCAAGACCCCCGCGACCACCGGCCGTCAAGATTTTGGTCTCGCCATCTTCTGTAATCTCGAATAAGACCTCGCCAGTTTCGGCATTCTTAGCTACCGTTCCAAGCGGCACTTCCAAGATCTCGTCTTTACCTGTCGCACCAGAACGAAGGGCACTGCCACCGGGCTCACCACTTTCGGCAATAATATGTTTGCGGAATTTTAAATGTAAAAGCGTCCAGTGTTGTGTAGACCCTTTTAAAATAATATGACCACCACGGCCACCGTCGCCCCCATCAGGTCCACCTTTGGCCGTAAATTTATCACGGTGTAAGTGAGCTGATCCTGCACCTCCATGTCCAGAGCGGCAACAAACCTTAACATAATCAACGAAATTTGACCCCTGCGCCATTAATCCTCCTAATACTATTAATAACGATCGATAACCGTTGTTAGGTTGTTGAAGATTTCCTCAATATCCCCGATGCCATTTACCTTAGTCAATTTACCTTGACCCTCGTAATAAGGCAATACATGGATAGTCTTTCCGAAATATTCTTCGATACGTTTTTTCAATTTATCAGCAGCATCGTCTGCACGTCCAAATATTTCCTGGCGCTTAGCAATACGCTGTGTAAGTTCTGTTTCATCAACATCCAATGCAACTACCCCGGAAATTGATGTATTATTAGACTCTAAGAAAGCATCTAAAGCTTCAGCCTGCGCCACAGTACGTGGGAAACCGTCGAAAATAAAGCCCTTCGCTTCTGGGTGTTGTTTGATTTCCTCTTCTAACATCGCGATGGTAATAGAATCAGGAACCAAATTACCATCGGCAATGATTTGGCTTACTTGTTTCCCTAAATCTGTCTGATCTTTAATATGTCCACGAAAAATATCACCTGTAGAGATATGGTGTAATCCATATTTTTCGATCAATTTAGCAGATTGAGTGCCTTTTCCTGCTCCTGGAGGTCCGAATAATACAAGGTTTAGCATATTGTGTTGTTATTTTTATTTTTCAAGATAAAAAATAAAAGCCTAATTCCTCTTAAGAATTAGGCTTTCTTTCAGTGCGCTCAAAGGGAGTCGAACCCCTAACCTCCTGATCCGTAGTCAGGTGCTCTATCCAATTAAGCTATGAGCGCGGCAACCATTACTTCACGACTTATTGCCTTTTCTGTTTTGGTGATGCAAATATACGGAAATTATCTGCTGAGCAAAACTTTTTTTAACATTTCTAGCTAACTCCGTTGTATTGAGCAAAATAAAAATAGTAGTTAGTACTTAGTACTTAGTAGTTAGTAGTTAGTACTTAGACCCTGAAGTGCCGGATATAGCAAATAGGTGCTTTGGATTAAAGGAACACAGGATAATATGAACAAAGAATGGAGAAATAGTAGTTAGTACTTAGTAGTTAGTATTTAGTACTTAGACCCTGAAGTGCCGGATATAGCAAATAGGTGCTTTGGAATATAGCAAGTAAGCGCTTTGGATTAATGGAACACGGGATAATCTGAACCAAGAATTTAGAAATAGTACTTATTAGCTTGTATTTAGTATAAAGACCCTGAAGTGCCGGATATAGAAAATAAGTGCATTGTATTAAAATAAAGGGGGATTATTTGAATCAAGAATGAAAGACTGCATAGGAGGCTATGATGGTCTAAGATCTAAACTCTCATAGCTAAGGTCTAGCCGTTGTAGGTCTAACTACTAACTACTAACTACTAACTACTAAATACTAAAAAGGAAATTGTGCGCTCAAAGGGAGTCGAACCCCTAACCTCCTGATCCGTAGTCAGGTGCTCTATCCAATTAAGCTATGAGCGCTTTTGAGGGTGGATATCCCCCTGTGATGGGGCAAATATCGGGACTTTTTTAAATTTTCCAAATCCTTTTTTTCTTTTTTCATGCATTTCAAAACTATATTTACTACATATTGTTGATTTTAATATATTTACATTTATGGCTGAACGTATCATTAAGAGCAATAAAATTAGAATAGGCGATCTTAGCATTGCTTATCACATCAAGAAAGCGACTGAAACACCCGAGAAAACTATCATCTTCCTACATGGTTTTCCTTTCAATAAGAACATGTGGCGCGATCAATTGGAGAGCTTAGAAGACAATATAACGGGTATCGCCGTAGACATTCGTGGTCATGGCAATAGCACCAAAGGACATGGCTTCTTTTCCATTGATGTTTTTGCGAAAGACTTGGGCGTGTTGATGCGCAAGCTTGATATCGAAGAAGCGGTGCTTTGTGGTATTTCCATGGGCGGTTATATTGCATTGCGTGCCTATCAACTGTTCCCGGAGAAAATTTCCGGATTGATTCTTTGTGATACCCATAGCAAAGCGGATGATAATGCTGGCAAGCAAAAGCGATTCGATGCTGTACAGGCCGTATTGCAACATGGACGCCGCCCCTATGCCATCGGATTTGTAGGGAATGTCTTTTCGGTGCGTTCTGTAGAAGATAAACCTGAAGCGGTTGAGCTGATTAAAAGCAGTATTCGCAGAAATAGCATCTCCTCCATATGCGCAACCTTACTTGCGCTAGCTGCTAGAACAGATACAACCGATGTTTTAAACGAAATTAAAGTGCCTACGCTTATTATCCGAGGAAAAGAAGATAAAATCACTCCGGCAGAATTGATGGAGGAACTACACAAGAAAATTAAAGGATCGACCTATATAGAGTTTGAACACTGCGGACACTTACCAAACTTGGAGGATACCGAAAAGTTCAACTTGCACATGAATACATTTATGCAGGAAAAGGTATAAGTGACGCATGCCGCAGGGGATGCACTTGGCCCTTTATGAGAGGGACTCAGCGTACTGGCATCCAAGATGCAAATTTGAATACTGCAGGTATATGAAATTCTAAAAAGCTAACGTTATGGAGCCCTTTGAAAAAAAGGGCTTTCCATTTAGTAGCATACCAATTTAAATACCCTCCTCCGAACAACCTACTTCGCTTCCAACAGTACTTTCTTTCTGTACGCCGAATCGGGCACCACTTTGTTGGTAAGCATTTTACCATGTTCGATTAATTGGGTTGCTTTGTCATAATCCCATAAGCCCGCAATATTATGAGGAATATTAATAACGTAATCTGGCTTATAAAGTTCAATTGAGAGCGCAGCGAGCTTACGGCGCATCACAAAATATGCTTCCTGCAACATTCCGATCGAGTTTACCGGTTTATCAAAGGCTATCGGACCATAGCGTGGGTTAGGCTTGCCGTCTAAGTTTACTGCGACCACAATATTGCGGCGCTTGCGCTTCACAAAGTTGATCGGCAAAGGATTGACCACTCCCCCGTCCACCAAGCTGATATCATCAGAAAGCACACTCGTAAAGACCGCGGGGATAGCAATAGAAGCACGGATCGCTTTGTAAACCGAGCCCTTCTCAAAAACTACCTCCTTCTCATTCTTAATATCGGTCGCGATTGCTCGGAACGGAATATCCATATCCTCAATATTTTTGTCCGGGAAGATATCTTTCAAGGATTCGAATACCCGCTCACCCTTTAAAAGTCCGAATCGAGGGTTTGTAAAATCCAACAACTTAAAGATCATCGAGCGGTTGATCGACATCATCCAATCTTCCAACTGCTGTAGCCGCCCCTCCACATAAGCTGCCCCAATCAAGGCCCCAATGGAGCATCCAACCACCTCATCGATTTTGTAACCCTTCTCCTCTAAACTTCGAATGACCCCAATCTGTACCAACCCTCTGGCACCCCCACTTCCCAACACCAAGGATACTTTACGCTTACTTTTAAGAATGTTCATAGCTAAAGTTAAACCTAATTTTCCTGATTGTAAAATGTCATCTTTTTGTCGTTTTCAATATTCAATTTTCATATTTTAATTAGCGATGTTACTTTTGCTAACACTGTTAACAAAACAAAGATAAATGAGCTTATCCGAAAGAAAGCTAAGGCAACAACAAGAGGTGAAAAACCAAATCATCGCATCCTCACGGGAGATCGTGAACATGGAAGGATGGGCGGCGCTTTCCATCCGCAAGATCGCCGACGCCATCGAATATTCGGTACCCGTAGTTTACAAACATTTTGAAAGCAAGGAAGCACTCACCGCCTTTTTTGTAGCAGAAGGATTTGCGACATTGAAAAAGGAAATCGAAGCTTGCGTAGTACCGACGGATCCAATCGAAAAAAGGGTACAACAGGTTGCCGAAGGCTATTGGCATTTTGCTTCCAAAAATCCAAAAGACTATGAGTTGATGTTCGGCGTAGGCTTGCCTACTTGCGAAATGCATCAACAAGTTCCTGCAATCGCGGAATTAGCGAATTACCTTCGCCAATTTATCGACGAGCTGATTGAGGGAAGCGGCAAGAAAGATCTGAATACCTGCGTCAAATATCGCAGCTTCTGGTCTATCCTACACGGCGTGGTCGCTATCGAATTACTCACGATAAACAAGTTTGATTCGGTATGCCCATCCGAAGTGTTAGCAGACAGTATTCGAGCATTCACGCAATACATACAAAAGAATTAATATACAGCTTACAATATTTATAATTTTAAAAACAAATGAGTTTAATACAAGACTTACAATGGAGATATGCCACCAAGAAAATGAATGGTCAGGCAGTAGAACAAGCAAAGGTCGATCAAATCATAGAGGCAGCGCGTCTAGCGCCAACCTCTTCAGGTCTTCATCCATTTAAAATAATCGAAGTAAGTAATCCTGAACTAAAAGCTAAAATTCAGCCTATCGCATTCGGACAGTCGCAAATTGTTGATGCATCGCATCTTTTGATTTTCGCTGCATACGATGAATACACAAAAGAACGTGTAGATGCGCCTTTCCTACAACAACAAGTAGAGCGTGGTTTACCTGAAGGATTCGCAGACGATTATAAAAACGGATTATTCGCTCGCTTCCAAACACAAACCAAGGATGCACATTTTGATCATGCAGCGCGCCAAGCTTATATAGGCTTCGGGATTGCTATTGCTGCAGCGGCAGAATTACGTGTAGACGCAACGCCAATGGAAGGCTTTATCAATGAACAATTGGACGAACTTCTAGGACTCGACAAACTAGGCCTGAAATCCGTTACAATTTTAGCATTGGGATACCGCGACGAGCAGAATGACTGGTTGGTTAATCTTAAGAAAGTAAGGGTTAACAAAGAAGAGTTCGTCATCAACTTAAACTAATCCAACAGCGGAAACTAGTAAAGTATACTACTAAAACATATTTTAAAGCAGCTGTCTGAAAAGGCAGCTGCTTTTATATTAACTGAGCTTGTCTGTTTTCTATGGGCTACAAGAACCGACATCATTGTTAGCGTTTCTAAGCAAATATGAAAGTTAAATATTAACGCTCCACAATATGTACTACCATTCCTCGAAACTCGTTCGACATAAAGCCCTTTCAAACCCAATGTAAACCCAATACATAACCCTTTCATAAGCGCTTCCAATTGGGTATGAAAGGGGTTTGAAAAAGCTTTAAATTGGGTGCGTCGGGTGCGAGGTTGAATAAGTTCTTATTTTGCTGTTCTTCTCTTCGATAGTTGCCCTATTTTAAGTAAACTTATTGAAATATTAATTGACCTGAAAATTCGTAAACTGTATATTTATGATGTCCAGTGCAATAGACGATTTTCCAGAACCAATCGTTAAGCAATACCGGGTTCATGCATTGAAAAGCCTTCTTATCAGGGTTTCTAGTCTATGGACGTAAGTGGAAACTTTAGAATGATCTTTAGATTAGAAAATGGAGATGCGTATGATCTACATTACTTAGACACCCACTAAACGCTGTAAAACATTAAAATAGAAGGCATATGAGACAAAATCCAATGCCTTAAATTTCGGCTGGGGTTTGCTCTTTAAAGACCTTTAGGAACTTCCATTCCTGTTGCTGTCTTGATGAAAAACAAGAAAGTTTCTTTAAAGAATGTTAATGCAGAATGCACATTTTTGTATCTTTCCAATTCAGAAATTATCATCTTAAAATGAAATCAGCAAAGGAAAAAATGATCGCTGGGGAGCTTTTCTTGGACATGGGCGGCGAGCTATTTCAAGAACGCCAACAAGCAAAAAAAATGCTTCATGAGTTCAACCAGATGGATCCTACAAAGGTTAAAGCGCGCAACCAAATCATCAAAAAACTTTTCGGCAAAACATCGAATCGTTTTTTTATTGAACCTCCCTTCCGCTGCGATTATGGATATAACATAGAAATAGGCGATAACTTCTATGCAAATTATAACTTGGTCATTCTAGATGGTGCCAAGGTCATTATTGGCGACAATGTGATGATCGCACCGAATGTAAGCCTATTCACGGCCTCACATCCTATTGATCCTATACAGCGAACTGAGGGCTGGGAGTTCTCCAAACCGATTACAATAGGCCATCAAGTATGGATCGGCGGAAATACAGTTATTAATCCTGGCGTTAGTATAGGCGATAATTCGGTTATTGGATCCGGGTCTGTAGTAACGAAAGATATACCTGCCAATGTGGTTGCTGTGGGCAATCCCTGTCGGGTAATTCGGCACATCGAAGCCACAACAGAGAACATAAAAAATACCTGAGGCGGGGAACCCCAGGTATTACCAAACCAATTATTAACCTAAATTATGAAATTATGAATTTACTATCTAAACGACAGTTGAGATAGTTTAGTATGTAAACTGTGTATATTTTACACTTTTTTTTCTGAGCGTGTCTGTTTTCAATATCCATCAACAACTTCCCTCCCTGTTGGCGTTTCTACGGGACCATAAAAGTTTTTCGCTGCACATTCTTTCTTTTTTTAACGATAGGCTAAAATCGCGACGAAAACCGTTATAAAAAACAAAATACCCAAGGCGGGGAACCTCGGGTATTTACCAAACCAATTATTAACCTAAATATTTTTTCTTCTATTCTTTATTATAACGAAGTCAATATTAGATTATTGTATCTTTATTAAAAATTTTACTATTTATTTTTTCCTGCTTTCAGAAAACCTTAGTTGGTCGTTTTCTGAATAACGTCTACCACCTTGTTTTTCAAGCTTGTGATATCCGATTTCAAACCTACCATCAAAGTCATCACGTTAACTGGATTTCCTTGAATCTCTCGGAAATTATGCATATAACCAAGTTCTGTTCCTAAGAAAAAGCCTTTGAATTTATAGTCTGCGCCAATTCCGATTTTGGCGGCTGGCGAAATACTGTATTTGTAATGTAATTCTACAAGTTCATTATTTCCCGCATCCTGCGCCCTCGGCTCGATATTCAGTGCGCCAGCGGGTCCGATATAGGCATAGGTGTTTAAACGATTCCATTGCCGACGAATACCACCGGCCAATGAAAGTACGTACATCGAGGCGCGCGCGTTCTCCACAACCCGATTATATTTTGAGTCGGCAAACAACTGATCATACTTGAAATTCATCAGATATAAGGTGGGTTGCAGGTAATATTTTGGATTTTTCAAAGAAATATCCAGCCCCATACTTCCTGTAAAAAGCTTTGTCGAAAGGGCTTGTTTGGTTTTCCCCAATGGCAATGCAATACCCGTTCCGCCGAAGTAGTAAACTTTGTTATAGTGTAAGGTATCCGCACCTTTTTGCGCGAACGCGCTAAATGACACCCAGCAAAAAATTGCCAGTAAAACTAATTTCCTCATTAAAAATTGTTGGTTTATTGAACAACAATAATCGGATACGATTTGTTTTATCAGGGAATGAAATTAGTTCTTATAAGAAGTTTTTCGATTGTGGCCCTTGACTGAAAAGTAGATCGATGATACTCAAATTCGGGATGAAACCGTTCTTTTCTTCGAACAACTGATAGTAAGGTTTCGGGTTGCTCATCGGCGAAGGTTGTCGCGGATGTATCGCCTTTCTATAGTCTATTCCTTGCTCTACGTCTGTAAAACTTTCGGAGAAGCTGATTTCTCTATTCATTTTCAGCAATTTGAGAATCAGTTTAATCTGCTCGCTGTTGTAATCCAGCAACAGCTCATATTCTTTTTCATAAAATGTTCTAAAATCATCCTCATAAAATTCGAAATATGCCGAGCTACGATAAGCCGTCTGTATACTTAGCCAGTGTAGGCGTTGCCAAGGATGATCATAATTGATCTTCACATCTTTCATTCTAACGCGTTCTTTTCTACCGTGCACAATCGGCACGATCAAATCTAAAACACCATTGGCAGTTCCGATTTGCGTTCTGGTACGGAAGGTTTGTTTCGGATAATTCTCAAACTGCTCTATTACAAGCGGTTGCTCGTTTTGTTTTATCGCGTGGAAGTAAGAAACATTCGGCAAATAGCAAGCCGGCATTAAAAGTCCTGATGACATAAGTAAATAAACAACAAAATGTCCGCAAAAATAGCTTTATTTGGGGATATTTGCATAGTACTTATCAATGCGATGAAAGAAAAACTAGTATCAGGATTACTTTATCTTATTTCATTATTACCATTTTGGTTGTTATATTTGATTTCAGATGTACTTTTTGTGCTAATTTTTCATGTGATTGGCTATCGGAAACATGTGGTTTTTGAGAATTTACGAAATGCCTTTCCTGAGAAGTCCGACGCAGAGATCAAACAGATTGCACGAGATTTTTATCGATATTTCCCAGACCTTTTGGTGGAGATTGTCAAGTTAGCGAGCATATCAGCGAAAGCTGTTCGCGAACGGATTGAGCTTTTGAATCCGGAGGAGGTGTATCGGCATATTCATGCTGGCAAATCGGTCATTGGTGTAACAGCGCATTATGGCAATTGGGAGATGGGAATACATAGTCTCTCGCTGATGATGGATACGCCCGAGCTAATCATCTACAAACCATTAAATAATAAAGTAGTCAACGAAGTCTATAACCGCATCAGAACCAGGTTTGGAGCGACAATGGTGCCCATGAAGCAGATTTTGAGGCACATGATAAAGTTGAAAAATGTACCACATATCAGTATGTTTGTGGCAGATCAGACTCCTGTTTATCAGGAATCTGATTATTTCATGGAGTTTCTAAATCAGGAAACCTTAGTTTATACCGGTACCGAGCGTATCGCCCGGATGACAAAGAATCCTGTTGTATTCTGTGAAATCAGAAGAAAGAAAAAAAGAGGATACTACTATTGTAAGTTTACCACATTAGTAGAGAATCCTGATGAGTATCCAGAGCATGAGATTACCCATATCCATAATCGGTTTACGGAGCAGATTATTCGCGAGGAGCCTGCTTATTGGTTATGGTCTCATCGTCGATGGAAAAGAAAAAGAAGGAGTTAAATGACTAATAATCCAAAAGTAGCAGTTGTCATATTAAACTGGAACGGTCGATTTTTCTTGGAGAAATTCCTTCCTTCCGTGTTTAACAGCACCTATCAAAATATTGAATTTGTTATTGGCGACAATGGTTCGTCCGATGACTCTATTGCCTATGTTGAAGAGAATTACCCAAAGTTTACTATTCTCAAGAATGATGAGAATTTAGGATTTGCGGGTGGATATAATGAAATACTAAAACGTGTTCAAGCGGACTACTATATTTTACTGAACTCGGATGTGGAAGTTTCCCAAAATTGGATAGAACCCGTTATTGCCCAAATGGAAAAAGACCCTTTATTGGCGGCGGTTCAACCTAAGATACAATCGTACCATCAGAAAGGCTATTTTGAACATGCCGGTGCGGCGGGTGGCTACATAGATTACTTTGGCTTTCCATTTTGCCGAGGCCGTATTTTCGATCAATTGGAAAAAGACGAGGGACAATACGACGATGAGAAAGAAGTATTTTGGGCGACAGGCGCGGCATTGTTCATAAAATCGGCAGCCTGGAAAGAAGTCGGAGGTTTTGACCCTGATTTCTTTGCGCATATGGAAGAGATCGATCTCTGCTGGCGGTTGAAGAAACTAGGATATAAGATTGGATACTGCCCTGACTCATTGGTATATCATGTTGGTGGCGGAACGCTGAACACCAGCAACCCGCAGAAAACATATTTAAACTTCCGCAATAATCTTCAAATGCTACAGAAGAATCTCCCGGTTGGTCAAGGTATTTGGAAGATCTTTCTTCGTTTTTGGCTAGATTTTGCGGCCTTATTGAAATTTTTGATGGAACGAAAACCGAAGGACGCCTGGGCTGTTAGCCGTGCGCATCAATATTTCTTCAAAAACTTCATTAAAAACGCAAAAAAACGAAAGTCTTATTCAAACAAAGAGAACAAAGTTGGACAATACAAGAACTCCATCGTATGGGATTTTTACGTGAATAATATCCATAAATTCTCCCAACTAAAAGACAATAATTTCCATCATTAGCCGTTCTGCTGAACAATGTTTTTTACTGGTTTATCTTTTATTGCTCTATAGTTTGCCGATTTAATTAAATAGTTGTTTTAAATTGTTTTAGGCCTAGAATATTTTGTATTTTCGTGGTCTATGTCAGCAGATATCCAGTCAAAAATTGAGCAGCTCACCCAGGAACTAAACGAGTATAATTATCAGTACTATGTACTGGCACAATCGTTGATTTCTGACTATGATTTTGATCAGAAACTCAAGGAATTAGAATCTTTAGAGGCTCAATATCCTCAATATCGTGATCCCAACTCTCCTACCCTCAAGGTCGGTGGAGATATTACGCAAAAGTTCAAGACCGTAAAACATAAATGGCCGATGATGTCATTGGGCAACACGTACAACGAACAAGAGTTAAAAGATTTTGACAACCGCGTAAGGAAGGTTATTGGCGATCAGTTTCAATATGTATGCGAGCTTAAATTCGACGGATTATCTATTTCGCTGACCTACGAAAATGGCAAGTTGGTCAAAGCCGTAACGCGTGGTGATGGAACCCAGGGTGATGAAGTGACCAACAACGTACGCACCATTCGCAGCATTCCGCATCAATTAAAAAAGGGGAACTATCCAGATAACTTTGAAATCAGAGGCGAGATTTTCATGCATAAGTCGGCGTTTCTTCGTCTGAACAAGGAGCGCGAAGAAAATGGCGATCAGACCTATGCTAACCCAAGAAACTTTGCTTCAGGCACCATAAAGCTACAGGATTCCGCAGAGGTTGCTAAACGCCCATTAGACTGCTTCCTCTATTTTCTTTATGCTGACAATAGAAATAAACTATTCGACAGCCACTGGCAGAGTATTGAAGCGGTAAAAGATTGGGGATTCCATGTTTGTGAGCATACGAAACTATGCAACAATATTGATGAGGTCCTAGATTTTATCCATTATTGGGATGAAGCCCGACATAAGCTATCCTATGAGATTGATGGGATTGTTATTAAAGTAAATGATTATGCGCAGCAGGAAGATCTTGGCTTTACAGCAAAGTCTCCACGTTGGGCAATCTCTTATAAATTTAAAGCAGAGCGTGTTGAAACCATCTTGAAGAGCATTAGTTATCAGGTTGGAAGAACAGGCGCTGTGACGCCAGTTGCAAATTTGCAAGCGGTACTTCTAGCGGGAACTACCGTAAAGCGAGCATCTCTGCACAATGCCAACGAAATTGCACGTTTGGATCTGCACGAAGGCGATACGGTATTTGTAGAGAAAGGTGGTGAAATTATCCCAAAGATTATTTCTGCGAATGTCGAGAAACGTCCTGCAGGGGCTGTTGCTATTGTCTACCCGACGCATTGCCCGGAATGTGGAAGCGAGCTGATCCGTCAGGAAGGCGAGGCTGTACATTATTGTCCGAATGAGGATGGTTGCAGACCGCAAATTGTTGGAAAGCTTCAGCATTTTATCGGTCGCAAGATGATGGATGTGCAAGGTCTTGGTGATGAAACCATCGAAACCTTCTTCCGCTTAGGATTGGTCTCTAAAATTTCCGATCTCTATGCATTAAAAGACCATCAGGATAAGTTGGTAGGTTTAGAACGTTTTGGTCAAAAGTCTATCGACAACATGCTAGCCGGTTTGGAGGCATCGAAACAAAAGCCATTTGAGAAAGTGTTATTTGGCTTGGGGATCCGTCATATCGGTGAGACGGTTGCGAAGAAATTAGCACAGCATTTTAAGAATATTGATGCAATCGCAGCTGCTTCTGCGCAAGAGATAGAATCTGTTCCGGATATCGGTTTCCGTATTGCGGAAAGTATACATTTTTACCTGAACCAGCCTGAGCATTGGGAAGAGATTGAGAAGTTGAAAGCGGCGGGTCTGCAATTTGAAATAGAAGAGAAGGAAATAGTGCTTGCGGGCGACGGTCTTTCTGGTCAGACTTTCTTGATATCAGGTGTATTCGCCGATTACTCTCGAGAAGAACTTACGGCATTGATAGAATCGCATGGTGGGAAAATGTTAAGCGGAATATCTGCAAAACTAAATTACCTGGTTGCAGGGGATAAAATGGGGCCATCGAAATTGGCAAAAGCTGAGAAGCTGGGCGTTCCGATTATTTCGGAAGGCGAGCTGTTGGCAATGATTAACAAATAGAATACATAAATTAAATAATTATATACGAATGAATGAGCTTCAAGGAGCAGGCGTAGCGATCGTTACACCTTTTAATGCAGACGGATCTGTTGATTATGAGACCCTAGGTAGGCTGATTGACTACCAAATTCATGGGGGAATTGATTACATCGTTTCTTTGGGAACAACTGGCGAAACTGCCACGTTGTCGAAGGAGGAGCGAAAGCAGGTTTGGGCATTTACTTCGAAGCATGTAGATAAGCGTATTCCGTTGGTAGCGGGCATTGGAGGCAATAACACCATGGAAATTGTAGAGCAGGTAAAGAGTTTCGAAGTATTGGATTATATCGCCATTCTTTCGGTATCTCCTTACTACAATAAACCTACGCAAGAGGGAATTTACCAACACTATAAAGCGATTGCTGAGGTTTCTCCGCTTCCGATTGTATTATATAATGTGCCAGGAAGAACAGGCAGCAATATGACTGCTGCAACGACTGTTAGGTTGGCAAATGATTTTAAGAACATTGTTGCCATCAAAGAGGCATCAGGTAGTTTTGCGCAGTTCAGCGAGATTCTTCGCGATAAACCGACGGACTTCATGTTGATTTCCGGTGATGATCCTGCTACCCTGCCGATGATCGCTTTGGGTGCTGTAGGTATTATCTCAGTTGTTGGAAATGCTTATCCGAACAAGGTTTCTGCATTAGCACACCTATGTTTAGAAGGGAATTTTGAGCAAGCAAGAATCATACATTCGGATCTTCTGCGCATTACCGACCTATGTTTTATCGAAGGAAATCCTGCAGGTGTAAAATACATCCTGAAACAGAAAGGATATGGTGATGACATCGTTCGATTACCGTTGGTACCGGTTGGCAAACAGACACAAGAAGGCATAGATCTGGAGATCAAAAAACTTTCCTAGTATTTGTTTCTTAATCATTTGCAGAGATACAGCTACTAATGGATTTCTTTTCGCGTAAAGTTTTTATTTTAGGTATCTTTTTTGCGGATTGCAGACAAATAAATAACATAACATGGAAACCACAACAAACCAACAGCCTAAGAAAGGCGGATCAATGATCGGCAAGTTCATCAGCTGGACACTATTAATCGTGGTCCTAATCGTTGCAGGTTGGGTCTATTGGAATTACTACAATGTTTTTGGTGAGGGTGTAAAATCCGGCGTCTTGAACTATGCGGTGAAGAAAGGCAATATCTTTAAAACGTATGAAGGAAAACTAATTCAAGAAGGTTTTGGCGCAACGAAAACCGGCACAGGATTGACTAGCAATCAGTTTGAGTTTTCCGTAGAGAACGATTCTATATACCGTATTTTAGAAGTAAATAGTGGAAAGGTATTCGATCTTCACTATAAGGAATACCGTGGTGTATTACCATGGCGAGGGAATACAGTCTACGTGGTAGACCAAATTATCCAAATGCGCGATTTAAAATCCGGTTCTTATTAAGCTGAGGCTATTATCAGATTGATATTTTTGCAAGCTTCTGAGTTCGATATTTTCAATACTTATCGCATTCAGAAGCTTGTTTATTAAAAAAACATTGCATAATTGATTTTAGCAATGTATATTTGCGCAGTGCCAAGCAATTGGTACCTAATCAAAACCCATCAAAATGATTGGTCTTGATTTATAAAGAAGTGGCGAGAGACTGGCTCAAAGACCCACTGGCAACCTTCAATAACGATTGAAAAGGTGCCAATTCCTGTCCAAAGCAATTAAGCTGAGGAGCATATAAATGACAAAAGACTATGACTTCAACATTTACAAATTCTTTTATTGGATTTTCTAGCGGCAAACCTGCTAGCAATTCTTCCCATACTATCTTTTTCGTCGTGAACACCTGTTCACGAATGCGCTAGTCGTCGGTATTCCCAGATTCCTTGGATAAGGAATTCTTATATCTTTACATGACGACCAAAGCTTAGCGACAAAAGAACACTATTCATTATTTATCATTTTAAAAAATTACAACAATGGCTGATATTAAGAACTTAAAATTTGAAACATTACAGGTACATGCAGGACAAGAAGTAGACCCTACTACTGGTTCTAGAGCATTGCCAATCTACCAAACATCGTCTTATGTATTTGAAAATGCAGAGCATGGTGCTAATCTATTCGCATTAAAACAATTCGGAAATATCTATACCCGCATCATGAATCCGACAACGGATGTGTTTGAAAAACGCATCGCTGCATTAGAGGGAGGTGTTGCCGCAGTTGCTGTAGCTTCGGGACAAGCTGCACAGTTCATCGCTTTAACCAACATTTTAGAGGCTGGTGATAACTTTGTATCGGGTGCAAACCTTTACGGTGGTACATATAACCAGTTCAAAGTTTCTTTCAAACGTTTAGGCATCGAAGCTCGCTTTGCAGAAGATACCGACGCTGATAAAATTGAGGCTTTAATCGACGATAAAACGAAAGCTATCTACGTAGAAACGATCGGTAATCCGAGCTATAACATCCCGGATTTCGACCGCATCGCTGCTGTTGCGAAAAAGCATGACCTTCCATTGATCGTTGACAATACATTCGGTGCTGGTGGTTATTTGTTTAAGCCATTGGAGCATGGAGCGAACGTTGTTGTTGAGTCTGCTACAAAATGGATCGGTGGCCATGGCACGAGTATCGGCGGTGTGATTATCGATGGTGGTAACTACAACTGGGGCAATGGAAAATTCAAGCAATTCTCTGAACCATCCGAAGGATATCATGGATTAGTGTTCTCTGATGTATTTGGAGAGAATGGTCCTTTTGGAAACATACAATTTGCTATCAGAGCGCGCGTGGAAGGCTTAAGAGACTTCGGCCCTGCCCTATCTCCATTCAACTCTTTCCTATTGGTACAAGGCTTAGAAACCCTATCCCTACGCGTACAACGCCATGTGGATAATACTTTGGAGATTGCACAATGGTTAGACGCTCATCCACAAGTGGAGAAAGTAAGCTATCCTGGATTGAAGAACCACCCATATCATCAGAATGCGCAGAAGTATTTGAAGAATGGATACGGAGCAGTGTTGTCATTCACTGTTAAAGGCGGTGTAGAGAAAGCGAATGACTTCATCGATGCTTTGCAATTGATCAGCCACTTAGCGAATGTCGGGGATGCGAAGACTTTGATTATCCACCCTGCTGCAACTACGCATCAGCAGTTGAGCGCTGAAGATCAAGCGAAAGCCGGCGTTCTTCCAGGACAGCTAAGACTTTCTGTAGGTATTGAGCACATCGACGATATCAAAGCAGATTTAGAGCAAGCTTTTGAGAAAATCAAATAGGTATCAGCATCAATAGATCGCAGATTAAATTACAAAAACGAAAAAAGAACACTAAAAGAATACCATGAGTAAAAAACTTGTTATCGGGATGTTTGGTTTCGGCGTTGTCGGCCAAGGATTATACGATATTATCAAGACGAAGGATTTGAATCTAGAGATTAAGAAATTTGTTATCAAAAATCCGGATAAAAAAAGAAGCCTTCCAGCTGAACTGTTCACGACCGATGCAAACGCTATATTAGAAGATCCAGAAATCAATACCGTTGTCGAGTTAATCGACGATGCTGATGCGGCATTTGAGATCACGAAGCGTGCCTTATCTACTGGCAAGAACGTGGTGTCAGCAAACAAGAAAATGATTGCTACGCATCTGGAAGAACTTGTTGAGATTCAGCACCAGTATGGTACTTCGCTATTATATGAAGGCGCGGTTTGCGGAAGTATTCCGATCATCCGTAATCTGGAGGAGTATTATGACAACGAATTATTGCACTCGGTGAGCGGTATTTTCAACGGATCATCAAATTATATTCTTTCTAAAATATTCAACGAAGATCAAAGCTACGATGTTGCTTTAAAGAAAGCACAGGATTTAGGTTTTGCAGAGACCGACCCTACCTTGGATGTGGGAGGCTTTGATCCTAAGTTTAAGTTAGCGATTGTTGCTTCGCATGCTTATGGTCTTTATATCAACCCGGACGAAATCCTCAACCTAGGTATCGACACCCTAGGCGATGCGGATATTCGTTACGCACGTGAGAAAGATTATAAGATTAAGCTGATTCCACTAGCTAAGGAAGTTGATAATCATCAGGTGGTATTATATGTTCTACCGAAGTTCATCAAAAAGAGCAATATCCTGTACAACGTAGAAAATGAGTATAACGGCGTATTGGTGAAAGCAGCCTTTGCCGATGAGCAATTCTTCTTAGGAAAAGGTGCTGGCGGCCACCCAACAGGCTCTGCTGTATTATCGGATATCACGGCGTTACGCTATGATTACCGCTACGAATACAAAAAACATTTGGATGCACAGCAAGTTGAGTATACAAAAGACTACAAAATATCCGTATATTTCAGATATGATGACGAAGATGTCTTAGAAAACATCAATTTCATCAATATTTCTGAACGTTTTTACAGTGAAAATCACAAATATGTGATTGGAACAATAAATATTCAGGAAATTATCGATAAAAGAGCCGTGATTCACCAGAAAGGAAATTTCATAGCCGAAATAATCTAAAATTGAAAAGGAGAAAGCGCAATAATTATTGCGCTTTTTTTTCTGCAATTATCTGTTTCCAGAGGCCATCAAGAACTTTCATCCCTGTTGGTTTTCCAAAGGAAACATGAAAGTTTTTGTGTCATCACAAAGGCATTATGCGCTTAAAGGAAGAACATTTCTTAAATTCAAGAAAAACGACATGGTTTTTGCTTATTATATTTATTATATTTAGAAATAAACTTTAAATCTTGAGTATTATGAGAAAATGGAATGTGTTGGCTTTGTTGAACTTGGCGACTTTAAGCCTCTTTGCGCAGGATACGACCTCGCAGGTGGCAACCTCGTCTAACTCAACATTTGTCGTGATCGGTGTGGTTTTATTAGTGGTCGTGATCTTTATGCTCTACCGAAAACAAAAGAGAAAATTCAACGACTAAGAAATATAAGTAACGACAAAGGCCTCGCAATGCGAGGCCTTTGTCGTTATATACTGTCTAATCTCTTTTGAGACCAAACTTCTCAATCTTACTATATAAGTGACTGCGTTGAATATCCAAATCGTCCGCTGTCTTAGAAACATTCCAATTGTTCTTCTCTAATTTATACTTAATGAATTCACATTCGGAGAAATCTTTAAAATCTTGGAAAGAAGTGAACTGTTCGAAATCAAAACCTTCCTTCGCATCTGAAGAACCATTAGATTTCTGTGTTTGCGACACACCCTCTGGATTAGCAAACATACGAACGTCATTTTCGGTAATCTTCTTATCACAAAGAATAATAAGGCGCTCGATCATATTGCGAAGCTCGCGGATATTACCTGTCCATGGCAGAGCTTGCAAAGCTTTCATCCCATCCGGGGTAATCGTCTTCACCGGCATGCTATATTCTGCACAGATTTCCTCGCAAAACGCTGTTGCTAACGTTGGGATATCGTCTTTACGCTCAGTTAGTGAAGGTACGTGAATTAGGATCACACTTAAGCGATGGTACAAGTCCATACGGAAGTTGCCATCTTCAATTTCCTGAAGTAGATTCTTATTGGTCGCCGCAATAACACGCACATTGACATCAATTTCCTTCTCACCTCCCACACGTGTAATCTTATTTTCTTGCAAAGCACGCAATACTTTCGCTTGTGCAGAAAGGCTCATATCACCAATCTCATCCAAGAATAGTGTTCCGCCATTCGCCTGCTCGAACTTACCGATACGCTGCTTCACCGCCGACGTAAATGATCCTTTCTCGTGTCCAAATAGTTCCGATTCGATCAATTCTGAAGGAATAGCCGCACAGTTAACCTCGATTAGTGGAGACGCCGCACGCATGGACTTCTCGTGCAACCAACGCGCAACAAGTTCCTTACCAGCACCGTTGGCACCCGTAATCAAAACCCTAGCTTCCGTAGGAGCAACTTTGTCAATAGTATCTTTAATCAAGCTGATGCCTGAAGAACTACCTAAGATCTCTTTTGTTTTTGAGAACTTACGCTTCAACACCTTAGTTTCTTTGACTAAGGAACCTTTCTCCAGCGCATTTCGAACGGTTATTAAGAGACGATTAAGGTCTAAAGGTTTTTCAAGGAAATCGAAAGCACCTTTACGAGCTGCTTCAACAGCAGTTTCGATCGTTCCATGACCAGAAACCATAATAAACGGAACATCGGAGAACTCCTTCGCAGTGCTCAACACTTCCATTCCATCCATCTTGTTCATTTTGATATCGCAAAGAACAAGATCAATTTTTTCCTTTTTTAATATTTTAAGTCCATCTTCTCCGTTGTCGACATCCAACACTTTATAATCTTCATATTCTAAGATATCACGTAAGGAACTACGTATCGGACGTTCATCATCGATGATTAAAACTGTGGTCATATTATCACTTTCAAGTTTATCGGTAAAAATTAAACATTAACTAAAATAGAAGCAAACTTTATAAGCCGGGTTCTGTATCCATTGCTGGACTTCTATCATTTATCTAGGCTTGCATTTACACGCAAGCTCAATCAACCTACCCATTACGAGTACCCGAAGGTAGAAAACGAGCAGCCTTCTAATCTCGCAACCTATTTGGTCTTTCAACACACGAGGTTTACCGTAATGCATGTCACCATACAATACCGTGAGCTCTTACCTCACGTTTTCACCCTTACCCCTTACGAGGCGGTATATTTTCTGTGGCACTTGCTGTCTATTGTGAAATAGCCTTCCCGTTAGGAAGCGTGTTGCTCTTTGTTGCCCGGACTTTCCTCTTTCCTGCTTTTATGCAGAACAGCGATAGAACCAGTTTGCTTCAATATGCAAAAGTAGGAAAAATATGCATATAAAGGTCTATTTCAATTTTTATGAAAACAATACGCTGTAAGAAATTTAATTAAAAAATAATTCTCTAAAATGTAGCGGTATGATTACAAATGTCGTATCACTACAAAACATTAGTCGACAATTGTTTTATTTAATTATTAGTATTTTAACTTATCGTTATCATTTTATGAAAAAACTACTATCATTCACAAGCGGTTTAACAATCGCCGCTTTAGCAGCCCTGGTATTCATGTCGTCATGTGAGGACAAGAATAAGAAAACCCCAACTCCAAAGCCGAAATACCCGATGGAGGCCAACATTTCCTACAAAGTCTTGTCGATTGGCACAGAAGCTAAGTTGACTAGTGTGCATTATTTAGGTGAGAAAGCAGAGGTAGAACAGAAGAATTATAAGATCGGCACTGAAATCAAAGCAAAAAGAAAGATTGCTAAAAAGGGAGAGAAAATTCACATCCGTGCTAAAGTAGATAAGCCTGCGACTGTTAAATTGGAACTTAAAGTGAACAATAATGCGGCTATCACCAAAGACTTCGTAATCAAAGATGCAACGAAGGATGAAGCAAAACTAGAATATACCTTTAATTAAACAACGTTATTTGAGCAAACTCTAAAACATCTTATGACCCTGAGAATAGCTGTACTTCGGTGCAGCTATTTTTTTATGGAATTAAAGACTAGAGATCTTGCGCTATAGCATAGCCTGCTGCCCATGCCCACTGAAAGTTATAACCGCCTAACCATCCCGTAATATCTACAGCCTCGCCTCCGAAATATAAGCCAGCAACCTTCTTCGTCTCCAGCGTCTTGGCATTCAGCTCATCTGTAGAAACACCACCGCGCATTACCTCTGCCTTATCATAACCCTTGTCGCCGGCAGGTTTTACTTTAAACTTGTGAATAGTATCCACAATCAATTTTGCGTCCGCTTTTCCTAACGAGGCTATCTTCACATCAATTGGCAGGTATTTCCCTAGAGCCTCTACCATTTTCTTGCTGAAATAATCGTTTAGCAACTGTCCAACGGTTCGCTTTCCACCAAAATTACGCTCCTCCTTAATAAGTGCATCAAGGCTAAACTTTGGCAGAAGATCAATAGTAAACTGACTACCCGGCTTCCAATAAGATGAAATCTGTAGGATTGCAGGACCACTCAATCCCCAATGCGTAAATAGGATATTTTCTTCGAAGCTGATTGCTTCATTGTAAACCCTCGCAAAGACCGAGTTTCCCGCCAAGGAGGCATACCATTCCGCATCTTTTCCAGTGATGGTCAAGGGCACCAATGCGGGTGCTGTCGCGACAACCGCTAAACCGAACTGCTTAGCAACACGAAGCGCAAAATCTGAAGCACCCAATTTAGCAACCGGAAGACCTCCGGAAGCCATCACTAATTTTTTAGCACTAATCGTCTGGCTCTTCCCTTCTTTAACGATCTGCAATGCAAAACCTTTATCGGTCTTATCGACCTGCTTCACTTCCGTGTTAAGCCAGATATCCTGTCCTGTATCATACATTAACTTTGTGAAAGTCGCCACGATATCCTTTGCTTTATTAGATACCGGAAAAAGCTGACCCAGCGTCTTCTCCTGCCCCTTGATATCACCAAACTGCTCAAAGAAATTGACCGTATCTTCAACGGTCCATTGAGAAAATACTGCATTCAAGAACTTCGGATTCTCTGAAACGAAATTATCTACAGATGTGTAAAGGTTAGTATAGTTACATCGACCACCACCCGATATCAAAATCTTTGCGCCCGGCTTATCATTGCGCTCAATCAGCAGCGTCCTTTTCCCCAAAAGACCTGCTTGTGCAGCACACATAAGTCCGCAAGCTCCAGCTCCGATAATGATGGCGTCGTAAGAATTCATTAGGATATCAATTCGCCTGCTAAAGAAATAACGCGCTGTTCTTTCCAAGACTGCTCCGCAAGCTCTAAAATACGGATCACATCTCTTGCCTGTTCCGGAGTAATGAACAAAGCTTCTTCCCCACGGATCGCAGCAATGATATTCTGATAGAAATCTTCACCAGATCCCACTTCGCTAACGATGCGCTCATTCACATCCTTTCCATTTTCTAAGATCGCAAGCGTCCCTTGTATTTCCTCAGGCTCTTTCCCCCAATCGGCACGCTCATGTGGCATAACGCCCTCACGCAATAAAGCCTCCTGCGGATCCACACCCCACTTCACGAAACACCCATTCGTACCATAGACTGCAATACGCGCCGTCGGAAGTTTAGCCAACATCTGCCCTTTCAAAGAAACCTTCGTTTCGGGAAAAGATAAGATAAACTCAAAATCATCAATAGCTTTCGCTCCATCGCGTTGTACACGAAGGTCCGCATAGATGGACAGGGGTTTGCCGAACAATTGCAAAGCTTGATCGATCAAATGCGCTCCTAAATCGTAGTGAATCCCCGAGCCCGGTAGATTCTCTTCCCGCCATGCCCCGGGGCGCAAGAAATTACGGAAGCGGTCAAAACGCGCTTCATAATTTACAACGCGGCCCAGTCGTCCCGAAGCTAAGACCTTTTTAACAGTCTTAAAATCCGAATGATAACGAGCATTATGATGAACAGACAAAACAAGGCCTTTGCTCTTCGCAAGCGCGATTAGCTCATCTGCTTCGATGGAATAGTTCGTAAAAGGCTTCTCCACCACAACGTGCTTTCCAGCTTCCAATGCTTGCTTAGCAAGACTAAAATGCACATCATTGGATGTGGCTACCACGACGATATCAACCGCCGGATCATTGATAATATCATCGGCAGATTGCACCGCAAGCGCTGCAGGATATCGCTCCGCAAGCATTTGCTGTTGCTCAGGCTTTCGTGCCGTCACCTTATATAAATTCAAATCTGCGTTCCCTTCAATAAAAGGCGCATGAAATACATGTCCCCCGATGGAGAACCCAATTAATCCAACGTTTAGTTTAGTCATGATTACATTCTTTCAGGAACCTGGATTCCTAACAGTTTCATAGATCCCGAGATTACCTTCGCTGCCGCCGCCGATAAGTGTAAGCGGAATTGCTTCACATCTTCCTGCTCTGCCTTCAGGATATTCTCTTCGTGATAGAATTTGTTGTATAATTTCGCTAGCTCGTATGCGTAATTTGCAATCTGTGCTGGACTGAATTCCTTCGCTGCCAATGCAATAACCTCCGGATAACCAGCAATCGACTGTATCAAATCGCGCTCAAAAGTCGATATCGACGCAGGAACCACTTTCGCCGCCTCAGCCTGATATGCTGCTTTGCGCAATACCGATTTAATACGTGCATGCGTATATTGAATAAACGGACCCGTATGCCCTTGAAAATCCACAGACTCATTCGGATTGAACAATAGACGCTTCTTAGGATCAACTTTCAACAAGAAATACTTCAAAGCCCCCATTCCAAGCGTATTATAAAGCGCAGCCTTTTCACCCTCTTCCAATCCTTCAGTCTTGCCTAGCTCCTCCGTGCGCTGTTGCGCCGTATCCAACATTTCCTGCATCAGATCATCCGCATCAACGACAGTCCCCTCTCTCGATTTCATCTTTCCTTGCGGAAGATCCACCATACCATATGAAAGGTGGAATAAACCCTGTGCCCAGTCTTTACCCAACTTCTTCAAGATCGCAAATAAAACCTTGAAGTGATAGTCTTGCTCGTTCCCAACAACATATATAGACTCATCCATCTTGAACTCATCATATTTTAGTTGCGCTGTACCCAAGTCTTGCGTAATGTATACCGAAGTACCATCCCCACGCAATACAAGTTTCTGATCCAAGCCCTCATCAGTCAAATCGATCCATACCGAGTTATCTTCTTTTTTGAAGAATACCCCCATATCAAGACCTTCCTGAATAATATCTTTTCCTAATAAATAGGTATCTGATTCGTAGTAGAATTTATCGAAATCAACGCCCAACTGCTTGTAGGTTTTATCAAAACCTGCATATACCCAGCTGTTCATTGTTTTCCATAGTGAAATTACCTCCTCATCTCCGGCTTCCCATTGCTGCAACATCGCTTGCGCTTGTTTAATGAGTGGTGCATTTTTCTTTGCGTCATCCTCAGATTGACCTGCCGCCTTCAACTCCTCAATTTCCTTTTTGTATTCCTTGTCAAAGATCACATAGTACTTACCCACCAAGTGGTCGCCCTTCATGCCTGTAGACTCCGGCGTCTCACCCTCGCCAAACTTTTGCCATGCCAGCATCGACTTACAGATGTGGATACCTCTGTCGTTAACCAAATTAGCTTTGATTACATCATATCCAGCGGCGCCAAGAATCTCGGCAACAGAATACCCTAATAAATTATTGCGGATATGTCCTAAGTGTAGTGGCTTATTTGTGTTTGGAGATGAATATTCGACCATTACCTTCTTGCCATTCTTTGGCAATACAGCAAAACTATCCGACAAAATCGTATCGTTCAGCAAGTTCACCCAATAAGCATCGGAAAAACTTAAGTTCAAGAAGCCTTTGATGACGTTGAAAGCTGTGATATCTGAGATCTGTTGCTGTAAATACTCGCCAATTTCAGTACCTGTTACCTCAGGTGATTTTTTCGAAAAGCGAGTAACCGGGAATACAACAATTGTAATCTGTCCTTCGAACTCTTTCCTCGTCTCTTGCAAGCTAATCTGCTGAGCAGGGATTTCGGAACCATAAAGTGCACTTACTGCTTCAACTGTCTTCTCAATAAGCAGTTCTTGAATTGAATTTGCCATGTAAATATTTCGTAATATTCTTAACGTTCTGATAATGAATTCAAAAAATAACTGCAATAATATTTATGTATTCATTATGAAAGTATATCTTTGCCAAAAATAAGAAAATAATGCAGAGCTATCAGGAATTTCTTGACTTAAGTGTTGGTTTTCCGCAAGACGGATTCGATATTATCGATGACGAATTGTACTTCCACGATTTGAATTTGATGGAAATGATAGAAACGTACGGTACGCCGCTACGTTTTACTTATCTCCCGATTATTAGTAAAAAGATACAACAGGCCAAGATATTGTTTCAAACAGCGATGTTGAAATACAACTATCGCGGTACCTATAAGTATTGTTATTGCACCAAGTCATCCCACTTCAAACATATTGTTGAAGAAGCCTTAAAAAACGATATTCACTTAGAAACATCGTCGGCCTTCGACATGCCTATGATTGACGCTTTGGAGCGACAAGGTAAAGTAACCAAGGACATTACAGTAATCTGTAACGGCTTTAAAACATTCCAATACAAGCAATATATCGTCGATATGTTACATGATGGATTCCACAATATTATCCCTGTTTTGGATAATAAAGAGGAGTTCAATATGTACGATGATGAGATCGAATTATCCGAGCCTTGTAACTTAGGAATTCGTATCGCTGCAGAGGAACAACCTGACTCGCAATTCTATACTTCCCGTTTAGGAATCCGTATGGAAGACGTCATTGATTTCTACAACAGCAAGATCTCTGAAAACCCGAATTTTAGAGTGAAATTACTTCACTTCTTTATCAATTCAGGTATCTCCGACACACCATACTACTGGAATGAGCTTGAAAAGTATGTTACATTGTACTGTAAATTCAAAAAAATCAATCCAGAATTAGACACCTTAGATATTGGTGGCGGTATGCCTTTTAAAGATTCGCTAGTACACGACTTCGATTACGAGTACATGGTGAATGAAATCGTGAACCGTATCAAACAAATCTGTGCACACCACGAAGTCGTAGAACCAGATATTATTACCGAGTTTGGTAAATATACCGTGGCTGAAGCTTCTGGAATCTTGTATAAAGTACTTGGCCGTAAACAACAGAACGACCGTGAAAAATGGTTAATGTTAGACGGTTCTTTCATCACCAACCTTCCAGACGTTTGGGCATTGAATCAGAAGTATATCCTGTTGCCAATAAACAACTGGGATTCGGAATACGAGCGCGTGAACCTTGGTGGTATTACCTGCGATGGTCAAGACTATTACAACCAGGAAGCTCACATGAACTCGGTGTTTATGCCGAAAACAAGAAAAGTGCAATACCTAGGATTCTTCCACACTGGAGCTTACCAAGAAGTATTGAGCGGATACGGCGGTATTCACCACTGTCTGCTTCCTTCACCTAAACACGTTTTAGTACGCAGAAATCGCGACGAAACATTCAACTACGAGGTATTTGGCGAGGAACAAAACTCGAAACAAGTCATGAAGTTATTAGGATATCAATAAGATCTTAGATATAAGACATTAGATTTTAGATATAAGACTTTAGATATAAGACTTTAGATTTTAGATATAAGACCTGCAGAAATGCAGGTCTTTTGTTTTGTACAAGGAAAGGAATTTTGTCTTGAACCAGGAAAGGAAGGATGAAAGGATTGGCAGGATCGTGTAGAAAAACTAAATACTATGACGATAAGATGGTTCCTGTTTCTCCTTAAATCCTTCCTTTCCTGGTTCAAGACAAAAGAGTCTAATATCTCACATCTAATATCTACAGTCTAGACTGCCCTAGGTCTAAATACTAACTACTAAATACTAACTACTAACAACTAACTACTAAATACTTACTACTACTCACTTCCCTTTCAAACCCAATGTAAACCCAATACAAACCCCTTTCATAACCCTTCTGAAAGGGCTATGAAAGGGGTTTGATTAGACTGATAAAAGCTTGTATTCAGAACGAGACCGGAACAATCTGAGATACGTCTGATTTGATATCCTGTGGCAGCATATTGTATATCTCCATCTTAACATGCACCTCTTCTTTTTCTTTATCCGTTACCGAAGAAAAAAACAAGATATTGATCAAGCTTCCTCCCAACCACCGACCTTCCCGTTCCAGGTAAGTTCGATACTTTCCGTCCAATCTTTTGAAAGACTCGCGGATAATGGATGACTCCTCATGACTCATAAAATGCATCGGATTATTGCTGTTTGTTTACGCAAATATAAACAGTGTATATTAACGGTATATTAAATATGGAGCGTGCTAATTTCCTTAAAATTAAAACCGGCGACCTTTATCAGGCGGAGGCATTTTCTCAGTTGAAAGTAAAATATTGGTGCTTATTTTATATATCAAAAAAAGAAAGCCTACAATATCCTATCTTGCGCGGCATTAATATGAAAAAGATACTTAAATACATGCTGTACATACTTTTAACCCTTGTTATTGTGGTTGTTCTACTGATCTTTCTACTGGGCAGATCAGACAATATCGGCGCATTAGCCTCCGGCGAGCGTCTGCAACGCATGGAATCGCTAAAGACCTTTAAAGAAGGGGTATTCGATAATATCGAATTTACCCCAGCAATCAAAGAGGGCGTATCGCAAATGACGATGCTTCGCAAATTCTTCTTTGCCAAAGACAAGCGCAATGTTCCTTCGACTCCTTTGCCGGTTATTCAAACCGATTTGAAAAATATCCCATTAGACCAGGATGTTTATGTTTGGTTTGGGCATTCCTCCTACTTCCTTCAGATCGACGGAAAACGTATCCTCGTAGACCCCGTTTTTAGCAAACATGCATCCCCGGTGCCGTTTGGTGTAAAAGCATTTGACATGACATACACTTATACAATCGAGCATATGCCGGATGTAGATGTGTTGGTGATCACTCATGATCACTTTGACCATTTAGATTATGCGACATTGAAGAAATATCAAGGCAGAGCCAAGGAGATCATCACAAGTATTGGCGTTGGAGCGCACCTGGAAAAATGGGGATATCCGACCGAAAAAATACACGAGCTTTATTGGGGGGAATCCGAAACAATAGACTCACTTACTTTTACCGCCAATGTTGCTCGACACTTCTCGGGGAGATGGTTTAAACGCAATACCAGCTTATGGTCTTCCTTCGTGTTGAAAACATCAAAATACAATATCTTTATTGGCGGAGATAGCGGTTATGGGAAACATTTTAAGGAGATTGGTGATCAGTATGGTCCCTTTGATTTTACGATTATTGAAAACGGGCAATACAATGATATGTGGCACTATATCCACCTCATGCCGGAAGAAGCGGTAACTGCAGCGAAAGAATTGCAAACAAAAACTTTAATCCCTGTTCATAATTCTAAATTCCCGCTGGCTAATCATGCTTGGGACGAGCCTATGATCAGAATATCGGCAGAGGCAAAGAAACAGAATCAAGAATTGATCACTCCGCAAATGGGACAAGTGATCTACCTCGATAAACCCAACGAAACTCGCCCTTGGTGGGAAGAGGTGAAGTAGCAAAAACATAAAAAGAGCAGCCCTTACTGGCTGCTCTTTTTATGTTTTCGATATGTTAATCAAGCGTTCTGTATACTTATTTATAGATAAGGAAAGACCGCGATAAACTCGTTTTCTATTTTTTCTCCAACAACATGCCGTGGTCGAATTTCAACTTACTGGTATCCAAGAAACGAAAACCACCGTCACGCTCTTCGACCTCACCATAACCTTCCAATAAGCCCTCCTTCGTCACATTAAAAATCATGTCGCGAACAGAGCCTACCCCTTCAGACATAAAGTAGTATTCTCCAATCAATTGTCCGCCTTTCACATGCCCTTTGAAATCGCCCACATTGCGATCTTTCTCGCCCAAAGCATACAGCAATTTGCCAAATACAGAGTCTTGTTGTGCGTTAAGTTCTAATCGAATCGTATCACCATTACCGATATATTCATAGGTTCCCGGAAGTGTGTCTTTATCCACCTCTTTTACTGTGGCTGTATTATTATTTTGTGTTTGATTTCCCGAATTACAAGCTTGTACGGCTAACAACAACAAAGACAAGGAAAGACAAGCTTTGAATTTTCTTTTCATAAAATTTCTTTTAATATTAATAACGGTGACAGTGTACGTAATGTTACCGTCAAAACTAATCAATTAAAATGTTTGTAAGCCATTAGCTATGTTAATTTGTTGTAACTTTATGCTATGAACATGCTAAAAACACCATTTAATACCCCTCACGATACAGCTCCGTTTTCTTCCATTAATCAAGCAGATTTTATACCTGCTTTCGATGAGGCCATTGCCGAAACGAGAGAAGAAATCGATCGCTTGGTATCGAATACTGAACCGGCAAGCTTCGAAAACACGATCGCCGCCTTAGCATTCTCCGGAATGCGCTTGGATCGTATTTCCAATATATTTTTCAATCTACACTCCGCGGAGACTAACGATGAACTGGATAAGATTGCGCAGGATGTCGCTCCGAAGCTTTCTAAGCTTAGCAACGACATCACCTTGAACGTGGACCTGTTCAATCGAATAAAGGCGGTCTATGAGCAGAAGGATAGTCTGAATCTAAACACCGAACAATTGATGCTGTTGGAGAAGAACTATAAAGATTTTGTTCGCAACGGTGCATTATTAGCTGAAGATAAAAAACAGCAATTGCGAGATATTGATGCCGAGCTATCTGTATTGAAGTTAAAATTCGGCGAACATGTTTTGGCCGACACCAATGCCTATCAAATGCACTTGTTGGATCCAGCGGAACTTGCTGGTTTACCTGAAGGTGCTATTGAGGCAGCGCAGGAATTGGCGAAAGAGCAAGGAAAAGAAGGTTGGATCATCACCCTGGATTACCCGAGCTACATTCCATTTATGACCTATGCCGAGAATAGAGCAAGACGCGAAGAACTTGCCATTGCTGCCGGCAAGAAGGCCTTCCAAGACAACGAAAATAATAACGAGGCTACCGTCTTGAGGATTGTAAATCTAAGACATCAGCGGGCCAATTTATTGGGCTACCCTAGCCACGCGCACTTTGTGTTGGAAGAGCGTATGGCGAAAGACCCTGAAACTGTCAAAGCATTCCTAAATGATCTTTTGGCAAAAGGAAAACCTGCCGCAGAAAAAGAATTTGCGGAACTCTCAGCATTTGCCAAAGAAATCGATGGATTGGAGCAATTGCAGAAATGGGACGGTGCATATTATAGCGAGAAATTAAAGCAGCTGAAGTTTAATTTAGATGATGAAAAGCTCAAGCCTTATTTCAAATTAGAAAATGTGATGCAGGGAGCCTTTGATATTGCAAATAAGCTTTACGGCATCAACTTTAAAGAGGTTGGCACGATAGATAAATATCATCGCGATGTACAGACTTTTGAGGTTAGAGATAACAACGGTGGATTAGTCGCTATATTCTATGCAGATTTCTTCCCTAGAAAAGGAAAACGCAACGGCGCATGGATGACTTCTTTCAAGCCGCAGTATATCAAAGATGGAGAAAACGAAAGACCACATGTGTCGATCGTATGCAACTTCACCAAACCTACGGCTACCAAACCATCGTTATTAACGTTCAACGAGGTGACTACATTGTTTCATGAGTTTGGACATGCCCTGCACGGCATGCTTGCAAATACCACCTATCCTACCCTATCCGGAACTTCCGTCTATTGGGATTTCGTCGAGTTGCCAAGTCAGGTGATGGAAAACTGGTGCTATGAAGAAGAAGCATTGGCACTTTTTGCTAAACACTATGAAAGTGGCGCTTCCCTTCCGATGGAATACGTAGAGAAAATCAAAGAAAGCGCAGCATTCTTGGAAGGCTTAGCAACGGTAAGACAATTGAGCTTCGGGCTATTGGATATGGCTTGGCATGGTCAGGATCCCAGCGGAATCCAAAAGGTAAAAGATTTTGAGCTCGCTGCTTTTGCCGATACAACGATCTATCCAGACGTACCAGACAATGCCATGAGCCCATCCTTCTCCCATATTTTTAATGGTGGATATTCATCCGGATATTATAGCTATAAATGGGCAGAGGTATTAGACGCCGATGCTTTCGAATATTTCAAAGAAGAGGGAATTTTCAATCAGGAAGTTGCGAAGAAATTTAAAGATAATATTTTATCTAAGGGCGGAACAGTTCATCCGATGGAATTGTACAAAGCATTCCGAGGTAAAGAACCATCCGTAGATCCTTTATTGAAACGCGCTGGATTAATCGCTTAAGATGGCTACCGTTCGAATAAAAAACATGGTTTGTCCGCGTTGCGAAATGGCCGTCGAACAAATATTGCAGAGGCTAAACCTGCCCTATCAAGAGGTGCGTATCGGCGAGATACATACATCGCGCGATTATCAGGAAGCAGAACGAAATCAGCTCGACGGTGAACTGCAAGCTATTGGATTTGAAATCTTAAAGGACAGGAAAGAGCAACTAGTTGAAGATATAAAAATAGCCCTCTTAACCTTGGTAAATAGCGAAGAAGCCAATGTAATCAAGACCTCACAGTTCTTGATGGATCGTTTCCATATGGACTACGCTTATCTCAGCAATACCTTCTCTGAAATACAAGGCGAGAGTATTGAAAAATATTTGATCCATCTTAGGATTGAGAAAGTGAAAGAGCTTCTGCATTATGATCTGCCGTTATCAGAGATTGCTTTCAAGCTTCAATACAGCAGCGTAGCGCATTTGAGCACACAATTCAAAAAGATTACCGGCAAAACGCCATCAGAATTTAAGAGGTTATTGGAGGAAAGACATAGAAGTTAAACAAGACATGATATATACTTCTTCCAAACTTCCGATAAGATACCAAAAGGTATAATAATTCTTGAAAGGTCTTGAGAAAAGACATTTTCAGAAAAAAGACGCCTAAAAAGAGAAAGGCAGAATTGAAATCAATTCTGCCTTTCTTATGTCTAATGTCTGATATCTAAATTCCAGACTTATTTCAAGTTATCACGATAAACTTTCGCTTTTTTAACTTCCGTTTGGATATCCTTACGAGAAGCGTCATAGCTTAATACTTTTTCGTAATCTGTCACTGCTTTGTTGTATGCATCTGTAGCAGTCGCTTTGTTGTAATTCGCTGACGATTTAGTACCTGTTAAAATTCCTAAGTCACGGTAAGCGATCGCACGGTTTTGATATAATTTCGCATCATTTGCATTGATCGCGATTGCTTTTGTATAGTCAGCAATAGCAGATTTCAATAATGCTTCGCGCTCCGACTCTTTCAATTTTAACTCGCGGTTTACAGCGATGTTGTTGTTCGCTTTTGCTTTGTAGTAGTAAGCATGTACATTTTTAGCGTCTAAACCGATTACTTTATTGAAAGAACCGATTGATTTCTTGTAGTCGCCGTTTTGGAACTGCGAATAACCCAATAAATACACTACATCAGGATCTGTTCCGGAAGTTGGAAGTGCTTTTTCAAATTGCGCTGCAGCAGTTTTAAAATCTCCATCCAATAGTGCTTTCTCCCCCGCACGAACATTTGGGTCACTATGTTGCTTCTCCTGTGCTTGTACAGCTACTGTACTAAGTGCTAATGCTACTGTGGCTAATCCAATTTTTAAAGACTTCATCTGTGTATTGATTTTATTAATATTCATTTCTAATTGTTTTTCGTTGAGTGTAAGAACAGTCTACTACTGCATAGAGTAAAAATCTGTTAAATAGTTTAAGGCTACAATCAATAGTTATAAACATTTCCACATTTTACCATAATTGACTTACCTTTGCGTAAATAACGCGCTGTCAATGAACGGCCATAACTGACGATTTAACAGTAATTACCCTTCATTAGCATAAATAATACCAAAAATTTAGCCTTGGCACTGCTGTTGCATTATAGTGATACAACTATAATAAGATATTTATCGCCGAATCGTCTGACAAGATGTCGGCAAAACGATATATGAACATATGAGTAAATTCAACGCATTCAACTTTGACCAAACATTACCCATCATTAACGAGGAAACGGAATTCTTCCCGCTGTTAACTCAACAGGATGAGGAGGAAATGCGCAATGCCGAAATACCCGAAGTATTGCCAATTCTGCCCCTCCGCAACACCGTATTGTTCCCGGGCGTTGTGATCCCTATCACGGTGGGTAGAGATAAATCAATAAAGTTGATCAAAGATGCCTATAAAGGAGATCGCGCCATTGGAGTTGTCTCTCAAAAAGATATGATTGTGGAAGACCCGACCTTTGAGCAGTTGCACAAAGTCGGCACAGTCGCACATATCATCAAAATTCTCCAAATGCCTGATGGTAATACGACAGTTATTATCCAAGGTAAACAACGCTTCCGTTTACTAGAACTGGTGCAGTCTGAACCGTATATGACGGCAAAGGTAGAGAAGTTTCCGGAGGATAAGCCTAAAACCAATACGAAGGAATTTAAGGCGCTTATTGCTTCGGTAAAAGAACTTGCATTACAGATTATTCAACTATCACCAAACCTTCCAAGTGAGGCTGGTATTGCGATTAAGAATATTGAGAGTCCGACTTTCTTAGTGAATTTTATTGCTTCGAATCTTTCTTTAGAATTAGAGGACAAGCAAGACTTACTAGAAAATAAAGACTTCGTCAAACGTGCGAAGCAACTTTTGGAGCACTTGACTACCGAGATCCAAATGCTGGAATTGAAGAATCAAATCCAGAATAAGGTTCGTGTGGATCTAGATAAACAACAACGCGATTACTTCTTAAGCCAACAATTGAAGACTATCCAAGAAGAATTGGGCGGTAGTACTCCTGATTTAGAACTGGAAGAGCTGAAGAAACGAGGAAAAAACAAGAAGTGGCCGGAGGATGTTGCCAAGCATTTTGCAAAGGAATTGGAAAAGCTTGCGCGTATTAATCCTGCAGCAGCAGATTACTCTGTGCAGTTGAACTATCTGGAATTATTACTTGACCTTCCATGGGCAGAATACACAAAAGATAACTTTGACTTAAAGCGCGCAGAAAGAATATTAGACAAAGATCACTACGGTTTAGAAAAAGTAAAACAGCGTATCATTGAATACTTAGCGGTATTAAAGCTAAAAAACGATATGAAGGCTCCTATTCTATGCCTTGTAGGGCCTCCGGGGGTTGGTAAAACATCCCTAGGAAAGTCTATCGCAAGAGCCTTAGGAAGAAAATACACGCGTATGGCATTGGGTGGTGTGAGGGATGAAGCGGAGATTCGCGGACACCGTAAAACCTATATTGGTGCTATGCCGGGCCGTATTATTCAGTCTTTGAAAAAGGCCGGTGCGTCCAATCCGGTATTTGTGTTGGACGAAATCGACAAGATTGGTTCCGACTTCAAAGGCGATCCTTCATCAGCATTATTGGAGGTCTTAGATCCAGAACAAAACACCAACTTCTATGATCACTATGTGGAGATGGAGTACGATTTATCGAAGGTGATGTTTATCGCTACAGCGAACTCGCTGAACGGTATACAGCCGGCTTTATTAGACCGTATGGAGATTATTGAAGTCAATGGATATACGATTGAGGAAAAGATTGAAATTGCTAAGAAGCACTTATTGCCGAAGCAGCGCGAAATGCACGGTATACAAGCTAAAGACATCAACTTAAAACCGAAGATGATTGAGAAGATCATCGAAGAATATACGAGAGAGTCTGGCGTACGTGGACTAGAGAAGAAGATTGGATCCATCGTTCGTGGTGTTGCGACGCGCATTGTGATGGAAAAAGAATACAATCCGATTCTTTCGGCTTCTGATATTGAAGAAATCTTAGGTGCTCCTATCTTTGATAAGGACCTCTATGAGAATAACGATATCGCAGGTGTGGTTACGGGCCTAGCATGGACTTCTGTTGGTGGTGATATTCTATTTATCGAGTCGAGCTTAAGTCCCGGTAAAGGTAAGTTAAGCCTTACAGGTAACTTAGGTGATGTGATGAAAGAATCTGCAGCGATTGCGATGGCGTATTTGCGCTCGCATGCGGAAGAATTCGGTATTGACTATGCGGTATTCGACCAATGGGATGTCAATATCCACGTTCCGGCAGGTGCTACTCCAAAAGATGGCCCTTCCGCAGGTATTACGATGCTAACAGCCTTAGCATCCCTGTTTACCCAACGCAAAGTGAAAGAAAAACTAGCGATGACGGGCGAGATTACGCTACGTGGCAAGGTTCTTCCGGTAGGTGGAATCAAAGAAAAGATCCTGGCTGCCAAACGTGCAAACATCAAGGAAATCATCCTTTGCAAAAGCAATCAAAAAGATATACAGGAGATCAAAGAAGACTACGTAAAAGACTTGAAATTCCATTATGTAACCGACATGAAGGAAGTCGTTAAACTAGCCTTGTTAGATACTAAAGTCAAGAACGCGAAGAAGCTATTGCGCGAAGAAGCAAAATAAGCTTGTCAGCATAAAATCAAAAGTGAAAGCCATTCGTTTAATCGGATGGCTTTTTCTTTTTATACTGGATAACAAGGCGTATTTTTGCGGTAATGAGAGCAGCAACTGTTACAAAGCAAATCGTTCGAAAACTAGTAACATCCCCATTATTAATTTATGTCATCCGGTGTCTACTTGGATTCTCCATTGGCTATTTATTGTATAATCGCTATCGTGAATTTGAGATCTTTTGGGCATTGCTCTCAATTATCCTGGTCATCTCGCCTGAGGAAAAAGACTCCAAAAGACTTTCCATCGAACGGTTCAAATCCAATTTCATAGGCTCCAGCGTAGCCATGATCTGCGTTTGGATACTTCCCGAATCGGTGTACTCTATCGGCGCAGGGATTGTCCTAACCATTATCTGCTGCCGGGTATTCAATATTATGAATATGGCGCGCGTTGCGATTGTTGCTTTACTCATCATCATGATTGAACCGCATCATACGCAAATCGCCTACACGCCTATCTATCGTGCCGTTTCTACCGGGGTCGGATGTATCATTGGTCTTGCTATCGTTATTATCACCTCAGGCATAAAGCATTACCTCATGGAGAAGTACTTAGACGATTGGACTGCTCCTAATTCGGGAAATTAGCGTATTTTTGCGATAATGATTGAACTTTATACCGACGGTGCTTCAAGTGGAAATCCTGGTCCTGGTGGCTATGGAACCATCTTACGAACGATCTATACAGGGTCAAATCCTGAATATCAAGGCAAACTTATTGAGAAAGAGTTCTCCGGAGGCTTTCGCAAGACCACGAATAACCGCATGGAATTACTCGCTGTGATCATCGGTTTAGAAGCTTTGAAAAGCATCAATCAGCAGGTCACTATCTTTTCCGACTCCAAGTATGTCATCGATGCAATCGATAAGAAATGGGTTTACGGCTGGATTCAAAAAGGATTTCAGGGTAAAAAGAATAAGGATTTATGGATGCGATTAATGTCCTTATACAAACTCCATAAAGTGAAGTTGGTATGGGTCAAAGGCCATGCTGGGCATCCCCTGAACGAGCGCTGCGATCAACTGGCGGTAAAAGCATCCAAAGACAAAGCCAACTGGAAGATTGACTCTGTATTTGAAGTGGAGATGCAAAAAGGAATGGACATCTAAAGTTTAGCTGTCCATCAAGTCCTGAAAAGCATTAGCTAGGTTGTTGATGATATCCGAAGCGATAAGACTCGCCTCTCCTGTCTCCCGCGACGCAATATCTCCAGCGAGACCATGCAGATACATCCCCAATATTGCGGTGTCTTTTGCCGACATCCCCTGCGCACGAAGGCTGGTTAAGATCCCTGTCAACACATCGCCGCTCCCACCGGTCGCCATACCTGGGTTCCCCGTAGAATTGAAATATAAGCTTTCATCCGGACAGACCAATACCGAATTCGCACCTTTAATAATCAGAAACACTTGATGCTCGGAAGCAAATATTTTCGCCTTTGAAAGCTTCTCGTAATCATTATCCCACGTACCGATCAAACGACTCAGCTCCTTCGGGTGTGGAGATAAAATAGTTTCCGCAGGCAAGGCCTGCAATAGGCTTACTTGCTGTGCCAGAATATTCAAGGCATCTGCATCCAGTATCAGTTTGGCGTTCTCTGGCAATGACTGCAGATAGATGGCAAAACCTCGAACTGTTAGCTCATCCGTCCCCATCCCTACACCCATTCCGATAGCGGTAAGATCAGTCGGGAAATTGAAATCGCGTAAGGATAGTTCAGCGGCATCGGCAAAGACCATTGCTTCGGGAAAGGCAGTTTGTACTATGCTCGTTCCGCAATTCGGAATCCCAACGGATACCAACCCACAGCCAGTTCTTAGTGCTGCTTTGGAAGCCAACAGCATCGCTCCCATCTTTCCATAGCTCCCGCCAATCAATAGTGCATGTCCAAAAGTTCCTTTATGGCTAAATTTAGAGCGAATAGGCACAAGCGATTTGACAGATTTTGCCGTCAAATAATGCATGTTCGTTTCCTGCCCTTCCATAGCCTCAGTATCCAACCCAATATCCAGAATGCTAAACGATTTCGCGAATTCTCCATATTCCGGAAGCAATAGATTTAGCTTCGGAACCTGAAAGGTATATACCCTATCCGCCCTTATGATGGGGCTATCCACAGTAATATGCGTCTCGCAAGACAAGCCAGACGGCATATCTACAGAAATGCGAACGGCCCTTGCAGCGTTGATCTGATCAATGATCCCGCGCCATTCCGAGCTTAAAGCCGTATTGAGTCCAAAACCAAACAAACAATCCAGGATAATAGCATCCCTCTCGAAGGCTAGAATATCTTCCAAATTGAACATACGTATTCTTTCGTGACCTAACTTCTCCTGGTTTTCGGCATTGTCTGCGGAGTACCGCTCAGCGTCGATCAAATAAACCTCTACGGTCGCACCTAGTGCTTTTAATAGGCCGGCGATAGCCAAACCGTCGCCACCATTATTGCCTTTTCCACAGAGGATATAAACAGGCTTCTCGAGCAGCTCCGGAAAATCATCTAAAAGCGACGCCACAACGGTGGCCGATGCACGTTGCATCAGATCCCAAGAATTTATTGCTTGATTCGCTATGGTTTGCTCGTCGACCTGTTTTAATTGAGAAGGATTTAGAATTTTCATAGGCATGGCGTTAAATAGACAAAGCCCCTAAAATTAGGGGCTTTATCATTAATTAACAACAGTTTATTTTAAATGCTTACGGAAGAATCCCATCATTGCTTTATAGAATTCTATCTGATTTTCTTCTTTATGGAATCCATGTCCTTCATCGTATTTTACCATGTAAGGCACGTCTACCCCTTTGCTGCGAAGCGCTTTCACAATCTGATCCGCCTCTGCAATCTTTACTCTAGGGTCATTGGCGCCCTGAACAACAAATAAAGGAGCTTTAATTCTATCTACATGGAATAGTGGCGATACTTCTTTCGCGATTGCTGCCTCATCCTCTTTGTCTGGGTTGTACCAAATTTGATATAACATCTCTTTGTAAGGCTTCCAATATTCAGGAATAGAGTTCAACAAGGTAAAGATATTTGACACCCCTACATAATCCACCCCTGCTTTATACAAATCTGGAGTCTTCGTTAAGCCTCTCAATACCGCATAACCCCCGTGGCTACCACCATAGATCGCGATATTGTCTTTATCCGCCCAACCCTGTTCAATTACATATTGTATACCGTCTTCCACATCATCCATCGCCTTACGACCTACTTGGTTAAATCCGGCACGTAAAAACTCCTTACCATATCCTCCGGAAATACGGAAGTTAACCTGCAATGTTGCATATCCGCGGCTCGCGAATAATTGTGTCTCCGGGTTAAAACCCCAGCTATCACGAACGCCCTGAGGACCTCCATGCGGGTTAACGATCAACGGAACACGCTTGCCAGCCAAGGCTTCCTTCGGAAGGGTAATATAACCATGAATGGTCAATCCATCGCGCGATTTGAACGTGATTGGACGCATTTCTGCCATATCTGCTTCTTTCAATTGTGGCATTAAATCGTACAACAACGTTGTTTTGCCCGACTTCGCATCTAAATGGTAGTAACGGCCGTAAAGCTTATCGCTCTGCACCATCACTAAGTACTGATCCTCTTCATCCGTCTTCCCAACAATAGAATACTCGTATCCTGGAAACTCTTTACTGAATTTATCGTATAATTTCTTGAATGTAGCACTTATCGGCTCGATCTCCACGCGCTCCCCTTCAAAACCCACAAAATCGATCTCCCAATTGCGCTTGCGCGACAAGGAAAGGATAGTCGCATCATAATCCTTGTTGGAATAAATCTCTTTAATAATCTTCTTGGTACCGAAATCATAAAGGATAATACGTGCCTTATCAGAATCCAAATTCGTTAATACATAGGCCTCATCTGGATTTTTCGATGCATAATTAAATGCTAATATCGAGAATGTATCATCCCATTTACCTGTGCCGAATAACTCAAAATCCGACTTTCCTTTTGCTTTGTAGAAATATTGCGTATTGATTCCGTTGTGCATTTTCGAGTAGCCGCGAAGATTACCTTCTTTATCGAAATCATAACCTACAACCGCATTAGCCGGATCTGTGTTAGTAAATAACTTCGTCATTTCGCCGGTATGAATATTGACTTTGTAAGGCTCAAAAACCTGTTTATTGTCCTTATTCATCTGAATGATGATGAAGTCTTTCTGCTCCTTCAGCATATTTAAAATGCCAGCTTGAACATCTGGAAATGGTGTTAAATCGATATTGTTGCTACCGTCGATATTTACAGCATAAAGGTGATAATTCTCATTTCCACCTTGGTCCATCACATATACTAAACGCTCATCATTAACCCATCCCATTCCACGGATCAACTCGTCCTTTTCTTCGATCGCGCGAACCACCTTGCCGGTAGCCACCTCTTTGATCATTACATGGCGCTTGTTATTAGCATCCTTTTCGCGATAAGAGATGTACTTACCATTGGGTGATAATTGAAACTGTGAAGAGTTAGGCTTCGCAAAATAATCTTCAACGCGATATTTGAAATCGCCTTTATCTAAAGCGATTAATTTCTCTAAATCTGCTTTCGAAGATACTAGCGTGGTGTCACCAGGCTTGGAAACTTTCGTTTTACTAAGCTTCAATGGAAACTCCATTCCACCTTGTTTGAAGATCCCCTCAATCTGATCACCCTTTAATTCACCTTCATAAGAAAAGCCAGCCTGCGCCATAGCTACAGTCAGTTTATTGTTTTCAAATTTGGTCTCGCTCATCGGAAGACCGGAGGCACCTTGCGCTGGAATATCTAATGTCGCTTTGTATGCTTCTCCATCTTGGCTAATATGGAAGACTAGGTCCATAGATGTCCCTTGAACATCTAAAGCTCCCTTCCAATCGCCGATAATTTGGGCTTTGGCTGTTAACATGCTCAAAAGTACAAATACCATCGTAAAAATCTGTTGTTTCATAATTCAATCAATGTTTCTCTATTAGTAGGAATAAGAGGCATTTCGTTACAACAATTTTTATAGTAGTTAGTAGTTAGTAGTTGGTACTTAGTACTTAGTAGTTAGTAGTTAGTATTTAGACCTATGGCGGTCATGCATTTCTTTGAAGTTTGTCTTGATTCTCATATCTAATATCTAAAATCTAATCCCGCCCTAGGTCTAAATACTAACTACTAAATACTAACTACTAGCAAAACGAGCTGCC
>DELI01000001.1:0-1224 GCA_002354335.1 Sphingobacterium sp. UBA2700 | reverse complement strand
GGCAGCTCGTTTTGCTAGTATTCTACTGCGATGAGTGATCGCAGCGGAATGAGAATTCCGTGCTTTATCTGTATATACTTTTCTGTAAGCGACCATACGGTCGTTTCTATACGCATTGGGCCTTCCTCAGTATTGAATACGATGTCTGTTTTTGATTTAAATTCATTCCCTAAACGTAGGGCACTCTGCAATTTCGACATAAACTTTTCGGAGTTATCTATTTCTGCTGGAATGATCTTGAATTTATCAACTTGTTCTTTTTCTATTAGTGTTCCAATCATGCTCATACTTACCGGGATTTTATATGGTTAACGTTAAATTAGGGATTTATATATAAATTGACAAGGGTTTTATTTTAGAATATTAAATTAGTTACATTCGCATGAAATAAGAATTATATGACTGAAGGCATCTTCGAAAAGGACTGGAAACTGAACTTTACCCAATGTTATCCAAACGGGCAATTGAAGTACAGCGAACTGGACAATATACTACAAGTTACGGCTAGTGAACATGCTGATATTTTAGGGTTTGGAACGAAAGCAATACTCCGCACCAAACAATCCTGGGTACTCAGTAGAATGCTTATCGAAATCGAAAAGCTCCCGATGTTCGAACAGACCATTAAGGTAAGGACATGGATACAAGACTTTACAGGATCTCGCTCTACGCGTAATTTTGAAGTGTTATTTGGCGAACGCCGTTTGATTGCTTCAACAAGCCTATGGGCGGTTTTCAATATCGAGGCACGCCGCGCTGAGCCTCTGATTGCCAGCACCGACCATGTGGTGCCTCACCCCGATCGCATCATGACTTCGAGAACGGCGGAGCGTATCGATGGCAATGTGTCCTTCAATAAAATTAGAGACTATCAGGTGGTGCTATCCGATCTGGATATTGTGAACCACGCGAACAACGTTAAATATATGGATTGGTGTTTCGATGCACTGGATCCCAAGGATGTATTGACCGGAAAAATAAAGTCTATCGAGATGAACTTCCTGAGGGAGCTTTCGTACGGAAATCAGGTCGCGATCAATGAAGCGAAGATTGATGAACTAACAAGCATCTACAGTATCAGCAAGGCGGATCGCCCGCATTTTTTGATGCAGCTAACGAAAAAAGGATAAAACCTTTCATTTTTCCATTGAGACAGCAAAAAGGATGAAAGTTCTTGATGGCCTTTGAAAACAAACACTTTCAGAAAAAAAGGGGCTGTCTAAA
>DELI01000019.1:139945-287353 GCA_002354335.1 Sphingobacterium sp. UBA2700 | reverse complement strand
CGAAAGTTAGGGCTTTTTTTTTGTGTCGGGTGTGGGAGATTTCTCCTTCTAATACTTTTGATATCTCAATTTCAGCAAGATGCATGTCTTCGATGGCTTCTTTTGGAGCGTTTGTAAAATATGCACACGCTTTTTCCTTGATGCCCATTTTTTGGGCTACAGTTTTCATTGCTTCATCGGTTTTAGAATTGCCAAATAATGAGGATTGTAAATTAAACTATCCATGTGGAGAAAACGAATTACGTATAATAATTGTTTTCTTCATATGGATAGCGATATTTAACGTTGTGTCAACCTGTTAAAATATAGATTGTTATATTGTCTTTGAATTTGTAAGGCGAAGTACATTAATAGATCCTGATCGGTAAAATAATTGTATGTTAGTTTCGCTAAACAGTATGTTATAGACAATTATTAACAATCTATGAGTGTAAAAAAGAGTGTTTTAGAAGCTAAAACTGATAAAGAGCTAGAAGAATATATTAAAGAAGGAAATAGGTTTGTTCCAGAAGCAAATATATTAGCATTTGAGATTCTTAAGTCAAGGGGTAGAGAATTTACTGAATTAGAAACGCAAAGAATAATGTCTTTGGTATCTGAAAAGAATAAAGAAAATGAAAAAATAATCCATCCAAATCACAAAAGAGCAGCTAATCTAATTTATTTATCAGCAGGATTAGGTGTAATTAATGTAATTCTAAGTCCTGCGATATTCAACAATAGTTTCGGAATCATAATTGCAATACTCACGTTAGGAATGTTAATTGGTCTTGGCTACTTAGTAAGTAGAGGTGATGACTGGATAAAATATGTTTTATTAGTTTTTATGATTTTAGGATTAATTGGAATTCCAGGTATTATTATGAACATATTATTGAGTCCGATTGTCGGTATTATTAATATTGTCCAAACGGCTTTACAGATTTATGCAATTGTTCTACTTTTTAGAATACCAAAACCAAATTCCCTATAACGTCGATTTTGTGAAATGTTGGTTAAGGAAACATTGAAAGATTTCAACAACGGAGCAATTATACTTTACTACTCGCCCACAAAATAGAAACCTGAATACATCATTAAATCTATTATTATTATAGCTATTAGCTTAGCTGATACACTTATTAATAACGAGTTTATTAATACAACAGCGCGTTTTTTAGGCGCGCTGCTGTACAAAATATGAATTGTTATTACGCTGCCATCTTCTCACATTCCTGAGCACATCTACGGCAAACTTCAGCACATTCTTTACAGTGATCCATACCCATTTTTGCATGCTTTTCACATTCCTCAGCGCACGCATTACAGATATCGGCACAAAGTTTACATAATTCAGCACTAAACTGTCCATTTAAACTCAATACGTTGGCTGCTGCTTGGCAGATTGCCGCGCATTCAAGATCAAGTTGAATACACTTTTTAAGATGCTCTACATCTTTCTCATTAAGACATGCCGTAGCACATTGATTACATGTGGCTACACATGCTAAACAAGCTTCTATACAGGATTGAAATTTTGAACTAATCATTTCTATTGTTTTTAGTGTGAATAAATATTAAACGTTTGGCATTTGAATAAGTTCTGAATAAAAATTTTTAACTCCTCAAAACCCTCTTTATTTGTGTGCTATGCTGGTTTTTCAATAGTAAACTATGTGACATTTTAGTTCGTTCTAAAATTTTTAACTTTTTTTCTAAGGTTTTCACAAGTCGTTCGTATTAGTATCAGTCGATATGATCGGCGCGAGAAACAAGCCAATACCACGAACCATGAATAGCAACGCTGAGATAGTATCTTTAATTAGGAAGCGGATGGAGGAAACCATCACCGAGTCGGAGCTACGCGTGCTTGAGAATTGGGCGGCATCTGACCCTTTGTATTCCGATCTCTTAAAGAAAGTAGAAGATGAAGAACTTTTGTTGTCCGACCTGAAAACCAGGTTGGACATTAAATCAGATCATTTAAAAAACGATTGGCTGAATAAATTCGAGGAAAAGACATTTGGAAAAATAAAAAAAGCAGAACGCCAGGAGCTCCCCCCTAGAAATTCAAACTGGGGATGGTATTTGTCATGTGCGGCGTTATTGATATCGGTATTGGGAATCGGCTTGCTATTATACCGAACGCAAATCAATCAGACCAAAGAAATGACGATTAGCGATTTATCGCCCGGAGGAAATAAAGCAAAGATTACCCTGGCAGATGGTCGGGTAATTGAACTAAATGAGGATCAAGATGCCGTAGTTATGGGTGAGCAGCTGGCCTATGAAGATGGTACTTTGATTCAAGATCTAGATGAGAATAAAGTTAGCTATGCCACAATTTCCACCCCAAGAGGTGGGCAATACCAGATAACCTTATCCGACGGAACTAAAGTATGGTTAAACGCAGATTCTAAATTAACCTATCCATTGACGATGCGCGGGAAAGAACGTGTCGTAGAATTAGATGGAGAGGCATATTTTGATGTGGAGAGCAAGTTTGTTGGCGGGGAAAAGATTCCTTTTAAGATTAAAACTTCGGGAGAGCTGGTTGAAGTTACTGGCACTCAGTTTAATTTGAAAGCTTATGCTGATGAGCAATATGAGAATAGGACAACGCTTGTTGAAGGATCTGTATTGTTGCACGCCGCAGGGGGCACACTTCCACTGCAAGCAGGTGAGCAGGGAATTAATGATTCTCGCGGCCTACACAAGAAAAAGGTGGATATAGGACAATACATTGCATGGAAGAATAATCAATTCGTTTTCGAGGAAGTGGAATTGCGCGAAGCCATGAAAATATTGAGCAGATGGTATGATTTTGATTTTGAAATTCAGGATCGCGTAAAGCAGACCTATCTCTACGCCAGTTTCAGCAGGGGAAAGAATTTAAAGGACGTACTAAAGATAATTGAAGGCAGCGGGATTAAGTTTAAACTCGTACGCATAGGGGAAAGAAACAAACTAACAATTTTTAACTAAATAGGAATAAGGTATGAGGAAACGCAAGGATTAACCAAAACTTAGACCGTAAAGAAACGGACAGTGCTCCAACACTGCCCGCCATTTCTTTAGATGTCTATCGCATTACAATCTCTCGGCTAAGAGAAAATTTTGAATTTAATAATTACAATATGATCTAATCAGTACAAATGTATGAATTTTAAAAAAAATCCGGAAGGCCAGCACTGGTCCTCTTTAAACCGATGTTCCCTAATTATGAAATGGATCGTTGTACTCATACTGCTCAACATCACGACCGTTATGGCCGATGGTATGGCGCAGAGCGTGACATTGAAGGCTGATGGTATTTCATTGCTGAAGGTGATGAAGACTATTCAACAACAAACCAACTATGAATTTTTTATCAAGAGCAAAGATTTAGCTGATATGAAAATTCATGCGGATATTAAAGACTTGCCAATAGATGGGGCGATGCGCAAGTTGCTGCAAGATAAATCCGCAGAGTGGCTGTTGGAAGGTAATACCATCGTAATAAAACCACAGGCACGTGTTGTTTCGAAAAATGCCAGCTCGGTTCCTGCTCGGGAAGTAGTTCCTGCGCTGCCAGTCAGACAGCAAAACATGGTGACGGGTAAAGTAACGGATGCTATCGATGATTCAGCGATGGCGGGCGTGAGTGTTTTTGTAAAAGGAACTGCAGTCGGCACTCGTACCGATGGAGACGGTGTATATGAATTAGCCGTAAATGAGGGTGACTCTTTAATCTTCTCTATGGTGGGTTATACGACCCAGCGTATCTTGGTAGGTAGTGCAAAGGTGATCAATATTCGACTCGCGAAAGATAATCGGGAGTTGGAAGAGACCGTAGTCGTGGCGTTCGGAAGACAAGCGAAAGAAAGTATTGTTTCTTCGATTACCACGGTAAATGTCAGGGATTTGAAAACACCGTCGAGTAACTTAACGACTGCATTAGCAGGTCGTATGGCGGGCTTAGTAGCCTATCAATCGACTGGTGCTCCCGGGGAGGAAGATGCACAATTCTTTGTGCGTAGTGTCACCTCATTTGGTAGTGGGTTAACCGCTCCATTAATATTGATCGATAATATTGAGATGACATCTAGGGATTTAGCGCGTTTGAATCCTGACGATATCGCAAGTTTTTCTATCCTGAAGGATGCATCAGCGACAGCGCTTTACGGAGCACGTGGCGCAAATGGTGTCGTTTTAGTCACCACGAAAGAAGGAGAGAAAGGAAATGTTAAAGTTTCTTTTAGACATGAAACTTCGGCTTCTACTCCGACGACTAAAGTCGATTTAGCAGATCCGATCAGTTATATGGAGTATGCCAATATCGCACAGATGACGCGCTTTGGCGAATTGATCTATCCACAAAGTAAGATCAATTTTACCAGGGATCCGAATCGCAATCCCAATGTGTATCCCGCGGTAGATTGGAAAGAAATGTTAACCAGAGACTATTCCTTAAACCATCGGACGAATATAAACTTGACGGGGGGTGGAAATGCCGCAACCTATTATTTAGCGGGCTCTTTTTCTCAAGATAATGGGATACTAAAAGTTGATGAGAAAAATCCGTTCAACTCGAATATCAACCTGAAAAAATATTCTGTTCGCTCGAACGTGAACTTGTTTCTGCATAAAACTTTGGAAGCGAAGGTTCGCTTGAGTGCGACTTTCGACGATTATACAGGTCCCATTGGTGAGTCAGGCAGTGGTGGAGAAAACACTTACGGTAAGACATTATTAGCCAATCCTGTCCTATTCCCTGCGTATTATCAGCCTGACCACAGCACGGAATTTGTTGATCGTATTTTGTTTGGTAACTATTCAGGAGATGATTACGGCAATGGAGATCCGCGCTATATCAACCCTTATGCGGATATCATGAAAGGCTATGAGGACGTAAGAAATAGTACGCTATTGACTCAGTTGGAACTGCATCAGAATTTAGAGTCCATTACGCCGGGTTTAAAAGCACGCTTTATCGGTAGTATCACGAGATACTCTGGGTTTAATATACAGCGTAGCTATGATCCATTCTATTATCAATACATCAAGGGTACATATGATCCAACGAATGCTTATCCGTATCAATTAGCTGTATTAAATCCGGAGAAGGGTTCGGATCATATTGATTTTACCGCAGGCAACAAGTTTGTGGAAGCTAGAGGTTATGCCGAAGGTGCGGTGTTATATAATCGTCGATTCGGGACGCACGATCTAGGCGGGTTATTAGTAGGATCGATCAAGGATCGATTGGATGGTAGCGCAAGGAACTTAGATTCATCCTTACCTTCACGTAACGTTTCATTAGCAGGAAGATTCACCTATGGTTATGCTAATAAGTATTTTGCAGAATTAAACTTTGGACTTAACGGTTCCGAACGTTTCGATCCTAGGTTCCGTTGGGGTTTCTTCCCATCGGTAGGCTTGGGTTGGCAAATTTCTGACGAGCCATTTTTTGAAAGCTTAAAACCTACATTTTCTAAGCTCAGATTACGGGGTACCTACGGTCTAGTCGGAAACGACATTATTGTCGATGATATCGACCGCTTTTTCTTCACGTCGAATATCAATCTGAACGGTCCAAATGCTGGCTATTTTGGTAATAATGTAAACTCGACGTTCACCAGACCGACCATCAATATTTTGCGCTATGCGAATCCCGACATTACCTGGGAAGTTTCTTATAAAACGAACTTAGCAGTCGAATTAGGCTTCTTAAATGATGCCCTATCCTTAATCGCGGAAGTTTATTTGGAAAATCGGACGAATATTGTGCAAGAGCGTCAGGATATTCCTTCGATCGTAGGTTTAACTTCCACTGTTAAAACAAACTACGGTGAAGCGAAAGGAAAAGGTCTCGACTTGACTTTAAACTATAACAAATCCCTGGCCAACGGAATGTGGTATATCGTTCGGGGTAATTTTACCTATGGGACATCGAAGATCACCGTCTATGATGAGCTAGACTACTCAGGCTTTGCTCCATGGAAGTCGGTGGTCGGCCGTAAAGTTGGTCAATCCCAGGGTTACGTGGCTGAGCGTCTATTTATCGATGACAACGAAGTGATGAACTCACCAGTGCAAATGGTCAACGGCAATTCGGTAGTTTATCAGGCAGGCGATATCAAATACCGTGATATCAATGGCGATGGTGTGATCAATACCTTTGATATCGTGCCGATTGGTTATCCTGTAAATCCGGAGATCCAGTATGGTATCGGTGGATCATTTGGTTATAAGAATTTTGATTTTTCTGTTTTCCTACAAGGCTCCTCGCGTTTCTCGTTCTTCTTGGATGCAAATAAAATGGCACCATTTGTCAATGTGACGATAGAGGAAGCGGGAGTTGAAAGCAGAGGGAACAGAGCGATGTTGAACTTCATCAAAGAAAGTTTATGGACAGAAACGAATAGAGACTTATACGCACATTGGCCGAGATTGTCACCAGAAACGGGAGGTAATGCGGTGGGCAATGCGAACAATTTTGTTCGCAGTAATTATTGGATGCGTTCGGCAAGTTTTATTCGATTGAAGTCGGTCGAGATGGGCTACAAGTTCAAAGAATTTCGAGGCATTAGCCCTCGTATTTATGCAAGCGGCACCAATCTCTTTACGCTTTCCGACTTCAAATTATGGGATCCGGAAATGCGTGGAAATGGCTTGGCTTACCCACTGCAGAAAGTATTCAATTTAGGTATGCAGATTAATTTTTAATCTGGAATCGAAATGTTAATGATTAATCATAAAGATATGAAGCATATAATTTTTATATCAATGGGTGTCCTTCTCATGGCCCTCTCAGGATGTAATAAATATCTAGATATTTTGCCAGACGATAAACCGGTGCTGGAGGACGCGTTCAAAGATCGCTTTAACGCGGAAAAGTATTTGTTTACCTGTTACTCGGGCCTTCCCAACGTTGCTAATCCGGATAATACCTTAGGATTGACCGCTGGCGGAGATGTGGTTTCTGACCCAAGGAACATGCCGGGTGGTAATCCGGCAAACGTCCCGACCACTGTTTTATTGTTCTTTAACGGTAATAACGCCGTTCGTCCATATATGAATTTCTGGGATGGTAAGAATGGAGCCAGCCGAAATATTTGGCAAGGAATCCGTAACTGTAATGTGTTTTTAGAACATATCAACCTGGAGGATGGTGGTCCAAGGGACATTGATGAGATAGAACGCGCGAAATGGATTGCAGAGGCCAAAACAATTAAGGCTTACCTTAATTTCTACCTATTCCAACTTTACGGGCCGATTCCCATTGTCGATAAGGTTATTCCTATCGCCGCGAAAGGAGATGAGCTTGATTTCCACCGAGAACCAGTAGATAAGGTCACTGACTATATAGTTAACCTATTGGATGAAGCTATCGAGGGGCTTCCGACAACCGCTGAATTGGATCCTTCTACGGAATATGGACGTTTCACGAAGACAATTGCACGCTCCATTAAAGCAAAAACACTGGTGCTAGCGGCTAGCCCAATTTTCAATAACAACAATTATTATACAGGATTTAAAGATAAACGAGGTGTAGATTTGTTTCCGGTCGGTGATAGTAAGCAAAGATGGGAGCGAGCATTGTTGGCTTGTGATGAGGCTGTTCGTTCTGCGGAGGAAGACGGAAACCATTTATTGATTACAACAGACGCTGGCGCAGGTGCCATCCCGGACGTAAATACGACTAATATCAGTCCAGAGACGAAGGCGATGGTAAGCTTAAGACAAGCGGTGACTTCGCCATGGAATCCGGAGCTTATCTGGGCAACCAATGAGGCGACAAGACAGCTCCAACGTTTTTCAAGTATGCTTAGCAATTCAGAGTGGGAGAATATTGCGGGCTCCGGTGCTCCCGATATTGGACAACGCCATTCGCCGACCTTAAATATCGTTGAATCATTTTATTCTTCCAATGGCGTTCCGATTGAAGAGGATCATGAGTGGGAAACGAACGGCTGGTATGAGAATAGATATACGACGAAATTACCAGATGATAATCATACAAAATACTTCATCAAAAGTGGTCAAGAAACTGCATTACTTCACCATCATCGTTCTTTACGCTTTTATGCCTCGGTTGGATTTGATGGTGGAATTTGGGAGGGTCGTTCGCAGCAATTGTCGAATCCGTCTTTTCCAAACTTTATGAGACACATGGGGAGTGGGTTTAAATATGGAGAGACTTACGGTTATTATCCCTTAACTGGTTATCTGGCGAAGAAGCTAACGCATCTAAAAACGACTTACACGGCAACACGTGTCGAATTGGTTTATGAACGTTATTCCTTTCCGATTATTCGTTTAGCCGATTTGTATTTGCTCTTAGCTGAATCATTAAATGAAGCAGGAGGTCCCGGCAAGACCGATTCGAAAGGCAATAATGCATATCACTATTTAGATCAGATTCGACAACGTTCTGGCATGGAAGGTGTGGTCGTGAGCTGGGCGAAATATGCCTCTCCAGCATTTAAATCTAAACCTGAAAGTCAGGCAGGATTAAGAAAGATCGTTCAACAGGAACGCATCAACGAATTGGCTTTTGAAGGTCATTACTATTATGATATCCGTCGTTGGTTATTAGGCGAAACAGTGTACAACAAACCGATCATGGGCTGGAATAAAGAAGGCGAAAATAAAAAGGATTTCTTCACGCTGAAGGTACTTGTGCAACCAAGGTTTTCAATGAAAGATTATTTGATGCCAATTGAGACCAACACCTTGCTTCAAAATAGAAATTTAGTTCAAAATCCAGGCTGGTAATTAATTGATAAAACGATGAAAAGATATATAATATACTTGTTCTTATGCTTGGTAAGTAGCTTTTCGCTCCTTTCTTGCATGGATTCCTACTTAGGAATCGAACAATTGGATTTAGGCGCTGGCAAGCCTGAAAAGTTGACCGTAGACAAGGTGGTTTCGAAGCCAGGTGCATTAGAGATTCACTTTAGTCTACCCGCTGGAAACCCTAAGCATTCGCAGGTTATTGCATCCTATAAGAATAAAGCGGGCAATGAAGTTCAATTCAAAGTTTCGCGCTACAGTCATGTTATTCTTGTTGAAGGTTTTACAGGAACCGACGAGGTCTTTGTTGAATTAGCGGTTGTGGATGAGGGGGGTAATAAATCGGATATTACGCAAGTTCGTGAAAAGCCCTTGCTGTCTCCGGTAGAAATTGCGCGTCAAAGTTTGGAGGCTATTCCGGCATTTGGAGGTGTTAAGTTACATTGGGAAAATAAAGAAGCACAACCCTTTGCAATACATGTTTTGACGGAGGATCAAATTCAGATGGGAGAAAAGACGCTAATAGAGGATCCTTCGAAGAGAATCTATAGTGCAGACTCATTGAATACAACAACATATATCAGACAGTACGATAATGTGGAGCAGAAGTTTGGATTTGTAATATCTGATAAATGGGGAAATCGGACTGATACGTTGATTAAGTTGATTACTCCATATAAAGAGCAATTGATCGACTACAATACGGTGAAACCGCTAGCCTATTTCAATCCATCCTATGGAACCGCAGGGAAAGATTATGCCTTATTTGGATATAACCTGGTAACCGGTATTCAAAATGATGGAATTTCGCATAGTGCGGCATTTGGTCCTCAAACGATGTTTAATGGGGTTACGGCAGCAAATAACTTTTTGGCCTATAAGTTTTTCAAAATCCCGGAAGGACAACCTACGCAGCGTACCTACGTTCATGACCTTTATGTTACGGTCGATTTGAGTCAAGATCTACGACTAAGTAGAATACAGATTTACCCTAGACCGTCGGCAAGTTATTTATACGCACGTTCCAGTGTCAAGAGGTTTAGGATTTGGGGAACGAATGATGCGAATAGCACACGCTGGTCTAAGTTTCCGGAGGGATGGATTCTCATTGGTGAGTATGTAGGGAAAATGCCGGCAAATATGGCTAGTATTACGCAGGAGGAGACCGATTACTTTTACAACAAACAGGAGTACGCTATTTCTGAAGATAATGTAAATCCTAATGCAAAACCTACAGAATCATTCCGATATATGAGATTGCAGTTGATGGAGTCTTATACACCGACTGAAACATTTTACACGATCAATGAATTCAAGATGTTTGGAGAGGTGCTTAAGTCATATTAGAGGAATGTATAGATTAAAATTTTTAAAGATGAAGAAGTTAATATATATACTTGGAGGGATTCTTTCTTTTCTGCAGCTCGGCTGTGATAATGCAGACGATTTACTGAATCAGTATGTGAAGGATGGGCCTATAGTCTATGCCGCACGTATTGCTGATATCAACGTGAAGTCTGGATTTAATAAGGTAGGGGTGGTTGTGGTGCCTGCAGAGGACGTAAATAAATCATTCTTTATGCTACGCTGGAATACCGCTGCCGGTTTGCGCGATTCACTGAAAGTTGATTATAGCGAGAGCAATTTTAATAAAAAGTTCGGCGGCTACTATACAACGCTGCAAATGCCCGACATTGAAGGCAATGTTCTGATTGAAGCATGGAATGTAGACACCTTTGGTAACAAATCATTAATGACGAATAAAGGTGGCTATGTTTATGGAGCCAATTATATCAACACCCTATTGCCATCAATGGTCCGCTTTACACAAAACAACCTAGTCATTAACTTTGATAATAGAGTTGGCGCGGTAGATAATTTAGTGAGCTATGAGCAGACTAACGGACAATTCACTAAAGAAGCGGTTGTCGTTAAAACACTAACGATGGTCAACGCAAAAAAAGGTGGTTTAGTTAGAAGCAAAACCAGATACCTAATCAATGCAAATGATATTGACACCCTGATAACGCCCAATTATTTGGAAACAATAATTCCATAAAATAAGAGTATCCTTTGAAAAGGGATATCATAGAAGGTTCCTTATTCTTCCTTGTCGTTGGCAAGGAAGAATAATTGTTTATTAACATTTGCCAATTTAAATCAGAAAACCTAAAACGTAGTGTATAGTATGAAAAGACTTTTAATAACTTTCTCCATGTTCCTTTTGGTGTTCGTTTCGTCGGGACAAGTTGTTCTTCAGGAGAATAGTAAAAAAAACGACATCCAGAAAGCAATAAAAACCTGGAAAAGCTTAGAGAAAACAACAGCCTTCGATCTAAGTCCTCAGCGAATCGACCTGTTAAAAACCATAGAACAATATTCTGATAGTTTTCCGCCTGAGGAATTCAAGGCTTACTTGGAGATGTCCGAAGAAGATGCAATGGCTATGGAGCGAAAGGTTCCTATTCTATATGCTTATAGAAAAAGCTTTGACAAGGTTCTAAATGAGGTGAAAAATAATCGGGTAAAAAATGGAACCGCGCAAGTGTGGCTACTTTATAATATGGGATTTATCGTAAAGACACCCTCAGCTTGTTTCGGTATTGATGTAGATCATCGATTGGCTTCTCAATTTGCGCCATATCTTGACTTTCTTTATATCACACACAACCACGGTGATCATGCAAATGTTAAGTTGATGGAGGCCATGACCAAGCTCGGTAAACCTGTTATTTCTAACTTTTATAAACCAGGCTCTGCTTATCATTCTTTGGTGCCAACGAGCTATCAAATTGGCAATATCACCATCCGTACAGATATGGACGATCACCTCGCTAACCCTAAGTTTCCAAAGTTTATATCTATGGCTCGAATTGACTGTGGAGCAGACGCTGGCTCATTCTCTTTGTTACATTGTGGAGATGCAGGGTTCACGCCAGCAAATTTTACAAAAATCCAAGGCCCCGTAAATTTGTTAGTGATGCGCTGGGGTGAACCACGAGAGAATAATTTATTAGGAACGGCTGAAGGACAGGTGCAACCCGAATATGCGGTATTAACGCATTTAATCGAGCTTAGGCATAAGCCCTACCCTCATGGACAGGCGTCAATTACAAAAACAATGGAGCATTTGCCTGCTGTAAAATGTGATAAAACAATGATTCCTTTTTGGGGTGAACGGCTCACTTGGAAGGATGGAATGTTAAAATAATGGAATAACAAATTTGGACATATTTAGTTAACAAAAAAATAACGATATTAGGTAACCTTGCTAGGTTTGTTATAGCTACTTTTACGCTCATTGTGAAACAGTTCAACCAAAAATCTACCTTAGATAGCCAATATCTTGAAAAGTTGCAACTCGGAGACGAGCTGGGGCTTCGTTATTTTATGAGCCAATACGCTGAGCAATTATTTGTATTCGCAAATAGGATTACCAAGAACCGCGAAGTAGCTGAAGAAATTGTATCCGAATCTTTTTGCAAACTTTGGTTTAATCGAGCGAATGCATCCAGCGTTCAAGCTACGAAGTCCTTTCTATTTCTTATCACTCGAAATGCATGTTACGATCATGTAGGTTCTGCATTTTGCAAGACAGTGGACCTAGGTGAAGAGCTGTTGTGGGATAAAATTGAGAATAGGTCCGATGTACTAACAGATATCATTTATTCAGAACTCATTGAACAAATTATGTTAGAATTGGATAAGCTACCAAAAAATCAAGCAGAAGTATTCCGGATGACTTATTTTGAAGGAATGGATACCAATGAAATCTGTAGCACATTGGGCACAACAGCGAATAATATATACTTTGCTCGCTCGAAAGCAATGACAGCTTTAAAACTAGTCTTCAAAAAGAAAGATATCAGTCTGTACGGCATAATTACCCTAATAAGTACATTTTGGGGATAGGCGAAAATGTCTATCCTCGCTAGGGTGAATGCCCTCAAAAATAGCCTTTTAATCTTTTCTACTCGTTTCTTTTATACATTCTTTCATAGTATCATTTTATACCACAATTATTGCTGTTACAAAAGCATAGTTTTTTAAAAAATAATCGAAAACGTTTGAGGTTTAATAAAGTAGCCGAAAACGCTATTTTTTCGAAAAAAATAAAGTCGTATTTTAAAGATCTACAGTATTCGTAAAAACATATTTTTTATATTCGGTTACGTAACCAATCGGTTGATTTGGCATAAGTAGTGGGAGAACTGCTCATCAAATCGACCTATAAACACTAATTTACCGAATAAAATATGAAACCCAATTATGTCATGTTGGTGTTGTTGTTATTCTCATTAATGGGATGTTCCGTAGCACATATTAATTCCAGCGATGATGCTGCTCGAAAAGTCATAAATATCATAGACAGCAGCTTTCAAAACGCAATATTGCAGTATAAATTATTAAAATCTAAGCTCCCCAATAATCGTTTCCCAAAATCATATGAAGCTGATGGAAAAGGATTAGTTACGAGTTCGGCGAGAGACTGGACAAGTGGTTTCTATCCTGGGTCGTTATTATATCTGTATGAAGCGTCTAGTGATCAAGAAATATTTGATGAAGCAAAAGTAAAATTGCAGTTATTGGACACGCAAAAATTCAACAAACGTACGCATGATTTAGGCTTCATGATGTACTGTAGCTTTGGAAATGCTTACAGACTAACGAAGGATGTAAAGTATAAAGAAGTGCTCCTGGAATCTGCAAAATCACTCGCTAGCCGCTACAGTCCAAATGTAAAGAGTATTCAATCCTGGGATAGGATCAAATCATTTGTGACAGATGATTACTGGGATTTCCCTGTCATCATCGACAATATGATGAATTTGGAACTCCTCTTTTTCGCATCGAAGGTTACTGGGGACAATAAATACAAAGATATCGCTATCAAGCATGCCGAAACGGCCATGAAAAACCACGTCCGACCCGACTACAGTGCTTATCATGTTGTTGTATATAATCCTGAAAATGGGGAAGTCCTTGACAAGCAGACTTATCAAGGATTTGCTCATAACTCAGCCTGGTCTCGCGGACAAGGGTGGGGAATCTATGGTTTCACGATGGTTTATCGAGAAAGTAAGGACAAGCGGTTTTTAAAAGTCGCTCAAGGAATGGCTGATTATTTTCTAAATCATGATAGACTTCCGGAAGACAAAATTCCATATTGGGATTTCAATGCTGGACAGGAGGGCTTTCCTTCGAGCTGGAAATATGATGCGTCAAAATATCCGGTCATCCCCCGCGACGCCTCAGCAGCAGCGGTAGTGGCTTCCGCTTTAATTGAGTTAGCACAATACGTAAAGAAGGACAAGTCCGTCGAATATCTCAGGGCTGCGGAAACTATAATCAAAGCACTCTCCACCCCAACCTACACGGCCTCGCTTGGAGAGAATGCTGGGTTCATTTTAAAACATAGTGTTGGTAATCTAACGAAGGACCGAGAAGTGGATGCGCCATTGTCTTATGCAGATTATTATTACTTAGAAGCTATCTCACGTTATAAGAAACTGAAGGTCGATAAATTAAACTAACAATAAGATGATGCATGTCCTAGGTATACTTATTCTACGCGGCCTAATTAATCATAACGGAACCGCTCAGGAATTCCTCGTTTTAGGATGACCTCCCCATGATGATTTCTGGAAGGCTCCTAATAAAGACTGGACACAAAGAGCAGCAATTAAGGGAGGGTAGGTATTTATCGATAAAGCTATAGCAAATTAAAAACTAAACTTCAACAATATGGAATACAAGCACGTTGTAAATAGAATAATGCTCATGATCGCACTGTTCATTTCTATTTTTTTGAACTTACAGGCACAATCCATTTCAGACTCGTCGACAATTTTGATTCAACGTAACCTCAGGTACGCCGATGCACCCCTAGGAATCGGACAAGATACTTCGTCAGATCGATTGCTCGATCTCTACCTTCCGCATACAAAGCCCATAGAAAGCCTCCCAATTTTGGTTTTTATTCATGGCGGCGGTTTTTCCGGAGGAGACAAAGGTGCGAAAGGCAATGTGGCGCTGTGTAAAGAGATTGCAGCGAAAGGATACGCGGTCGTCTCTATAAATTACTACCTCCATTTAAAGCAAAATAAGATTCAAGGTGCATCTGCAGGGGCCAATATGAAGGACGGACTTCCCAAAGATGGGAAGTTCCATACCGGTTTGGAAACAGCCGTCAAAATGGCCTCTGCAGATACAGAATTGGCCCTACAATGGATAAAGAATCATGCAGAAAATTATGCTTTGGATACAAATAGACTTGCCATATCAGGAGGTTCTGCTGGTGCAATGACTGCGCTTTATACGGCCTATCGTTCAAAGCAGAAAATATTGCCGATACGCTGTGTCGTTAACTTTTGGGGTGGACTGGCAAGTACCGACGATATCCGAGCGAGCGCACCTCCGCTGCTAACGTTTCACGGAGAACAGGATGATCTTATTAATGTCGCTTATGCTTATGCGCTGCACAAAAAAATGAAGGAACTGGATATCCAACAATCCGAAATACATATCCTCAAAAATATGGGACATGCCATTTACAACTATATAACCAAAAACGAAATCAATACCATAGATAAATTTTTAACCTCAAACATGCCTGCGTATGAATAATAACTCAAGAAACATGAAATAAAAAAAGAACAAAAGCTAACACCTATTAAATCTAAACACATGATACAAAAACGAATAATGCGGCCTCCTCAAATGTCGCATAAACTGCAGCGAGTCTTACTCTATTGTATTGGGATTATATGCTTGATTCCGATAGATGCGTACTGCCAAACCAACACAAATGTCGCCATAGAGGATGGGACTTGGTGTTGGTATGCAGACCCAAGGGCGGTTTATCATAAAGGGAAAAAAGAGAAGATATATTTCGGATATATCAACAGCAAAGGAGATGTGCGTATTTCTTCCCGTGAACTACCCAGCACTAAAACAGAGACCTTCATCCTGCACGATAAGCTACAAGTAGATGATCATAATGTGCCGTCCATCTTATTTCTGCCAGATGGCAAGATTCTGACGTTCTACACCGAACATAATGGCAAATTCTTTCTCCGCAAAAGCAAGTATGCCGAAGATATAAGTGCTTGGGAAGAAGAACGTGAATTGAACTTTGGCCTCAACAATGAGCTTATTACCTATTCACATCCAGTAATGTTAGCTCATGAGCACAATAGAATATATGTGTTCTTTAGAAGTCGAAATAAACGAGATCCAGCAAATCCGAAATACACCAATTGGAAGCAACACTATGTCTACAGTGATGATTTAGGAAAGACCTGGACCGACGCCAAACCTTTTTTGGATAGCAAAGGATCGTACGACAGAATCCCTTATCTCAAAGTTGTTTCCGATCATAAGTCCAAAATACATTTCCTATTTACCAACGGGCATCCTAAGTTGGATACTGCTTCTGTGTTCCACATGTACCTTGAGAAGGATAAATTCTATCAAACCGATGGAAGTTTTATTACAGCGATGGATGGTCGCCCGGTAGATATTTCAAAAGTGCATAAACTATATGACGCGAATCAGCATCAGGTCAAATCTTGGATCTGGGATATCGCTCTGGATAAGCAGGGGTTCCCCGTTGTCACCTATGCGCGCTATCCAACTATTAATGACCACATCTACCATTACGCCGCATGGGACGGAAAAGCTTGGAAAGATACTAAGCTGATAAACTCCGGAAAGCAGATTACTAGCCCGGAAAAGGATGGAAAAATTCTTGAAGAACATTATTCCGGAGGCGTAGTGCTTGATCACAATGATCCCTCCAGAGTTTTCCTCGCTCGACAGGTCGGCAAGCTGTTCGAAATTGAAGAATGGAAATTAAACAAAGGCAAATGGGAGACATCCGCATTAACCAGCAAATCCAAATCAAGTAATGTGCGACCTTATGTTGTAGACCAATATTCGGGAAACAAACCCTTTGTAATGTGGATGAAAGGTAGATATGATCACTATACCAGATACCTCACCAATCTAATGATCAACAGATAAGGTTATGAAAAAGTCAGGTGAATTTTTAAGAAAATATATCATTTTCCTAGCCATCCTATGCTTAGTTGTCAGGGCCGAAGCGCAATCGAAAAGTCAAGCGCAATTAACCCCGTTCACAGGGCTGGATTATGTCCGCGTAACGCTAAGAGATGCTTTTATACAGTCGCCAAAGCATACGTTTAAGGTTACTATTAAAGGGATAAAAGATAAGCATACGCTTTGGCAAGGAAAGATAAGTCTTGATCAAGTCGATCCAAATAATAAACATGTAAGAATTTTTACAATTGACGGTCTTAAGCCCAAACTTTGGTCACCCAGTGATCCCTATTTATACGAACTGACGCTCGAACAATTCGATAAGGACAAGCTCGTTGCTTCTGCCAGGGAACGGCTCGGATTCCGATTTTTTGAATCGAAAGAGGGGAATTTATTCCTAAACGGAAAGTTGATCTTTCTTCGAGGATTTGCGGTCAATCCACCAAATCGGGGTATCCCTTCGCATGTGGAACGAAGTCGGAGATTCGCAGAAGAATACGTCAGTTTTATGAAGCGTTTAAATGTTAATATCATCCGCATCCCGGATGATGAAACCTGGTATGACGTATGCGACGAATTAGGGATGATGGTATTCGGTGGCAACTATGCTGGTTCAGCAGCAAAAGGAGCCAACGTAGAGCATTTTCAGCAAGTAGGGGATGAAACAGATGGCGGATTTCCCGCAGACTATGACCGTGCTGTAGCCTGGTATAAGTATCAGAAATTGGGACCTATTGCACACCACCCTTCATTGATGATCTATGCGATGACCAACGAAACACCTTTTGTTGGAAAAAGAGCCATAGAATGGGAGAAGTTCTTAACCTATAGCCATGAAAAGTTACGAGAATGGGATGAAACCCGGGCTTATATTGCCAATGCCGGCTATGGCTATGGGAAGGCCGGTGACATCTGTGATCTACATCGTTATTGGGGTTGGTATTACGCTTCCCCATTTACCTACATTCATACGCGCGATAATGAGAAAATCATTCCTTTTCCAAAAAAGCAGCAGCCGATCACTTTTACAGAAACAATCGGAAACTATACTGGACCTGACGGTCGTTATAATCTAACGCCAGCGCATAAAAATCCAGGTTCCCAACTGAATTGGACAGGGCATGAACGTCAAGACTTGCAGGCCCAGCTGGCAAGCGAACATCAAATCTTTACGATCAAAAATGCTGTAGAAATATTTAGGCGCTTACGCAGTATTAATCCTGAACTGAGCGGTATTTTCCCGTTCACAGTTTTATTTTATAATTGGGACAACATCAAGGAATTTGCTGATATGAATCCCAAGCCGGCCGCACAGCAAGTCATGCTTTCTTTTCAGCCGGTCCTATTGAGTTGGGAATGTTGGACAACACAAGTTTATGCAGGTTCAACTATTCAACCGATCGCCCATGTAGTCAATGATCAGAACAATGGCGAAGATTTAAAAAAGGTTACTCTAATATATCATCTCGTCGATAAAATTGGTCGTAAGCTGGTGGGAGATACCTTACAGTTTTCAAATATTCCTTACTATAAGGCTGTAAAAAAGCAAGTAAGTCTAAGAATTCCGGATAATTTGCGTACGGGTGATTACACATTAGAAGGCAGCATCTATTCCGACGGTAAAGAGCGGAGTAAGAACAGTCAAAAACTTTTTATTGCAGATCAATTTTATACAAGATCTGGCGGAAGCGTTGGCAAGGTAATTTCACTTTATGATCCTTCTGGAAGTACTGCTAAAGCATTTCAGAAATTGGGCGTTCTCTATAAGACTGTTTCCAATTTCAATAAATTAGAGCAAAACCAAGCGCTCGTGATCGGTGAGAATGCTGCAGATGAGATGGTAAAGACGAGCAGTGCAGAAATAAAACGTTTTATACAGGAAGGGGGGAGAGTACTTAGCTTGCGACAAGATTCACTTCATCTCCCTTACCTGAACAGCATTTTGGAGAAACCCTATAGGAGTGCTATACCCGATATTGACGATCCTGCATACCCATCGCCAGTCCGTCCCTCTCATAATGGATACTACGTAAATGCCGAAAGGTCGGACCATCCGGTTACCAGAGATATTCAACGTAAAAATTTTCAAGTGTGGTCGGACTATACCAACTGGAATGAAGACAAGGCTGGATTTCCCGCAATTTATCCGGTAACCGACGGATTTATGCCGGTTCATAAAGAAGCATTGGAAAGCATCGCTATCCTATGCAACTACGGCCCGGGTTTGGAAGGAACAGTGCTCGCCGAGCAGTTTATCGGACAAGGAAGTGTCCTCCTGGGTGGATTCGATTTAGTTCGGAGGACCGGATTAGACCCCGTGGCAGACCGGTTATTATTAAACCTCCTCGCGTACAACAGTTCAGACCAAGAGCATGAACTACACCCACTGATCAGCAATACGATTATTTGGGGCGATTATGAAACCGAAAAAGGCATACTAACAGGAATTAACAGTGGTTTTATGATCAATTCGACACCTCGTATTCCCGAGGGGACCAAAAACCAAATTACGGTGACAGAAAAAGGCGATCAATTTGCTCCCGGCGTCCGTGTTGCATTTGCTACGAGACCCGGTGTGCAGTATGTTGCCAATGGAAGACGCCCCTTCGGACCCTATTATTTGAGAGGTTTCGGCGCGATGCCGGAAATTCTGAATAAGGAATCGGCTGAGGGAATTGGTTTCTTCTGGTGCAGAGTACTTCCGGGGGTCAATCTGTCGGTCAGCAAAGTTTGGAATCCGAGTGATAAGCCGCTTATCATCCATAAGCAAGTTAATGCCGCAACCGTACATCTTGAAATTCCTCCCCACAGTACCAAAGAGGTCAACTGTCCAATCAATGCCCAGTCGCTAAAAGTGAGTTTTCGTGGAGATCGCAGATTAGTGGTGCTGGAAACGGCATTTATTCATACGGAGATAAGACCATAACGCTTATCGCAGCAAGAATCAAAAAACTGTGAATGCTCTTCGAAATACAGGGAGCACAAAAATAACCAAGGTCGCCAACCAACCAATACCTAGGGAGGGTTCGCGGAATATGATCTAACTAGTTTAATAACAATTATTGCCAATTAATAAACCCTATAATTATGACAAAGGCAGGTAAAATCAAACATCAAAGAACAAGGTGGCACTGTGTGTTTTTCTTGTTCATCAATCTCTTTTTTGTCTTGAACAGCTATGCTCAGAACAAAACCATCCAAGGAACGGTAATCGACCTCAAGAGCAGAGAGCCGATATCAGGGGTCTCGGTAACCATCAAGGGTACAACGAAATCGACGAATACGAATAATAGAGGCATGTTCTCCTTGTCGAATGTCCCACAGAACGCCATTTTAGTATTCACGTTTGTGGGACGAGAAAGACAGGAGATCCCTGTCCAAGGGAAGACAGATCTGCAAGTTGAGCTGCAAGAGCTGGCAAGCACACTAAATGAAGTCGTCGTTATCGGATATGGAACTCAAGAGAAAAGGGACGTAACGGGTGCAATCACTTCCATATCAGCCGAAGACATGGAAACCAATCCCGGTGCAAATATTAACTCTGCACTTCAGGGTAAAATTCCGGGAATGCAGATCGTCACAACTTCCGGCGAGCCCGGCGCTGGATCGAATATTAAAATCCGCGGAGCATCCTCCATCAATGGGGCAAGCGACCCCCTATATATCATTGATGGAGTTCCGGTAGAATCAGGAAATATAAGTTCGATCGACGATGATGCGACGTTCAGCCCACTGGCGAATCTAAACCCAAATGATATTGAGTCTATTGAGGTACTGAAGGATGCTGCATCGGGTGCAATATATGGATCGAGGGCAGCAAATGGTGTCGTGATTATCACCACGAAAGGCGGAAATAAATTCGGACAAATGCGGCCGAAAATAACGCTGGGGCATACCTCCAGCTTTGTCGCCAACTCTCGAAAACTCGATGTTATGAACGGAGAACAATTTCGAACAGCATATGCAGAATCGCGCGCTAACAATGGACAGCCGGCAACACAACCCTGGGTTTTAAACCCATACCACCCTTACTACAATCAGACAACAGATTGGCAGGACGTTATATTTAGAACTGCCTACCAAACCCGTAACGACCTAAGTTTACAAGGAAGTTCCGATAGCTTCACATACGGCATATCGCTGGGTTATAGAAATTTACAGCCGGTTGTCGTTGCAACCGGATACGAACAGCTCAACGGGAGAGCGAATTTCTCGTATAAATTATCGAAAAAGATTACTGGAGGAACGAATATATCCTATACCGACGTTGATTATCAGCGTATTTTATCCACAGGAAGTAACAACTATAGTGCTTTGCGGGCGGCAGTATTGACAAATCCCGTCTTTGCACCCTACGATCCCTTAACTGGCGAAATGACCAGTTGGCTCGGACAACGGGAAATGAGAAACCCCTTGGCGATGGCTGAAAAAATTCCAATCACCTTTGCGCAAAGAACATTAACGCTCAATCAATTCGTGTCTGCAGAATTAATGAAAGGGCTCATCGCGCGCGCGAGCCTGTATACCAATATCTCGAGGGTGAAGCAATCCAGCTTTCAGGGCGAGGAATTCGACTCAGCATCTCCACGACGATCCTATGGTAAGTTCAGCCAAACTGAGGGCAACAAGTTCGTCAATGAAAATACATTGTCGTATAACAAGAATTTAAAAAAACATAAGATCGGCGCTGTGTTGGGGATGTCGATCGAACGCGATTTCTCAGAGTCGATTCGTTTGAACGGCGAAGGTTACATCGACCCAAAGATTAATCCTATCCAAAGCGCATCAAAGTTTACCACCGTATCTCGCACCGAAGGGGAGCGAATTATGTTGTCTTTCTTTGGCCGTGCGAATTATAGCTACGCAGGTCGATACCTGGCGTCTTTCACTCTTCGAAGTGATGGATCCTCGCGATTTGGTAAAGATAATAGATTCGGATACTTTCCTTCTGCATCAATCGGATGGCGTTTTTCCGATGAGAAATTCTTCGACTTTGCCAAACCCGTACTTAACGACGCCAAAATTAGAGCCAGTGTCGGTGTTACAGGAAACCAAAGCATTTCCAATTATGCATGGCAAGGGGGCTACTCCGCCGCAGCAAGTAGATATGATGGCAATGTCATCATCAATCATAATGATCTCAGCAACGCCAATCTCGGCTGGGAAACCACAACGCAATGGAACGCTGGCTTGGACTTGAGTTTCTTCAAAGGCAGGCTGTCCTTCGTCGGAGACGTCTATCTCAAGGAAAGCAAGGATTTGCTTTTCGACTTCCCGATTAATTACTATACAGGCTTCTCCTCCGTAGCAACCAATTTCGGAAGCATCGAAAATAAAGGTGTCGAATTGCTTGTGGAGTCCATCAATCTAAATAAAAAAGTACGCTGGGAAACCAGTCTGAATTTTTCATTCAACAAAAATAAGATTACCGAATTGCCGCGTGCTGAAGACGTGATCATCGGAGGCTTTTCGCTGGGACGCGTTGGTGAGCCAATCGGTATTTTCTATGCACATCAAGCCTTAGGAGTTTATGCGACAGATGAAAGCAATGTATACAAGGCACCCGATGGCACAGAACGTAAATACCTCAAAGGAGCCGCCACAGGAGAACCATTCAAAGGTGGCGATATGATCTGGCTGGACGTAGACGGCAATGGTATAATTGACGATGCCGATCGCCTGATTATCGGAGATCCAAATCCAAAGTTTATTGGGGGGTTCACCAACAGACTCGCCTACAAAGGCATCTCCTTGAACTTCTCGCTTTATTGGTCCTACGGCAATAAGGTGATGAATGAATTGAGACGAATGCGAAATCGGATGTTCTATACCGGAAATTTAGGTCAAGATGCATTAAGCCGCTGGAGAGAACAAGATGATGTGACGAATTTCCCGATGGTCCGCTATGGTGATTCGATGGAAAATTTCAGACCCTCAACCTTCAATTTGGAAGATGGTTCATTCATTCGATTGAAGGAAGTGGTATTAGGCTATACCTTGCCTACGAAATTATTCCAAGGCTCATTTGTCCGTTCTGTGAGTGCCTATGTATCGGGTACAAATTTGCTGACTTGGAGTAAGTATACGGGATTTGACCCCGAAGTAAATACCTCGACCAACCCATTGGTGCAGGGGGTAGACAATGGGGCGTTCCCAAAGAGCCGCTCTTATAATTTTGGAATCAATGTGCAGTTCTAACTTTAAATGTTAAGAAGATGAAAAGAATTATTTTATACATCGTATTAAGTGTCCATATACTGACTTCCTCTTGCAGTATGTTGGACTTGGAACCGACCACCTCTTGGACCGGTGAAAATTTCCCGAAAGAGGAAGCCCACCTAAACGCATTATTGAATGCAGGATACGAAAGGCTTCAGGCTGCATTGCAACTCAACTTCCTGTTCTATGGAGAGATGCGCGCAGACGTCTTTTACAACAATGCATTCAATGTCAATGTCGACAAAGTCATTAGCAACCGACTTGAATATAGTATGAATATTGCCAATTGGTCCAATTTCTACCTCATTGTTAAACAAGCAAATGTCTTGCTGAAATTTACCCCCGAATTATTAGCTGATCAAAAAATTACACAAGATGTCGCTGATAATCTCATGGGGCAAGCTTATGCCTTACGTGCCTACGCATATTTTTATATGGTGCGCATCTGGGGCGACGTGCCTTTGGTAATTGAACCCTACTTGACCAATGAGGATCTCGATGAAAAACGTCGCGAACCTGTAGCGAATGTTTTTAAACAGATTCATGCCGATCTGGAGGAAGCTAGCCGATTGATCCCTAGTTCTTCAACGGTACGAACCAAAATGACAAAAACCGCGGTATTAGCAATCGATGCGCATGCTTATGCATGGGAGCATAATTATCAGAAGGTGATCGAACGCACCGAGCAAATTGTCAACAATGGAAGTTATAGTCTTGCGGCTTTGTATAGTCCGGCGATCAGTGTCAATGATAAAGATTTTAAAGCAAGAGTGCAGGCGACAGAATATGCTGAAATATTTAACAAAGGCCAATCCAAAGAGTCAATCTTTGAGCTCGCCTTTAGCATAGGTGATGGTGATGACAACCAATATTTATCCAGCTATCTTTCCAGTAATTTCCCGTACTTACGCCCCAATCCTAAATATGCAGATAGCTTTGACGACGCGGATTGGCGCGCAGTGATTATACATGAAAGAGCATCTTCTGGATTATACAAAACAACCAAGTTTACTATCGGATTTAGTTATACCGTCGACACCCGAAATATTGTGTTGATGCGACTGGCCGATATCTATTTGTTGCGCGCAGAAGCCTTCGCAAATTTAGGCGATTCGGATGATGATAGGAAAAAGGCAATGGCGCTGGTCAATAAAATACGAGCACGCGCGGGTGGTCCCGATTTCGAAATTCCTGAAGCAGATTATTTGAACCGAGAACTATATCCAACAGATTACTTTAAAAACCTCATTCTCGAGGAACGGAAGTTTGAATTATCCTATGAAGGACACCGATGGTTCGATCTTGTACGCTGTGGAAAAGCCATAGAGGTGCTGAAGGAAAATGTAGGTATTGACCTCAACCCTTTAGCAATCCTTTGGCCTGTACATATTGAAGAGATTCGGAGAGGTAACGGAATTGAGCAAAATGAATATTATAAATAATGCTTAAAAAGTGAGGATCATGAAAATATTTAAGCCAATAATTTTAATATTGATCATAGGGCTGACCATAGGTTGTAAGGACTTGATAAGAGACTATGAGTTGGATACCAACCCCGATCAATTGAGCAACATTAAGCTGTTGGATTATATCGAACAGGGAAAAGACAGCACCTTGACCTTATATGCGGAGGCCATCCGATACGCCGGTTTAACAGATGAGATTGCTGCGGGGAGCCGAACCCGCGTCGTGCCAACAAATAATGCTATTAGGGCGGTCTTGAGTAAAGCTGGAGTAGTTAAGATAAGCGACCTTTCCGTCAATGTCGTCCGCGATTTATTTAGCTACCTTTATATGGATGGAGCTTTCCGTTCCATCGATTTAACCATCGATCAAACCATTGAAGGGGCGACAGGGTCGGGTAATATCTTATACCTTTCCCGCGTAGCGACGAGTGCAGACAAGTATCGCATGCTAGTGAACAATTCAACACTTTTAGCCACCGAGCCGATTGAAGTGATTCGGCAGGATTACTTATTTATGGATGGTGTGGCACATGTCGTAGATCTGTTTCCTATTTCACAGAAAAAAGTAAAACCAACAGACTCGATTCCTGATAATGTAGACTATAGCTTAGCTAAGAAAGATACCATTTGGGTAAAGGAAGATTCGCATACTTATTTTGCCAATAAAACAGCAAACTATGATGCTTCCATCAACCAGCTGGTTTCCAGGACTGGGCAATTGCGTCAGACCTTATTTAAGTTTGATCTGCCTCCCATTGCTTATCTGGATGAGCTTACGTCAGCGAAATTGAATTTCTTTGTGAACCTAATCAATGGATCAAATTTTATCCCTAATTGTGGCATTTTTGCAATCAATAATGAGTGGCAGGCGAAAACCGTAAATTGGAATAACATGCCGGCCTTTGGAGCACAAGTTAGCAATGGAAACTTAGTCTTAGATTGGAACGGAATAGATATAACAGGATTTATACAGAAAGTCTACAGTGCGAAGGAAAAACAGCTTTCTTTAGGGCTGCAATTGCTCAACGGAGCAAATGTGACATCCTCATCCGTTCAAATTAGAAATATAGAGGCTAATAAGGGTGGTTTTAAGGCCTTCATTAGTTTGATGGGCGGTATGCCGACTGCGTTGAAATTGGTTGGAATAAAGCCTTTGCAACTCGCTGGAAAAACCGCTGCGCCTTTGACGAAAGAACATATCTCATTTGCGGCGGATGGAGGACAATATCAGTATTCAGACAATAATATTATCTATTCGTTGCATGTGCTTCCTGCAAATGGAACCTTGACAAAATATGGTTTACCGATGCAGCTGTATACTCGGTTTACCCAACAGGAGCTGGCCAGTGGAGCAATTAAGTATGTACGGAATCAGGAAGGCAACGATCAGATACAGTTAAAGGTATTCGATTATATCGGTGGAGTATATCCAGAAATAGCAAGCATCCCGGTTATGTAAGGTAAAAAGTAGGAGGATTTTGTACAGAAATATTGGAAGAGACCCTCAGTTTCGGAAAGCTCTAGCATTTGCTAGGGCTTTTTTGCTAATGAAAATTCCTCCCCTTATGAAAAGCCTCTTCGCTATGCTGATCTTCTGTTAAATCCTTCAGCAGACCCGTAACATCAAAGCAACGTTGAGCAATCACATGAATCACATCGCCTTCTTTCTGTACCTTTCCATACACCATAAAAAGCTTTGCTCGCAGCACCTCTCGTCTATATTTTTCAAAGACAGTACCCCAAATAACCAAGTTGGCAAATCCGGTTTCATCCTCAATCGTCACAAAGAGTACCCCTTTTGCTGTGCCGGGCCGCTGTCGAACCGTAATCAGGCCACAGACCCTGACAGGCATATCATTCTTTACCTCAGACAGCTTAGCCGTTGGGACTACATGCAGCAAATCCAACTTCCTACGTAAAAAACTAACAGGATGTGCCTTGATGGATAAGGACGTAGAAGCGTAGTCCTGCACGACATGTTCGCTCGGGCTCATCAAAGGTAATTCAATTTGTCCTTCCTGTGTGCTTTCCGAGGCCTGTCCCTCGAATAGCGCAATAGGGGTATCGGCAAGTGCCGAGATCTCCCATAAGGCTTGCCGACGATCTAAACCTAAGGAGCCAAAAGCATCCGCATCCGCCAGCCGTTCCAATACTGCTGCTGTAAGCCCCGCGTCAATTAAACTGTTGATCGACTGATAAGGCTTTATCCGGCCGGCAAGCAAGCGCTCCGCATCCTCTGCTTGTAAACCCTTAACCTGGCGCAATCCCAATCGGATTGCATGCCATTTATTGCCAGTTTCGCCTTCTAAGGTATTGTCCCAGGAGGACAGGTTAACATCAATGGGAACAATCTGGATGCCATGCTTCTGCGCATCAATAATAATCTGTGCGGGCTGATAAAATCCCATAGGCTGGCTGTTCAGTAGAGACGCTGCGAAAATATCCGGATAATGGCATTTGATCCAGGAGGATACATACACCAACAAAGCAAAGGAGGCAGCATGGCTTTCCGGAAAACCATAACTTCCGAAACCTTCCAGCTGTCGGAATACCCGTTCAGCAAACTCCTGTGTATATCCACGGCTGACCATGCCATCAATCATCTTCGTGTGGAAAGCAGATACTTTGCCCTTCGCTTTAAAGGTTGCCATACTGCGACGAAGCTCATCCGCTTCCGCTGGCGTAAATCCCGCAGCGACAATAGCGATCTCCATCGCCTGTTCCTGAAATAGAGGAACGCCCTTTGTCCTTTCTAATACGCCCCGCAGCTCCTCCTTCGGATATTCCTCCGGCTCCTCACCATTTCTACGACGCAGGTAGGGATGAACCATATCCCCCTGTATAGGTCCCGGACGAACAATAGCAACTTCAATAACTAAGTCATAGAACCGTCGCGGCCGCAATCGAGGAAGCATAGACATCTGCGCACGGCTCTCAATCTGAAAGACTCCCAACGTATCGGCTTTACAGATCATATCATATACTTTGGGGTCGTCCTGCTCGATATTGGCGAGCGTAAAATCCTCCCCATAATGTTGCTTCGCTAAATCAAATGCCTTGCGTACGCAGGTCAACATACCCAGAGCAAGCACATCCACCTTTAGGAATCCCAAGGCCTCCAGATCGTCCTTATTCCATTCCAAATTGGTCCGCCCTTCCATCCGCGCATTGATCAATGGGCAAAGCTCATGCAGATTCCCCTGCGTAATCACAAAACCGCCCGTATGTTGCCCCAATTGTCGAGGGAAACCCATATACTGATAAGCAAGTGCCAAGACCTTTTGCAGATTCGGATCCTCCGGATTAAATCCCTGTTCAATTAAGCGTTCCTGATCCACATGGTTATCCCAATAGCTGCTGATGACCCCCGACAAGCGGCCTACGGCATCCAATGATAAGCCCATCGCCTTTGCCACATCCCGTAATGCGCCCTTCGAACGAACTTGGGTAACCGTCGCGACGATAGCCGCACGATTGCGCCCATACTTCTCATAAATATATTGTATGACCTCCTCGCGGCGCTCATGTTCAAAATCAACATCAATATCGGGTGGCTCATCCCGCGCATCCGACATAAAACGGGCAAACAGCAGTTTGATCTTCGAGGGGTCAACCGAGGTAATGCCTAAGCAAAAACAAACCGTCGAGTTTGCCGCCGAACCGCGACCCTGACAAAGAATCCCTCGCTCACGCGCAAAACGAACATAGTCATGCACCGTTAGAAAATAAGAAGCATAATTCTTGCGCTCAATAAATTCCAGCTCCATATGTATGGTGTCGAGGATATGCTTTGGGATATCCTCTCCAAATTTAGCCCTTGCGCCCTCCCAGGTTAAACGAACGAGCTCTTCCTGAGGCGTCCGTCCGTCAGGGGCCAACTCCGCCGGATAGACATATTCTAGGCTGTCTAGCGAAAAGCGACAAGCCTCAGCAATTTCCTCCGTATGGGCAATAGCCTCCGGATACTGCCGAAATAAACGTTCCATCTCTTCAGCAGGCTTTAAATAACGCTCCGCATTCGCATGCAGCTTAAAACCGGCATTGTGAATTGTGCATTTCTCCCGTATGCAGGTCAAGACATCCTGTAGCTCCCGTCGCTCAGGACTATGATAATAGACATCGCCCAAGGCAACCAGTTTCATTTTCAGTTCTTTCGCCAATTGATGCAAGCGGAAAATCATCTTAGCATCATCTCCTCGATACAGTTTATTGATGCCGAGATAAAGATCTGAGCCTAAATTATCCCGATAATCGCGAATATCCTGCATGTAGGTCAGGTCCAAACAGAAAGCTGCATCCAGCTTCTCCGGCGGTAATACCACAAACTTGAGCCCTTCGGCATGTTCATACACATCTTTTCTATACAGATGACATTGTCCTTTCTCGGCGCGCAGGTTCCCCACGCTCAATAAGGTCGATAGCCGCCCATAAGACGCTCGATCGGTAGGGTAAGCGAGCAGACTAGGACCATCCAATAAATCTAAACGACAGGAGGGAATCAGACGGATGCCATGTTTCTTGGCTGCAACATGTGCCCGAACAATGCCCGCAAAAGTATTACGATCATTGATTGCAAGAACTTGATAGCCCAAAAGCGCAGCCTGCTCCATCAGTTCATCCGGATGGGAGGCGCCGCGCAGAAAGCTGAAATTGCTGGTCACTTGTAATTCTATATAACCCATCGCTATGCAAAAAATCCATGTATAAACCACTCATCCGACTCCTTATTCCCATAATGCCCCGAACGGTACAGCCAATATCGCTGCCCCTGATCATCTTCTACCGCATAGTAATCCCGGTGCTCCCCCGGGTCGATCCACCATTCTCGTTCAATGCGTTCTGGTCCATCTGCCTTTCGAACGGGATGGCGGACACCTTTGTACTGAAAAACCATAGGCGGATAATCGGGGATAGGAGCTGTAACATGGATGCGCTCAGGGCGGGCCAACAGCCGAGTCGGACGTGGCCGATCCAAAGGCCAGTCGAAGCCCGCCTTTTCTGTGATGGAAGAAACTTGACGCATGGAGCGCTCCGGCCAATAATGCTGATCAGGGAAGTAGCGAAAGATCTCGCAAGCAGTATCCCGATTCTTCAAGCGATCCAGCAACTCCGTCAAATTGCTATCCTCCAGCCCCGTGCGGGTATCCCATAAAATCTCCTGATTCGCCTCTGCATCTTCTACCTTATGGGCTTGTAAAATAAAGAGCTCAATTCCTAAGGCAGGCTCAATCTGCGAGATCTTCAACGCAAATAATTTGAAAAGATGCGGTATATGGGCGGTCGAACGGCTGGTGCCGATGCTGATCTGCTCCACTTTGCCATCCAGACGATGCCCGATCAAGCTGGCTTCCCGAATGCCCTTCCCTTCGTTGGCCAAGCGCCCACAAAGAGCCTCCAGCAGTTTCTCGATAGCAATCTCAATTCCCTTGTCCGTATTGATAGGTTCTAAGCAGGGAAGCCGCTCCTCATAGGGCGCAACAGGTTTTAGGGGAAGGATAAACTCGTCCTCAGAACCTATGGCTTGCGCTAATCGTAAAACCGTATGATCGCCGAAGCGCCGCCGAAGCACGGAACGTGGCATGCCAGCGAAGCTTTTGATTTTTTTTAAACCCAAACGATACATGCGTTCTACGATGGGCACCTCCAGGCGTAGCGCCATAGGAGGGAGGTTTAATAGGGCCTCCAGTTGGGTATTGCTGTCAACAATACAGTTGCTCTTCCCATAGCGGGTTACGGCCCAGGCCGCTCCTATGCTGTCGGCGATTGCCATGCGCGCCTGATAACCATATTGTGCAAAGCGCGAAATAATATGTTGCAGGTATTTTTCTTCGCCGCCCCAAAGGTGCGCACAGCCGCTGATATCTAGTATAAGTCCATCAGGCTCATCTAAGGCAACAATAGGGGTGAAGCGAATGCACCAAAGACCGATAGCTTTCAGTAATTTCTCCTGAAGACCGATACGCTCATCCAGTACCTCCAACGAAGGGAGAAAGGCTTTCGCATCAGCCACGACCATCCCTTGTACCACGGCATGCTTCTCTGCGGCAGCATTAGCCGCACTGATCAACATACGCCCATGCACCGGATGGGCAAACACAAAAGGAGTATCTCGCAAAGCGGGGCGACGCTTGCTTTGCCAATCTGTCGTCAGATAGGGAAACCAGATGGAAGCATACCTTTTTTTCATGATACATTAACCTGTCTGCTGAGTTTTGCCGGATAAAATAGATGTACTCGATTTTTGAAAAACAGGACGTAGACCTAGGTGGGAAAATTCCATTTCCCAACGCCCGGGGTTACCATTTCGAACCTTCAGCAGTTCTACATCCCAACGCGGAAAACCGATGCCCGGCAAACCCTCCTCGGCAGCGCTCGCCAAAGGCTTAATCTGCCAACGGGCTGTGCAAGCAGTCGCCGCCAAACTGCGCGGATTATGACGTAAAATAAAACCAACACCTTGCGTTTTTTCTGCAGCAAGCTGTAATCTACGCGTCTGTGTATAATCCAGTTGATGAACCTCCGCAATAACCCCCGCAATGCCCGGGCATTTTAATGCCTCCTCCATCGCCCAAAGCACATCTTTCTCCTTCTGCATGCAGATAAAAACAACACGCTCAGGTTCAACACCAAAGCTTTTTATCGAAATAGGAAATAAAGATTTAAAGCTGCTGATCCACAGACAGACACCTTTGCTCTTCATCAGCTTCCCCAGCAAAACACTCATGAAACCACAAGAACTAGCCCCCTCTTCGCGACCGCTACTAATAAATTCATGAATGCTGCCCTTAGGAAAAAGGCCATTGGGAAAAGCCTCCTCAATAGGTCCTAAACCAAGACGCTCCTCTTGGCTATCCCGAGGTTTTACCCCCTGCCAAAGCAACATATCGTTTTTTAGCTGACTGATTAATGCTTCTCTGTTTCTTAACATCATACCCTCCTTATTCAAGGCTTTCAAAACAAAATTAATACTAAAATATTTAGCAAACAAACAATGTTTAAAACTAAATTTATTAGTAAAAATAAGACGGATAAGAAGAGTAGTAATTATCCATACATCGAAATATTCTGTGAAATATGCATTGGATTGTATAGTTGGAAAGTATTGTAGAACTGTATGCGGGAAATATATTGTAGAATTCTAATGTGGGCTGTATTATTGAAGTCCTTTCACTAAAGGGTTCCAGATAGCAAGTCTTTCCGCAGGAGAATAGTATATCTTTCCACATCAGAACAGCACGTCTTCTCACAATAAAATAGGCTACCTTTCGACGATTGATCAATGTATCTTCGCACAAAATAGGCAGTCTTCCAACAGTAGAAAGAAACATTTTACCACAAAGCAATAGACAGTCAGCCCACGAAAAATAAAATGCCATCCAAGACCTATAACATTCTCGAAACTAAGCTCTTAATTCGCTGTAATAAATTAAATAAAGAGTGTAAACTATTGCTAATATTATAATTGTTTGTATTATTTTCTATACAAAACAGAAACTATATTAATTATGAGGATATAATCGCGCCTTTATTAATATATTCGCAAAGACTTTATTGAAAAGATAAATAAAAACAATAAACCAAATTAAAAACAAATGAAAGCCCAATTTAAATTATCCATTTTTGCCTTGTTGCTCGCTTTAAACGTGCAGGCTCAACAAAAGAAAGTCGATCATACTTTCCATGACAATCAAGCATACTTCGACTTAATGGAAAAAGAAGCAGCCGCAAACATTGGCAATGGCAAATTCTTGACACCGCAAGACGCCGTTGCACAATTGAAAGCCAATGCGAATAAAAGAGTAAAGGTACAATCCGTAAAACCAGCAACAAAGGAACTGAGTGCCGAAGCGATCGCTGAGCGCGCTTTAGAATCAACCGTGGTCGTAAGTGAAGCATACTTATGTGGTAAATGTGATAAAACACATGTGAATGCTGCTTCAGGCTATGTAATCGATGAAGACGGTTTAATCGTAACGAATCATCACGTGGTAGAAGCGTATGCAGATACGGCAGGGAACAAATTGTTGCTACAGATTATGACGGCAAACGGTAAAGTCTACCCTGTGATGGAGGTGCTGACCAATTCAAAAGAAAATGACTTGGCCATCCTACGTGTGGATACAAAAGGAGATAAATTGAAACCATTTGGATTAGGAAATACCGCAAAATTAGGCGCTGATGTGTTTGTATTAAGCAATCCAAACAATATGTTGTTCTACTTCTCAAAAGGTATCGTTGCTAGAAACTACATGAAGAGCGATCGTTCAGGCAATAGCACAAAATACCCCGAAATGGAAATCACAGCAGACTATGCCGCCGGATCCAGTGGTGCACCTGTCGTTGATAATAAAGGAAACCTGATCGGAACTGTATCAACAACATCTTCCATCTATTACAACCCACACCAACAAAGAGATTTACAGATGGTCGTAAAAGGCACAAAACCAGTGATTACTTTGAAAGAATTAATCAACTAAACTCAAAAAAAATTCATCATAAAAGAGGTCCTCGAGACCTCTTTTTTTTGCGCAAGCGTTAGATTTTAGATGTCAGATTTTAGAAATTAGATTTGGTGCTGTCTTAAACCCTTCCTTTCCTGGTTCAGGAATAGTTTTTAGTACTTAGTATTTAATAGTTAGACCTATGGCGAAATATCCTTTCCATCTTTATATCTCTCTTTTCAAGGATACACATTGCCTAAAATCTAATTGTCTAACATCTAATCCCGACATAGGTCTAACTACTAACTACTAAATACTAACTACTAAACACTAACTACAACATAAACCCAATACAAACCCCTTTCATACCCAATGTATAACCGTATCAGACCCACTCTGAAAGGGCTATTCATTGGGTGTGAAAGGGCTGATGATAAAAGCAGACTTCAAGCGGCATAGTGTTTGATTATTTTTTCTCATCACACACACATAAATCACACACTATGAAAAGATTAATCTATGCTTTTTTTTTGCTGTCTATTACCCTAGTTTCCTGTAGCAAGGAAGATTCGAATGAAATTGAAATCGTCAATTTGGTTGATACCAAATGGGAAGGGAAGGGGACATTCGGGGGGCTTCCGGAACCGGTTAAAATTACCCTTGCATTTGAGGCTGGTGGAAAAATCCAAGGATATTATCAGCCCAACAACTGGACCGGAACCTATACGTTTGATACGAAAACCAATAAGGGGGTAATCGTTGAGGATGGAGACTTTAAAATGCCGTTTGAAGTCAGTGGCTCTACTCTAAAATTTGAGATTGAACCAAAGAACTGGGTCACCTTAAAAAAACTATAAAAAAGTTTTCCAGTTTCCAATGAGAGAGTATTAGGCCCAAGTTACTTGATGGGCATTGGGAGCAGGCACGTTCCGAAAAAATAGGACATCTTAGGATTGATCATTCGAAGGATAGCTTTTTTGTAAATCCGCGATTCGTCAGAAGCTCGAAACTTTAACAAAAAATCGTATCTTAAGTTCAATCAAAAAATCAATCCTAAAATGATCCTGAACAATGTACTCTTAACTTGTTTCACCTCTCTATTTCTTTATCCTGCAAGCAATACGCCTGCTAGTTTAACGTTGAGAAATCCAGAAGTCGTTTGCAATCAACTGTTAGGTGATTCGCTCGAAAAAGATAAGCGAGCAATTGCAGAAATGCTGAAAAGCAAAACCCCTATTACCTGGCTATTTACGGGAAATAGTATCACTCAAGGGGCAAAACATACGCATGGTATGCGTACCTACTCCGAAATATTTTTTGAACGCGTGCGGTATGAGATGGGGCGATCGCGCGATTTGATCATTAATACTGCTGTGAGCGGAAATACAACCAAAAATATTCTAGACGATTTTGATTGGCGAGTCGCGCATAGTAAGCCACAGGTCGTTTTTCTAATGATCGGCACGAACGACGCGGCGAAAGACAAGGCCATTTCTGTAGAGCAGTATGGAGAAAATCTAGGGAATTTGATTCGAAAAATACGTGCAATTGCTGCTATTCCGGTACTGCTCAGTCCAACAGCGATTCTTGAATCGCATGCGCCAGAGCGCGCCAATTTAAAAGATTACGTTGCTGAAATGAAGGCCCTTGTTGCTAAGGAGCAGGTTATTTTCGTCGATCAATGGGAAATTTGGAATGGCGAATTAAAAAGAAAGTATGCCGATCAATGGTCAAAGAAACTATTGAACGATCCACTGCATCCAAATGGGCAAGGCCATAAAGAGATGGCGATTTCCTTATTCAAAGCATTATCGATATTTGATCCCAAACAACCGACCTGCGGCGGAGCCTATTATGAAGGTTATCATTAACCTAAAACGCAGCTCCCCCGGAGGGGGGAGCGTTGTAAAGCAATAGTCAATTTTCCATAGGTAAATGGAAAGCTAACTTGAAAAAACAATTATAAATTGAAACCTATATAGAAAAAGCTTTTCTAACTTTTCTGTATCGTTTAATTGTTTCTTACGCAGCGTACAGGAAGCCTGTAGCTTGTTGAAAGATGCGTCACCCAGGCTTTTAGGCATGAAGCTTCGATCTCTAAGATGTAGGCAGCGCAACTGGATTTTTGAGTGCTCGACCAAATTTTTCCATAACCCGTACATGTTGCGTTGCAGTAATATCCGGACATGATTCCATGCTCCATCAAGTACATATAACGATTTGTTGTACGTTCGTCGGGGTAAGCGACGAAATTAGAACCGCTCGACAAATAAGTACCTGCCATTTTGCTGATTTCAGCATATGTAGGTAGTCGCCAGTTGCCTTCCGGATAAACCTTTGCGCAAGGATCGCCGCTTCCTGTTCGTCCTCTAGGTGTTGTTGACTTCCAGTTCCAGTAGAAATCGCAGTCATAATAGCCAAGATACTTTTGCTCAGAACGGAAGCGGTAGCTGCCGTCAGAATGAATATACAGGTATCCTGGAGACCATTTTATGCCGCGCACAAGATAATAACCGCCTGTAACCATCAATCTTGCTCTCAACGTCTTAAAGGAGGCAGGATTTACAAATTCAAAATTTACGAGCTGTGGGACGCCTGCGTTGGTTAATCCTGAACGTATTTCTCCCGTCTCATCGAGCTTCACCTGAATCTCGGAAAAGATAACGCCCATGTTTGTCAATCTTTCAGGTTCGATCGTATAGTATGATGTGTATTTTGTTTTTCCGTCTACATCGGTATGAAACGTCAGGTCGCTGATATTGCTGCTTTGTACATCTTCGAATTTCCCCGTTTTTAAGTTTAATGTAGCGTTTTTGATGTAGTCTGTCTTGTCAAATTTAGCTTTCACCGATACGACAGTTCCATACATTTGTGTGGAATTTAATTCTACAACAACTTGTGCCTGTAAGTACTTAAATTGAATGTCAATTGACGCTTGGCCTCCCTCTACTTCGATTTCACCACTAGCATATAAAAGCGGTCTTTCGATCAGTGATTCTATTTTTGGATTATCCAAGTCGCTGGGTACTTCTAACTCACTGTCGTCGTTGTAGGTATAAGCTATCCAATTAAAAGTGTTATGGCTAGGTAGTTCCACTTTAGCCATCTCATCAGCATTCATCATCATCGATTTATAGAATAGACCGCTATCCTTATAATAGATCATCATGCGATACTTTGCGCCTTTTGCAGCATTTGTAGACGCCTTTAGTCCTGCCGCCGAAGAGCGGTTGGTTGAACTGATAAGTTTGGGTTGGTTTGGGGTAATTCCTTCTTCAACACTTGACTCTGCAGTCACCTGCAACGGAACGTCGTCGTTCTTATCACTTTGAACTTCCATCTGATAAGATTTTATCTTAGGAAGTGTTGTCGATGCTTGAATCCTCGCTTTATCGACTACTTTAATTAATACGGTCGTGTTTCCGTCCGTATCTGCTGCCGATTCACTTTTCTCGCAACCTTGAATAAAGACTGATCCTACGATCAGGCTGGCAACCATGCATTTTTTAATGAAATTCAATTTCCTCATTTTTTTTGTTCTCAATTAATTTAAAATAACTCCTGCTCATCAATGTCTTCTGGCGGATCTTCTACGCCTGGGGTTCCGATGTCAACCCCTTCTGTCGACTGGGCGGCAATTCCGCATTCTAGTTCAATGAGCTCCAGCTTGATCAGCGGACCTTGATAATTTGGTTTTTTCATGTTTTTCAGGTGTTTAACGCCGTCAAACATATGCTGAAAAGCAGGGTAAATGAGAAAGTTGGGCTACACCAAAAGTTCGATTTATGATACGTATAAACTACGTTTTGTAGTAATTTTTACATGGTTTTTATTGATTCAAAGTGATTTGTGGATGCATCATTACATCTTTCACTCGTGCTTAAAAAAGTAGAAGTGGCTTGGTCAACGATTTCAGAAACCCACACGTAAAGGTTTTTTTCTGACGCAACACCAAATGTCTTCCTTAATCTACTCTTCTTCGTTTGCACCGTACGTATGGATAGATGGTTATAGTGGGCAATTTCTTTGGTGTTAAAACCTAATTTTATATAGGCGCAAAGGCGAAAGTCCTCCTGGCCAAAGTTTGAATTGATTTCATACAGCGCATCGCGGAATTTTGGAAATATATGTTGGAATAAGGAGAGGAAGCCAGGGTCGCAGGATTTCGCTAATTCGAGAAGTTCTTCTAATTTATTAATCTTCTCATCTTCAACTGCCGCTTTCAATGCAACAATTTCATTATTGCTGCTTTGGTAGTTGTTATTAAGTGAAATGAGTTTCATATTTTTTTCGAATACATAATAGCTGTGAAAACCCGTGAGTATCAACACCTCAAGAATAGTCTGAATGCGGATCGTCTGCTGGGCATGACTATATTCCTCTATATTAAAGTGATAAGGTTCAATCTGAAATTTATTTAGTGATAGAACAATCAGAAAGGTAAGGCTGTAAAGGAGAATACTGTATTTGAAATTGTCTTTATCATTAAATAATAAGCTGAAACTCCCCAAATAAGGGAAAAAGAAAAGATAGAAATCGCTGTCTACTCCATAGCAGAGGCTCATCGTGAATATTAAGGCCGCCAAAATAAAATAGAGGCTAAATTGGAAAATTGCCCTGAAGCGTGCCTTATAATGAAAATAACAGTAGAGTAAAAATGCAGCCAGGATGATCCTGCTGCTTGTTAGCCAGGTCCAAGGAAAGTTTAAAAAAAAGTAATCGCGAATTACATGTAAGAAAATGATTATTGAGGTGCCCAGCGTGAGGCGGTTAATAATCTTTAGTTGAATTAATCTTGGTTGATTTACAGTTTCTTGGGGTACATGTCGATAGGAAATGTGATTCCAGAATTTATTAAGCATGGCAGAATATATTATAATGGGAATTATTAATGACCAGTCAAGAGGTTAACCTCGGTATTCATTACTCTAAGCGTTATATGGTTATATTAAATAATATGATATTATATTATTATTGGTTAAAAATAGTAAAATTCGAAAATTGAAACATGGTGATTATCAACTTTATAGTGGAATATCTACAGAAGAGTTGGAAATGTTTTATGTTCCGGAAGGGACATTTGAACCATAATACGCAATTAATCCGCTTTAGGAATTCCTATTTAGTATATTTGTTTATCCTAAAATAAATATACATGTCTACAATACTTATCAAAAATGCGCAGGTAGTAAATGAAGGGGAGGTCAAGGCGCAAGATCTATTGATTAAAAATGGTCGTATAGAAAAAATCGCTGGGACGATTGATATTTCTGCTGATAAAGAGATAAATGCGGAGGGTCTGCATCTCTTTCCGGGATTGATCGACGATCAGGTTCATTTTCGCGAGCCTGGATTAACGCATAAGGCGAATATTTTTACGGAAAGTCGCGCTGCTGTTGCCGGCGGGACGACCTCTTTTATGGAGATGCCGAACACCGTGCCAAATACATTGACACAAAAACTATTGCAAGATAAGTATGATATCGCACAGGATAGTTCTTTAGCCAATTACTCGTTTTTTATGGGGGCGGCCAATGATAACCTGGATGAAGTATTGAAAACGAATCCACGCGATGTATGTGGTATTAAAATATTTATGGGTTCTTCTACTGGGAATATGCTCGTCGATAATGAACAGTCGCTGGAAGCAATCTTTAGTCAGGCGCCCACATTAATTGCCACGCATTGTGAAGATGAAGCGACGATTCAAGCAAATCTAGCGGCCTATAAAGAAAAGTATGGCGACAACGTAACGATTGAAATGCACCCGCTGATCCGCTCGGCAGAGGCTTGTTATCTTTCTTCATCCAAAGCGGTGGAGTTGGCCAAGAAAAATAATACGCGATTACATATTCTTCATATATCAACGGCCAAAGAAACTGGCTTGTTTGATAATACGATTCCATTGGAGCAGAAGCGCATCACGGCGGAAGCTTGTATACACCATCTTTGGTTTTCGGATGCCGACTATAAAACGAAAGGGAATTTTATTAAATGGAATCCTGCGGTGAAAACTGCCGATGACCGCGACGCCATTTTGAAAGCGGTATTGGATGGGCATATTGATGTGATTGCAACAGATCATGCGCCGCATACCGTCGAAGAGAAATCGCAAGCTTATTTGCAAGCGCCATCTGGTGGGCCATTGGTGCAGCATGCTTTACAGGCATTGATTGACTTAGTAAAACAGGGCAAGATGACTTTGGAACAATTAGTTCAAAAATCAGCGCATAATACAGCAACCTTATTCCAGATTGAACAACGTGGTTTTATACGTGAAGGTTATTGGGCAGATTTAGTCTTGGTAGACTTGAATAAACCTTATAAGGTAAATAAATCGAATATACTTTCGAAATGTGGCTGGTCGCCATTCGAGGATTATACCTTCTCTTCTACGATTGAGCATACTTTGGTGTCAGGCAATATTGCCTATAGCAATGGTGCTATCTTAGAAGTTGGTTCAGGACATCGTTTACTTTTTAATAGATAATAATGGATAAACGTTCATTCTTAAAATCTTTAGGATTGGGGATGGCTGCCATCCCGTTTGCGGGCAGTTCAGATGCCATCGCTATGGCAGCGCAGGTAAAACCTTTATTGAAAGGTAAAGTGTTGAAAGCTGGCGATACCATTGGTATCATTACGCCAGCTAGTGCCTTAGGCGATGAGGATGCGATCACCTTGACCAAAGAAGTGTTAACTTATTTCGGGTTCAAGGTCAAGGAAGGAAAATATATTCGCGAGCGCTATGGTAACCTGGCAGGTACCGACGCGCAACGACTCGAAGATTTGCACGCTATGTTTGCCGATAAATCTGTTGCCGGGATTCTCTGTATTCGTGGAGGTGCGGGAGCATCTCGATTACTTTCAAAAATAGATTATAAGCTTATTGCGAATAACCCGAAAGTATTATTGGGCTACAGTGATATTACCGCATTAATCATGGCGTTCCAAGCAAAAGTAGGTTTGGTTACTTTCCATGGTCCTGTTGGTACGTCGAACTGGAGCAACTTCGTAGCCAAAACTTTTAACGATCAGTTTATTGACAATAAACTGGTCACTTTTTCAAACCCTGATAAAAAGGGTGACAACATCGTGCAATATAAGGACCGCATAACGACGATTAATCCCGGTGTGGTAGAAGGAAAGCTCTTAGGGGGTAACTTAACATTGATTTCCGGCCTTTGCGGTTCTCCTTATCTTCCGGATTTTAAAGACAGCATCTTGTTTTTAGAGGAGATCAACGAGAGCCCCGAGAAGGTGGATCGGATGTTCTGTCAATTGATGAATGCGGGCATCCTTTCGCAGATCAAGGGTTTTGTTTTCGGTAAGTGTACAGGTTGTTCACCGTCAGCAGGCTATGGTTCATTGAACTTGGATCAAATCCTTCGTGATTTTATTAAACCGTTAAATATCCCAGCTTACACTGGCGCGGTTATTGGCCATATTGATGATCAGTTCCTGTTGCCTGTAGGTGTGAAAGTTCGCTTGGATGCGACGAAGGGAACAATAGAAATCCTAGAAAAAGCGTTGATTTAATATGAAGTTATTCTTAGTTTCCTTAGGTCTATTGGCCGCGACAACCTGTAGTAATCCGTTCAGCAGTTCAACGCGAACTGTAAAATCGGGAATGCAGGTGGATAGCAGTCAATGGAATACCATGCATGCCTCATTCAAGGAATCTGCTCTGTTTCACAGGCGATTTAAACACAAAGATGTCGATTCACTAATCCAAGTGCATCGTAACAGCGGATTGTTTAATATTTCGCAAATTGGAAAATCTGTGGAGGGTAGAGCAATTTATGAGCTTGCCTATGGCAAAGGAGACAAGAAGGTAATGCTTTGGTCGCAAATGCACGGCGATGAGCCGACAGCGACCATGGCGCTGTTTGATATTTTCAACTTTTTGGAAGGCAAGGGGGATGGCTTTGATAGCATTCGGAATCTGCTTCAAGACAATCTAAACATTCGTATTATCCCCATGCTCAATCCGGACGGCGCAGAGCGCTTTTTACGTCGGAATGCGCAAAGTATAGACTTGAATAGAGATGCGCGTGCGGGTCAAACGGTAGAGGGAGCTTTGTTAAAATCGCGGGCAAAGGAGTTTAATCCTCGTTATGGATTCAATCTTCATGATCAGAATATTTATTATAATGTGCCGGAAACCAAGAATCCAGTGACGATTTCGTTGTTGGCTCCGGCTTACAATACGGAACGAGAAATCAATGATGTGCGGGAAGGAGCAATGCAGATTATTGTTGGGATGAATAAGATTTTGCAGCAGTACGTTCCTGATGCGGTTGCCAAATACGACGATACCTATACTCCGCGCGGATTTGGCGATAACTTTCAGTCATGGGGAGCGAGTACTGTATTGATCGAATCTGGAGGACTGAAAGGCGATCCGGAAAAACAACAGATTCGGAAACTCAACTTTATCATTATCCTCAATGCTTTGATGGAGATTGCGCAAGGTACTTATGAGAACTATGAAGCAAAGGGTTATGAGGAAATTCCATTCAATGCGAGCCAGATGCATGATATCGTTGTCCGTGGACTTTCCTTCGGGAATGACTCGATTCCGCTAAAGAGCGATATTGCGATTCGTAGAGGTGAAACGACCGTAGGAGCAGATTATTTTGTACGGGGTCGCGTAGAGGATATTGGCGACTTGCCAGAATCGTATGGATACGATGAAGTGGATGCGGACGGTTTAAGATTTATAGCAGGGAAGATAGCACCGCAAGCTCTCCCGACATTAACGGAACTAACGCCCGAGCTAGCCTATGATTTATTGAAAAAGGGATATATGGGGGTGCAGGTGGCGAAGCTTTTGCCAACCGAAGAAGGCATGCTCCATAACCTGCCAATTCAAGTGTTCAGCAAGACTGCTTTTGCAGCAACGCCATTTATTGACTTGGGTGGAACGACTAATTTCTATATCGGCGATTCTGCAGGCAACCTGAAATATGCCATCCTAAATGGCTATTTGATCGATTTGTCAAAGTCCGTAAAGGATATAGGATTGTTAAAGAATAGGATACAATAAAGAGAGCTGGCATGTGCCAGCTCTTTTTATATATGGGATTAATATCCCGGATTTTGTTGTTTTTCAAGTTCCGGGTTGGCATCGATTTCAACCTGTGGAATTGGAAGAATTGTTTTGTAGAAGCTGCGGTCGATGGTTTTCGTTCGATGTTGAAGCGATACACCTACGTGCTCATCATTGAAGGTGATTGTCTTGTTGTTACGAATCATATCCCAATAACGCTGTCCTTCGCCGTAAAGTTCTTTACTTTTCTCGTTCAAGATCATGTCTTGTGTTACTGTTGCGGCTGTTGCGGCTGCTAAACTTGGTGAGCGCTTGCGGATCTCATTTAAATAGGTTGCTGCTTTTGCTGCATCAGGTGCCGATTTCTTCAAGACTGCTTCTGCCGCAATTAAATAAACCTCCGATAAGCGAATAACTTTGATGTTTACTGCAGTAAAGACGTCTTTCCCGTCACCTTTCATTGCTAAGCCGCCAACATATTTGTAGACTGCAGCCTTTCTATTCAACTCATCTTCCGTCATAACGCCCCAACGTACGTCATTAGCGTCTTCGCCTAAACGATTTACATAATAATCTGAGGCGGTGAAGTTACCCAGCGCATTGTTCTGCTTACTTTTGAGGTAATAGAACCCTAATGAGGTTGAACCTAGATCGCCTTGATCTTTAGCAAGGGCAATTTCAAAAATAGATTCCTTGCCGAACTGAGCTGCCCAAGAACTTACCCACTCGCTATTACTGTATAAGGTGTATACTTTGGAATTTATGATTTCTTCTGCCGCAGTAAATGCATTTGTAAAGTCGCCCATCGTCAAATATACACGAGCCTGTATAGCTTTGTTAGCGTAGTAATTCACATAGCCATTTGTTTTTGTTTTCGGCAACAAGGCTTCTGCATCTTTTAAATCCTTCAAGATTTGTTTGTAAACCTCCGATACGGAATTCCTTAGCAATCTAGCATCGTGTTTCAATTTTTCGGTCACGATCGGAACACCATACGAATTAGGATCATCTGTATAGGTTTTACCGTAAAGGCGAACTAGATCAAAGTGAACTAATGCCCGCAGGGTCAATGCTTGCCCCTTATAAGTGTTGAAATCCAACGTAGAGCCATTGGCAATTAAATCATCTATACTTTGTATAATATTGTTCGCCTGCAATACGGCGTTGTATCCCTCAGCCCAGAAGCCGCTGTAGTTATTGTTTGTCACGGTATGATTGAATACATACAGCGCGTCTAAGCCACGCCCCTGTGAAACTATCGTTGCATCGCCACCTTTTGCGTCTCCATAGATCATAAAGTTTCGGCCGTAATAACTCGTTGTTACTAAGCTACGCAATAAGCCGTTTGTCATCACCTTAGCATCTGCTACCGTGCTGATGGTTTCTCCGGAGTCAATGGAGTTTGTTGGTTTTACATCTAGAAAATCCTTGCATGAGAATAGGGATATACTTGCAAGCGCTATGATGAATATTGATTTCTTTTTCATGATTGATAATAATTGATAGGTTATAAACTAAATTCTAAACCAAAGGAATAAGTCTTTCCGAATGGGGTTTCCCATCCACGCGTTCCGTACTGGTTAACTTCGGGATCCGCAAGCTTAAATTTGGAAAAGGTCAATAGATTTGTACCATTGAAAAAGATTCTAGCATTACTGATTCTTGCTTTTTCGGTGATCGATGCAGGAATTCGATAAGCTAGGTTAATTTGTTTTAATCGTAAGAATGAAGCATCGTAAAGATGGCGAGTGGAATTGGTAATCCCATCTTCGGGGTCATTTCCACTTACTTTAGGCAACAAGGCATCCGTATAGTCAGGTCTCCACACTTCCTTGATACCGTGTTCCGAACGAATCCGCTCCCAGTAGTAACCGTCTTCTGCTACATCCTTAGAACCTGCATCATATAGCTTGCCGCCGATTTTGTAGGTAAAGGTCATGCCTAAGCTAATACCCTTATATTCCAGTTCGGTTCCAAAACCACCGTAAGCTTTCGGAATTGGACTTCCAGCAATAATTTGCTTCGCTTTTGATACTGAATTAGACGCGCCTCGGCCGTTATATAAGAAGTCGCCATCTGGGTTTTCAGGATCATTAACATACCATACCGGTTTTCCATTCGTTTTATCGACACCCGCCCACTCTCTGATATAAAAGGAGTAGACAGACTCGTTTTCACGGTATATAAATGGCACACGAGCATCACCGCCTGTCGGGTCAGACCAAAGGATATCCTGACCTGCATATAAGGACTTCACTTTTGATGTCAATAATGAAGTGTTTGCATTTGCAGACCAACGGAAATTATCATTTCTTATGATATCTCCGCTCAACGCTATTTCCACCCCACTATTGTTAATTTTACCGATGTTTCTCAAGGTGCTTGAGAAACCTGTAATGAGTGAAATATTTACGGCTTGTAATAGGTCTTTGGAAGTTCTAGAGAAATATTCGATGGAACCGTTAAGACGGCTATTGAACAATCCGAATTCTGTTCCTACGTTGAAGTTTAAGTTTTGCTCCCAACGTAAGTTTTCATCGGCGATCGTGTTGATGGATCCTCCAGGTTGGCTCATATAGTTCAGACCAAAACCAGCAAGCGATCGCCAACCAAAGTTAGAATCTGCAAGGGTTCCGTTTGTTCCATAGGACGCTTTTAGTTTCAAAAAGTTAACCTCGTCTACATCGGTTAAGAAAGCTGTATTTTTCAAGTTCACCGCTCCCGACAAAGACCAGAAGTTTGCCCAGCGATCTTTTGGTCCCACCCTCGATGAACCATCACGACGGATAGATCCCGATAGGTAGTAGGTATCTAAATAGTTGTACTCCAGTCTAGAGAACACAGACATCATATTGTGTCCCCAGGAATAGGCATTAGCATCTTTTACCCCTGCAGTAGCTACAGTATGCAAGGCTGAGTTTGGAAGATTTGAACCTGCCGCATACTGGTAGTCTGTTTCATTTTTCTGTGCTTCAAAACCCAACAAGGCGTTTAGATTATGGTTGTTGAACTTTTTGTCGTAGGTTAAAGTCGATGATGAAACCAAAATGCGGTAGTTGGTGCTGTATTCGAAAACAGAACCATTTGCTGTCGCTCCGTAGGTTGGATGATAATGAAGCGGGCTGTAGTATAAATGATCTTTCACCTCGGCATTATCATACGAGAAGATTGTCTTTCCTGTTAATTCCGGCAAGATGTTTACCGTTAATGAAGGCGAAGCGATTACACGAAACGTTTTGGAATTGTTTTCCCATTGTTGATCATAGAATAATGGGTTGTATCCTAAGGAATTATACCGGGTGTTGTATTCCTTTCCTGTCTTATAATCGGTTGGCCAATAAAAAGGGAACATTAAGTTGTTCGCCAGATAGAAATAGTTTGTTCCCGTATTTCGGGTATCGTTATATCCCTCTTTATTGTTGTGTGTTATATTGATGTTAGCACCAAATTCAACGATATCGTGGAGCTTTTGAGTAATATTGACCCGCCCGCTGATCCGCTCGAACTCGTTGGTAATTGCTCTCCCTAATTCTTTCGTATAGTTTAACGAAGAGTAATATCGTGTTTTTTCGTTTGCCCCCGAAAAAGAGAGATCGTTGGATTGATGTCTCCCTGTGCGGAATAAAGCATCGTTCCAGTCGAAGTATTTACCATCTCTGTTCTCCACGCCGTCGGTCTTTCCTGTAATAATGATTTTATCATATAGACCGGTGCCTTCACTGGAAAAGCTATATCCATGTATTCCAAAACGGGTATTCATTCGGTCTAAAGCATATTTATTTGCCTCGGCCTCTGTTTTGCCGTTGGAGGTTCTGTAGTCGTGGAAAATCTGGTAGAAATATTGGATTTGATCCTGTACACTACCCGGTTTATAATTTTCTACCGCCCAGTCTGGCGTAGTTGCCAAAGATGTACGGAAGTCGATTTTCGGTTTTCCAGCTTTTCCAGATTTGGTGGTAATCAAAATGACGCCATTTGCTGCACGCGATCCATATAGTGATGAAGCCGCAGCGTCTTTTAAAACCGTAATGGATTCAATATCGTTCGGGTTGATGGTTGCCATAATGTTGTTGGATGTACCTGCTAGTGCGGACTGCATTTGGCCAGTGTTTCCACTATGTGCCGGAATACCGTCAACTACATACAAAGGTTCTGTTCCGGCATTCATCGATCCGATACCACGAACCTGAATGCTTGATGTTGCTCCCGCCTGTCCCGTTGTGGTATTGATCTGTACACCAGGTAGCTTTCCGACCAATGCTTGTTCAAAAGAGTTTACAGGCACATCGCCGCCTTCTTTTCCAAAGTCAACCTGTGTTGCTGATCCGGTGAATGCACTTTTCTTGGCCGTACCATAAGCGACTACAATTACTTCGTCAATCGCCTCATCGGCGCTACTCAAATTGATGTTGATTGTTTTTCTGCCCGCCAAAGGGATTTCTTGGCGTTGATAACCGATTGCAGAAATAATTAATGTAGCGTTGTGATCCGCATTTAAAGTAAAGAGACCATTTTCGTTCGTAGAGGTACTAATGGAAGTTCCTTTTACAGTAACTGTGACGCCCGTTATCGGAGCGCCGTTTTGGTCTGAAACTTTACCGGCTACTGCAATCTGTTGTGCATTAACGACTTGTAGGCTACTACAGGCCATTACGCACAGTGAAGTGAGTAATTGATGTTTCATAATGTAGGTATTTAAATTGTTTTTAGGTAATCTTTGTTTTTTTAAGCTTTTATAATACCGATTCCCGGTCGGTCAGGTAGTTTGCAGAGTCCATTCTCTACATACATCCCCTCGTATATGTCATTTCCGATAAGTAATGCTCCGTCAAGATCCGCCCAATCTACTAATGGCGCTAATTGTGCCGCTGCAGAAATGGCGCAGGACGTCTCCGTCATACAGCCTAGCATGACTTTCATGTCCAATGCTCTCGCTAGTTCGGCCATTTGTTTTGCTTCACGCATGCCTGTGCATTTCATCAGCTTAATGTTAATTCCCGTATATACCCCCTGTAATGCGGTTACATCAGCTAGACGTTGGCAGCCTTCATCTGCGATCGTAGGAATTGGCGAATGCTCAGTAAGCCAGGCATTCTCATCAATCATTTCTTTAGGCATGGGTTGCTCCAAAAACACAACATTGCGTTCATGAAGCCAGTTAGCCATCTCTAAGGCCTCTTCTTTATTTTTCCATCCTTGGTTCACGTCGGCACATAGCGGCACGTCAGTTACCGAACGAATGGTGTCAATAATCATCTTGTCAGTATCCAATCCCAGCTTTACTTTTAATATCTTAAACTGTTGGGCTTCCTCGACTTTCTTTCGGATCATATCCTCCGTATCAATGCCGATGGTATAAGATGTTGCTGGAATAAGGTCAGGGTTTAAGCCCCAGATTTTATAGAATGGTTGCTGCATGATTTTTCCCAATAGATCATGCAAGGCGATGTCCAGAGCGGCTTTTGCCGCTGTGTTTTTATTGTCGACCTGATCCACATAGCTTAGAATTTCCGCAGTTTCAAAAGGTGATGAAAAAGCAGATAGATCTAACTTACTCAGGAAGTTGATTACGCTTTCTTGTGACTCGCCTAAATAGGGAGGCATGCTTGCCTCGCCGTATCCGATTATTCCATCATATTCAAGCTCGGTCAGTACAACTGGTGTAGTTGAACGGCTGAAGGATGCTACAGTGAAAACATGTCTTAATTCTAATGTGTAAGGTCTGTAGCGTAGGGTGAATTTTCCCATTTTTTTTGATTGCCAAGCTGCACTCATTGGTTTGTTATTTATAATACGGATTGTTCTTTATCGTTTGTATTTGTGGATCGTCGACTCCGATATAGCGTTTTGCAGCCACAACAGTACGTGTTTGGAAATCGTCGTAGTTTGCAGCATCTTTCAACATGGAATTGATTCGAACGGTTCCTGCGGAGTGAATAAATTCGCCATTGCCTATATACATTGCGACGTGTGTGACGCGAGCATTTGGGTTGCTATTTTTTCCAGACGCAAAGAATAATAAGTCGGCAGGTTTTAAATTTTTTAGCGCTTTTGCCGGTTCAAAATGACCTTCAGCATCCAGTATGTCGACTTTTTCTCCCGCTAATACTTGTTGAGATGCATCGCGAGGAATAACCACACCGTTCATATAGAATGCAGTTTTTGTAAATCCGCTACAATCCACTCCTTTTACAGAAGTACCCCCCCACAAGTAGGGAAGCCCCATCATCGTTTTTGCGCTTTCCAAAACATTATCCGGTGTTAGTTTTCTTGTTAATATCCATTGATCGAAGCTGACAGCTTCGTTCGTCGGAATATAGGCAATACGGTTATCCGGATAAGCAACTTTGTAGAATCCTTTTTCTTTACCCAATAAGCTAAGGATGTTTCCATATACTAAGTCCGACACGCGAACGCTTTGATTGTCAGCTTTGGAATAGGATTTTCCAAAATCTTGGGTGTATATAATCTTCTGTTGTTTTTTCCATTTTTCGAAAGTAGGCTTATCCATAGGAACCACGGAAGAGGTAGGTATCCAAGAAATGTACCCCTCCGGTGTTCTGACGCGAAACTCACCCTTATCTTTTTGAAGGATATCGACCTGAGTTCCCAATATCGCTTGTGTTGCCATTTCAGAAGCATGTCCTGGCTGCGTGCGCAGGTTCGCAACGGATAAATTGATTACTCCATGAGTTTTGTCTGCAACTGAACTATCCGGCAGATTATTAATTTTTACTTCTGCTTTTAGGTCTTTTACCTGTTGAAGGATATAATTGTTTGCAGCTGCTTCTGTGGATTCAATAAAGTATTGATTTTTTTCGGCGTCTGCTTTCGTAATAGCCACTATTTTTGTCCGCTTGTCAGGAGCAAAGTTTTGTTTTGCTTGAGCGACGACCGCCTGTACTTTTTTAAAAATCGTGGAATCGCTTTGTGCATAACTGAACTGCGTAGCGAACAGGGATAAACAAACAATATGAATAATTTTCTTGTTCATTGGTATCTATTAAAATTTCTAAACCTAAGGTAAATGTGCATAAATATGCGAATAAATCTGTTTATAACCTTGGATTTCCCTATGTATTTATCAACATTGGCAAAAAAGTATGCAATTTCTTGCAAGTTTATTTTAGAATTCCTGCATTAATTGACATTTTACTAAAACGTTTAATTTCGATTGAAAGCTCTATATTTGTTGTTTCAGTAACCATTATGAATAATAGAAACTTTATGCATTCCAGAAGAACATTCATCAAGCAGGGCGTCCTTGGTGCTGCCAGTTTAGGTACGCTGGCGTCCGCTGTTTCATGTGCGCAGCCTACTTCCTCCAATTCGAAGGGGAGAAAGCCTATCGTCATCTCGACTTGGGATTTTGGCGTTGCTGCAAACCAAGCGGCATGGGAGGTACTGGGGAAGAATGGTCGTGCTTTGGATGCTGTTGAACAGGGTGTAAAGGTTGCGGAAGCGGATTTATCAAATCATACCGTTGGAAAAGGGGGCTATCCTGATCGAGACGGACATGTGACATTAGATGCATGTATCATGGATGAGTTTGGGAATTGTGGATCTGTGGCAGCGATGGAGCATATCGCGCATCCTATATCCATTGCACGCTTAGTGATGGAAAAGACGCCGCACGTCATGCTAGTTGGCGAAGGGGCGATGCAATTTGCGTTGGAAAGTGGATTTCAGAAAGATAATTTATTGACCCCAGAGGCTGATAAGGCTTGGAAGGAATGGCTGAAAGAGAAGAAATATGAGCCGGTGATGAATATCGAAAATAAGTCTTTTGCAACAGAGCGTTTGCCTGGAAATCAATATAATCATGATACCATTGGGATGTTGGCGTTGGATGCAAATGGAAATTTGTCAGGCGCATGCACTACGAGTGGAATGGCTTTTAAGATGCATGGTCGAGTGGGCGACAGTCCGATTATTGGGGCGGGCTTATATGTAGATAATGAAGTTGGCGGCGCTACTTCCACTGGTGTTGGCGAGGAGGTGATACGTATAGTGGGTAGTTTTCTGGTCGTTGAGTTAATGCGTCAGGGGTATTCTCCTGAGGATGCCTGCAGGGAGGCGGTTCTACGTATCGTTAAGAAAAAACCGGATATTGCTAAGGATATACAAGTGGGCTTTCTGGCATTGAATAAGCAGGGTGAATATGGTTCATACGCGCTACAAGATGGTTTCACCTTTGCCGTTTGCGATGTGGATAAGCAAGATCTGATTGAAAAAGGAAAATTCCATTACAAAAGCGAAGGAGTTCGGTAGGCAATTCTTTGTAAATTTGTATTGAAAAAATAAAGGACAAGAAATGAAAGCAACATTCGGCGGAGGATGCTTTTGGTGTACAGAAGTAATCTTTCAAAATACAGCAGGCGTCAATTCCGTTCTTCCGGGCTATATGGGCGGAGAGCGCGAAAATCCTACTTATGAGCAGGTTTGCTCCGGAGCGACGGGCCACGTAGAGGTGATTGAAATTGATTTTGACGAGTCTCAAATCAGTTTTCAGAAGCTATTGGAAGTGTTTTTTAAAACGCATGATCCTACAACTTTAAATCGCCAAGGCGCAGATGTAGGAACGCAATATCGTTCTGTCGTATTCTATCACGATGAGGCGCAAAAGCAAGCGGCGATAGATTTTATTGCGGCATTAGAATCGGCGCAAGTTTTTGAGAGTCCAATTGTCACTGCGGTTGAGCCGGCGTCAAAGTTTTGGGAGGCAGAAGCTTATCATCATGATTACTTCAATCAAAACCCTCAAAATCATTTTTGTCAGGTCGTCATCGCACCTAAGCTCAGCAAATACTTAAAAAGTTTGAATCACTAGAAATAGTGATTTTTTTTTATCGTTTTTCATCGCTTTAGGTTAAGATAATACAACCTAATATTTCTGCGTTTCCCTTCTTTTTGTACCCTAACAATTTTCTTTTCCTAATTAACGTCTACCCGAAACTATTGATTAATAACAATTACTTAATAGATAAAATATTTATAGTTATCATTTCATTTTTAATTTAGTATCGAGCGTTCATAACACAGCAGGTGGTATGAGTGACCTATAAACGAGAATAGCTTAAAAATGAAAAGAGTAGGTATCATTTGTTTAATATTAATTTTAACTATAACGCAATCCTGTCGGAAAGAATTGAACGTTCCTACAGAGATAAAGCAGATTAATTCTGTTTTGTTCAGTACGAGGATCTCGGGCGAAAATATCACGAGGGTGTCTGGAAATGTTTGGGATCCTGAAGACTCATTGAGTATCTATATGTATGAGTCGGATCAGTTTAGTATCAATAGCATTCTTCCGCAGGCATTTAATAAAAAGTTTATTGCTTCTAGAGCTGGGAATCTACGTCCTGCCGACCTAAATGAATCCTTTCAATTTCTGGAAAATAAAGAGGTTCGTTTTTTAGCTTTTCATCCTTTTCAACGCGGGCGAGTCGTCACGCGGTTATTAGACATAGAAGATCAGCAAGATCAATCTGCGCTTGACTTTTTACATGGACAGAGCGATTCTGCTCATGTATTTCAACAGAGCCCTATTTCACTGGTTTTCGAGCGTATAATGGTTAAGCTTCAAATTACGCTTAGCAATACGGAAAGTTCAGGTTTCAAAGCAACTTTGAAGCAGGTTCCGACGAAGGCGACCTATCACCTGCCAACAAAAGAACTTAGTCTGTATCATGTGCTTAAGGATATTGAGGGGTATGTTTCGAAAAACAGCAAGCAACAGACGACAGTGGAGTGGATGCTATTTCCCGAGCAATTACCTCGAACATCACAATTGGTTGTTCAGGATGCGAAGGGCGGCACCTATACCTGGAACATTGGCGAAATGAACCTGCGGCTTTTGGCGGGCAACCGTTATCAATATGAGCTTTCGTTACGTGGAGGCGAGGTGCTACCGGAGGTGAAGACCAGTTATCTAGAAGTTCCACGGATTGAATCCTCCGCAAACCTGGAGTATAAATTCCGTATGACCCCGGATGGTTCAAAAAGAAACTTCTCCATGTTGTATGATAAAACGAATAGACTGGCGCATTGGGTAGCTTATCCTTTGAGCCGAGACTATATAGGATCTCAGCGGCGCACAAATGCTTGGAGCTATGACCCGCTTTTTCCTCAAAATACACAACCTTTCCTTTCCAGCGGTTTTGGTATGCCGGGTGTGGATCGTGGGCATCAACTCCCCAGCGCTGATCGCACGAAGAACTTCGCTGAAAATGCCACGACCTTTTATTATACGAATATGACTGCTCAGGAATCTTTCTTGAATCAGGGACTTTGGATGCATTTGGAGGAGAAGATACGCAATTGGACCTTTCAAGCTGCTGTTGATACGATGTATGTAGTGACGGGCGCAGTGGTACAAACAAAAGAAGATCAAACCATTGACTATGTTATGGATAGGGGGCAGAACAGAATAGCACGGCCGAAGTACTATTATAAGGCTTTGGCGGTCAAAAGAGGGGATAATTACTATTCCATCGGATTCAAGATGGATAATAAATACTTCCCCACGGACAATAACTTTATGAGCCACCGCTTAAGTGTGGCGGACCTCGAGGAGTTAACCGGCTTGACATTTTTTCCAGGCTTAGATCCCTCGATCAAACGGACAATAGACAATCAAATCTGGCGATAAATTTTTACTTTTTTTTTTACACATAATACTAATTCAATGAATACAAAAAAATTATTGAGCGTTGCTTTCTTGGCCTTATTGCTAGGGAGCTCGTGTAAGAACGACGCCTACCGTGATCTAGAAGAGACGGCGGAAAATGGAGTACAATTTACATCTACCATAGCAGGAAATAGTACCACTCGCGTGTCCGGAAATTCTTGGGACAAGGATGATGCGATAGGTGTGTTTATGAAGCAGGGTACAGGTTTTAGCAATGTAATTGCGGGAAATAAGAAGTATGTCACGAGTGGGAATGGTAATTTCAGCGCAACAGGAAGCGATATAATCAATTACCCAAATGAAGGAGCAGTAGACTTTATTGCTTATTATCCATATGTTGAACAACTTTCAAATGGTATTGCTGAAGTCAATATTTCGAATCAAAGCAATCAGTCTGCCATCGATCTTTTATATTCTAATAATGCGACAGGCTATAACAGAGATTCTGGTATAGCGAAACTTGATTTCAAGCATATGCTATCAAAAGTGGAGTTGAACATTACTGCAGGGCCAGGAGTTTCGAGTTTAGCTGGATTGACCGTAGCGTATCAGGATATATTCTCACAAACGACATTGGATTTATCGAATGGAAGTTTCTCACCTTCGAATAGTCCGGCAAATATTCTTGCAAAAGTTTCTACAGGTGCTACTGGTACTTTAGTTGAAGCGATATTGATTCCTGGCGCGTATGGAAGTAAAAATGTTGTTTTTACGGTGGGCGGAAATACCTTTACATGGAAGTTGCCAGCTAACATGACTTTGGAATCTGGAATGAAGTACAGCCACAGTATTCAACTACGTACGGAAGAAGGAATAACGAAAGCTGTCTCGATCGGTGAGACAACAATAACCGACTGGATAATCGTTCCTGGTAGTTCACATGTTATAGATAAAGATAAGGAGCCTATTAAACCTATCGATCCGGTTGGCGTTGAACAGATGTTTTTTGAAGAAGATTTTGGTGAACAAGGACCTAGAGCAAATCCACGTGGGAGATTTGCAACCTATACAGACTTCAAAAATAAAACGGTTAAGTATAGTGATTTGTACACGGACAGTTGGGCTGATATTCGTCAAACATCAACTATGGATACACACGTTTGGTTTCCAGCCAATAGAACAACGGGTATGAAGATTGAAAATATCAATGCTGCGGGCTATACGAAGTTGAGAATGACCTATGAGCAAGCTGCTAATGGAAATAATGCTGATATCTCTGCTCTGAAGATCAAAATCAATGGGGTTAACTATCCAACAAGTGGAACTTTAGGTGGGCAAAATCAGTTTAGTGAAGTTGCAATCGATGGTATTGCAAGCGCTGCAAACTTAACCGTAGAGGTTTCAGCCCAAGCTGCAGAGAATAAAACTGGATATCGCATCGATAACATCAAAATATTCGGAACAAAATAGGTTAAAAACCAGGTTTGATTCTATGAGTGAGGCTAATTCTCTAGCCTCATTCTTTCAGTTTTTATTTGTTCAATAAATGGTATATGTGTAGAACGCTACTTATTATCATATTCTTTCTCTTTGAAAGCAGCATACTACTTATTGCTCAAGAGAAAGCACAACTCCGTGCTGTTGTTTTGGAAGCCGGAACGCAAGCACCATTAGTTGGGATACAGATCGACCTAACGAATAATCAGCAATCAACAATCAGTAATGAGCAGGGACAGTTCCTGTTTGTCAACTTAGATGCAGGATCGGAACAACTCAGCATCCGAGCGGCGGGTTATCGGCCTTTTCAAATGAACTTGATTATTCAGGAGGGCGAGACTTTGCGCTTGGATACAATCGAACTTGTTCCTGAACCGAAAGTGGATTATCAAATGCTGTTAGGGGTGATTGATGAAGATGTGCTTGGCGAAGCGGATATCTCTAATCAGGAGGTTCAGTCCTCCGTTATTTTATCAAATGACATTTACCTAAATAAGGTTGGTTTTAAATTATCTCCATTTCGATATCGTGTTCGCGGTTATGACCCGATCTACGAGCAGACTTTTATCAATGGGGTATTGGCGAATGACCAATACCGTCGAGTTTTTAATTACGCATCCATTGGTGCATTGAATGACCTAACGCGTAACGGTGATGTGGTCAATTACAATAATGCTGGCACTTTCACCTTCGGATCTATTGGTGGGTCTGAAAATATCAATATGCGGGCAGGATCTTATGCTCCCGGTGCTAGGGTTACACTGTCTTATACAAACAGGAATTATTATGCGCGTAGTATTTTAAGCTATGCGACAGGGATGTCTGATCGGGGCTGGGCTTTTGTCGGCGCTTTGGGTGGACGATTTTCCGACCGTGGATATATTGAAGGAACGTCTTACGAAAATGTCTCTTATGCGCTCTCTGTCGAAAGACAATGGGATGAAGGAAGGCATTCCATCGCTCTTGTCACCTATGGCTCACCGGTCGTCCGAGGGCAACAAGGTTCGTCATTTCAGGAAGCCTACGATCTAACAAAGAATAATCTCTACAACCCGAATTGGGGTTATCAAAATGGGAAAGTCCGGAATTCAAGAATTGTAAAAGCTTATGATCCCACTGTAATTTTATCACATGTGTGGCGTGTGGATGATCGAACTTCCTTGAGCAGTGGGGCGATGCTGCATTATGGCCGTTATAGCAATTCAGCCTTGAATTGGTATGACGCGATGGATCCCCGTCCTGATTATTACCGGAAACTACCGTCCTACCAACTGTTGGACAGTACGCGTGCTTCCTTAGATATTAGTGGTTTGACGAATAGGTGGACTTCCGGGGATTCGCGAACCACACAAATTGATTGGGATGATCTCTATGCACAGAACAGAAACCCGGAACATCGGAGAAAATATGGCGGAGAAGCCCTGTATATGGTCGAACGTAGGCATTTTGATCTATTAGAGGGTACCATGAACGCTAATTTTCATAAACTTTACGATAATAATATGTCTATTACCGCGGGAGTGGAGGCTAGAAAATCGACTTCATTTCAGTATAAAACTGTTAATGATCTTTTGGGAGCAGACTTTGTGACGGACTATGACAAGTTTGCCGAACGCGAGAAAGAGTATGCAGATTTCGAAACGCGAAAGCAGAATGATTTAGTATTCCCAGATCGTAAGGTTTATGTTGGTGACATCTTTGGATATGACTTTGAGATCGGTATCCAATCGGCGAGTATCTGGTTTAATAATCAGCATAAAACAAAGTCTTTTGATTTTTATTATGGAAGTAAGTTCTCGTATACCGATTTTCGACGAAGCGGAAGGATGAAAAATGGACGATTCCCCAATTCTTCTTATGGTAAGGGTCGGAAGCATCAGTTTTTTGATTTCGCTTTAAAAGGGGGGATAAATTACAAGTTTTCCGGCCGCCATTTTCTATCGATGAATCTGGGCTTGCTCACAGAGGCTCCCGTTCCAGACCGAGCGTATATTATGTCCCGGTCGACCGATCAAACCGCATTAAACCTGAAAAGCGCTCGAATTTTTCAAAGTGATTTAAATTATATCTTCTCGACTCCGAAAATAGCCGGACGAATTAGTTTTTTCCAGACAAATTTTAACGACCAAGTTGAGCGAACGCAATACTACCATGATTCGGAGCGAACCTTTGTCTTCCACCAGTTATCGGGCGTATCGAAGGTACACCGTGGCGTAGAAGGCGCTGCAACATTTACACCCGACCGACATTGGAGCATTGATGCGATTTTGAATTTGGGAGAATATTATTATTCTGGCAATCCCATGGGGACTATGAATTCGGAAAATGGAAAATTGGTGAATGTGCAGGAAAAGGTGTATTTAAAAAATGTGTATGTGTCAGGGACGCCACAGTTTGCTGGAATATTGGCGGCACGTTATTTTTATGATTTTTGGTTTTTCGAGATTAGCGGTAATTATGCAGGTAGGATGTATTTGTCGGCGGCACCCCTACGCCGTATTGCTTCCAATTATGCGAACATAAATCCTAACGATCCACAGAATTATAAGGCATACCTACAACTAAGTGCGCAAGAGCGCTTAACGGACGCTATTACCTTTGATGGGTCCATTGGCAAGTTGCTCTACCTGAAGAATAGAAAGTCGTTAAGCGTTAATTTCTCTATCGTCAATTTTATGAATGATAAAAGCATTCGTACTGGAGGGTTTGAACAGGGAAGACTAAGCACCAAGTGGCCAAATCAATTCGCGCCAAGATACTTTTACATGCAGGGTTTAAATGTGTTTTTGAACACGAGTTATAGATTCTAAAAGATGAAAATGATGAAGAAGATACATATCCTATTATTGCTGTTAGTGGCTTTGTGTATTGCTGCTTGTGAGCGTGATTATTCTCCGCCACCTTTAACAGAACCTAAATACACTGGAAAGCTGAACAATATCAGTATTAAACAGCTAAAGACACAATTTAAGAATATTACTGCCCCGACGGAAGTTACGGATGAGTTCATCATTAGAGGTATCGTCGTAGGAAATGATGAATCTGGCAATATCTATAAACAGATTTATATCCAAGATGAGACCGCGGGATTGAATATTGGCATCGATCAGAACGCAATCTACGGAACGTATCAAGTAGGGCAAGAGATTTTCCTGCATTTGAAAGGCTTATTTATGTTAAAATACGGCGATGAATTGCAGCTAGGAATGGCCAGCACACAAGCAAACCGTATTCGTTGGGACGATTTCCAAACACGTGCCTTCGCTAATTCCTGGCCCAACATGAAGAATGTCGAGGCTAAGAAAATCGCAATTCAAGATATGTCAGAAGAATATCTACATCAGCTTGTTGAATTTAACGATATCCGCTTTGTCAATGGTGGAAAGAGTGCGTTTATTACCGGCGATCGTACAACAAATGAGAGTATCAAAGATGCGTCTGGGAAAACTCTCGATGTTCGGACGAGTAATTACGCGGATTTCTCACGAGAACCATTACCGAAAGGAAAAGGGAAATTGTTTGGTGTATTGGGGCGTTTTAATGGTGCTTGGCAATTGGTCTTAAGAACGAAATCAGATATCGGTGATTTTGACGGATCGGAAGAAGAGACTGTCGCGCCGAATTCAGCAATATTCTTTAAGGAGACGTTTGGTAACCAGCGTTACGGCTCGGGCAACAGACCAAAGATTAATGATTTTACGGACTTCGATATGAAAGCTCCAGTCAAATATGAGGATGCAAGTAAAAACGCTGATATTCGGAGCATCTCAAGTGGAACTGGCGCACATATCTGGTTACCGGCAAATAGGGATGCGATCATTAAGATTTCTGGCATCAACAGCCTTAATAAGGGTGTTGTCAATCTTAAATATGATTTGACAGCGAATCTATTTGATGCGGGATCTACGGCAAATCTTGATCAAATTCAGATTCGAGTAAACGGCAATATGATGGTGGTTCCGAGTAAAGTTATTTCTAATGCGGCGGGAGACAATGGCAAATATTATACGATTGAATTGAAAAACTTGCCGCAATCTTCTAATCTTATTATTGAATTCATTTCGTCTTCGCAATCGAACAAGATTGGTTTCCGATTAGATAATATTGAACTAAGCGGGAGTGCTATAGAGAAAAAAGAAGAAATTATTGTCTTAAGCGGTAAAAGAATTCACTGATGAAGCGATTATTTATTGTCAAGCTGTTTTTATTGCTTTATGTCCAGCTGGTAACTTCTGCCTTTGCCCAGAAGAAGCAGTTCCAAGTTTTCCCTCTCGCTTTTTATAATTTGGAGAATCTTTTTGATGCCTTTGCAGACACGTCTGGGAATGACGCTGAATTTACACCCATGGGGCCATTGCAATGGACGGAAGAAAAGTATGCCAAGAAAATACGAAGGTTAGGGCATGTGTTATCTCAACTAGGCAAACAATATAGTCCGTCAGGACCAGCTCTTATAGGAGTATGTGAAATCGAAAATAAGAGGGTTTTACAAGATCTAGTTGCTGACCCAGGGATTCGTGAAAATAACTATCAAATTGTACATTTTGATTCTCCAGATCGTAGGGGGATAGATGTGGCGATGCTCTATGATGCCAGACAGTTCGAGCTGTTAGAGTCTAGAGCAATTCTTTTCAAGATGCCTGAAAAAGCTACTTATGTAACTAGGGATATACTCTTTGTGAAAGGAAGACTGTCGGAAGAGACAATCTATGTCTATGTGAACCATTGGCCATCTCGGTTTACAGCAGACTCATGGAAACTTAGAGGGCATGCTGCCACTATTTTAAAATCCAGTGTAGATTCGTTGCAGCGTATAAGTCCAGATGCTAAGATCATCATCATGGGTGATTTCAATGATGACCCAGTAGATAAGAGTTTGACGAAAGAATTGGGAGCTCGAGTGAAAAAACAGGATGTAATCGAGGGCGGGCTATTCAATACTATGTACGGCTTCTATCAAAGAGGCATAGGGACTTTAGGATATTTGGGTAAATGGAATTTGTTTGATCAATTGATCATCTCATCACCCTTGCTCAATGCAGATAGAGGGAAGTTGAGGTTTTGGAAGTCGGAGATCTTTAATCCTGATTTTTTAATCAGTAAGGAAGGTCGCTATAAGGGCTATCCATTCAGGACGTTTTCAGGTAATATGTTTCAAAACGGCTACTCCGACCATTTTCCTGTTATTCTTTACCTAATTAAGGAAATTATAAATTGACGTTTAAACTGTTCAGTATGCGCATATTTAACATTTGGTTGTTTCGGTTCTTTGCATTATTGCTGTTCACGGTATTGATTTCCTGTAAAAAGGAACCACATAAAATATTAGCTGAACGTACTGTTATGCTTTACATGGCGGCCAATAATAACCTTGCGTCGAATGCTTATGATAACATCAATCAGATGGAGGAAGGCATTCGAAACATCGACGGTTCCTTAGTTGTGTATGCAAAAATATTCGGTCAATCTCCTCGCATCTATCGCATTAGTTTTGACGATTCCAGAGAGATAAGGAGTGCGGTTCTGAAAAGCTATCCTGACCATGACTCTTCCGATCCAACAATCATGAAAATGGTGATGGAGGATATGCAGAACCTTGCACCAGCTAAGTCTTACGGACTGGTGCTTTGGTCGCATGCCTCCAATTGGTTGCCGGGAACAGCGAAACAAAAAACGAGATCTTTTGGTGATGATGAAGGGAAGACAATGGATATCAAAGCGCTGAGAGCTGCTCTCCCACAAAATTTGGACTTCCTTGTTTTTGACGCTTGTTCGATGGCATCTGTAGAAGTACTGTATGAACTAAAGGATATAACTCCATTCGTGTTGGCATCTCCAACGGAGATTATCAATACCGGTATGCCCTACCACCAGGTCTTGAATGGGTTGTTTGCCCCCGACATACTATCGGGACTCATGAACGTAGCTCGATCAACATATGAATATTATAACGAAAAGGATGGAATCTTGCGCTCGGCCACATTTTCTCTTATTGACATGGAAAAATTGGAAATGTTAGCAGAAACAACAAGGAGTTTGATCTCTGAGATGAATGTAGAAAGGGTTCGACGCGACGGAATTCAACGATTGGATTTAGATCGAACTTCGCCAATCGCAGCCTTTGACTTCCTGGATTTCGGACAACGACATTTGAGCTCTGAAAATGCTAAAAAACTGGAGGAAGCTATTAACAAAGTCGTTCTGTTTAAAATCTATACCAGTCATTTTCTGGGTTTTCCGTTAAAGCGCTTTTCCGGTTTATCCTGTTATATTCCAGATCAACACCAATACAACTATTCACGTTATTACAAATCTTTAAAGTGGACGAAGAGGTCGGGCTTTAATCAATTATTCTGGTGGGAATGAGAGTTTGGTTAAATAAAGATTTGGACTTTTACTTTTTTGCTGGAGAAATAAAGAGTGCTCCTAAGCGAAAATATTATGATCCCACAGCATGAATTACCTGAATATTTTTTTAAAATTTTGGTATTTATCGAAAGCTATTTTTGCGTTTCTTCTACCTAACAATGCATTTGCGATTTTATATCCAAAGCTATACACGGGTTCGGGCTTCCAGGATCCTGCAAAATGATGAATACAGTACGTGTTATCCGTCAAATTGATCTCTAATGTTTCCCAGCTTTTCGGGCAGAAATAATCGCTAGGATATAAGGTGCAATAATTTGGAATGATCTGAAATGTGTTATTCAAAGTGAAACCATCTATTTGCTTCATCAATTCAGTCGTGAAAAATACATTAGTTGTAGTGTCAATTTCGCCATTTTCAGAAACGAAACTACGTTGGTAATAGCCTTCCAGAAGGTCGCTTATCCATTCAGAATTTTTCACACTTCCCATTATCCCAGTAGGAACATTATTATTGTCCTCAAAACCTGAAAATGCAATTTGAGAGAGTATATCTTCAGTTAAGGGTTTAATAAACTCGACATCTGTATCTAAGTAAATTCCACCTTCACTTTTTAAGGCATATAAACGCACGACATCAGATACAAATGCAAACTTTCTATTTTCATATGCTTGTTTCGCATAACTGAATTCTTCTAAGTCAAAATTTGATTCGTTCCATTCTTTAATCTCATACTCGGGAAGGAATTTTTTCCAAGATTCTATACATTTATTAATTAGTTTTGATTTTTCTCCCTTACCAAACCAACAATAGTGTATTTTTTTAGGTATCATGTTCAATGGCTTAAATGAGCGTCTTAAGGTAATATTTTATGTCTTCCTAATTCTAGTCGTGAGAAAGAAAAGTATTATTTTTCTAAAAGATAATTTATCGAATTTTCTGACGGATTGCTATTTCACAAAAACCATTGATAAATCCCATTGTCATCAAAAATAGTATAAAAGAATTCGTTTTTCTGATCGTTTGTATCAAATGTAGTTTTAAACTTACGTGGAACATATTTAAGTAGAAACTTTAATAATACAAACGAACAAAACAGTCATATGGTAAGGAGTTTGCTCGTTTGTATTAATTTTAGAATAATCCCATTTGTCCGGAATCATCCATTTGTATGTCATCCGGATTAGTTATTTCGAATGAAATATCCGATGCGTCATTCTTTTCTGTAGCTTCAGGATTCTCTGCCGACTTATTAAGATTTTCTGTTGAGTCTACATTCGATGTCTCTTCTACTATCGGATCGATAGAAGTCGAAAGGTCTTTTTCGTCAGTCATTAACTTGATCTTTTTGACCGTATGAAAAGACAGCCTATTTCCTTGTGCTTTCATGCCTTTCACATCAACGATTTCATTCAATGGTTGATCGATATGCTCTTTGGTTTGCGACTTGCCTTTAAGTATATCTAAAGCTACTAAAGGTTCGTCGTTGTTAGTAAGCAGAATGAGCTTGCTGTCCTCGCCGATAAACTTCATTCTTTTCCCAACAGGCAAATCATCAAAATTGAAACGTTTCACGTAATAAGTTCCTTTGCTATCTTGGTGGATTGCTGTATAAACCTGTTGCGGATGAAACTTCTCCATTCGCGTCATCTTGTCATCGAAGTGATTGCTTAGGTCAAAGTTAGACAATTCATAACTTCCGTCGCTCATCGTTAATAGAATCTTATCATCACCATCGAACTCACCTAGAAAGCGACCTCTTTCGTCTGCATTTAGTCGTTTCAACACATCATCGTACCAGATTTTGCGACCTGCAAGCGTAGAAACACCAGCACTTTTGAACGACACTTTCTTAACTGGATACTTGCTTACAATATTTCCTTGAGAAGCTCTACCCTTGATTGCGATTTCCGCGAAATCCATATCAAACGTTAGCTTACGAAGTTTAGAATGTGGCTTTAATTGAATGTTCACTACTTCAGCTTCTCCGTTAGAATTCGCTGTGAAATATAGAACTTTAGAACCCTTCGTCGCCTTACCTATATCATAATCTTTATCGCGCGTAACACCGGTCACTGCAAATCGTTTGATATAACTTGTCCCAGTGCCGCCATCCTTATATATTACATTATAAACTGTTCGCTCATCACCTTTTTTGAATACCGCGACATGGATAATGTCTTTACCAACAAAGACTTTATCTTGAATTTTAACAACAGAGTATTTTCCATCTGCTCGGAACACGATGATGTCGTCGATATCAGAACAATCGCCTACAAGCTCATCTTTCTTCATGTTAGTACCAATGAAACCCTCTTCCCGGTTGACATAAAGTTTCGCATTTGCTAGCGCTACCTGTGTTGCCTCTACGCGATCGAATACTCGCAGTTCCGTCTTACGAACGCGATCTTTCCCGTACTTGCCACGGATATACTCAAACCATTCAATCGTATATTCTGTTAGGTTTCTAAGATTCTTTCGAACTTCTTTGATTTCATCTTCAAGCGATTTCATTTGTTCGTCGGCTTTCTTCACGTCGAATCGCGTAATGCTGCTCATCGGTTTGTCGATCAAGCGTTTATAATCTTCAGGCTCGATGGTTCTGTAGAACTGTGGGAAGAAAGGTTCGAATAGGCGGTTCAAAACCGTAACAACGGTGTCAAAATCTCCAGCATTCTCATAGTCTGAATGTTTATACATCCCTTCCTGAATGAATATCTTCAAGAGCGAGCTAAAGAATATCTTTTCTTGCAGCTCATGCAGACGGATCTCTAATTCCCGTTTTATGAGGCTTTTTGTCTGCTTCGTATTTTCGATCAAGATATCATTGACACTCATAAAGAGCGGTTTATTATTCTTGATTACACAGGTATTTGGAGAGATAGACGTCTCACAAGCGGTAAATGCGTAAAGTGCATCTATGGTTACATCTGGAGAGATTCCAGGTGCAAGATGAACCATGATTTCAACCGTTCCGGCTGTGTTATCTTCAATTTTTTTAATCTTAATCTTACCCTTTTCGTTCGCCGTTACGATACTATCGATCAGACTTCCTGTAGTTGTTCCATACGGTATTTCTGTGATGGCTAGGGTTTTCTTATCACGCTCTTCAATTTTCGCTCTCACACGTATTTTGCCGCCACGTCGACCTTCGTTATACGCGGAAACATCAGCTAGACCACCGGTAGGGAAATCTGGATAAATGGAAGGACGTTCGCCACGTAAAACTTGTATAGAGCCTTCAATCAATTCATTGAAGTTATGCGGCATAATTTTCGTAGCGAGACCAACCGCGATACCTTCCGCTCCTTGGGCAAGCAATAAAGGGAATTTGACAGGTAGAGTTACGGGCTCCTTATTACGGCCATCATAACTCAGTTGCCAATCAGTCGTATCTGGATTGAAGACTACTTCGTTTGCAAACTTTGATAATCTACCCTCAATATAACGAGGGGCGGCAGCAGAGTCTCCGGTGATCGGATCGCCCCAGTTTCCTTGGCAATCAATCAACAGATCTTTTTGCCCAATTTGCACCATGGCATCTCCGATAGAGGCATCGCCATGAGGATGGTATTTCATGGTATTACCTATGACATTTGCAGCCTTATTATACCGCCCGTCATCCATTTCTTTTAGGGAATGCAGAATGCGTCGTTGTACAGGTTTGAAGCCGTCATTGATATGTGGTACGGCGCGATCTAAAATAACATACGATGCATAATCTAGGAACCAATTTTCATATAAACCAGAAAGTGCAACAGTGCTGCTTTGTTGGTCTGGGTTCTGGGTCGATTCGTTGTTCTCGTCTGTGTTGTTGATTTCGTCACTCATTTACTAATCGATCAATTTTAATGCTGTTTGCGATATGCTCGCGAACCTTGTAAAAATACAAAAATGATTTCACTTCTAGGCATGAAGCTCTCCCTGCAATGGGGTCGCGTTAGCCAGAAAGAGGACGTACATGTGATCGATCAGGGACTTCTAAATAGAAAAAATGTTATAGCTGCCAAAACTTTAGCACATGATCATTTAATATTCTATCCTATACTATTTGCTAGTAGGCATGCCAGAAATTTAAGCCTTGTTAAGCTTCAATTGTCTTACATCAGATCGGGATTCTTCATCTTGATTCAGTAGTTCCTGAAAGACATCCCAATACTCGCCTGCCATCTTATCCCAGCTATAATGTGCTCTTGAATAATTCTGGTAACTAATTTTTTTTTCATTAAAAGAAGAGCATTCTTCAAGTAATTCGTTGATCATCCTTTTCCAGGCTTCTTTATCTGAGGAGGGCAGGAGGATGCCATTTTTCTTGTCTTTAATGGCGTCGATAATTCCTTCAGTTGAAGAAGCTACGACGAGCGTGCCGGACAGGGACGCTTCCAAACAGACTAAGCCGAATCCCTCCATATCTCCTGGAACATGAATATTCGGCATGAGAAAGGCAGTACTATTTGCAAGCAAGGCTTTCAGATCTGGAAATGGGACTTTCCCAAAATGAACAACCTTCGCTGCTATTTGAGGATTCTTCAATAATTGTCTTATTTGTTTTTCGTCAGAGGGATATCCCAGAAATAAGGTAATGATGTGATAAATTTTCTTTGGTAGAAGCCTAAGCATCTTCTCTGTCCATTTCGGTTTCTTATTAAAAGGGCCGAGCATTATTAGTTGGAAGTTGTTGGGTAATTCGCGGACGACATGATCGAGTAACCATGAAAAGCCCTTCCTTTTCACTGGCCGACCCAAAGTGATGAAATATTTGGGTTTAGATTGAAGAATGGGATACTTTACTGTCAGCTGTTCCAATGTCACCTCAGGTTGCTCTGCAATCTGATGATCGACTCCGTTCGCAATGACTTTTATTTTAGTCGCTGAAATACCCCGATATACAGCTTCTTTCGCCGTTGCATGACTTACAGTAATGACTAAATCATACTTATTAAACTTGGGGATAATCTTCTGTTGAAAATATCGAAGAGGAAAAACGACATCCAAGCCATGAAGCGTGACGACTTTTTTTATATGCTCATATCCTTTATGAAAGAGGGCCATGGAGGCTATTAATCCGTCATTAAAATGGATAACTTCAATATCCGGGTTATCCCTTAGCATTTGTAGAATTTTCCTATTTAGCCCTATAAAGAATGACAAGAGTCGCTGCTCGTCCTTTCGGTAAACTAACAGATGCACTTTAGTGTGCTTAGCGACTCCATGAATAAGCTCATAACTTTGCTTTTCCATGCCGCCGGTTGCTGGCGGGTATTTATGACTGACGAACAGGATTTCAGGTTTGAGCAGTTTCATAGCATTGTTTAAAGGGTATAGCCCGACTTAAAGACTGTCGAGCATTTTTAATTCTGATGTCGATTCCGCCGAGCTTCGAATATTTTTTTTGATGAAAAGATAAAGTATGAATCCGACGCCTATCCAAATAATCTGTCTTGCTCTACGCAGTATGGAAACTGTTACCCAAGCGGAGGCGGAGCTGATGCCCACTAAAGTCAACATAAGTTTATTTCCAAGTTCTTCTACTCCAAGTTGCCCTGGAATGAACGCGCCAAAACTCTTGAATACAATAACGCTCATATCGAGCAATAGGCCGTCCATGATACTGATATCAAAACCTAGAAAAACAACAATTAGATAGAATTCTAGGCTTCCGATTATCCAATGTATTGCTGCAAGCAGATAGGAATACCAAAACATATTTCTATCATTTTTATAAAAGATCCGCAGGTCGATAACTAAGTTTTGGATCCGACTTTTAAATTTTTTAATGAATGATGCATCCGGCGAAGTTTGTACTCGTTCTAAGTCGTTCGTTTTAGATATCCAACGAATAAATAGAGCTTGAATCAGTATGAGCGTTATGCTGATAGCAGCAAAAGCAGGCCACCAGTCTGAGGAAAATACCAAATGTTTGCTATGAAATGCGAGGAATAGACCCGCAATTAGGAATAGGAGAATTTGTGAAAGCACAGCAGTCATCCTAGAAGCCGCAACAGAACTTAGTGCGTTACTGTTGTTTATCCGATAGGACTGGAGCAGCCGCGCTTTCAGAATATCCCCCCCTACGATGCTTGTGGGATTATATAGTCCAACGGTTTCACCAACTTGTCGAACGGAGAATAATTGGAATAGCGTTATTTTCTTTCTGTCTTCACCCAAACAAACATGCCAGGACCAAGTACCGAAGAAATAGGCTACATAAGTGATGGCCATTAGATAGATAAATTTGAATCCAATTGAACGTACCGCTTGCATGGTGCTTTCGATATCCGTATTTAAGATGAAGACGATGATAAAGCTCAGAACGATGAGCAGCACCAACAGCTTGATCCATTTTTGATAAACTAGCTTGCTGCCCATATCAAATCATTCGATGCGTATCCTGCAAGGCTATCTATTTCTGCGAAATAGATGTCAGCCAGACTACTCCAATCTAATCTTTGAACATATTGCAGGCCAGCATCTGAAATATCGTGATGCAGTGCTTTGTTATCCAATAGTTTATGTAGATAATGCACATATTCCTTTGCATTATTTGGCGTGCATTTGAATCCCGTTCTGCCATGATCCACTAAACTTCCGCTTCCACCTCCGTTGGCAATTACACAAGGTAAGCCGGATGCCATCGCTTCAATCACGACATTTCCATAGGTCTCTGAGGTAGAAGTAAAAACGAACGCATCCGATGATGCATACAGCATCGAAAGCTCTTCATGCGACAATTTACCTAGGAAAAGGGCCTGGGGCATATGTTCCATTGCATCATTCTTTGCTGCGCCATCACCAGCAACAACGAGATTGTATGGCATGCCTTCATGTTCCAAGTGTCGATATATCGCAATCAACGTTTCAATATTTTTCTCCCAAACTAAACGACTTGCAAAAAGAATGGTTGGTTTATTGTTTCGTGTCAATCGCTGTAGGTAAGCGATATTTCTCTTTGTTGGATTGAAAAGCTCACAATCGATCCCTCGCTGCCATATCGAGAGTCTTTCCCCTTCAATGCCGAGCTGCTGTAGTTCCTGCATGATGTTGGCTGTAGGAACATAGACACGTTGGCAATTATTGTAGAAACGTTGCATGGTATTCTTCATCCACTGCTCCGTCGGACGAATTAATGCGTTGAAGTTTCTAAGGTAGTAAGCAATGTAAGATATGAAATGTGTATGATAGATGCTGATCACAGGAATGTTCCTTCGTTTGGCATATTTTAAAGCAAAAAAACCAAGCATCGAAGGTGTTGCGATATGGATCACATCGGGTTGAAAATTATCTAAGGCTTGTTCGATCTTATTTTTCGCCAGCTGTGGAACCGCAATAAAATAATCGTCATTAATTGGGATTCGAAGTGTTGGCACTTTAAGACTTTTGAAATTACCGAATTCCTCCGGACCGACGCCATAAATGAAAAAGTAGGAATACGAAAATTGATCTATGCGATTAATTAGCTGGAACATCGTTCTTGAAGCTCCATCGAAATCTTCAATTAGCATTTCTGAGAAAAAAGCAACCTTTTTCATATTGTAGCGTTTAAAGGGTTCCGGTAAAGGTAAGAGCCTCATATTTAGTCATTGAGAAGATTCTATTAAGGAATTATAAAGATGGTATTGCCCCGATGTTATGTGTTAATATTTTCCTTTATTTCAATAAACAAATGTTTAATCTTAATTAAAGGTATAGGTTACAATGCCCCTCTAATTTTGTAATAGAGCAAAGTTTAGATACATATGCTGATCAATCTTCCTTATCCACGAAAAAGTAGAGCTTGGAATTTCAGGTTGTTTGGTTTACTCACCTTACTTTTTTGCAGCCTTAGTTTTATCCTTAGTTTTAAACCTGACAAGAATTCCCAACAGCTCCTCACAATTCCTACTCCTAACCTGACCGAAGCGAAGTCGGGGGAGTTAAATGTCCTGACCTACAACGTTGCTGGCCTCCCACAACTCATATCCTCGGCGAAAACTCCGCGAGCAAGCAGCATACGAAGCATAGGGCAGCGAATCAATCATTTCGATATTGTCAATGTGCAAGAGGATTTTAATTATAATGAATTTCTGTATGCAGACAATTCACACCCTTATCGTACAGAAGCAATGGGGACAATTCCTTTTAGCGATGGACTTAGTACTTTATCTAAATATCCGATCGTTGATGTGGACCGTGTTGCTTGGAAACACTGTAGCGGCGCTGATTGCTTTACTCCCAAAGGCTTTAGCTATACTCGCATGGAGCTTAGCAAAGGCGTGTTTCTAGACGTTTATAATATACATGCTACCGCACAAGATAACAAGGATGCGGTTAAAGCGAGAAAGCAGAATCTTATTCAATTTGCAAATTATGTGAAGCAGCATTCGGAAGGCGAGGCCGTGCTGATCATGGGAGATTTCAATGCTCATTATACATTTTCAGAAGATAATATCCGCGACTTCAAGAGAGAAACGGGAATGATAGACGGTTGGGTTGAAGTCTGGAATAGGGGAGAAATACCAGGTGTGGTGACAGGATTTAAGGCGCGAGTAGCCTTAGACATTGATGAGGCCTGTGAAAGTATTGATAAGATTTACTTTCGTGGAAGTTCGAAATTTAGTTTTATTCCGAGAGGCTATCGCGTTGAGAAGGAGCTTTTTCAAAATAAAGATGGGGCTGCACTTTCCGATCATTGCGCCATATCAATGGTATTTCAGTGGAAGATAATTGAAGGACAAACTGAGTCCATAACATCAGAAGGGTCGCAACGCGATGCCGCTAGTTAAAAAACATTTGCTGACGCCAAATTATAGATAAATGACTATACTATTAATTATTGTAGGTTTAATAATCGCTTTCTTGTTTGTTTTTAATAATTTGAAAAACAAACTTATATCGGTTGATTTTCCGCAAAAACAACAAGAAGAAGAAGAAGAAGACGCATTGGTCATCAAAGGAGAATTTAGTGTGCTTACATATAATATCGCCGGATTGCCCCAAGGGATTTCCGCTGCGAAAACTCTTCGAAAAGAAGCTATAGCTGAAATTGGAGAGAAAATAAAACCCTTTGATATCGTCAATGTGCAGGAAGATTTTAATTATAACAACTCGTTTTATTCCCGCAATGAACACGAATATAAGACAAGTCATAAAGGGAAAATACCGGTCGGAGATGGATTAAATACCCTATCTCATTTTCCGATTCTATCCTATCACCGTATCCCTTGGCGGCATTGTTCAGGACCCGATTGTTGGACTGTCAAGGGTTTCAGTATTACACAAATTCAATTGGCCCCAGGGATCATTGTCGATGTATATAATGTACATGCAAATTCGAGCGATGTTGCTCGAGCTACGAGAGCTCGTCGGGAAAATTTTAGACAGCTTGCAAAATATATCAATGAACATTCTGAGGAAAAGCCATTGATAGTGATGGGTGATTTCAATGCGCATTACGCATATAAACGCGATAATCTTTATGAATTTATTGAGTCGACAGGATTAACTGATGGATGGGTGAACTACTTGCGGAAGAACGAATTCCCTGAGATCATTCCGAAATTTGTTGCACAACATATGCTCTCTTTAAATAATGAGACAGAGAGTCTGGATAAGATTTTCTTTAGGGATAGCGAAAACTTGAAATTCCAGCCGAAGGATTATCAGGTTGAAAGTGTTTTGTTTACTAATACAAAGAATCAAGCATTATCCGATCACTTAGCTGTTTCTATGCAATTTGAATGGGCATGGAGTGTGGAACGATCGGTCCCAGCGCATGAATCGAAACCACTCATTGAACAAAAGGTATTGGCGACAGCCTAAAAACATACATTCTTGGAAAAAAAAGGGCTATCCGCTTTGGATAGCCCTTTCTATTTTTACATTATTTTCTTAGTCGATATACTCAAAACCAACGTAAGGAACCAATACCTCCGGAATTTTTATTCCTTTCTCTGTTTGGTTATTTTCCAATAGTGTTGCAACAATGCGTGGCAATGCTAGTGCAGAACCATTTAGCGTGTGTGCAAGTTGTGTTTTACCTTCATCATTCTTGAAACGGACTTTTAAACGATTTGCTTGATAGGTCTCAAAATTTGATACAGAAGAAACCTCCAACCATCTTTTTTGTGCGGCACTGTAGGTTTCCATATCGTAGGTCATAGCTGATGTAAAGCTCATATCACCGCCACAAAGACGTAACACACGATAAGGAAGTCCTAATTTCTGCAATAAAGATTGAACATATGCGCTCATTTCCTCAAGAGTAGCGTAGGACTGATCAGGATGAACAATCTGCACTAATTCGACCTTGTCGAATTGATGAAGACGGTTCAAGCCACGTACATGAGCTCCGTATGAACCTGCTTCACGACGGAAACAAGGTGTATAGCCGCAATGTCTAATCGGGAAATCCTCTGCTTTTACAATCGTATCTCTATAAATATTCGTAATGGGCACTTCAGCCGTTGGAATTAAATATAGATCATCGTTTACAACATGATACATTTGGCCTTCTTTATCTGGCAGCTGTCCAGTAGCATATGCTGAAGCTTCATTGACCACGATAGGCACTTGAACTTCACGATATCCCATCTTAGTAGCTTCGTCTAGGAAGAAGTTAATCAATCCTCTTTGAAGTCTTGCCCCTTTTCCTTTGTAAACAGGAAATCCAGCACCAGTAACCTTGGTTCCAAGCTCGAAATCAATGATGTCATATTTTGCAGCAAGCTCCCAATGCGGTAATGCATCTTCGGCAAGCGCAGGTTTATCTCCATTTTCTAAGACGACTTCGTTTTCCTCCGGAGTAATTCCCTTGGGCACTAAAGTATGGGGAAGATTAGGAAGTTGGATTAGCTTATTATGCAACTCGATCTCAACGCGTTCCAGTTCTTCTGTAAATTCTTTTAATTGCTCTTTATATGATGCGGATTGCGATTTGATAGCTTCAGCTTCTTCTTTTTTGCCCTGACGCATTAGATCTCCAATCTGTTTTGCCGACGAATTAGCTTCCGCAGCAATAGAGTCAGACTGGTTTTGGACTTTACGACGTTGTTCATCCAATGCTATGATCTGGTCTACCAAATCAGCGTCGTTGAAATTCTTAATAGCAAGTCTTTCAACTACCTTATCCCTGTTTTCACGGATGTAATTTAATTGCAACATATAACTTTACTTTCGTTAAAATAATGCACAAAGATAAGAAGACCTAGGTAATTAATGAAGTCGAAATTGCGCCATGACATTTTTAGAATCCTAGCAATTTTGTATCATTGCATCATGAAAAAGCTGTTCACTCTATTGTTGTTTATTAGCTTAACCCAATTGCTATGGCAAAGTGTGTGGGCTCAGCAGTTTAATATTGCAGATTTCGATGTTAAAGAAAATCTATCCCAAAACGGAAAACTTGCGATTATTGCTGTGGATAGCTTGGATAAAACCAATAACAACATACAAGGGAATTATAAATTCACCATTAATGGTTTCCAGCAAGACCTTCAATTTAATGACGGCGTAGCTGTTACAGCAAATCCGATAGAATCATCAACATTCGTATTTTTTAAACACAAAAGCCCAGCGAAAGAAATCGGTAAACTGTATTTCTTGCGTGTAACTGAAAAAGGAATCAGCCCTTTTAAGATTTCTGGCTTTCTGCTGATTGTACTTCCGCTACTGATCTTATTTATAGCCTATAAGTTTAAACGCTTCTTAGTCACACTTTTGGTTCTTGCAGCAGTCTACCTATACCTTAACTACAGCAAAGGCTTAGACGTCAAGCAATTGATTGAGAGTAGCATTATGAGCCTTAAGGATTTGATCTAAAAAGGCATGCCCACACCGAAGTTATATTGCATAAAATTATAACGGTCGGGCTTATGGGCGTCGTAATACACTTGTTTGAATTCACTTGCGTTAAATAGCCTTCGGATTACCCACTGTTCCTTTCCTTTGAATTGCGGATCCTTGACTTTTAAGCCTGCGTCTAAACGGATAATGAAGTAGTCCATATCAACCCGAAGTCCAAAACCTGTTCCTATCGCTATTTGAGATAAGAATTTGTTGAATTTAAATTCGCCATCCAGGTTAATGTTGTTCTCTCTGAGGTTCCAAATGTTACCAGCATCAACAAAGGTTGCACCATTTAGCTTCGCGCCAAAGAAATTGTTCAACAACCTGAAACGATATTCTGCATTGCTCTCGATCTTAATTTCTCCCAATTGATCTAGGTTTCTTAAGTTAACCCTCAGCTCTTCGCGTACTACCTCGCGATTATAGCCACCAGGACCTAAGGTTCTTGCCTGCCATGCGCGTATTCCATTCATACCACCGGCAAAGAAACTCTTTTCAAAGATCATTAATCTCGAGTTATTGCCGTAAGGAACAGCAACTCCGGAGTTAAAGCGAAAAACAAACTGCTTATTTCCTCCGAGATATTTATACCATCGATAATCAACTTCCCCTTTGATATATTGTAAGAATGGTACTCCGAAAATCAGTTTCTCTCCACTTTCGTTTTGTTTGAAATTGACAACATTTCCAAGTAGCCCCAGTAGGTTCCCGGAAACATCGACACCACCGCGGAAATAATTAAACGTTTCTTTACGCGTCAGTTTTGGAGAATTGAAGGTGTAAGCATATTGTGCTCCCAATCCGAAATATTGTCGGTGGTTACTTTCGACGTATAGTTGATAACCTTCTTCCAGTAATTGCTGTCTAAAAGCTTCATTCAGGTGTCCATCTCTATACTCAATCACAACAGGAGTCAAGCTATGTAAGCTATTGCTCGATTGATACCACATGTAGTTTAAGCTATTTATCCAGTATCTGTTTGCATAAGTCTGATCTTGGAAGAAAAGCTGCAAGCTCGAAGAGAATGTCGTTCTTGGGATTCCGTATCGTCCGACACTGCGAACTCCAAATGGCGTTAATAATCGTGGAAAAGATAGATTTACACCAAATTGCAAGTCGTTGTTGAATATTTTATCTGCTAAATTACCTGGCAGTCGCGTATCAAAAAGCACCCCATAGCGAAGTTTGACCTCAATGGTTTCCGAACCGCCAAAAACGTTGCGGTGGGAGAAGGTGTTTCCAATATTGAAACCGCTCATCCCGGAGGAAAATGTAAACTCACCCTCAATCTGATTGCTCATCGCCGCGCGAGGAATCAAGTTATAATAGACGTCTAATTTTGAAGAATCTTTTTTCTCGTAATTGATCTTAACGGATCTAAATCCGTTAGTTTCATATAAGCGATCATAGGAGAGCTCTTCATTGTCGCTATTGTAAACTTGTCCTCTACGAAGATACGCATAACGAGCAAGCGGCCTCAATTTGAAGCGTTCAGTTTCATCTGTAAAGCTAATCTTGGTTAGGCTGTCAAATTGCGCTGTCTCATTGCGCTTCAAGCCCTCCTCGGGGGCTTCAATGCGAAAATGCACCTCGTCGATTGTGTAGATTTGGTGCTTTGTCGAATCTGAAGGGTCGCTAATTTGCAATCTAATATCTGTGCTAAAGGATTTTCCTAAGGTATCAAGCCCAACGCGCATATATTGGCGGAGATAATCGTAGTAACCATTCTCCCGCATTTGGGTATACATGTTTTCACGTTCTGCATAAAAGTCAGCAGCATCGTATTGCTTTCCTCTTTGAATCGTCGATTTCGGCAATACCTTACTTTCATAAAGTTCACGAACTTTTGGATCACTAACGGTACGGTCGATCTCGTTGATAAGGTATGGTGTCCCTAATACGGCATTAAAATCAATCTGAGCTTTTTTCTTGTGGATGCTTATCGATGGAGTGACAGAAGCATTAAAATATCCCTTGGTCTGCAAATAGCGTTGTATCTGAGTAGCAGAAAGTTCAACCATCGCGGAGTCGAGAATTCGTGGAGCTTCACCAACATTTTTTATTCTTTCAGTTTTATAGCGTCCATCCTTCGTATTGAAGAGGTTGTATATCGTCAGATAGAGGGGAGAATTCGGTCTGATTTCATTGGCGATATACATCTGCGTATTTTCTTTTAGCTCCGGAGTGACGCCATTAATATCGATGTCTGTGACCAAAGCTTGTTGATCTTCCAGGTACTTTGCAGAACGACAGGAAGCAAAAAATAGCAACAAAAATGTTATACTTGCAAAAAATAAAATACTTCGTTTTTTAGTCATTCACCCTATGTTGTCAAAAGCACAAATCAGTCTAATCGCATCATTACAGCATAAAAAATTCCGAAACCAACAGCAGATGTTTGTTGTAGAAGGAATAAAATCAGTATTAGAGTTTATACACTCTAATTACAAGATACAAAAAATCTATGCTACAGCAGATGCTCTTGCAAAATTGGGCAAAATCCCTCAAAATATAAAACTCGAAGAACTGAACGAGACGGAATTGGGTAAAATTAGCCAACTGAAGAATCCGCAAGGTGCATTAGCGTTGGTTCAATTGCCTGCGGGAGCGGAATTGGATGCAAAAGCTTTAGAAGACAAACATACTATAGTGTTAGACGATGTTCAAGATCCAGGAAATTTAGGTACTATCATACGTACCGCAGAATGGTTTGGAATTGAACATATCATTTGTTCTATTGGAACGGTAGATTGTTACAACCCAAAAGTAGTACAAGCTACCATGGGCTCGCTATCGCGTGTCAAAATATATTATCTGGATATTGACGAGTTCCTACAAGGATCACCCCTTCCTGTTTTTGGAGCCTTGCTCGATGGAAAATCCATATATGAAACAAACTTTTCTGATGCCGGATTGATTCTTATGGGGAATGAGGGAAATGGAATTCGGAAAACTTTGTTAGATCGGATAGACCAGGCCGTAACGATTCCACGAATAGGTAAGGCAGAATCTTTAAATGTAGCGATCGCGACAACACTTTTCTGTTCGGAAGTCGCTAGGCAAGGACTTTTGAAAAGATAAAAAGCATGGACGTCCCGGAAGATCAAAAGTTATATACCTTACAGTTTGGCTTGCTCTGTTTAAGCTCTCTGCTGTTTTCTGCGAGCTTTAATATGATCATACCGGAGCTTCCGGCCTATTTATCTTCTTTGGGAGGCGCGGAACATAAAGGGCTCATTATTTCTCTATTTACTTTAACGGCTGGAATTTCGCGGCCCTTCTCGGGACGATTAACCGACAAATGGGGCAGAGTTCCCGTTATGGCGATCGGTTCTATCGTCTGTGTGTTATGTGGATTCTTCTATCCAATCTTGACCAGTATTTCTGGATTTTTTCTCCTAAGATTAGTTCACGGATTTTCTACCGGATTTAAACCAACCGCGACTTCAGCCTATATCGCAGATATTATTCCATCCACTCGTTGGGGCGAAGCTCTCGGGATGCATGGATTATGCTTTAGCATAGGCGGGGCAATCGGTCCGGCAATTGGATCTTATATCGCCATGGACTTCGGTTTAAACAGCATGTTTTATGCGTCTTCAGCCTTTGCGTTCTTTTCAATTATCATCGTGATGAATATGAAAGAAACGCTGCATACCCCTGCACGCTTTTCGCCAAAGATGCTGAAGATCTCCAGAAGAGATATTATTGAGGTCCGTGTAATTCCTGCTGCAATCGTGACGTTATTGTCTTACACAGCTTATGGGGTAATTTTAACCTTGATTCCGGATTGGAGCGACCATCTGGGCATCGCAAATAAGGGCATGTTCTTCCTGGCTTACACCTTAGCGTCCATAGCCATCCGGTTTGTATCAGGAAAAGTTGCTGATCGATATGGACGTATCTCCGTGATGAAAGTCGGATTAATCATCATCACGATTTCTATTTTTTACATCGGTTATAGCGATTCGATTCTTAATTTAGTTATCGGTGCTTGCTTGTACGGTATTGGAACTGGAATTTTCTCACCGGCAGTAAATGCTTGGACCATCGATCTCTCGCTTCCACAATATCGCGGTAAAGCAATGGCGACGATGTATATAGCGCTTGAAGCAGGGATTGGAGCTGGCGCATTATTTGCAGGATACATTTTCCATGACCATATTACACGAATTCCTTACATCATGTATGGCGATGCCATCATCGTGTTCCTGGCATTCGCATATGTACTTTACTGGGACAAAAGGCGTAAAAACACATTAATCAACGAATAAAACTTTATGGAAAACAGCTCGCAGAAAAGACCCTACTCCTTTGAACTTGCAGCCTCACTATTTGCCACTGTCCTGATTATAGGACTGATGTATGTAACCCAGGGGGTATTGCTCCCTCTCTTGTTCGCGATATTATTAGCGATTTCACTTTTTCCGCTGGCGCGATTTTTTGAAAGACTCCATCTAGGCAAGGCATTTTCATCGATTTTGGCGGTGATTGTTGCAATTGCTATTATTTCTGGACTTATTTGGTTTATCGTTCATGAGAGTATCATTATAGGGAAAGATGCGAGTGCAATTACCGACAAGGTCTTATCCGTTTTAGAACGCGGACAAGAGTGGATAGAGAAGCAGTTCGGAATTCAACGCTCTGAAGTGATGCAACAGTTGCAAGAGCAGGGAAACAAAGCTTTAGAAAATGCTGGAGGTATGGTGACAGGCATGTTCGGATCGATTGGTAATATGCTTGCAAGCGCTATTTTAGTGCCCTTATACGTGTTTTTTTTACTGTATTACCGAGATTTCTTCCGCGAATTCTTTTTCAAAGCATTTCGTAAATCCCCTCAACACATAGTAAATGAAGTGCTAAACAAAATATACGAGGTTGTACAAAGCTATCTAGTCGGATTAGTGACCGTAATGGGAATCGTCGCTGTGTTGAACACAGGAGGTTTAATGTTAATGGGCATTGAATACGCTTGGTTCTTTGGGTCTTTAGCTTCGCTCTTAATGCTATTGCCTTATATCGGAATTGCTATCGGATCTATACTTCCGGCTTTATTTGCTCTTGCTGTGAAAGATAGTGCATGGTATGCTGTGGGAGTCATAGCTTGGTTTCAGGTTGTTCAATTCTTAGAAGGTAACATCATCACTCCGAATATCGTTGGAAGTAAGGTTAGTATTAATCCACTCATGGCGATTATAGGTATTTTACTCGGTGGTATGCTTTTCGGACTAGCAGGTTTAATCCTTGCATTACCTTTTATTGCAACGCTAAAAGTAATCTTTGACGCTTCACCTGGCATGTCGGCCGTAGGCTTTTTGATTGGAGAGCCTGAGAAAATGCACCTCAAACGGAATTCTACGCAAGAATTATTGATGAAATGGGGCATCGTACGGCTTCCAAAGAACAAGAAGAAGGTGGAGATGGATGTGCAAGTAAAAACCGACGAAAAAACAAACGAACCCAAAACCGAAGTTTCTTACAAAGAAGTAAACGAGTCTGAAGAGCTGCCTTTAGATAAAGACGATAAAACGGAAGAGAAATAAGAGTTTCCTAACTTACTTACTTCTTGAGATTTCTTCTCTCAATGTTCTTAACGATGTTTAACAGCAGATCAATCCCTGGATTTCTGCTGTTTTCATTCCATAATAACGAAAGTGTCGTGCGTTGCGGGATATGCTGTAACTCCAGGAAGTCTACGTGAGTATGGTAGCCTTTTTTTAAAGATGAAGGAACAATCGCCACTCCTAAGCCTTGAGAAACTAAGTTAAAAATACTGAGCGCATTTACGGTTTTTAATGCAACATGCGGCTGAAACCCCTGATCTTGAAAAATGCTCATGACCAGTTCATAATAGGAATTGCTATACTCTTTAGAAAAGAGGATAAAGGATTCGTCCTTGAAATCCTGTAAATTCACTTTTTTAGATTTCGCTAAAGGATGAGTTTTTGGCACGACCAGTGCAAAATGGTCGGTCAAAATCGGAAGAGCGCGTAATCCTTTGGGCGTATCCTTTATTCTGACAAATCCGAAATCCAATTCATTTCTTAAAAGCATGTCTAGTTGTGCTTCGTTGGTCAGTTCGTTTAGCGTAATATCAATGAGGGGCTGTTGCTGCTTGAGCTCAACCAACAACTGTGGTAAAATTGCTTGAACGGCTGAACCAATGAAACCTAATTTTAACGAAGTTAGTTTTCCCTCAGCGATTTTCTCGATCTGTGTTTTGATGATTCCCATCTGATTAAACAACAAATCGACCTCAGTCTTTAAATATGCTCCGGCGGCCGTTAATGCAACATTTCTTTTATCTCGTATAAAAAGTGGAGCCTGATAATATTCCTCCAGCTGTTTTATTTGCCGCGATAGCCCCGGTTGAGCAATATATAAGCGTTCAGCCGCCCGACGAAAGTGCAGTTCCTCCGCGAGAACCTTAAAATATTGCAGGTGTCTAAGTTCAATTTGATAATTCATAGTTATCAGTCGATGATAAAATTGATATTACTGATTATCAAATATAGGGGCTAAATTTGGATATAAAGCATTTTATGATGAAATCATTCAATTACGGACAAGATATATTGAGCAGTTCTATTGCTGTTTCAATTGCAAAAGGTGAAACCAAAGGCGTTTTAACCGAAGAAGTTATTGCTAGCATCAATCGAAGCGCACAGTATGTACAAGAGATTGTTGATGCCGGTAAGGTAGTTTATGGTATCAATACAGGGTTTGGACCACTTTGCACGAGCTTAATCGGTGCGAACGATACGAAGAAACTGCAAGAAAATATTCTGAAAAGCCACGCAGTCGGCGTAGGTGAGCCAATTGACATCGAATTAAGTAAGCTGATGCTGATATTGAAAGTGCAGGCCCTGGCAAAAGGTTTTTCAGGCGTTCAATTAACAACAGTAGAACGTATTATTTGGCATATTGAAAATGATGTAATCCCCGTTGTTCCTAAGCAGGGCTCCGTGGGAGCTTCAGGCGACTTAGCTCCACTCTCACACTTGTTCTTACCCTTAATTGGACTAGGCAAGGTTTGGTATGAGGGTAGAATATGTGCGACTCAAGAGGTATTGAATAAGTACGGGATGGAAGCGATTCACCTGGGGGCCAAAGAAGGATTGGCATTAATCAACGGAACGCAATTTATGGCGGCCCATGGAGTAAAGGCAGTCGTAGAAATGAAACGACTAATGGACAGCGCAGACTTAATCGCCACCTTAATGATCGAAGGATTAAACGGATCTATTAAGCCTTTTTTTAACGAATTACATCAGTTAAGACCATATAAAGGAAATGTATTCGTCGCTTCAACGATATTCAACCTGCTAAAGGGTTCAGAGGTATTAGAATCCCATAAAAACTGCTCTCGCGTCCAAGACCCGTATTCATTGCGTTGTATTCCACAGGTTCATGGAGCGTCCAGGAACGCGTGGTTGCATTTCAAAGAGATTATAGAGACAGAAATCAACGCTGTGACAGACAATCCAATTATTATCAATAGCGAATTGACAATCTCGGGTGGCTCATTTCACGGACAGCCGATTGCTCTTCCGCTAGACTATGCGACCTTGGCGGTTTCTGAATTGGGAAATATTTCAGATAGACGAGTATATTTATCTCTAGAAGGCGAAACCAATGGCGTTCCAAAATTACTCATGAAATCTACAGGATTAAACTCTGGTTTTATGATTCTGCAATATAGTACGGCAGCCATCGCAAGTGAAAATAAAGGATTATGCTTCCCTGCAAGTGCAGATAGTATTCCTACTTCTTTAGGTCAGGAAGACCATGTCAGTATGGGTTCTATCGCTGGAAGGAAATTATTACAGGTGTTGGATAATGTCGACAAGATTTTAAGTATCGAGTTGCTTTGCGCTGCGCAAGCAAAGGACTACCATCAACCCTTGAAATCAACGGCCGTTATCGAAGCGATACATCAACATATCAGGGCCTCAATTCCACATATCGAGGAGGATCAGCCAATGACCGACCTTCTAGATGCGGCCTTGGAACTCTTAAAATCAGGCGCGCTTGTTGAGGTAGCGAATCAGGTTGCCCGTCAAGAAGGAGTAGAATATTTAGGAACAGGTGCTTCATATTTTGAATGTTAAACATGGAAAAACAAGGTATATTAATTGGACCCTTTAAGCAGTTGGTCAGCATGGCACAGCTTCCGCTAAAAGGAGCACTGAAAGATTCGCAGTTGGAAGTGATACCTTCTGCGGGCATTTGGTTAGAAGGTGAGTTGATCAAGGAAATTTCTGATTATAATACGCTCAAACAAAAATTAAAGGACCAAGTCGAACTAATTGAATTAAATGGATATTTTGTTGCCCTTCCAGGCTACATCGACTGCCATACGCATATTGCTTTCGGAGGGAATCGCGCGAATGATTTCGCAATGCGCAATGCCGGAAGTTCATATCTTGAAATTGCGGAGGCTGGCGGTGGCATTTGGAGCACCGTAAAGCACACACGTGCCTGCTCGCAAGAAGAGTTGTGCCAGTTAACCGTCGAACGGGCGGACTACCTGCTGGCTCAGGGGATTACAACGATTGAAGTAAAGAGCGGATATGGTTTATCTGTTGATGAGGAACTGAAAACGCTGAGAGCAATTGCCGCGGCTGATAATGAATGTAAAGCTGATTTATTGAGTACTTGCTTAGCAGCGCATATGTTGCCAAAGGATTATGAAGGTACTGCCGAGGAATATCTCGATATGATTGCTAAAGAGCTATTCCCAATTCTTAAAGAAGAGCACTTAACGACGCGTGTGGATGCCTTTGTCGAACGAAGCGCATTCTCTGCAGAGCAGGCAAAACCGTATTATGAACAAGCGAAAGCTTTAGGTTTTGATCTTACGGTGCATGCCGACCAGTTTACAACTTCAGGTTCAAAGTTGGCAGTAGAGCTGTCCGCTGCATCAGCAGATCACCTAGAAGCTTCAACGGAAGAGGAAATTCAACAATTGGCTGCATCCGATGTGGTCGCAGTTGCACTGCCGGCTGCTTCTTTAGGAATAGGCTGTGCATTTACCCCTGCGAGACGCCTATTAGATGCTGGAGCATCATTGGCTATTGCAACAGATTGGAACCCCGGATCTGCGCCAATGGGTAAACTAGTCGCCAGCGCAAGCATATTAGCAAGCATGGAAAAAATGAGTAATGCGGAGGTTTTAGCAGCCATCACCTTCCGTGCCGCTAAAGCATTAAATTTAGATGATAGAGGTCGATTGCTAGCAGGTTTGCTAGCGGATTTCAATATCTATCAGACGGATAACTATCAGAATATTACCTACCTGCAAGGGCGTCTTGAGCCGCATGCGGTATGGAAAAGAGGTCAATTAGTATGCTCAGACATTCATTAATCATGGGAAACTTAAATTTTAAAGATGCCTTGCTACAGGGGATTCCATCGGAATTGCCTCCAGCGGCGATATACGACCATACGGTAAGTCACGCCCCGAAGCGTAAAGCAATATTAACAAAGGATGAGGAAAAACTAGCAATCAGAAATGCATTGCGCTATTTCCCCAAAGAATGGCATGGCATTTTAGCTCCTGAATTTCTAGAGGAGCTACATACTTACGGACGTATTTACATGTATAGATTTCGTCCATCATACGCCATGTACGCTCGTCCGATTGAGGAATATCCAGCAAATTCTATTCAAGCCGCATCCATCATGCTGATGATTCAGAATAACCTGGATCCAGCCGTTGCACAGCATCCGCATGAGCTGATTACCTATGGCGGCAATGGTGCTGTTTTTCAAAACTGGGCGCAATATCTGCTAACGATGAAGTTCCTGGCAACAATGAATGATGAGCAAACCTTGCACATGTATAGTGGGCATCCGATGGGATTATTTCCATCATCAAGCTTTGCACCACGCGTAGTAGTAACAAACGGGATGATGATCCCGAACTATTCCAAACCGGATGATTGGGAAAGGTTCAATGCTTTAGGTGTGACGCAATACGGTCAAATGACGGCTGGTTCCTACATGTATATCGGCCCGCAAGGCATTGTTCATGGCACGACGATTACGGTCATGAATGCCTTACGAAAGCAACTTTCAGATGCAGACACGGCAGCCGGGAAAGTATTTCTTACTTCCGGTCTTGGGGGAATGAGTGGAGCGCAGCCAAAAGCAGGCAATATCGCAGGCTGTATTACGGTATGCGCTGAGGTGAACCCTGCGGCCGCTCGTAAGCGTCACGAGCAGGGATGGGTAGATCTTCTGATTGAGGATATGGACGAATTGATCGCTCGTGTGAAAACCGCAATAGCGCATAAAGAAATTGTATCTATTGCCTATCTAGGCAATATTGTCGACGTGTGGGAACAATTTGACATGGCCAACCTCCCTGTCACGGTGGGGTCTGATCAAACCTCCCTACACAATCCCTGGTCCGGAGGATACTACCCGGTAGGAGTCAGTTTCGAGGATGCTAATCAGATGATTGCCAATGCGCCCGATGTTTTTAGAGAAAAAGTTCAGGCATCTTTGAGAAGACATGCCGCAGCCATAAATAAGCATGTCGCGAAAGGAACTTACTTTTTCGATTATGGGAATGCTTTCCTGCTCGAATGTTCTCGTGCGAATGCTGAGGTCATGGCGGACGCTAATATTAGTTTCCGATATCCATCTTATGTACAAGATATATTGGGGCCAATGTGTTTCGACTATGGATTTGGACCATTCCGCTGGGTCTGCACCTCTGGAAAAGAGAGCGATCTTGAATTAACGGATAATTTAGCCCTTCAAGTGTTAGAAGACTTGAAGAAAGAGGCCTCAGCCGAGATTTCTCAGCAGATGGACGATAATATCAAATGGATCAGAGATGCGAAGCAAAACAAGCTTGTTGTTGGATCACAAGCTCGCATTTTATATGCGGATGCGCTTGGTCGTACCAAGATTGCGATAGCATTCAATGATGCCGTACGGGATGGTCGTTTGTCTGCACCGGTTGTACTGGGGCGAGATCATCACGATGTATCAGGAACAGACTCTCCATACCGCGAAACCAGCAATATATACGATGGTTCCCGCTACACAGCAGACATGGCCATTCACAATGTCATTGGCGATAGCTTCCGCGGTGCTACTTGGGTATCCATACACAACGGCGGTGGAGTAGGATGGGGAGAGGTCATCAATGGCGGTTTTGGAATGCTGCTGGATGGCTCTGCTCAAAGTGAGGAGAAACTCCGACAGATGTTGTTTTTTGATGTCAATAATGGTATTGCTCGTCGGGCTTGGGCAAGAAACAAGGAAGCAAAAAGTGCCTTGGAAACCGAATTGGCAAGAACAGCGAACTTTAAAGTAACAGAATCTGTTATGGTAGATGATCAACTCATCGATCAATTATTCAACTAACACATGGCAATACTCGATAATACATATTATCAGGCTGGGAACTCGCAGAACTGGGAGGGAAGAGTTGATGGCACAGAACAAGCTTTCCTACGCTGGCATCAAGTCATTGAAGCTATTGATTTATCTGAACAGCAATCCCTGGATGGCGCCTTTGTTATATTGGGATTTTGTTGCGAGGAGGGAGTAAAAAGAAATCAAGGCCGTATCGGCGCAAAAGAAGGCCCTACAGCCTTTCGAAAGGTCTTGGCTGGATTACCAGTGCATTTTCCAAATACAGTGCGTCTTATCGACGCTGGAGATGTTTTCTGCTCCAATGGCAATTTGGAAGAAGCGCAGGACTGTCTGCATGCTGCGCTTAATGAAATAATTTCCATGGGCGGATTTCCTATCTTGCTTGGTGGTGGCCATGAAATAACTTATCCACACTATCTGGGAGTTCAAACAGCGACTAAACAATCGGTCGGCATAATCAACTTAGATGCACACTTGGACATCCGTCCATTGGTCGACGGGAAAGGAAATTCCGGAACTGGGTTCTATCAAATTGCACAACATGTAGAAAGGGAAAATTTGCCTTTCCATTATTTAGCTATTGGCATTCAGGAAATATCCAATACCAAAGCTTTATTTGACTATGCCGATTCTAAGGGGGTGGAAATTATACACGCAAAGGACATATATGCAGAGCGGTTAGGGGAGATTATGGATCAAATAATAGCTTTTGGAAAGAGGGTTGACCAGGTTTATTTAACGATAGATTTAGATGTATTCGCGGCAGCCTATGCACCGGGTGTGTCTGCTTTAGCCTTCCATGGCATCGTTCCGGATCATAATTTTCAACTGATATTCGATACGATCCTTCAGCTGCCTAATCTTCGTTCTATCGATGTTGCCGAGTTAAACCCGCACTTTGATATTGACAATAGAACGACCAAACTTGGTGCGGATTTGCTGTTCAAGGTATTGCAGAAGTAGACCGAATTTGGGTATCTTTATACTTCAATCACATTAAAGCAGAAAGCATGTCAAATATAGATTTCATCAGAGAAGAAACAGCGGCCGATATAGGTAATTTTTTAGTAGGAAGGTTGTTGCCTTTCCGTCAAAAACGTTCCATTGGGCCCTTTGTATTTATCGATCATATGGGGCCCGCTTGTCTCGCTGATCATGAAAACTTAGACGTTGGTCCTCACCCTCATATCGGATTATCCACGCTTACTTATCTATTTGAAGGCTCTATCTTCCATCGCGACAGCCTTGGTTCCGCAATGGAAATAAAACCAGGAGCAGTCAATTGGATGACTGCCGGAAAAGGGGTTGTCCACTCCGAGCGCACGCCTGAATATTTAAGACAGAAAGACAAGTTCCTCCATGGACTACAGATCTGGGTAGCATTGCCCAAGGAATTAGAGTTTCAAGAGCCTGAATTTCATCACGTAGAGGCTGATGCAATCCCAGCATGGGAAGAAGACGGCGTAGCTTACAAGCTGATCGCCGGCGAAGCTTTCGGGAAGAAATCACCTGTGCCGGTACATAGCAAACTTTACATGATGGAAATTAAGGCAACGAAAGATGCGCTAATTGATATTCGTGGAGAACTTTATGGAGAAAGTGGCTTATACATCCTTGAGGGCGAAATTGCTAGCAACGGTTATAATTATGGTCCCAAGCAAATTCTGATCACCTTAGACGCGCATTTATGTTCTTTTGAAATGAAAGCCGGTACTACGGTTTATATCTTCGGTGGAGAGCCATTCCCGGAAGAGCGATTCATTTATTGGAACTTTGTAGCGACAAGTAAAGAAATAATAGAGGAAGCGAAACAGAAATGGATAAACCATGAGTTTCCCAAAGTACCTGGCGATGATGGTTATGTGCCATTGCCAGCTCCTAGAAAGTAATAACGAAAAAGGGATAATCGACAGACTATCCCTTTTTTATTTCTAAATATGTTGATCCACGATTGTGTCGGGATCTGACCCCCATTCGGACCAAGAGCCATCATATACGCGAATATTCTTGTAGCCTAACTCATAAGCGCCCAAAGCTAATACAGCCGCTGTAATACCAGACCCGCATGTAAAGATATTTTGTCCTGTAGGAAATGCTTTATTTTCATAGAACGGCGCAATTTCCTCGTTGGACCTAAAGTATGCAGCGTCCAAGACCTGATCGAAAGGAATATTCTCTGATCCGGGAATATGCCCCGACTTTAGACCCGGTCGAGGTTCAGGAGCAGCACCCGAGAAGCGACCCGCGCTCCTTGCATCTGTAATATGTACGTCGTCCTGTCCGACAAGTTCTTTTAATTCATCAATTTTAATAATCCATTGCGGATCAGGTTTTGCAACAAAGTTTCCGATATTTTTCACCACTGTATAAGCATCAACAATAGGTAAATCAGCGGATTTCCATGCAGGCATGCCTCCATTAATTACATATACTTGATCGAAGCCCATATACTTGAACATCCACCAAGCCCGAGGACTGGAATAGACGCCCCAGCGGTCGTAAAGTAGAACGATTGAATCCTGATTTACTCCCAGCTTTCTCACTTCCTGCTCAAAAGTGACAGCATCAACCATCGTATGGGGCAAGGGAATATTTTTGTCTGAAAATGCATTTTCAATATCTAGAAAATATGAATTCGGTATAAGCTCCAGATTATTATTGTCCAACTTTTGTCCGACTTTATCAATGCTGGCATCCAAAATCACGACCCGTTCTGTCTGCTCTTTAATAAGCTTTACTGCTTGTTCTATATGGATTAATGCGCGACTCATCATTTAATTCTTTTTACTAATGTAGGCATTAAAATCAAAAAAGCCCGATCCTATGAATCGGGCTTTAGAAGTTATTTCGAAAAATCTAATTATTTAGATTTCTTTTCGTTGTCTTCCATTTGCTCTTTTAATTGAGCTAAAACGTCAAGATCACCTAATGTTGATTTTTCAACATTGTCTTTCACTTTTCTTACTGCAGATGATGCTGCTTTCGCTTCTTTCTTACGAGCGTTGAACTCTTCGATACGTGCTTCAGCTTTAGCATCTTCCCAAATACGAGAGTGAGAGATCACTAAACGTTTGTTTTCTTTGTTGAACTCGATGATTTTGAATTCAGCAACTTCGTCAACTTTCAATGAAGAACCGTCTTCTTTTACAGAGTGTTTGTTAGGGCAGAAGCCTTCAACACCGTATTGTAAAGCTACGATATCACCTTTGTCACCAACTTTGATAACTGTACCTTCGTGAACTGAACCTTCAGTGAAGATTGTTTCGAAAGTATCCCAAGGGTTTTCTTCTAATTGTTTGTGACCTAAAGAAAGTTTGCGGTTTTCTTCGTCTAATTCTAAAACCACTACGTCTAAACGCTCACCAACTTTAGTGAATTCGTTAGGGTGGTTAACTTTCTTAGACCATGAAAGGTCAGAAATGTGAATTAATCCGTCGATTCCGTCTTCTAATTCTACGAATACACCGAAGTTAGTCATGTTCTTAACAACCGCTGATTGTTTTGAACCTACTGGGTAACGTTCAGTGATGTTTTGCCAAGGATCTGGAGTCAATTGTTTGATACCTAAGCTCATTTTACGCTCTTCGCGGTCTAGAGTTAAGATAACAGCTTCGATTTCATCACCTACTTTTAAGAACTCTTGTGGAGAACGTAAGTTTTGAGACCATGACATTTCAGATACGTGGATTAAACCTTCAACACCAGGGATGATTTCTAAGAAAGCACCGTAATCAGCAACTGTTACGATTTTACCTTTTACTTTAGAACCAATCTCTAAACCTGTATCTAGAGATTCCCAAGGGTGCTCTGATAATTGTTTTAAACCTAATGCGATACGTTTTTTCTCGTCGTCGAAGTCTAATACTACAACGTTGATTGTTTGGTCTAATGCTAACACCTCTTTTGGATGCTCGATACGGCCCCAAGAGATATCAGTAATGTGAAGTAAACCGTCAACACCACCTAAGTCGATGAACACACCGAAATCAGTGATATTTTTAACAGTACCTTCTAATACTTGACCTTTTTCTAATTTCGCAACGATCTCTGATTTTTGGTTTTCTAAATCGTCTTCGATCAATACTTTATGAGAAACAACTACGTTTTTGAACTCATGGTTGATTTTAACAACTTTGAATTCCATTGTTTTACCAACATATACGTCGTAGTCACGGATAGGTTTGATGTCGATTTGAGAACCTGGTAAGAAAGCCTCAACACCTTTAATATCAACGATTAAACCACCTTTAGTGCGTGATTTAACAAAACCATCGATAATTGCATCGTTCTCCAATGCAGCATTGATTTCTTCCCAAGATTTTTGTGTTTTAGCACGTTTGCGTGATAATACTAACTGACCGTTTGCATCCTCTTGCGATTCAACAAATACGTCAACCGTATCACCAACTTTTAAGTCAGGTAAGTCACGGAACTCAGATAATGCTACAAGACCGTCTGATTTGAAACCGATGTTCAATACAACATCTTTGTTATTGATAGATACAACGATACCTTCAATAATTTCACCTTGATTAATTTGGTTAAATGTTCCAGCGTATTGCTCTTCCAATTTAACGCGCTCAGCTTCGCTGTAATTACCGAAAGCTTTCTCATCAAGATCCCAGTCGAAGTCTCCTGATGGAGTACTCCAAGTGTTAGATTTAATCTCATCGATTAAATTTGAATCTGCTTCAGACTCAATCTTTTCAGTGTCTTTCACAACTTTTGTGTCAGCACCTTGTAGCTCTGCGTTTTTCGCCGCTAACTCTTTTTCTGCTTCTTGTTTTTTTGCCATTAATTAATTATCTCCTTTTCCCTACGATGTAGGGACTGCAAAGATACGAAAAACTTTTATTTACAAGAGATTAGAAGAAAAAAAATTATTTACGATCCCTCTTGCTGGATTTCATTGGAGTCCTCAAAGATCGGATACAAGGTTTTTAAGATCACTTCCGTTAGTTTCTTTTCATTGAATGGCTTGATCAAGATACCATCAAACTTCATACGTCTAATGGCTTCCTGTTTCTTAACCTGTTCATTATCAGAGGATGTTGCGATTATTTTGACCCGATCATAGGCCGGGTTTTGACGAATCTTCACGAGCAATTCATCTCCTGTCATCACAGGCATGTTGATGTCCGTTACGATGACATCGACAACTTTGGTTTCCAAGAGGTTCAGCGCTTCCTGACCATTTGTTGCCGTGTAAACCTGATCATGTAACAAGAAAAACTGCTTCAGATAGAGTAGGTTTAAAGCATTATCGTCTACAATAAGCCAAGAAAGATTTTTTGGAAGATCCCTAACCTGATGAATATTAAGGGTATTCTTGCGGCGGTATTTTGGCCGTGGAATAGGGATTTCTACCGTAAAGGTTGTGCCTTGGTTTGCTCTAGACTGAAATGAAATCCTACCCTTTAATAGCGTAACGATATTTTTAGTGATATAGAGTCCTAAGCCGACGCCACCTTCCACCTTGTTCGTCTTATTTTCCGTATAGTACTTTTTGAAGATGTTTTTCTTGAGGTTCTCTGGAATACCGTTACCCTCGTCAGACACTTTAATCACCAAATTACTATGATTATTTACATAAATCTTCGTCATCACGGTCCCCTGCGAAGAGTACTTGATCGCATTGCTTACCAAATTACTCACCACCTGGCGTACCTTCAGTTCGTCGGTGAAGATGATACTTGGTTTGCTCTCGTCTACGGAATGGTCTAATGTAATTTTCTTCGAGCTCGCCTGATTCCTGTAGTTGTCGAGGATCTCCAACAACATATCATGGAAGTCGAAATGGTTTGATTCTATGGTATCGTGCTTATCGATTTTGCTGAGGTTAAGAATATCGTTGATGGTTTTCGAGGTCGCGGTGATATTCGAATAAGCCGTCTCTAGAAGTAGGATGTCCTTGGGTTGATACAGATCGTTGCGACTTCGTAGTAAGTCGACAATTCCGATCATCGAGTTGATCGGAGTTCGGATTTCATGTGTGATCTCGGCAAGGATGTCGGTTTTTTGCTCGGCAAGTTTGGACGCATAGATTTTTTCGTCCATCAGCATTTGCTCGTAGTAATTCGTGAAAAATTGGTAGTACACCAAAATACAGATAACGATAAATACAAATGTCAGCGAGACAATAATTTGCCATTTAAAAGTATCGGTATTGGCAAGGAGTACGTTCAACTCCTGGTCTGATTTCTCCCGTTGAAATTTTATGCGCTGATCATACACGTAGCGAATTTGCTGATTCGTTTTATGGAGCAGGGTAAAGTTATCGGAGAGCATTAATCGCTCTTTCTGCCTAAGATTGGCTAATTGCGTCTTAATCTCATCCAGTTTTCCCTGTGCCCTTGCGTCGGACTCGGAACGAATTCTCGAGAAACTCTGGTGCAACATGTTGCGGGTGTCCTGCGAAAGCAAGTCACTTCCTAAGGTTAGGGTATCAAGTTTCGGTTGGAATATGCGTTGTAGTAAAGGCTTTCGATTAATAATTAAAGTCGGTGTCTTTCGCTTGAGATCTGTACTGGACAGCGTGCGCTCCTGCGGCAGATTGAACATCGAGTTGTTAAGCGCTGTCCGGTGGAATTCATCTAACGCACGCGCAGACTGCATCAGCGAATCGATGTTTGCGGATAGATCAATATACATCGGTAGGAGCTTAGAGTAACTGATTGAATCGCCCCGGTATTTTTGATCGACAATTTCTTCGACTTCTCGAACCTTTCGCAAGGAGTCGACAGAACCTTTCAATAAGATGAGGTCCTTGTTATAGGCTAGAAAATCCGTACTGTCGTATTTGAGCGAATATTGCCGGAAGTGATTTTCAGCATCGTTGAATTTCGTTAGTAGCGTCACAAAACTGGTTTGGTCTGTGTTGATGCTGCTATAGATTCGTTCAATTCGAGATTGAATAGACCGGTATTGGATAAAAGAGGATATAAAGAAAATGAGGAATGCGACAAAAAGACCAATAGTAGACAACAACAAGATATTTCGAATGCTCTTGTTCCGTTTCGTTCTATCGACTAAATATTTATCCTCTTGTTGCATTGTGTTTTTAAGCCAATTGTACACAAAAAACAGTGGTTTGCCCTATTAAGCTTGGTTTGCTTTAAAAGAATTGTAAACTCTTGGTTTTACAATTTTAATACTTTGTTTTGAAAGTGCAATGCTTGCATTCAATTCATACCCAATAATCAATATAAGTGCATTCATATACATCCAAATCATGACGACAATCAGGGTTCCTATGGAACCATACAACTTATTATATGCACCGAAATTATTAATGTAAAAAGTAAAAAGTGAAAACGACAACATAGCCAATAGTGTGGCTAGTGTAGCGCCTGGTGTAAAAAGTTTCCAACGCGATGATGAAGGCCCAAATTTATAAATGAGACTTACCGTGAAGAAGTAAATTGAAAATAAAATAATCCACTGCGCGGTCTTGATTAAGAACGACCAGAACCACGAAAGGTCATAATCGATATGCGTTTTCAAGTAATTGATTAAAAAGTTAGAGCCCATGTACAGAACAATTCCGCAAATTAAGGCGATAACAATCGAAAATGAAAGTACTAACGCGACGATGCGGCGTTGGAACCATGTTCTAGACTCCTTGGATAAGGAAGACTTATTGAAGGTCATCATCAAAGTGGTCATGCCGTTGGTCGCGAAGAAGGTACAGAGTACAAAACCGGCAGATAATAATCCACCGTTCTGCCGTATAATAATGTCCTTCAACGTATTTTCCAAAACTTGATAGGCATTATCCGGCAATGCAAGCTGAATAAGTTCCATCAACTGTTCCTGAAAATTATCAATAGGAATATAAGGAATCAATGTGAACAGGAAGATGATTCCCGGAAAGATAGCCAACATGAAGTTATAGGCTAAAGATGATGCTTTGTTGATAATAGACTCCCGAGAAATTTCTTGAAAAAAAAATACAAATACCGTGTATAATGGCAACTTGCCAAAGCCCGGTAGGGTGGCACTCTTCGACCATTCAATCAATCGATCATAGGGCTGTAAGTGAAGAAGTGTCTGATGTACTTTTTTCATTTATTCTCCAAAAAATGGAGCCATTTTCTCTTGGAATATTGCTGGAGGTCTACACGGTCTGTTACGCTCCATATCAACAAAAACAAGCTGTGTAGAACCCGTATTTAGTAACTCGCCCTCTTCGTTAAATAGCTCATATTCAAATTTAATCCTTATACCTGGCTTTTCCCTAATATAAATATTTATGGTGATTAAATCATCATACTTTGCCGCTTTAATATATTGACAATGTAGCTCGATAACCGGTAGCATAACGCCCATATCTTCTAGCTCTTTGTAGGAGATACCCGTGCTGCGCAACATTTCGGTTCGTGCCACTTCGTAGTATGCGGCGTAATTGCCATAATATACATAGCCCATATTATCCGTTTCGGCATAACGAACGCGGACTTGATGTTTATAAGAAAACATAATTATTTCTTGATATTTCTTGCGTCAAGCGCTTGCTGAAACTTCCTTGCGTTAATTTGATGCTCAGCAACGGTCTTTGCAAAATTGTGGTAACCTGAGAAATCATCCTTCGCACACATGTAGATATACTCATGTTGCTTATAGTTCAAGACGGCGTCGATCGAGGCGATGCTAGGCATCATAATCGGCCCCGGAGGCAGTCCTTTATAACGGTAGGTGTTATAAGGGTTGTCGATCGTTAAATGTCTATTTAATACGCGACGAATGGTAAAATCATTATTTGCAAAAATGACGGTAGGGTCTGCTTGTAATAACATACCTCGTTTCAGGCGATTGATGTATAAACCTGCAATTGCCGGCATCTCGTCCACATGCAGGGCTTCTCCCTTCACAATGGATGCCAATACGCTGATTTCTTTCGGCGTCATATTCAACGCTGCGGCTTTTGCTTTGCGATCTGCATTCCAGAATTTATCGTACTCTTTCGAAAAACGGTCAATGATCTCTTCCGGTTTTGTATTCCAATAAATCTCATATGTATTCGGAATAAACATCGAGAAGAAATTATCCTTGTTAAAGCCATATTTCTCAGCTAAGGCCTCATTGTTTAACAGGTTTAAGAAAGTCGTAGAATCGGCTTCGAAGTTCTTACCTAAGGCACCTGCAAAGTTCTCCTTCAGACGTAAGTTTTGAAAACGAAAAGGAACGGCCTCTTGGTAACCGCCACGTAGATTGCCTATGAAACGACGATTGCTCAAATCTTTGGAAAGCTTATATCGTCCGGCTTTGATACCATCTTGTAAATCCATTGCTTTCGCTACATAATTGAAATAACTAGGGTTTTTTACAATGCCCTCTTCTTCAATCCGCTTGATTACGCTCTCATAAGGCTCATCAGTATGTACATAGAAATATTCTTCGGATGTTGCTATGCTTGGTGCCATAAAGGCTTGGTAGCCAATCCATGCCACAGCAAGGCCAACCACTAAAACAACAATCAATATAATCTTTACGACGCTATTCTTCTTTCTGTTTTCTGCCATGTTCTTAGTTTTGAGGCGTTGTAGGATTCACAGGTGTAGCCGGCGCAGCACTAGGCATTGCCAACGTTACGTGTACTGCACTTCCGATGGAGATTACGTGCGAACTGGTATCCGGACTTTGACTTACAATACGCGCATTTAACGTATCGCGGGAGTTATCAGAGAAGGAGATTGAACCTAATGTTAATCCTAAACCTGCCAATGCAAATTTCGCTTCTTCTACCGACTGTCCCACAAGATTAGGAATGTCCACTTCCGAATCTCCGCGGCCATTACCCAATACCAAGCTGATTCTTGATCCCTTCGGAACCATACGCCCTGGTTGGATCACCTGACCTGAGAATTTAACCTCTAATACGACATCACGAGCGATATCGTTAATGTATGTCGTGTCTGCAATTTTTAAAGAGTGGTTCTTCAAAATGGCAGAAGCTTCAATAAATGTCTTGTCAACAATCTCTGGGAACGCTATTTCCGGCGCAGACTGCGTAATGATAGTCAAATAGATTGTTCTACCACCCTTAACATGCGATTTGGGATCGGGATCTTGGTCGATTACCAAGCCTGGTTTTGCATCCATCTGATAGATCGAGTCAACCTCGTATTCCAATCCTGCTTTGTCCAAAATCTTTAAGGCCTCATTAATGTGTAACCCCTTCAAAACTGGAACTTCCTGAGAATCTCCATGTTTGGTGTATATTTTCAAACCGAAATAAACGACAATAAAAAGAACAACAATAAAAATTAAGGCGGCAATTAAGTTTTTTCGAAACGTACTCGTCCTTAAGTATAAAAAGAATTTAGACATCAATCTCTTGCTTTAAATGTTTTGCTATCACAATATTAATTCCACTTTTCAAAATCATGGGAAATCTCAGCGATAATTAAGGCAAAAATATTCGTTTTTCCTCGTATCGCAAATTATATTTGCTTCTTGATAAGATATTATGAAAACAAAAGTTGCTTTAGTAAAAGGTGGATACACTGGCGAAGCCGAGGTGTCGTTTAAAAGTGCCGCCTTCGTATATAGTCAGATTGATAAGAATAAGTATGACGTTTATCCAATTACGATCGCGCTAGATAGCTGGTTTTATGAGGATGAGCAAGGGGCGAAGCATGAGATCGACCGACAGGATTTTTCCTTAGAACTTGCTGGCGAGAAAGTCAAATTCGACGTAGCCTTCATCATTATACACGGCGTACCGGGAGAAGATGGACGCTTGCAAGGTTATTTTGATATGATTGGCCTGCCATATACTTCTTGTACTGCCCTAACATCGGCATTAACGATGAACAAAGGATATACTAAAGCTATCGTACAAGATATTCCAGAACTCAATGTCGCGAACTCCGTACTGTTGTTTAAAGAACATCGCGCTGTTTCTGTCGACATGGTAACCGAGAAACTGAGCCTACCGCTTTTCGTTAAGCCAAATGCCGGCGGCAGTAGTATCGGTATGAGTAAAGTCTCGGAGTGGAGCGAATTGAAGCAAGCACTAGACAATGCTTACGATGCGGAAAATACGGGCTTCCAGGTATTGGTCGAGGAGTTTGTCACCGGGCGTGAATTCTCCCAAGGTATCTACCGCGATGCCAAAGGCGAACTTCAAGTATTGCCTGCCACCGAAGTGAGAACAACACGCGAGTTCTTCGATTACGAAGCTAAATATACCCCAGGCTTAACCGAAGAGATTACACCCGCCGACTTGAACACCGAACAGAAAGAGCGCGCAGATCGCTTGATCAGAGAAATTTATATCCGTCTAAATTGTAAAGGAATGGTTCGTATCGACTTCTTTATCGAAAACAATACGGACAAATTTTACTTTATAGAAATCAATACGGTACCAGGCCAAACGCCACAATCGTTTATCCCACAACAAGTCCGCGCTTCAGGAAGAACAGAAACCGCTTTCTATGGTGAGCTAATTGAGGCTGCAATGGGGGAGTAGTCAGTATTTAGTAGTTAGTAATTAGACCTATAGTTTAGACAATAGGTTTTAGATATTAGAAATGTAGGGCGCCCGGTAGGCACCCTTTTTTTTGATGTTTATTTTTTTGAGAAAAGTTTGTTTTGAACCAAGAAAGGAAGGATGCAACGATTGGCAGAATCAATGTATTCTACACTCGTATAATGGACGTCAATGCGTAGAAACGTTTCACTAAACGTATCCAACATTACCTGACCCCTGATGCTATTCATCCTTTTATCCTTCCTTTCTACCTTTCTTGGTGCAAACACATTTTATTTATAGTCCATTCACTCCCCTTTCATAGCCCTTTCGGAGCGGGTCTGAAAGGGGAGTGAATGGGTTTTGAAAGGGCTTTACAATGGTTTTGAGTGGACGGAGATTCGCATTGTTTTGAACCAAGAAAGGAAAGACGTAAGGATTGAAAGGATATTTGGAATCCATATAGGCCAGCATAGGTCTTAATACTAAATACTAACTACTAAATACTATTTCTAATATAGCTGATTAAACAAAAATTTAAATGTTCCGTGGGTTTGTGCGCGGAAGGTGATATCATTGCCGAAGCATACTAGTTTTCCTTTTCCGATTTTGGCGTCGAAGGCTAATACGGCGTCTTTCAGATATTTTTCGCCCCATGACCAGCCGCTTTTTAGGACTTGGTCGCTGTCAAACCAGATCAACGGTTTTATTTGCGGGTCGTTAATTTTAAATAGTGCAGAATTGCTGTAGTAGACGTCGATATCCGCGTTGTATCCCCAGGTGTCCGGGAGATTGTTTGCGACTTTTGCTTTAAGCACGGAGCCTGGCGTATAGAATTCCTCTCTGCGTAGCGGTTTGTTGTCTGCATCTACGAGGGCTTCAGTTATGCCCAAGTTGAAATGTTTTGCGATGTCAAAGCTGTTGCCAATAGATACAATTGTCCCGCCTTTTTCCATAAAGTCGCGCAGTACAGGGATGGACTGCTCAGCTGTCAGTCGGCCCCATCTTTCGCGGTATGGCGAGGGGATATTTTGAGGTGCAGCGTTATTGAAGTTTGGTCCGTAGCCCGAGCCGACAGTATTTTGAAAGCGAGGGATTGCACCTCCCGGTAGGATGATCACGTCGAACTTCTCTTTCAAATTTCCTTTGTCGATATCTGGCGGGAAGACCACTGTTGCGTTATAATTGAATTGTTCCATGAGAAACCTGATCCACCCGGATGGCATGCTGCCACCATAGCTATCCCATAAAGCGATGCGCAAAGGTTTTAAGGCTTTGGCACTGTTTGGAAGAGCGTTTATTGCCGTAGTTGGTACGTCTAATGATAAATTGTTCGTGTTCGTGATAAAGAAATTGCCGTTGTCCTGATCGCGCCAGACCTTTTGTTTATTGTTCAATAGCGAGTTGACTATTTTGTAGCTGTCATTGTTCGTCGCTGGCAGGCTCAAGAATTTACTCTTTGCGGGAGCTTTCTTTTCTAAGATGATGGGTTCGCCTAACGTTAATTTCTGAAATGGCCCGTTGATATCATCCAGGAAACGGTCAAACTTGACGTTCATAATATAAGCCAATGTCCATCCTGCTGCATCTTATGGCGGAATTGGAGGGCCTCCGGGATATTCAAAATCATCTGGGTGATCCTGTGGTTCGAACATATCGAGGATATGCGGGCGGAAAGCCTGATTGGTTTTGACGATATAGGAACCTTCAGGATAGGACTTTCCAGCAGCTGTAAATTCTGCAGTTGCTTTCATCACTTCGATGCCGTTGCCAATTAGTGCATTCAGGAACTTGACAGCCGTATTAAAGTCGGCTTGGTCGGATGGAATAACGTAGGCTCGCGGGTCGCGAAGTGCCTTGTCTTCGTATAGCTTATTGACGAGTTTGGCATCTGGGAAGCGTTCGTTTGGATTCGCTTTGCGCGCATCCTGTACAGCCTGTTCTACAACTGCCACTTTGCTAGGCGACAGCGACCAGGTATCTTTATTTCCTTTATCAATTGAGTTGCGCCCCATGCGGTATATATTGTAGAGCACCTCATCACGATATCTCGCGGCATAACCCATTACAGCGTAATTTAAAGAGATAGAATAGTCGATGGACTGTCGGAAGTGCCAGCGTTGCGGCACGACAGGATTTTGCGTGTTGCTGGAAGGAATCAAACGCGAGGGTACCAAAGGGATGTCATAAGGGGTTGGGTTTCCGATAATTTCGGTTAATAATCCGATCATGTTGTGGAAATAGGTCGTCGTCCTCAATCCTCCATTATACCAAGTGGAGAATACAGAACCACCTTTTGCCGTATAACCCGGCTTATTTTCTGCATTTAAGCGGGAAGACATAGCTGCGCCTAAGGCATCAATACCCGACATCAGGAGCGGGTCGAATACATAATTGAACGGATCGCGGTAGGGTGCTCCGGCAACGACGGCACCTGCGGGTGCTGTTTGATGATGGTTATACATAATCTGCGGAACCCATTCGACAAAGAGTTGGCGAGCCATATTTTGACTTTCCTTTAAGTTCAGCATAAAGAAGTCGCGGTTATTATCATGGCCGGCATATTTTTGATAAAGGACAGGCACTAAGCTGGTCGATCTTTTTGTCGCTTCTTTTTCGCGCATATACCAGTTTGAAACCAGATCTTGCCCATCTGGGTTTGCATGTACCAGCAGGATGATGCTGTTCTCTAAGATATGTTCTGTCTCGGTGTCTTTGGCAGATGCTAAGAGGTAGGCGGTTTGAATGAGCTGATGCATACCCACGACTTCGGTAGAGTGAAGACCTCCATCAATCCACACGACACTTTTGCCATCTTTGGATAAATTGCGGGCTTCCTGCTCCGTCATTTCTGCACGAGCGAGTTTCGAGGATATTTGCTTGTACTTTTCTAAGTTCTTTAGGTTCTCAGGTGAACTGATGATGAGCATGCATTGATCCCGACCTTCTTCTGTTTTTCCGATTGCTTGGTAGATAACGCGATCCGACTGCTCGCTCAGTTTTTTAAAATATCTTTCTGTTTGTTCAAAGTTTGCGAGTTGGTAATCGTCGCCAATCTCGAAGCCGAAATGCGCTTTTGGCGAACTGATCTGTTGTGCTTGGGTTTGAACCGACATACCAACAAGCAGAAGTAAAAGCCATAGGGGAGCTTTCAGATGTTTCATAATTAGAGGTTTTCGTTATTTAGGACTAATATAGCCAATTGGCGGGATTAGAAAAGTGTTTACTAGCAGAATCGCTTGTTTCACGAGAATATTACAAAACAGGGCAGGAGGATGTTTGCGGAAAGCGTTTGTTTTCAAAGATCCTCAAGAACTTTCATCCTCGTTGTTGTTTCAATGGCTATATGAAAGTTTTGTTGGGATAATGGGGGTTGATTATTCGAAATTTGTATATTTGGAAGAGATGAAATTACGTAAAATATGATTTTAGTTGCAGATAGTGGTTCATCACGATCAGATTGGATGTTGCATCTTCCCGATAGTAAACCCTTACAATTTCGTACCAAAGGTCTTAATCCATTTTTTGTAAACGAGAAGGAAATTGCTTCGGTTCTGGGTCAAGTCCAAGAAATTATTCCCTATATCAAAGAGATCAATGAAGTTTATTTTTTTGGCGCCGGTTGTACAACACCGGATCGTCGAGAGTTGGTTTCCAATGCGCTAACCGAGATATTTCCAAATTCTTTTATTTCTGTGGAAAGTGATTTGGTGGGCTCTGCCTACGCGACTTTTGGGAATAACAAAGGTTTGATCTGTAATATAGGTACCGGCTCGGATATCAGTTTTTATAACGGTGATACTTTGGAGCAAGGGGTACATGGTATCGGATATGTGCTGGGAGATGAAGGATCGGGGGCATGGTTTGGCAAGCAATTGATTACAGCGTACCTGTATGAGCAGATGCCAAGGGATTTGATGCGCGTATTCAAAGAGGCGCATCCGATTACTAAAGATATTATCATTAAGAATGTTTACCAAAGAGATCGCCCGAATGCCTATTTAGCGTCTTTCGCTGAATTTATGGCTGCAAATAGGACACATCCCTACATTGACAACTTGCTTCGCAATGGTTTTGATGAGTTCGTCCGTACGAATGTGATGACATATCCCGAGTTTTGGGAATATGAATGTCATTTTGTTGGTGGAATTGCTTATCATTTTGATCTTCACCTGAGAGAGGTATGTAATTTGCATGGAGTACGCATAGGAAAGATATTAAAGAACCCTATTGAAGAAATATTTCATTTCATTGTCAATAGAGAATTGAATGTTGAATTTAATTAAAACGTGATGCTAGTAAAAATGATTTTGTTGTACACCATGCTTTTTCAACAGCCGAGTGTATATGATTATTCCTTCAATACCATTGATGGAAAAAAAGTGTCTTTAGCGGACTTTAAAGGAAAAGAGCTGCTGATTGTGAATACGGCTTCGAAATGTGGATTTACTAAGCAATACAAGGAATTGCAGGAACTGCATAAGCAGTATGGCGACAAATTGGTTGTCATTGGTTTCCCTTCGGACAATTTTGGTGGTCAGGAGTTTGACGCTAATGAGAAAATCCAAGAGTTCTGCGAGCAGAATTATGGGGTCACCTTTTTAATTTCAGAGAAGGTTGATGTGAAAGGCGAGAAGGCGCATCCACTATTCAAATATCTGACAAGTGCACAGAACGAAGATTTCACGGGAGAGATCAAATGGAATTTCGAGAAGTTTTTGATCAACAAAGACGGGAAGTTGACCAATAGATATCGCTCTAAAGTGACTCCTTTAGATGAGTCGATTGTATCGAAGATCTAAGTAAAGTAAACAATAATATAAAAGGGGAAGCTACTGCAGCTTCCCCTTTTGTGTTATTGGATATCTTTAAATCGCTTATACTGAACAGTGTCTAGGCTACTGTATTTATTGTTGATCTTGGTTTTTGTCCGCTCGGAAGTAGCAGGCACGACAGCGCGGTTCGTAGCTTTCTTTTTCGCCGAGCAGAACGCGTGATTCATTAGCAGCAAATCGATAGGAATAGGTTGCTGGAGACCCGCATTGAACACATACCGCATGAACTTTACTGACATGCTCCGCCATGGCCATTAGGTTAGGTATAGGTCCGAAAGGTCGTCCCTTATAGTCCATATCCAAACCGGCAACAATAACCCGGATGCCTCGATTTGCGAGGGTATTGCATACGTCCGGCAATTTCTCATCAAAGAACTGTGCCTCATCGATTCCGACGACTTTGGTATCTGAGCTCAACAATAATATAGCGGATGAATGAGAGACGGGTGTTGAAGGGATAGCATTGCTATCATGCGATACAACTTCCTTTTCACCATAACGTACATCGATTTCCGGCTTAAAGATCTCGACCGGTAATTTGGCGAATTTTGCTCTTTTCAGCCTCCGGATCAATTCCTCCGTCTTCCCGGAAAACATGGAACCACAGATTACCTCTATGCTACCTACACGTTCCTGTCTTTCATGGAAATTATGTTCTGAAAACAACATCATTTTGAATGGATTTAATACTAAAAAGGCTTTAAAATAGTTTATAGTTGTAGACAAATTCTTAAGCCCCTTTGGATGCGAATATCGAAATTTAATCTTATTTTTGGTTTAAGGATTATCAATTAATCGCTGAAACCTGTAAGTATCAGTGGTTTTAATTTTAATACACTTACTTAAGAAAGACTTCCATTTTACAGAACAAAGATATAGAACGATATGGCCTATTCACAACAAGATATTTACAACAAAATTGGTGATCTACTCGTAGAAATTAACGAACAGTATGCAAGCTTAGACAAAGCAACATTAACACAGGATTCAATTCAATTACAGCTGTTAGCAGCACAGGCGAAGTTTTTGTCGGCTAATCTGGATGCACTTCATCAGCTATCTGTACCAGCGGCAGTTGCTGCAATTCCTCAGCCGGAGCTTAAACAGCATACTGTTGAAGCGGAAGAAAATACATTCACGCCCGCTCCGACCTTCGACGAGCAGGAGGCAGATAGCCAGCCAGTAATTGAAGAAATTCAGGAAGTGAAATCTGCGGATATAATTGAGGAGACGGAAGTTGTAGCGGAAGCTCCGGAAGAAGTAGAAGCAGAGCAAGAAGTTGCGGAACAGAAGCTTGAGGGTATTAAGTTTGAAGGTTTCGGCCGTATCGATGATAGTGTGACGGACAATGAAACCGATCAAGAGGAAGCGGCAGTTGTCGAGCATCTCGAAGATACCGTCGAGGAAGAGCAGGAGGAAGAAAAAGCCGTAGAAGACAAGCCTGCAGAAAAATCGCCTGAGCAACCAGCGAATCCTTCTTATACACATACAGCATCTTCAAACTATACTTCGGTAGAAAGACCTACAAATACTTTTAAGACAGAAGCGCCAGTTGCAGAAGAGAAAAAGGAAGAATTTGTTTCCGAACCTGTCGTGAACGAGGTAGTGATCGAGGAGAAGCATGTTGAGATACCGGTAGAACCAAAAGAAGCGAGTCTGAATGATTTAGCAAAGCAGGCGGAACAAACGCCTAGCCGTCGTATGACCTTAAATGAGCTGATTCAACAGCAAAAGCAAGCTGGTTTAACGAATGTTAACCAGTTTCAAACTTCGTCAAGTAAATCTTCTGATACCATCGTTGATTTAAAAACTGGAGTTAGCCTAAATGATAAGCTGTTGTTCATCAAAGATTTATTTAATGGATATAGCCTGGCATATAGTGAAGCAATCGAACTGTTAAACCGCTTCGATAATTTTGCTGAAGCCGATGCATTCTTGCAATCAAACTATGCGCTAAAGAATAATTGGGCATCAAAACCACAAACTGTAGATAAGCTTTATGTGGTGTTGAGAAAGAAATATCTTAGTTAGAAATTAGATTTTAGACATTAGACATAAGAAATATAAGGCGCCTACTCGGCGCCTTTTTTTATTGTTATTTTTACATTTTTAGATGATTGTTTTGAACCAGGAAAGGAAGGATGCAAGGATATTCAGGATCTGATATAGCGTCATCTGAAAGGGGATATTGGTATGGACATCGTACATTTACGATATTGATATCATGCGTTTCAGGAGACGTTTGGTGAAACGTCTCCTATAAAAAATACAATCCATCCCTTCATATCTCACATTACGTGATCCTGTAAGTCCTAAAATCCTTCCTTTCCTGGTTCAAGACAATCCCATTCAACAACCATCCCCACTAAACAACCACTCCCGCCAACCGACAAAAAAAATCCCAAAAAAGGCGCCTACTCGGCGCCTTGTATTTCTTATGTCTAAAATCTAATGTCTAAAATCTAACTTACATCAAACTTAATCCATTCTTCGCCCTCGTGTCCAAATACAAAGTACTTAGATTGGACGATTTCTGCTAATACTTCGATATCCTGGATATATGCAGCTTTATCCTTGGCGAATGCTGGTTTTTGGATAATGTAGATTTGATTGTTCTTTACAGCTTTGCTTTCCGCGTATAATGTTTGAAGTTCCACGGGGAGCGTGCTGAGGTAGTTCGTTGTTTCGTCGATGAAGATTAGGATTTGAACCTCTTCTAATGGGACTGCTGATGCTGTGGGCTGTGCTCCCGCAACTTTAAGCAGTTCTTGTAGGTAGTCTTGCTGTATAGATTGGTCATTGCTGATTACTTGAACGATCGGTCGGCTTTCTTGGGGGATGAACTTAAGCTTATGAATGATGATCTGTATTTCTTCGTCCAGTTCTTCGTATGCTGTAGGATTGTTTTTCTGTAAATCTTCCGCAATCTCGGAATAGTATGTTAATTCGTTCATCGGTACGCTATGTTAATTCACAAAGGTACTTAAGCTTAGGAAAAGAACCTAATTGCTGACGGAGAATTGGCTAATATTTTGTATTATTGGGCTTATAAACAATATTTAAGGAGATGTTCGATAAATTATTTCAAGCACAACAGAAGGCACAGGAGATTAAAGATAGATTGGACCATGTATCGGTATCCGGAGAAGCAGAGGGCGGTAAGATTCGCGTCGTAGCGTCAGCCAACAAGGAAATCAAGGAGATCCATATCGACCCTGAATTCCTGAAAGAAGCCGAGAAGGAAGAGTTGGAGGAGCTGTTAATTGTTGCTCTTAATAAGGCGATAACACAAGCAGAGAGCATCAGTCAGGCAGAGATGGCTGCTGCATCTCAAGACATGCTGAGTGGCTTAGGCGGATTAGGAAACCTATTTGGAAATAAATAAAAGAGAGAAGATGAAACTTACCTATTATGGACAATCCTGCGTTGAGTTTGATTTCAACGGCACTAAGGTCTTAGTAGATCCTTTTATAACATATAACCCCTTAGCATCGTCTGTTAATGTTGCGGACATCAAAGCGGACTATATATTTCTTTCGCACGGACATCAAGATCATGTTGCAGATATGGTGACCATACAAAAGCAAAGCGATGCGACGGTATGTGCTATCGTTGAAACAGCAGCTTGGGTGAGAAAGCAAGGCGTTGCGGATGATAAAGTAATCGAGTTCAATATCGGCGGTACACTGAACCTTCCGTTTGGAAAAGTTAAAATGGTGTATGCGGTTCATACGAATAGTACCCCAGACGGGCAGTATGGAGGATTCCCTGTGGGCTACGTGTTTTTTGTTGAAGGAAAGACTATATACTTTGCCGGTGATACAGCATTAACAATGGAGATGAAGTTGCTCGAGCGTTTTAATATTGATTTAGCTTTGTTGCCTATCGGCGGCCATTATACGATGGATGCGGAGGATGCTGTAATTGCTGCAGATTTTATTAAGTGTAAGCATATTGTCGGTATTCATTACGATTCTTTTCCGCCGATAACCATTGATAAAGAGGCTACAAGAGCGATCTTTGATTCGGCTGGCTTAGATCTTCAATTACCAAAGATTGGAGAAACTATTAACTTCTAGGGTTACTTCAAAAGTTTATAAGAGATAATAAACACAAGAATAAAAATCAAGATATATAAAAGAGAGGGTCTGTATTTTGATACAGACCCTCTCTTTTATTTTTAGAATACTTAGACGCTATAGGTCTAAATACTAAATACTAACTACTAAATACTACAGAACTAGTTTGCCGTAGTCTTCGATCTATTGATGTGGAATTGTACTAAATCATCAATAGGGGAGCGAAGGATTTTACCTACTTTCATACCATATTGATTAGCTTTCTCTTCCAACACGTTTCTGAAGTTATATCCCACAGAACCGATACAGTTGAAGGTGAAAGATTGGTAATCAGGGTACTTGCTCACCAGGTTGTTAAAGAATGCTTCGAAAGCATCATCAACAATCTTGCGAGTATATTGGATATTCACGTTATTGTCGTAGACAAATTTACTAAAGCTTGCGCAGAAGCGATTTGCTAAAGGTTTTGTGTACACATTATCCATGATTTCATCCGGAGTAAGTTTGTATGTTTCGTAGAAAACATCAGCTACATCTTTTGGCATTAATCCGCGGATGAAGTCTGTTAAAAGTTTTTTACCGATATAGCTACCACTGCCTTCATCACCTAAGATATAAGCAGCTGAGTCAATGTTATGTGTGATATCTTTTCCGTCATAGATACAGGTATTTGTACCTGTTCCGAGGATAGCTGCGAATCCTGCTTCGTTACCTAATAAGGCGCGAGCAGCAGCTAATAAGTCATGACCAACTTCGACTTTTGCATTTGGGAACACCGCTTGTATAGCTTCCTCTACAATCTTCGCTTTCTCTTCGTTGTGAACCCCTGCCCCGTAATAATTTACCTCAGCGATTTTTTCAAAAGGAATATCATGAGGTAATCCTTTCTTAAGGGATGCAACAATGTAATCACTATCTACAAAGTATGGGTTGTAACCTTCGGTGTTGAAATAGATTTTTTTATTTGAATCATCTAACAAACACCAGTTTGTCTTTGTAGATCCTCCATCTGCAATTATGATCATTATTTTTTAATTTAATTTAAAGTAACTTGTTTGTTTGTTTTACAATGGTATTTTGACTGTTTAAAATCCGAAAATAATGGATTTATCACTAAAAATAAGAATTTTTATTTGATATAATCAAGCAATTTCCCGTAAACGAAACTCAGTTTTAAAGAAAAACCCTCACAATATTTTGATTGTGAAGGTTTTATACTTTGTAATAAATTTAAAATACTTAGTGTATTTTATACAATTAGTTGCTGTTAGTGTGCGCCTTCAGACTCCACATCATCAATATTGATTCCTTGTTTTGTTAAAAATCCTCTCACTAAGATGGCAAATAATATAATGTATATAAATCCGATAACCGGCACAATGTAAGAGTTATGAATACCAATAATATCAGATAGTTTTCCTTGGATTGGAGGGATGATACCGCCACCTAAAATCATCATCACTAAGAAGGCAGACCCTTGCTCGGTATATTTTCCTAATCCGACAATTGATAAACTGAAAATAGAACCCCACATAATCGAACAAGCTAAGCCTCCAGCTAAGAAAGAGTAGATTGCGACCGTACCTGAGGTCATTAAACCAACGATCATAGCAACTAAACCAAACGTCCCGAAGATAACTAAGGTACGTACGGGCTTATCTTTTGAGATGAAGAACGCGATGATTTGAACCGCTACACAGATGATGTAGTAATATAATACGGACATATCAAAGCCCGCAAGTGTATTGACGCCAATTATAATTGAAAATGCTATAATTGGTATAACGATCGTTAATAATTGCTTTTTGGAGCTGGTAAAGTTGAATGCAGCAATTGCTCCTGCCCAGCGACCGATCATCATACCTCCCCAATACATAGACACGTAAGGGGTAATTTGCGAGGATTGAAGGTTGCCGAACTCGTCCAAAGTCAATAATTCCCCGAGATTACTTCCGATGGCAACTTCGATTCCTACATATACAAATAAGGCAAGCATACCCAATACCAACTGCGGATATTTCATTGCTCCCCAGCCAATCGGGTTTTTCTGTGCTCTTGTATAGGCGAACAAAAGTCCTCCAACAACTACCACTAAAGCGCCTAATAACCAGAACATACGGCTGATTTCAAGACCATGCGTAAGCTCTTTCGCCTTCGCAATTAAACCGGCATCATTGCTCGCTTTAATTTGCTCTTGCAAGGCCGCGACTTCTAATGCAGCGTCGGATTTGTAGCTCGTAAATACTGGAACAAATGCACATAATAAGAGAACAGTGATAATAATGAGTGTCGTGCGCGCTTTGTTCGCAGATTCCATCTGTTCTAAGTTAAAACCGGCAGGTACTTTCTTTGAGAAGTTGAATAAGGCGGCAGCAAGGATGAACAAGAGCCCTACACCTATATATAAGTAAACCACCTTGTTGAGCGGCAGGCTGGCAATTTCTGAATCGGATACTGTCTCAAATGTGCCAAATAGGGCATATCCGATAATTAAAGGGCCAATTGTTGTTCCTAAGGAGTTTACTGCTCCTCCAAGATTCACACGGGAAGCTCCTGTTTTCGGATCGCCAAGGATTACAGCGAAGGGGTTTGCTGCGGTCTGTTGCAGGGAGAAACCTAGCGCCACAATAAATAGACCGATAAGCATTCCTACATAGAGGTTAACCTCGACCGCTACGATCATAGATGCAGCACCTAATGCGGAAAAGAGCAGGCCATAGACAATACTTCTCTTGTATCCCCATTTACCGACTAGATCTTTCCCAGAAATGGTTCCGAAGATGAACAGCAGGAGTGCGCCAATGTAGTAGGCAGAGTAAAAGGCAAAGTCAATCAGCTGTGATTGAAATTGATCTAGGTGAAAGTAGTTTTTACAAAACGGGATGAATACGCTATTTCCCGCAGCGATAAATCCCCAAAAAAAGAATACCACAATAAGGGTATAGAGTGCGGGGTAGTTTGTTTTAGTTTCTGTGTTTGTTGGGTGATTGCTCATATAGTTTAGATCTATTTTGCCATAATAATCTTACAAATAAAGAACTTTTTTTGATTTATTTAAAGTTAAAATGCTTTGCTAAAACAATTTATTAGGCATATTTGTTAATGCGAGAAGAATAAGTGAAAAAAAATTACTATTTTTCTTTTGAATTTACATTACTTCTTTTTTTCTTTGTGCAGTTCTTAAAATTATCTTTCAGAAGGATATCGAAAAATCTAGATGGATTTGCCTGAGCCTTGAGGACATCACACAGATGTGGAACTGAAAGAAAAATATCAAAAAGTAAAATCCTTAAATAAATCATAAAATAAATTAATGGATATTAATGAATTGAATACGAAGCTCGTGTCTGAATTACGCGAGATTGCTAAGGTTTTAGGCATTGTGGATGCTGAAAAACTAAGAAAGCAAGAGCTAATCGATCGTATTACTGTTATTGCCGATGAGGCGCAACAAGATAGTGCTGCTCCCGCAGCAGATTCTGATTCAGCAGACCATGCTTCAGGCGATCGTCCTCGCAAGCGCGTTCGTACAGTGAAATCGGTAGAGCCAATCGCTGTGACAAGAAAGCCAAGTTCCACAGAAGAAACAACGCGTGCAGAGCAAGCAGTTGATACAGAAGTAGAAGTTGCTGAGGCTCCGAAACCAGCTGCTCCGGCAGAACCCGCGCCAGCAAAATCTTCTTCCTCTGATTTTGATAATGTTATTGTTAATGAAGGTGTATTGGAAATCATGGCAGATGGTTATGGTTTCTTAAGATCATCCGATTATAACTATTTAACATCCCCAGATGATATTTATGTTTCCCAGTCGCAAATCAAATTATTTGGTTTAAAGACTGGTGATAATGTGCGCGGATGTATCCGCCCTCCGAAAGAAGGCGAGAAATACTTTCCATTGGTTCGTGTAGAAGCGATCAACGGTCAAGATCCTGCAGAAGTAAGAGACCGCGTTCCTTTTGATTATTTAACACCATTGTTCCCGGATGAGAAATTAAACCTTGACTTAGGTCCAGGAAATTACTCAACACGTATCATGGATTTGTTTACACCGATTGGTAAAGGCCAGCGTGGACTTATCGTAGCTCAGCCTAAGACAGGTAAAACAAACTTGTTGAAAGAGGTTGCCAATGCTATCGCTAAGAACCACCCAGAGGTTTATTTGATCATCTTATTGATCGATGAGCGTCCGGAAGAGGTGACAGATATGGCAAGATCAGTACGTGCGGAAGTTGTATCTTCGACGTTTGATGAGCCTGCAGATCGCCACGTAAAGATTGCTAACATCGTATTAGAGAAAGCAAAACGTATGGTTGAATGTGGTCATGATGTTGTTATCTTATTAGACTCTATTACACGTCTAGCGCGTGCATACAATACCGTTGCTCCTGCGTCAGGTAAAATCCTTTCGGGTGGTGTGGATGCGAATGCATTACATAAACCTAAGCGTTTCTTCGGTGCTGCTCGTAATATCGAGAATGGCGGTTCATTGACCATTCTTGCAACAGCATTGACAGAGACTGGTTCTAAAATGGATGAGGTTATCTTTGAAGAATTTAAAGGTACGGGTAATATGGAATTGCAATTGGATCGTAAGCTTTCTAACAAGCGTATCTTCCCGGCAATCGACCTTACAGCTTCAAGTACTCGTCGCGACGATCTATTGGTAGATCGCGAAGAACTACAACGTCTATGGGTATTAAGAAATCATTTAGCGGATATGAATTCTCAAGAAGCAATGGAATTCTTATTGACTCAAATGCGTGGAACGAAGTCTAATCAAGAATTTTTAATTAGCATGAATGGCTAAAAAGCCATTTTAAATTGATACTTTTAAGCCATCTTTTATTCAAAGATGGCTTTTTTTATTTATGAAGAAATATATTCCAAATAGTATTACCTCTCTTAATTTGTTTAGTGGTTGTATTGGTGTTGTCATGGCGCTACAGGGCAATTACTGGATGGCATTTTACTGCGTGTTAGCTTCGGGGATATTCGATTTCTTTGATGGCATGTCTGCGCGAGCATTGCATGTGAAGTCGTTGATTGGAAAAGAGCTAGATTCCTTAGCCGATGTGATTAGCTTTGGATTTCTACCGGGAACCATCATGTTTATGATGCTGAAAGAAAGTACAGACTCGCAATATCTTCCTTATTTGGGATACGTTATGACGATATTCTCAGCCTTGCGACTGGCTAAATTTAATATTGATACAAGACAGACTACGGACTTTATTGGCGTAAATACTCCAATGAATACATTTTTTATAATTTCATTACCTTTTATCGCACAGGACTACCCGGTATTGCACAATGTTTTTCTGCTCCTTGGTATTGTTGCAGTATGTAGTTTCTTATTAGTTTCGGAAATTAAGCTATTCTCTATGAAGTTGAGCTCCTTAGCATGGAGCGCCAATAAGTTTAAATATCTTTTTTTGTTGCTTAGCCTGGTGCTAATTGTGCTACTTAAATTCTTGGCACTCCCGTTGGTATTAGTCTTATATATTCTATTCTCTTATTTGCATTTTGCTTCTGTACCGAATGAGGCATCAACTAATGAGGTAGAATAACTTTCAAGTTCAAGCATCGCTGCATTAAAATCTCTTTTTAGCATGGAAAAAGCGTCCTCAATTTCTTCGATTGAGCCATTGTTCTTTGCTTTTTGTTCTAAATCTTGAAATAGCATCCTCAGGTTTGAAGCACCAATATATTCCATCGTAGGTTTGATATGGTGTGCTTCAGATCCTATTTCTTGATAATTCTTTTCGCTAACTGCATTTTCCAAGGTCTCGAAATCAACCTTGCCTTGCGTTAGAAACAGAGCGATCAACTGTTTGACCATCTCCATATTATTCATCATACTGCTTTTTAGTACGTCCGGGTTAATAATTTTAAAATCACTCATGTTTGGCAATATTTACATTCAGTGGATCTTTGGAATCCATTAATAGTTGTTGATTTGTTTTTTTGAAAATAGGGTGTTCGAAATTGGGAGCAATCTCACTTAGAGGAATTAGTGTAAAGTTACGTTCCTGTATATAGGGGTGAGGAACCTGCAAATCAGGTTCGTGTATAATGTCATTATTATAGTATAAAATGTCGATGTCTATTGTTCTTGAGCCCCAGCGCTGCGCTCGGATTCTTCCTAACACCAGCTCAATTTGTTGGATTGTCTGCAACACTTTAGCAGCAGAAAGTGGCGTAATAACTTCCAAGACCTGGTTTAGGAATATCGGTTGATCCTCAACACCCCAAGCTTCAGATTCATAGATGGAAGATTCCTTGATAATCTTCCCGACGCGCTCTGCAATTTCAACCTTCGCATCCTTCAACTGTTGTCTCGGATCCCCAATGTTTGCTCCAGTTAATAGGTAAACTATATTCATCCGATTAATATAAGAATAGTTTAAGATAATTCGAATAATACCTTATTTTTACTAGAATTAAAATCACATACAATTCTATGAAGTCATTCTTTAAATACGTATTAGCGACCATTACAGGTATAATGATTAGCAGTATTCTGATGTTTTTTATCCTGATTGGTATTGTTACATACATGGTGAGCACGGTGTCTCCGACGTCGGAAACCGTTACGCCGAGCAATGCGGTGTTGCTGGTCACATTAGACCACAGCATTACCGAAAAAACAGAACCCAATCCATTCGAGGGGCTTGATATGCCGGGCTATAGCAACATGCGCAGTATAGGCTTAAATGATATTCTTTCTCGAATTCAGGCGGCAAAGGAGGACTCCAATATCAAAGGTATTTATCTAAATGTTAAAGGTGTTAACACGGGTTTCGCAACGATGAAAGCAATCCGCGACGCTATTCAGGACTTCAAAGCATCTGGAAAGTTTGTCGTTGCCTACAGTGAAAACTTTACGCAAAAGGCCTACTACCTTAGTTCCGTTGCTGATCAAATATACTTACACCCTGAAGGCGGCTTAGACTTTAGAGGGTTAGCCAGTTCAGTTATGTTCTTTAAAGACGCTTTAGATAAAGTAGGAGTGGATATGCAGGTCCTGAAAGTGGGAACTTATAAAAGTGCGGTTGAACCATATATCATGAATAGTATGAGCGAGGCTAACCGCGAACAAGTAAATTCTTATTTAGGGAGTATCTATTCAACATTTATAAATGATATCGCTACTGGCAGAAAGCTGGATGCAGATAGTATTCGTGGAATTGCCGACAACTACTCGATTAGATACCCTGAGGATGCAGTGAAACTAAAGTTTGTCGACAGCCTTTTATATAAGGATGAGATATTAGCGAAAATTAAAGAAAAGCTAGGAATCGACAGCAAGAAGGATATACCTACGATCTCCCTATTGGATTATAAAAACACGCCATCAACAGGCAAAGGTACTGCAGATCGTGTAGCAGTTCTGTACGCTTATGGTGCTATTGTAGACGGTGAGGGTTCTACTGGGATGATTGGTGGTGATAAATTATCTAGAGAATTACGTGAGTTGCGTAACGATGATAAGATCAAAGCTGTTGTATTGCGTGTGAATTCTCCGGGAGGTTCTGCATTAGCATCCGATGTTATCTGGAGAGAAGTTGAACTTACTAAGAAAGTGAAACCGGTGATTGTATCTATGGGCGATTATGCTGCATCAGGTGGTTACTATATCTCTGCTGCGGCAGACTCTATCTTCGCGGATCCTACTACACTGACTGGTTCAATTGGTGTGTTCGGTGTTATCCCAAGCTTTCAGAAGCTCTTCAATGAGAAGCTAGGTGTTCATTTCGATGCGGTCAAAACTGGAAAATTTGCGGATATGGATGTGGATATGGACAGACCGTTGACAGAAGAAGAAAAGAGCATCATTCAAGGTAGTGTAAATCGCGTCTACCAAGTGTTCATGAAGCGTGTTGCTGATGGCAGAAAGATGTCTGTGGCGAACGTTGATAGTATCGGGCAGGGTAGAGTATGGACTGGCGCACAGGCTGTTGAATTGAAGCTGGTCGACCGCTTAGCAACCTTAGATGAGGCTGTTAAAGCCGCGGCTGCGAAAGCTAAATTAACCGATTATCGTGTTACAGAATACCCTCGCGCGAAGGATCCATTGTCTGAAATATGGTCCGTTTCTAAAGAGAAAGTGAAAGGAATGCTAATCGACGAAGAACTAGGCGAGTATGCCAAGTACTTACAGGAGCTTAAACGCGTTACTATGCAATCTGGAATACAAGCACGTATACCTTATATGATTGAAATCTATTAATAAAAATTAACAGCTTTTGTTGAAATTCAAGAAAATGAAAACTCATAAAAGCATGTAAAATAAGTAAAAAGGCGCTGATGAAGATTTCTCAATCAGCGCCTTTTTTATATCTTTAGTCCCAAAATCAACCGGAAAGAAAAATACAATATGAAAACTATCGACGATTTAAATTTTAACGGAAAAAAAGCACTGATCAGAGTTGATTTCAATGTGCCACTTGACGAGAACTTCAATATTACTGATGATAACCGTATTCAAGGAGCTGCACCGACAATCAAGAAGATTCTTAAGGACGGCGGTTCTGTTATTTTAATGTCTCACTTAGGAAGACCAAAAGAGGGACCTACGGAGAAATATTCCCTTAAACATATCGTAAAGCATCTTTCTGATGTGTTAGGCGTGGAAGTACAGTTTGCTGATGATTGTATCGGTCAGGAAGCAGTTGATAAAGCGGCAGCATTGGAAGCAGGGCAGGTATTATTATTAGAGAACCTACGCTTCTACAAAGAAGAGGAAAAAGGTGATCGCGACTTCGCTGAAAAGCTAGCTAAGCTGGGCGATGTTTATGTTAATGATGCCTTCGGAACAGCACATAGAGCGCATGCATCTACAGCAGTAATCGCCGATTTCTTCCCGAACAACAAATACTTCGGATACCTGATGGCCCGTGAAATCGAGAATGCGGAAAAAGTAATGAATAAGCCTGAGCGTCCATTTACAGCTATCATGGGCGGTGCAAAAGTATCTGATAAATTAGAGCTTATCGAAGCGTTGTTAGATAAGGTAGATAATTTAATCATTGGCGGTGGTATGGCTTATACTTTCGTGAAAGCGCGCGGTGGTGAAATCGGTAAATCATTAGTTGAGCTAGATAAACTTGATTTGGCAAACGAACTGGTTAAAAAAGCGGATGAAAAAGGTGTTAACCTTGTGTTGCCAACCGATGCTCAGATTGCAGATCGTTTCGCTAATGACGCCAATGTATATGACGGTCCTAACGATGAAATCCCTGCAGATATGCAAGGTTTAGATATCGGTAAAGAGTCTTCAGAGCACTTTCACGATGTTATTATGGCATCCAATACCTTATTATGGAATGGCCCAATGGGTGTGTTTGAAATGGATACCTTTGCTAAAGGAACAAAAGCTGTCGCAGACGCTGTCGTAGCCGCAACAGAACGTGGAGCATTCTCCCTAATCGGTGGTGGTGACTCAGCAGCAGCAGTATCTAAATTCGGAATGACAGAACATGTAAGCTATGTAAGTACCGGTGGTGGAGCTCTTCTAGAATACATGGAAGGCAAAACTTTACCAGGGGTTAAAGCAATTTTAGACTAGTACTTGGTAATAGTAGTTAGTATTTAGTAGTTAGTATTTAGACCTTTTGCGGAATATCAAGAGGTTATATAAAAAGAGAGAGCTATCATAATGATAGCTCTCTCTCTTTTTAGTAGTAGGTAGTAAGGATTTTAGATAGGGGGCATTTGTCTTTGAACTACAGAAGAGAGGAGTGTTTGTCTTGTGTCAGGAAGTGAAGGATTTAAGGATGTGCAGGATGTTTCGCTATAGGTCTAAATACTAAGTACTACCTACTAAATACTATTTCTGAACTAGGAAAGGAAGGATTTAAGGATGGGCAGGATGTTTTGCTTGGTAATATTGGAGACGTTTAGTGAAACGTCTCTACGCATTGGCGTCCTACTTATAACGGAAAAATACATCGGTCCTGATTATCCTGAAATCCTTCCTTTCCTGGTTCAAGACAAACACCCCTTCCTTTTCTAGCTAAAAGCAAAATATCCTAGAAAAAAAGGCGCCTAATCGGCGCCATACTCTAATATCTAAAATCTCACATCTAATGTCTAGATAGCAGCCCTAGGTCTAAATACTAACTACTAACTACTAAATACTAGTAAGAGTAAGAAAAACTAAAACTCGGCACTATTTTATTCTTTGCACTGGCATCATTGATGTAGCTCAGTTTGCTACCGATACCAATATCGGGCAGTTTATATCGGAAGATATTGAGGTCTACGGAGAGGCCGATTCCATAGGTTTTAGGGGCGATATCGCTGTCATGTAAGTTTTGGTAGTCTGCGAAGAAGTAACCGTGGAAACGCTTGATATAGGCTAGTGATCCGATTGTCCAATCGGGGTATGCGATGGGAAATCTGTAGTTCAACATTAAGTTATTGGAGACTTTTCCGGACTTAAAATGCCCGAATGCGCTGATCATCGGGATCTCGTAGGAGTTATCAAATCTGCCGGTATTGTTCTGGTAATTGAAGCGCGCTTGGAAGGCATGATTGCTGAAAAATCCAGGAAAAAAGAAGTTGGATTTGATGGCAAATAGGTTGCCGTCGAGTTCCTTTTCAAAGGGAAGGTGGCGGTAAATAAGACTGATATTTTGTCCCCAGCGCGGCACCAGATCCATGTTGCTGCGGCGTGCATTCCGATTGAAATAGGTAATGTAATTCATCGGAAGAACAATTTCTTCATTAAAATTCTTTAGATTATTAATGCTCAAATCGTAGTTTTTCTGGTAGGAAGTCCCTACATTGATGCCGAAACTATAGATGTTATTTCCACGATATAGGGAAAAAGGGAGCTGCATTTCGAGCGAATAATAGTGATCGCGATAGTCGAATTGTACAGTTTCGACATTAGGATTTGAGGATTTTGCATAGCCGATTCGTCCTCTATTTTGGTACTTGGCAATAAATTTCGGATAGTATTTTTGATATACAAGCTCGGCTGTATAGAAGCTTTTTTCGAGATCCATATCATATTCGTAGCCTAATTTTAACTGACTTGTATTCATTAAATCGTTCGCTAACCAGAAGATTCCTGGCTTGTAATTGTCGAAATCTTCGAAGTTATTGTCGCTAATACTAAGGCTATGGAAGTTGAAAAAGTCGCTTAGGGTATTGTATTTTTTGACCTCAAAGTCGCCATCTTCTACAGCCAAACTGTTCGAAAATGAACCAGAAATTTGCTGATCTGTAGTCGCCGGAGCCTCGAAAACAGGCTGAATTTCCACACGATTTTCATCCGTCAATTCCAATTTTGCCAGTCTATATCCATCATTTTGATACTCATTATAGAGTAGATTTCCGTCGCTAGCGAGGGAAGGATAGAAGGCGCCAAAGGCAGAATTACTCAATATGTAAGTCTTATTTTCGGCTTTGGAGTAACGGTAAATATTGTCGATTTGGTCAAAATGTGCCTTGAAGATTAAATCATCTCCGGCGTATATTGGGCGTTCAAATTGCTGATTTGACCAGGGGAAAACAAGAGAAGTAGCCTTTGTTTGAAGGTTAATTTCCATCAGATTTGTCCCTTTTTCACTCACTGCAATCGCGACAATCTGATCTTTTTTCTCGCTCAATGCAGGCTGTTGGATCAAGATTCCCGTCGGAAAATCGATAATTTTTGTCTGTTCCTTGGAAATAATATCGATATAAACGAGGCTAGCGACATTATCTTGGTCCACTTGGACTGCATATATAGCGCCCTTCTCTGCGTCGATTATAGGGCTGTAAAGACGCGAATTTCGAGAAATGCTCTCCGAGCGACCGGTTTTGATATTGTATAATCGAATAATATTATAGGTTTGTTTTCCAAATCTGCCATCCTTTCGGATCTCATCCCAAACGATAAAATCGCCCGATTGGTGGAAATATGGGGTCAGTTGATAGCCAATTTTTAGCAATGTTTTCTCTTTTCCAGCCCTCCATTCTCGGAGTTGGGAGACCTCTTGGGGCGACTGAAAAAGGTAATATGTTGCATCGGATCCGTCCGACTGTGGGAGGAAAAGATGGGAAAAATAACGCTCATTATTGGGTCTGATCTCCGCTTGACTTGGGAGATTTTCGCTGTCTTTCCAGGTCGTTTTGAGCTCCGAAATAGTAGCCTTATAGAGGTCATGACTATTCATGTTTGTTGCCTTCCGAAGTGCTCGATTGAAGTTGTAGGGTCGGAGCAAATGCTTCCTCATATCCTCCATGATTTGCTCCTTCACGGGGTACCCAAAATGGTTAGTCAGGTAGGTGTTCATCAGGTAGCCGGTGAGGTAATATGAGGGAGTGATATCCCGAAAAGAGCCGAGTATGTTTTTGTCGAAAGTATAGCTTTTGCCAGTCATTTCATTCGTTCGAAGTGGCATCAAAAAGGAGGGAAGTCGGCCTCGACCTCCACTTGAAAATTGCGTTTCGATGGAGACGGCATCTCCTTCAAAGTACCAAGCCGGAAGGTGAATTCCATAGAAAGCAAGTGCCAATTGCTCCAAAAATGGCGCGCTCATTCTGCCTGTCAACTTGTCAAATTGTGCTACATGTCGCAACTCGTGTTGTATCAAATTCGGTAACCATTCCTGGTTGTCTGACGCTGGTCCGGGAGTAGAAAAAGCCTCCACTTTTCGTGGTGCCAGCTGTGCAAATCCGTTCTGTTCAATATGGTTTTCGTGAAGAATAATGGATACCTTCTTTGGTTTTTTGCCTAGATCCTGACTAGCGAAGATAAGCATGCTGTCGATTTTATGGGCTAGGAGAGAGGCTGTGTTTCTGAATTCATGAGGGAAGATCAGCTGGAAATTAGGACGGTTTATCTGCTCCCATTTTACGGATGAATGGGGTTGCTCGTTGTCAATGAGCTGTCCAAAAACTGTTCCTGTATATATGGTTAATGTTATTAATGTTAAATATCTGATAATTATATTCATATGTGTTATGATAATGGCTTAAAACAACTAATGCTAAAAATATTAGTATAAATTCAATATTTATGTTTTATCTATTGTTTTATTTGACGATGTTAATATATTGATTAGTAGTTTTATATATGTTTATTGAAACATATGATTTTATCTTGAAATTTGACTTCGTTTTCCCTTGTAGAGACTTTTTATGCTTATTTAAGCTTGCCTCTTTTACTGTCTAATGGCGTCTAATTTTCGGAAGTGAAATTACGTTTTTTTTATAGTATTCCATCTTTTAGGAAATTTTTTGCCGACTGCCGGAGGCATGGCTGGAAGTAGTCGTCGACTCCACCTGAGTGGTGCAGGGGTATAGCGATTATTTTGCGACGCGGATTTTTTAGGCCGGGAAATTAGACTCAATATTTTTTGGAGAATTTAGCGACACTTGATCAGCTTCGTCGCAGCAAATTATTCGGATATTTTCGTTTTTATTTTTGCTGACATAGTGGCAGTATAGGGGACGGCTGTTATCGCGCTTTTTTCTTGGTTCTAGCCGCCTTGCTACACGTCAGAAATTTAATTATATTTTTCAGGTAAAATAAACGACTTTTGCACAAACGAATTTTTGGCACCAATGTAGGAACGATAAAATAGAGGAAAGGTATGGAAGAATTAGCAATGCTAGTAGCACATGTGGAGCAATTGATTGAGCGCGGAGATCAGGCGGAGCTTGCAGATTATTTAAACGAATTGAACATCTCCGATGTGGAGGAGTTAATTGACGAACTTCCTGAACATGGACCTCTGTTTTTAGAGACCTTAAGTCTCAAAAGAGCCGTTAATGTTTTCCGTATTTTGGACTTCCCAACCCAAGAGCGGATCTTCAAAAAACTTAAGGCTTCTACCATCCGTGAACTCCTTAACGAGATGCCTCCCGATGACCGTACTTCCTTCTTCTCTGAGCTGACTGGCGACGTTGTAAAAAGACTCATTATCCTGTTGACTCCAGAGGAACGAAAAGAAGCACTTTCACTACTCGGCTATCCCGAAGATAGTGTCGGTCGTCTGATGACGCCGGACTACATCACGGTGAAAGAACATTGGACCATGCTGCGTGTCTTGGATCACATCCGTCGGTATGGTGGAGCATCCGAAACGATCGATGTTCTCTATGTCATCGATGCGGAGGGAAAGCTGATGGATGACGTCCGGATTAAGGACGTACTTTTGGCGGATCCCGAAACTGTTGTTTCCGACTTGATCGATAACCGACTTATTTCACTTCGTGCAAACGACCCGGCGGAAGAAGCGGTTGCTATCTTCCGGATGAACAATCGTGTCGCCCTCCCGGTTGTCGATGATCGCGACATCATGCTCGGTATCGTGACGATCGATGATATCCTTTGGGTGGCGAACGAAGAGTACTCGGAAGACATGCAACGTATCGGGGGTACCGAGGCTTTAGATGAGCCTTACTTGGACGTCTCGATTTTTCATCTTGTGAAAAAGAGAGCCGGTTGGTTGATCGTCTTATTTCTTGGGCAACTACTAACGGTGACGGTGTTGAATCACTACGAAGATAAATTAACGACGGTACTGGTGATGCTGATGCCGGTGATCATGTCGAGTGGGGGGAACAGCGGATCGCAAGCATCGACGCTGATCATCCAAGCGATGGCGATGGGCGAGGTGACCTTGCGCGATTGGTGGATCGTAATGCGCCGCGAGATTTTGTCGGGTACACTGCTGGGGGTCATCCTGGGTGGGCTCGGGTTTTTCCGTATCTCCGTCGAAGAAGCATTCCGCCATACCTACGGCGACCTTTGGTATCTCTATGGTTGCGCCATAGGATTGTCCTTGGTGGGCGTCGTACTTTGGGGGTCGCTCGTCGGTTCCATGTTGCCATTCATCTTACGCCGTTTTGGAGCAGACCCTGCTAGCTCCTCGGCTCCTTTCGTATCCACGATTGTCGACGTCACAGGCTTGATTATCTATTTTACTTTTGCAACGCTTATCCTCAAGGATGTGCTGTTTTAATTATTCTGATTGGTTCTGAATAACTTGCAAAAAAAATGCATAAATATATTTGCAGATATCGGTCAAACTTCCGATAATTGCATCACCAAAACCGAAAGGGAAGGTTGAATTCCTGAATAGCTCAGTTGGTTAGAGCATCTGACTGTTAATCAGAGGGTCGCTGGTTCGAGCCCAGCTTCAGGAGCAAAACAAAAAAAGACTATCCAAAAGGATGGTCTTTTTTTTGTGTTAGATATTAGACATCAGATTTTAGATATTAGAAATGTAGGGCGCCCGGTAGGCGCCTTTTTTTTGTTGTTTTTTATCGATTTGTCTTGAACCAGGAAAGGAAGGATTTTAGGATTGGCGAGATCAATGCATTCTTCATCCATAAATTGGACGCCAATGCGTAGAGAGATTTCACTAAACGTCTCCAACAATACCAGACCGCTGATCCTGTACTTCATCGCGCACAAAACCCGATCCTGCCATTCCTTACATCCTTCCTTTCCTGGTTCAGAAATAGTATTTAGTAATTAGTACTTAGTATTTAGACCCGATCCTGCCCATCTTTTCATCCTCTTTCCAGCAATACAAGCCATACTCTAATATCTAACGTCTCAAATCTAATGTCTAAAATAATTCCGCACGATTCAGATTTTTTGCTAACAAGGGGCTATCGATATTTGTTTAGGAAAACAAGGTCGATTATGTTATGGAAAATATAGGGAAGAGAATTGCGGCATATGATTGGGAGCAGCTGAGCGATGACTTACATCAGAAAGGATATGCACAGTTGCCATCGCTGCTTACGGCGGAAGAATGCGAGGAATTGAAGTCGGGATATGATAATGCAAGTTTCTATCGCAAGACTATCGTTATGGCTCGGTATCGTTTCGGTTTAGGGGAGTACAAGTATTTCAACTATCCCTTGCCGGATTTGATCCAGCGGATCCGCACAAATGTCTATCCCAAATTGGCGCCTATTGCCAATACTTGGTTCCGCGTCCTCAAACAGGATGTTCAATTTCCATTAGAACACGCCGAACTTTTGGCGCGCTGTCATTCGAATGGACAAGAGAAAGCGACAGTGTTGATTTTGAAGTATGCTGCCGGCGGTTTCAATACGCTACATCAGGATCTGTATGGCGATGTTTATTTTCCGATGCAGATGGTATTGATGTTAAGCGAGCCTGAGAAGGATTATGAGGGAGGGGAGTTCGTGCTGACTCAGCAGATACCTCGCGCGCAGTCGAAAGCGATTGTGCTAAAACCTAAAAAAGGCGATGCCTTAATTTTTACAACCAATTTCAAACCCGAGAAAGGAACGAGAGGATATTATCGCGTCAATATGAAGCATGGTGTCAGCGAGCTTCGAAATGGAGAACGCTATAGTTTGGGGATTATTTTTCATGATGCTAGTAGTTAAGCTGTGAAGAAACATGTCGATTTTACCGATAAAGAATTGCGCACAGCCATCCGCATTGGGAATATTCAATTTGGCGGAAATACTAAGTTGAAAATATACGGGCTCCTAAACTGCTCGTCTGGAAAACGGATGAAGCGAGCAAATCGCGTTTTTTTCGAAACGGAAGAGGAGGCGCTGGCGGAAGGCTATCGCCCATGTGGCAATTGTATGCGTTCTAGCTATCAAAAATGGAAACAGGATGCAGAGAAAGGGTAGCACGAATGATTTGGGGTGATTTTAAGGCGATTTAAGCGAGGTTGATGATTGAAAGCGGTATTCGTGCTACATATTTGTTGAATTGCGTTAAAACGTCTTAAATGAGGTCTGTTTTGAAATCAAGTTTCCTTTATTCCTGTCTCTTTTATCCGCATTTCTTGTCTGCGTATAGGCATGTTGATGCCTTCTTGAAGTAAAAGCTTTTTATCGACCCTTTCAAAGCCCAATCAAACCCGCTTCCGAGCGGGTTTGATTGGGCTTTACATTGGGTTTGAAAGGGCTTTGAAAGGGGACTGAGCGGAATCATACTTGTTAGACTCTTGGATATTATTTGAAGGCTACGTAGGAAGCCATACATAGATTTTTGTGCAAAACGTCGACTTGTTGAAATCCTACCTGCTGTAGCAGGTTCAGTTGGTAGACGAGCGGTCTTGGCGAATCTTCTTTTTCGATATAGGCGAATACATGGTCGCGGTACTCTTCGTCCTTAAGGCCGCTCAGGAAATTGCCGTAGCGCTGCGTGTAAATGATCTCCTGCAGCTTTGGCGTATTTTGCTGAATCATGTCGAAAATCCAGATGCTTCCTCCCGGTTTAAGGAGTCTATAAAGTCGGGCAAAGGCCTTTCCCAATCCGCATCGTCGCGTAGGTGGTGTAATACCGCGGTGGCGATGATAACGTCGTAGCTGTTTTCAACGAGATCCACCGTGCGGAAGTCGCCCTTGAATGTTTTTACCTCTCCTTGGGTCAATGGGCTTACCCGTTCTCTTGCTTTGTCGAGCATGGGCTGGCTTAAATCGAGTAGGTGTATATTGGGATTGCTTGTTACGCGAGATAATAACTTGACATCATAGTTGCCCGCGCCACAGCCGATGTCCAGAACGGATGATAGATCGGGGTAGTGCTGCTGTATGCAATCGGTGATCAGGTCGAGGTTGAAGGCGGAGTCTAACATGGTTGCCTGCCCGGTTTCTAAGTTGGAGAATCTTTCGACATCCTTGTCGAATCTTTCTTCTATTTCCTGTAAGCTGGATTTGTTTTGCATCGCATTTGGGGTTTGTATAAAGTTCGTGGATTTGTGTGGGATTCAAAATGAGAATTTTTAATGCTTTGTATTTTGTTTATAGACAAAGGGTTATCGGGTTGTTTTGTGAGTTTATGGAATTTAAACACATATTTTTTAAAATATTTTTGGGAATTCAAGAGTAAAAGTCTATTTTTGTACCACTTTAAAGGAGAAAGCTAGTTTCTCTTGTTAAATTCCTGAATAGCTCAGTTGGTTAGAGCATCTGACTGTTAATCAGAGGGTCGCTGGTTCGAGCCCAGCTTCAGGAGCAAAAAGTATCACAGCCGACTTCACAGTCGGCTTTTTTTTATTAAAAAAAATACATTCATGAGTTTAGTAATCGTTGGAACCGTAGCGTTCGATGCAATCGAAACCCCTTTCGGAAAAACTGATAAAATTGTTGGTGGTGCTGCTACCTATGCAGGTTTAGCTGCATCCTATTTATTTTCAGATGTGAAGCTTGTTTCGGTGATAGGCGAGGATTTTGGAGATGATAACTTAAATATCATCACCTCAAAAGGAATCGACGTAGAAGGGTTAGAAATTGTTCCTGGTGGGAAATCATTTTTTTGGTCAGGTCGTTACCACAACGATATGAACAGCCGCGATACACTAATCACTGAATTGAATGTATTAGCGGATTTTGATCCTAAGATCCCAGCATCGTATCAAGACTGTGAGTATCTTTTATTAGGCAACTTAACACCTGCTGTGCAGTTGGCGACCTTAGAGCGCTTAACGAACAAACCTAAGTTGGTCGTTTTAGATACCATGAACTTTTGGATGGACGTTGCAATGGATGGCTTGAAGGAAGTATTGAAGAAGGTAGATGTATTAACCATTAATGATGCAGAAGCACGCCAACTTTCTGGAGAGTTTTCTTTAGTAAAAGCAGCTGAGAAAATCTTGCAGATGGGACCACAGTACCTGATCATCAAAAAAGGAGAGCATGGCGCTTTATTATTCGGTGAAGGACAAGTCTTCTCTGCGCCGGCATTGCCGTTAGCAGATGTATTTGATCCGACAGGAGCGGGTGATTCTTTTGCAGGTGGTTTTATCGGCTATTTGGCGAAACTGCAATCCATCAACTTCGCAAACATGAAGAATGCAATTATTTTTGGTTCAGCCTTAGCCTCGTTCTGTGTTGAGAAATTTGGTACGGAAAGATTGGAAAATCTAACGTCGGAAGAAATAAAAGCACGTATCCAACAATTCGTTGCTTTATCAAAATTTGAGATAAGCGAATAAGCTTATCTCAAATTTCATTTTTTGTATCCTTCAGAATAGCTATCGAGCAGATAGGAACCTCTTGGGGAAACTTTAATCAAAGATTTTTATTATTATAGCCCTATTGCGCTTCGAATTTGTAGGACGATAGGGTTTTTTTCATGGACTTTCTAGCCACGTGGATTCTTGTTTTAACTGTTCCAATCGGGATTTTCAAGTGATCGGAGATTTCGTGGTATTTGTATCCTTCAAAATACATGGTGAAAGGTACATAATACTCGTCTGATAGCTTCGAAAGTGCATAGTTGATGTCTTCCATAACAAATTTGTTTTCGCCTTTGTTGTTGCTTGCAGACACCACCAGGTTAGTTTGTGAAATTTCCTCTTCCTTGGTAATGAAAGTGTTGGTCTTTACCACCCGACGGTAATTGTTGATAAAGGTGTTTTTCATGATTGTGTACAACCATCCCTTAAGATTCGTTCCGTCTCTAAAATTCTTGAAGTAGGTCACTGCTTTTAGCAATGTATCCTGCACCAAGTCATTTGCGTCATCCTGATCACGAGTAAAGTTACGGGCATAGCTTTTCAATGAGTCGGAATGTTTGATGACAAGTGTGTTAAATTCTAGTTTGTTCATACAATCAGTAGTTTATATATTGTTAAATAGTTAAGTGTTATGTGGAAAATGGTAATTGGATATGATTAAATCGCTAAGCATAGTTAATCACCATTTGTACTGATAATATCAATTACTGTGCAGGTAATAGCGAAAAATGTGGAAAAACATCCTATTTCTCAATAAAATTATCGTTTTACGAGAAAAAATAGATGTGATTTTGCGCGCTTTGGAGCGCTAGAAAGATGATTTTTTCTGTTTTTAGGAAGTTGTTTTCGGACTGTGGGAAATGTGGAAAACTTTATAAAATGTTCACTTCACGCTCGAGTTGTACACCGAATTTCGATAAAACATCGTCTACAATTTTGGACGATATTTCATAAATCTGTGCTCCGCTTGCTGCTCCTTTGTTGGTGAGAACCAGGGCTTGATTTTTCCATACAGCAACTTCGCCAACCTCTTTTCCTTTCCATCCACACTGCTCAATCAGCCAGCCTGCGGCTAATTTTTCTTCATCATTTCCCATTGGATAATGCACGATATCAGGGTGTTGTGCCTGGAGGTTGATGAATTGTGTTTTGCTGATAATCGGATTTTTAAAGAAACTGCCGGCATTGCCCACTGTTGATGGATCCGGTAGCTTTTCGACGCGGATATAGGAAACAACCTCCGCAACATCTTTGATCGTTGGTTCCAGGATGTTTCTTTTCGCTAGCTCCGCTTCGATCGCTCCATAACTCGTATTGATCTGCCCGAAAAGAGAAAGCTTGTAAGTTACACTACAGATAATGTATCGCCCTTTATGCGCTTTCTTAAAGATGCTATCGCGATAGGAGAATTGGCAATCTACATTCGTAAAAGTTACAAATTCGCCAGTGTAGGTGTCGAAGGCGCGGCAAGAATAAAAGATGTGCATCAACTCTGTACCGTAGGCGCCTATGTTTTGAATGGGTGAGGCTCCAACTGTACCGGGTATAAGTGCAAGGTTTTCCATGCCCGGAAAGTCATGCTTGATACAATACCAAACTAAGTCATTCCATACTTCGCCAGCGGATGCGGTTACAAAGACTTGGTTGCCTTCGATAAAATGTTGTATTCCCTTGTTAGCTATATGGACGATCAGTCCATCATAATCCTCGGTAAACAATACGTTGCTTCCACCACCTAATACAAAGAACTTCTGTTTGAACGCTTCTTGGTCATAAAGTTCCTTCAAACTTGACTCCTCGGTGATTCTAATATATTTATTTGCCTTAGCTTCTATTCCGAACGTATTAAAATCCTTTAAGGAAACAGCTGTTTGAAGGGTGTTTTTCATTTTTTTGACCGATATCTTTAAAAATTCGAAAAAATAAAGTAACTTAGTTAAAGAGTGGTAAAGATAATTAAACCAGCATTTATAAACTAATTTAATTAATAGAATGGCAAAGAACGCTGATGTAAAGAGACAAAAGATTTTAGAAGCTGCGCGCCGCAGGTTTGCACATTTTGGTATGGCAAAGACGACCATGGCGGAGATCGCTCAGGATCTTTCTTTCTCAAAAGCGCACTTGTACTATTATTTCCCCGATAAAAATAGGTTATATGCCGCTGTGTTAGAATATACGGTCGATGAGATGGTGACCGAGACTGAAAACAGAATTACTAAGTCTAATACCATCGAGGAAGCTTTCACTGCATTTCTAGAAACTCGGTTGGAAGCCATCAAAGAGAATTACAGTATTTTTGAATATACATACTCCCTACGAAACGAGTTTCCGCCAGATTTGGAAGAGGCTTGTAGTTCCATCATCGACAAGGATATCGAGCAAGTGCAGAAGATATTGGGCCAAGGCGTGGAAAAAGGAGAAATCGTCGTCGATGATCTGCCTGTAACCTCTAAGATTTTCATGATATCGATTTTGGGAATGCGTATCGGTGTAGTCAAAGAGTTCAATAATATCTTCATTCCACCCACCAAAGAGGAATTTGAATATATCCTTGCTTTACAAAAGAAACTGGCTTCGATTTTTATTCGCGGTCTGCGCCCCTAGTTCAGTTCTTTAATCCGCGCGAAGATCATCTGGGCGTGCACTCGGGAGTTTTCAATAAACCATAAGTGCGTATTGAGACCGCCACAGACAACACCTGCCAGAAATAGACCTTCCACATTGGTTTCCATCGTTTCCGGATTATGTTCCGGTATCATTGGTGCCTCTGCCGGGATGTGGATACCGATTTTTCGAAGGAAGTCAAAATTCGGTCTGTAGCCGGTCAAGGCTAAAACAAAATCATTGTCGATATTAACCAGACCATCTTCGGTCATAATCTCAACCTGATCTTCACCAATACTTGTGATTTGGCTGTTGAAGTAGGCTTTGATTTCGCCAAAGGCGATTCTATTGTCTATATCCGGTCGAACCCAGTATTTCACTCTCGGGCTAATCTCCGGACCTCGAACGACCAATGTCACTTTAGCACCTTTTCTATAGGTCTCCAGGGCAGCATCAATCGAGGAATTGCTGGCTCCTACGACAACGACATTTTGCTTCGCATAATAGTGCGGATCATCATAGTAATGCTTCACTTTCGGCAACTCTTCGCCGGGCACATGGAGGTACATCGGGATATCGTAAAAACCAGTAGCGATGATTACATATTTAGCGTGATAGGTTTGTTTAGAACTTTCGACAATAAATAAACCTTGATTTTTCTGAACAGAAAGTACAGTCTCGAAAAGATGCGTATTCAGATTAAATTTGCTCTCGATACGACGATAATATTCCAGGGCTTCTGCTCTTTTTGGCTTCGGATTAGTCGTCACAAAGGGTGTGTCGCCAATTTCTAATCGCTCGGATGTGGAAAAGAAGCTCATATTGACGGGATAGTTATACAGGGAATTGACTAAGCAGCCTTTTTCCAGGATGATGTGGCTCAAACCATTCTTCTGTGCCTCGATTCCGCAGGCGAGGCCGATAGGACCTCCACCGACAATCAGTATATCGTAATAACTATCCATTGATCATTTCTATTTTTTGTGGCTGGATAAGTGCTTCTTTCTCCATGACATCCACGGTAGATTTGTGTAAATCTGCAGATATTTTATTCAAAAATTGTAATTGCTCGGTAATTAATTTCGATTCTGTCGGATCTAATGTTTCCTCGGTCACATCGGGGAAATCACTGACTTCCACAAATTCGGGTTGATCCTGATCATCCGTGAGCAATACAATGGATTTTGCCAAATTGTTCAGTATCTTTTTCAGTAGAAGTAAATGTTCTTTCGTGTAGTTTGCATTCATCGCTTGTTGCAATTGTGTTAGCAACGTAGCCCCATAGGAAGATAGAATATGGTTGAGGATAACAAATCTGTTGACTTCTTTGGTGCTCTTCTGTCGCCATTTAGGCTCGGAGAGCATACGTTGGAAGGTAGATCCCATATTGGCGGAAGCAATGTAGACTTCTTTGCGAGAGAGTTTATACTCGGTGATATTGACCGTTTCGTCGGATAGGAGCCGAACCGCAATCGCAAGGTAATTATAATTTGCGATCAACAATTGGCGCATATTCGGGCGTATCTGGAAGCTCTCCCAATTCGGAAACACCACATAGCTGGATATAAAAGCGATCATGCCGCCCAGAAAGGTGTCAAAGATTCTTTCCTTAGCGATTTCAAAGGTATTATGTCCGGTGAAGCTCAACATGATCAATACGTAGGGCGTCATAAAGAGTACCGCGACAATATAATTCACCCGGAAAAGACTATAGGCCGTCAGAAAGAAAAAGATCAGCAGAATAAAAAGCGCGATTTCGTTATGTACGGTCATCAAAATAATGGCGCCGATAATACCGCCAATGACCGTACCTAATAGCCTTTGGAAGTTTCGTTCCTTGGTCAAGCCAAATCCTGGTTTAAGGATCACCATGATCGTCAGCAACACCCAATAACTTCCCATGCTGCCCACGTTAAACCAGTTCATGCTTAACACCAAATAGGTAACTGCCATCACCACCGCCATCCGCAATGCATGGCGGAAAATAGACGAGTTGAACGATAAGTTGTCCCTTAGTTTGCTCCAAACAATATGCTCCGTTTGAATAAACTTGTTCGCTTCATCAATCTCTTGCTTATTGACGCTATTCGATCGGATCGCATTGTAATTATAGATATTATGGATAAAAATCGTAATGCTGCGAATGCTGATCAAGATCTTTTTCAAGGGGATACTATTGATGTTCTCTTTCTGTTCGACTTCGTCGATCAGTTCCTTAATGCTGTCTATATCGTCTTGAAAGTTATATAGTGGTTTAGGAGCTCGGTTCGCATTTAACTGATAAGCCAAATGATCTAATTCGTTTGCGATTTTGAGAAGCAGGTTTCTGAATTCCTTTAATATCCCCGTATGCGAATAGGTTTTGCGGATGACTTCATAGTCGTAATGTGTGGTCATACTTTGCTCAAATAGATCGACGATATCATTAAAGATAAGCGTTAGGAATCGCCCTACCTTGGTAGTGTCCTTAATGGATCGCTTGCTTTGGAAAAGTAAGTCGCGCACATTCTCCTGATGTTCATGGACCTCAATCTGCTTTTCGATAAGCTTACGGTAATTGTCATCCAGATCGACTTTATGGTCGTAGAAATTAGCTCGGAGTCGAATAAAGTCGCCTACAAATCGGATAGATTCAGAAAGCTCCTGCTGTGCTAAACGATAGGGGCGGACCTGTGATAAAGAAAAACTGATCAGCATATACCATACGGCACCGATAATGAAGAACAGCAGAAAATACATTTCATCCTTGAACGTATAGGCATCATCCACATTGATGAGCATGATCAGGATACCCATGGATCCGACGGTTGCTGCTCGGGCGTTGAACACTGCGAACATGGAATACAGGAAACATAATAACCCAATAACCAGCGTCATGATCCAAATATTTGAATTGGATGCTACCGTAATAAGCTGCGTTAGGATGCACACGATGAGACATGAAATCATACCCGTGCGCCGATGTGAAGGCGCTCCTGGTGTGTCGGAAAGACCGATTAATAAGGCACCTAAGGAAATGAAAGTTCCCATGAGGAACTCGCCAAATGCCGCTGATATAATAATCGGAACCACACAGCCTATTGTGATGCGCAAGCCATCAGCAAAATATTGACTATAGAAAAAGTTGCTTATTTCCTTTGTTTTCTTCATCGTAATACGACAAATATAAGGAAGGAATCCTGATTCAAAGGTTTTTAGCGAAGTAATTTTTTAAGTCCAAGATTTTCGTAAATTAAAATTGAAAAGAAATAACATTTACTGAAATATCAACATATGTTTGAATGGAATATTAAAATTGTAAATAAATAAGCTTTTTTATATAAAAATTATATATTTGTAATTCACTGACCATCCTCAGGGAATATCTATAAAATTACTTTTGTTTTAATTATGAGATTAAGCCAGAAAAAAGCAGCTTTTCAAAACGAGGTGCTGACGCGTTTCGATTTGTATAAAAGTTTGTTTCTTACATTGCCGTTCCAACGTGTGAAACACACGGGGACTATTCTTCCATTCTTTACAACCCATTGTGAAAAGGGTGTGGAAGAGAAGTTAACTCCCGAAGTTATAATCGATAGTTTTTTCGGTCAATATGAACAATATGTTCAAGAAGATGATCGCTTAGATCTATTATTCCGTATTGTGCAATATATTGAGCGCCAAGTGGTATTGTTCGATGCCGTGGAAGACTCGGCATTTAAGGCCGTTGGTAAATCTGATGAAACTGCTGGTTTGGATTCCGTGTTCCGATTAGCACAATCGAATCCGGAGACGAAGAAACAAGTGATTCAGCGTCTAAAAGACATGTCGGTGCGCCTGGTACTTACGGCTCATCCTACGCAATTCTATCCAGGACCTGTATTATCGATCATCAATGACCTGATTGAGTTGTTGAAGCTAAATGATATCCCTAATATTCACCTACTGTTGCAACAGTTGGGTAAAACTCCATTCATCAATAAATTGAAGCCAACACCGGTAGACGAGGCGATCAGTTTAGCTTGGTATCTGGAGAATGTTTTCTATCGTGTGGCTTCGGAGATACAGTCGAAGATTGATGACGAATTGGAAATATCAAGCGCGGAGACCAGTCAGATTGTTGAACTTGGCTTCTGGCCAGGTGGAGATCGTGATGGCAATCCGAATGTAACCTGGGAAAGCACGAAGCGCGTGGCAACCTTGCTTCGCACGATTCTTTTCCGTTGTTACTACCGTGACTTCAGAATCGTAAAACGTAGAATTACTTTCCGTGGCGTGGAGACCTATCTGGATGCACTGCAGGAGCTATTGTATGAAAACAGTTTCAACCCGAAAGAAAATCCGGAGGATATAACAGACGAGATCCTGTTCAACCTGAAAGAGGTTAAGCGCGTGCTCCTAGAAACGCACGATGGACTATTTGTAGAGATTGTGGAGGATTTGATCCGTAAGGTGCAAACCTTTGGCTGTTTCTTTACGACATTAGATATTCGCCAGGATAGCAGCGTGCTGCGGGAGACCTTCAATTGGTTGCTGACACAATATCCAAAAGAAACAGGAATTGATATCAAAGAAATCGGAGATGATGAGGATGCAAAGGAGCAAGCAATTGCTTTTACAGAGAAAGACCTTGCGATAGCGGATGTTCCGGCGCCTTTAGTCGAGGATACACTTAAAGTGATTCGCCTAATCAAGCAGATCCAAGAGTCTGGATCGGAGCGTGCGGTTCAACGATTTATCATTTCAAATTGCCAGCAGGCTTCTGATATACTAGGTTTAATGCAACTCTTCCTATGGCAAGGCTGGTCGAAAACGGACTTGACGATGGACTTTGTGCCATTGTTCGAGACAGTTGATGACCTCTCTCGCGCTGCGGATGTGATGCGAAGCCTATATTCGAATAAGGCGTATGCCGCGCATTTGAAGAAACGCGGAAATAAGCAAACCATCATGTTGGGCTTTTCAGACAGTACCAAAGACGGTGGCTATTTAATGGCAAACTGGTCTATCTATAGAGCGAAGATCGAACTAACCGCTATTTCCAGAGAGTTCGATGTTGATTTGGTATTCTTTGACGGGCGTGGTGGCCCTCCGGCGCGTGGTGGTGGTAAAACACAACGTTTCTACGCTTCTATGGGTAAGGAAATTGAAAACAACCATATCCAATTGACTATTCAGGGACAGACAATCAGCTCGCAATACGGTTCCTTAGATACTGCGAAGTATAACATCGAGCAGTTATTGCACGCGGGAATTGTTTCCGATCTACGTCAGAAAGAAGGCGATACATTGACTGCGAAGCAAAAGAAGGTGATCGATCAGATGGCTGCTGAAAGTCACAAGAAGTTTTTGTCGTTGAGAAAGCATCCGAAGTTTTTAAAATATCTTGAGACGTTGAGTCCTTTGAAGAGTTTGGCATCGATCAATATCAGCAGTCGCCCGGTAAAACGTAATTCGGATAAAGAATTACGCTTAGAAGATTTGAGAGCGATCAGTTTCGTGACTGCTTGGAGTCAGTTGAAACAAAATATTCCAGGATTCTACGGGGTGGGAACTGCTTTACAGTGGGCCGAGGATAACAACATGTGGTCTTATGTGAAAAATCTGTATGAAACCTCCGGGATGTTCAATACCATTATTGACAACTGTATGATGTCCATGACCAAGTCCAACTTCAACATCACCTCCTATATGCAGGATGATCCTGATTTCGGTGAATTTTGGAGAATGTTGAAAGACGAGTTTGATCGTACGAAGGAATATTTACTGAAACTGACGGGGATGACTGAGTTGATGGAAAACTATCCCGTAGAGAAAGCTTCCATTTGCGAACGTGAGAAGATCATTCTTCCTTTATTAATTATTCAGCATTACGCGATCCGAAAATTGGAAAGCAATAAATTGGATGATAAAAAAGCGGACGTTTATCGGAAATTAATCGGTCGAACCATCTACGGTGTTGTCAATGCGGGACGTAATTTGGCATAGAATGATTTTGAATTGCATGAAAATAGGAATTTATACGTCTTAATAGCGATATTTTTTTATTTTTGTGTGTTTTTAAAATATTATAAAGCGATGAAATTAAATACATTATTTGTTGCAGCAGTTTTAGCAAGTACTTCATTGTCATCTTGCGTGTTTAAAACCGCAGATGAGAACCAATTGAAATATACACATACGACATTGGTTGATGGTGATGCTTATGCTTTTTTCAGACAGGTAGGAACCATCGCTCCTTATGAGGCTTCCTATTCTAAACATGTTGAAACTGTAGGGTCAGCGCAAGCTAAAGAGGTTGCAGGAAAAGTAGCAAAGGTTTTCGGAGAGATGTTGCCACAACTAGACTCATTAGCAACGAAATTCCACGTAGATTTCCCAATCCTAGGTGCTGAGCAATATACTGCGGCTTCGGAAGCAACGACTACTGTAGCAGTAGAAGAGGATACCGCAACGCCAGACTCAGTTGCAACAGCAGCGCCGGTTGAGCTTGCTCGCCACGCTGAGGTTTACTCGGATGAAGCTTATTTACACCACATCCAACACCAAATTGCAGTGGTTAAAGAGCACTTCAGAAGAATGTCACGCAATACAAACAAAGAATTAAGAGATTACGCCGTAGCAAAATCTGAAACTATCGCTGAGCTTTACAAAGCAGCAGGTGGTAAAGAAGAGCACGCGCATCACTAAGCATATTGCCTATGCTGAATCAGCAAATAATAACAGGTATAATGTCGTATGGAATGTCCGGAAGGATATTCCATGCGCCGTTTATAGGGGCTAACCCTCGCTTCAAATTGAAAGCTGTAGTCGAAAGATCCAAGAAAAACGCACAGCTTGATTACCCCGATATCATCAGTTATAATTCCATCGATGAGCTGCTCAACGACCCGGAAATTGAACTGGTGGTGGTCAATACTCCCAACGATACGCATGTGGCATTTGCCGAGAAGGCTTTGAAAGCTGGCAAGCATGTGTTGATTGAAAAACCTGTAGCCCCTACAGCAAGGGAAGCGGCCAAGCTATTTGAACTTGCTGAAGAATACGGAAAACTACTCCTTCCATATCATAATCGTCGCTTTGATTCGGATTATCAATCCCTAAAGAAAATAATTCAAGAAGAAAGTGTAGGCCGTCCGATAGAGCTTCATATCCGATTTGATAGGTTTAAACCTAGTATCGGTGTCAAAGCCTTTAAAGAGAAGAAACAACCTGCCTCGGGTATATTGTACGACTTAGGGTCTCATTTACTAGACCAGGTGATTGCTCTGTTCGGAAGACCTAAGTCCATGACGAAGATCAAGGGCACCTTCCGTGAGAACTCGTTGGTGGATGATTATGGAAGCATTATCTTAAATTATTCCGGTGGACTAAATGTATTTATTACGACTAGTCTTTTGGTCGCTAATCCGCAGGCAAGCTTTGTGCTCCATGGTACAAAAGGAAGCTTTGTCAAAGATCGCACGGATACACAAGAATCACAACTATTAGCAGGCAAGTCGCCACTCGAAGCAGACTTCGGCCTGGAGCCAGAAAACAAAGAAGGACTTTTAACTTTTGAGAACGACTTAAAAGAGCTTCAAACAGCATTAATTCCTTCGGAAAGAGGGCTGTATATGTCCTTATTTGATGAAGTCTATGAGGCTATTCGAAATAACAAGCCGTACTTTGTTAATAAAGATCAAATAATTTGGCAATTAGAAGTACTAGAACCTAGTAAATAACTAACTATTTAATATTAAGTTTACATACAGTTAATTTAGGATAACTAAAATTGTCGTTAATTCAAATATACTAACGTGAGATATGCTGCTATAGATATTGGTTCAAACGCCGTCCGGTTGTTAATTGCCGATATCATTGAAAGAGAAAACGAAATAGTTTTCAGTAAAAACACCTTATTACGCGTGCCATTACGCCTTGGCGACGACGCGTTTATACATCGACATATTTCTGAGGGCAAATTTGAAAGCATGGTGAAAACCATGAGTGCTTTCCGAAATCTGATGGATGTATATCGTGTATCGGACTATATGGCTTGTGCTACTTCAGCGATGCGCGATGCTGATAATGGTCCAGATGTGGTCGCAGCATGTAAAAAGGCAGGAATAGATATTCAGATTATTGATGGAGGCGTAGAAGCACAGATTATCTACAACGTGCATGGCCAAACGGCGATGGATCGCAATAAAGTCTATCTATATATCGACGTAGGCGGTGGTAGTACCGAGATCTCCTTGTTTGCAAATGGCGACCTTGTCGCATCCAGATCATTTAACTTAGGGACAATCCGTATTCTCGATAACCAGGATTCTCCAGACACATGGGATGATATGAAGCGCTGGGTGAAGGATATCACCAAATCTTATAAGAACATATACGGAATAGGTTCCGGAGGAAACATCAATAAACTGTCGCGACTTGCGAATGAGAAAGCCGATAAGCCTATTTCCTACGCGAAACTGAAAGCACTGTATGTCTACTTGAATTCTTATTCATTAAAGGATCGTATTAACATCCTGGAACTGAAGCAAGACCGTGCCGATGTTATTATTCCGGCAGCTGAGATATTTTTAACTATCATGAAGGTGGGACATCTGAAAAATATTACAGCCCCAAGGATTGGTCTAGCGGATGGAATAATCCAAACCTTAATCAATAAAAATTTCAAGAAATAATACAGATCACAATCGTTGTAAGTATCGAAAATAATTCTATTTTTGCGGTATAGATACCTAGGTGGCGAAATTGGTAGACGCACCATCTTGAGGGGGTGGCGCCTGAATGGGCATGGCAGTTCGAATCTGCTCCTAGGTACTCCAAAGCAATAAAAAAGCCTTGCATCGTGCAAGGCTTTTTCATTATGCGATCTATCTTAGATCTTATTTGCTTTGACGGTAATCTCCGCAATATCCAAGACTTGAATTTCTTGTTCTTTTTCTTTAACCTTGACGCCGTCGCGCAACATCGTCATACAGAATGGACAAGCTGCAGCTACCACCGATGCCTGACTTTCTATGACGTCCTCGATACGTTCTACATTGACATCTTTATCGCCTTTCTCCGGCTCTTTAAACATTTGTGCACCACCAGCACCACAGCAAAGCCCATTAGACTTGCAACGCTTCAATTCGACCAAGTCAGCATCCAATACCTCCAGTGCTCTTCTAGGGGCCTCATATACATCATTCGCACGGCCTAAATAGCAAGGGTCATGAAATGTAATTTTCTTTCCTTTGAACTCATGCCCATCGGCAGGCTTTAGTTTTCCTTCATCAATCAACGATTGTATAAGCTGGGAATGGTGAATAACCTCATAATTACCGCCCAAACTAGGATACTCGTTCTTTAATGTATTAAAGCAATGTGGACATGCTGTAACGATCTTTTTAATCTCATAGCCATTCAACAGATCAATATTCATCATGGCCTGCATTTGGAATAAGAACTCATTGCCCGCGCGCTTTGCAGGATCGCCCGTGCAGCTCTCTTCCGTTCCGAGGATAGCATATTTAATACCCACATGATGTAAAATCTTACAGATGTCTCTCGTAATCCGTTGAGCGCGCTCATCGAAGCTACCCGCACATCCAACCCAGAACAATAAGTCCGGTGATTCGCCTTTTGCTAATAACTCAGCGACCGTAGGGATATGTATATTATTTTCCATGTTAAATTCTTCTTATTGATTTGTCCAATTAGCGCGGTCAGCCTGTGAATATTTCCAAGGCGCGCCGTTGTTCTCCAAATTCGAAAGCATATTGTTTACACTCGATGGTGCTTGTGATTCTTCCATCACCGCATACTGTCTCAAGCCAATAATGATCTCGAGCGGGTTGATGTTGACTGGACATTGCTCCACACAAGCATTACAGCTTGTACAAGCCCATATTTCCTCCCTAGTTATGTAATTGTCTAATAAAGCCTTTCCATCGTCCTGGAAGCTTCCATTCTTATCGATGTTCTTTCCAATTTCCTCAATACGGTCTCTGGTGTCCATCATGATCTTACGGGGTGATAATAGCTTCCCTGTGATGTTTGCCGGACATGAAGATGTACAACGTCCGCATTCCGTACAGGTGTAAGCGTCCAGTAAGTTTTTCCAGGTTAAATCCAATGCATCTTTCACACCGAAACGGCTAGCTTCGCCAGTAGGAGGAGGGAGCGACGGATCCAACATCACCTTCACTTCTTCGGTTACTGAAGGCATATTATCGAACTTTCCTTTGGGTTCCAAGCGTGTAAAATACGTGTTAGGGAATGCAAGAAGGATATGCAAGTGTTTAGAGATCGGTAAGTAATTCAAGAACGCAAATACTCCGATGATATGGAACCACCAGCAAAAACGCTCGATCAATATCAAACTACTGACCTCATTGGGCAATAGATTGACTAAATAAGAACTCACTGGAAAAGCACCAGCAATATGATAATGCTCTGCGCCTAGTGCCTGAAGCTTTTGATCTGCAGCATTCATGAACAAGAAAGCCGCCATTAATAAGATCTCCGCAGTCAGGATCAGGTTTGCATCCGTTTTTGGCCAGTTATTTAATTCCGACTGATTTAAGCGCTTCAGTTTTAAGAAGTTTCTGCGAATAAAGAAGATCACACAGCCTAATAAAACGGAAAATGCCAATAGCTCGAATGCATAGATCAGGAAGTTGTAAAAGCCGCCCATGAAGGAGAATACCCGGTGTGTACCGAATAGCCCATCAATCACGATCTCCAACATCTCGATGTTGATAATACAGAACCCAACATATACAAACAAGTGTAGCAATGCTGGAATCGGTCGCTTAAACATCTTTTTCTGACCAAAAGCGACTAAGAGCATCGTCTTCAATCGCTCCGAAGGCCGATCAAAACGATTGACCGACTTGCCCAACTTAATGTTGCGGTAAATCTTTTTCGCATTGATGAAGAATAGAATGAGAGACGCTATTAAGAAGACGCCGAACAATATCTGACCTATCATAGTTTACAAATTAGGTATAACAAAGATAAAAAAACCGACTATACTATGCATGCATAATAAATTATTTAGAAACATTAAAAACAATTGGCACAATAGGATAAGAATATCAATGTTTATCATATCTAGTCTTACAAAATAACATTATTAATTCAATCGCACAAAAACCTAATTAATATGCCTAGTCTTTCGTAAATTGCGGTTTACAACCAAAATCAACTAATGGATTCTTTCCATTATCAATCTATCGAAAAATAGCATGAAGTCTGAAACAAATCAGTTTGATGTAATTGTCATTGGCTCGGGTATTTCCGGAGGATGGGCAGCGAAAGAATTCTGCGAAAAGGGATTCAAAACGCTGGTTCTAGAACGGGGTAGAGACGTTAAGCACATCAAAGATTATCCAACGGCCTTTACAGATTATTGGCAATTCGAACATCATAATGCCCTTAGTAATGCGGTTCGTCAAGAGAATCCTATTGCCTCAAAATGCTATGCCTTCCGAGAAGATGCCATGCATTTCTTTACGAAAGACAAAGATCAAGAATACATACAAGAGCATCCATTTGACTGGATTCGGAGCTATCAGGTTGGTGGCAAGTCATTGACCTGGGCGCGACAAGTACAGCGTTGGAGCGATTTTGATTTCGATGGGCCCGCCCGTGATGGCTTTGCGGTAGACTGGCCGATACGTTATAAGGATATTGCCCCTTGGTATAGCTACGTCGAGAAGTTTATCGGCGTCTCTGGCAATCGTGATGGCAATGCTGCAATGCCCGATGGCGAGTTTCTTCCTGCATTCGACCTTAACGCTGTCGAAAAAATGATTCAGCAGAAACTCCCTGCTAAATATCCAGACCGGCAAGTTATTTCAGGACGCTGTGCGCATATTTCATCGCCCCAACCTATACATATTCAACAGGGAAGGACACAATGCCAAAATAGGACTATGTGTCAGCGCGGCTGTCCATTTGGAGGATATTTTAGCTCGAATGCTTCCACGCTCCCTTGGGCACAGAAAACAGGCAATATGACCTTAAAACCGAATGCTATCGTGGAGTCCATTCTTTATGATGAAAATACGCAGAAGGCCTCCGGCGTACGTGTCATTGACGCTGAGACCCTCGAATCGACTGAATATAAAGCCAAGGTGATCTTCCTGAATGCATCTGCCCTGGCGAGCAATCTCATCCTGTTGAACTCCAAGTCCGCTCGTTTCCCGAACGGCTTAGGCAATGACAGTGGTGTCTTAGGTAAATACATCGCCTTCCACAACTATTTAGGAAGCGTAGGTGGGAGTATCGAGGGCTTCGAAGACCAATATTACTATGGGCGGAGACCGACGCAGCCTATCATTCCTAATTTCCGGAATGTCAAAAAACAAGAAACAGACTTCCTACGTGGCTATGCTTCCTTCTTTTCGGCCTATCGCCGCCGCGGGACGCCCTCCGAAATGCAGGTAGGCGCAGATTTCAAAGATAGTTTAACCGAGGTTGGCGGATGGGGGATAGGTATGATGATGCAGGGAGAGACCATCCCGAAAGAGAGCAATCACGTCCGTCTAAGCGATGATAAAAAAGATAAGTTCGGTATGCCGCAACTGATCACGGCAGTTCAATATGACGACAATGATCAGAAGAGCATGGAGGACTTCCATAATCAAGCTTCTGAGATGTTGGAATACATTGGCGCCAAAAATATCTATAAGAACAACAGTCAGCAGAATCCGGGGCTCGATATCCACGAAATGGGAGGAGCAAGGATGGGCCATGATCCGAAGACCTCCATCCTCAATAAATGGAATCAGATGCATCTTTGCAAGAACGTATTCGTAACGGACGGTGCAGCTATGACTTCCACCGGGACACAAAACCCTTCACTAACCTTTATGGCTTTAACGGCAAGAGCGGCCAATTACGCCATGGAGGAAATGAAAAAGCAAAATCTTTAACGACCATTATACCCCCAAAAAAAAGAGGTCGGCATCAATTTGATGCCGACCTCTTTTTAATTTCAATAAGATCTTGATGCTTATTTCTTAGCTGGTGTTGCTGTTGCAGAAATACCTAGTTTTTTCTTGATATCCGCTGTTAAGTCATCACCACCACCGAAGTAAGGGATACCACCGTTAGAAACGTCTAACACGTATGCATATCCTTTTTCTTGCGCTACTGCATTGATTGCAGTGAATACTTTTTGCTCGATAGGAGCGTAAAGCTCTTGTTGTTTTTTACCAATGTCTTCTTGTGCTACACGTTGAACATCTTGGATACGAGTTTCCATCTCACGCATAGAGTTAGCGATTTGTTGAACCTCTGCATCTACAGACTCTTTATTTGCTTCACTTCTGTTTCTCAACTTCTCGTTTGCGTCGTTTTGTTTCTTTTGGTATTCAGCATACATTCCTTGAAGCTCTTTTTGTTTTGTTTCGCTTAAGGTTTTCATTTGTGCTTCTGCCGCTTGAAATTCTGGAGTCGACTGTACGATTTCTGCAGTATTGATATGTCCGATTTTTTGTTGCGCACTTGCAGTGTTTGCCGCCAATAAAACTCCTGATGCTACTACTACACTTTTCAATAAATTTTTCATGCTGTTCATGTTAATGTCTTATATACTGAGATATAAGGTTTTTTGCTATTTTAAATTATCTAGTTAAAAATTAGTTACACAATAATGATAAAAATCTTAGTTCGCTAAGGATGCATTAGGCTTCAATCCTAATTTCGTAATAACCTCGTTACTTTTGTCCATCGCTGGATTAGCGTAAAGGAAGGATGTTTCACTACGTTTGTCTAACACGAAATCATATTGTTGAGCTCGTGCAACGTCTTGAATTGCTTTTTGAACACGGTCTTGAATAGGCTTCATCAACTTCTCGCGTTGTTGAAACAACTCACCGTCCATACCGAATTTACCGCGTTGAAACTCCTTAACTGATTTCTCTTTATTTACAATCTCGTCTTCACGTCGTCTGCGCATGTCCTCATTCAAACGAGGAGCATCATTCTGGTAAGCTTTATACAATGTCTCGATCGATGCGTATTGCTTGTCAACTTCAGCTTGCCATTGCTGTGATAAGTTATCCAATTGCTTTTGAGCATTGGTATATTCCGGGATGTGTTTCATCACATATTCCGAATCCACATAAGCCAATTTCTGCGCATATGATACACTGCCCATGAAGGCTAGCATAGCTACTAATACTAATATTCGTTTCATAGAGGTACAAATTTTAATCATTTCTTTGTTTATGACAAATATTGTGCTAAAAAGTTTAATCTTAAAATCCTCCCATGTTCTGGATGATACTGAATGTGAAGTTTTGTTTCCATCTAGATTCAACAAGACCTGGAATCGGATCTAAGGCATGTCCATAGTCAATACCTAGCATACCAAAGATAGGTAAGAAGATACGAGCACCCACACCAACCGAACGACGAACCTTGAATGGATTTACTTCATCAAACTTATTCCACGTGTTACCTGCTTCCGCAAATGCTAAAGCAAATACAGTTGCTTGCTCATTTAACATGATTGGATGGCGAAGCTCGATTTGGTATTTCGCATAAATCGGGCTACCAGATTGGATAGCGATATCCTGCATCTTATTACCTGTCGTCGCAGGGATAATTGTACCGTTTGCATATCCACGCATCGCGATGATCTCTGAACCTTGTAAGAAGTCGAAACCTTGCATACCATCACCACCTAATTTGAAACGCTCAAATGGTGAAGTTGGTGTTCTATCGCCATAGCTGCCTAAGTAACCAAACTGTGCTTGTGTTTTCAATACCAATTTACCTACAATCTTCGTGTACCATTGCGAATCAAACTTCCACTTGTGATACTCTGTCCATTTGTATTTCTCGTTGTCTGGCGCTGTTGCGTAGTCAATATTGTTCCATGCCGAGTAAGGAGGAGTTAACTGCACGCTGAACTTCAAGTGCGAACCCGAAGTAGGGTAGATAGGCGCGTCAATCGAGTTTCTACTGATCTCTTGTGTAAAGTTGATGTTCGTCGCAGTACCATTAGAGAATAAGAAGTAGTTTCCGTAGTTCTCTAAGTTATAACGTTGGTAAGATAAGGAACTGTTAATCTGGAAATAGTTATCCGGCCATTGCAAACGCTTACCTAAGGTCGCTGTCACCCCGTGCATTTGAATCTTAGGGTTGTTTTCATATCCCTCATAACGTCCAGTCTGCGGATTATAGTATTGTGATTGCGAGTTAGAGATATAAGCACTCAATCCAAAATAGATTGGTTTCTTACCACCTAACCAAGGCTCTGAGAAGGAGAAGCTATACGATTGATAGCGTTTTCCCGAAGTCTGACCACGAATACTTAATTTCTGTCCATCCCCACGAGGAAGTGGCTTCCAAGCCTCTTTCTTAAAGAAATTGCTCGTCGAGAAGTTGTTAAATGTTAAACCTAAAGTACCGATTACTTGTCCTGCACCATAACCACCGGATAGCTCCACCTGGTCAGAAGGTTTTTCAGCAACGGTAAATTCGATATCGGTCGTTCCTTCTTCATAGTTTAAGTTTGTCGGCATAGGCGTAACCTTCTGCTCATCAAACATTCCTAATTGTGAAATCTCACGAACCGAACGCACTAATAACTCACGAGAGTATTTTTGACCTGGCTTAGAGTAGATCGAACGAAGAACAACACGGTCATTCGTTACGTCGTTACCTTTTAGGATTACATTGTTGATCGTATATTGTTTACCTTCAAACATCTGGATCTCGATATCCACCGTGTCCTGGTAGATACGTTTGATAACCGGTTGAACGTTGAACGTTAAATAACCGTCGTTCTGATAGATTGCAGCAATATCATCCGAGTTTCTTGTAGGACCCGAAAGCTTAGAATTCAATTTTTCCTCGCTATATACATCGCCCTTTTGAATCCCTAATAAGATATTCAAAACCGAGTCTTTGTACTTCGCGTTTCCTGCCCAATCGATATTACCAACATAGTATTTAGGACCTTCGTAGATGTCGAAATCAATAGCAACCTCGTTATTGTCATAACGATAAACACTATCCTTTAAGATCTGTGCATCACGGTATCCTTTATCTTGCATCTTAGCAACTAGCTTTTCCTTAGCCTCTTCGTATTTGTCTTCCTTGAATTTTCCAGGACCAAATACACGGAACCAAGCTCTAGGTTTTACACCTTTTAGGTACTTGCGCAATTGCTTGTCGCTGAATTCTTCGTTTCCTTCGAACTCAACTTTTCTAACTTTAATCTTTTTATTACGCTCTACATCGACTACAACAATCTCGTTATTGCTTTGCGCAGAGTCTTTTTTGGTTGTAATTTTTATTTCTGGGTATAAATACGATTTCTCACGTAGAAATTTCTCGATTGTATTCTTCGTTGTTTGAAGCAAATTTTCGTTTACAATCTTCCCTGTATTTGCGTTTAAACGCTTGCGAACTTCCTCTGTCTGGCTTTTGCTCAAACCATTAAGATCAACGCGGGTCAATCTCGGACGTTCTACAACGCGGATTTCTAAAAAGATTGTTTCGTCTTGAATTCTGGTAGCATAAAGCTGAACATCCTCGAATAAGTTTTGATCCATTAAAAACTTAATAACGTTGGCTGTTTGTTCACTCGGAACCTCGATGTATTCTCCAACTGTAAGGCGTGAAATGGTAATCAATACGTCCTTATCCAAATACTGAGCTCCTTTAACCTCAATCCCGCCGATCACATAACTCTTTGGTTCTAATGCACTGATATCGTTTCGGTTATTTAAATTTAGCGGGCGGTTGCCAGGGATCTGCGCATGCGCAAAATTTAATAAGAATATGGTCAGTAATAAGGTAAGTTTAATTTTATGCTTCATCTACTCTTTATTATGTCTGCTAAAGTACAGCAAAGTCTTGTTAATTTTTGTTAAAAGAAATATTACGAAATTAGGGCTTTAACAGCGCCAAAATCAAAATGTTGCAAAAGTAATGATTTCTTATAATTGTTCACTAGTTTTCCCAAATCTTCTTTCTCTATTTTGATACAAGTAGATGCATTCAAATAGGTGTTCTCTAGAGAATTCGGGCCACATGATGGGTAGAAAGAAGAGTTCGGTATAGGCTAGCTGCCACAACATATAATTGCTGATGCGCTGCTCACCGCTTGTTCTAATCATCATCTCCGGATCGGGAATAGCCTTGGTATATAGATTTTCGACGAAAGTTTGCTCGTTGATATCGTCGAGGCTCATTTCGCCCGACTGTACTTTGGCTGCAATTGCTTTCGTAGCATCTAATATTTCTTGGCGCGAGCCATAACTTAAGGCTAGGGTCAATGTGCAACCATCGTTGTCTTTCGTTTGGTCTATCGTACTTTGCAAGGTCACTTGGCAATGCGACGGTAGGTCCGCCATACGACCAATCGTATTTACACGGATATTGTTCTTTTGAAAGGTAGGTAGCTCTTTATTTAAGGAGTCAACTAGCAATTCCATTAAAGCATCTACTTCAAACTGAGGTCTATTCCAGTTCTCAGTAGAAAAAGCATATAAGGTAAGGTAGGAAATGCCAATCTCTACAGCGGCTTCTAAGGCTTCGCGAACCGCAGTGACGCCATTGCGGTGACCAAATACGCGTAGCTCGCCTTTCTCCTTCGCCCAGCGGCCATTACCATCCATAATGATGGCGATATGCTTGGGTAGGTTTGATTTGTCTATATTTTCTTTATAGTCCATTTGTTAATTTACATTTAACGATTCCGGCGCACAGTTGGCATGAAATCGCTGGTCCCCATTTTACACTGTCGATGATTGCACAGACCCTTCAAAAAAAGGCTGAAAGCAATTCGAATGCAATAAAAAGGGCGGTGTTTTGCTGTCTGATAGATGAGGTTGCGAAGGGGCAAAAACAACATGAACCCAAACAGATGCTGGGCGATCTAAGTTGCTAGTCGTGCTGTAACATGCTGCCGTATAAGCCTCTCGTGGTTTCAAAGTCTGACAAATTTTCGTAAAGATACAGGTTTTACCGCAATCCTAACACTTAAAATAACGTTAAAAGCAGGTTAAGCTAATAATTAATAGTTGCGGACGTCGATGCCCCAAAGCAATTTCTCGCGCAAAATACCAAAATACTGATCGTCTTTCAGACGGATCAGGTTCACATGATACGGCGCTTTTGTAATCAGCAGACTGGTCTTGGTTGATAGGGTATAACTTTTGGAATCGCAGCTCACGATATACTTCTCCGTACGGCTCTCGATGTTCAGGCGGAGCTCCATATCTTCGGAAACAACGATCGGGCGAACATTTAGATTATGAGGGGATACTGGCGTAATCACAAAATTGCCACTGCCCGGCATAATAATAGGGCCGCCACAGCTTAAGGAATAGGCAGTTGATCCTGTCGGTGTCGCAATGATCAATCCATCGGACCAATAGCTGTTCAACAACTCACCATTCAAAACAGCATGCACGGTAATCATCGCAGAAGAATCATAGCGGAACACCGTGATGTCATTTAATGCATTAGAAACTCCTGCCTTGATCGTGCCGTCGGAACTCTCCACTTGTAACAAAGCACGTGGCTGTACAGTATATTGATTGTTAAGAATCTGGTCTAATGCTTCCTCTATCTTATTTTTTGAAATGTTCGCTAGAAAACCCAAGCGGCCGAAGTTGATGCCGGCAATCGGAATGCCCGAGTCAGCAATGAGGGTTGCCGCTGAAAGCATGGTACCATCGCCACCCAAGCTTAGCATAAAAGAGATGTCCTTGGGCAAGTCCTTGTGTGTATTGAACTTCTTGAATTTAAAATCTACTTTGCACAGCTTTTTTAAGAAGGTATGGAAATCGTGGTAGATATAAACCTGAACATTTCTTTCGCGTAAATAGGTGAAAAGTTCTACAACGTATCCAATGACCGATTGATTGAACTCGCGCCCATACACCGCTATTGACAGTTCTTTCATGCTATAAGTAATCGTTTATTTTTTTTCAAAGATGGGAATTTCTCTGAAATTATATGTTCAAATAGTTCATTAAAAGGTTGTATCGATCTTGAATGTCGTTCTGATCGGTTCCATCATTGAATGATGCTTTCACCACATAATCATGTCGCCATAACGAAGCCAATACCGAAGAGATGTTGTTCTTGTTCACCTTTATAGTCAATTCTACCTTGCTAGAGTTTTCAATGGCGCGAACCCCTGTATTCAATATCTTCGTGTTTTCCGATTCTATGATATGCGCAACATGGGTTAGGGAGTTGTCGCGATCTTCCATCTCTAAAACAATGATCGCACCTTTCTCCTGGTTAGAGATCGTCTGGTTTATTGCGCGCAACAAGTCCGTCTGCGTCACAGCACCTACATATTGATTCTGCTTGTTCAGAACGGGTAAAATATCATACTGATAGGTTTCCAGATATTGCAGCGCGTCGTAGATGTGTTGATAGTCGTAAAGGTAGATAAAAGGTAGGGTGATTTTAACTTCCGAAATCAAATCGCTTTCGTCTTCAACCGAAAGGAGATCCTCTTCCGTCAACAGGCCGTGGTATTCTTTGCCCTTCACAACAGGTAATTGGTGAAAATGCAATTCATTAACCTTGTTTAAGGCGAATTCCACCGTATCGGATGGCCTAAGTTCGGTATAAAGAGTTGTTATGATTTCGCCAATGAACATATTTCGTTTTATATATTAAATAGAATTTGGACCAAAAGGTTTAAATCTTCTTTAAAATACGCTTTAAGCTAAGGTAGGCAAAAAATACAATTTCGGATAAAATAAATAGATGTTTTACGCTACTTTAAACTATTTGTGTAATTTTACCCTACTTTAAAGAGGGGTTATTATATGGGCTTACTAGAGAAAGAGAAGTTTATTAAAATCAGGGAAGTCATACATAAGAAAAGTCCAACATTAGCCAAATGGATCCCTAAGCCGTTAATCAGCTATTTGGAGCGTGTTATCCACGAAGACGAAATAAACTACATTATGACCACCTATCATGATGATATGGGGTTGGACTTCGTAGATTCTTTGTTGAACGAACTTGACGTTAAAGTACATTTAGAAGGTGCAGAGAATATTCCATTAGAAGATAGTGTGATCTTCGCCTCAAACCATCCCTTAGGAGGGCTTGACGGTGTCGCTTTCATGCAGGCCATCGGTAAGTATAGAAAAGACGTCAAATTTTTGGTGAATGATATACTGATGAACGTGCGAAATCTGGAACCTCTCTTCGTGCCTGTAAATAAATTAGGCGGGCAAAGCAAATCCGGTATTGCCGCAATTGAGAATGCCTATGCATCCGACCATGCACTCTTAGTTTTTCCAGCAGGCTTAGTTTCCAGGAAGATAAACGGGAAAATAGTCGATTTAGAATGGAAGAAAAGCTTCATCTCGAAAGCTAAAAAATATAAAAAAGACATCGTACCTGTCTATATTGATGGAAGAAATTCTAACTTTTTCTACAATTTGGCTCGATTTAGGAATAAAGTAGGATTAAAAGCTAATATTGAAATGTTATATTTACCTGACGAGCTATTCTCGCAACGCGGTAAAGACATCACCATTAAGATAGGCAAGCGAATTCCTTATTCGCAATTTGATAACAGTAAAAACGAACGCCAATGGGCAACGGAAGTCAAAGAGACCGTGTATGCCATGTCCGGAGGTAAAAAATAATTTATGCAAGAAATAATTGAACCAGTAGATAGAGCATTGATTAAAGCTGAGTTAACTAAGGAAGCTTTCGTGCGCTATACTAACAATGGGAATAATGAGGTTTACCTAGTCAATTACCATAACTCACCCAATATTATGCGTGAGATCGGACGATTGCGTGAGATAACCTTTAGAGGTGCCGGAGGTGGTACAGGATTACCTTTGGATATTGATGAAAATGATACCTGCGAACATAACTATGATCAATTGATCGCATGGAACCCCGATGATGAGGAGATAATTGCAGGTTACCGCGTAATCAAATGTGCTGATGCGATCGATAAATCGGGCGAGTTCCATTTGTCAACAGCTCATTACTTCGAATTCTCGGATAAGTTTATAAAAGATTACTTGCCTTATACCTTAGAATTAGGGCGCTCTTGGGTGCAACCTAAATATCAGCCTGCCATCGATAACCGTAAGGGGATTTTTTCCCTTGACAACTTATGGGACGGATTAGGTGCGGTCGTATTGATGAACCCCGATGTGAAATACCTTTTCGGCAAAGTAACGATGTATCCGCAGTATAATGAGGAAGCACGTGATTTGTTGATCTACTTCATGAACTACTACTTCCCCGATAAGGACAACTTGGTAAAACCTGTAGACGAGCTCTACCTAGGCTACAAAACAGATATCTCTAAACACGAAGGCATCTTCGACGGCTTAGACTATAAGGCTGGTTATAAAGTGTTGAATACCAAAGTTAGAGAACTTGGAGAGAATATCCCTCCGTTGATTAATACTTATATGAACCTTTCGCCAACCATGCGCGTATTCGGCACAGCCAGAAACAACGAATTCGGCGAGGTAGAAGAAACCGGAATCATGATTATCCTCGATGATATCTACCCGGCAAAAAAAGAAAGACACATGAGTACCTTCGCGCGCGACCGCGAATATGGAAGCCGCAAGATAGAAGGGAAATAAAATAAGCCCCATAAAACGAGCTAAAAAATAGCGCAATGATGAAAATCATTGCGCTATTTTTTTTGTGCTCCTCCAAGAGATACCTAGAACCTACCATGTATAGACCTGCTTCTGCTTAAAGCCCTTTCAAACCCAATGATAACCCGAATCAAAGCCCAATC
>DELI01000019.1:91723-139805 GCA_002354335.1 Sphingobacterium sp. UBA2700 | reverse complement strand
GATTGGGCTTTGATTCGGGTAGTATTTAGTAGCGTTAGATACTAGATGTCAGACATTAGATATTAGACCTGCAGCAATGCGGGGTTTTTGTTCTGGATCAGTAAAAAAGGATGTTAGGATTGACAGGATTTGTGTTGTATCTGAACCAGGAAAGGAAGGATTTAAGCATTGGCAGGATCGGGCGATGTGAGGGTATGATATGTGCTGTCTTTGAGCCAGGAATAAAAGGATTAGAATATTGACCGGATCCACCTATTCCTTATATCCTTTCTTTACTGGTTCAAGACAAATTTTCCTTTTTTTCTTAGTTCAAACAAATATCAATACTAACGGTTCAAAAAAAACTGCATTGCTGCAGGTCTGACATCTAATGTCTATAATCTAATATCTAATACAACGCCATTTCCACATGCGGGATATCATCTTCCAGGTACACGTCGCTTTCTCTGACGAAGCCGAGGTTTTCATAGAATGCTTGCAGGTACAGTTGTGCGCTGATGCGGATGACGTGGTTAGGGTATGCGTTTTTCTGATATTGAATTGCTTCTTTCATCAGTTGTTGTCCGACTTGTTGTTTTCGGAAGTTGGGATGTACCACTACGCGGCCGATGGAGCTGCAGTTGGGGTAGGATACATCGGGAGGTAGAAGGCGCGCATAGGCGGCGCACTGGTCTTGTTCCATGAGGAACAAGTGTTTTGATTTGAGATCTTTATCATCACATTCAGGATAGAGGCAGTTTTGCTCGAGCATAAATACATCTATCCTGACCTGTAGAATTCGGTAGAGTTCCTTCGCGCTTAAGTCGTCAAATGATTTGATTACCCAATTCATCGATGATAATTTTCTTTAGCTAAGCAATGATTTCACAACCTCAGAGATCGTACGACCGTCTGCCTGTCCGGCTAGCTTTTGGTTGGCTAAGCCCATTACTTTACCCATATCTTTAATGGAAGCAGCACCTGTTTCAGCGATGATTCCTTTGATAACCTCTTCGATTGCCGCGCGGTCTAATTGCTTCGGTAGGTAGCTTTCGATTACCTCTTGCTCTTCTACTTCAATCTGGTATAAATCTTCGCGGTTCTGTTGCTGATAAATCTCTGCAGACTCCTTGCGTTGTTTCACTAACTTTTGCAATACTTTGATTTCAGTTTCTTCGCTCATCTCATCAGCACCGCCTTTTTCAGTTTTTGTCAATAAAATCGCCGCCTTAATAGCGCGTAAACCTCTAAGTCTTGCATTGTCTTTAGCGATCATTGCCGCTTTAATATCTTGATTGATCTGTGTTTCTAATGACATATTATTTTGAATTTGATCTGTTTACAATAGTTCCTGTTGCTTGTACGGTAGGCATCACCAATAAATCATTGATGTTAACATGCGCCGGTCGGTTTAAAGCAAAGACAATAATCTCTGCAATGTCTTGTCCGCTCAACGGAGTTACCCCTTCGTAAACGGCTTTCGCACGGTCAGCATCGCCATGGAATCGAACTTCGGAGAATTCCGTTTCCACCATGCCGGGATTGATTGCCGTCACTTTAATCCCCTTCGGAAGTAAGTCGATGCGCATCGCTTTATTCAACGCATCAACGGCATGTTTTGTCGCACAGTAGACATTTCCGTTGGGATATACTTCCTTGCCGGCAATAGAGCCCAGGTTGATGATATGTGCCTGTTTGCTGCCCTCCATCATCGGCACGACATTGCGCGTGACGTAGAGCAGCCCTTTGACGTTGGTATCGATCATGCGGTCCCAATCGCCGATATCCCCTGTTTGGATAGGGTCTAATCCTTGACTAAGGCCTGCATTGTTGATTAAAACGTCTATGTTTTTCCATTCAGCAGGGATGTTCGACAGGGTCGTTTCTACCTCGTCGGCATTGCGAACATCGAGTTTAAAGGTATGAACCTCGCAAGAAGGATTGATCTGTTTGATTTTGGAAGTTAATTCCTCCAGACGATCGACACGGCGCGCACATAATAGTAGGCGATAATTCGTGTCTTTTGCCAACTCTAAAGCACATGCTGCACCAATTCCGGAGCTGGCCCCTGTGATTAATACTGTTCTCATTGGCCTTGTTTATATATTTTGAGCGTTTTGCTATTTATTACATTCATAGATGGTGCAGAAGCCGAAGGTCTGCGGACGAACCTTGCAAGATGCAAAACCTACTTTATCGGTGATGGCAGCAAAGCGTTGCCCATCGGGGAACTTCGCTACCGATTCCGGAAGGTATTCATAGGCACGGTTGTCTTTCGAGATTACCTTTCCCATTGCTGGAACAACTTTATGGAAGTAAAAGTTGAACAATTGCTTAATCGGAAATGCTGTTGGGTTCGATAATTCCAAGATGATGGCTTTACCGCCCGGTTTTAAAACTCGGCGGATGTCAGAAAGTCCTTGTTCCAGGTTTTCAAAATTCCGTACACCGAAGGCTACCGTAACGGCATCAAAGGTATTGTCTTCAAACGGTAGGCTCTCGGAGTCGCCTAAGCGTACTTCGAATTGGCTTTCTACGCCCTTTTTCTTTGCTTTCTCTGCTGCTACATCCAACATGCCCTGAGAGATATCGACACCGATGATTTTCTTTGGGTTGAGGATGCGGATAGACTCCAATGCGAAGTCGCCCGTGCCCGTTGCTACGTCAAGAATCATTTGCGGTTGAAGAGGCTTTAAAAGCTTGATGGCTTTTTTGCGCCAGATCGTATCGATACCCATCGTCATGAAGCGGTTCAAGAGGTCGTAAGTCTTCGAAATGTTGTTGAACATATCGGCAACTTGTTCCTTTTTGCCGCCCTCTGGGTTATAAGGTTTTACAGTAGAAGCATCGTTTGACATAGGTGCAAAGATACAACAAAGTATACAGAAATTTCATTTTTCTGCAGGACAAGTTTAAAGAGAAAGAAGACCTCAAAAAGGCTAACTCCTTGAGTTTGAATTTGAAGTGTAAAACGGGTTCAAAATAGTGACTTCTGTCACGAAGCGCTAAACCTTATTAACATCGCTATGGGTTATCCACATTTCTTTAATTAATTGATAATGAGCTTGATTTTTCGTAAATTAACATGTTGTCCACATCAGATGTGGAATACTAGGGGCTTAGTTTTCAAATCAGTAGCATGATTGTTGGAGCACCTATTTTGACTGTTTAAAACTTGTGGGAGGGGGCTGTTTTATTTTTCTTACATTTGTTACCCCGTCAGGAAACATCGAGCCGTAAAATTAAATTTGATATGTCCGTAGAAAACGAAAATTCGAACAATATGTCTAGCCAAGCTAGCCGTGCAAACTTTAACAAAAAGCGTACTAGCCTGAACAACTTAGTGAGTGGTTTGGGTAAGCTGCCTCCTCAAGCTGTTGACTTGGAAGAAGCGGTACTGGGCGCGCTTATGTTGGAGAAAAATGCGCTTAGTGAGGTCATTGATATCTTGAAGCCGGACTCGTTTTATAAGGAGTCGCATCAGAAGATTTTCCAGGCAATCTATAACCTGTTTCAAAAGACTTCGCCAATCGATATTTTAACGGTTGTTGCGGAATTGAGACAAATGGGCGCCTTGGAGATGGTGGGCGGTGCTTACTACATCACGCAGTTGACGGATAGAGTCGTTTCGGCGGCGAATATTGAATTCCACGCGCGTATTATTTCTCAGAAGTATATACAAAGGGAGCTGATTAAGGTTTCTACAGAGATTATCAACTCTTCGTATGATGAGACGAGCGATATCTTCGATTTGTTGGATCATGCAGAGAAGTCTTTATTTGATATTGCGCAAAACAACTTGCGTCGCGACTCGCGAAAGATGGATGATATCATGCGTGAGGCAATCTCTTCCTTGGAATTGTTGCGCGATCGTACCGATGGTTTAACGGGTATTCCTTCCGGATTGACAGCCCTAGACCGAATGACTTCGGGATGGCAGCCTTCGGATTTAGTGATTATTGCGGCACGTCCGGCGATGGGTAAAACGGCATTCGTATTATCCGTAGCGCGAAATGCTGCGGTAGACCACTCGCGTCCTGTTGCGGTATTCTCGCTGGAGATGTCCTCGGTGCAGTTGGTGAATCGTTTGATTGCTGGTGAAACAGAAATTGAACAAGAGAAATTGAAGAAAGGTAATCTGGCGGATCATGAGTGGCAGCAATTGCACTCTAGAATCGGCCGATTGACAGAGGCGCCATTGATTATTGATGATACGCCAGCATTGAACGTTTTTGAGTTCCGTGCGAAATGTCGTCGTTTGAAAGCGCAGTATGATATACAGATGGTCATCGTCGATTACTTGCAGTTGATGCATGGTAAGAGCGAGGGCAAAGGCGGCGGTAACCGTGAGCAAGAGATCGGTAGTATCTCGCGTGCATTAAAATCGGTAGCGAAAGAATTAAATATTCCGGTATTGGCCTTATCGCAGTTAAGTCGTGCGGTAGAGTCGCGTCCGGGTAACTCGAAACGTCCAATGCTATCCGATTTACGTGAGTCGGGTTCTATTGAGCAGGATGCGGATATGGTGTTGTTCCTTTACCGCCCGGAATACTATGGTATTACGGAAGACGAGGAGGGACGTCCTACAGCTGGTGTCGGTGAGGTAATCATTGCTAAACACCGTAACGGTGAAACCGGTATTGTACCGTTGAAATTCGTGGGTAAATATGTGAAGTTCGTCGATCTTGAAGATGACTTCGCCGGAATGGGTGGCGACTCGGGAAGCTTCTCAGACCTGCCTAGCGGGTTTGGCTCCGCCATGGCACCATCCAACAGCTTCGATAGCTTCGGCGGAGGCATAACCATGCCTTCCAGAATGAACGATATGCCGGATGATGCGCCGTTTTAATTTAGATATTAGACGTTAGATATAAGACATTAGACCTGCAGCAATGCAGGTTTTTTTTGTTTTGAGGGAGAGATGAAAGGATTGACAGGATCGGGTCTGATATCTAATGTCTGATGTCTGTTGTCTGAACCAGAAAAAAAAGGATTGGCAGGATCGGACGTGTTGTCTTGAACCAGGAAAGGAAGGATGCAAGGATGAGCAGGATCCTGTTAATCCTTATATCCTTCCTTTCTTGGTTCAAAGACACGGGTCTAACTACTAACTACTAAGTACTAAGTACTATTTCTGAGTTTTTTTTCTTATTTTTGATTCCCCCTTAGTAGAGGCTATACATAAGTTAAAATTAGGAGACAATTTTGGATTTTTTAGCAGGATTAAATCCCTCGATTTTTAACATCAATGCATTTTACAGGGTTTGTTCCATACTATATTGAGTTTTTGTAAGTTTTGACACATTATCGTTTTTAATAGTGTTTTGTTTGCTTGACAGTTTTAACAAAAAAAAGATTTACAAATAATTTACTATTATTTTATGGCGACGATTAATGCGGTGATTCTAAAACACCAGATGAAAAGGGATGGCACTTGGAATGTGAAAGTTTGTGTCAACCATCGATCAACCCCTCGATATATAGAAACCAACAACTTCGTGTCTAAAGAGATGTTGGATAGTAAAGGTAAGCTGAAGAAAGCATATATTGATAAATTCCTCGCAAAACAACTAACCGAATATCGTGACAGGATTTCGCTTCTGGGGAAGAAAGTCGACTTTATGACATCTTCGGATCTAAGAACCTACTTGCTGTCTTCTGATAATTCTAATAAGCAAATTGACGTATTAGAGAATTTTAACGCTCGCGTTGAATCACTTCATGTTGCAGGTAGATATTCTAGTGCAAAATGTGTCGAAGTCGTATGTGGTCATCTTAAGAACTTTTCAAAGATGGAAAAGATCAGTGCGATTTTAGTAAATTCTAGTTTCCTTATGGGATTCGAAAGTTATCTATTAAACAATATCAAATTGTCTCCAGGGAGTGTAAGGACCTATATGGCCGTTTTTTCAAAAGAGTTCAACTTGCTGCGTAAAAACTACAACAATCCAGCTATAGAGAGTTTCCCAATTCCGTTTAATCCGTTCGACTACTATACGCCAATCAAAAAGAGTGTGCCAAAGCGGAGAAACTTGGACCTACAAAGAATAATATCTATAAGTCGATTTAAAAGCGAATCGTATCCCGAACAATTAACCGTAGATATTTTTATGCTTTCATTTTTTCTCTGCGGGATGAACCCTAAAGATATATACGTTTATCTAACGGATCCCCAAAAGATCGGATTCCTGCAATACTCAAGGAGTAAGATAAAAGCAAGGCGAAAAGATGGGGGAGTGACAAATGTAAAGATACCTGAGGAAGCTCAAGTTTTGATTGAAAAGTATGCCGGAGTCATTCAAAAGCGCTATTCTAGTTTAGTCATTTTTCACAAAACCTTCTACCGGTCCTGGAAGAAAATTAACGAAGCGCTCGGGTTTAAATGTACGATGTACTATGCGCGCCATAGTTTTGCAAACATTGCTAGAGCTGTATGTAAGTTTAGCAAGGACGATGTCTCTTTTGCATTAAATCATAAATATGGTAGTGATATAACAGATGTATATATAGAACCGGATTGGTCTGTCGTACACAAAGTGCAGATGGGTGTGATAGAAGAATTTAGAAAAGGAGTGATAGAGTGATTATCACTCCTTTTCTTTTACTAAAGATATTAACTGACGTATTGTATCTTCCATTTTAGCAAGGCGATTTTCAACCTCAGCTAAACGATAAGATAATGTCTGTTCGACCGAATGAGGGCGCGATGCGAAAGATAAATCAGTAACATCCATGCCCATTGCTGCGAGTTTTTGGATAACGGCCGCGCTCGGGCCATGATGTCCGTTTTCGATCCTTGAGAGTGTAGGGTAAGAAACGCCGAGACCTTTTCTGAATTCGTCATTTGTCATGCCTTGGCGTAGACGGAAGTCTTTGATCAATTTTCCGACTTCTTTGAAGTCAGGAGCTGTTTTGTCGTTTTTGCTCATTATTCTATGTGTTCGTATTTTATTCGAATATGACCGGGCGGTTCGCTCCGATTACGTTCGATCGTTATTTTTATTTTTTCTATAATTGCGTCCTCTAAAATGGCGGCTACACGACTCTGTATCTCCCAATCAGATGGATAAATCAATATGTTCAAGATTCCGCCATCGACATCACTCTGCAAAGAGTTGACCTCAATTCTATGTCCTGCACGATTAATTGGCCGAGTTCTAACGTACACTCCATTGATCATCGGCGGATTTAAATGTGCCCGAATGTGTTCTACGATACTCCAAAGTGCCGGTGTATTGTTTTTTACTTCAATTAGAAGGCCTTGTTCGTCTTTGATATACTCTACACCGGTACGTGGATCCCTGTACATTATTCGATAATTCTTTTGACTACATTGTATATCTCAAGCATGTCATCGAGGTTCACCTCAAAGTCGGGGTATTTCTCTTTATTCTCGTTCAGAGAGCGAAGCACTAAAATACCGTTTTTAACATCTTGGTGAGCAATTTGCTTTACTACAATACCCTCTGTTCTGTGTACAAAAACATAATTCGGCCACCGGTGAGTATGAAGTTTACTATTCCAATGTTCTCTCTTGATTTCTCTACACATTAATATAGCGCCATCGGGAATTGCTTCTCGGATGTTTCCATTATCCATGCTATCACCGCTGGCTTCGAAATGCCGATATTTCCCCTTGGCAAAACGATCTACTGTTGTTCTAAATTTAGGCAATGTTTCTATGAATTCTTGGTCTTGGTACCCCGCTAAATACCCGGCTTGCGCGTGAACTGGCACCAATTCCGTGGTTAGTAAATAATATCCGGGACTAATTTCGAAAATATCAGAATCCCCATCGGAGTCTAACGTAGTACCGATGTCCTTTGCGTTTGATCTAGTTTCCGACGGAAATACAAATTGATAGTCTTCCTCTTTTCCTCCAATAGTGTCTAAAATAGCCTTAGCCTTCGCTTTATCGGACTCTTTCTCAAATTCCTCAAGCTTAAGTAAATTCACTAATGTGTTTTTTCCGAATCCGACGTAGAGCGGATCATTCTTGTCATTGAGTCGAAACTCTTTGATGTCGAGCTGTTTGAGTAGGCGCTTAATATAAAGCCCCTTGTGTAGTAAGTTCATTCTCGTGTGTGTTCAAAAATAAGTTCAACTAAATCAACGATTTAGACGATAAAAGCAAAACATAATAAACTTTTTGTGTTAAATAGTTTTTAAAGTTTAAAAAGTTTAATACTTTTGTTTTGTCAAGTCAAACAAATATAAACAATTTAAACAACGTGTGTGCCAAAAGCTTAAACAAATGGACTTTTTAAACAAACTAAACAAAATAAATAATGATAAAGATAACAAATAAGATTCCTTCACCTTCCCGAGAAGCTTGGGATGTTATCATGTCAAAAATGGAAGTCGGAGATTCTTTTCCTGTCGATAATGGAAAAGAAAAGGCTGTTCGGCATTCTGCATGGAGATACTTCCATAGAATTGATTTAAAGACGCAAAAGCCTGTTTCAAACAAAGTGTTTACCGTAAGAAGAGATCCAACGGATTTGTTGAATTTCAGATGTTGGAGGGATGAGTAATGGATGGTTTACCACTAGATTACAGATTAGCAGCCTTACTAAAGGCGCAAGCGGAATTAGGAGGCCTAGTTGCGCTTAAAGCAGCCGGAAACATAAAACCATATCTCTCAAAATTGGAAGCCGGCAAAATATACGGGAGAACACAAGTTCAGTCGTGGCTTGATGCGCAAGTAATAACTCCGAGACAAGATGAGCCCGGTAAAAGGATGAGGCTCGATAGGGTCGAATTAGCGAGCGTCGCGGCAAGTCAAAGTTTAATACAGTACATATCGCTTAAAACATGAGACGTAAATGGTAGAATTACTAGAAAACCTACTTGCAGAGGTTCTTGATTTACAAGGACTAGTGCGAGAGATCGGTAGGGATGCAGAAAAAAAAGGCGTGATTTAGGGAAGGCAATCCCATTTCACAGAAAAGATAAAAACTCTAACAAAGAACAAATGAAAGGACGTATTTCCTCAGGGGGTGTGCAGCAAGGTAGTACATTGCCCGAAATCGGTAAAATTAAAGTAGGCATAAAAACAGACCGCGGTCTACCTACATCATTGGATTATTTCCGTGCCACTGGAGATTTTGCAAATAAGTTTCAATCACTATTCGGCGACAAACCTACTGAATTGAAAGTAGCTTTCGTATCTAATAACGTTGAAGAGGTGTGTAATGAGCAGTTCCAAGCGTGGGATAAAGGGAAGCGCTTTGGATGGGGCGACGGCGAAATCTTCACAGTATGGAACCCTGCGGGTGGTAAAGATGGTAAGGGCGGTTACGAAAGTGGGGTCGACAAAGATGACCCACGAGTAAAATCCCTCGGTAAATTGTGGGATCGTTATTTAACGATGCGATTCGTGCTTCTTGAAATGAAAGGGATTCTCGGATACTGGACTTTCCAAACAAAAGCTAAAGAAACTACCATTCCTGGAATCGTTAAATCATTTGATACAGTTCTAGAGCGCAGTGGTAGTATTATTGGCTTCCCTTTCTCCTTAATGGTTAAAAAAGTACAGTCTTATACTCCAGGAATGGCTAAAAATTATCCCATTGTACAATTAGTGCCAAATTTTACTGAGGAGACAATGGAAATGGTGCGAGGTTATGTAGAATCAGGTGCTGACTTATCTCGGCTTACAACGAACATGATCACTAGTGGCTCCCTATTGCAATTGCCGAGCGGTGGTCCAGTTGACATTGTTGAGGACGTAGAAGCGGAGGAGGTTAAATAATGGCTATAACTTTCGAACAGATACACACGGATTGGTTTCGCGAAGATGCACTTCGCTTACCATCCTACAAGGTAGGACGTGTGAATTTCGGTCAGGGGCGTGCGTACATCCGTCTTGATCAAGATGGAACTCCGGTAGAATCTCCATTGAGATTGTATACTTCGTTAACCACGGCTATCAACACATGCAGCCCTATGGAAGACGGTCTTTTGGATTGGTACATTAAACATGGGAGACAAGAGGCAGGCAGGCTTTTGGAAGTCGCGCAAAATTACGGCACTCTCCTTCACTTAGAAATTGGCAAATGGTTGATCAATGGCAGCTATGATTTTTCTGCAGTGGAGGAGGTGATAGAGAACTACCTTTCCTCCAAAAACTTCTACCAACCCGAATGCAATGGCTGGGGGGAGAAACTGCGTAGTGACATGGCGGCTTTCTGTCAATTCTTCTTTGATTACAAAGTAAAGCCTTTGGGGATTGAATTCGTGCTCTTGTCGGATCGTGGCTTTGGAACCTTAATAGATCTAGTGTGCAACATGACAATTAAAGTAGATGGTTTCGACGAAAGCGACCCGTACAAGTCAGGACCTCGCAAAGGTCAACCGCGCGAATGCAAAGTTGATAAGGTAATTCGTGCAATCATCAATTTCAAATCGGGACGTCACGGATTTTACAGAACCAACGGAATTCAGATTGAAGCGGAGCGTCAGTTATGGGAGGAAAACTTTCCAGACCTTCCGCTGGACGCAGCTTTCAATTGGTCGCCAAAAGAATGGACAGGAGATGTGCCTACGTACAACCTTAAGGATTGGACGGGCGATGTGAGTCGTGAGGAAGTGGACGCTGTCCTTACCTTAGCTGATATCCGTTATGCTAGCAAAGCAGAGCGAAAGGTTTACACCAATATCGGTGGGGTGTTATCAATTGCTGATCGTGAAACAGGAGTTTCGTCGGTAGTGCGCCGGGAAGGAATTTCCGAATTCGTTGGACGTAAGTTCGGTCATGCCGTTCCGCAGTTGGAGTTATCAGAAAGTCGCAGACCGTCGCCGGTTACACCAGTTGCAGTAAAAGAACCAGTTTCAGATCCATTACCATTTTAAAATCATGTCAACACAAGAAAACAAGGTGGGGATAATATCCCTGTCACAATCTGACCTACAAAGTGCAGGATCAGTATATACAACATCCGTTGCAATGTTGGAAAAATATCGCGTGAAGCATAGTGCGCTTTTGGAACGTGCTGCTGAATCCGGGGAAAAGCTTCCAAAGCAGCTGGATGACGAATTGATGAACTGGCAGGTTTCCGCAAAGAAAGCTGTAAAGTTTATGAATGAAACCCGTTCTGTTTACACTGAAAAAGCTCATGCCTTCATCAAGGAATTTACAGCACTTGAAAATACTTTGGGTAAAGAATTGTACGACGCTATTCAGAAGGTGCGCGACCGTTCTGCAAAGATCCATGCGCAGGAAGCGGCTGCCGCTCGTGAAAAGGAAGAAGCGGAGTTGAGAGAAAAACAGCGTAGAATTGATGCGATTGCTGAATTAGAATCACAATTACGTACGGGATACGCGAACCATCTTACTAACGTGAAGCAGACTATTCTTCAGGTTTATAGTAATACAACGCTTGCGCAGATAGAAGAAGCGGAAGCGGCTGTTCGCGGGTTCATCGGCGGTACACTTTCCGAAGAAGCATGGAATGCGATCTCCTTAGTGGGCGATGATACGCTGATTGGAGAGGTGCGAACCTCAGAGCGCTTCAATGCTTGCTCAACCCACTTCACAACTGAGGTAACCAAATACGCTGAATATATCCTTACTCTATTTCCTGCCCGCAAGGAAGAGTTGGAACGAGGAGAACAAGAAAGCGCACAAGCGGCGGAGTTGGCAAGAAAACAGGAAGAAGAAGCCGAAAATGCAAGGAAGGAAGCCGAAAGACGCGCAGCCGAACAAGCGGAAAAGGAAAAGCAACAAGCTACTGTAACCGTTATGGTATCGCAGGCAAACCGTGAAGTTGACGCTCCGCGTGCAATTGAATCATACTCAATCACTGTTGGGTCGGTAGATGGCTGGCGTGCGGTTGTGGATTACTATCTAACCAACGCTGGTGCTTCCCCGCAAGAATTGGGTAAGGTTAAACTTGATAGCATGGTAACCTTTGCAGAACGTCAAGCGAAATCAACGGGTGAGATGATCACTCACGAGGATGTGAAGTACGAACCGAAGTATAAAGCCGTGGCTCGAGCTACAAAGAAGAAAGCAGCGTAATGCACATCATGTGGAAAATTGTTGTAGTGGTGATTGCTGCCGTAATTGCCGCTACCTGGGATTATAAATATTGGAAGGAAAGAAAATGACCTCAATAAAATTCAACGCCAACATCGCTGGCAATGTAGTACCTATGCAATTCATTCCGCAGTTCAAGGCGACCATCAGTCTGCTAAACAGCGCAGAACATTTTGAGAATTCCCTGCGCGAATATGCGTCGCAGGTAAGGATGACACCGAAGCTCGTGCAGATAGCGGGATTGTCAACGCCGAAGTTCATTAATCCGGTGCAGTATATCGTCGAGAAATCGACTATCGCAATCGAGGCAATGAAAGAAGTGAATTCGATCATAAATCAAGTACACTTTAAAAAGTCAGGCAAACAGGCAATCGAGGAAATGCAATACGACATCATATCCACAGTGGATACGTTCTATTGTCTTTCTCTTACCCAACAGGCGCAGGTTGCCGAATTAATTAGTGAATTAAATAATCAAAATAAATAGACATGTCAAACAGAAATTTAAATGGGTCAATTGCCCTAACAAGACTACCACAATCCATCATCATCGAGAAGCAGGGTAAATCAGGGCTTATCCGAGGGATATTCTTGCCTATTGATGGAAATAACCTAACAGAAAAAGATGGAGCTGTTTATATGGATGTTAGGGTGACCGTCCGTGAAGAAGCGGACCAATACGGGCAGAATGGCTTCATTAGTAAAGGTATCCCTTCAGAGGTGTACAAAACATTAAAAGACACTCCAGACGCCTTGAAGGCGGCTCAACCAATTCTTGGCAATATCAAGGATTTCTCAGCTGCAGCGAACACGGTGCCAGTTGCGACAGTGAGCGACGACGACGATTTGCCGTTCTAACACCATGACAAGGCGGTGATTGCGGAAGGCAATCCCTTTCACCGCCTTTTTTTATCAACTCTAACAAAGACTAATACATGAAAACCGTTTGGATTTTTTGTACGGCATCACATATGGAGGTGTCGGCATGAAAGTTATTAATTTTAAACTACGTCCTTACCAAGAGGATTTTGTAAATAACCTTGCACGCGGACTTCGAGACCATAGACGAGTGATTGCATGTGCCGCAACGGGCAGTGGAAAGACGAAGATGTTCATCGAAGTCGCTCGACGCTCCATTGAGAATGGCCGCGCAGTTGTAATCATAAGCGAGACAACCAAGATATTCGACCAGATTATCAATGAAGCTGGTGGCATCGAAATTGCCAATGGCAAGAAGCACGTTCATATCCGTGGCGGCGAATTGTATATCGCAATGGCGCAAACCCTTACTAGGCGGCCTTTAATAATTCAACAACTTGCTGCGCTCGAATTCCCTCCGCTTATCATTGTGGACGAGGCGCATATCGGAACACCCAGTAACATCATACGTCACCTTATCTCCGCATCCAATCCATACATCCTTGGCTTTACTGCTACACCTGACGCGCGAGTGGCAAAACACCTACCGGAACTATATAACTCATGCGTGGTTTGTTGCCAGGTTGATGAATTGATTCAACAGGGATTCCTCTGTAGCTACCAACACCTCGCTAGAACTAAAGCGGATACCGATATCCTCGAAATGCGAAATGGAGAATTTACCGAAGCATCCCAACAAGCGGCATTCGGCACATCAGCAGTATACGATGGAATTCTTGACGATTTGCGTACAACTCCATTTTCCAAGTGTATGATTTTCGTTGCGTCTATTAAGCACGCAACTGAAATGAATGCGCGCTTGCGTGAGGAGGGGTTTGCGTCTGTAGAGTATCATTCACAACTTGAAAACGCATCTTACGAGCTTGCGAAATTCACCGAACTAAATCTCGCCAATATTTGTGTCAGCGTAGCGTCTCTCACAAAAGGGTTGGATCTACCGCAAGTGGATCTTGTCATATTGAACCGTGCAACAACATCCCTTCCATTGTATTTGCAAATGATAGGTCGTGGTTCGCGTCCGGTTTGGTCATCAAACGGCACCCGCGAAAAGACACATTTTAGAGTTTTGGATTATGGCGGTAATTGGGAACGTCATGGACTATACTTCGAGGACAGAGAATGGGATAAGATGTGGGAAACCACCAAGCGCGCAAAGAAGAGCGAGGGTATTGGTACGGTCTCTCTTTGTGAAAAATGCGAATCCATCATTTCAGCATCGCAAAGAATCTGCCCGTGGTGCGGACACGAGCGTCCCCTTACTGAAAAGGAATTGGAACAAGGCGAACTGATAGAGGTAACATCGCATTACACTCGATTGGTGGGACGCAGGATAAGTGAACTCACACCGGGCGAACTTGCGGTATATGCAAAGATAAAAAAGAAGCAGCCTTTTGCTGCTCGTGTCGCGCGCGCCCAAGAGCAGTTGCGCAAAGGTTTCCTCGAGGCATTTACTGCCGCAATGGGATACAGACCAGGCTGGGCCGATCACCAGCGTAAAATGATTGGAGCGTCGAGAGTAGAATTTGAAGATATAACATTAGTATAAAATGGCAATTGAGTTAGCAAGAGTATGGGCGGAAATTACGCCATTATTGAAAGATGGTATATCGTTAATCCCCGTTCGAGATAAGCCTGAAGGTGAAAAAAAGGAGAAGACTCCATATGGGGCTTCGTGGAAGCAGTTTCAATCGCGTGTGGCTACAGAAGGGGAACTGTATAGCTCAATGGAGTATTACGATACAACAGGTGTGGCAATTGTTGCGGGCGCAGTGTCAGGTAATTTGGAGTGTATTGACATTGATACCAAGTATTTTCCCGGGTTCGATGCAATACTGTTTTCTGATCTTGCTAAATTTTACCCTCAGCTTTACGCACGCCTTAGAATTCATAAGACGCCAAGCGGTGGATACCACATCTTATACCGGATTGTTGGAGGAGCTCCCGACGGGAACAAACATCTAGCAAAACGGTATTCTACTGAGCAGGAGATTCTCGAACAGCAGCAACGAGGAATAGCTAAGCCTCCAAAGACTGTTTGCTTTGTAGAAACAAGAGGAGAGGGTGGATTTTTTCTATGTCCGCCAAGTATGGGATATTCTGTTCACCAAAATATGCCTATACCTATATTGACCTGGGAAGAAAGATGTTCGCTTATCAATCTATGTAAAAGCTATGATGAGGTTGTGCGTGTGGCTCCATCTCCAAAACCGACCCAAGCACAAGAAAGTATATACACAACAAATCCGTTTGAGGACTACAACCATAAATGTGATCCTACGGAGCTCATGGAAGCGCAAGGATGGAAATTTTTTAATGAGAACAGCACCTATATTCGATATACGAGGCCAGGAAAGGATAGTGGTGTGTCAGCAACTTTCCATAGGGAAAGTCGCGTTTTCTATTTGTTTACAACATCAACCGATTTAGAGGAAAAGCGTGGTTACAATCCTGCGACATTATACGCGGAGTTTTATCACGGAGGTGATAAATCAAAAGCATTCCGGGCTTTAGTTCAGCAGGGGTATGGACAAGTTAAGAAACAATTCGAGCAATCGCATATTAAAAAGGCTGTTATTAACGGAAATGCGACCGTACCAAACAATTTCTCTGCAGAAGCAAAGCAGCAGTTTAAACAGCTCCAGGAGCAGTTCAAGCAGGCTCATCCTTATGGAACTTTCTGGATAATCGAAGATGATAAATACACTATTTCTAGAGAGGATTTTTTAACGGTTGCCCGTAACATAGGATTTCGTCACTACAATGGATCTGTGGTGCAAATAAACCAGCGCTTTATTGAGCGGGTCACCTTGATAGAATTTTTCGACACCATGAAGGCGTACATTCAAGAAGAGGAGGTCGAAACGTACACGAAAATCTGTAACGCGTTCGAAAAGTTTGTCCAAGCAAGCGGAAAGTTCATCGCGGAATCCAGATTGGATAAATTTGACGATACTGAGTGTATTACCGATAGCGCTGATGTGTGCTACAAGTTTTATAACAATACCGCCGTTCGCGTTACGGCTGATGCGATTGTCCCAGTAGCGTATGATGATATTGAAGGTTACATCTGGTCAGATAAAATGCTTTCCAGGGATTTTTTGGGTCCAGAGGTTATCGCGTCTTCTCTATATGAATCTTTTCTAAAAAATGCTACTGGCGTTGAGAATGGGAATGTGAAAGATTCTGTGAGAAATATCATTGGATATCTTACGCATGATTTTAAGTCAGAATCAGCTGGTTATGTAGTCGTGATGCAGGAGATGGTATCGGACCCAAAATTAGGCGGTGGATCTGGAAAGAATATTTTTGGTAATCTTCTCCGTAATATGACAACAGTATGTACCGTTCCCGGATCTTCGGTGCAATTCAATGAGAAGTTCCTACAAGCATGGAATTACCAACGCATATACTTTCTTGCAGATATCCCGAAGAGGATCGACTGGATGTTCCTTAAAGAACAGGCTACAGGTTTTGGGCTTTTAAAAAAGTTGTACAGGAATGAGGAGGAAATTGCACCTGAGCTTATGCCTAAGATCCTAATCAATACAAACTACAGTTTCGAGGATTCCGACGGTGGTCTTAAGCGCAGAATTAGAGTTGTTGAGTTCACAGATTATTATACAAAACATGGTGGGGTCGATGGGGTTCACGGAAAATTATTTCCTACAGGAAGCACCAAAGGAGATTGGACAGATCAGGACTGGAAGGGTTTTGATGATTTTGTTCTCAATTGTATTCAATACAATCTGGCACAAGGAGGAAAACTTCAACAGACAGACTTATCTCAGATAGGTTGGGAGAAAAAGTTTACCAATCAGTTTGGGGACAAGACACTTGAATTTCTTATGGATAATATGTCAACTTGGACGCTAGCAGACTACGTCGAAGTAAAGAATTTTCAACGTGCTTATGATGATTACGTTGCTGGTGACCTCAAAGAAAAGTATAAGCTCACGCAGCAGTCCCTGAACAAGGCGGTAAGGGAATTTTGCGAAAGGTACGGGATTAATTTTGAGCAGTCTCAAGTAAAATCTATTCCTAATCAAGGGTCAAAAAGGGTGCATATTTTCACAGGATCGTTTGAAGGCGCTGTTCGAGAGGAGGAGTTTCCATTTTAAGTAAAATTATAATGCTTATAGTCAATGCGTTGCGTGGTAAAATTCACTTTTTGTCAACAAAAGTTTAAAAAGTTTGAAAAGTTTACTATGTTTGTATTGTTGTTACTGAGGGAAGTAACAAAGGAGCGGCCCATGGGAGGCAACCCACAAGCCGCGATGTAATAAAACTCTAACAAAGAATTAATACGATGCAAATTAACAAAGAATTAATCAAAATTCCTGATGCTATCGTTAAAATGGCACATCAGGTGGATTCTAGGCTTACCTTAGAGGAAATTTCGGAAATCCATACCGAATACTTATTGGATAGTAATACGACTATCTGTCCTCATTGTGAAATGGCGTTAGTAGAAAGTGAACTTAAGTGGGCAGAAACTAGATCCGAATCGTGGGATTACCAATCGGAGGGGGAGACTGTGTGCTGCTACTGCTCTCGACCAGTATCGCCTGATGATCTAATGCGACCTGAATTTGATCACTGGCTAAAGCTTACCGCGTAGACTATGGGAATGAGGGCTTATGATAGAATTCCTCAAGGAGGATATATCAAACGATTCTACGACGCTACAAATGACGATACCGAACTCGATCGCGTAAATAGGAAATACAATGAACTCAAAGAAGCTTCACGAAAAGAATGCTATGATGTTCAGCCAGATGTATTTGTCGTCATAGGTGGCTTTTTTTTATGGCTGTCGATTATGTTAATAGTGGTAATCGGAGTTTATTTAATTCACACATATTTCCCTGGACTGTTAAAGTAGCGCTTAATGAACACACAAATATTAAATGAAAACGGACTTTGGATCGTCTCTTTAGATGCAGATGGTGAATATATTACCAACGGTCGTAAGTTCGTTAAACTTCCTAGATCACCCTGAAGGGTTGAGGACGTATGAATACTTTTATTTGTTGAATTCGCAATTCGAATAGATAAAGCTCCGTAAATCGGGGCTTTTTTGTTTGCATTACAGAAAAAATTACAACAATTACAAGTGTATTACAGAAAACGTTGTAATGTAAAAACAGGCTTCACTGTGTCGTAGATGCGTATTTTTTTATAGATTACAGAAATTACAGCTTTTTTTACTAAAACTTTTTAAAATTTATATTGTGCATATAGTACATACATTTATGCAATCGATTGCATAAAACGTAATCGTTTAATGCATATTTACCTTTTATAGAAGTTCTGAAAAATAGGGGTGTTTTCTGTAATAATTTTCAAAAACCGCTCTCACACCCACAAGAATGCCCTTTTCTTGTTGTAATTTTCTGTAATTGAAAAAACGTTTTCTGTAATAAATTACCAATTCCCCTCCTAGATTGTCATAGTAATATCATAAACTATAAATAATATGATATATCATGATATCTTTGTAAATTTATGCGTGTGTTCTTAAGCAGGGGTATGTCGAGCGCAAGTTCGTAGACCTCTGCTTTCTTTACCGACAGTTATGACAGAAATACAACTACAAGCAAAAATATTCCAAGATATGTGGAACAAATATCCTTCTACACGGAGGAAATTCTTCCATGTATCGAACGAACTTCCTACAGATGTTGATTTTGTATTGTCTCAAGTAGAAAGACACGTAGGTGCCGCAAGATGGTTCACGATACTGCGCGATAGCATCCGTAAAAGGATCCAAATGTTCTTGTCCCGTAGAAAAGCAAGCGGTGTGGTAGCAGGTATTCCCGATATGATACTTGTTCACCATGGACGTTGTTACGGATTCGAACTAAAAACTGAAACCGGGACGGTGTCACAAGCACAAAACGAAGTGCATACAATTTGGAGAGAAGATGGAACTCCGGTTTACCTGATCCGTACGGTAGAGGAATTCTTCACGATCATTGAAACAATCCTGGGTAAAGCAGAAAGGAGTGCAGCATGATCGCTTCTTCGACATTGCAGGCATATCTTGGGGAATATCACCCATCCGTTCTGGAGGATGTTTTGCAACGATTACATTCTTTCCCAGTACAGGAACAACACTTCCGCTCTTTTCTTGAAATGGCAGATGGAGAACCATGGCAACGTAAGCTTACGATAATTGCTTGCGCCTTGGTCCACTGCTCGCCTGAAACCATTTATAGCAAATGTGATGTAAGAAGGAATGCAGGAGTCACAACCACTCTTTCCCGAGTGATGGGGATTTCACAGCAAGCAATTTCTAAGAAGGTTGATCAAGCACGTCATTATTATCTAAACGTGCGTACGTTCCGCGATAACGTTGATCGAATAGTAAAGGAGGTGAGGGGGTAATGGCTAAGAAGGTTGCTATCAGTAGAGACAGGTTCGTGGAGGAATATTGTTCCAATGGTTTCAATGCTACGCAGGCTGCAATTAAAGCCGGTTATAGTAAAACTACTGCGGCATCTCAAGGTCAGAGGCTGTTGAAAAATGTTGAGATTTCCTCTCAGATCAAGGAACGATTAGACGAATTATCACTAAAAGCAGAAGAGCTAATAAAGCTTCAGACTGATATTGCTCGCGGTAACCTTGCAAATTACATGATTGTTCGGAAGATAGAGCATACTCCTACAGTTGAAAAGCATCTATCTGCAATAATCAAGGATCTGGAATACCAACTGCTCTTGAAAGAGGAATTCTGTGCAGAAAAAGGTTACACGGAAGAAGATTACGATAAGTTTCAGGAATCACTTGAGCCTATTCGTGATAAGATATTACGCTATCGTATAGAACTACGTCACAACCCGATGGCTACAAGATTTGTCCCTGGCGAAACGCAATTGGTTGATCATGTCGAAGTTGATATGGCAAAACTTATTGCGGACAAAGAGCGAGGAATAATCAAGTCCTTCAAACATGGTAAAAACGGGCTTGAAGTTGAACTGTATCCAGCTGATGCCGCCATGGATAAGTTAATGCGTGTACGGGGAATGTATAAGGATAATTTGAAACTTGAAGGCGAAATGAATCTCAATACAACTCTACATGAGAAAGTGTCTCCTGAACGAGCCAAAGAGCTACTTGAACAGTTTTCAAAAGGTAATTTCAATGAATAACAAGGTGCCGTATGACTAAAGCGCAATTACTTGCTTTGTGGTGTAAATCGTCAACAATGAACTTTACACAGTACTTCTTCCAGAAACAATACGGAAGAAGTTTTGTCGTTGGTGACCACCATACAAGAATTGCTCAGGCATTGGATGATGTATTGATGGGGCGAATAACTAGGCTTATTATTAACATAGCCCCCAGATACGGAAAAACGGAGCTAGCAGTAAAGAATTTTATTGCAGAGGGTTTGGCGATAAATCCTTCAGCAAAATTTATCCACCTTTCATATTCGGACGATCTTGCTTTGGATAATTCCGAGGCTGTAAAGGACTTGGTGACTAGTGATGCATATCAGCAATTATTCCCAGATGTTCAACTGAAAGCTAGTGCTAAAGCCAAAAACAAATGGTACACCACGGAAGGGGGCGGAGTGTATGCTCGTGCCGCCGGTGGTCAAGTAACGGGATTCGGTGCTGGTCAGGTTGATAAAACAGAAGCGGACCTCATGCAACATGACGATGAACTATCATTGGATGAAATGCTTGCCCTAGGCGGTGAAACCACTTTCGCAGGCGCACTGATCATTGACGACCCTATTAAACCGGACGACGCGGATAGTGACACGGTTCGGGAGCGAGTGAACAATCGTTTCGACTCAACCATTATCAATCGTATCAACTCACGTAATACGCCTATCATTATCATTATGCAGCGTTTGCATGAGAACGATCTATGTGGTCATGTGTTGGCTAATTATCCAGGAGAATGGACCGTACTTAGCTTGCCGTGTATTATTGTTGAAGAAGGGCAGTCTTTAGAAGAGGGGCGCGCACTTTGGGAATTCAAGCATACGTTGAATGAACTTCTTAAAATGAACGAGGTAAACCCTATCAACTTTGGTAGGCAATACATGCAAAATCCACAACCAAGAGAAGGTTTGCTTTACGGCACATTCAAAGAATATCATCAAGTTCCACCGTCAACTACTGTGAGAAGGAAAGCTTACGTAGATACTGCTGACACAGGGAAGGATTATCTATGCAGTATCACTTATATCGAAACGGAAGCTGGGATATATGTAACCGACGTTATTTACACTCAGGATCCAATGGAGATTACCGAACCTGAAACGGCGCGTCAATTAGCGCTTCAGCAGGTGGAGTATGCAAAGATCGAATCGAATAACGGCGGTCGTGGATTTGCCCGTAATGTAGAGGCTCATTTGGTAACACTGCAAGCATTCAATTGCAAAGTAGATTGGTTTCACCAATCACAAAATAAACAGGTAAGAATTTTTACAAACTCAGCAAAGGTCAATATGCTTGTGCATATGCCTGTAGGTTGGGACAAGAAATGGCCCAAGTTCCATAAACATATTACTTCCTACACAGCAAAAGGAAACAATGCTAATGATGACGCAGAAGATGCGTTGACAGGTGTTGTTGAAGGCTTCGGCGATAATATGGTTAAGAAATTGGATCAATCAGTTATTTCAAGTTTCGGATAAATGGAAAAAGAAAAAACCACCACGGCAATGATCGAGCCGAAGGTAATAGAGGAGTTGGGTAAGAGTGCTGCAGTTGCTTATGATTCTAGTGCAGAGATTGATATTACCAAGCATAAGATATATGACGAGGGGGCAAGGCCGAAGAAGAAAGTAAAGCGGGATGGACAGGAAAGGTACGTCGATCCGGCTCGACTTCCAATGGCATTGCAGGATATCATTGTCACTCGTAGGGTTGCATTCATGAACCTGGGCAAGGTTAAGTTATTTGCAGAGCCTAACGGACAGCAAGAGGAGCGCGCTTTCTCTTTGTTGCAACGCCTACGCGATAACAACAAAGTAATCTTCAAGGAAAGCGAGATTTGCGATATCCTCAATAGGGAATTGCAATGCGCTAAGTTATGGTATTCTACAGATTCGGAAGATGCAAGCCATTGGGGCGGGTTTTCAGGAGTGAAGAAGGATTTCAAGATGCAGGTATTATCACCAAGTCGGGGTGACACACTATTACCTGTGTTCGATAATACAGGAAACCTGATCTATTTCGGTAGGCAGTACAAACGAAGTAAGAGCATTGATGAAATCCTTGCGCAACCGGAAGGGGAGAAGGAGGTTGAGTGTTTTGATATTTATTCCTCGACTCAATTGGCAAAGTTTGAACGTGCGGAAAGTGACTGGTCACCAGTGGAGGTCATTCCACTTCCATACGGCAAGATACCGGTTATCTACTACTCACGGCAGAAGCCGATCTGGGCTAACGTTCAGCCGTTGATTGAAAGATTGGAAACGTTGCTTTCAAACTTTGCAGATACCAACGATTATCATGCTTCACCAACATTGGTGTTCAAGAACGTGAAGGATGCGAAGGCTCAGGAGAAAGGCGAGAACGGAAAGGCCGTGCTGATAGAGGGCGAGAACGCCAATGTGGAGTACGTTACCTGGGACCATTCGGTTGATGCAATCAAGCTGGAGATCGATACGCTGGTAAATGCGATATACTCGCTCACACAGACTCCTAATATCAGCTTTGAGGAAATGAAGTCTTTGGGCGATCTTTCGGGAGTTGCTTTCGACCGCGTATTCATTGACGCTCACCTTGCCTCACGTAGGGAAATTGAAGGCGGCTACGGCGAGCTTATCCAGCGTGGTATCAACCTTGAAATGGCACTTCTTGCGACAATGGACACAACATTGCGTGGTGCATTCTCGACTCTATCTGTAACCTTCGAAGCTCCACACTTTAAGTTGGATGATCTTGATGCGGATGTATCACTAGCGATCAAGGCGAAGGAAGCAGGATTGATCTCACGCGCTACTGCAATCGGTATGTCGGGTTTAGTGACCAACGTAGAGGACGAGGAAAAAAGGATTGATGGAGAGAAGGACAAGGGAGTAGCATAATAGAAAGGAGGTGTGGACTGACGCTCACTAGTGATCAATATCAACAAGCATTGTATATGCGAAAACGGTTTGTTGAGATAAGAAATTGAGAAGCCTGACTTACTAGCTCAATTTAACAAACAGTAAGCTACAGCGAGAGGGCAACTTTCAGGTTTTACTTTGATACTTCCCTTTGGCAAGGGATGGATAGGTTTAAAAACATAAAGCAAGGTGGCGGAATTAGAGACGCATCGGTGAGTGGGAAAACTAGCTAATATAGATTTCCATTAATGATCAGAGAGATTAGATGAATCTGTGCAGGTATCAAACCTAGCCCTTGCTTTTAAAAAATGCACATCAAAACTATTTGCTAATCAATTGCTAGGGGTTTTGATTGACAAGCACGGAAAGACGTGCAACTTGGAGAGATGGCGGAATTGGTAGACGCAGGGATAAACTTCGGCCATATGTTGTTATCGCAGACTTTTCGTGGCGGTTATATTCTAACGAATCCACTGGTGATCAATAGCAATAAAGCCCTGCTATCACAAAGACATGGCGAATAACGTTCCGAACGAAAAAACAGTTTGCAGTTGATTTATCCCATGTAAATAATAAAGCTTCTCACCTCTTTCTCTTTGTTTCTTTTACTTGGAGGAACTTGTGTTAATCGTATATAATGACTCCATCTATTTTAATAAAGAGTATTTTTCTTCGATTTTCTCCACTGTTAAACTGTTTGCCTAGTAATACCAATTCTATCACCTAATTCATCTGTGTCAAAAGAATGGGGTCAGGATTTGTGAATTTCTCAAAACTATCACGATTTCCATCGTCTACTGCTTTCTTAATCATATCCTGTAAATCGGATAATTTTATTTGTACAAATACTCCTTCTTCCATAGTTTCATTAAAAGAAAATTGTTCAATTTTGTATATAAATAATAAAACTTAAAACCAAGGAACTTACAATGCAATTTACCCACATTTATTCATTGAAATACTTAAAGCATTTCCTATCTTAGCTTTTAATCTAAAGAACTTATGAATAAACTATTATTTTCGCTTGTGCTAGCCAGCATTGCGTATATTGAACAGTTTGAAGAACCAACAACAGTATTGACTTAAAATAAAGCATAACTTAAATAAATATAAAAATGACCAAACAATTATTAATTTTATTTGTAGCATTAGCTACTTTATTCGGCTGTTCTAAAAGTAATGATCCGGAGCCTGAAAGTGTTATTAAATCAATTAGTTTTAACAGCAAAGAGATTGAGTTAATTGAGGGACAAAACGAGATTTTAGTAATAAACCACTTTCCCGAAAATTTAACATCCCCGTCCTACGAACTAACGTCCAGTGATAATAATATTGCAAAAGTAGAGGGACTTAAAGTTTTTGCGCTAAATGCTGGTACAGCAACTATTACGGCAATTTCAAAAGGCACTGCATTAAAAACGGAAATCAAAATCACTGTTCTTCCAGTTGCTGCTGAAAAATTAATAGTTAAAGCGAATAAAGAAGTTATTTTGGTTGGAGAAACTTCAACACTAACTTATACTATTGAGCCGCCAAATACAACTAATATTAACAACTTATCTGTAGAGTGGGCTAGCTCCGATGAGAATATAGCAAAAGTTAGTACAGGCGGAGTTATTTCTGGTATATCTGTTGGAGATGTTGAGATTACTGGAAAAATAAAGGGAACATCCATTATGGGTAAAATAACTATAAAAGTAAACCCAATATTGGTTGAATCGGTTTCTTTTGAACAAAAATCCATTACGCTTGAGGTTGGAGGTTCATCAATAATTAAATACAACGTTTTGCCCGCAAACGCTACTGATAAAAGTGTTAAATTAGAGTCGTTAGATGCATCAATAGCAGCAGTCTCAGACGGAGTTATAATAGCTAAGGCGGAGGGTGAAACAAAAATAAAGATAACGACTAACGAAGGTCACAAAGAAGATTTTTTAACCATAAAGGTGAATTTACCAAAGGTTGGCACAATAATATTAGACAAAAGCAACCTAAAACTAACGATTGGAGAAGCGAGTCAAATATATGCAACCGTTTCCCCTTCAAATGCAAAAGACAAAACTTTGACATGGACTTCTTCAAACCCTTCAGTTGCGACAGTTGATGAAAAAGGAGTAGTTAAGGCTATTTCAAAAGGGTTTTCTGTAATATCTGCCAAGTCAAATTCTAATCCCGAAATATCTTCTTATTGTTCCGTCCAAGTTGTAGAAGCTATAGACCTTGTTCAGTCATATATATCCGTCAAATCTATATTTAGTAACAACGGTTTTGTGACCGGAAATATTACTTCTGTTTTAGCTAACTATAGTAATAGCCCGATAAAATTCAAAAGTTATGAAGTAAAAAATATAAATAATGTAGTTGTTTCATTTAATAACGAGACACAAGACATAGCACCAGGAACGCAACTAAGTCTCACTTCAAGATTAAACTCGGTAGACACCCCTAGGATTATTTTTAAATTTGAGATAAACGGCAAAACGTACGAAAGAATTTTAACGTTAAATTAACAAAGTGCAATCATAAACCTCTACCATAAAAAGTAGAGGATTTATTTTCCTATTTTTTATGGTAGGTAATACGATTTATCTTAAATTTAACAAGAAAAGTTAGTGTATTTTTGATGTAGACGGAGGTAGACGCTATGGAATTCTATAAGTTTAGGGATAAAGCTACTTTCGATATACTTATGAATATATCCCATAATCATCTGCAATTCAAAAGAATGTTAAAGGACAAGACCCTCATTTGAAAAAACTGAGGGTCTTGTTATATTTACTCTACACGTTCCCCCAACACCATACAACTTACAACACAACTTAATTTACTCGAGGTCCAAGCTAATTAATATATTTACCTCATAAATTAGATTTGTTAAACACCTCTTTACTGTAATAATCATTTTAACCAGCACAGCAACTTTCGCCCAAAATTCAAAGCGAATAGAAAGTGTGCATGTCCAACTAAATCACCAGCATCCTGATAAATTTACCCTGGAAGATGACGCTGTAAAAATCACATTTCTTAATGGTTCTATGCGGTGTATGAATTTCAGAATAGATAATAAGACTGATAAAACAATATCGGTGATTTGGAAAGAATCGTACTACGTTATAAATGGTAGTACCTATCCTGTAGATAACGCAGGTGTTAGTAAAGTTGCTATGGGAATGATTTCATCAAATCAAGTTAATAATAATGCGCCGCAGAAAATTGCCAGTAAGGAGGGGTTGGATGCCAAAGTGCTGTCTTTAGAAAAACAGATCTTCAATTACAATGATGTTAACAAATATTATAAGCATAGTAATGTATGTTCGATCCATACAAACGCTCAAATCGCCTTATTTGAAGCCGGATTTCTGTAACTTTTTTGTATCTAAAAATATCTATAAGTATCTTTTGTAACATAACTCAAACGGTCACCATCGATAGCGCTTTCTGAAGACACCCAATGTTGCACCGATTTACGTCCGTTGATAATTGATATTAATGTTTATTTATAATGTACGTGTTTATTGATATATTGTGATCAACAATTATTAATTATGAACAGGACGATTATTTTGATAACCCTAACATACTGTGGATATATCATATCGGCTTTCGATGTCATTCTGAGATGGTTTATCATTGGATCTCCCCTTGTTAGAGGATTGAAAGTTGGGTATTGGGGAGAGACCTCATATTCCGACGCGATCGGAAAACGCTATTTGGAAGTTGAGAAATTTGAACAAATAGGCATCACTAGGAACGTCGCAATACCTCTGAATTTTACATTAACATACTTTCACCTTGCTATTATATCTGCTTTGTTTATAATTCTAATTGTACGAATTTACCGCCGTGTAAAAGATGGTAGTCAGTATAAATCAAGAGGGTATTATGTTACCGCTATAATGAGCATTATAGTGTTGCTATACCTATTTATGCTAAAAATAATTTAAATTAAAGCCCAACGATAACCGTTGGGGTTTTTTCATAAGGTTAAATTTCATTTCGCCCCTTCACCCCACCTCATAAGTAACCACATAATGCAGGTTTTCACCATCGAATCCGAAGTGGAAGCCGTCTTCTAAGTCGTGATCACCCTCGGATCCTTCAGCATCATCACGAGGGATAGTTAGGCAGCAGGTTATTAACTTTTTCATTTTTGGGTCCTTTTCTTCAAATCATTCACCAACTTTGTTGCACGAACTTCAAAAATAAACTCTCGTTTGAACTTACTGCCATTTTCATCATCGAACGCTAGTACAAGCCTTTCTGTTACGAAAGATTTGTCAGTCTTGTATGCTTTATGTGCCTGCCTGGAACTGAATATTGGATTGAATTCATTATTACGCTCTCAGCTGTACAAATTCAAACTAGCTCTGGCTCCCGGGGCAACGTTTGTTTTCTTCACCTCAAGGTTTAAATCTTTGATGTAAGTTTCACCGGGAACAACATCGGAAGTCTCGCCGCCAAGAATGAAGTACGATTTGTTAAAATCGACGTATAGCATACCGGAAGTTTTATTGTTGATCTCAAGAATAAAGTTTTTAGGCTCAAACCATCCGCTAGTTATTTTTAAAGTATCGTCGTCCATAACAAACGACTTTGGATCCTGTCCGTTAATATTGACATAAATATCAACAAACTTTTTCCCGTATTCCTGACCGCTAGCAGAAAGGGACAGCATTAAAGCAGTTATCGCGAATAGTATTCTCATAATCTTCCGTTTGGTCTTACGAAATTATGAAAAATATTTAATCCATATACTTAAGGGAAGACATTTCCATGAAGCACAACTATTAATACAAGTTGTTTCCCACTCCTCATACAACTTCTTTGATGTATCATGACATATCATAATATTTATATTTGTTTGTAAAATATTTGGGCATAAACTACCCCGACCGGCCAGTTGGGATGGGCTATTACTAAAAAAATAACAACGGATGAATATCAAAGAATCAATTAAGACACTACTTCAGACAAAGTTTGGGGGCGTGGTACTTTCAGATGCAAGGATTGAACAGTTTGCGAAGCAAGCGGAAGGAAAGGTGACAGATGAAGCTGGGTTATTGGCAAAGTTGGAAGCATGGAACGAGGGGTATCCATTTGCGACCATTAAAAGCGATGATGATCGCATGAGATCATTGGAAGCGGAAGCGAAAAAGAAGCCGGAACAAAAAGTTGAGGAAACTAAGAAAGAAGAAGTGAAGGACGATGAAATTCCCGCTTGGGCAAAAGCGCTAATCGATGGGCAAAAGGCGATGACAGAAACGGTGTCTGCTTTAAAAGGCGAGAAACTCGTAACCGACCGCAAAACAGCAATCCTAGCAAAATTGGATGGAGCAAGTGAGGATTACAAAGCGAAAGTTGTACGTGACTTCGGTTACATGAACTTCGCAGACGATAACGCATTCGGGGAATTCCTCGGACACGTTGAATCAGATTACGCTGCTCACGTTCAGACACAAGCTGAAAGTTCATTGGGGAAAGATGCGCCGTTTTTGGGAGTAGGAAACGCTAAGCTTAAGGATGAAGATGTTTCTCCTTTAATGCAAGGCTATTTAAAAGCTAAAGAAACAACAAAAGAATAATGGGATTAAGTGTAACTCGTGAAGGTGGAGGTTTTCAAAAAGTAGTTTTTGAGAGCGTTATTGACACCTTAGCAGGTGGTGTAATTGTCGATACGACTGGTTACACGGCTGCAGTAGATGGGTATATTCCTGAAGGTACTTTGATCGGTAGAGATACTTTGACCGGAGTTGGTAAGATCGTTGCAGATCCTGCCGCGCCGGGCGAAAACATCAAAGTTGTCGGATTATCCTATCGAGATGTCAAAATGGAAGCTAACGCTTTCGTAGGAGTGGTAATTGAAGGTGTGGCACGTATTGCGGCATTGCCTGCTAACGAGAAAACAATCGCAGCGGCAATTAGTACAGCTTTACCAAAACTAACCTTGGTTTAATTTAAATAAGGAGGAAACAACAGTATGAATATTAATGATTTAGTTCCTGAATTTAGATTAGCAGACGCTAAGGCTTATTTGGAAAAGCATCCATTTGAGCAATTAGGCTATCAATCTAGATTTCCTGAAAAATATACGTCAGATTTATCTTGGCGTCAAATCGAAGCAAACACTGGCGCTAAAGTAGCGGCGGATATCGTTGCTTTTAACTCACGCTCACCTAGAAAGGGTCGTCCTACGCCAGGGAAAGCATTCGGTGAAATTCCAAAGATCGAGATTGCTCGTGATAAAACTGAAACCGACTTCAATACCTACCGCAAGTTGCAGAACGATTTGCGCTTAGCTATTCCGGGTTCACGTGACAGTGTTGCACAGCAATTGGTAGAATGGATTTATGGTGACACAACTTTCGTGGCTGATGGTGTTCGCGCAAAATTGGAGTTGATGTCTAAGCAAGTAGCTTCACGTGGCGGATATACTTTGGATATTCTTAACAACGCGGCAGGTGTTCAAGGTACGATTGAGGTTGATTTCGGTATTCCGACAGCCAACAAGTTGAAGATGAGTGCGGCTAACCGTAAATGGTCTGTTCCTGCAACTTCTGATCCAATCGCTGATTTTAAGCGTGTGCGCGACGAAGCTCGTAAAAAAGGTAAAATTTTGAAGTATGCCACAATGGACATGGCAACTTTCGAAAACATGGTTCAATCTGCTGCTTTGCAGAAGTTCACAGCTTCTTATGTAGCGGTTTCATTAAACCTTACCAATCAACCATCGTTAGAACAAGTAAACTCTGCTTTAACCCGTGCAGGACTACCAAGTATTGTTATTTGGGAATCGTACATCACGCTTGAAGATAAAGCAGGTGATCACGATGTGGTGTCAGGATGGGAGCCAGGTAACGTAACGTTTACCGTTGGTGCTCAGATCGGTGAGGTTCAGTACACTTTATCAGCTGACGAGTTCGTGAAAGCTGGTGTTGCTGAAAAAATGAAATCAGGGATTGTTTTGGTTAAATCTTGGGCGGAAGAAGATCCTATTACTGTCATCACAAAAGGTGTGGCTTACGCTTCTCCTGTGTTGAACGACACGAACGGAACGTTCATTCTCTCCACAGAATTGAACTAATATGGCTAAAACTGAAAAAAAGGCAATTGCTTCTGAAAAAACGGAAGCAATTACTAAACAAAAAAAAGTATTTGTAGCTGTTAATCCTTTCCATGATGAATTGAATCCAGGGAAGGTGATTAGACCAGGCGACGATGTTTCGCACTTCTCGCAAGAACGTCTGCAATCAGCAATCAACAGAGGATTGGTAAAAGAAGGGTAATGAGTACAGTAAGGGAAGTCATAGTGTCGATGATGGGGTATAAGTTCCCTGATGCAACGGTCAATGAAATATTAGCAGAGCACGGTTTGTCGCCTAGCGAAACACGTGATACATCAATCGAAGAACAGACCAGAGCAATGGACTTAACGCGTGCGGATTTGATTGACTTCCTTATTACTCAGCCCAAGACAATAAAGGAATTGGATTATCAGCTTACCCAACAGGATGCAGATGCTTTGCTTGCAATTCGCAGGCGAATTCTGCTGAAGTGGGGTATTGACGAGGATCCATCCAGCAGTTTCACCGATTTAAGCAATACGCATTAACCATGATTGAGCAATATCCTGATATACTTGAACGAGAAGATGGAACGGAAATACCTTGTAGGTTTTATCCGGGATCTCGTGGTAGTGGTATCAAGAACGAGCAGGACGGTAAGCAAATAGATGTGAAATTTACAATTGCTTTACCTGTTGATTCTCCAAAACTGATTCAACGGGAGTTGATCATTGGTCGAGACAAATCAGGTTATGAAATTTGTAGCGGAGAGATTATCGTTTTCCATCCGGGACAGCTTCATTGTGTAGCGTATATTTAATCAGGCAGTAGCAGACGGAGAAATGATCAGACTTGTACCAGATATGACACCACAGGAAATCGATTCGCTCTTAAGAGAGCAATACGATGAAATGGATAGACAAACGCGTGAAGCATTCAAAAAAGTGCTGCAACGTGCATTGGAAATCCAACGGGCAAAGATGCGTGCGGATGGTGGTTATAATGACGATACAGGTCAATTGCGTTCTTCTACCGGTGGAATTATCTACAGAGATGGAAAGGTGCTGTTTGAGGACTTCAAACTTGCTCCTTATGGAACTGATAAGACACCTGGTCTTGAAACGGGCAGGAAGTTAGCGCTGGAAGAACTACGAGAGAGCAAAGGGTGGGGAATTACCATTGTTGCAGGAATGGAATACGCTAGTTGGGTGGAAAGTAGGCACGGACTCTCCGTGATTACGGATGCGAGCAAAGAGGTAGAGAAAACATTGGACCAGGCATTTAACGATGTAGCAGTGTAGGCATATGAAAAAATCTCTAAAGACTTCACTTGATGCGCAGGCGGATGTAAAAGGATTGCTAGATGGGACTGCATTACCAGGCGTGATCACTGGTCAGATTCGCCATAACATGAGAATGCTTAATAGCACTAAGGAGGATATAATTATCAATACCCTTTATTGGGATGGCGATCAGTCCCAGTCGGGAATCATCAATGTGAATATTCATGTGCCATACCTAAAGGGGCAGACAGGTGAAGGTGGTTCTACAATGGACAAGACCCAGCCTAACATCCCACGATTCTTGGAACTCGCAGCGATTGCAGTCCCTGTTCTAGATTTCCATAATGGCTTTGATTTCTCCTTGCGTCTTCGTAATCCTGGGAAACTTGAAAACTTCGGCAATGATTGGATTTACAATATCCAAGTTGATTACAATTACTTGAGAATAGATATTTAACTGCAATTACGGTACGGTGGCGACTTTACGCATTAGGATTAGTAACAAAATTTGAACGAGGAGGCAACCTCGTGTAAAACTCTAACAAAGAATATTATGTTTCCAGTTAAAGGAATTGAAAGCATTGAATTTGCACCCGTAGGCGCAAATGGAACCTTGCCATCAACCGGATGGGTAAAGGTGACCGATATCGAAATGGGGTCGGTATCAATCGACATCCCTGAAGCAACTCGAACGAAAGTTAAAGTTGAGGATAAGCCGGGAGTTTGGGCCGTGATTGCAGAAGAAGGTGATGGTGCGACGGTGACGTTGAAATCATTAAACCTGGAGCCAGTTGCAGCGGATTTACTTTTCAAAGGGTTGACCACTTCGACATCAACCAATAAATTTGAAGCTCCTATCGATGGCGCTACGAATGTACAGTTAGCTTTCCGGTTGACTACCAAACCACGTATGGGCAACAAGATGGTATTCGTGATCTTGAACGGTGCCGTTACTGCAAACTTGCAGAACACGATCACAAAAGATGGGGCAGACTTCCTAGCTATTGGTGCCACTGTTGAAGCTACTGCGGTTTCTGATGCAGAAGGAGCTCCAGTTGCTCCATGGTATTACGAAAAAACGCCAGTAGCATAACGACGTGCGTCGCTGTGTAGCGTAAAACATAACCCCGAACGCCATCTTTTCATAAGGTTAGTTGGCTAGTAGGGGTTTATTTATCACAACCGTTTTAGGATTCAACACACTTTATGAAACAAAAAGAAATTGCCGATGTACTTACGGACACGCCGACAGAGATTGGTATGGTCCGTTTAAGCTACGGAGGTTGGATAGGTCGTAAGCTTGGACTGAAGCGGCGAGTTTCCCTTACAGTGGCAGGTCAACCAAATGGAAAGGTTGAGCTTATCGGAGCAGAGTTGTTTGCGATGTTGGGGGAGGACGCTCTAAAGAAGCTTAACCAGACTGACCAAATTAATTTACTACTCAAAAGCAACGTCACTCCGATCGTGAATATTATCGCACTAGCAGTTTGCCGTGGGGCTAAAATGCCATCGCGAGAACTTGTTGATGCAATTAAGTTCAGCTTTACGATGGAACAATTGGAAACTGCATTTTACGAAGTCTACCGGAGGTTAGACTTAAAGGCTTTTTTCGGCATTATGGGTTTCGCCAAGAGTCTGCAGCTAAACCTTTTCCAGGATCAAGAAGCCCCTTCGCAAGAATCATAAATATGGCAATTGCGAGCAAAGGATGGAGCGAACATGAACTATTGTGGGAAATTCCTTTCCAGAAACTTGTCCTGTACAGCCTTTGTATTCCAACTTACGAGAGTGGCGGAAAGCAAGGTAGTGGCGAAGAAATTGATGCCTTTGATTTTTTTGAAAATCTATAGTTTGTAGGTTGTTTCTCATGATGGAAACAACCTATTTGCTGTATCGTAACATATCAAAATATATATCTTTGAGTATTAGTGAAAACCAAATTTCACAACTTTTGAGAAGGTATGGATTTACGGTATAAAGTTGTTGTTGATGATGCAGAAGCCCGCAGGAAACTCGCGGAATTGCTGAAGGGGACTGGTGTAAATTCGCCATTCTCTGGCATGTCTGAGGACGCTAAGAAAGCGACCGCTAGTATCGACGAAGTGAGGGGGGCGCAAGTTCGACTCAAAGAGTCGCATGCGGCGTCGGCCATGGCGCTAAAACAATACCGTGAAGAGCTGACAGCTCAAAAAAAGGCTCAATCAGATTTACAAGCAGAATATATACAAGGGCGGATTACTGCACAGCAATATGCGCTAGAGAAGCGGAAGCAAGCCGATGCGGAAAAAGAAGCGGCTAAACAGGCACGCGAGACTAAACGCGCGCTTTCAGAAAACCGTGAATACAACAAGCTTACTGCTGAATTAAATCGTCTACGGAATGCTAGTAAAGATGCATTAGCTGAGCTAGCTAGAATGGAGCGTCAAGGCTATAAAAATAGCGTCGCTTACAAGCAATTGGAAGCAAGTTCTAGCTCGCTAGTCGCGCAAACAAACCAGCTTGATCGTACCGTTAAAAAAATCGATGTAACAGTCGGACAACATCAGCGTAATGTCGGTAACTATTCCGACGCCATCGGTATGGTTGCTCCACAGCTTAGCCAATTTGCGGGAAGGTTGGGATTAGTTGCTGCAGGGGTTGCCGCTGTTGGGCAGTCGTTCACATCTAACCTTCGAATGGAGCCGATTAACCAGGCACTCCTAGTGGCTAGTGGAACGACAGAGCAATTCAATACAAACATAGCTTTCTTGCGTGAATCAACGGATCGTCTTGGATTAGAATTTATCTCAACAGCCGAGTCCTTCAAGTTGTGGCAGGGGGCAGCGAAGTTTTCAAACCTCACTGCTGATGAAAGCAGAAAGATTTTTGAGTCTGTAGCTAACGCGGCTGCCAAAATGAAGATGTCTAATGATCAAGTGCAGGGAACATTCCTTGCGCTTAGTCAAATGATGTCTAAGGGCAAGGTTCAGGCAGAAGAGTTGCGTGGCCAGCTAGGCGAACGTTTGCCGGGAGCATTTGCGCTCGCTGCAAAAGCGATGGGAGTCACCGAACAGGAATTGAACAAAATGCTTGAAACGGGTCAAGTTGTGGCGAGTGATTTTCTACCAAAATTCGCGGCTCAACTAGACATCTCCTTTGGTAACGATAAAACCGAACGCATTGAAGGTATGCAGGCTTCAGTCAATCGACTCAAAAACGAGTTCGACGCGTTATGGCAGAGTGAAAAAGCGACAAGCTTCTTCTCTTCCGTTATAGATGGCCTTTCTCACTTAACAGGTGAAATACGTCGTTTAGTTAATTCTGATTCGTGGAGCGAGTTTTGGCGTCGCCTCGGCGAAGTGGGTAAGAGCGGTGGCGGAGCGTTGATGACAGAAGAAGATTTCCGTAAATCGTATCAGAGTACTAAGTCATTCAACGACTCAAGATATTCTACAGGTGATAGTTATTATAAAAACCTTTCTCGTGAGGAGTTTGAGAAAGAATTAAAGCTCGCGAAAGATCATAGCGAACAAATGGAGAAAACGTCAATCGGTTTACAGGCGGCTATTCTGAATAACAGAGTTAAAACGACAAAAGCGATTGAATTTGAATATAAACGCCAAGAGGCTTTTGCTGATAGGCATTATATCCGTATGCAAAAGATTGCTAGAGAGAAAGGTTTTGTGCAAGAAGGGACAAAAGTCGTTTCTCCTGTTCCTGTAGCAACGCCAAAATCATCAGGTTCGGGAAACAAATCTTCAAAACGTGTAGATGATATCAAGAAATACCAAGATCAGTTTGCTCAATTAACAAAGGCAGCGAGTGACATTTCTCGAAAGTATAGCAGCGAAGTCGTTTCAAAAGAACAACAAGAAATTAACCAAGTTATAGAGTCGTATGATGAGTTGATCGCTAAATATGAAGAATATAATGCGATGACTAAAACGCGCGATAAACTAGACGTATCTGCGTTACGTCAGCAACAAGGGCAAGCTGTAAATAGCATCATTGAGAAGCAGGAGAAAGAAGCAGAAGCTAAACGTATTGAGGAAGCTGACAAGAAATACAAAGAGCTTCTCAAGCAATACCAAACGTATCAGCAAAAGCGGGAGAAGGTCGTGAAGGAAGCAAATAAAGCTATTACTGAGTTAGAAGCAAAAGGGGAGAAGGAACGAGCCGAGTATGCTAGGCAAGTCCGTGACGAAGAACTGAAACAATTGCAGATTGATGAGGTAGAAAACAATCCGGCGTTCAAGAAGGCAATTGAGGACATCAATGTGTCCTCTCAAGTAATGTTAGGCAACGCTTTCCGGACAGGCAAGGAAACTGTCTTTAAATTGATTGACGGTATGGCGGATGCTACTAAAGAGCAGCGAGGTGAGTTGAAGAAGCTGTTCGGTAAATTCTTCGATGATGGCGCAAAAGAAGCTGACTTGGGGAATATGCAAGCCATCAGCGGTATGGCCGATGGTTTTGCAGAATTGATCGGTCAGTCTCTACAATTTGGGGACAACCTAGAAAAAGGAGTGGGTTCTATTGATACGATGCTCCGAACAGTCGGACAGCTAGCATCCGCTTTGGGAAAAATGACCGGTAGTGCTAAGATGGAAGGTATGGGTCAAGGCTTCGGCTATTTCGCCGCTGCCATGCAAGTTGGTAACATGATTTCTCAAATGGCAAACCAAAGACGAGATTCAGAAAACCGAGCCGTTCAAGAGAAAATCGAGCTACAAAACGATCGCCAATTACGCGCTACCGAAGCGATAACTAAAGCGCTTCAAATGCAATTGGAGATTATCAATGAAATATACGGAGCAGAGCGCTTAGAAAAATATGCTACTTCACTCGATACGATAAAGAAGAATTGGAAAGACATTAACGATCAATTATCAGGCAGATATATGCTTACTGCCAATGATGATTTTACCAACAGCATTCTATCGCGATTAAATAATGGGGAAACGCAGAAGCAGATTCAAAAATCATTTAGTGTCGCATCCGCTGAGTATTATAAGGTAGCGAAGATCTTCGACAATCTATGGAAGTTTGATAAGCTAGAAAAACTCCCTGACGATATCACTAAGGCTCGCGAAGAATTAGCGAGGCTGCAAAATCAAGCTAATCTAGGCAACGTTGACGATTACACACAGAAGCTTATCGATCAACTGCAGACACAAATCGATTTGTTCGACGAGACTATGAATAAACTGCGCGAAGAGCGTACGGGAAATACTTTCTCTTCCTTGCTTTCGGATGTGTCTGCTTTATTCCTAAACGAAGGGGAGAATGCTGGGCAGGCATGGGCTGATGGCTTTGATAAGACGCTCGAAAACTACATGATGCAGAAATTCTCTCGCGACTTTCTACAGGAGAAGATGCGAGGGTGGTATGATATGATGGACCAATTCGCTCAATCCGGTGATGGTATTGATAAAGCAGAGAGAGATCAGTTATCAAGCGAATGGGAGAAAATCAGAGAGCAGGGGCAGAAGCGATTGGATGAGATGAAAGACATTTTAGGGTTGGCGGGGAAAGACTCCACCTCTTCCCTAAAAGCTGAAGAGGGTATCACTCGCATGACTGAAGAAACCGGTACTGAGATCGTGGGCATGTTCCGCTCTGGCTATGACATATGGAAACAACAGTTGACTCAATTGCAGTTAATGAGCAAAGGCCAGGTGGATTACGTAGGAATTGCAAATGCTCAATTGGCTGAATTAAATGCTATCAATACCAATACGGCAGCGACGGTGGCGCGGTTGGATACGGCAGTGACTCACTTGAAGGCAATAGATAGCAACCTTTCTAAACGATATTTATAATGGCGGGCCAGTTAAATGACAAATCAACAGAAGGGTTAGGCTTGTATTTCAAGCGGGGGAGCCTGTATGCGGAATTGCTTCGATTGCCAAAGCCTAAGCAACGATTTTTCAATGAGTGGGCTGATGAGCATGGTAAGGATTACGACGAAAGCGCACCTACCTATTACGAACCATTAGAGTACGACATCGCATGCTATCTCGTGGCGGCTGACGTTGTTGACCTTCAAGAGAAACGTGCGGCAATCCTATCACTGATATCGGCTCCGGCTGGCTTTACGCTTTTCAGTAATACGCTCGGTCGAGGATATCATCTGCGCTATATAGATAGTCCCAGTTTTCGCAACCTCACGCCACTATTTGTGCAAGGAAAATTGTATTGCGAATTCACATTGAAGCTTGAAAACAACTTCCACGCTACTGATACGCAATTTTATTTAGCGGATGATGAAGCCTACATATTAACGGAGGATAACGAATACATTATAGTAACCGAAAAACAACAAAACTTCTAACGTGGGGAAAGTACAAATATATCGAAATGGTGTAGCGACGATAGAGTTGCCATTACAGGACGCTGTGTTCACCCGCGCTTTGCAGGGAGATCATAAGCTAGTATTTTCCTTGCGATCACCTGCTATGTTAGACTTGCGTATCGGCGATACGTTGACCTACAAAGGCGAGGTGATGACCATAAACCGCGATCCGAAGCGTGCGAAGGTTTCATCCCTGCAATGCGATACAGAGGTGACTTTCGAAGGGTATAGGCATACGTTAGCGAGGTTTCTACTAAAGGACGAAGGCTCAATATCATTTGATTACTTCGGCTCGCTTGATGAGTTTATGTACATGTTTTTGGAGTCGATTAATGGCGATGATACGGGCTGGACGCTTGGTGAAATTGACACGAGCGAGCCTGTAGGACTCTCGTTCGATAAGACAGATTGCTTCTCTGCTCTTAACATGATCGCTCAAGCTTTCGGTTTTGAATGGCAGATACGGAACAAGGTGATTTCTGTTCAGAAGACTGTCGGGTTACCTACCGCTATCGAACTTGCTTACGGCAAAGATAATGGATTGTACAAATTGACACGAGAAGCTATGGAGAATGGTGCTATTGTCAACCGTGCGTATGGATATGGTGGCTCAAATAACTTGCCACAGGGGTACTCGGGCAAGGCATTGCGCTTAACGACGCCACTAGAGGATGCTGCAAGTATAGCTTTATACGGTGTTCGTGAGGGAGCGTATTCCGACGATAGTATTTATCCACAAAGGACCAGCACAGCCACTGCAGTAGGACAAATAAACGAAGGGACGTTTACCTTAGATGATAGCACGATCGACTTCGATTTAGATGATCAACGTATTTCCGGCACAGAAGCTAAGATAGTGTTCAAATCCGGTGCGCTTAATGGTCAGGAATTTAAGATACTTTCCTACAATCATCAACATAAGCGTATCAGATACGAAGCGAATAAGGATGCTAATGGCGCGTTAATCCCTGCTGAGCTACGCGTTGCCGAGATTGGTGACAGCTACACCCTAATCGGTATCAGAATGCCTTCGACTTATGTTGATACCGCCCTGCAGGCGCTGTCGGAAAAAACACTGGAATATCTGAATAGTAACAAGGTCCCGCGAGTGGGATATTCATTATCGATAGACATACTCGACGCTAAGCGTAAAGGAGTTTTCCCAAATGAGGGGGATTTTATTCATGTAACAGATACGGACTTAGCGATTGATGACGATTTGCGGGTTACTTCCGTGAGCTACCCCGCATTATTTCCAGATGTATTAGTTCCGGGAATGCAATTTACTTGTGAGGTCGGCAATGATGTTACCTATACTTTCCTGCAGAAGATCGAGAAGGATATTAAGGAGACGAAAGATGTGGTGACCGTATATAAAAACCAATCCATAGAATCGAATCGAAGGAGTGTAACTGCCCTTAACGAGTTCAAGAATATGGTATTTGATCCCGATGGCAATATGCAACAACCAATGTTGGAAGCAATGGCCGGCATCTTTGGGACAAAGAGTCAAATGTTTGATCTAAATGGAGTCACCATTACAGAAAATTACTTAGCAGATCCGAACAAGCTCCTCCTTAGTGAGGGGAATCTTATTCATTACGCATACGATATCCCAACTATTGGAAATGTTTGGAACATAACGCAACTGTCAATATCTGGTCTGGCAAGCGAAAAAGCATACTACATAGCTTTAAAAGCAAACCGGACAAGTGAAAGCGCGGTGTGGGACGTATCGCCAATTAAGAGAATGGTTGATGAAGATCCAAATTACTGGTATTTCAATTTCGGAGTATTAACAAGTGTAATTGAAAACAACAGAAGTATTCGTCCTACGAACATGTTCACCGCGATATCAGGGGGCACAGTAGAAACTAATATACTCATTGCAAAGGTGCTAATGTTGCCTTATATAAGCATAGGTAAGAATGGCGAAAATGCGCAACGGTTCTACTATGATATTGAGCAGAAAAAAACAGGCGCCATTTTCGGGATTGTCGACGGTATCCCAAAACTTATATGGTATGATGAAGAAACGGGTGTTGAGATTTGGAACGCTTCAAAGAATGGAATCGTCTATGTAACAAACACGCCTGAGAGTTGGACGGCTGATCGTTTGTTGCAACTTCATACCATCGCGACCGAAGATGAGGATTTCGATGCGTCAGCAGTACAGAGTGTACTTACTTCAAATGCCGTTAAAGACTCTCCTGGGCAGGTGTATATATCAGGAGGCATTACGGGACATTTCTATGATGCCGGTGTCAATGACAGCACGGCAGGCAACGTAATTTATCAGGGATATCATATCTCGAATACGAAGGAATCCCCATTTGTTGCTAACGGATACTATTACATCTCCGCGTCATTCCTTCCAGAAAAAGAATATTTATTGCAAACAGGCGAAGACAAGTATCAGGTCATGATCGTAAAGTTGTGGAATGGTAAAATAAAAGGTGCTCAAGGTTCAGTTGAGATTATGGTTTATTAATAAAAGGAAGATATGGCAGATATAGCAAGAGGTGCAAAGCCTTGGAATGAGGTTGTAAATAGAGTAGAAGATTTTGCGGATGTTGTCGTTCAGGGAACAACTGATAAATTCGCTAAGAAGATCAGTAAAGGGAAATTCAAGGATAGTCTTGCATTTGATATCGCATGCATCGGTCTTATTGAAGGAGGAACCCTGGCCGCGCCGACCATCTTACCGGCACCAAGTGCGACAGGTGAGAAAGTGTACAAAGCAGGAGCTGGATATTTTTCGTATAGTGGAAGCATTTTTGAAGCTCCTGTTGGCAAGGACTGGTATTTGCTTGATAACGGTTCTTCCTGGTCTTTAAAAGACATGGGGGCTTTGCCGGATAACTCTGCTAAAATCGAAGAGTATGTCCCGTCAGCATACACTAAGGGAACTATCAAAATTGTTGATGACGTTTATTTAAGAGCCGTAAGGAACACAAATGAAGTTGCAGCGATTGTAGCTAACGATTGGGAAATATTCACTCCATCATCTGAAATTGGCGCTAATATCTACACTCAAAAGGGATTCGTGGAAAAGGGTAACGGATCGCTAGTTCCTGACGGGGAGTTGATATCGACAATCTTTCTAAAGATTCTAAGCCATCAAGACATAGTAGTAACGGGTTATTCTGGGAGGGATGATGCCGCAGCCCTAGGCGCGTTCTATGATGAGGATAGAAATTTCATTTCATCCGTTAATGCTCCAACCCAAGGATGGGTAGGAAAGCACGTCATCAGTAGCTCATCAATACCAACGAATGCAGTATGGTTCAAGTCCACGAAACATATCAATCAAAACCCGTTCCTATCGGGAGTAGATTTGCTTATCCGTCCGAATATCAATCAGGAGTTTATCGATGTGCCACTAAAAAAATTGGCATTTAAGACAAACGAGCTTTCTACAAGGAATAAGGCTTCATTTTTTGATATCCAAGGCTTTATAGAGAAGGGCAACGGAACGGTTGTGCCTGATGGGGACCTTAGATGCTCGATCTTTCTAAAACTTGATTTTACTAGGGATATTTTGGTCAATGGATATTCAGGATTGAATGATGCTGCAGGTCTGTGCGTGTTTTTTGACAAGAATCTAAATTTCATTTCATCGATTAATGCCCCAACTCATGGGATAGTAAATAACTTTTCCATCCTAAAATATGACTACCCAACAAATGCGGTTTACGCTAGATTCACCAGGCATAAAACCCAAGTATCTAAGGTTGAAGGCGTATTTGATTACATGAGTGATTATGTAATTCAGGATTTTGTAAGTAATAAGGTAGGATCTCTGAACTACGTAGATAGCGATCTTGGCTATTTTAATGTCAGCGGATATATAAATAAGGTCAGCGGAGAACTAATTGATCAGGATGATTTCGTAACCACCAGGTTTTTGCGTATCGACAAAAATAAAGACTTGTTGATATCCGGGTATTCAGGCCGGGATGACGCAGCGGCACTGTGTTCGTTTTATGATAAAAAATTCAGACACATAAAATCTATTAATGCTCCTACTCAGGGAATTGTCTTAGACTACTTAGTTAACAAAAATTTATTTCCGGCTAAGGCTGAATTTATTAGGGCGACATCCACCGCAAACCACACAATTCGTAAGGTTTCAAATGCAGATGTTTCTTTGACGGCAAATGACACTCTGATATTTACCGAAACAGTAAAGAATGATCTCTCAAATAGATTGGACACGATTTCACTACCTTATGGTGACACTGTAAGAATTAGGAACTATAAAGGTAATTATCAGAACGTGCATCCAAAGGTCTTATATTTCCCAAATGGATTATGGGGGTACAAATATTGGATGGGATACACTCCGTTTCCATGGGCATGGGACCAGGATGAAAACCCAAGTATTGCGGTGAGTAACGATGGAATTGAGTGGACAGTCCCAACGGGATTGGAAAATCCATTAGCTTATGCTCCTGCAAACGGATACAATTCTGACACGCATCTGGTATGGAGAGAGGATACACAGACTCTTGAACTATGGTATAGACCTTTCCATAGTCCGACTAACTCTGCAAAACTAGTAAGAAGAACTACATTGGATGGGGTTATTTGGACGCCTGAAGAAACAATACAAGGGATCGACGGGGTATTGTCTCCATCGATAATTTTCGAGAATGGCAAATATAAGGTTTGGTTTCCCGCGTCGACCAAAACTATCTACTACACAGAAAGCAGTGGGTCGTCTCCAGTTGGTTGGAGCATTCCGACTGGACGAGAGTTAGACATATATGCTTGGCACATGGACGTGATAAGAACCGATATTGGCTTAGAGTACCTTATTCAAGGGTGGGAAGAAGGCGGGGGCGATAACCTGCATTCCTCAATGTTTTACATGAAGGAAATTGATGGAGTGTTGACACCTGCGAGTAAGATTCTTTCATTGGAAAACCTGCCCGGCAATCCTAATCAGTATAATGGACTGTACAGAGGGTCAATCCTAAAGATAAACAGACACTACAAAGTCTTCTATTCCTACATAAAAGATGATGGTTATCAGGGGATGATGCTAGCTGAGGGTAGCGATATCTACCGATTACTGCCGTTTAACAGAGAGGTAAGTAGAGAGAGTGAAGTTGTTTTTTTGGACGAAGATCAAATCATAAACGAGTTATATGTTCACTCAGCAAAATACATTCACGTCAAAGATTGCGACGTAATTATTAATGCTTTTACTGGACTGATGCCAAATGCAGTGGTGGAGATCATTGTGACAGGTTCAGGAAGCTGTCAATTAGTCTCAGGTAGCAGGATAGATAAATCGGTCACTATAACAAGCGGTAAAATGAGCGTGTTATCTACCGATTCAAGAAATGTGGTTGTAATTTAAACAAAGCCCCTATATATCTAGGGGCAACTAAAAAAAGCCTGATGTCTTATACACACCAGGCTGATACAAATCATTTAAACTGCCCCTATAAACAGTTACAATATATAAATGTAAGAAAATATTTTAAAAAAATGCCTGACGAACTGCGAGACGTCAGGCTAGTAAAAACATACCAATTAACAACCTTTATGCAGATTGGTGAAACAAAGCTATAAATTTTAAAACAAAAAAAAGCCTAGCGCAAACGACAGCGCTAGGCAATTCAAACTGTAATATTACCAAATGAAATGGCGAACATCAGAGTTTAAAGTTAGTGAAAATTCTAAGGCAAAAGAATAAAATTTAAATAAGCCTGCACTTTATACTTTGGCTCATCAACAGTTTTAAAACTTTATGCAAATGTATGGATTTGCTAATAAAAAATCCTAGTGCGTTGCGTAACACTAGGATTTACCAAATTGGGATCACTTAGCCGGGCGGCTATTCATCTTCCCACGCTAACTAAATAACTCGCAAGATAATTAAAAGATTCAAATAAAAAAGGGGAAAAAGAATGAGAACAGGGGAAAGGGGAATAGCATGACAAGGTTAGAAAGAATAAAAGATTTACAGAGGTTAGTAGGCGCTATCCCTGATGGAGTGATAGGTAATGAAACTTTAAGAAAGTTTGCCTCAAAGTTTGGAAAAACAATTGTACAAACGGTTCATTTCTTTGCCCAGATCCACCATGAAAGTGGAGGGTTCACAATCGGGCGCGAAAACATGAATTATACAGCCCCTCGGATAATGCAAATATTCGGAGTGGGTAAACATTCCGCAAAGGTAACGGTAGCCGAAGCAGGTCGTCTAGCGGGGAATCCATGGGATTTGTCGGAGCGTGTTTACGGATTAGGGAATCCCAAAAAGGCTAAGGAATTAGGTAATACTAAAGTAGGTGATGGTTTTAAATATCGTGGGGGTGGTGCCTTACAATGTACAGGCGGTTCGGATTATAAAAAGTATGGCGGTCAACGATTGTACGATAATCCTGAAATGATTGAGACTTCTGAATTTTACTTCACCACTGCCTTAAGAGAGTTTGATGCTCGCGGTATTTGGGCATTAGCTAAGGACTATTCTCAATCAAGTATTCTTTCTGTTTCTAAGCGTGTCAACGGAGGAACGAACGGATTACAGGATAGAATCAATAAAACGAATCATTATAAGGGATTATTGAAGTAAGAGAATGAGCGACAAAGCAGAATTGATAAAAGAGGGTACAGGGGGAATAGCCAAGCTTACAAGTGTAGCGCACTATAAGACTTTAGCATTTTGCTTAGTGGTATCACTGATAGTAAATTGCTGTCAGGGATGGAATAACAGCAAATTAACCGATAGACTTGTGAAGCAAAGCGAGGAATTGAACGAGAAGCGTATTCAAGACCTTAAATCGATGATAAAGCAAGAGGTTGACGATAAGATACAGCCGATCAAAGAGAACGTAGAGAACACGACTAAAAAGGTCGATACGGTAATTGAGAAGATAGGAAATGAAGGGAATTAAATTAGTGGCAATGGTAGTCATAGTGACTGCCCTTGCATCTTGTGGAGCAATCAGGAACAAGTCTAAGCACAGCGAAAAGCTAGAGATCAAGGAAAGCGCCAAGGTAGAACTCAAGCTGTCCGAAACTGCCGTGTCAAGTGCCGATATCAAAGAGAAGGAAATTGACAAAGGTGTAGTTGTAACGGAGAAGGAAACAACTACCGTAACGAGCAAATCCGGCGCAAAGGAAAGCATCACCATTAAGAAAGGTGATTTAAAGCCTGGCGAAAACTATCTGCCAGTAGATAGCGCTTTTAAGCTTATCAAGGCTGTATTAGATACGCTTAATCAAACACTTACCATTGAGATAGAAACGCCTGAGGAAGTCACGAAAACGACCGTTAAGGAAAGGACAACGGAGCGTAAGAATATAAAAAAAGAACGTCAAGAGGAAAAGCAGGATAGCACAAATAAGCAGGTAGCAACGCAAGCGCAAGCAGATAGACGTGAATCGTCAGCTACTGCAGAAAGCGAAAGCAGACCCAATGCGTGGGCGGTATTCGTCAGCAAGATCGGTTGGGGCATTGCTATCCTACTTGTGGTAATAGGTGTTTTATGGTGGTGCTTTAAGGGAGCTAGGAAACCATGATATTGAAATATTACATGGTATGAACGCTAATCATCTCAAGATTTTATCATATGTTTGCATCATCAAACTAATCATTTATGAAATATCGTGCTGATATAGACGGACTAAGGTCTATTGCGGTTTTAGCAGTTTTAATCTTTCATATTAACCCAAGCTATCTCCCTGGTGGTTTTGTTGGTGTAGACGTATTTTTTGTGATATCTGGCTTTTTGATTACGAACATTGTTAAGCATCAGATAGAAAATAAAAAATTCAATTATAAGGATTTCTACACTAAAAGGATTAAGAGATTACTGCCATTGTTTTTTGCTGTGGTAACGTTCTCATTTATCGCAGGATATTTTCTTTTATTTCCCGACGTGTTCAGACAATTTTCCGGCGACGCGCTAGCCGCAACCCTTTTTCTTTCTAATGTGAAATCAGCCTTTAGTGGGAATTATTTTGATCACGACAATATTCGTCCTTTACTTCATTTTTGGTCTTTAGCCGTTGAAGAACAGTTTTACTTCATTATGCCTACGTTCCTTATCATTATAATGAAGTATTTTAGAAAATACGTACTTCATTTATTGGTGGTTACGCTTTTAATTTCGCTAGCATCTGCAGAATACTTTTCGTCGGATCCCAAATATGCTCAGTTATCATATTTTCTTTTGCCAACAAGGGCATGGGAGTTATTAGCAGGGGGGATATTTGCTTTTACTACAATTAATCTATCAAGAAATACTTCAATCTTACTATCATGGATAGGGGTGGCATTGATTGGTTTAAGTTTATTTGTTATAAACGAACAGAGTGTTTTTCCAGGAATCATAACTCTGCTGCCGGTGGTAGGATCAGTATTTTTGATCCTATCGAATGGAAAAGGGTTTGGAGAGGTTCTTTCTAAACCATTATTTGTCTCTATTGGAACTGCGTCATATTCCATTTACATGTGGCATTGGCCTATAATCATTTTTACCAAGCTGTACTTTGGAATAAAAGAATTCACGGCAATAGAGTTTGTTTTAGTTTTCGCCATTACAATAGGAGTTGGCTATCTTTCTAAAAAATATATTGAAGACTATTTTAGGTTCAAGGAAAGAGTTGATTTTAAAAGAGCTATGGCGTTCTATTTAATCTTACCTGTTCTTATTACAATTGGTTTGTCTGGATTTGTATATAAAAGTGGCGGCATGCCGTCACGTTACGGTATTGAGAAAAAGTTTACAGTAACTTCAACGGTTTCTTGTCCTCCGCTCAACCCCGGTTGTCTTGTCACTAAAAATAAGGATTTAACAAAAAGGGTTATGCTATTGGGAGATTCGCACGCAGAGCACTTTGGTAATTTATTTACTAGGTGGTTTGACGATAATAATCTATCGCTTGAATTGATGGCGGCATCTGGCTGTAATTTTTATTCGAACGATTTCTACAGCAATCCGTGTGAGGACTTGAAATTAAAAATCAAAAAAGAGTTGGAGGAAGTAAACACTGTTATTATAGCTAAAAGGTTAGATTTCGCCTATGAAGATGCGAAATTCAAAAAGGAGTTTTTTGATTTTGTTTCAAAATTGGCATCCTCTGGGAAGACCATAATTTTGATAAAACAAGTACCAAAATTTAAGGAGTCGGGATTTTTAGAGAAATGGATGACAGCAAAAAGGTTTGGGAAAGAATACGTAGATGATTGTAAAGATGTTGATATATCTTACGATAAAGCAAACAAGGTTGTTTTAGGAATGTTTGAAGAAATGGAAAATATTTCGATATTAGACTTTAATTCTGTGCTAAAGAAGAGCGATGATTATATTAGATTTGATGATAATAATTTACCAATATATTTTAATGCAGACCATTTGACAGCTTACGGTTCTGAATGGATTTATGAAAAAATTAAAAACATGCAAGAATATAAATGGTTATTATCGGTAGTGAAAAAGAACATAGTCAAGTAGGTAAAACAACGTATGAAACTAGAGAATTTCTTAAATCAATTGAACTTAGAATTTTCAGACTATTTGCTTAATGAGGGCAAATGGCTGGGCGGTGATTTCAAACTAATCCTTGATAAGGATGGGCTAATAAAGCACGAGGTCGTTAGGATGCTTCCTGAGCAGATTCAGTCTAAAATTAATTATTTCGTAGAGTCTTGCAGTATATAAACTCAATCAAGAAATCACAATATTTGTGACGAGCCCCAACTAAGGGGCTTTTTTAATTCTACTAACTTACATAAATCAAAAAAGCCCCACGATCGCGGAGCTATAAGCATTGCATGTTACGAGCACCAATGTTTTGAGATGGTTGTAATCATTTATACTACAAACGGATTATGTAAAAAGTTTGCAAATACATGAAATATAAAAATCGCATTTTTTCAAACACATTATTGTCCAGCTTGTTGTAAAATAGAATCACAATTAAATTTTAAACTTATGGCACTAGACACAGCAAACGAGGACAAAGTAAGCAAGGCTATTGAAAGTCAGACAGCGAAAATACCTTCGGTGGTATTTTTAGGAGCTGCGCTCTTATCTATGGGCGTATCAGCAGCTCTGAAATGTAGCAGATGGAAAGACGATAAAGATGCGCTTTTTATCGGGCAATGGGCAGCACCGTTTTTACTTCTGGGGATTTACAACAAGATTGTAAAAACAGAAGGACATGATTAATTTGATCATTATTAGCATAAAGGCCACCATTTTGGAGGTCTTTATTTTTGTTGCTAATATCCCCCCATCCTCTTGCTCCCCTTGCTCTTAACCTTATTCCCAACGAAACGGGTATAGAACCAATGCAATGCACTTGCTTCATCTTCGTTACGGGCGTAGCTTTCAACTTCCTCGCGGGACT
>DELI01000019.1:0-91538 GCA_002354335.1 Sphingobacterium sp. UBA2700 | reverse complement strand
AAGTTTAGATAGCCTAAAGGTTGGTTAGGCTATAATTTAAATTTCGGCCAAATGTTGTAGCCAACATCAGGATTATTGGACTGATATTGCCTGATAAGCTCAACCTTAACCTTATTAACCTCTCTAATATCCTCAGTAAAGGATTCCCAAAGGATTTGCTTACGTATAGTGAAATCCATCATTTGCTCTTCCGTGAAGTCAGCAGCTATCAATAGGCTGTTAGCACTTCCGAAGTAATTCAATGTATTGGTTAGGTCTTTACCAATGTATATCTTGCCGTTTGGATAGGTAATTTTATAAATTACTTTCTTTTGCATCATACCAATATACTTTGAATTTAACAACTCAACACCTTTCTCTGTGGCTCTAACCCCCTTCGAATCCGTTGAAAAAGGTTTTGTATCTTTGGGGAACAAATTAAATTTATATATTATGTTAGAAAAAATTACAAAGGGTGAAAGCATGTCGATATCACCTGGTGGAGGTTGTTTGAGAAAAGTCGATTACAATCGAGCACTACTAAATGGTGAGTTAGTGGGCGTTGGAATGTTTTTAGATAATTCCGAAAAATGTTCTATAGCTTTAATTAAAAATGAGAAAGGTGAAAAAGAACTAATAGGCGACATCGATATTAAAGAATTTAGAGATGGAGGTGGAGAGTTGTTAGAAGATGGTTACATAGGCATATTTAATACCAAAAACTAACCACACCTCTCAAACCAAAACCTAACTTCAATCTCCTTTTCTTCTAGTAAACCATAACGCTTTGCAAATTTGTATTGTGTGCTATCCCTATTCAGTGAGGTAATAAATCCCCCTATGATTTTACGGAAGCTATCCAATGACATACTGCTTTTGACGATATTGCAGCTAGGACAAGAGGGATTGAAGTTTTCAATTCTATTATTTTCGGGTTTTTCACATGGAGCATACCCTCTTTTTTGGTAGTATGGCGAATTTCTAACGATGGGCTCTATATGGTCAGCGTGCCAACGATCGCCCAATAGGTCGCCACAATAAGCGCAGCGACCTTTGTATTTTTCTTTGAGTGCTTGACGTTGTTGCTTTGTTAGTTTCATTTTGTTATGTTTGAGTGACTTTAAGATTTATTATGATTTATACTTTTTATACTGATGGAAATATAAATACTCCGATTTTTGCTGGGGATGAATCCCAATTAGAAAATCATGAAGTTTTTAAAAACGTATCTCGATTGAAAGGCGAGGAATTTGAACTCGATGGAACAAAATATAGAATATTGGATACAACGTCTCATACTACTTTATCACCAGAAGTTTCTAGGGGGATTAATATACTTTGCGAGGAAATCAGTTAGTACAAAAAAATTTCTAAAATCTTGATCCAGTATCGAAAATAAAACCTAATTAGAATTCTTCTACTTTCATTTCTTCTTATCTCTAATTTGGGGTTATTTAAACGGTACTTTATGTGTGATGTATTCCATATATGAGCAAGCCATATAGCTGACATACATACTCCTTGCGTTTGGGTCATATGCAACCTGCTTTTCTCTATGTAGCGCTACTTTGCAATTGAATCCTATTAGACTATTTGATGCTCCCGACCTCAACAGTACAAATCTGTTTTCCTGCATAGCTTTTTTGATTTGATTGAATCTCATATCGTCTTATATCTAGATTGTGATTATCGTTACATCCTTTTTAAAAACTTCTGAGTAGAAAGTAGCCTTACCTACTTTCCTAGCTTCAGTTATCGCTTTAAACATTCTATTTCTATCAACTCTATGTTTAGTTATTAAATAACATTCATAGCTCATGCATTTACTTAGGGAGCTAATTTCAAACAACTCTTTTCTGATTGTGTAAACTATGCGATTCCATAAATCTGCATATAGTGATATTATGGCTTTCATATCTTCTTTAGTAATATAGGTGAATAAAACGTTTTGGATTCGGCTTCTTGCCAATCTGCATCAAGCTGTCTATAGGCTTGCTCTTGGTCTGATAACGATGCAATACTGTGCTGTACAGGATTCTCCCAGAAATACCATCCGAGCGCGCAGACGAGCGATGCAAAGGATTTGCTAGCGAAAGGTAATCTACTAGGCTCGTCAAATTCAGATTTAACTCTGTAATCTCTGAACATATAGGAAGTTGATCCATCGTTAAAATGCCAGTCGTGACTTTCCACAACCTCCGCAAACTGCTCTTCGGTCATTTCGCTGACCTTAGAAACAGGGGAGTATTCGTCGAGCAATGCTCTTAACGTTTGATCTATTTGTTCTGCGCCGTCCATTAAAACAAACTCGCCTTTGGATGTTTTAAATTTTATTTTTTTCATAGCGTTGGTATATTCTCCTCTGATGTAATACTTGATTTTACAATTTGCACTTGATAATTGGCATCGAGGAAGTAGGTTGCATTCTCACTCGCATTCTTCAATGCTTCCTTAGCTACTGATCGGGCAAAAATGTTTACTTCTTCTAAAATCTGTTCGGGAGTGAGGTTTTGTAAAATGTCCTCTAGTGGGTATGTGGCGCCAACAGCTTCCTGCAATTGCTCTGTAAATGTTTTCATTTTCTCTTTCTTTCCTATGTTCAACCATACATGTTATGACTTATATCTGTCATATTCGGGATTTTGACCGTTTTTGGTCAACCGCTTTTTCGATAACATCTTCGTAAGTAGGCGAGACACGGCACTTTCAAATATGCCGTGTTTCTGCGCTAGCTCTTTTAATGTGTATTTACCTGATAACCATTCCAAGTAAATTGCTTTTTGCTTTGAGTGTGTCATGACGCGTTGTTTAATAGATCCAAATAGATTGGCTTAAAACTTTCGATAATATGTTGATGATTAGTAACTAATAGTATTGTCCTTTTACGATCTCTACTTAACAGGTCAAATACATTATAAAGCCAATGGATGTAAACATCTGATAGAATCACTCTTTTATCTACTTCGTCAAGCTTACTGAATAGGTCATGTGAAGTAATCTGCTCCTTAAGCTGGTCTTTAAATTCTATATTATTCATATCAATCCTCCTTTTCACACCTACACACTCCCCATCTCATATCATACCATCCACCGAAATTAGGGCAGATGGACCAAGCTTCGTGGTTTCTCATGGTTCCTCAAATATTTTAATCTGCTTATTCGGTTTGTTTAATTGCTCCTCGGCTATCTTGCCGTCCAGCTCCATTATTGAGCGCTTTAGATAGTTAGCTTGATCTAAGCATTCCTCGTAGGCGTGCTGTAGCCAATCTCGTAGCTCTAAATCCGTGCGATCTAGTGTGGTGTTGTATTTCTTGATGCCGACCTCTGATCTTCTGTTAAGGTCGGCCATTACTGCTAGTACTACTTTGTCGGTGGTCATCCCTCTTGCCCTCCATCTTGGGTGTGGGTATTGCCGAAAACAGTAAATCCTTCGTCATCGACATAATTTTCAGCATTTTTAGATGTGGTCCACGATTCCCATAGTCCGGCAATCGTGCCCTCATCACAACTCACCCAAGCGCCATCGTTATAATAGTATTGTTCATTCTTCGGAGGATAATATCCCTTTTGACCTGGAAAGTATGGACAGTTGTAATTTGGATCTGCTTTTTCTTTAAAAAGTGGCTTAAAGTTTCCCATTTGTGTTTGATTTTAAGTGGTTGTATTTGGTTAATCTCTCTTGTATCGATTTTAAAATCTCGTTACCTGTGCCCGTTGGGTTGTAGTTGTTGTAAGCGTGTATTATACCCCAACATCTTTGCACCATCTCAACAAGCTCCGCATTCTGCTCAATAAGTTCCTTTACTTTTGGGAGTACTTGCGGTGCAATTGATGAACCCAAAGGCACCCCCAATGCTCTACCTATTCCTTGCAAATCAAGTTCGCTATGTACTTTCATCATGGATTCTTTCCAGTCGGTAAGCCTATCGTAATCCGCAGATGTTACCCCTGTATCGAAGTACTTGCCAGCTATTTTTCCGTAAAGTTTTCCTTTGTAGTTCATGGCTTAACCTCCTTTCTTGCTTTTAGCATAGCGTCGGCAATTTTATATGATTCCCTTGCTAATTCATTGTAATCTGAATAGCTTCTACCATTTTCACAGTATCTAGAACGAGTTAATTGAGCCTGCATTGCCAATCCTGCGAAGTGGTCACGCAATCTTGATTCTTCGTTTTTGTTGTTAAACTTCTCGAATATGAGATTATGCTCTTCAATCCTTTCATTGAAATCATCACTAAACATTTTCCACCTCCTTTCCATCAATAGGTAGGGCGAGGGATCGGTCGATTAAGCCGAACACGTCGAAGTGGTGTTCGCATAGCCACTCGAATAACCAATACATAAGTTCATCTACACCCACATAAACTGAAATACTAACCCATTTTGTGGCATCCTCTAGGCTGTCAAATCCTTCTGGTAGTTTTTTCAATGCTAATTCCCCTAGTTCATATATCGGTGTGAATTTACTTCCATTATGCTCTATTGGTTTTGTAAGAGAGGATAGAGGTCTTAGTAGGATGTTACACTGATCACTTAGGGGAAATTCATCCATAGCATCATCTTCCGACTTTACGATCAGACGAAATTCATCTTCTCCGTTATGCTTCCGAATTGTGCGATACGGCATTATACCTATTAGAGTGTAATCTACTCCATTGCGCACCTTAAGCCCATACGCCAAATACGGCGCGAGTTCCTTTATTGTTAATCTTTCCATTTGGTTGTGGGTTATTTGACAGGATGGTTTCTGTGAGCATCACGCTCTTTCATTTCCCAATCGTAGTCAAGTAAATAATTGTGTGAATTGCCTTTAAGGTTGTATTTCTCTTTGCTGAATGAAACCTTTACAAAGTGCCTAAGTACTGCGTTCCTTGATCGGTTGTAATCGCAACGATGGATTACAGTTTCGTCTAGTCGATAAATACTGTTTGGCTTACATTTAAGAGTTTCGGAATGATAGAATAATCTATTCATTTGGTCGATACTCTTTTCGTGGTCTTGGACTAACTCAAATTGACCTGTCACGTATTCAGTAGGAATACAGTCGCACCAAATGTAATTGATGTCATCAGTCATAAAACCGTCACAGTGCCAGCCTGCACGATTAAGGTTTTCACCGCTTGAAACGTAAAGGCATTTAGCTGTTAGATAGATGTAGTGGCTATCGTATACTGTTATTGAACGTCCACATATATTATGAAAAAAGTCGTTGCAACATTTTATGACAACATCCTCTAAAGGCTTTAATTGCTCTGGGAGTATAAAATCAACAGCACCCCCTTTCAATTTTACAGGCAAATACTGATAGAAATACATTTCAGAATTATCGATAATAACACCTGATGCTATTTCGATAGGTTCACTTCCGTAGATTTTCATGGTAGTAGTTCAAAAATGTGCATACCCAAGTCCATGCCTACGTGAATATCAGCACGACCTATAAAATCCAGTTTAGTGACACCTCCACATTCAAACTTTTGTCCTGTTTTATAAAGTCTGAAATGACGTTCAACCAAAGGGGCGTCCAAATCAACTATTGCCCAAATAGCAACAAAACCTTCCTGATTCTCTCCTTTGATAATCTTTGCCCCGTAAGGCATTTCTATTGTTGATTCCTCTTTCATTGGGAGGATAAATTTGTGTATTGCTTTCATTCTTCTTATCGTTAAGGGTTTAACTAGCAACTTTAGCTAGGTAATCGATTCTTATTTGTTCTGCGGAGCGGTGGTCAGTAACCGGCACCATGATAGTCAGCTTAGCGTCTATTTGTACGGGACGTACTGGTACTTCCATCGCGGATGTTATCACCCGCTCTCCACCACGAAGCTTGACATGACCTTTCTGCATGCCAGAGGTGTGCTCATGGAGCATCTTTCTCTTTCCAAGTGGTGATCCAATCATAGTAGAGCGATTAATTGTTCCAACTGAGAGATGTTGCGCACTTTTTCGAGTTGGCGCAAGCCGTGGCCAACACAAAGCCATACTTCTTTGAAGTCGACAACGTAGACCTGACCAACAGTGCAGTCGATGTCCCAAAAAATTTGATTGTAGTTCCCCCAGTCTTTGCCAGCGTAGTTAAACCCTAAGTCAAGGAGTGCCTGTTCGGGGAATGTCGGGAGTTGGTGAGATATTCTCATCACTGGATGAGGGTCCACCTGATTTCTTAGTGTATTCATCTTTTAGTTTTTGAAAGTAATCCCTAGCGAAATCAGGTAAATCCAAACGCTTCACCCCAGAGTAGTCGTTGGTGAATTCATATTCACACCATCCTGCTCTGATCAACCTTTTTACAGCTTGCGCAAATCCTGATGGATCTCGCTTCGCTATATCAGATACTTTTACCGATACGCCGATAGGAATTTTTTGTAATCGTAATAGAACTAATTTGTCAATGTCAAGCTCCATATAAACATATCTACGTGTATCAAAAACTATATGATATCACAAACTTAAAAACATATCTTGACATATCAAAATATATATGTAAATAATTGTAAATTTTTTAAGAGATTTGTAGTACTAAAAAGCGACGAACGCACTTTATTAAACAAAGATTTACAAATAATTTACAAGAATATACCCTCATCTTGTGTAAAGTCTTAATAATCAGGGTGATTTTTAACTAATGGATTTTTTAGCAGGATTAAATCCCTCGCAGCGGGCTGCCGTAGAACAAACAGAAGGACCAGTGATGATTGTTGCTGGTGCCGGATCAGGGAAAACACGCGTAATTACATATCGAGTTGCACACCTTATTCAAAAGGGTGTGGACCCTTTTAATATATTGGTACTTACCTTTACCAACAAGGCTGCCAAGGAGATGCGCGAGCGTATCATGAAGGTCGTTGGGTCGGAAGCGAAGAATATTTGGATGGGAACTTTCCACTCGGTGTTCGCTCGTATTTTGCGGGTGGAAGCGGAGCTGATTGGTTATCCGCGTAATTTTACGATCTACGATACGGATGATACGAAGAGTCTGTTACGTTCGATCCTTAAGGAGATGAATCTGGACGATAAGCTCTACAATGTTAACCATGTGTATGGTCGTATTTCATCGGCGAAGAACAACTTGATCTCGCCTCAGGAATACAACAAAAACGAAGCGATCAAGGCGGAGGATATTTCAAACGGTAGACCTCAGATGGGTGAAATCTATTTGACCTATGCACAACGTTGTTACCGTGCGGGAGCTATGGACTTTGACGATTTATTGTTCAAAACAAATGTGCTGTTGAACAAGTATCCAGAGGTGCTGCATAAGTATCAGCATCAGTTCAGATACTTGATGGTGGATGAGTATCAGGATACCAACTTCTCGCAGTACTTGATCGTTAAACGATTAGCGGCGGTGAACGAGAATATCTGTGTGGTGGGGGATGATGCGCAAAGTATCTACGCTTTCCGGGGTGCTAATATTCAGAACATCTTGAACTTTCAGAAGGATTATCCGGATGTGAAAGTTTTCAAGTTGGAGCAGAATTACCGCTCGACGAAGATGATTGTGAATGCTGCGAACAGTATTATCGCAAATAATAAGAATCAGTTAGAAAAGAACGTCTTCTCGGATAACGAGGAAGGCGAGAAGATAAAAGTTACCCGTGCTTTTTCGGATAATGAGGAGGGAAAGATTGTTGCTGAGGGCATATCGCAGGAAAAGTCGCTGAAAGGGTTAAAGTATAAGGATTTCTCGATTTTATATCGCACGAATGCGCAGTCTCGTTCCTTGGAGGAGGCTCTGCGTAAATTAGGAATTCCTTACAAGTTATATGGTGGTACTTCATTCTACCAACGTAAAGAGATCAAAGATTTAATTGCTTATTTCCGTTTGACGTTTAACCCGAACGATGAAGAGGCGTTGAAGCGTGTGATCAACTATCCGCGGAGAGGAATCGGGGATACGACGGTTGAGCGTATCATGGTCGTTGCGGATCAGCAACAGATACGTCTATGGGATGTGGTAGCCAATGCGCAGATGTTCTTGGATGGACGTAGTGCTGGTTCTGTAGGAAACTTCGGGACGATGATCCAAAGCTTTCAGGCTTTAGCAAAAACAAACTCGGCATTTGATACAGCGATGCATATTGCGCAACATTCCGGGATCCTGAAAGAGTTATATGAAGATAAATCTGTTGAAGGGTTAAGCCGTTATGAGAATATTCAAGAGCTCTTGAACGGTATTAAGGAATTCTCCGAGCGTGAAGATTTAGAGGAGAAGGGATTGGATATCTTTATGCAGGATATCGCGCTGTTGACCAATGATGATAATGACAAGGATCCGAATGCGGATACGGTTTCCTTAATGACGATTCACTCGTCTAAAGGGTTAGAATTTCCCGTGGTATTTATCGTCGGTTTGGAAGAAAACCTTTTCCCATCGCAGCTTTCCTTGAATTCGCGTACGGAACTGGAAGAGGAACGACGTTTGTTTTATGTGGCCGTGACGCGTGCAGAAAAGAAGTTATTCTTATCCTATGCGACATCGCGCTATCGCTGGGGAACCTTGAACAATTGCGAACCAAGTCGTTTCTTAGATGAGTTGAATCCGGCTTGTTTGGATCTGGATTTCAAACCTAGATTGAACTCTGGAGGAGGTTCTGACGACTTTACTTCGGAGCGTGTTACTTGGCAGCGTAAAGAATCATCGGGTGATGTGTTCTCGAAGCCAAAGCCAAAGGTGGTGAAAACAACGTCTATTTTGCCGAAAGCACACGTGCCGACAGCAGGTTTTGCGCCTTCGGATACCTCCGGGTTGCAAGTTGGAATGGAAGTGGAACATGAACGTTTCGGATTTGGTAAAGTCATCAATTTAGAAGGCAATAAACCGGACATAAAAGCAACTATTTTCTTCAAGGAGTTGGGACAGAAGCAATTGTTGCTTAAATTTGCGAAACTTAGAATATTAGAATAATTCGTATATTACATTCAAAATAAAAAGACTCCAGCTGAGGGGTCAACAAAATAACATATGATTTTTGATTATAACAGTACAAGACCTAAGCTGATCCTAGCTGAATATGGTAGAAACGTACAAAATATGGTGGATTATATCTGCACCCTATCAGATCGTGAAGAAAGAAACCGCCTAGCACAAGTCGTTATCGACATGATGGGAGTACTAAACCCACATCTTCGCGACGTCTCTGACTTTAAACATAAACTTTGGGATCACCTTTATATTATTTCGGACTTTAAGATCGACGTGGACTCTCCATATCCAATTCCGAAGAAAGAAGAAATTCATCACAAGCCACAAGCGCTTCAGTATCCTAATCATCCGATCCGTTTTAAGCATTACGGACATACGGTTGAGGAAATGATCAAAAAAGCGAAGGCTCTTCCAAATGAGGAAGCGCGCGTGAAAATGACTACCGGTATTGCGAATTTCATGAAGATGGCTTATTTGACATGGAATAAGGATTCTGTGTCGGATGATCAGATTCTTGAAGACTTGAAAACCTTATCGCAAGGCGAATTAGCTTTACCTGCGGATACTGTGTTGACGAAATTAGATTTCAAAACGCCGCCTCCGGGAAGTCGTGTTAAGACAGGAAGTGATAATCGAAGTAATAATAATCAAGGTTCGCATTCCAAAGGAAAGGGCTCTTTCCAACGCAATGACAACAATAATAAAGGCGGAAGAACCTTCAACAACAATAACAACAACAAGCAGAATATTAAACGTAAAAAATAAAACAACATTCATAAACAGAGAAAAGCAATGGTTAGAATATAAATGACGATTGCTTTTTTGTTTTTGTAAGACTATACTATGAACGCATTTGAAATCCGTGGTGGAAAGCCATTAAAAGGTGAGATTGTACCTCAAGGCGCTAAAAACGAAGCGCTTCAGATTATCTCTGCAGTATTATTGACAGCGGAAAAGATGACCATCAGTAATATTCCAGATATTAAGGATGTAAATAAATTAATCGATTTGCTGATCGCCTTGGGCGTAAAAGTAAATCGTGTTAGTGAGGATACATACGAGTTCGAAGCTAGTGACATCAATATCGATTATTTCCAATCGGAAGAGTTTAAACGTAAAGGTGGTAGCTTGCGCGGTTCTATTATGATCGTGGGGCCTTTGTTAGCTCGTTTTGGTAAAGCAGCAATCCCTAAACCAGGAGGTGACAAAATCGGTCGCCGTCGTTTAGATACTCACTTTCTAGGTTTTGAGAAGTTAGGAGCGAAATTCGTTTATGACGCTGAAAAGCATTTCTTCAATGTAGATGCCACAGAATTAAAAGGAACATATATTTTATTAGATGAAGCTTCTGTGACAGGTACTGCAAATATCGTGATGGCTGCAGTATTGGCGAAAGGTACAACAACTATTTACAATGCTGCCTGCGAGCCTTACTTGCAACAGTTATGTAAGATGTTGAACCGTATGGGAGCTAAGATTTCTGGTATTGGTTCTAACTTATTAACGATTGAAGGCGTTGAGAAATTAGGCGGTACAGAACATCGCATGCTACCTGATATGATTGAAATTGGTTCATTCATCGGGTTGGCAGCAATGACTGGATCGGAAATTACAATTAAGAATGTATGCTTTAACGAGCTTGGAATTATCCCTACCGTATTTTCTCGTTTGGGTATCAAGTTTGAATTGCGTGGCGATGATATCTTTATTCCTGCGCAAGATAGCTATGAAATTGATACCTTCATTGATGGTTCTATCCTAACCATTTCGGATGCACCATGGCCTGGTTTTACGCCAGACTTATTAAGCATCGTATTGGTTACTGCTATCCAAGCAAAAGGAAATGTGTTGATTCATCAGAAGATGTTCGAGAGCCGTTTATTCTTCGTTGATAAGTTGATTGATATGGGTGCTCAGATCATCCTTTGCGATCCACACAGAGCTACTGTCATTGGTTTAAACAAACAGCAACATTTGCGTGGTATTGAGATGACATCGCCGGATATCCGTGCGGGAGTTTCCTTGTTGATTGCTGCCTTATCAGCACAAGGCAAGTCGGTTATCTACAATATTGAGCAGATCGAGCGTGGTTATCAGCATATTGAAGAGCGTTTGAAAGCGCTAGGAGCTGACATCCGACGTATTGATGCACAGCCTTTAGGTCACTAGACTAATTGTCTGTATATTGTTAAATTCCCGTGGTTTATTTGGAAAGATATAGCAACACATTATTTTTGTGTGAAATTTCAATGTTTAAACAAATAAAATGAAGAAAATCACATTACTTTCAGCGATCGCAGGTTTAGTTCTTGCGTCATGTGCTGGAAATCCAGAAGGTAAGAAAGCAGAAACAACCGATTCAGTTGTAGCAACTACAGATTCAATCGCCGTAGTTGGTGAAGCTTATACAGTAGATGCTGCAGCGTCAAAAGTAGTTTGGACTGGTACAAAAGTATCTGGCAAACATACTGGTACTGTTGATGTTAAATCTGGCTCAATCAATGTAGAAAATGGAACAGTTACAGGTGGTAACTTTGTTTTAGATATGAACACAATCAGTGCAACTGATTTAGAAGGCGAATACAAAGAGAAATTAGATGGCCACTTAAAAGCTGATGATTTCTTCGCTGTAGCAACTCATCCTGAAGCTTCTTTTGTTATTACTGAAGTTAAACCTGGAGCATCTGCTGCTGATTTAATCGTATCTGGTAACTTGACGATCAAGGGTATCAGCAAAAACATCACTTTCGATGCGAAAGTTGTTGAAGCTACAGATGCTGCGGTTAAAGCTACGGCTAACTTCAACATCGCAAGAGGAGACTGGGGAGTAAGTTACGAAGGTAAATCTGACGACTTAATCTCTAAAGAAGTAAATTTTGACATTACTTTAGTAGCTAAGAAATAATATTCTATTTTAGTTTTTCAAAGCCTCTGGTCAATGATCGGAGGCTTTTTTTATTTCTAAAACTGTCTGTTTTTCTTTTAATGGGGCAGGTCTCAAAGCCTTCGATAGCTTCCATCCTTATTATCGTTTCAATAAAAATATAAAAGTTTCCATCAGCCTTATGGTTTTATTATTGCTGCTATTATTCCTACAGCAATATGAAACTTTTCTGTATCGACTGTTCTCATAGCGCGGTAAATGTGTAATTTTGCGGAATGAAGATAAGCCTGATTTGCATCGGAAAGACAGATGATAAATACATCGAGCAGGGAATAGAAATCTATACCAAGCGCCTCAAGCATTATTGCAACTTTCAGATAATAGTAATTCCTGATATCAAAAACGCGAAGAATCTGAGCGAGGCACAGCAGAAGGAGAAGGAAGCACAGCTTATCTTGAAAAACATTTCCAACCAAGATTACGTTATGTTATTAGATGAGCGCGGGAAGATGTACAGTTCCATCGAGTTTTCCGGCTTTCTAGAGAAGCAAATGCTAGCGAGCGTCGGGCATATCGTGTTGGTGATTGGAGGGCCCTACGGCTTTGATCAACAGGTTTACGATCGGGCGAATGCCAAGCTATCCTTATCGAAGATGACCTTCTCTCATCAGATGGTGAGGTTGTTTTTCGTAGAACAATTGTATAGGGCGCATACGATTATGCGTGGAGAACCCTATCATCATGAATAATTTTATGTAATTTTAATATGAATTGCATCTTATAATAAAGAAGGAGGATAATATGGATTTAGATAAGTTTAAAAGAGATTATAAATACAAAAGTCAAGAAGGGGCGCATGGAACGGATATGAATAAATGGATTATCATTATTGGTGGTGCGCTAGTAATCTTGTTGGCTTATATATTTACTTAAGAGCGTATCGACATAGACATTAAAAAGGTGGCTTATAGCTGCCTTTTTTTATGGGGCATATTGTGATATAATAAATAAGGCGATACGGGGAGTATCGCCTTAAAATCACACTAACTATTAATAAAACCCTATAGAACTAGGTGTTTTCAAAACGTAGATCAGGAATTATCTCCCTGACCTAATGTAAAAGTAAAAACCTTTTATTATAAAATCAAATAAAAGTTGCAACATTTATATTATAATTGAATTTTGTCAAGAGTTTTTAAAAATTCAACCCACGCAACTTGGTCAGTTTTAAAGGTTAAGTCATTTTGACGCAGTTTTTCGACCGGCATCAATCTAAAAGATTGTAGCTTTCCTTCTACGCTTTTTTCGGTAAAATCGAATATTTTTGTCTTAATATTTAATTCAACTTTATTAATAGGATGTACTTGATAATAAATGGAAATAATTTGACTATCATTAAAACTCGATTTTTCCCAAAAATCGGTCGTGTAGATGTGTTTTACCACCTCGATTTCAAGGCCGGTTTCTTCCATATACTCTCTCTTCAACGCATCCAAAAGTCCTTCACCATACTCCAATCCGCCACCCGGAAACTTCGTAAATGAAACGTTTTCCGTTCGCTCGTCACTGATCAGAACTTCACCATGCTCATTGACTAGAATCCCGTAAACCCTTACATTAAATAAATACATCCTTAAATAAATATGATCTTAAATATTAACAATCTTTTTTGGTAGATATGTCTTCTTAGATCTGCCAAGATGGGAAGAGTGCCCCATCCTCGGCAAATCATTTATTCTTATAATAACTCAAATCCCGAAGGGATTGCATTTTCATCCATTCCGACAATCGAATAGTGTCTTGGTAGGAACCAAGAGATGCTATTCATCGCTTGTTCGTATTCCTTTTCATTTGCAAAATTCTTCGGAGTCACGTTGATTACTAAGTCTTGCGTCACGTTCGCTTCGTCTTCATAATTTCTGGCAATCAGCATAATCTTCGGCATTTTTACACCGTTATATTGTAAGTATTCGCGTAATTGCTGACGTACAAAAGCTGGAAGTATCGCTTCGGATGGCTGTCCCACCAAAACTTGCTCGTCTTTGCCTAATGCAAAATTTCCAGTGTTTTTAGAAAAGAGATGCTCGTCTGTATAAAACTCATTATTGATTTGCAGATTGGATAAATCGCCATAGGTGAAGATCCAGTCCGGGTTCGGTTTATGTGCATTGATGGATACACCGAAACCATTACCTAAAATTGTCGGTAGCTTTTGCTTGATCACGAAGGCCTGGAAGTTCTCTCCCTCTTCAATCGTTCTCAGGTTAAAATAAGGGAAGCCGTCATTGCTCATCATGATTTCCGGATCGCCAACCTTAAGGTTAGCCTCGTCAATCACTCGAAGGAAATCTGCAATCCATTTTGAATCTCTTTCCGCTAATTCTATTTCCATTAATTTATTTAAGACGATTGTTTTTTCCAAATCGCCTAAATTTCCTGCGCCTCCGTTAGCATCAAAAAAATGTATCGTGCTCATATAAAATTAAAATACGGCTAAAAGTAGTGATTATTGGATAAAAGAACGACCAACAAGTCAACTTTCCTCTGTTTTCCCGGAAATAGGGTAAGATAAACGGGTTAAATTGCTTACTTTTGTTAAAAAACAAACGCATAGATGTCAGAAACAAATACGACACGACCAGTGCAGTATAACTCAGCTAAAATGAGCTACGAAGAGTTCCGCGAATTGCTGATTGCCGATTATAAACTAGCTGTACAAAGCCGTTTTGTTAGTCTACTTGGAAGGAAAGAAGTCCTTACTGGTAAGGCTAAATTTGGTATTTTTGGTGATGGAAAAGAACTCGCGCAAATCGCTTTAGCTAAGGTGTTCAAACCTGGAGACTGGCGTTCCGGATATTACAGAGATCAAACATTGGCATTTGCTTTAAACATAAGCACTGTCTACCATTTCTTTTCTCAACTGTATGCAAATCCTACTATTGAAGCCGATACATCCTCTGCAGGCCGCCAAATGGTTGCCCATTTCGCAATGTCCTTAGTGGATGATGACGGCGAATGGATTGATCAAACCCAACAATATAATACGGTCTCGGATATCTCCACTACAGGAGGGCAGATGGCGCGTATTCTTGGGCTAGGCCTTGCATCCAAACTTTATAAGGACAATCCAAATCTTTCGCACAAGGCGAAATTCTCCAAAGATGGGGAAGAAGTCGTCTTTTGTACAATCGGTAATGCAGCGACCTCCGAAGGGGTGTTCTGGGAAACCGTTAATGCCGCAGGCGTAAAACAGATTCCTGTTGTTATCTCCATTTGGGATGATGGCTATGGTATTTCCGTTCCAAATGAGGTGCAGACCACCAAAGGCGATATTTCATCGGTCCTTCGCGGATTCCAGCGTGATGAAGCAGGGGCAGGCTATGAAATCTTCCGTGTCAAAGGCTGGGATTATGCCGGACTTTGTGAAGTTTATGAGAAAGCAGCAGAATTTGCACGAACGCAGCATCAACCCTGCATAGTTCATGTAACAGATATTACGCAGCCACAAGGACATTCAACCTCGGGCTCGCACGAACGATATAAAGATCAAGATCGATTGAACTGGGAAACCGAGTTCGATTGTAATCAGCGCATGCGCGACTGGTTGCTCGAATCCGGCCTAGCGAGCGACGAAGAGTTAAAGGAAATCGAGTCGGAAATGAAAGATTTTGTTCGTCAGGAACAAAAGAGGGCTTGGTCTGATTACCGAAAAACTTTACAGGTAGATTTAGATGAAGGCATCGCCCTATTAGAAAAGCTAAATCACCATGCGGTCGAATTGCCTTTAAAGACCTTGTTGTCTATATCGGACTTATCCTTAAAAGAGGTATATGTCAATATCCGACGCGTTATTCGCGATCTGAGAGGCATTGAGCTCGAAGGGAAAGCCGAATTATTAACCTGGTACCAAGAGAAGCAGCGAGTAAATCACAGCCGCTTCAACGATAAGTTATTTACTGATACCAAATACTCGCCACTGAAGGTTCAGAAGATCGACGCCGAGATCGACGATAAGTCGCCGATTGTAGATGGTCGTGAAGTACTGAACGCTTGCTTTAGAGCAAACTTCGAACGCGATGCCCGATTAATTGCTTTTGGAGAAGACGTTGGTAAAATCGGCGATGTCAATCAAGGTTTTGCCGGGCTGCAGGATGAGTTTGGATCGCAGCGGATTTTCGATACAGGGATACGCGAGTCTGCAATCATTGGTAAAGGCTTAGGTCTTGCCATACGTGGGTTCCGCCCGATTGCTGAGATACAGTATCTAGATTATCTGATCTACGCGATGCCGGTATTGAGCGATGATCTTGCCAGTCTAAGCTATAGAACAAAGGGTCGTCAAAGAGCGCCTTTGATCGTGCGCACGCGTGGTCACCGTTTGGAAGGTATTTGGCACTCCGGATCACCGATGTCGGTGCTTTTGGGAGGACTTCGAGGCATGCACATCTGTGTGCCTAGAAATATGACCCAAGCGGCCGGAATGTACAATACGCTATTGAATGCGGATGAACCTGCTTTGGTTGTAGAATGCTTGAACGGCTACCGTTTGAAAGAAAAGATGCCGCATAACGTAGGTGAATTTACCGTTCCAATTGGAAAAGCAGAGCTGCTCCGCGAGGGGTCGGACATTACGGTGGTATCTTATGGCTCAACCTTGCGTATCGTGCAGGAAGCAGCGTTGGAACTAGAGAAACTGGGTATATCCATCGAGATCGTCGATGCGCAGTGTTTAGCGCCATTCGATCAGGATCATCTCTGCAAAGCATCCTTAGAAAAAACAAATAGATTGCTCATCGTAGATGAAGACTTCCCTGGAGGTGCATCATCTTATATATTACACGAGATTCTGGAAGTTCAGGGTGGATACTATCTCTTAGATAGCCAACCTAGAACTTTAACAGCAAAAGCACATCGCCCTCCATATGGTTCAGACGGTGATTATTTCACCAAACCAGCGGTTGACGATGTCGTAGAAGCTGCCTACAAGATTATGACGGAAAGCCGGCCAAACGAGTACCCGCCATTATTTTCATAAAATAAATAAATTGTAAAAATGAGAAGCTGTCTGAAAAGACAGCTTTTTTTGTTAGAAATTGTCTCGTTTCGTTTCAAACCAGAAAAGAAAGGGAGAGTTTGTCTCGAACCGGGAAAGGAAGGATTTAAAGAGCGGCCGGATCTTACTCATCTTCATAGTAGGAAGTGGTAAGTGTCTATTCGTTAGAACAGATCCTGATAAATCTTAAATGCTTCCTTTCTTGGTTCAGACCAGATAGAAGACAAAATCAACCTTTCTTTTAGTCAAACCCATTGTAAAGCCCTTTCAAACCCAATGTAAACCCAATTCAGAGCCGCTTGGAAAGGGCTATGCATTGGGTTTGATAAGTTTAAAGAAAGGCTGTCTCTGCTTTGAGTCCGGAGCTCTTCCTATCGCATAACAAAGCGAGCTGCAGATGATGGTTTCCATGCAGCTCGTTTATTTTAATTTCTTCTGAAAAGGATTTTAGTTATTGAATAGGCTCGCAGCTCCGATAATGGCTGCCTGTTCTTGGAATTTGCCTATTTCGATTTTATAATGGCTCAATAGGCGCTTATCCGGAAATATTTTGTCCCATGCCTTACTGATGTTTCCGCCAATAATAAATTGATGGCAATTGTATTTCTTGCTGAAGAATAAAAGGAAGTCGAGCAGCTGGTCGCGATATTCTGCTAGCAGTTGTTTGGTTTCAGCACGCTCTGCATGCTTCTCCAGAATCTCACGAAGACCTGACTCTTCAAGCCCGGTCAGTTCTTTGAATCGCTTATTAAACCAGCGTGTTACTAAGTATTCTTCAAAGATGTCGTCTTGGTAGGGGCTGTTCCATAGGTCGGCATCAAAGGCTTTTTCGCCGTTATTCCATACGGCGGATCCTAATCCTGTTCCTAAGGTGATTCCTAAGATGCAATCTTCATTTTCTAAACCACAACCATATACTTCGCCTTGCAAGAAAGCAGCGGCATCGTTGATATATAATATATCGAGGTTTTCGTTTCCGATAAATTCTTTGATGGGTTCTGTTACCGGCATCTGATAAAGCTCGTCGTATTTGGATTGTCCTTTCATCAAGGGGATGCCGTTTTCATAATCGAATGGGCCGGGAGCAGCAATACCGATGGCCTGAACAGGGTTGTCGATTTTGGATAAACAGGCCTTCATGTTGTTCGTCCATTCTTGTAAAATCGATTTAGCATCTGCTTTCGAATTTACATGCGAGCGGGTGATAGTTTCTTCTAAGATTGTCCAGTTACTACTGTCGACAATGGCGGAGGTAATGTGTGTTCCGCCAATATCGCAAGAAAGGATAAGTTCGTTACTTGGCATTATGATAAGCTTCATATTTTAAGAGGTGGTCAGCGATTACCAATGCAGCCATAGATTCGACAATGATTACCGCACGCGGAACAACACATGGGTCGTGACGACCTTTGCCAGATATTGTTGTGTCGTCGCCTTGCTCATTGATCGTTGCTTGATCTCTCATGATGGTTGCAACAGGTTTGAAAGCTGTTTTGAAGGTGATATCCATACCATTGGAAATACCGCCTTGAATGCCTCCTGAAAAATTGGTTAATGTTTTAATTTTCGAATCCTGATTTACAAATATATCGTTGTGTTCCGATCCTAGCATTTGCGATCCGTCGAAGCCCGAGCCGTATTCGAATCCGTGTACCGCATTGATGCTCATCATGGCTTTGGCTAAATCGGCGTGCAACTTATCGAAAACCGGTTCGCCAAGACCTACTGGGACATTGCGGATGATGGTATTGATTCTACCCCCTACAGTGTCGCCATTCTTGCGTACTTGATCGATAAATTCCGTCATTTCAGCCGCTGTAGCTGGGTCTGCACAACGCACGATATTGCTTTCGCGAAGTTCTAAGAGTTGTGTCAAATCCGAGCTGTCCAAATTCGGTGCTTCGAGCTTTCCCACGCCAGAAACGTGCGCAAATATTTCAATGCCACGTTGTTTTAGGAAAAGCTTGGCAATAGCGCCAGCAGCAACGCGTGCTGCGGTTTCTCTTGCCGAGGAGCGGCCACCGCCGCGATAATCACGTATGCCATACTTCGTTTGGTAAGTATAGTCTGCGTGAGAGGGGCGGAACTTGTCTTGGATATGCGAATAGTCCTTCGATCGTTGGTCCTCGTTAGGAATAACAATGGCTATTGGCGTGCCTGTAGATTTGCCTTCAAATACGCCAGATAGAATCTGTGCAGTATCACTTTCCTTGCGTTGGGTCGTAATTTTCGATTGTCCTGGTCGGCGTTTGTCGAGTTCAGATTGAATAAATTCTTCATCAATTTCGACCAAAGGCGGACAGCCATCTAGTATAACGCCGATTGCTGCACCATGTGATTCGCCGAAAGTGCTGATCTTGAAAATATCCCCGAAAGTGTTTCCTGCCATAATTTGTAAATGCTCGTAAATATAAAAAATTGAACGTAATAAAAAGGTGTAAATCGTGGAATAATATGCCTTATTTCACGATTTTAAAACCCTGCTCAGCAAGGTGTTTCCAGAACGAAGGGTATGATTTCTCCACCACTTCCGGTTCTTCAATAGTTATTTGATCGAAAACTAATGCAAGCGGTGCGAAGGCCATAGCCATGCGATGATCTTCATACGTTGCGATACTGATTTGTTCCGGCTCGAATACCTTGTCCGTCTTGAGGTGATAAACCTCACCGTCAGCAATTAATTCTGCACCGAACTTGCCGATCTCTTGCTGTAAAGCCAGGATGCGGTCCGTTTCTTTGATTTTTAAAGTTTCAAGGCCCGTGAACGAGGTGTCTTTCCGCAATGCAGCGGCAACAACCACTACCGTTTGTGCGAGATCAGGGCATTCTTTGAAATCGAATAAAGATTTTTTAGAAATCAGACCTGATTTACGTAAATGCAAGCCGTCTTTCTCAAAGGTCGAAGTCACACCAAAGTGCGTCATGATGTCGGTGATGGCAAAGTCCCCTTGCAAGCTATGCTGTTTCAATCCCGGGAGCACAATATGAGCTTCCTGTGCCAAAGCGACCATGGCATACCAATAGGATGCGGCACTCCAGTCCGGTTCCACATAAATGGTAGCGGGTTTGAAATCCTGCTTCTCGATCGCAATGCTTTGTTCCTGAAAATCGTATTGTATTCCGGCTTCTTTCAGCATTTCGAGCGTCATCGTCACATAGGGTCTCGATGTCAGTTCACCTTCGATATTGATTCTCAAACCTTTCTTCAAGGAGGAAGCAATCAATAGGAGCGAAGAGATGTATTGGCTCGATATATTTCCTTGTATAGCGACCTGCTCTTTGTTTTGGAACATACCCCCTTCGATTTTCAGAGGTGGATAGCCCGCTTTCTTCTCGTAATGTATATCAGCACCGATGGTTTTCAAAGCATCGACAAGGATGCCGATCGGACGCTGCTGCATGCGCTCGGTTCCCGTTAGTATAAAGTTGCCTTTTACTAGGTTTAAGTAGGATGTTAAGAAGCGCATGGCGGTACCTGCCGGTCCGATGTCAATGGTCTTAAACTCTTCAGTTCCTGTCGTTGCGATTTCCAGCGCTGCTTCCAAAGTAACGGTATCAGCGGCTTCGGAGAGGTTTTCAACTTTGACGATACCCTCGCTCAAAGCGCGGATAATAAGAGCACGGTTGCTCTCTGACTTGGAGCCAGTAAGTTGAACCGTGCCTCTAATAGTTTTTGATTGATGTGATAATATCAATTTCTCTGTTGTCATTATGCCTCCGCAACAGATTTAGCGTTCATGATTTCGTTTTGTTTGCGGATTGACTCATTGTGCAACAACTCTAAGAATTTCACTGTAAATTCTTCGCCTAAGTTTAATGCTTTTGCCAGAGAAACGCGTTTTTGAACGATTTCATCCCAACGACTAACCTGAAGGATGGTTACATTATTATCTCTTTTGAACTCACCAATTTTCTCGGCAATCTTCATTCTATCGCCGATTTGTTTGATGATTTGGTCGTCAAGTTTATCGATTTGACCACGTAGTTCTGATAATTTATCTTCGAAAGCAGGGTTGTCAGACTCAGGCTTACGCACGGAAATAGAATCTAATAAATCCGACAAAGCTGCAGGCGTTACTTGTTGTTTCGCGTCTGTCCATGCCACCGATGGGTCAATATGCGACTCGATGATCAAACCTTGCATATCCATATCCATTGCTTTTTGTGTTACGTAAGGGATAAGCTCACGGTTACCACAGATATGGCTAGGGTCGTTGATGATCGGAAGATCAGGAGCGATAGTTTTTAATTGAATAGCAAGATCCCACATTGGCTCATTACGGAACGCCGTTTTTTCATAAGATGAGAACCCACGGTGGATAGCCGCTAATTTTTTAATACCTGCGCGGTTAATACGCTCTAAAGCACCGATCCATAAAGAAAGGTCAGGGTTTACCGGGTTTTTAACTAATACCGGAACATCTACGCCCTGCAATGCATCAGCAATTTCTTGAACCGTGAACGGGTTTGCCGTTGAACGCGCACCAACCCAAACGATGTCGATACCAGCAGCAAGTGCTTCTTCCACATGTTTTGCCGTTGCTACTTCCGTTGCCGTTAATAAGCCGGTTTCTTCTTTCGCACGTTTCATCCACTCCAAACCGATACTGCCGATACCTTCGAATTCGCCTGGACGAGTACGAGGTTTCCAAATACCTGCACGAAGTACATTGACTTTGCCCGTGTTGGCTAATAAATGAGCAGTAGAAACTAATTGTTCTTCCGTTTCTGCGCTACAAGGTCCTGCGATGATTAAAGGTTTGTCTCCAATTTCAATCCATGAATTCAAAGGAAGAATGTCTAATGAGTGTTTCATCTTATTTGCGTTTGTGTTGTTACTTATTTAATTAGATTTAGATTTTTTCGTTTTTCAGGTATTCGCCCATGATGCTGAAGTTGACCGTGTGTTTCAATACTTTACGGATCGCAGCATCATAGTCTGCTTGTTTTTTCCATTCTACGTCTACATAGAAGTCGTATTCGTTGCGACGACCTACAACAGGCATCGATTGGATTTTGCTAAGGTTGACATTTTGCTCTGCGAAGCATTGCAATACAGCCGCTAATGCACCGATAGCGTGCGAGGTTTGGAAGGATAGCGATGCTTTGTTCGCATTTTTGATCTCCTGCACCTCATTGGAAAGAATGAGAAAGCGTGTTGAATTTTTCTTGTTGGTTTCTATTCGTTTCTCGATGATTTCCAGTCCGTATACTTTGGCTGCAGCTTCGCTAGCAATCGCCGCGTTATTCGTTAATTTCTCTTCAACGATCTTTTTCGCACATGCCGCCGTATCCATTCCTTCTTTGATGGTCCAGTCTGGGTGCTCACTTAGGAACTCGTCACATTGGCGGATAGCAATAGGGTGGGACTCGACGAATTTGATATCGCTTAATTTGGTGCCCGGCAATGCTAATAAGTGCTGCTGAATGTTTAAATGCACTTCGCCGATGATATGAAATCTGTAGTCGCGAAGGAGGTTGTAGTTTGGAAGAATGCTTCCCGCAATTGAGTTTTCGATTGCCATGACCACGTAGTCAGCTTTGCCTTGTTTTAGCAGTTCGCAAGTCTTTTTGAAAGATTCACATTCTAAAGTTTCGATATCCCTGCCGAAATATTTGTAGGCAGCTTCTTCGTGGAAGGAGGCTTTAACTCCTTGGATAGCAATCTTTATCTTTTCACTCATGTTGTTTTTTATTCGGTATTAAATCAAAAAAAAGAGGTCCCAAATTACTTTGGGACCTCTAAATATATCTTTCCATATACTACATACTAGTCCCTGCTCTTATCGCTAAAATAAAAGTGCCAGAAATAAGTATATGTATTCTTTGTGTTCATTCCCTTAATGTTATGGCTCAAATATAGAGGTAATATTGATAAGTGCAAAATATTTTTAAAAAAAAAATGTGAAATAATTGGTTTTATACACTAAATAATTCGTGTTTTTATGCCTTAAAAATGTGGTTAAATTGCATAAAAAACACGTTGTTTTGACACCAAAAATATAGAAAATATGGTTGTTTTAACTGGTGTAGAATATATAAATTATTTATAATTAGATAGATATAAAAATTGCTTACTATTTTTAAGGTGTGAAAAATCGTTCAATTTTTTGGCTAATAAAACGTGTAAAAATGAGTGTTTTTTAGTTTAGAAATATGCAGTATTTTATTGAAATTTTTGTCCAAAAAACGCTTGATTTCATATTGAAACATCTAGTTTTTGAAATATTCGTCTCTTAATCGTGTCTAGCAAATTGATTTAGATATCTTTGTTCGGCCATAAATTGGTCTGATTTTACAATAGAGTCTTGTCCATATGTTGTATGTTTTAATATCTGTCTTTTGTTCGGTAACTGTTGCAGTTATCATTAAGATTGCACGCGAAAAGGGGATAAATTATCTTCAGTTGTTGGTATGGAATTATCCGGTCGCGCTGTTGATGACCTATTTCGTTTTAAAACCGGAGCTTATTGGTTGGAACAGTTCGCTTCCATGGCACCTTTATATACCCCTTGGCTTGCTGTTGCCTACTATCTTTATTTGTATCGCGATGTCTATTCGATTCGGTGGGATTGTGAAAACAGAGGTTGCTCAAAGGCTTTCCCTTTTTATTCCCTTGCTGGCGGCTTTTCTGTTTATGGGTGAGAAGATAGTTCCCAAAAACCTGATCGGGATCGGGGTAGGTTTGCTTGCCATCGTATTCTCCATCGGGTGGAATAAGCAGAACACGGGCAATGAGCGGAATTATTGGATATTTCCATTAATGGTCTTCGTAGGGATGGGCATTATCGATATTCTTTTCAAACAGATTGCCTTATTAGCAGGCATTACCTACATGTCGTCCTTATGGATCGTGTTTGTATTGGCATTGGCGTTTGCCCTGTTATTCTTGGGTTATCTCTTATTTATAAAGAAACAACCTTTCGATGCTCGTTCTGTTGCCTATGGTGCAGTCCTGGGTTTGTTTAATTTTGGAAACATCGTCTTTTATATGAAGGCCCATAAGGCATTGCCGGAGAATCCGTCTCTAGTTTTTACAGCGATGAATATCGGTGTAATCTCGGTTGGAGCACTCGTTGGAGTCCTGCTGTTTCGAGAAAAACTTAGCAATTACAATAAAATTGGGGTACTTTTGGCGATCATATCCGTATTATTAATAGCATTGCTGTGAGTTTATTCGACGATACCTATAGAACCATTGCGGAACCTGCAGATGGAATTTTTAGAGATAAAGGAAGTAAATTTATCGCCTACGCTTATCCTTTCCGGGATGAGAATAAATTAAAAGAGATTATTGCGCAATTGAAAGCCGAGCATCCCAAAGCTCGACATCATTGCTGGGCATATCGCCTTACGCCCGATCGCAGTATCTTCCGTGTCAATGATGATGGCGAACCTTCCGGTACGGCGGGACGCCCGATATTAAATGTGTTGCTCTCCCAAGATATCACGAATGTATTGGTCGTGGTGGTGCGTTATTTCGGAGGTACGCTTTTAGGCGTGCCGGGCTTAATCAATGCCTATAAAACAGCGACACAGGAAGCAATCGACGTTGCAGAAGTTGTGGAGCGAACAGTAAACGACGTCTATGCCGTTCATTTTGATTATCTGCAGATGAACGATGTGATGAAAATCGTGAAGGAATATGACCTAAAAGTACTTAGTCAAAACTTTGATACATCCTGTACAATTCATGTAGAAATGCGTAAATTACAGGTAAACGAGGTGGTCGGAAAATTCGAGACCATCGAGGGGATTGAAGTAGACTATTTACGGACCATATGATTAACGATTCTGAACTGATTATCAATGCGGATGGGAGCATCTACCATCTTAATTTAAAACCTGAGGACATTGCAGACACGGTTATCTTCGTCGGAGATCCTGATCGTGTTGCAGAAGTATCTAAGTATTTCGATAATATTGAAGTTAGAAAAGGTAAGCGTGAATTCATTACGCATACAGGCTTTATTGGCGATAAGCGAATTACGGTAATCTCGACAGGGATTGGTACAGATAATATCGATATCGTTTTAAATGAACTGGATGCTTTGGTTAATATTGATTTTGAAACCAAGACGCTGAAGGAGGAGATCAAGTCCTTAGATATTATCCGGATAGGGACTTCTGGTTCCATTCAAGGAAATATCGCCATTGGAACAGTTTTGGCCAGTGAATATGCCATTGGTTTTGACACCCTGATGCAGTATTATAAGAAGCCCTATACCGAAACTGAAACGGAGATTCAAAAGGCGGTTATTGCTAGTTTCGAAGACCTCACGTTTAAGCCTTACATAGGACATGCTTCGGAGAAGCTCTTAGCGAAATTCGCATTTGATATGCCTAAGGGTGTCACGATGACGGCGCCGGGCTTCTATGGCCCTCAGGGCCGTTCTTTAAGAACAAACAATTCCTACCCACAATTAATTAAGCACGCGAATCAGTTTGCTGTGGGCCAGAGAAAGATCACCAATCTGGAGATGGAAACAGCGGGAATCTATGCGCTGAGCAATATGCTCGGGCATCATGCGATTTCGATCAATGCCATTTTGGCGAGTCGGGTTCAAGAGGCTTTCTGTGAAAATCCGCAGGAGATTATCGACAAAGCAATTAAGATGGTACTAGATCGTATTTAGATACCGACGGTTCCTTTTCTTGAGGAATCGAATCGCAATAGAATAAACAATAAGATTGTAAATGACCATAACGAGGAACCTCCATAGCTGATGAAAGGCAATGGAATCCCGATCACCGGTACTATCCCTATGGTCATGCCTATATTGATAAAGAAGTGGAAGAATAGGATGGAGGCCACGCCATAGGCGTAGATCCTGGCGAAGGCCGTTCGCTGTCGTTCGGCGATATTTACAATGCGCAACAGCAAGGTCAGATAGATGGCTATCAATACGACGGACCCGACGAAACCCCATTCCTCACCTATGGTACAGAAAATAAAGTCGGTACTTTGTTCCGGTACGAAGTTGTATTTTGTTTGAGTGCCTTGAAGGTATCCTTTTCCGAATAACTGTCCGGATCCAATTGCTATTTTCGATTGATTTAAGTTATAACCCTGACCTCTTGGATCGTCGATTTTTCCTAAGACGATATCGATACGATTTCGTTGGTGAGGCTGTAAGATTTTCTCGTAGGCGAAGTCAACACATAATACGTAGACCGATGAAGCTGCAAATAGGATGGCCATGTTGATGACATTCTTGCGCTTTTTCCGCATGGTAAAGGCAAAGAAACCACAGATTAAAGCAATGCATCCAATGATGATCCATTGGTTGATCAACAGCGCCATCACGAACAAGAAGATCGCTAAACCGCCAATAATCAAGAATCCCGTGCTCAAATAACCCTCACGATAGAATACAAAGGTTAGCGAGAAGAATGCCAATGCAGAACCGGTATCGGGCTGTAGCATAACTAAAGCCACGGGAAATAAGACAATACATGCCCCAACGAATAGGGTTTTTAAATTTGGGTTTTTATTAGTCTGATTGCTGAGATAATAGGCCAGCGTTAAACAGGTGGCGAGTTTTCCAAACTCCGAGGGCTGAAGACGGAAGCTTCCCAATGGAATCCAAGCCTGATTACCTCCGACATTTCTTCCAACTACCAATACAGCAATTAAGAGCAATACAACAATAAAATAGATTATCGGTGCAGAGGACATAAAGAAGCGGGAATCGATAATAAGAATACAGATCCCGATAATCAATGCCGTGAAGATATAAATGGACTGCTTGCCGTAGTTCGTTGCCAGGTTGAAAAGCCCAGGATTTTCAGGGTCGTAGACCGCAGCATGAATATTAAACCATCCAATAAGACATAAGGTGAACCATAATAGAATGGTTATCCAGTCAATTCGTCCGAAAAAGCTTTTTTCTTGAAGGCTATTCATGTGTTCTTCTCACTTGGCTATGATGTACTAATACTGCGCCCTGTTCTTTTTTCGGATCTCGTGCTGCAGATTTTAAGGGTGCTGTCGTTTTATTTTTTGTGCTATCCTTCGGGTTTTTCGTGCTGTCTTTTTTCACTTCCGTTTCCTTCGGTTTCTTTGGCTTCGGAAGAAGATTAGCATTATAAACGCGATCTTGGATATACTTCGGTAGGGTGATGGTGTCTTTTAAGTATTTCTCAACGAGCATCGATGCGATCGGAGCCGCCCAAGTACCACCATAACCTGCATTTTCCACGAAGACAGCGATAGCAATCTTCGGATTATGACGAGGGGCAAATGCAAAGAATACAGCATGGTTTTCACCGTGCGGGTTCTGTACTGTTCCTGTCTTTCCGCACATCTCTATCCCCGGAATACGTGAGGCTGCACCTGTACCGCCCTGATTGACTGCCTGGCTCATACCTTCGATCACCGGTTCGTAATACTTAGCATCAACACCTGCAAATATCTTTTCAGTAAACTCTTCTTTGATGATCTTTTTCTCACCGATTCCTTTAATCAAGTGCGGACGGTAATAGAATCCACGGTTGGCAACAATTGCCATAATATTCGCCATTTGCAAAGGCGTAATACCAAGCTCACCTTGTCCAATGGACAGGGAGATGTTATATCCTGAACGCCAAGACCCGTTGCCATAGCGCTTTGTATAAAAATCTGAAGTAGGTACCAGTCCGGGTTTTTCTCCTGGGAGGTCAATCCCTAAGCGATGACCTAGACCAAACTTACCCAGCGCATCACGCCAAAGATCATATGCTTTCGGCCCACTCATCCCTCTGGAATCAATCATCTTTGCATAAACATAACCGTAGTATGTGTTACAGGACATTTTGATGGATTTCACCAATCCTGTAGCACCATCGACGTGGGTACAGCGCATTATCGCGCGACCACCCCCATAGCGATAACCACCAGGACAATAAAAAACCGACTGCTCGTTGATGACACCTGCCTGTTGTCCGGTCAGTGCGGCGACAACTTTAAAGACAGAGCCTGGAGGGTAGGAGGCCTGTATCGGACGTATAAACATAGGCTTCGTCTCGTCGTTGAGCAACTTCATATAGTTATTGCCCAAGTCGCGACCGACCATCATGTTCGGGTTGTAGGAAGGACTACTGACGAAGGTCAAGATTTCGCCCGTTGAAGGCTCAATAGCAACGACTGATCCCAGCTTGTTCTTCATCATTTTCTCTGCTAATACTTGCAGGTCTTTATCTAAGGATGATACTAACCCGTCGCCTGTAACAGCAACCGTATCGTATTTACCTTCCATAAAACTTCCCTTCGGTCTGTTCAACGCATCGACCATTTGGTTCTTTACGCCGCGTTTGCCACGCAAAAGATCCTCGTAGGCTCTTTCTACACCGGAAGCACCGATATAGTCTCCAGGGCGGTAAAAGCCATCTGATTTTTCGATGTCACGCTCGTTGACCTCTTGGATGTACCCGAGGAACTGCGCAGCGATACTGTCTGGATAGCTTCTAACCGTACGGTTTTGGTAATAGAATCCTCTGAACTTATATAGATGTTCTTGGAACTTCGCGAAGGTTATCGAGCTGACCTGTTTCATAAACTGCGAAGCGCGATAGGGCGAATGCGCCTTTGCTTTCTTCATGCGTGTATTGAAATCGGCCGTGTCGATATTTAAAAGGTTGCAAAGCAAGAGGGTGTCGATATCTTTGACCTCTCTCGGAGTCACCATGATATCATATACCGGCTCGTTTTGAACAAGGACCTGTCCGTCGCGATCTAAAATAACACCACGAGCAGGGTATACAATGACCTTCCGCATCACGTTATTGTTAGCCGATAGCAGATACCGGTCGTCGATAATTTGCAGATAGAAGAGCCTTGCGACTATAACCAATGCAATGGTTATGAAGATTCCTTGAATGACGAATTTACGGTTAAAGAAACTATTATTCATGAATGAAATGACCGTAACAAATGTTAATTACCTAATAAGCGCGATTTCCTTTTGTAGAACAATAAACTCATCAGGATGATCAGCAAAATGGTGAATACAGAACTTAACAAAATGCTGAATAAAGTACTCAGGTAGTTGTTAAAACTGAAATATTCCACGTGCAACAATACGATGTGATGAATTAAAGTACCTATGGAAATATAAGAAAAAAACCACTTATTTCCCATTATGCCCAACGATGGGGTTTCAAAAGAGCCCTGAACATCGACATCTAGGGTAATGTTAAAGAAGAATGTTCTGAACCACACTAAAGCAACTGAAGCCGCCGCATGCACCCCTATGGAGTCATAAAAGGCATCGACCGTTAATCCGGTCAGAAATGCAATCAGATATAAGATAAAATTAGGAGTACCGATTGGTAACAAAAAGATAATAAGAATATACGGAAATGGCGTTGCAAGATTATAATATCCAATGTTCTTGAACAGAACAACCTGCATTGCAATCAATACAATGAAACGAACGATATTGAATATAAAAACTTTACCCATTGTTGTCTTCCGTCAGCTCCTCTAACTGATTCTTTTCATTTTCCAGCAGATCCTTCACCACATAAACATGGTTGAGATTGCTGAAGTTCGTTCTTAATTTAATACGCACATCTAAAAAGCTTTCACCAGATTGTATACCGGTCTCCTCGACCGTGCCAATCTCAATCCCTTTAGGGAATAAAGAGAAACCTGATGTATAGATCTTTTGTCCCTTTTGAACTTTTACGTGGTTCGGGATATCCTTTACCATCGCATACTTTGGATCTACATTATTTCCCCACACTAAGGCACCAAACACATTGGTCGTGTCTAATGTCACTGAAATACGCGTGTCTGGATGCAATAGGGATTGTATAGTGCTAAAATGTGGTGATACATTCAATACAATACCAACCACACCGTTCGATGTAATAACACCCAGGCCTTTCTGAACACCATCGAGTGCTCCCTTATTGATCGTAATGAAATTACTCTTTTGATGGATACTGTTGTTCACGACTTCACCCATTACAAATTGATAACGGTTTTCTTCAATAGAATCTTGTAATGAAATGGAATCGACAGTGTCCTTTAAGATGTAGTTCTGTAGTTGCTGACGTAATAATGCGTTCTCCTGTGCTAAATTCTTGTTCGCTTCATCCAAAGCCAAATAGCTCTTCCAGGAGTTTAACTTGTCGTAGAAAGAGCCCACAACGACATTCGAAGAGTTTACAAAAGACGAACGTTGATAGCGATTATTTTGAACAACCAAGATTAAAGCAACAGTAAAGAAGAGTACAAACCAGAAGAAGGCATTGTATCTAACCAAGAAAAGCCAAAGGTTTTTCATTCTTGTTGTCTTTTAATAGCTACGCGATATAACGTTTAACAAGAACATTATATCGCGCAACGAATAAATATATCTCAGTTTATTATTACTGCATTAAGAACTTGAAGCGTCCTATATTTTTCAACGCAATACCTGTACCTCTTACTACGGCACGAAGTGGATCTTCTGCAACGTGTACTGGTAACTTAGTTTTTGCTTGAATACGCTTGTCTAATCCTCTTAATAAAGCACCACCACCCGTTAAGTAGATACCGGTTTGGTAAATATCTGCGGATAGTTCCGGAGGAGTAATCTCTAATGCTTTAAGGATAGCTTCTTCAATCTTAGAGATTGATTTATCTAAACAGTGTGCAATCTCAGTATATGAAACAGTGATCTGTTTAGGAATACCGGTCATCAGGTCACGACCTTGAACAGCGAAATCCTCAGGTGGGTCAGTAAGTTCAGGAAGGGCAGCACCAACTTCAATTTTGATTTTTTCCGCTGTGCGGTCTCCAATCATGATGTTATGCTGACGACGAATGTATTGAACGATATCAGAGTCGAAGTTGTCTCCGGCAACACGGATAGATTGATCGCATACGATACCCGATAAAGCAATAACTGCAATTTCTGTAGTACCACCACCAATATCGATGATCATGTTTCCTACCGGCTCTTCAACATCAATCCCGATACCAACAGCAGCAGCCATAGGTTCGTGGATCAAGTAAACCTCTTTTGCCCCTGCAATCTCAGCAGAGTCACGAACAGCGCGTTTCTCAACTTCTGTAATACCGGAAGGTATACAAACTACCATGCGTAAGGATGGGAAGAACCAACTCTTTCCATTGTTTACTAGTTTAACCATCCCACGAATCAAGTGCTCAGCAGCCGTAAAATCTGCTATAACACCATCACGTAATGGTCTCACTGTTTTTATATTATCGTGAGTTTTCCCCTCCATCTGCATAGCCTGACGACCAATCGCAATCACTTTGTTTGTCGTGCGGTCGAAGGCAACAATCGAAGGTTCATCAACTACTACTTTATCATTGTGAATGATTAGGGTGTTAGCTGTACCCAAGTCTATTGCAACTTCTTGCGTAAACCAATTAAAAAGCCCCATTTATATGTGAAAGTATAATTAAAAATTTTATGCAAACCTAATGAAAAAAAATGGTTTTTAAATAATTACTCCTTTAGAAAAATCATCTTTTAACTAAGCCATTTAACAATGATTTACAATCTGGTAGAAATAACGTCTCAGGTGGTTTTTTTATTGTATGGATATACCAATGTAATAGTTAAAGCTGTCAACCTCAATGTTTTCTTTTGTGAGTCCGTCTAGATGCATCACCTTAAACTTAGTGGTCGGTTTTATCAATTGGCGTTTACCGTCTTTATCAAAAATATGAACCGGCATGTCGAAGTTGTCGACTTCCGATATCCAACGTATAATGAATACTCCAGGACTGTTTTCAATGATCTCTAAGGTAGGTATGCTCTTGCGTTGCACATACTGTTCGAAGACTCGGGTCAAATCGAATCCACTTTGTTCGTTCATATAGTTTAGGATGTCCTGATAATCGACCGTCTGATGGTAGAATTTCGCATTTATACCGCGCAATAAAGAACGCCATTTTTCATCGTCATCTATCATCGTGCGGATCATGTTATGCAGTACTCCACCCTTGTTGTACATATCGCCCGAACCTTCTTTATTAACGTTGTATGGGCCTTGAAGCGGTATATCATTTTGAATGCCGCGACGGTTTCCATTCACATAGGCCTGGCTGGCTTCCTTGCCGTAAAAATAGTCGATAAAAAGCGCTTCAGAATAATTTGTAAAGCTTTCATGTATCCACATATCGCCCAAATCCTTGGCGGTTATGTTGTTTCCAAACCACTCATGTCCAGACTCATGAACAATAATGAAATCCCATTTTAAACCCCATCCCGAACGCGATCCATCATTTCCCAAATAACCGTTTTTGTATTTGTTGCCATAGGCAATGGCACTCTGATGCTCCATTCCTAAATGCGCAGTTTCTACTAGTTTATAGCCATCCTCATAGAAGGGATAGGGACCAAACCAATGTTCAAAAGCTTTCAACGTCTCATTTGCATTCTTTTTCAAATGCGCTATCTTATCCTTGTTTTCTTGAAGCACATAATAGTCTACTGACAGCGGGCCTTTCTCACCAGCGTATGTTTCTTGAAAATGTGCGTAGTCAGCAATATTTAAAGCGATATTATAATTGTTGATCGGATTGTCTACTTTCCAATGATACTTGGTATATCCGCCCTTCATTTTCTCGGTTTTCACCAACCTACCGTTTGATACATTCATCAGCCCATTAGGAACGGCTACGGAGATTAACATACCATCCACTTCATCCGATTGGTGATCCTTGTTTGGCCACCATACGCTTGCTCCAAGACCCTGGCAAGCGGTCGCTACCCAAGGCTTGCCCTGATTATCTTTTTTCCAATCAAAACCCCCATCCCATGGCGCTCGAGTAGCCTGAATCGGGTTGCCGGAATAATGAACAGTAAAGGAGTCTAACTTTCCTTTTTCGATATAATCTGGAAAGGTCACAAAAACTGCGTTGTATTCCCGGGTAAAAGGAAGGGACTTGCCGCGATACTCCACTTTGTCGACAGATAGATTGTCGAATAAATCAAATTGTAGTTTATTGAAGCGATCTACTGCTGCAAACTTGAATAGATTGCTGCCGGAGATAAACTTCTTATCTATATCCACTTTCACATCCAAGTGATAATATTTGATGTCATAGCAGGTGCGGAGAGGAGTAAGTTCCCCGCGCAGTGAATCTGCCTTAGTGTAAATCTCTTTTGCTTTCATCAGTTGCGCTTGTGATACCGAAATGCCAGAAAGCATGGCTAAGCCGATGAATAACGGTTTTAAATTGATCATAAATAATCTTTTAGGTTAATATAAGCATTAAGCGTTCGACTTACGATTATTGAAGTAGCTACTAATCTCTTCCAATGAAAGAGCGTTCAGACATTTATCAGCAGAAAGGCCGCCTTTTCTTGCAACGTAGATACCGAATTCCATATCTAGAAAGCCTTCCTTGCGGTGAGCATCGGGATTCACGGAAAGTAAAACTCCCTTTTCTAAAGCGTATTGATGCCAACGCCAATCCAGGTCTAAACGTAGTGGATTTGCATTGATTTCAATCACCACATTATTCGCCGCACATGCGTCGATTACTTTCTTAAAATCAATGGGATAACCTGCGCGAGATAGCAAAAGTCGACCGGTTGGATGACCTAATATTGTCGTATAAGGGTTTTCGATCGCTTTGATTAACCGCGTAGTTGCTTTTTCCTCATCCATCTTCAAGTTGCTGTGGATAGAGGCCACAACGAAATCAAACTTCGCTAATACCTCATCGGGATAATCGAGGGAGCCATCGGAAAGAATATCCGACTCAATGCCCTTGAATATTTTGAAGGGCGCCAGTTCCGCATTCAATACGTCAATCTCCGCCCATTGCTGTGCTAAGCGTTCGATGGAAAGTCCATTTGCATAGACCGCCGTCTTCGAGTGATCACATATGCCCAGATATTCCATCTTTAAGTCGTCCCGAAGGTATTGCGCCATTTCTTTTAAGCTGTGCACTCCATCACTGTAAGTCGAGTGGTTATGCAGCGAGCCCTTAAGATCAGAATAAGTTATCAATTGCGGTAGTGCGTTATTTTTAGCCAGCTCAATTTCATTTGTTCCTTCGCGCAGCTCCGGTTCAATATAGGATAATCCTAATGCAGTATAGATGGCATTCTCGCTATCTAATGAAGGTATTTCCCCGAAGTTCTTTAAAAGTTCAATATGCAAAGGCGAGCCTGTGGTTAATAGTAAATTCTTAGCGAAATCTTCGGAACTGCTAAGGTGAACTCTAAAAGGGATGTTGTTTTCGTCCCGAAAGTTTAACAAATTACTGTCAGCATCTACAGCAAACTCATTGTCGAGCGCTTTAACGGCTTCTACAGCAACCGCATGCGGCGCATCAGTAATTAGCTCAACATGCTGCAGTACCTCCGCCTTCCGGCGGAAATCGCCCGTAAATTCAAGCTGATAATCCTTCAGGCTTGCTTTCAGCGATGCAAAAATTGTATCGGCCGACTTCAATACCTTAGCAAATAGATACCAGCCTTGATTAGCAATCGAGAACTCGATCGCTTTTTTGATGTCTTCTTGTGTCTTTAATCCAAATCCTTTGGCTTCGACCAATCTGTTCTCATTGCAGGCATAGTAAAGTTCCCCCACCGATTCAATCGCTAGGTCATTCCAAATAATTTGAATCTTCTTCGGGCCTAGGCCTTTTATTTTCAGCATCTCAACAATACCCTCAGGTGTTTTCTCCAGCAACTTCTCCAAATCCGGAAAGGTTCCTGTCGTAATTACCTGCATGATTTTTTCGGCGGTGCTTTTTCCAATATTCGGTTGCTCGCTAAGTTCTTCCAAGTTCGAACCGCTAGCTGCGAACGGTAATTTATCAATACGAAAGGCAGCGCCTGCCATAGCTTTTGTTCGAAAAGGATTCTCATTGTGAAGCTCCATAAGCTGACCACATAATTTGAATACTTTAGCTATGTCTTTATTTGTCATGATGATGTTGTTGGTGAAACCCAAAAATACAAATCTTATTTCAATAAAAGCTTTGAGACACTAAAGCGAGGGGTAATAGCAGGGCAAACGGCTCGAAACCAAATGAAAGCTGCCACAAATAAAAAATCCTGAGGCGGGGAACCTCAGGATTTTTACCAAACCAATTATTAACCTAAATTATGAAATTTTTACTCTTTTACTTTTACTACACTAATAACGCAATACTGATGCCTTTCGTCTCAACAGCAGCTTAGATTAACATCTTTTAACAAATCAGACTATAAAATGCGCTAAAAAGCCAACAAAAAAGGCTATCTATTCAATAGACAGCCTTCTCATATGTTTAGTTTGTTTTGTTTTACATTACTGTTGTTCAGGAACTGATACAACCGGCTTGCTCGGTTCAGGACGATTGTACTTATGGATGATCAATCGTATTCCTGAGTTTCGCGTTAAGAACTTAATCGTCCAGTTCACAAAAGTAACCACTCGATTTCTAAATCCGAATATAGACACTAAGTGCACAAACATCCAAGTAGCCCAAGCTAAAAATCCTTTCATATGGAAATTGCCCAAATCTACAACTGCTCTTGCACGTCCAACCGTTGCCATAGACCCCTTGTCGAAGTATTTAAAGTTTTCGGTGCTTTGTTTATTGAGTGAATTGATGATATGATTTGCAACATACTTACCTTGTTGCTGCGCAACAGGCGCGACGCCAGGTAAGCCTCTAGGATTTTCGTCCGTAATCAATGCCGATACATCACCGATAGCATAGATATCATTCTCGCCTTCTACACGGCACTGCTCGTCAATCTTGATACGGTTACCACGTTGGATAATCTCTTCTTTAATACCTGTAGGCATCTGTCCCATAACACCGGCACCCCAAATCACCGTTTTCGTAGGGATTTGTTCGCCAGAAGAAAGAGTCACCGTATTACCGTCGTATCCATTCACCGTCGTATTCAACACGATATTAACGCCTAGTTCTTTCAAATAACGTTCCGCATCGCGGGACGACTTTTCGGAAAGTGCGCCTAAGATCTTGCCCGTCCCTTCTACCAAGTGAACTTTCATTTCATAGGTAGACAATTCAGGATAATCAATCTTGAGCATGTGTTGCTGATACTCTGCAATCGCTCCAGAAAGTTCAACGCCAGTAGGTCCACCACCAACCACAACGAAGTTTAAATAACGCTCGCGATCAGAGGCATTCTTGCGTAGAACAGCTTCCTCTAGATTCTGTAATAGGTAACTGCGGATATTGAGTGCTTCCACAATGTTCTTCATGGGTAAAGCGTACTTCTCAACCTCCTTATTCCCGAAGAAATTCGACGTAGCACCTGTAGCAACAACTAAGTAATCATAGTCGTAATCCGCAACAGATGTTTGTACGATTTTGTTCGCTGTATCAATATGAAGAACTTCCGCTAATCGGAATCGAAAGTTCTTTTGATTCTTGAACATCTTCCGGATAGGAAAGGAGATGGAATCTGACGCTAATGTCCCAGTAGCAACTTGGTACATCAAGGGCTGAAAAGTATGGTAGTTGTTTCGGTCTATCAGTAAAACCTCCACTTCTTTGTTCTTCAATTGTCTCGCAACTTCAACACCACCAAACCCAGCTCCAATTACGATAACTCTAGGAAAGTTTCGTTCAGAACGATTTAATAACATAATGCTCTCTTGTTATAAGAATTTTAAAATAAGGCACAAATATCCGACATTTTATCGTCTAATCCATTAAAATGTTACATTATTTTAAGTTTAAACCAACGTTAATTGCCGGATTTGTATCTATTTATCTTCTAATCAGTAATTTACATTATGTCTTAATAGTGTTAAAAATACACTACCAAAATCCTTACTGCAAACTACCTCTAATTTTTACCTTTAATCCCTCATTACTATTGTTTAACCGAAGTTGACAGGCTAGTCTGCTGCTATCCGTCAAATCAGGCAATGTATCTAGCATATCCAATTCCTGATCCTCAGGCTCTGCGAGGTGCTCCGCACCTGCTAATACTTCCACGTGGCAGGTCGCGCATAATGCCATTCCGCCACAGGTTGCAAGGATATCATATTCCGAGGCCTTCAGGATTTCCATCAAGCTCAAATTGATATCTGTAGGAACTTCAACGCTCTTTGTTGTACCGTCACGATCTTCGACTTCGATGTTAATGATATTTTCCATAATTAAAATGCATTGATACCATTAACGGTAGTGTACTTAAAGCTTAATTTCTGATCCGGATAAACATATTTGAAAGCTGATTGAGCCATTAATGCAGCCTCGTGATAACCACAAAGAATCAGTTTCAATTTACCTGGATAGGTATTGATATCGCCGATGGCGAAAATGCGCTCAACGTTCGTTGAATAGTCAAATGTATTCACCTCAATCGCATTCTTATCAATCGTCAATCCCCAATCGGCAATGGGTCCAAGTTTCGGACTCAAGCCATACAATGGAATGAAATGATCGGTAGGAACAACAACTTCTTCTTTCGCTTTATTGATCAGATGAATACTCTCTAAAGTCCCGTTTCCATCCAGTTTTTGCAGATTATGGGAAAGCAACAAATTAATCTTCCCATCCTGCGCTAGATTAAAAACCTTTTCTGCAGAATCTGGTGCGCCGCGGAAGCTATCGCTGCGGTGCACTAAAGTCACTTCTTTGGCAATGTCTGCTAAGAAAATTGTCCAGTCTAAAGCGGAGTCGCCACCACCTGCAATCACAATACGCTGATCTCTGAATCGCTCAGGGTTCTTCACCATATAATGAACATTCTGACCTTCAAAACGTTCTAAATTTTCTAATTCCGGCTTTATAGGTTCGAAACAGCCCAAACCGCCAGCGATGACAACCACTTGGCAATGAATAACTGTACCCTCGGTTCCGATGACATAATATGAACCATCATCTAACTTCTGTAGCTGATCGACACGTTCACCTAAGGTAAAGGTTGGGTGGAATGGAGCGATCTGCTCCATCTGATTGTCGATTAACTGCTGCGCCGTAATACTTGGGTAACCTGGGATATCGTAAATAGGCTTGTGCGGATAGATCTCTGACAATTGACCTCCAATCTGAGGTAATGCATCGATTAAATGGCATCTCATCTTCAACAAACCGGCTTCAAATACTGCGAATAGACCAACTGGTCCTGCTCCGATGATACAAATATCTGTTGTGATCATATCTATTTTGTTTCTAGATTATTATAAATAGTGTTCAATATTCTCGTAAAATGGTCGAAATCTTCCTGCGAAAGGTTTTCCCACGCTTTCATCCTAAACTCTTTCACTAAGGGAGCTAACCGGTCCACCTTAGAACGCCCCGCTTCGGTCAAATGTAAAAGCAAACAGCGGCGATCGGTAGGGTGTTCAACACGGACAACATAACCCTTTTTCAACAGAAGGTCAATGATTCTCGTCATGGTAGGTTGATCCTTTCCGCACAATTCCGCTAATTCCCGATGCGTATGGTCCGCGTCTTCGTATAACGTTTTCAAAACCGACCACTGATCCACGGTCAAATCAATGCCATGAGCCGCGAAGGAATTTTGTGCAAATTGCTTCACACGACGCGCCGTCTGATCTAAGATGAAAGAATATTGATTAAAGGATTCCGTTAGCATAACAATTATTAGTATATCAAGTAAAGCTAAGGAATATTTATGTGATAACAGATAATCAGAAAACTTTTGACATAGAAATAACTTTGTTTCTTTTAGTTCGCTCGAGGAGCTTTCTTAACAGCTAGAAACAAAAAAAGCTGCCTTTCGACAGCTTCCTTTTATATTTTTGATAGTGAGAACACTATCCGTAAATCCATTTGAAATTATATTGTTTCTCAGGGATACTCATTCTGTCCGCTAAGCGTAATAAACGATCAGGCAGACGCATTAAGTAATCTCTTGCTTTTTCGCCCTTTTCGTTCAGCCCCGATACTTGATCGATCTTCCAATCCGCAATTAGTTCCTTTAAAATATCCACATAGTCTAAGGCCGTATAAACTCCTAAACGCTGTGCAGCATCAGAGAAGTGTGCAAAAGCCTCGCCTTGTGGTTCGCCAGATTCTCTTAAGAAGTGCGCCGGCATCACAATTTTCTTGCGCATCATATCTTCAAATGCGATCATGACCTCCGAAGGGTCAACAGCCATTGCATGTGAGATAAATGACATGTATGCTTTAGCATGACGAGCTTCATCGGCAGCAATTACGCCACACATCTTAGCCAGTAATTTATCACCGCTTTTTTTAGAAATACCAGCAACACGACGGTGCGATACATTCGTTGCTAATTCCTGAAATGAGGTATAGATAAAGTTACGATAAGGATCTGCTCCCGTACCGATGTCAAATCCATCTTTAATTAAGTATTGCACAGAAATTTCGAACTGACGCATATCAATACGTCCCGACAGGTAGAGGTACTTGTTCAACAGGTCGCCGTGACGGTTTTCTTCTGCTGTCCAAGCGCGAACCCATTTCATCCATCCACCTTGCTCGTTTTTCTCTACATCATCCACCATTGTTAACCAAGATTCGTAAGTAGGAAGAGCCTCCTCAGTGACGGTGTCACCAATCAATACAGCTACTAAATCATAAGGAAGTTCTTTCGCGCTCTCTTGTAGTTCGCGCACTTCCTCAAAAAAAGTATCGCGTGAGGAGTCCGGTAAGAAATCGGCAGGTTGCCACATCTCTTCAACAGGTTTCAAATACTCAGACATTTCATTGATCATGAAAGGTTCCAAGTAGGTCATCACTTCTTTTCTTGAGCCCTCTGGTATATTTAATGGTAATTCTTGCATAATTACAACAAAGTTAGTCAAAGTAAATTTAATATATATTTTATATTTTCATAATTCCTGCCAGAAAAACGCAGGAAGTTCCATAAACTGTAAGACAGTATTAGGCAGCATTTGTTTGCGTTTTTACCCCTAATTATTACGTTTATATTAGATAATATATACTAAGATTGTAGGCATTATTGTTAACTTTGTCTTCACATCAATAAGGAATAAATTGAGTAATCTAGCTATACAGAAAATCCGCGAGGATTTCCCCATATTAAAACGCCAGGTGAATGGTAAACCGTTGATTTACCTTGATAATGGCGCCACAACGCAGAAACCTAAGCAAGTCATTGATGCGATCATGTCGTATTATACCGATATGAACAGCAATGTGCATCGTGGTGTTCACTACCTGAGTCAAATTTCCACCGACGCCTTCGAAGTAACGCGTAGAAAACTACAGGAATTTATCCATGCAGCCCATGACTATGAGGTCATCATCACCAAAGGAACAACAGATAGTATCAACTTAGTCGCCACCTGTTACGGTCGCGAGTTTGTCCATGCCGGAGATGAGATAATCGTTTCGGCGATGGAGCATCACTCGAATATTGTGCCTTGGCAGATGTTGTGTGAAGAGCGGGGAGCCACGCTAAAGGTGATTCCGATGAATGAAGACGGCGAACTGGATATGGAAGCATACAAAGCCTTGTTGAATGCGAAAACGAAATTAGTATCAGTAAACTATGTTTCCAATGCTTTAGGAACGATTAATCCGGTTCGAGAAATCATTCAACTCGCGCATGCGCAAGGCGTACCGGTTTTACTAGATGCAGCCCAGGCGGTGCAACATATTAAGATTGATGTACAGGAATTGGATGTTGATTTTCTAGCCTTCTCAGGCCACAAGATGTATGGCCCAACAGGTGTCGGCGTATTATATGGCAAAGAAGAATGGCTAAATAAAATTCCTCCCTACCAAGGTGGCGGGGATATGATAAAGGATGTAACGTTTGAGAAAACAACTTATAACGAACTACCCTTTAAATTCGAAGCGGGAACACCCAATATTGAGGCAGGAATTGCCTTAAACGCTGCGATTGACTACATCAATGATCTGGGGATCGACAATATTAAGGCCTATGAAGACGAACTTTTAGCCTATGCTACAGAACAGTTGAGGACAGTGGAAGGTATTCGCTTTATAGGAACAGCCAAGGAAAAATCTTCAGTGATTTCCTTCGTTGTCGATGGAACACATCCATACGATATCGGTGTGATCCTCGATAAATTGGGAATTGCCGTTCGTACGGGGCACCATTGTGCACAGCCAGTGATGGACCAATTCCATATTCCCGGTACAGTGCGTGCTAGTTTAGCGGTTTATAATACAAAGGAAGAAATTGACGCATTAGTCGCTGGTGTAAAACGCGCAACGGCAATGCTGGTATAAAAGGATATGACAATTAACGAAATACAAGACGAGTTAATCGAAGATTTTGCGTTCTACCAAGATTGGATGGAGAAATATGAATATATTATCCAGCTCGGGAAGGAGCTCCCTTTGATCGACGAAGCAAACAAACAAGATCAATACATCATTAAAGGATGCCAATCCAAAGTATGGTTGTTCCCAGAAGTGAAAGATGGTAAATTATACTTTACAGCAGATTCGGATGCTGTTATCACCAAAGGCCTGGTGAGTCTGATGGTAAAAGTATTATCCGGACATCGTCCAAAGGAAATAGCAGAAGCAGATTTATACTTTATCGAAAATATTGGGTTAAAAGAACATTTGTCGCCAACGCGTGCCAACGGCTTGTTGTCTATGGTGAAGCAGATGAAGCTCTATGCATTGGCTTTTCAAGCTCAAGGCATTTAAAAAGTTATATATACAAAAGAAGGTCGCATGTATTGCGACCTTTTTTTGTATATATCATTTATCTAGACTTTGATCGTCTGCGAGGCAATTCTCTTCCCAAAGAAAATCTCCGCCTTTTCATTGAAATCATTCGCATCATCGGTCGTGAAGAATTGCAGCTTGCTACCTTTGCTACACTGCGCTTCCACTTCCGGATGTCGGTGCAAATAATCGACCAAGCTATCCGCAACGAGCTTCCCTTGCGATATAATGTTGATGCCTTCAGGTACATATTTTTCGATGATAGGCAATAGCAAGGGGTAGTGTGTGCAGGCCAATAAGATAGTGTCTATATTCGGAGAAAGCGCAAGGAGCTCTTCTATATCCTGTTGCACAAAGTAATGAGCGCCCTCGCTCTGCAGTTCGTTATTTTCTACCAAGGGTACCCAAAAAGGACAAGCATGCTGAAAAACATCAATCTGCGGATGAAACTTGTTGATCTCGATAACATAGGATTCGGAGTTTACTGTTCCTTGTGTCGCCAAAATACCGACCTTGTTGCTTTTGGTAAATTGATCCACGATTTCTGATGTAGGTCGGATGACGCCTAATACCTTTTTCCCCGGAGGCAAATCATTTTGTTGAATAGAGCGCAACGCCTTTGCAGAGGCCGTATTACAAGCTAAAATAACCAGGTTACAGCCCAAATCAAACAGCTTGAAAACACACTCCTTTGTAAATTCATAGACAGTTTCAAAAGACCTCGTCCCATAAGGTACGCGTGCATTATCGCCTAGATAGATATAATCATATTCAGGAAGCTGCTTATGTATTTCTTTAAATACCGTGAGACCTCCGTATCCGGAATCAAATATGCCGATCGGGCCTGCTATTGTTGTATCGCTCATAGAGAATAGTGATGAAGCAGTTTCTTTAACTTTACTGCCTCCATAAGTAGACAAAGATGAGGTTTCTTTTTTCTTTTGTCAATAGAAAAAGGCTGCCTATAAAGGCAGCCTTCAAATAAAACTTTGGCTTAGGCTTTCAAAAGATGCGGTTTTTCCTTGTATAATTTCCACATCAGCTCACCGAATAAGGTGTTCGTCCAGGCAAACCAATGACGTGTAAATTTCTTAGGATCGTCCTTATGAAAAGACTCGTGCATAAACCCTGTGCCACCATGTGTATTTTTCAGCATTTGAACGCATTTTTTGATCTCTGCATCATCCTTTGATGTAAATGCACGCATAATGATAGACATAGGCCATATCATGTCGCGTCCGATATGCGGTCCGCCGATACCTTCGCCTGCTGTTCCCTTGAAAAAGAATGGGTTTTTCTCGGATAAAATGAATGCACGCGTGCGTTGATATACTTCGTCATTTACATCAACAGCACCCAAGTAGGGAAGAGCGAGCAAGCTAGGCACGTTCGCATCGTCCATCATTAAATAACTACCAAAACCATCAACTTCAAACGCATAAACACGCCCATGTGTCGGGTGGTCGACAATACCATATTGTTTAACTGCGGCTTCAACTTCGTTCGCTAAGGCTTCATATTTTGATGCAATATCCGCCTTGTTCTTCACTTTTCTCATGATCTCCGCAGACTGGCGTAAGCTTACCACAGCAAAGAGGTTCGAAGGAATCAAGAAAGGGAAGATACTACAATCATCCGACGGACGAAAGCTCGATACGATCAATCCAACAGGATTTACCGGATATCCATAGCCGTCAACTTGAAGTGTATCTGTTCCACGTGCTGTAGTTCTTTCAAATTTATAAGGGCCGAGGTTTTCTTTACGCTGTTGTTCCACAAATGTTTTGTAGATTAATTCTTGCGCCTTTACCCAGGTATCATCAAAAGGCGTTGTGTCATTCGTCGTTTTCCAATAATGATAAGCCAAGCGAATCGGATAACATAGCGAGTCGATCTCCCATTTACGCTCGTGAAGACCCGGTTTCATATCCGTATGATCCGAGAACCATTCGCCTTTTTTAGTTGGATCATTGTAGAACGCATTGGCATACGGATCGATTAGAATACATTCAGATTGTTTATTGATCAAACCTAAAACCAGATCCTGCAGATTCTTGTCTTTCTTCATAAAAGGCAAGTAGGGCCATACCTGCGCGCTACTATCTCGGAGCCACATCGCATCGATATCTCCTGTGATTACATAGGTAAGCCGACGGTTGGGTTTGTTTTCCAGGTAAATGGTTGTATCCAACGTATTCGGTAAGCAATTGTTAAACAACCAGCCTAATTCTTTATCCGCTACATTTTTCTGGAATTCTTTGATCATCCCTTCAATTACTTTGCTATTGAAGTGGCGTTTTGATTCCGCTGTTCGAACCACCGGAAAGCTAGGATTTGTTCCCGCAAAGGAAAACTTGCTGGCGAGAACGCCGGCACCTAACAAAGCAGAGTTCTGAATAAATGCTCTTCGTTTCATATTTTTATTCGTGAGGTTTTATAATTTCAATCCTTAGCAAGATACAAATTGTAGCGGATTTAAGAAATAACAAATCGTTTTAGCATAGCAATTCGACTTAATGTCGATGGATTGAAAATTAAAAACTATTTTTGTTCCGTTTTAGGAATAGTATTTGTTAGTATAGGCCCAAACACCCAATCCATTATATGAAGCATATCATCAATGGTGCTTTAGCTACGGTTTTACTTATCGGAACCGCAGACTCTTTGCAAGCACAGATTAGAAATCAGCCTTTTTCGCATCAACAATATCAAAAGTTGAATGAGGAATTATATTCCCCGTACACCCGTTACCATACTTCTTCAAAGCCTGTTCTATTTAAAGGCGCCTTATTGGATAAACTTGATTCCATTGAAACAGCTAATCAGACCCTGTCTGATAACTGGTTTATGCGAAAAATATTCAATGAGCATCTGATTGAAGTTGAAAAAGAAGACCATACTTTTTATTTGGATGTACTACCTGATTTTCAAATCGGTTCAGAGTTAATCGCAGCCGACAAGCGAACAACATGGCTAAATACCCGTGGTATTCAAGCCGGATTGACAATCAAAGATAAATTTACTTTCTATGGTAATTTCTTCGAGAATCAAGGGGTATTTCCAGAGTATATCGATGATTATGTGGATCGCAGCATGGTTGTGCCAGGTCAGGCGCAGTCCAAGCGACATACGGAACAAAAGAAAGATTGGATGTATGCGACAGCTAATTTAACCTACGACTTCAGCGATTATTTCCAGGCGACCTTAGCCTACGATAAGAACTTTATCGGTGATGGATACCGTTCTGTATTATTATCGGATTTCTCATCGAACTATGCGCATTTAAAATTTACGGGTAAAATTGGTAATGTACAATATACCTCCATTTGGGCGTATATGCTCGACCCAACGAATCCTCGCGTAGATTCATTAAACTCGGGAGGTCGTTATGGTGACGGCATCAAGTGGGGAGCATTCCAGTACTTAGATTATAACGTTACGAACCGCTTGTCGGTCGGCTTCTTCCAATCCGTTATTTGGGCAAATAGAAATGAAGCGGGACATCGGGGTTTTGATTTTAACTATGTTAGCCCGGTTATCTTCCTGCGTCCGGTTGAAAATTCCAACCGCTCTTCGCCAGATAAGATGTTCTTGGGCTTGAACGCTAAATACAAAGTTTTGGATAACGCCACAGTTTACGGCCAATTCTTGCTAGGTGAATTTACAGCAAAGGAATTTTTCGCAAACAACGGCTATGTGCATAATAAATGGGGTGCGCAGTTAGGTGCCAAAGCATTTAACATCTTCGGCGTAAAGAACTTGAATATCTTAGGAGAGTATAATATGGTTCGTCCATATACCTACCAGCATTATGTTTCCATTTCAAACTACAGCAACAGAGGAGAGCCTCTGGCACACCCTCGTGGCGCAAACTTCCGCGAACTATTAGGTATTGCTAATTACTCATGGAATAGATTTGATTTCTCCGTGCAGGGATTATACAGCCGCTATGGAACCGATGAGGCAACTCCAGCAGGAATCATCAACTGGGGTGGTGATATCTTCCAATCTTATAGTAGCGCACCAAATAATTATGGCAATAAAATCGGACAGGGCGTACAGAATGACTTATACTATGCAGATTTCAAAGCTGCCTATGTCTTGAACCCTAAGTATAACCTGCGTTTAGAACTTGGATATACGCAACGATACAATAAAATTGAGAACCAGGCTACTCAGAAATCTGGAGTGATCAACGTTGGATTACGTTCTAGTTTCCGTAATTTCTATGGTGATATGTAAGATTCTATTATCTTTATTGTATTAATCAAAACCATGAAGAAAATACTGATACTAAACGGACCGAATCTGAATCTATTGGGCGTTCGCGAAAAAGGGATCTATGGAGATCAATCTTTTGAGTCCTATTTCGAAACCTTGAAAGATAGATATGCCGACAAGGTAGAATTAAGCTACTTTCAAAGCAATACCGAAGGGTTTATCATCGATAAACTACATGAGGTAGGATTCAGCTATGATGGTATTGTTTTGAATGCCGGTGCTTATACGCATACGTCGCTGGCGATTGCTGACGCTATCGCTGCTATCAATACCCCGGTGGTAGAAGTCCATATTTCCAATGTACACCAGCGAGAATCGTTTAGACATCATTCATACCTATCGAAAAATTGTAAGGGGGTTATTTTAGGCTTCGGTCTCGATAGCTATCGATTAGGAATAGAAAGTTTAATGTAAAATAAGCGGGGCAGATGATCATCTGCCCCGCTTATTTTATATCATATTGTACGCACTTATAAATCTACTTTTACCGTCCTTCTAGCGATCAAGTGCAGTACCAAAGAAATCACAGCACCTGCGCACATGACCGACAGCATTGGCCAAGGTGTTTCATTATGCAATAGACTCACCATCCCCGACGAGAATGCTCCAATTGCCATTTGAATACAGCCTAATAGTGCGGAAGCACTACCAGCTAAATGTCGCATGGGCGATAAGGCGATGGCGGAGGTATTTGGAAAGATAAAACCATAACCAAAAAGGAAGAAAAAGATTAATCCCAGCAATACGGGAAAGCTCAGAAACCCGGTACCCAAAGCGATAATCATACAAACCCCGATAGCAGCCTGCCAAATATTTGCATATTTACTAATGTCTGCGCTCGTACGTTTCTTCAGTAACCATCTGTTCAGCTGCGTTGCCAAGACCATCGCCGAGGCGACGAAGGCAAATGCAAGCCCGTACTGACTTTTGTCCAATCCGAAATATTTCTGCATCACGAAGGAAGATCCCGCGAGGTAAGCATAGGTACCTGACGATGCAATAGAGCCGATCAGGCAATAAGTAATAAAGACTTTATTGCTCAATACTTTCCAAAAGGTTTGCAATATAGACTTGGGCGCAAGCGATAAATCCTTATTCCCCGCATAGGTTTCGGGAAGCAAAAACATAGTACCCAAGAAAATCAAAGATGCCATGATGGCAAGCAGAAGAAAAATATAATGCCAGTCTAGGTAATTCAATAACATCGCTCCGGCACTAGGCGCGAGGATAGGGGAGATACCGATTACGAGCATCAACAAACTGAATACCCTCGCAGCCTCTCTGCTGTTGTAATAATCCGTCACCATAGCTCGGGCACCAACCATCCCTCCGCAGCTCCCTAGCGCCTGCAAAAAGCGTAGAAAGATCAGGTGATTGATGTCGCGAGTAAATACGCATAAGATAGACGCGACCACGTAAATTCCTAAACCGACCAGTAAGGGTTTCTTCCTGCCGAATTTATCCAATAGGGGACCATAGATTATCTGACCGAAAGCAATGCCGATAAAAAAGCTGGTTAAGGACAGTTGAACTTTTTCTAAGGGACTGTTAAAGTCATCAGCAATGTTTTCAAATGCCGGTAAATACATGTCGATCGAAAACGGTCCGATTGCCGACAATAGCCCCAAAATGAGCAGTGTGACCTTTCTATTGTTTCTCAGTTTTTGCATAGTATAAAAAATGCCCTCTTTTTAGGGAGGGCAAATGTAATATTTTAAACGCGTTTCGTTTCCTTTGGTTTTCGAAGTAACAAAAATATTCCAACCAAAATAAACGGTATGCTTAGTATCTGCCCCATATTTAGCAACATACCTGCTTCAAATTCCACCTGATCAATCTTCACATACTCGATAATAAAGCGGGCTCCAAATAATAGAATTAAGAACAGACCAAAAAGTTTGCCCGGAATCGGTTTATGGTTCCGTTTATACATGTTCCATAAGAGAATAAAGATCAGCGTATAGGCGATGGCTTCATACATCTGCGCCGGGTGTCTAGGGATGTTATCGATATTACTGAACACGATCGCCCAAGGTAACTCGGTCGGGTTACCTATCATTTCCGAATTGAAGAAGTTCCCTAAGCGGATGAATGCCCCCGCAATCGGTACGACCAATACCAAACGGTCGGCAAGCCACATGAAGTCGGTCTTGGTATTGCGACAAAATAGCCACATCGCCGTTAGGATACCTAAAGCACCCCCATGACTCGCAAGTCCTGTAAAGCCAGTCATATGCCAGTTTCCTGCAGGATCTTTTTGGAACGGAATGAAAATTTCTAGGATATGATCCTTGTAGTACTCGAAATCGTAAAATAAGCAATGCCCTAAACGAGCACCCACTAAGGTTCCGACGAAAATATAAATCGTAAGCTTATCTAAAAGGTCTTGAGATTTGTTCTCCTTCTTAAAAACTTTTAACATAAAGTAATATGAAGCGGCAAATGCCAATAACCAGCAAACGGAATAATAACGAAGGCCGAAAGAGCCAATTTTAAAGATTTCAGGCTTAGGATCCCAAATAATATAGCTTAATAAATCCTGCATAATTGTGTTTATTGTTCGGTAAAGATAAGCTTTCGGTTTTTATTTTTGCGAAAATTAAGGAAATAGTTAATTTGCGAGAATTAACAACAATATGATGGCAAAGAAGGAGATAAAAGAGGAGACTACAGCTACGGTTGTGACCAAGGAATCATTAGCTTTTTTCGAAAAATATATCAACAACCCATCGCCGACAGGCTTCGAATGGGAAGGACAGCGCATGTGGTTAGATTATTTGAAACCATATGTGGACGACACCTATATTGATAACTACGGCACTGCAGTAGGGATCATCAATCCAAAAGCAACCTATAAGGTAGTCATTGAAGCACATGCCGATGAGATATCCTGGTTTGTAAACTACATCTCGAAGGATGGTTTAATCTATGTCATTCGTAATGGTGGCTCTGATCATCAGATTGCCCCTTCCAAACGTGTGAATATTCACACAGATAAAGGTATTGTGAAGGCGGTATTCGGCTGGCCGGCAATTCATACGCGTGCAGGCGAGAAGGAGGAAGCTCCAACCCTAAAGAATATATTCTTGGACTGTGGATGTACGTCGAAAGAAGAAGTGGAAGAATTAGGCATACATGTGGGTTGCGTGGTGACTTATGAAGACGAGTTTATGGTCTTAAATAACCGTTATTACGTAGGTCGCGCGTTGGATAACCGTGCCGGTGGTTTTATGATTGCTGAAGTGGCCAGATTGCTAAAAGAAAACAAACAGAAACTTCCATTTGGTTTGTATATCGTCAATTCTGTACAGGAAGAGATTGGGCTTCGTGGAGCGGAGATGATCGCGCAATACATTAAACCGAATGTCGCTATCGTCACAGACGTAACGCATGATACAAACACACCGATGATCAATAAAATTACACAGGGCGACCTTGCCTGCGGTAAAGGCCCGGTGGTATCTTACGCCCCTGCGGTACAGATCAATTTAAATAGACAATTGATCGAGGTGGCAAACAAAAACAATATTCCGATCCAACGTCAGGCTTCTTCCAGATATACCGGAACGGATACTGATGCCTTTGCTTATTCAAATGGTGGGGTACCATCTGCATTGATTTCCTTACCTTTGCGCTATATGCACACAACGGTGGAGATGGTTCATAAAGACGACGTGGATAACGTGATCAAATTGATTTATGAAGTACTACTTTCCATCGAGAAAGATCAGGACTTTAGAACATTTAGTAAATAATAGTAAAAAACCAATAAACCATGGAAGACAATAATTTAAACAACCCGGAAGGTCAAGAGATTAGCATCGAGCTAAGCGAAGATATTGCCGAAGGGGTATATTCGAACCTAGCAATCATTACACATTCCAACACGGAATTCGTAATCGATTTTGTGCGCATCATGCCAGGTGTGCCGAAAGCGAAAGTGAAATCTAGAATCGTATTAACTCCAGAGCATGCCAAGCGCCTGATGACTGCGTTACAAGATAACATCAACCGATTTGAAGGTCAAAATGGAAAGATTGACTCGAAAGATGTTGCATTTCCTTTAAATTTTGGCGGAACAAAAGGCGAAGCGTAAGCAAGTGTTTTAGGCCTTATAGCCAGATATGAGATCGAATAGATCTCCAATGAATAGAAAGAATTATAAAGTGAAGCTGCCCCAAAAGGGCAGCTTCTATTGTATTGGAGCTTTTAAGACGCTGTCCTGTCCCAATCCAAGATTATAAACTGTGACGTTTATGAATGTTTAAGGATATTTCATAAGTTTATCTTGTTAAAATTATAGGTACTTCCTAGTAGGAAGTCCAATCCTAAATGTCTTGTTAGCTTGGGATCAATAATATAGATCGTTGCATAGATCAAAATAGCAACCATGCTGAACAGCATAGGCGCAATAAAGGTTGTAGCATGTTTTCGATTCTGTATCATTAATATCTTCTTTAGGAAGCCACCTGTCGAGTCCGTGTATAGGCACTTCTTCTGGAAAATCGTTCTCTGCCAAAAGTTTAGTATCGATCATACTTTCTGATTCTGAAAATTTATGCGCCCCTTTTGATTAAGATTTCCTTTGCATACTTAATGGCATCGGAAACCTTTCTGCTTCGAGGCTGCAGCAACAACAATAATTCGTTATCAGACAGATTTTCCAACAGGTGCTTATTACATAGGTTTAATTCGATATTTTTGAAATTTATAGGAAGTTTAATTAGTAAATATAAATTATTTATTTGTACAGAAAATGGTTGTCAGATCACTGTGAGAAAATCCGATTTTTGGGATATGAATTTGGCTTTGAAGGTGAAAATCAGAATAGAATGTTCAAAAACCAAGAATCTCTTATTGTTAGCGAGCTTGGTTTTCATAATATTTTTTAGTTAGTTATAAATTCGTGGGGATTGTAAAATTTTTAGGTCTCTTTCAATTCTTTTAAATCGTTCGTTATAATTTGAATTTATTTGCTCAACTTTTTGTCCTATCGCTATCTTATTTTCAAGTTGAATAATGGTGACTAAATTAATATCACCTAATAATTCAGTATAATACAGGTCTTCCAAAATAATATTTTCTTTTTTTTCAATTGAAGTTGAAATTGGCAAACCAAATTTTTTTATAATATCATTTTTATTCAGCCCAATTGCATCACCAGCAGCAAATTTACTTTGTGGAATATTTATAGGTTTTTCAGATGCTAAATAGGAGGGAAAGCAAGATGAAATTGAAAGTATTAAAACCAATGATATAAATGTCTGAAAAATTCTTACCATAATTTATTGATAAACAATAATTTACACCTTGATATTACTAATATAATAATATTTTTTCTATTTAAAACATTTATAATTGGGAAGCAAATTCTTGATCAACTCCAGATTACAGATGAAGTTTCTTTACGTGTAGAGGATTCTAAAATCATTATTGAGTCAGTTAAGTCAAAGCCTCGTGAAAAATGGGAAGGAATGCTATTAAAAGCTAATTCTTTAAACGATAATGAGGTCTTAGAATATTTTGATAATGATTTCGACAAAGCAGAATGGACATGGTAAAAAGATTTGAGGTCTACTTAGTTGATCTTAATCCTAATATTGCCAGCGAAATTAATAAAATTCGGCCTGCAGTTGTAATATCTCCAAACGAGATGAATGCTGCTTTAAATACAACAATTATTGCACCCCTAACGTCAACATTAAAAGCTTACCCTATGCGAGTTAAATGTACAGTCGATGGGAAAAAAGGCCAGGTTGCCTTAGACCATTTAAGATCTGTTGATAAAAGGAGTTTAAAGACTAAACTGGGGGAAATTGAAGATGCTACACAGAAAGATATTATCAATACTTTATTAGAAATGTTTTCATAGATAAAATGTAAAAAATATCTTCCACATTTTTATTCATATATCAATGTATTAAAGATTACCCTCGTCTATATATTGATTATAACAATAATAAAATCGCTTTTTTTGTAAAAATAAGTTTGTTTCATTGATTTTGCAGCTTATTTAAGCTAATAATGTCTTATCCTAAACCTCAGTCTAGGATATAAAAGCGAAAGAATAAAATTTCATTCATATTATACTAATATATATTGTTTTTAACTATGCATTACATTTAATAACTAAAATGTGTACATTTACTGAAATTAGTTAAAAATAAATCTATATGATGCCAAATCATTACCTATTCAAATTATTTATAGCTTTCCTAGGGTCAGCTCTATTTTATTCCTGTAAAAAGGGAAATCCAACAATATTATTAGAAGAAAATTCAAAACCGCTGACAAGAATAAATCCGTTGATATGAAGACAAATATATTTTTTATTTATTTGACAATTGGATTGTCATTCTTATTAGTTATGATGTCCTGTAGTGATAAAGATGGTTTTGCAGAAGCTCCAAATTTTGATTCTGGTCCATTCAATGTAAAAAGTTTAGGAGTTGATTCATTATTATTATTCTCTAAAAACAGTGTAAATTGGAGTTTTTTAAGCCTTTCAGTTAATAATAGCGCATTGTCGCTAAATGATAGCACTTTACAGCTCAAGACAAAAATTTCATCATCTGGTGTTACTTCTGTTTATCAGATCAAGGGTGATTGGTTTACTTTAGAAAAATTAGATAATATGCGTATTAACGTTACTATTGAGGAAAATAAGGCTAAAGGTAGATCACTAGACTTTACTATCCATAACGGAAATGGTTTTCGAAAAATATCTTTTGTTCAAGCGGGTCACTAGATAAATTGAGGGGCTTCCTAAAAAGGTCTCATAAAAGAACCCCGTCATTAAAGAATGACGGGGTTCTTTTTATTTTTTTTCCGAAGGATTTTGCATCTTTTTTTTCTTTCGTATAATAGTACTTTTCTGTTTTAGCTGAACATGAGAAATATTGCGGATAAAGACTTAGAAGTAGACCTAATAAGTTTTCATCGTCCCTTTGTCGAAACTCGTTCGACACTAAACCCTTATTAACCCCATTCAAACCCAATACATACCCAATACAAACCCAAATCAAAGCCGTTTGGAAAGGGCTTTGATTTGGGTTTGTAAGGGTTATGATTTAGCTATTATCAGTTCCATTTCCGATGATGTTTGATTTCAGGTTGATCAAGATGAACTAGTAATAAAGAGTAGCGAAGTTCAGGGCGTTATACAAATATCGAAAATCTCGTTTTCGTTATCGTCAAATTCAGCTTAAAACTTGAGGCTTCTTTCGGTTAATCCCTTGAACGTAAAGATATCCAAAAAAATAAAACCTCCGTTGATTCGAATTTTTATATTTTTGCAGGGTTCAAAATCATCATCTTTTAACGGCTAAAAACTCATATCTGCCCCAATAAGTGGAATGGCTTTTGTATTATCTTCGGTAACATATGGATATTAAAGTAAGGAATTTAAGTAAGAGGGATTACAAGGATTTGAAGACTTCCATGGAGGAAGCCTATCATGGATTAGTAGGAGATGCCTGGACGAAGGAAAATATTGTCGATTTGATCGATATATTTCCGGAAGGGCAAATTGCGGTGGAGGTGAATGGAAAGGTGGTAGCTTGTGCGCTATCCATTATTATCGACTCGACCAAAACCAATATATACGATAAATATTACTCGATAATCGACGACGGAAAGTTCGATAAGCACGATTATGAAGGGGATACCATGTATGGTATCGAGGTCTTTGTGCATCCGGATTTTCGCTCATTGAGATTGGGTAGACGTTTATATGATGCGCGAAAGGAATTATGTGAGGAAATGAACTTGCAGCGTATTGTTGCCGGAGGGCGTATCCCGAATTATCATAATTATGCGGATTCGATGACGCCGCGTACTTATATCGAGAAAGTGAAGCGCAAGGAGATATACGATCCAACGCTGACGTTTCAGCTTTCCAACGACTTCCACGTGAAGAAGGTTTTAAAGAACTACTTGCCTGAGGATACGGAGTCGAAGGAAGTAGCGACGCTATTGGAGTGGAACAACATCTACTACGAGCCGGACTCGCGTTCGGGTTCTGCCTCGAAGCGGACCATTCGGCTGGGCTTGGTGCAATGGCAGATGCGCTTATTCAAGGATCTACAGGAGTTTTATGATCAGGTAGAGTTCTTCGTGGATACCGTAAGTGATTACGGAACAGACTTTATCATGTTTCCCGAATTCTTCAACACGCCATTGATGAGCCCGTATAATGAGCTGCCGGAGCGTATGGCGATGGAGAAGCTTGCCGAACATACCAAGGAAATTATTGAAAAGATACAGCAATTCGCGGTGTCTTACAACGTCAATATTATTGCCGGTTCGATGCCTTTGATGGAGCGTGGTAAACTATATAACGTATCGTATTTATGCCATCGTAATGGTAGCTTAGACTCTTATAAAAAGGTGCATATTACGCCTAATGAGATGCGGTATTACGGCTTGGTAGGCGGTAATGAGATTAAAGTTTTCGATACAGACTGTGGTAAGATTGGATTGCTGATTTGTTATGATGTGGAATTCCCTGAGTTGGGACGTATTCTGGCAGATCAAGGGATGCAGATTTTGTTTGTGCCTTTTATGACGGATACACAGAACGGTTATATCCGTGTGCGCTCTTGTGCGCAGGCGAGAGCGATTGAGAATGAATGTTATGTGGCGATTGCCGGTTCGGTGGGTAACTTGCCGAGAGTGAATAATATGGATATTCAATATTCGCAATCGGCCGTATTTACGCCTTCGGATTTTGCATTCCCGAACAATGCGATCAAAGCTGAGGCGACGCCGAATACTGAAATGGTATTGATTGCCGACGTAGATTTGTATGCCTTGAAGGATCTGAACGAATACGGAACGGTGAAGATCTTACGCGACCGTCGAAAAGATCTTTATGAAGTGAAGCTTCTGAAAGACTAAAGCATAAAGAAAGAGCCGTACCTGAGTACGGCTCTTTGTTTATTTAGTGATTTCTGAATATCCTTATTTTAAAACTAATCGCCTACAATTCTCGCACCCAGATATTTCTAAAGCTAACTAAATCGCCATGGTCTTGAAGCGATATGGATCCCGGACCATGTACTTTTAACTTTGGCAGACCAATATACTCTGTTGTTCCTTGTAATTCAGTATTATATTGAACCACGACACCATTGTGCAATAATGTAACCTGCCCTCTTTTGATTAGATGCCCGTCCTTATTGAACTTTGGTGCTGTATATAAAAGATCATAGGTATGCCATCCGTCGGCTGGTTTGCGTGCTTCGACCAGGGGAGGCGCTTGTTTATATAGACTGCCCGCCTGTCCATTGACGTAGGTTTTGTTATCGTCATTGTCCAAGATTTGGATCTCATAGGCGCCGTCACTCAGGAATAATCCACTGTTGCCGCGTCCCTGACCCTCGCCTTTGATGACCTCGGGGCTTTTCCATTCAATATGCAATTGGATATCGCCGAATTTACGTTTCGTTTGTATTCCGCCAGTCTTGGGAGCAACCGTCAATACTCCGTTTTTGATGGTCCATTGAGCTGCGCTGGATTTATCTTTTTCACTGACCCATTCGTTTAAGTTGCTGCCATCAAATAATATGATTGCATCGCTAGGGGCAGCGTTTGCTTTCGTCGTTACCACACGAATTTTGGGTTCATAGAATTCGGTATCCTGCGGTTGAAATTTCGTTTGTGCATTCGTGGTAAATGCCAAGCCTAATAGGCCTAATATGATGCTGAATCTGTTCATAGGTTTAAGTTAATTTAGGTTAATATAAGAAATATGTCTAATTTTATTCGAAAATATCCGCTTAAACTTTTGATAATGGCTCAGATAACACAGAAAATTGCACTCGATAATGTTCGCTTTTTTTCACCTATTGGCTTCTACGAAGAAGAACAATTATTAGGAAACGAGTTTTTTGTGAATGTATCTGTGAGCTTCCCTTTCAAGAATCCAGATGCGGAAGACTTGAACAATACCCTTAATTACGAAGATCTATATCGAATATTAGCCGAAGTGATGAGTCCGCGCAGGAAATTACTGGAGTCGGCGGCGGAAGATATCCTCAACAAACTATTAGAAGGCTATGCATATCTGGAGCAAATTGAGGTTAGTATTAAGAAAATGAATCCCCCATTCGGCGGTGATCTGGCGAACTCCGTCGTCTCGCTATCCTTCCAACGTTAAAGTTTTATTACCTCATATTAAAACCATTCACTTCTGCGTTATCTTCTAAAAAGAGGAGCGTATTAGTTTGTTATTCGGACATTTTGACTTGTTAAAACGTAGTTTAAATGTCAATTTAGCAGGTTTTTGCTTGTAAATTCGCTTGGTACATAAGTTGAATAATAGCTAGTGTATTTGATTTAAAAAATAAATAAGTAAAAAATATAAGGAGGAAATATAAAATGGCATTAATTAAATTACCTGGAAAATCTTACAACACTGATGCAGTGAACCCATTTGTTAACAATGTGTTTGACAATTTATTTAACGATTCATTTATTTCAGATCGTTTAGTGACTCGAGTTCCTGCGGTAAACATTACAGAATCAGCAGACGCGTTCAGCATCGAAGTTGCGGCTCCTGGTTTACAAAAATCAGACTTTAAGATCAATGTTGATAAAAACATTATCTCGATTTCTGTAGAAAAACAAGAAGAGAAAGTAGAAGACGGAAACGTTTATAGCAAAAAAGAATTTAGCTATTCATCTTTCTCAAGATCCTTCACCTTACCTGAAGTTGTTGACTATGCTAACATTGACGCAGTATATGAAAATGGCGTCTTAGCGGTTAAAATCGGTAAAAAAGAGGAAGCGATCGTAGCAAAGAGACTTATAGAGGTTAAGTAAGAAGATTAGTTGTGGTTAGTTGAAGAAGGGCCGTCCAAAAGACGGCCCTTTCTTGTTTATTGTCATATGAATGTCTTATTATCTTCGTTTGCTTTTAATACTTAACACCGTTAAGTAGTTTTGCTTTGTACTATCAATGATGAAAGATAAAAAACAAAAGCATAAAGAAGATCTTAAGCTGGCTATTTTAGAGGCGGCGAAAAAACTCTTTGTACAGGAAGGTTACGAGGCTACTTCGATTCGTAAGATCGCAAAGGAAATTGAATTTAGCCCGACGACTATCTACCTATACTACAAAGATAAGAATGATATTGTCTATGCCTTGCATCGAGAGGGGTTTCAACTCCTGCGTCAACAGTTTATGGCCTTAGACTCCGTAGACGATCCTTTCCAGCGTTTCAAAGCATTAGGCCGCAATTATATAGATTTCGCATTTCGGAATCCTGATTATTATCAGGTTATGTTTATGATGAAAGAGCCGATGGAATTTCTGGATGCTAACTGTATCGAGGAACAGTGGCCCGATGGGGAGCGTGTATTCGACTTTCTTCGCCTTACGATTGCCCAGTGCCAGGAGCAGGGATGGTTTAAAGGTAAAGAAACGGATTTAGTTGCATTTCAAGCTTGGGGTGCCGTACATGGTCTTGTTACGCTATACTTGTCAAATCATCTCAATAAAATAACAGAAACATTAGAGATGCCCTATGCTGTCCGAGACCTAGTCAATAAAACCTTCGAAGTTTATGTGTCTTTTATAGAGCAGACAAAATAAAAAATTTTACATCACAACTTAACACTGTTAATAATGAAAACCTTTCTTATACAGTTTTATCTCATTGCCTTTTTTACACTGCTAGGGGTTACCTCACGAGCACAAGAGCCCATCCTTGACCAATATATCAGGCAGGGTCTGGATAGTAATCTGGTACTGGTCGAAAAGAACCTTTCGTTGAAAAAGGCAATGAATGGATTGGAAGTCGCGCGAAGTATGTTTCTCCCGAATATTACATTTGATCTGACCTATTCGCATGCCGATGGGGGTAGATCAATCGATCTACCCGTAGGAGATATGTTAAATCCGGTATATGCGACGCTTAACCAGCTCACCAATACGCAGAACTTCCCTCAGATACAGAACGAAGAGATCAACTTTTTGCCTAAGAATTATTACGACGCGAAAATCAGAACTGCGGTTCCTATCATCAATACGGATATTAAGCATAATCGTACGATCCGCGAAACGCTGGTAAAGATGTCAAAGAGGGAAATCGAACTGTATCAACGCGAGCTCGTTAAGGATATTAAAGTGGCTTATTTTAATTATTTGAGTGCACTGGACGCTGTTGCGATCTATAAAAATGCGATCGTATTGGCAGCAGAGGGAAAACGCGTGAATGAGAAGTTGTTGGAAGCGGGAAAAGGTTTGCCGGCTTATGTGATTCGTGCGAATGCCGAGATTGCGCAGCATGAGGCGAAGTTGGCTGAAGCAGAGCAGCAATTGCACAATGCGCAGTATTATTTCAATGCTTTATTGAATCGTCCCGCAGACACTGCTATAGACCTTATCCCTCAAAATAAAGATTTGCAGAACAACGGAGAGGCTTTGGCCGTAGAAGTTGAGGGCAGAGAAGAATTGAAGTCGCTCAACGATAATATTGAAATCCAGGAAACCATGCTTGCCATGAGCAAGCAGGTCTTTGTACCGAAGTTAAGTGCTTTTCTAGATTTGGGTTCGCAAGCGGAAGGATTACGCATTAATAGTAACTCTCAATATTATATGGTCGGTGCGCAGCTCAGCTTCCCCATATTCGCCGGGAATAGAAACCGCTTAAAGATTCAGGAAAACCAAATTGCCGTCGCGGAGGCTCAAAATAAATTAGACCAGGCTAGACAACAATTGGAGTTAGCGGCGAGTGTGGCAAAAAACGAGCTAGTGGCAACGCAAAAAAACTTTGAGAGCTCGAAGGTTCAATTGGATGCTGCCGCTACCTATCAGCGATTGATACAGCGGGGATTCAACGAAGGAGTTAATACTTATCTGGAAACGATAGACGCGCGATCCCAATTTACCAACGCTAAATTGGCGAATAACATTGCGGCATATAAGCTGTTGTCGGCAATGGCAAAATTTGAAAGAGAAACTGCAAGCTACCCTTTAAACTAATCAAGACATGAAAACAACACTATCAAGTATAGTATTCGGAATACTTTTATTGAGCGGCTGCCATCAGGCAGAACGCAGTGCCGGGATTCCGGTTCAGGATACCATTCCGGTAAAATTGGTTCCCTTGCAACAGAACGGAACGGCGAGTGTGGTAGAAGCCACCGGAGTTTTTACAACCGATGATGAAACGCTATTAGGATTTAAAAATGGCGGTGTTATTTCGCGTATTTACGTTAAAGAGGGTGATGCTGTTCGTAAGGGGCAGGTATTAGCGGCAGTACATACCTCGGAGGTAGATGCTAAGGCCGGGCAGGCTCGATTAGGCGTGGAGAAGGCGAGAAGAGATTATGAAAGAGCAGAAAAGCTCTATAGAGATAGCGTAGCAACGCTGGAGCAGTTGCAGAATGCACGAACCGCCTTAGCGGTGGCGCAGGAGGATCTGAAATCCGTCGGGTTCAATCAGCAGTACTCGCAGATACATTCCCCTGTGTCGGGCTTTGTATTGGCGAAATTGGCGAATGAGGGACAGGTTGTTGGTCCGGGCACTCCTGTACTTCAAGTCAATGGCGCTAGTAATGGCACCTGGATGTTGAAGGTGGGAGTAAGTGATAGCCAGTGGGCACAGATTAAAGTGGGCGATAAAGCGAGCATTCAGACAGATGCCATTCCGAACAGTACGCTGGCGGCGGTCGTGGCGAAGAAATCTGAAGGTCTGGACCCTCAGTCAGGAACATTCAGCATTCATCTGGCAGTCCAAGGCAAACCTGCTGGCAAGCTAGCTTCCGGGGTATTTGGAAAATCGCAGATTACCGTAAGCCAGGCTAGTGCTGGCAAGGGCTGGCGAATTCCGTTCTCTTCGCTACTGGATGGTAGTGGGACAGAGGGCTATGTCTTCATCAGTAAAGATGGAAAAACGGCCAGAAAGCAGAAGGTTAAAGTTGCTTCTATTGAGAAGGATGAGGTGCTTATTGAATCCGGACTGGAGGATGCCGGTGCCTTGATCGTATCCGGATCGCCCTACTTACAGGATGGGTCTCCAATTACGGTGATAAAATAGGAGGATAGTACATGAGCTTAATTAAATACCCGATAAAGAATTACCAATTCACCATGATTATGGTGCTTATGGTGATGTTGGTCGCTGCGACCTCCTTGCTCACGATGCCGAGGGCAGAGGACCCAGATATGAAAGCCGTCAGCTTCCCGGTCATTGTTGTTCAGCCAGGGACGAATCCCAAGGATATGGAGCAATTGATCGTGAAGCCCTTGGAAGCGCGATTCTACGCGTTGGATGATATCAAAAGAATAAAAACGACCATCAATAATAGCGTCGCTTTTTTCTTTGTCGAGTTCGAATATGGAACGGATTATGACGACAAATATCAGGAATTGGTGCGCGAGCTTAATGCTGCGACGCCCGAGCTGCCGGAGAATATCTATAGCATGGAAGTGCAGAAGATCGATCCTACCAATGTGTCGGTCATTCAGCTAGCGCTTGTTTCGGAAAATGCTTCACAGACGACTATCAAAGAGCTTGCTGATAAGCTGAAGCAAGACCTGGAGAAGGTGAAGGCTTTAAAGGAAGTTGAGATTTCGGGGCTTCCGGATCAGCAGATTCGCGTTGACATCGATCAGGCAAAAATAGCGGAACTTGGCATTCCGATGAATCGCATTATCCAATCGATTCAGAGTGAAAATCAAAATATCCCCGCAGGTTCTGTCATTGCGGGCGATAAAACTTTCAGCGTGAAGACTTCTGGGAATTACCAGCAAATTGAGGATATCAAGAATACGATCGTTGCGAGCGGACAGGGTAAGAATATCACCTTGAAGGAAGTCGCCAGTGTTTATCCGACTTTCGGAACGAATAACCACATTACACGACTGAACGGTTATAACGCCGTATTGATCAATGCTGCACAAAAGATCGGGATGAATATTTCGGATACGCAAAAGGAATATTTGAAGGTCTTAGATGAATTTGAACAAACATTGCCTGACAATGTCGATATGATCGTAAATTTTGATCAGGCTAACAATGTCAATAAACGATTAGGGGGTCTGGGAGTAGACTTTGCCATCGCAATCTGCTTGGTGCTTATTACGCTATTACCTCTAGGTACGCGCGCATCCTTGGTCGTGATGATCGCTATTCCGCTCTCACTCGGCTTGGGGGTTATCGCAATGAACTCCTTCGGGTACTCCTTAAACCAATTGAGTATCGTAGGATTTGTCGTTGCCCTGGGGCTAGTTGTGGATGATAGCATTGTCGTCGTTGAGAATATTGAACGCTGGATGCGTGAAGGATATAGTCGTTTGGAGGCCTCTATTAAGGGGACTGAGCAAATCGCTTTAGCAGTGTTGGGCTGTACTGTTACGCTTGTTATAGCCTTTATGCCATTGGTATTTATGCCCGAAATGGCGGGTGAGTTTATCCGCAGTATGCCTATTGCGGTTATCACTTCAGTGATCGGCTCCATGCTGATCGCCCTCCTGGTAGTTCCTTTCTTATCCAGTAAACTCCTTAAACCGCATGAGCATGAAGGAGGAAATGCAATCCTTAGGACGATGCAAAATATTATTCATAAGAGCTATGGTGTCTTTTTGGACAAAGCCTTGAAGCATCCAGGTAGAACCACCTTGATCGCACTAGCGATATTCTTAGGTTCTTTGGCTTTGATTCCAGTAGTCGGTTTCAGTTTATTTCCACCCTCGGAAAAGCCACAGTTCATGATTCATATCAGCAGTGAGCTGCAGGATAACATACAGACGACTAATCGCATTAGCAGAGAGATTGAGAAGGAGCTGAAGGGGATGGAAGATGTGAAATACTTTACGACGAATGTCGGCAAAGGTAATCCTCGGGTTTACTACAATATGCAACAGGGGCAGGAGAACGTCTCGTATGCGGATATCTTCGTGCAATTGCACGACGATGTTAAGTCCAGCGATAAGATTCAAATCATTGAGAACCTGCGCAAGAAATGGACGCCCTACTTAGGGGCGAAGGTCGAGGTGCGAAACTTTGAACAGGGGGTGCCGGTGATTTCGCCAGTAGAGATACGCATCTTTGGGGATAATCTCGATACCTTACGTTCGCTAGCAGCGAAAGCGGAAGTATTGTTGAAGAATACGCCTGGTTCAGAGTATGTCAATAACCCGATCAAAAATAACAAGACAGATATTCGGGTAAATATCAATAGGGAGAAGGCGATGGCCTTAGGGGTGCCGACTTCTTCGATCGATCAGACTATCCGTGTGGCATTGGCGGGCTATCAGGTTGGGACTTATTCGGATCCGGATAAGGACGATAATGATTATGATATCATCGTTTCTGTTCCTCGCGCAAAGGATGCCACGCTTGAAACTTTGGAAGGAATTTTTGTGGACAATGTCGCCGGACAGGCTATTCCGCTTTCGCAGCTGGCTAGTTTGGAGTTCGAGGTGTCGCCTTCTAATATCTATCATATCGATAAGGAAAGAACAGTGTCGGTGAACTCCTTCGTTCAGAAAGGCTATAGTAACGATGAGGTTATTAACGCGGTCATTGAACAGATGGATAAATTTCCTTTTCCTGCGGGTTATAGCTATGAAATGGGAGGTGAAGTGGAAAGTAGAGAGATGGCATTTGGAGGTTTTGGTACTATTATCCTGATTACCGTCTTTATGTTTATCGCTGTATTGATTCTTGAATTCAAAACCTTTAAAAGTACGCTGATTGTGCTTTCTGTTATCCCTTTGGGAATAGTAGGCGCGGTTCTCGCATTATTGGTTACTGGCAATACACTTTCTTTCGTAGCAACGATCGGTATTGTGGCACTTGCGGGTATTGAGGTGAAGAATACCATACTTTTGGTCGATTTTACCAACCAGTTGAGAAGGGAAGGGATGGAGTTGAATGAAGCTATTGAGAAGGCTGGGGAGATTAGGTTTCTACCGATTATTTTGACTTCGCTCACCGCGATTGGCGGCTTGTTGCCGATAGCCTGGTCTTCAAATCCTTTGATTTCACCTCTAGCGATTGTGATGATCGGTGGCTTGATTAGCTCAACCTTGTTGTCCCGTATCGTAACGCCTGTTGTCTATAAGCTGATTCCGCCAAAGATTGAAGCGGAAGAGGGGGCAGCAAAAGCGTAGATTAGATTAAATAGGAATCTGTTTATCGCAGAGGAGCTGCAGAACGGTAGTATATTAACAAAAATAGCCTGAATAGCGCGAGTGGACTCGCCTACTATTCAGGCTATTTTGGATTGTGAGCTTATTTAGCGTCGTAGTATTTCTGTACTTGATCCCAATTGACGATAGACCAGAAGTTGCCTACATAATCAGGACGCTTGTTTTGATATTTCAAATAATAAGCATGCTCCCAAACGTCTAAGCCCAAGATTGGCTTGCCTTGTAATGCGACGCCTTTCATCAAAGGGTTATCTTGATTTGGCGTACCGCCTACTTTCAATTTACCATTTTCTACAACTAACCATGCCCAACCGGAGCCAAATTGTGAAGTTGCAGCTTTGGCGAATTGCTCTTTAAACTGATCGAATCCACCAAAATCTTTGTTGATAGCTTGCAGTAGTGTTCCGCTAGGTTTATTATCAGCCTTTGCTGGACGTAATAATTTCCAGAACATCGCATGATTATAAGCACCGCCTGCGTTGTTTCTTAATTTAGCACTGTATTTGTCCATCGATTGGAAGATACTTTTCGCATCTTTCGCTTGAACTTTTTCTTCCGCGATAGCATCATTAGCATTTTTTACATACGCACCGTAATGTCTCTCGTAGTGAATCTGCATGGTTTGAGCATCGATAGCACCTTCTAATGCATTAAATGCATAACCAAGGGGTTCCATTTCGAACTTAAATGCTGTTTGTCCCAACCCTAAAAGGCTCTCAGTTGCGCCGGAGTTTTTTGCTATTAATACGCCTGCGGCTAATCCTAAGCTATTTTTGATGAAATTTCTTCTGTTTGCCATTTTATAATTATTAGTTTTTTCTTGTTCAATAGTTTTAAAATTATGTTCTAAAGATAATTGTTAAAACAATGAATACATTGTTAAATTTTTGTGAATTCGTCACAAAAGCGTCATATGGGTTATTATTGAATTGCAATAAATAGTGATCAGCTAAAAAGGCCGCTCGTGTAGAGCGGCCTTTATTTGTTTTTCCGAGAAATCGAAAGATATAGGGTGTTAACTTTTGTCTTCGATGCTGCGGTAATATTCTCTTTTTAAATCTTCAAAACGTTTTTTCCATTCCTCAGAAACACCACTTGCAATGGTCTTGAGTCGTTTTAATTGATAGGAAAGGACAATAGATCCGATACCCGAGGAGATAATGGCAAGCCCGGTCCATACGACGAGGGTAAATCCTGCAAAAACAGGGTTCCAGATCAGGATAAAACTGAATAGAATTCCCATGACCGCAAATGCGGTAATCCAGCGCCATTGCCGAACCCCATAAGCTTTCATGTCCATGGAAAGGGATAGCAGTTGAAAGGACTTGAACATCGTATAGAATCCCAGGATAAGCGGTAAAGTTGCTATAGAAATGGCTGGATTTCCTAATAAAATACATCCAAATAATGCGTTGATTACGCCTCCAGCTAAGTACCATCCCCAACCTTCAATCTCATTTCTATTGTTCAGTGCAAAGATGATTTCCATTAATCCTGAAATTAAAAAGTACATACTGAAGATACTTGCTAATGCTAAATAGGATGCAAGCGGACTAGCTAATGTATAGATACCTAATATAATAAGCAGGATTCCAATGATAAGCGGGATGTACCATTGTTTGATGGAGCTTTGGATTGTTTTCAAAAATCGTGTTTCCATAAAAAAAAGGTTAAATAGCTGTTTGAACAATTAGTCGAACTAGTCAAACATTGATTAAAGTTATATAAAATTTAGGTAAAAGGGAGGAAGTATTAATACTGATTTTTGGTAATTATAAAGATTGAGTTAAATTATCTTTATTTGAACAATGTTGTTTACCGAGTGTTTATAAAATAAAATGACGATGAAAAAATTATTGATATTTGGAATCCCTTTTTTAATGTTCTCTTGCAATCAGGAGACTAAACAGTCGCAAAATACGAGCAACCTGCCAACGACTGAACCTTTACCCTCATCGGCTTCGTCGAGCACTCCTGCAGGCTTGCCTGAAGGGGCGAAGAGTTTTATAGCAACACATTTTCCGGAAGCTGGAATTACCAAAACGGAGGACAAGATGTCGCCATCAAAGGATGGAACAATGCACGAAGCGAAACTGAGCGAGGGTACAGAAATAGACTTCGATAAAGACGGTAACTGGACGGAGATCAGTACGGAAGGTATGGTCGCTATTCCATTAGCGGTCCTTCCAAAGGCTATTCAGGACCATTTGAATGCTAACTTTAATGGATTGGCAGTTCAATCAGCCGATAAAGAACCAACGGGTTATGAGTTGGAATTGGCGAACGAAACGGAACTGTTCTATGATTTGAATGGTAAGTTCATACGTCAAGGGCGATAAGCACTGGCAGGATAAAAGAAAAGGGCTATCGTAGTGATAGCCCTTTCTTTTTTAGTATTTACTGTTTATCCTAAGCTTAATAAGCTTTCTTCTAAAATCTGGATCTTCGCTTCTGCGTCAGCTTTCTTGTTTTTCTCGTTTTCTACGATTTCAGGTTTCGCATTTTGGACAAAACGTTCGTTAGAAAGCTTTTTATCTACAGAATTCAGAAATCCTTTTAAGTATTCGATTTCTTTTCCGATGCGTTCTTTTTCCGCATCGACGTCGATATTATTCTCCAATGCTACATAGCATTCGTTCTTACCTGCCAAGAAACTTACCGCTCCGGATACTTTTTCATTGACGAAAGTTAAATCCTCGATATTTGCTAGTTTAATGATGCTCTCTTTAAACTTTGCATAGTCCAGTTCCGCACCATTGATAGCCAATGGAAGTGCGATTTTTGGAGAGATACCTTTTGAATTGCGGATATTGCGGACTTCAGAGATAATCTGTTGAACAATCGTGAAGTCTTTAATAATCTTCTCGTCGAATCCTTCAACTGAAGGAAAATCTGCTACAATGATACAGTCTTTCGTATCACGTCGTCCGAATAACTCATCATGCCATAATTCTTCCGTTAAGAAAGGCATGAACGGGTGTGCAAGTTTCAATACCTTTTGGAACAGTGCTTTTACCGTTTCTAACGTTTCAGCTTCGATAGGAGCTTGATAAGCCGGTTTTACAAGCTCTAGATACCATGCACAGAAATCATCCCAAATCAGTTTATAGGTCGCCATTAAAGCATCTGATAAACGATAGTTAGCAAAGTGCTCATCAATTTCTGTAAGCGCTTGGTTAAAGCGGCTTTCGAACCATTGAGCAGCAGTTTTTTGTGCTTCGGTAGCTGGAGCGTCCGTTGTCTCCCAACCTTTTACCAGACGAAACGCATTCCATATCTTATTGGCGAAGTTACGGCCTTGTTCACAGTAAGAAACATCGAACATCAAGTCGTTTCCAGCTGGTGAAGATAATAGCATTCCTACGCGAACACCATCGGTACCATACTGCTCCATCAATTCGATTGGATCAGGCGAGTTGCCTAATGACTTAGACATCTTGCGGCCTAATTTATCACGAACAATACCGGTCAAATATACGTTGCGGAAAGGCGGCTTCTGCGTATAGTCGTGCCCCATGATAATCATACGTGCTACCCAGAAGAATAAAATCTCAGGAGCAGTAACTAGATCATTGGTTGGGTAGTAGTATTTGAATTCTTCGTTCTCTGGATTTCTAACACCGTCGAATACAGATAGCGGCCATAGTCCGGAAGAAAACCAGGTGTCCAGTACATCGTCTTCCTGACGAATGCCTGTCGCTGACTTTCCTTGTTGCTCAAACTCAGCGATAGCTTCGGCCTCCGTTTTAGCAACAACCCATTCGTTCTTATCGTTGAACCATGCTGGAATACGCTGTCCCCACCAAAGCTGACGAGAAATACACCAGTCTTTAACATTCTCCATCCAATGTTTGTAGGACGCAAAGAACTTATCTGGAATCAACTTAATCTCGCCGTTTTCTACATATTCTAGTGCTGGTTTTGCCAGGTGGTCCATCTTCAAGAACCACTGCATGGATAGCTTGGGTTCAATAGCAGCATCTGTGCGCTCTGAAAATCCTACTTGCGATTTATAGTCTTCAATCTTCTCAATCTGTCCAGCCTCTTCTAATAAAGCGACAACTTTCTTGCGTGCTGCAAAGCGATCTTCACCTACTAGGATTTGTGCTTTCTCGTTTAATGTGCCGTCATCATTTAAGATGTCGATAACTTCAAGATTATGTTTTTGGCCTAACTCGTAGTCATTTAAGTCGTGTGCTGGCGTTACTTTTAGACATCCCGTACCGAATTCCATCTCAACGTATTCATCCTGGATCACAGGAATCTCACGGTTTACTAGGGGCACTAACACTGATTTCCCTTGTAAATGCTTATATCGCTCGTCCAATGGATTGATACAAATTGCTGTATCGGCCATAATAGTCTCCGGACGCGTTGTCGCAATGATGATATACTCTTCGCTATCCTTGATAAAATAGCGTACGTAGTAAAGCTTCTGGTTTACTTCTTTACGGATAACTTCTTCATCAGAAAGGGCTGTTTTACCTTGTGGATCCCAGTTTACCATACGAACGCCACGGTAGATATACCCTTCTTTATAGAACTTAATGAATGTATCGATAACCGCTTCGGATAGATCAGGATCCATGGTAAACTTCGTGCGATCCCAGTCACAAGAAGCACCAAGCTTTTCCAATTGTTTCAAGATAATACCTCCGTATTTCTCTTTCCATTCCCAAGCGTATTTTAAGAATTCTTCGCGCGTAATAGATTTCTTATCGATTCCTTTTTCCTTTAGCATAGCGACGACTTTAGCCTCTGTCGCAATGGAGGCATGGTCGGTTCCAGGAACCCAGCATGCGTTTTTACCCTGCATACGTGCGCGACGGATCAACACATCTTGGATCGTGTTGTTCAACATGTGGCCCATATGCAAGACACCAGTTACGTTTGGTGGCGGCATTACGATGGTGTATGGCTCTCGCTCATCAGGAACAGAACGGAAGAACCCGTTTTCCATCCAATAAGAATACCATTTGTCTTCTGCTTCTCTAGGATTGTACGTTTTTGCTATGCTCATTATCTAATTATAAATAATCTAAAAAGGAGTACAAAAATACGGATTTAACCGCTCATTTCCCATTAACTATACGCAAATAAATGAGCATTCATTAATATAATGTATAAAAATTGTTAAGAAAAGATTTACAGTCCTGAATTAAATGTAAATTTGCGCGTTTAGCGTATCACTTTCACATGCAAGATGTTGTAAATGAGCTAAAAGCCTTTGTTAGATTTTTTGGTTTTTGGCTACTTATTTGTTTTATCGACCGTGTAATATTTATTACCGTCTTTTTTGATAAGATTGGAGGGGCGAGCATCAAGGAAATATTCAGGATGTTCTATCATGGTTTAAGCCTCGACTTGTCGACTGTCGCTTATATTAGCGCATTACCCTTCTTAGTTTATAATTTAATTTCCTTCGTTAAGAAGTGGAAATTCAGCCGTAAGGCACTTGATAGCTACACCTTAGTTGTTCTTATCTTATTTTTTGTCGTTTCTTTTATTAATGTTAATGTTTATAGGGAATGGGGCGATAAGATCTCGAAGCGTGCAATTGATGCATTCTTTGCATCTCCTTCCGGTGCTATTGCATCCGCGGAATCTACGCCAGTGTTTTTTCCTATTTTAGGCATCTTCCTAGGCATCTTCGGCTCGTATTATCTCTATCTACGTCTTTTCAAAAATGTAGCGTTTGGAAATATTCGAACCTATTGGGGTATGGGGCTTCGCCTTCTTATTGGCGCATTTATCATCTTTACATTTATACGTGGCGGTTATGGCCGTGCGACTTTAAATCCAAGTAAAGCATATTATTCGGAAGAGGCGTTTAACAATCATGCAGCGGTAAGCACCCAATGGGCGCTCCTGCGTGACTATTTTAAAAGTAGCACTTTATTGAAGTCTCCATATCGATATTATCCAGAAAGTGAGAACCTCGCGAAATATCTTCAACCTGTCTTTGCTAGCAACCCGGATTCGACTGTCAACATTTTGACCACTCAAAGGCCTAATATTGTTTTCGTACTGTTAGAAGGTTTTGTAGGCGACTTAGTCGAATCGATGGGAGGCGAAAAAGGGATAACGCCACATATGGAAACCTTTATCAAAGAAGGCGTATTCTTCGATCATATTTATTCGGCATCTGATCGTTCAGATAAAGGGGTGATTGGCACCTTTAGTGCATTCCCCGCTCAGGGACCGGAAAGCGTAATCAAGTACATCAGCAAGCACGAGAACATGCATGCTTTTATGCAAGAATTGGATTCCGCGGGCTATCATAACTCTTTTTATCATGGTGGGCAAAGCGAGTTTTATAACGTTAAATCCTACATGCTAACCCATGGTGTAGAGCGCGTTGTCGACAATGCGAATTTCTCGCCAACAGAAGAAAGGGTATCCTGGGGAGTAACTGATGCTGTCGTTCTTAACCGCATGATCAAAGACCTTCAAAAAGAGCAAACGCCATTCTACAGCAGCATATTTACTTTGGTTAACCACGAGCCTTTTCAGTTAAAAGGAGCCTATAAGTTTGGCTCCGATAATAACGCCAATAAGTTTAGAAGTACTGCTTATTATACCGATTCCGTACTGAATAATTTCGTGCAGCAGGCTAAGAAAGAAGCTTGGTATAAGAATACCTTGTTTGTGATGATTGCCGATCATGGACATCGTCTTCCTGCTGAGAAATACGAAATATCACATCCAAATCGTTTCCACATCCCACTGCTGATGTTCGGCGAAGTAATCAAGCCTGAATATCGGGGTAAGAAGATATCGAGGATAGGGAGTCAAACGGATTTGGCGGCAACCCTTTTGAAGCAACTCGGCTTACCGAGCAACCATTATGTATGGAGCCGCGACTTGTTCAATCCAACGACCCCGCAGGTCGCTTTTTACAATTCCAAGGATGCGTTTGGAATCATCACGCCCGAGCAGACGATTTCCTACGACAATGTTGGAAACGTGATCAACTATAAGGCAAGCGCTGACTATCCTTTGGCGAAGACCGACAGCCTTCTGGATATCGCTAAAGCTTATTATCAATCGGCTTACAAGCAATTTTTACAGTATTAAAATGAAGGGAAAAATTATCCTCAAGGGACTGTTTGCCCCATATATCGCGTTGATCATACGCTTTGCAATGATGTTGCTGATTTATCAGATACTGCGGGTCGGTTTCTATATTTACAACGTCGATCAGTTTCCGCATGTGACCTTCTCAGAGATGATTCGCATGATGACCGGTGGGCTAAAGTTTGATCTTGCAGCTTTATTCTATCTCAATAGTTTGTACATCCTCATGATGGCGATTCGCTTGCCTTTTAAATATAAGGCAAGCTATCAAAAGGTCGCCAAGTGGGTATTCATCATTACGAACAGCATCGGGATAGGACTTAACCTGATTGATTATGCTTATTACCCCTTCACTTTAAAACGCACTACAGGAACCGTGTTCAGTCAGTTTGCCAATGAGCAAAACCTGTTCAAGCTAATGACTGATTTCCTAATCGGATATTGGTATTTGTTATTGGAGTTTGTGGTCATCGTCTGGGTATTGATCAAGCTTTACGACCTCATCAAGATCGAATACAAGCGATTCACAGGATGGACATTCTACGCTGTGCATCTTGTTTCTCTGCTAATCGTGGCTTTCCTTTTTGTAGGAGGAGTTCGCGGGGGCTGGGCACATAGTACCCGTCCGATCACACTTAGCAATGCCGGAGATTATGTGAAATCGCCGGAGGAGATGAATATCGTGTTGAACACACCGTTTTCCATTCTGAAAACATTAAAAGCGGTGAACTTGAAAGAGAAAAATTACTTTTCGGAAAATGAATTACAGGCCATCTATCCGGTTATCCATCAACCGAAAGGTTCAGCGGAATTCAAACCCTTAAATGTGGTTTTCTTAATCATGGAGAGCTTCGGGAAAGAGCATATCGGATTCTTCAATAAAGAGCTCGATGCTGGAAAATACAAGGGCTATACACCCTTCCTGGATTCCCTTATCCAACAATCCTATACTTTCACGCGCTCCTATGCAAATGGCCGTAAATCCATCGATGCTTTGCCTTCTGTCATCACTGGAATCCCTTCCATCGCAGAACCGTTTGTCCTGTCGATTTATTCAGGAAATAAAACCACGAGCATTGCGAAGCTATTAGGAGAGAAGGGCTATGAAACGGCGTTTTTCCATGGCGCACCGAACGGCAGCATGGGCTTTTCGGCCTATATGCAGTTGGCTGGAATTAAGAATTACTTTGGAAAGAACGAATATAACAATGACGATGATTTCGATGGTATTTGGGGAATATGGGATGAGCCGTTCATGCAATTCATGGCGAAAAAGATAGATACCTTTAAACAGCCTTTCTTCAGCAGCTTCTTCTCCTTATCCTCCCATCATCCCTTTAAGGTTCCGGAAGAATATGCCGGAAAATTCCCGAAAGGCAAACTGCCGCTTCATGAGCCCATCGGCTATGCTGATCATGCATTACGCCAATTTTTCAATACCGCTTCCAAAAGCGAATGGTATAATAATACTTTATTTGTTATCGTGGCAGACCATGCGAGCATGATTCATTTTCCTGAATACAATACCACGCCAAATTTCTTTGCCATTCCGATCATATTCTACTATCCGGGCGGAGAACTTAAAGGCTTATCGGATAAGTTGGTCCAACAAATCGATATCATGCCGACGGTTCTGAATTACCTGCAATATGATAAACCATACTTTGCTTTCGGTTCAGATGCCTTTGATCCACGACGCGATAACTTCTTGGTCAATAATATCGGAGGAAGCTACAATTTCTTTATGGGCGATTACTTCATGACCTTCGACAATGAGCGCCCGAGTTCATTACACAACTTAAAAACAGATCCCTCGCTATCGAAAGATTTAATGAACGAAGAACCGCAAACGCTTGATTCGCTGAAGCGACATTTAGAGGCGTTTATCCAGCAGTACAACAATCGAATGATCCATAACAAGCTTACGGCAGAATAAGGCCACCTAGTCCTTTAGTTTGCCGCCGAATTTATAGCGTAGCGTAAATTGCTGTTGATTGTCTATCTGTCCGGGCGAGAAGTGAAAGGAAGCAGTAAACTTACCTTCGATCTTATCAGATTTGAAGGGCATCCAACCAAGATCCAATCGATCGTAGCGTTCGCGATGGTAAAAGGAGTCGCCGTTTGGAAGATTTAAAGCATCGCCAAGGTATAGCGTGTTGGCAACAAAGAATCGCTTATAACCCAAGTGAATATTAGAGATAAAGCCAGTTCCTTTATTATCGTATTCCGAACGTAGTCGGTCGTATCCAAAGGCCGCACCAGCATCGATGGTTAATGAATCTAAGAACGTCTTCTCGCTTAAGTCTACACCAAGTTTCAACATCAGAATAGCATTATCTTGAATATGCTCATCCAAGCTGTCATTGCTCGTTAAAGCATTGTGATAAAGCAAACCGTCATTGCTGATATAGAACTTCCCTATGCTATACTTACCTGAAATACCGGCAACAAATTGTTCCCGCTTCGTATAGCTTTGTTTGCTCAGCCAATCGATGTAAACTGCTTGCTTGAAGTTGCTGTTCCTATACTGGAAATACATCCCCTCCACATTCGGCCGGTCGTACATCAGGGTATCCGCCAATACCATTTTCGGAACATCTTTCAATCGCTCATAACGAGGGATAAATCCAATAGCAAAATCTACATGGTCGGTTGCATAGTTGTAATAGGCTATTGGCTTGACGCGTACCTGATTATCCCCATGCGTTCCGAATTCCTGATTTACATGTACACCTCCATAAACACGATGTTTTTCTTCCAGCTGGAAATAAAGATGCGGGGATAGGGTCGCTCCAAATAGCGTTTTTGGAACCGTATAGGGAGCTTGATATTCACGATTATCTGCGTAGCCCAAGAAATCCACAGCATAGCCGATCTGTTGTGCTTGGGTACTGTTTATAAATCCTGATAGCATGAATAGGAGGAAGGCGCTTAGAAGAGGGTACTTATTAGTGAACATGTTAAGAATTAAGAGTATTGCAGTATTTCTGCAAATATAAAGATAGGGAACAAATAAAAGAAGCCATCCTTTTGGGATGGCTTCTTTTCTACATATTCGTTTTGGGAGACTATACCTCCAATAATAATCTTGCAGGATCTTCTAATAGTTGTTTTACACGAACTAGGAAGCTTACAGACTCACGACCGTCAATGATACGGTGATCGTAAGATAATGCAATGTACATCATCGGACGAATTACTACTTGACCGTTTTCAGCGATAGGGCGTTGCACGATATTGTGCATACCTAAGATTGCTGACTGCGGCGCATTGATGATAGGAGTAGACATCATCGATCCAAATACACCACCGTTAGTGATTGTAAATGTACCGCCAGTCATTTCTTCAATCGTCAATTTGTTGTCGCGAGCTTTACCAGCTAATTCAGCGATTGCTTTTTCGATTTCATATAATGCCATCGATTCAGCATTTCTGATTACTGGAACTACCAGTCCTTTTGGCGCAGAAACAGCGATAGAGATATCTGCGAAATCAGAATAAACAATTTCGTTTTCTTCGATACGCGCGTTGACTGCCGGCCATTCTTTCAATGCAGTGGTAACTGCTTTTGTAAAGAATGACATAAAGCCTAGACCAATGCCGTGTTTTTCTTTGAATGTATCTTTGTATTTTGCTCTTAAGTCCATGATCGGCTGCATGTTTACTTCGTTGAACGTAGTTAACATCGCAGTTTCATTTTTAACAGCTACTAAGCGCTTAGCGATCGTTTTACGCAATGAGCTCATTTTCTCACGGCGTTCATTTCTTGAGCCAGCAACTACAGGGGCAGCAGCAGGAGAAGGGCTTGCCGCAGGTTTTGCAGCAGCAGCCTTAGGCGCAGAAGCTTGTGCTTTCTCTGCATCCTCTTTCGTGATTCTACCGTCTTTACCTGTACCTTTGATGGTAGAAGGATCAATACCCTTTTCTCTTAAAATCTTCGCAGCAGCAGGAGATGCAGTACCAGCAGCGTAAGTTTCTGGGCTTTCATCTTCTTCCGCTTTTGCAGCAGCAGGAGCAGCTTCCTTTGCAGGAGCTTCTTCTTTTTTCTCACCTGAAGCAGCAGGAGCATCGCCGTCTTCGATTGTACAAACAACCGCACCAATCTCTAAGGTGTCGCCTTCTTGTGCAATGATACGTAAGATACCAGCTTTCTCTGCAGGTAGTTCAAAAGTAGCTTTATCTGATTCCAATTCAGCGATATTCTCGTCCATCTCGACGTAATCGCCATCTTGTTTTAGCCATTGGGCTAAAGTCACTTCTGTAATTGACTCTCCAACTGTAGGGACTTTAATTTCTAAGCTCATATGTTATTCTTTTAAACCAGCCGTTCTATCCTATAAAGATACAACGGCTGGTTAAATAAATTGTTTATTCGAATGATTTATTTACGATTGCTTCTTGTTGCGCAACATGTTTTTTCATATATCCTGTTGCCGGACTACCGCTAGCAGTACGTGCTATATAATCGGTAAATTCGATATCTGTTTTACGTAATGTGCGGCAGTAATAAGGCCATGCGCCCATGTTCTCATTTTCTTCCTGCACCCAGATGAATTCTTTCGCCTTGTTGTATTTCTTGTGGATAGCTTTCAATTGCTCGATTGGGCTAGGGTATAACTGCTCAATTCTAACAATAGCTACGTCGGTACGTTTATCGGCTTGTTGTTTCTCCAATAGATCGTAGTAGATCTTTCCAGAACAGAACAATACACGCTTAACGGATGCTGCTTTTACGTAGCTGTCATCAATAACTTCTTGGAAGTTTACTTTTGTGAAGTCTGCTAATTTAGAAACCACTTTTGGATGACGTAATAAGCTTTTTGGAGTGAATACCACTAATGGCTTACGGAAGTCGCGAACCAATTGGCGACGTAGTAAGTGGAAGTAGTTTGCAGGAGTAGTACAGTTCGCAATGATTAAGTTGTCGTTTGCACATAATTCCAAGAAACGCTCGATACGACCTGAAGAGTGTTCAGGACCTTGACCTTCCATACCATGAGGCAGCATCATCACCAATCCATTCGAACGCTTCCATTTTGTTTCCGCACTACTTAAGTATTGGTCAACGATAATTTGAGCACCATTGTAAAAGTCACCAAACTGTGCTTCCCAAATCGTCAATGCACTAGGGTTTGCCAATGCATAACCATACTCAAAACCTAAGACCGCATACTCTGATAATAAAGAGTTATAAATATTGAAACGCTCACCACCATTAACCTGCGCTAATGGAATGTATTTCTCTTCTGAATCTTCTAATGTTAATACCGCGTGACGGTGGGAGAATGTTCCACGTTGAACATCCTGACCGGAGATACGAACGCGTTTTCCTTCATTCAATAAAGTTGCGTAAGCCATCAACTCGCCCATCGCCCAATCGTAAGAATCATTTTTGATCATCGCCGCGCGATCTTCAAATAATTTTGAAATCTTACGGAAGAATTTCTTGTCTTTAGGAAGTGTAGTAATCTCAGTCGCTAAAGTCAGGAATTCTTTCTCAGAAACTTTAGTAACAGCTTCACTGAAAATATCAGTCTTCTTAGCTTGACGAAGACCTTTCCACGCTCCACCAAACATCGGAACCTCATCCTCTAAGCTGTCCGTTTGCTTCGATTCGTCTAATTGCGATTGTAAATAATCTTTAAATTCTTTCTCTACCGCCTTTGCATATGCAGCGTCAATCGTACCTTCTTCCTGAAGTTTTTTCGCATAAACTTCTTTCGGATTAGCATGCTTCTCGATCGCTTTGTACAACAACGGCTGAGTGAACTTAGGCTCATCAGCCTCATTGTGGCCATAACGTCTATAGCACAATAAGTCGATGAAAACATCAGTCTTGTATTTCTGACGGTATTCTACCGCTAAATTGATCGCATAGACTACCGCTTCAGCATCATCACCATTCACATGGAATACTGGTGAGGAAGTAATCTTCGCAACGTCTGTACAGTATGTTCCAGAGCGTGCATCTTTATAGTTTGTCGTGAAACCTACCTGGTTGTTGATAACGATATGGATCGTACCACCAGTGCGGTAACCTTCAAGCTTAGACATTTGAGTAACTTCGTAAACAACGCCTTGCCCAGCAATAGCCGCATCCCCATGAATTAGGATTGGCGCGATCTTCGATGCGTCCCCATCATATTTCATGTCGATTTTAGAACGAACAATACCCTCAACAATTGGATCTACAGTTTCCAAATGTGATGGGTTTGGCGCCAATGACAGATGAATTTGTTTACCTGAGTCTGTTGTGATATCCGAAGAATAACCTAGGTGGTATTTTACGTCTCCACCAAATTGCAATTCAGGGTCTTCCTCCGCATACATCTTACCTTCAAATTCCGAAAGGATAGTTTTATAAGGTTTGCCCATGATGTTTGCCAATACATTCAAACGACCACGGTGAGCCATACCGATCATGAACTCTTGTATACCTAGGTTTCCACCTTTTTCCAATACCGAGTCAAGCGCAGGAATCAAGGCTTCCGCCCCTTCTAAAGAGAAACGCTTTTGACCTAAGAATTTTGTTCCTAGGAAGTTTTCAAAAACGACTGCTCTATTCAATTTCTTTAATATACGTTCTTTCGTTTCCTTATCGTAGTTCGGCTTGTTGCGATCAGCCTCCATACGGTCTTGAAGCCATTTAATCTTCTCTGGGTTACGAATGTATTTGAACTCCGCCCCAATTGAACGGCAATAAGTATCTTCAATCAATTGGCGAATGTCGCGCAATTTCGCCGGACCTAAACCAACCTCAACACCTGCGTTGAAGACAGTGTCCATGTCAGCTTCTGATAATCCGAAAGTTTCTAATTCTTTGCCAGGGTAGTATTTGCGACGCTCGCGAACTGGGTTTGTGTGTGTGAAAAGGTGACCACGGTCTCTATACCCGTGAATCATATTAAGAACATCGATTTCTTTCAAAGCGTGTTCTGATACATTTTCAACATCTACAGAACCTGAAACGCCTTCAGAACCTTGTCCAAATTCAAATCCTTCAAAAAACTTTTGCCAGCCAAAGTCTACTGCGTTTGGATCGGCTTTGTACGCTTGATATAATCCATCGATATAACTCGAATCGGCATTACTCAAATATGTCAATTTGTCCATGTGGATAGGTAAGATAAAATTTTGCCAAATTTATAAATAATAATAGAGTTTTCCTCATTTAATACCGATAAAATACAATGTTTTAACGGGATTTTCGACAATTATTAATTATTTAAAATTAATTGTCGACTTTAAATAAATAACCTATGTTTAGTTGTAAATAAGACAAGATTTTAATATGTAAATTTATAATTATGCTTTCTGTGTTTCTAGTTTTTTTGCAAGCTCCTGCCAGCTGCTCGCCCCGTTCTCTTTGTCGCTCGTCCCGACACCGGCAACATGCGACCAATACCCATAGTTTGAAGCCGGATTATAGTCCAGCAGATGCTCTTCAAAAAATGAAGCACCTAACAACCAATTGTTGCTGATCTCTTGTATGTAGTAACTCGCTAATAGACGACGATTTAAATAGGTCAGATTTCCGCTCTGTAATAGTTGAGCCATCGTGTCGTCAATCAACTCTTCGCCCGTCGTACCGTTCATCCATTTGCGGATAGCGTCCGAATCCAGTTCTTTCGAAAAATTTTTATCTTCTTGGAATCCATTTGGCTTAAAGTAGATATTCGGATACTTCTTCAACATAAAGCGGAAATAATCTCTCCACAATAGTGCTGTGAGTAAGCGCTCAAAGCGTTTCTTATTCTGGCTGAGATTCGATCGAATCATCTCATCGTACACAAACATCGGCGATAAAGCACCAACCGAAATATAAGGGGAGATATAAGTAAAGTTTCTACAATCAGTGAAGTTGGGATCCAGAAGCTGTGCCAGTTTCTCAATTGCTTTTTTCTCTCCGCCTTCAAAGGAACGACCTTCCAAAGCCTGGATTTCTTCCGCTGTAAAACCTAAGCTCGACAAACTAGGCAATTCGGTCGCTTCCAAATGTTGCGGACTGGCAATGGCTGAAGGCGCAGGTAAAGGCTTGCGCACCATGCTTTCACGTTCGATTTTTTTTCTGAAAATATTGAATTTGTTGGGAATGTCCTTGATCGGAAAGGGGAGGTCTTCTTTGTGGTATAGCGTGTGACCAATAAAGTGTTTAAGATTTATTTTATTGTCCCAGAGTGCCGCTTCCACAAGCTCCGAGACCATTGTCTCTCGATAAGCAACTTCGCGGTGATGATAGACCTCATCGACTTCATACTTCGCGCACAGCTGCGGGAGTATCTCTTCGGGATATCCAACAAACGTCATTAAGTCGCTCTGCATCCCTTGCAATTTTTCTTTTAAATAGGAAGCCGATTCTAAGAGGAAGGATGCACGTAAGATGCCGGTATTCTTTTGCTCGTACTTGTTGGTTTTAAAGTAGCGTGGATCAAAGCAATAAACAGGGATAATTAGGTCGGATTTATTTATCGCCTCCACTAAAACTTCGTTATCATGCAAACGTAAATCATTCCTGAACCAAACTAATACAACTTTCTTACCCATTTTAAATTTATTCCCCAAATAGTGCTTTGAAACAAATATAAGGTATCAAACCCATCCACGCTCGGTACAGGCCGTATTTTTACACGCTGTAGACAATGCTTTTTCCGAACGCGATTCTTTTCGCTAGCTCTCCATAACTTTCATTCCTTTCGGTTTTCGACGGGAAAGTTGAAAGTTTTTCGAGAAATTGTTTTCATTTGTAAAATTATCAAAAAGAATAAACATTCGTCTTCGCTTGGCTGTTAATGGAAACAAGATGGAAACGTAATTGTGGATTTTGAAGGAAGATCGATGGAAGTAATCATATCCGGGCTAAATTCCTATTTAGGAAAAAGAGCCATGAGTAATTTAAATAAGGAGGATTTTCAAGTACATGGCTTAGTGCGCGATGTAGACTTATTCCGCGCCCGATCTACGGAAGAGCCTACCGGAACCTTAAATAAAGTAGATCTTTTAAGGAGAGGAAAAGAGTTCGATGAATTCAGATTGGAGAAAGATGCCGATTTAGCCATTTATATCACCCACGTTCCTGATTTGGGGGAAGTGGTCAATTTAAATTTAGAAATCGTAACGCTCAGGAATTTCATTGAATTAGCGCGGCGCAACGGATGTAAGAGAATTCTCTACATTGCGCGTTTGATGGATAAGCCTTTTATTCATGCAATCAGTTCGGTACTGGAATCCTGTGGTATCGATTATACCATCGTGCTCAAAAATCTCGCAATTGGCAAAGGAAGTGTGCTCGATCGCTATATGCGCCAAGTGCTTCATAGCAAATATTTACCATACGATTCTGCCCTTGCGAAGTTAAAATTCAGTCCCATTTCGGCACTCGATTTATTACGCTGGATTTATAATGTCGATTGGCACAAAAACTTTATCAATCAAGTTATAGAAATTGGCGGACCCAATACGCTGACCATACAAGAGATGTTTCGACTATATCGGAAGAATTTATTCCCCAATTCGCCCGTAAAGAGCATCAAACTCCCGCATTCGATTATGAGCATCCTCTACAAGAAGTTTTATCATATTAACTCGGAAGACCTCATCGAATTTAAGCGATTGATGGAAAGAGAATATCCGATTGATAATTCGCATTGGAAACAAATTATTCTTTTTTCCTTTACCCCCCTCGACCAGGTAATTAGTGGCGGTTAAAGCCGTTCTAAATTTCCATTATAAGCTGATTTGCGTTACATTTGTAGTTAAGCTATTTTATTGATATGGGCTATAAAAGCTTACACGAATGTGTAATTGATCTTGAAAACAACGGACATTTAATCAGAATAAAAGAAGAGGTAGACCCCTACCTCGAAATGGCCGCTATTCATATGCGTGTTTATGATGCGCAGGGACCTGCAATCTATTTCGAAAACATCAAAGGGTCGAAGTTTCCGGCAGTGTCGAATTTATTTGGAACGTTGGAGCGATCGAAATTTATGTTCAGGGACTCTTTAGACCATGTCAAACGATTGGTGGATGTCAAGATGAACCCGATGTCGGTACTGAAAAATCCTTTTCGATATGCGGGATCTTCTATGGTCGCTCTAGGGGCACTGCCCTGGAAGAAAAAATCCAACGCACCAATCCTTTACGGCCGCACGAGCATTGCGGAGCTTCCACAAATTGTAAACTGGCCAATGGATGGTGGTCCTTTCGTGACCATGCCACAGGTATATACCGAAGACATCACGAAACCGGGTATTATGAATGCCAATTTGGGAATGTATAGAATTCAGTTGGCAGGAAACGATTATATACAAAACGAAGAAATTGGTCTGCACTATCAATTGCATCGAGGAATCGGTGTGCATCAAACCAAGGCTAATCAGTTAGGAAAGCCTTTGAAAGTCAGTATATTCGTCGGAGGACCTCCTTCGCATCCACTGTCTGCGGTGATGCCCTTGCCGGAGGGTTTATCGGAGATGATATTTGCCGGAACGCTAGGAAACCGTCGCTTCCGCTATTTTTATGATGACGAGGGCTTTTGTATCTCTGCAGATGCCGACTTTGTTATTACCGGTACGGTATATCCAAACGAAAATAAACCCGAAGGACCTTTCGGTGATCATATCGGTTATTATTCCTTAGTGCATGACTTCCCGTTAATGAAGGTGCATAAGGTCTACCATAAAAAAGATCCAATTTGGTCGTTTACGGTCGTGGGCCGTCCGCCACAGGAGGATACCAGCTTTGGCGCGCTGATCCACGAGATAACAGGAAATGCTATCCCGCAACAGATTGCTGGCTTGCATGCCGTTCATGCGGTCGACCCTGCTGGTGTTCACCCGCTGCTTTTTGCGATAGGAAGCGAACGCTACACTCCATATCAAAAGGTCGAAAGACCGCAGGAGCTGCTTACAATTGCTAACCAAATTTTAGGAACAAACCAACTGAGCTTAGCGAAGTTCTTGTTCATCTCCGCTTTTGAGGATAACCCAAAACTCGATATCCACGATATTGAAGGATTTTTTACCCATATTTTTGAACGCATCGATTTAACACGCGATCTACACTTCCTGACCAATACCACCATTGACACGTTGGACTATACAGGCGATGGTTTAAATGCAGGATCGAAAGTGACCTTCGCTGCGGTAGGGGATAAGAAACGTGAACTTGCTCGTTCCTTGCCTGCAGGTTTTGATCTTCCGCGCCCATTCCAACATGCTAAACTTGCATTACCGGGTATGGTTGTCGTGGATGGAAAGGCATTTAGTACCTATGCGGAAGAGGCGAAAGTATTAGAGGAATGGACTAATGCTGCGAAAACAGCCGACTGGACCGGTATTCAATGTATTGTCCTTGCCGATGATGCGGGCTTTGTTGCCGAAAATGTCAATAACTTAGTTTGGACAACATTCACAAGAAGCAATCCTTCTCACGATATCTACGGTATCGATAGCTTTACCGAATACAAACATTGGGGATGCCGCGGCCCGGTAATCATCGACGCCAGAGCAAAACCGCATCATGCACCCGATCTGATCAAAGATCCTACGGTTGAACGCCGCGTCGATCAGCTAGGCGCCAAAGGCGGCTCTTTGCACGGAATTATATAAGGAAATAGAAGTGCAACGCTTTTAAACTCCATACTCATGCCTTCAAATAATCGGTACTTGCTGATTAGTTGGAGGCATTTTCTTGTTGTTTAATGTCCATGTCTAGCCTGCACTCCTAATTTTTATTAATAAACATGAAAGCCGGTTTGCGAGGAATAAAGCTCCATCGTTAAAGCTTAGTTCTAGATAGCTTCCAATTACACCCAATACAAAGCCCAATCAAAGCCCTTCCAGAACGGGTTTGATTGGGTTTTACATTGGGTTTGAAAGGGCTTTGAAAGGGAAGTGACTTAATTCAGCTTGAACTGTTGTCTATCGGTATACAGTCCAAAGTCAACTTTATTCCAAGAAATATATCCGGTTTTGCTGACACTTAGTTTTCTTGGATTTTTAACAACTAAAACCTGTGCCTTGCCGATAACGGTCGCTTTATTCTTGTAAACTAATAGAGCTGTTCCCTCATCGATACCTATTGCGGCAAGTTTTGGATAGCTCGCTAGGGTAGAAAATAGTCGCGTGTACCGACTTCTGGCAATAAAATGCTGATCGACAATTGCATTTTTTAAGAAACCCATGCCTTCAGATATCTCTACGATGTCATGCTTTAGTTGGCCAAAAGGGTTTCGGTCATTGTTCGAATGCGCAGGTTTTCCAGTAATCATTTTTTCACTCATGATGGCGGCGCCAGCACTTGTCCCTGCAATTAGCGAACCCTGCTGATAAGCCTGGTGCAAGGCGGTATAAAGTTCACTGTCCTTCACAATGGACATAAACCTGTTCTGATCTCCACCTGTTATAAAAATCAGCTTCGCGCGCCGTACAGAGTCAACAAGTTTCAGATTGGCAGTCATCGCTCTATCGAAGTTGATGCTGCTGATATGCTTTGCGCCGGACGCTTGAAATTGTTTCGCTATTGCTTCAGTTGATTCGACGGGTAGCTCGCTCGACATAGGGAGGACCATGATATAATCATCCGGGGTTAAGTTGGACTCGGAAATCATCGCATTAATCAATTCTTCCCCGCGTTCACCACCACCGATTATAAACAGTTTTCCTTTCGGAGCTCCCCCGCCGGCAAAGACAGGGAAACTTGTCAGGAGCGAAAGAATGATCCATAGGATATTTTTACTAATCATCTTTTAATAGTTTGGATTTTGCACAATGTTTTTATTTACCTGAATCTCCAAATTCGGCAACGGAAGATTGTACTGCGCTTGGCTTGGAGTTAATGTTTTAGCACCTGAAGCATTTACGATGTCCTCGTTTGGCCGCTCAATGTTCTTTTTCCTGCGCTTCAAATCGAAGAATCGGTGTCCTTCGAATGCTAACTCTTTAAATCTTTCATCTTCAATTTCCTGTAGCAATTGTGCTTTATTACTAATATTGACATTGCTGTAGCCTTTAATTCTCGCTTTTCTTAACACATTTAGGTCATCATTTCCATTTCCTTGACTTTCCGTTTTTGCTTCGGCGCGGATCAAATACATTTCGGCAGTTCGGAACAGCTTAATGTCGACTAGGCGCGGTGTTGCCGCGGTCCCACCGATAAACTTATTGACTAGGTATTTAGACTTGTTTCCTGTCCTCTCCGGGGCATATTTGATATAGGACGCAAAACGCACATCATTGGTTCTGTCAAACATGTTGATTAGCTTAAAAGCAGGCGCATATAAGACATAATCTCCGCTTTCACGATAATAGAAATCGCCAATTCTAGAGTTGGTAGTTCCTACTCTTTTCAACTTCCAGACAACCTCTTTATTCGACTTGTCGAGCCATATATCTGCGAATTCCGTCGTTGTCGCTAGCGGAAGGGCATCAATCACTTCAGTCGAAAAAGTAATTGCTTCTGGCCAGTTTTTTTCATAAAGTGCAACGCGGGCTTGCAAGGCAGAAACTGCGGTTCTGGTCATTCGCGTCATATCTTTCAAACTCGGCTCGATTAAGGTCTTGGCATTTGTTAGGTCTGCCTTCACATTGGCGATTACTTCTTGGAATTTCGGGCGTGAAGGATAGCTAATTTCTGAAACCGTCATATAGGGAATCCCCAGCTGGTCATTTTCATAGCCTGAAGCATAGGCTCTCAACAGCTCAAAGTGTAGATAGGCACGCAGTGCAAGAAGTTCGCCTTTGTATTTTGGTAGTTGTGCATCGTCGCTGCCGGCACTAATGCGCTCTATCGCTGCCAGCACACGATTGATGCCGTCAATAGCTTTGTAAGCCGAATTGTAGAAGGATGTTACGGAACCATTGGCACCGGTATAAAACCAGCGAAACGCGTCTGAATTTCCAACAGTGTTTTCGATGGGATACATATTTTCGTCAGAAACGGTCGAACTCAATTGCCCCATGTTATTTTCTAGAAGTGCATATACACCAATAACCCCCATATTCACGTCTGCCGCATTGCGAAACGCTTTTGTTGGGTCAATAGAATCGGTTGGTTTCAGTTCTAGTTTTGTGCAAGATCCGAATATACTGCTCACAATAGCGAACAGAAGAACGATGGATATATTTTTGTTTTTATGCATGATGAAATACCTTAAAAATTAACATTTAAACCGCCAGTGAAGGTCTTGGAATTTGGATACTGAAAACGTCCATATACTTGATTGTTTTCTGGATCTAACCCTCGCCATTTCGTCCAGGTAAATAAGTTTTGCCCCTGCACAAATAAGGATATCCCTTTAATCACTTTCAGGCTTTTGAGTGCATCTGCGTCAAATGTGTAACCTACTCTTACATTTCTTAGGCGCAAGAATGAGGCATCTTGTATATCTTTTGAAGTGAATACGCGAGGGATGTCAAGTCGTTGTAAAATAGCTTTGTCTCCAGAGTCGCCCGGATTTTGCCAACGATTGTATAACATTCTCTTTGACTGATTACTGGTTGCGTAACGTTGGTTTTCGTTGTAAAAGTCTTCATTGTTCCAACGCATGACATCAGCAACGAATGAAAGTAACGCGGATGCGGTAAAGCCTTTATAAGATATTTGGGTATGTAAGCCGCCAGTCCATTTAGGATAAAGGCTAGCATCAAGCGGTACACTTTGCTCTGTTGCGTTGTAGGTCTTGGTGATGTTTCCTTCTTTATCGTAGTATTGTGGTTCTCCGGTTTCTGTGTCTACTCCTGCCCATTTTGGTGCAAAGTAGGTGCCGTAAGAATATCCAACTTTGATAATACGGCTATCGCCATCAGCAAACTCATCTGTGTAATCGGTTACCTCAAGAATTGTATTCTTGTTGTAAGCAGCATTCATCCCTAAGCTCCATTTGAAATTACCAGAACGTAGTATATCTGCATTAATATCCCACTCAATTCCCTTGTTTTGCATCTTTCCGGTGCTCAGGTTTAACGAGCTGAACCCCGAAGTTGCCGGTGGCGGTTGCAGGATATACATGTTGTTGGTGATTTTATTATAATAGTCTACGGATAGCCTTAACCATCGTTCTTGGAATAGAGCGATGTCCATTCCGGCATTAAATTCGTTTATGTATTCCCAATCGAAGTCAACATTTCCGGCTCTACTGGCTTGTATCCCCATAACACCGCCATAAGATGCGCCTACAGCATAGGTCGCCAGGTAGTCAAAATCGCCGCCGTATGGGCTTGCCGTTGACCCGTAGCTCAGCCGGAAGTTTAAATCTTTGATTTGGTCTACTGTTTCTAAGAAAGCTTCACGTTTTGCATTCCAATTAGCGCCGACGGAGTAAAATCCCTGCCATTTGTTTGCTGGTGCAACTTTCGTGGATCCGTCGTAGCGGTAACTCCCTGTAAGAGTATACTTCTTGTCGAAAGAGTAACGTGCAATTCCCATAAAGGACGTTAATGCGCTTTTGGTTTTACCGCCAGTAACGTTTGGCATAAAATCGACATTACCATTGGTTACACCTGCGGGAGTTCCAGGAAGTCGACCATCAATACCAAAGGCATTGAATCCAAAAGAACGATAGTCATTATATAAGTATTCATAATAAACCGAAGCTTCCAAGTCATGTACATCGTTGAACAGTTCGTTGTAAGTTAGCCCGGTGGTTGATACGAAGTTGAAGTTTTGTTGATTTCCTTGTGTCAAGCGCCCTTTGCCACCCAAAGTATTCGCGTTTTTTCTAGACCCATAATAAGAGTCGGGATTAATGAAAATCTCGCTATTAGACGCCCTATAATCTGCGCCAGCACGTGTTGAGGCTTTCAAAGTAGGTGTTATCTGATAGTTCAAAGATCCACCGAGGATAGTCTTAAATTGATTCATTTTGTCCCAGGAATTAAACAAGCGTTCCAATCCTGCGGAGCCCTCACGTTGATCTAGAATAAAGTAATCGTCTTCATTTCCGAAATGTATCAGTGTTCCGTCTGGAGCGTATGGTTGCTCATAGGGCAGGGCGTAGTAAACGGAGGCCATGGATGATCCAACGCCAGTGGCGCCTTCACCTTCAGTGAATTGCGATTTTGAATAGCCTAATCCTACATTCAAGTTACCGGTAAGTTTATCATCGCCGAAGTCCAAATTGCTTTTTAAATTAAAGCGTTTCAGACCTGTACGTATCGCCACACCATCTTGATTGTAGTAATTTAATGAATTGTAGTATCTGACTTTATCTGTCCCTCCTTGAAAAGAAACCTGTTGCTCCATGAAACTTCCGTTTTTGAAAAACTGGTCTCTCCAATCCACATTGATGTTGCGTATGCTGTCTAGGATATGATCAGCCTGATCTCTGAAAGCCTGCGTGCCGTTGATGTATTTTGGGTTCTTTGGCGAATAAGTCCAGCCTGGTCCGTAATTTTTTCCGTATTTCTCGCCAGCCTCTTCTTCAAACAACATTCGCTCTGCCGTGGTCATCATTTCGAAATTTGGTCGGCTCAAGGTGGTCACACCATATTGCGAGTTATAATTTACGATCATCTTACCTGCCGTACCTTTTTTTGAGGTCAATAAGATCACACCATTGGCGCCGCGAGAGCCATAAAGGGCGGTTGCCGATGCATCTTTGAGTACTGTTACATTTTCAAAGTCGTTCGGGTTGATGGTTTGCATGTAGGAAGATTCGATAGGGATACCGTCTAAGACGTATAAGGGCGAATTTGACCCGTTGATACTACCAACTCCACGAATGACAACTGCTGAGCTTTGTCCGGGTTGTCCGGAGCTTGATATGACGCTCATCCCCGGGACACGACCTTGCAGAATTTGGTCGATAGTAAGCCCAGGCACCTGATTGATATCTTTAGCTTGTACGGTACTAGAAACACTACTCGATAATTTCTTGTCATAAGCCGTATAGCCCGTTACCACAATGTCTTCCAGCGTTTCTACGCGTTCAGAAAGTCGAACGTTAATCGTCTGCTGATTGGTTATACGCACTTCTTTCAGGGCATATCCTACTGCGGTAATCGTCAGCGTCTGATTGACTGTTGCAGAGATTTGAAAACGACCTTGCTCATTGGTGCTAGTCGTTGCTCCTGTATTTTTGTTTTTAACGCTTGCGTAGGGAATAGGGTTACCAGCTTCGGTCGTTACTTGTCCCGTAATTTCGCCTTGCGCAGAGCTAACTTTTGCTCCCTCCACAAGGGCAGTGCGTACGATCGCAATATCGCGATTGACAACGGTATAGGTAATGCCGGTATTGTTGAAAATGGCGTCCAATGCCTGATTGATTGTGACATTCTTGAGGTTGATTTGCTTAATGCGGAGTTGTTCTACAAGCGCGTCATCATAAAGAAAATTGAATCCAGATTGTCGTTGGATTTCCTTAATCAGTTTTTCGGCTGTTGCTCCTTTCGCATTTAATGTAATCGTTTGTGCAGAGCCGCTAAACGCAAGCAATGCGTAGCTTAGTAAGAATAGGGTGAGCGTAATTTTGTGGCTACCTCTCAAATTCCAAACTAGCTTTTTCCATATTTTGGTATGCTCGATACTTTTCATAATGTAATTTATTGGGTTGATTATTATTGGTTTTTTTGTTCCTATTGGAGTCTATATTGCTCAAATAGTTTTTACTGGCTGCGGGTAAATTTCTTCACATAGACGGTTCTCCCTTCGATTTTATAGTTAATGGCATTTGTTAAAGTGAATATTTTGAGTACCTCGGATAAATTGCTTGTTCGTGCGATATTTCCTGAGAATGTTTTATTCTCGACATCATTGAGGTTAGCGTCGAATACGAATTTGACGTCGTACCAACGTTCTATCTGCATCGCAATCTGTTTAATGGTTTTCTTCGAGAAGGCGATTCTAGCTTGCGTCCATGCGATTTCATCGTTCACATCGATGTTATGTTTTGTTAGCTTGTTGCCAATACTGAGTGCTTGTTGTCCTGGCTCTAAGAGAAGTTCTGCATTAGGCGTGTTTATCTTTACTCTTCCTGTAATAAGGGTTGTTTTGATGCTGTTTTTTTCATAACTATTGATGTTAAATGAAGTGCCTAGCACCTCAATTCTTTGATTTTCTATAGTGACGTGGAATGGTTTCTTCGCATCGTGAGCGACTTCAAAAAAAGCTTCTCCCTCTAGTCGAACCTCTCGTGAATTTGTGCTGAACTCGGCGGGGAAATAAAGTTTTGACCCGGCATTCAAAAAGACGCGCGTACCGTCTGAAAGAATCATCCTGTATTCCGATGCTCTTGGCGTCTCTAGGGTATGCCAAACTTCTTTTTGAACTTTTCTTATCGTTTTATTTTCTACCAGAATTTCGCCATCCGTAAATCTGAGGTCGCTACGTTCGCTTAAGCGCAGGACTTCTCCGTTGTTACTTCTTAGAATTGCCTGTGTTGATCCAGCTTGAATGTCGACACTTCTAGTTTCTGTAAGCAAGGGGATTGTTTCATTTTTTGAAGTTGTCATGCGTTTTACGGTGATCGCGAACCCAAGCAGCACGGTTAGTATTGCGGCATATTTCAGCCAGTTCATTTGAAATGTTCGATTAATCGTTTTTGTATTCTGTTTGCTTTCAGGAAGCAGCACCTCTCTACGAAAGCGTTCAAAGGCAAGATCGGATTCAGCGTGATGGTCCTTGGAAGGAATTTGTTCTTGAAAATGCCTATCCATTATTTCTTGGATCAGTTTTTCATTCCGAGGATCCTCGACGATCGCTTGCCATTCGCGCAATTCTTCAGGTCGGAGTATTCCTTGGCAAAATTTATTATATAGGTTCTCAATATATTCTTGATTCATCATTAGAAAGGCATTAAATGTTATAAGGCTGAGGCTTTGGCAAACGGCCGTATAATTCTAATGACGCAGAATCATAAGGAAGGAATACAGAAAAAGTAAAATTTTATTGAAATCAGCGGTTTTGAGACCAAAGAAGAGACATTAAGATCAATGTTCTTAATGCTTCATGCTGTTGTAAGGATTTTCTAATCCGCTGTAGGGCTCGGACGATATAGGTTTTTGATGAAAATACAGAAATACCAACTTGTTTAGCAATCTCTTCGTGGCTCAATCCTTCTATTCGGCTTTTAATAAATACTTCTTTCAATTGCTGCGGCAACTCGTTAATTGCCATTTGCATCGTAGAATCCAATTGTTTGTATTCTAATATTTTATCTGGTTGTGGCTGCGAGTCCTGAAAGAAATCGGTTAAGGATTCCACATGTTCTGCTTTGGGGCTCTTTTTGCGCAAGAAATCGATACTGCAGTTTCTGGCGATGATAAAAATATAATTTTGGAGATCTCGAACCTCGGATAGTTGCTTTCGACGGTGATATACTTTAGCAAATACTTCTTGGCACAAGTCTTCGGCTTGTTCTTTTGATTTGACGTGCTGAAAGATTGTTTTGTAGATGGGGTTCCAAAAAAGACGAAACAATTCCCTGTACGCATTTTCATCAGCGTTGGATAATGCGAGTAGGAATAATTGATCTATTTCTTGCTTTGTCATTGATCGGCTTGTAAAGACGGTTAATATGTTGCTTTCGCTGACGAAAGCCCATGCTAGGTGATATTCGAAGATAATAAAAAATTAATTACACGGCTTTTTAATTTACCAAATGCAGAATAATAATTGGCTGTGCTTTATTGTAATGAAAACGGAATTTTCATATGAATTGCTTAACAAAAGTTTGTTTATATTATTAATATTTCAACAAAAATTAAAAAACATTATGATATTAATTATTTAATGATTTACTTTGTGTCAATAATTAAACAAAAACAAGAATTAGGTATTAAAATTGAAATTTTATGTGTGGAATCGTAGGTGCATTTGATTTGAAGCAGTCCGCTGAGGGGTTAAGACCTCAGGTATTAGAGATGTCGAAAAGAATTCGTCATAGAGGACCAGACTGGTCAGGAATCTTTAGTTCGGATCGCGCTATTTTAGCGCATGAGCGATTAGCGATTGTTGACCCTAAATCGGGCAGTCAGCCCTTGTTCAGTCCAGATGGACAAGTTGTTTTAGCTGTAAATGGAGAGATCTATAACCACCAAGACCTACGAAATTCTCTACCTAATTATCAGTTTTCAACGCAGTCTGATTCGGAAGTTGTATTGGCATTATACCTGGAAAAAGGTCCTTCATTTGTGGAGGAGTTAAATGGAATCTTTGGATTCGCCTTATATGATGGTCGTGATGATTCTTTCTTCATTGCGCGTGACCATATGGGAATTATCCCGCTTTACTATGGTAAAGATGAGTTCGGACAATTATTCGTTGCCTCTGAACTAAAATCCTTGGAGGGATTTTGTGTTGAAATAGATCAGTTTCCTCCGGGGCATTATCTGTACAGCAAGGAGGGCACAACGCCAAAACGTTGGTACAGCCGCGATTGGGAATCTTATGACACAGTGAGAGATGCAGCAACAGACATCGGTGTGTTAAGAAAAGGATTGGAAGATGCGGTACATCGTCAACTCATGTCGGATGTTCCTTATGGTGTACTACTGTCAGGAGGACTGGATTCCTCCGTAATCGCAGCTGTGACGAAGAAATTTGCATCGAAGCGTATTGAGAGCCAGGATCAGGAAGATGCCTGGTATCCGCAACTGCATTCCTTTGCCGTGGGATTGGTAGGCTCACCCGATCTCATTGCAGCTCAGAAGGCCGCCGATCATATCGGGACTATACATCATGAGGTAAATTTCACTATTCAAGAGGGATTGGACGCCATTCGAGACGTTATCTATCATTTGGAAACTTATGATGTGACCACCATCAGAGCTTCAACGCCGATGTATCTTTTGGCGCGCGTAATCAAATCCATGGGTATTAAAATGGTTTTGTCGGGAGAGGGCTCGGATGAGCTATTTGGGGGGTACCTATATTTCCATAAGGCTCCTAACGCACAAGAGTTTCACGAAGAAACCGTTCGCAAGCTGAAAAAGCTTTATTTATACGATTGCCTTCGCGCAAACAAGTCGTTAGCGGCCTGGGGCGTAGAAGGAAGAGTTCCATTCCTGGATAAAGAGTTTATGGATATTGCTATGCGCATTAACCCGGCGGATAAGATGATTAAGGATGGGCGTATGGAGAAATGGGTAGTGCGTAAGGCATTTGAAGACTACCTGCCCGAAAGCATTGCTTGGCGCCAGAAGGAGCAGTTTTCTGATGGGGTTGGCTATTCATGGATCGATACGCTGAAGGAACAAGCCGAACGCTTGGTGACTGATACAGAGTTTGAAATAGCCGCAAGCCGTTTCCCGATCAATACACCGAAAAACAAAGAGGAATATCTATACCGCAGTATCTTTGAATCGCATTTCCCTTCGGACGCCGCAGCGAAGACCGTGCCTTCGGTGAAATCAGTAGCATGCAGTACGCCGGAAGCTTTATTGTGGGACGCTTCATTCCAGAACTTAAACGACCCGTCGGGTAGAGCAGTAGCTTCTGTGCATAACGAGAGTTATGAGAAAAGTTTTGTTAGTAGTTAGTATTTAGTAGTTAGTATTTAGACCTATGGCTGCTTTTAGAGGTTAGATGTGAGACGTTAGATTTTAGACCAGATAGCGGCAGGACCAACCATGCGATAAG
>DELI01000020.1 GCA_002354335.1 Sphingobacterium sp. UBA2700 | reverse complement strand
GTTTTGTTAAGGAACGACTAAATAGCGTTTATCCATTTAGTGAAAGTGCAGTAGACGGGAGTATTTGGAGAAAAGCAATTCCCTCTGTCGAGAGGAGGTTAGGCCTGCTAGCTAACATTGCCAATCTACAAACTAATCAAAGCCCAATCAAACCCAATTCCAAGCGCTTATGAAAGGGCTTTACATTGGGTTTGAAAGGGCTTTGAATTGGGTTTATGTCGAAGGAGTTGTGATAAGAGGGCGATGAAGCCTTTTAGCCAAAGTGGTATAAAAATAAAGAAGCGGTCTCAAAAGACGGCTTCCATATTATATATAATTGTTTAATTATGCTAATATAAACTGTAAATCAGCTTGGAATTTCACATCATCACTTACCATTACGCCGCCTGTTTCCAAGGTTGCATTCCAAGTCAAACCAAATTCACTGCGGTTGATTTTTCCGGTTACTGTATATCCAGCTTTTTGGTTACCCCAAGGATCTTTTCCGATACCGCCAAATTCTGCTTTGAAGGTTACAGGTTTCGTAACGTCTTTAATTGTTAAATCACCTGCGATTTTGTACTCATCATCGTCTTCCTTTGTAATACTAGTAGATACAAATTTGATTTCGGGGAATGAGGAAGCATCGAAGAAGTCACCACTTTTAAGGTGCTGGTCTCTTTGCTCGTTTTTGGTGTTAATCGATTCCGTTTTGATATCCACAACAACCTGACCGTTGTCTAACTTATCAGATGCATTGTCTACAGTTACGCCAAAGTCCTGGAAACTTCCTTTTACTGTAGAGATCATCATGTGTTTTACTTTGAATTCGATTTCACTGTGTGCAGTGTCTAATGTCCATTGTGCCATAATATATGCTATTTATTTTTCTAGTTTTTGTACAACAAAGGTAGGGCCGTTTTGTGTGTCTCGCATTGATGTATGGTAAGAAATGATGTACTATTCTCCATTACTGAAAAATGGGCTGGATATTGTTTGCAAGGAAGAAGTTTACACAATCGCGGTATGTATGAATTCGTGCTATCGTTGTGCTAAATTTATAAAACAAATAAGTTAAATTAAAATATTTAAAGCTAATTACTTGATTTCTATATGAATTAACTGTTTTTCATGATGTAAAATGTATTCTTTTCCGTACTTTTGCATTAACTTGTTGTTAAACATATTCGATTCATTTAATCCCGTTGTTTTCTGGCGATTCTAAGCGAATCAAATTTAAGTCTGATTAATCTCCATAGATTAATATATTAGTTGTTTTGAAGCCTACTGCAGGATGCAGTAGGCTCTTTTCGTAAACATCGGTATCGTTTTTATGAAATCCCATTAATGCTTCAGCATGTTTGAGTTTTGTTGCCCTTTATTTAATTTATTATTGCTATTTTGTAATCCTTAAGTGATTTTGCGATTTTGGATGATAAACCTTGTCCAACTATGTGATTGATTATGAGAATTACCTTAAAAGACATTGCCAAGGCTTTGAATCTGTCTGCATCTACTGTTTCTAAAGCTTTGTCGGATAGTTACGAAATTAGTGCGGAGACCAAGAAGACGGTGAAGGAATATGCTGCGAAACATAACTTTCGTCCAAACAAAGTTGCGCAAAACCTGAAAACCGGAAAGACCCATACTGTGGGGGTAATTTTATGCAATATCAGCAATAACTTTGTCGGGCAGTTACTGGATGGGATTCAGACTGCCTCTGAGGCAGCAAGTTACGACATTATTATTATGCAAAGCCGCAATAACGAACTGTTGGAAAAGCAGGCGATAGAGGTATTGCGCATGCGTGGTATTGATGGCCTGCTATTGACGCCAATGGCGTCTGATTCAAGTGAGAAGGAGCTGAAAGAGCTGCAGGATGAGGGGATACCGGTCGTATTGATCGATCGTACTTTTCATAGCTTAGACACCCATAAAGTTGGTGCAAATCATTTTGATGGAGCTTATCAGGCGACGATGCATTTAGCGCAGCGCGGCAAAAAACGTATAATGCATATTACTGGTCGAGGTCTTGGGGTTAGTAAAGAGCGTTTTAAGGGATTTCTTGCTGGCTTGCGAGACTCTAACCTGGAATTTATTCCCTCATTGAATCTGGAGATCGACTATTCCGGTCAACCCATCGAAGAATTGATCAAAGAAAGCTTAATACCGATTTTAAAGTCTGAGAATCGTCCGGACGCCATTTTTTGTGCTACGGATGAGATCACTTCTCGGACATTAGGCGTCTTAGCCGATTTAGAAATTGCCGTTCCAAACGATATTGCTGTCATTGGTTTTTCTAATACCCCCAATGCGAATGCATTAAATCCAGCCCTTTCTGCCGTGGTGCAACCCGCGAGGAAGATGGGGGAGCTTGGTTTTCAAAAACTAATGGAGATGATCAATTCCAAAAATAAAGAAGTCGCTTTCGAAACCATTGCATTGGATACCGAGTTAGTTATACGAAAGTCATCCTTATAATGCTATTATCTAAGAAGAGGGGCGTTTCAACGATTGCTTTAACTTCCACAATTTGTCGCTAAAAAGAAGTATCAAGACAACATAAATGAGCATGCTGATCAATTGTATGTTGCTTTTTATTTGTAGATTAAGGTTAGACTTTTCGACAAAATCGGCTATTAAATAATTGGATGCCATCCCGAAAAGGGAACCAACCGCAAAAAATATTAAAGCATACTTTTTTGAACTCTCCATGCGCGATTTCTGTTCTTCTGCCTCGGCAATCTTCTTCATGACGCTATCTTCAAAATCCTGAAAAGGGAGCTTGACCATTGAAGACTTCATCCATTCTTTTATTTGTTCTTCCTTAGCTTCCATAATTTAAATTTAATGTGAGACCTTTCATGACGGTACTTAGACTCTTTCGAGCACGGTGTAAAATCACCTTGCTATTGCTTTCGGTCCAGCCTGTGATTTCTACAATTTCCTTTACGCTTAATTCTTCCAAATAAAATAGTCTTAACAGGAGACTCTCGTTGGCGGGAATTTTCAGTAATGCTTCGTTAATAATTTGACTCTGTTCTTTTTTGAGTAATTGCTGCTCGATATTTTCAAATGCAGATTGATCGTGCTTCTCAATTACAAATTCTACATCGCTGATCTTATTCTTCTGCCGATACTTATATGCCGTTCGTACGACGATTTTATAGAACCAGGTACTGAATTTTGCCTGTTTCTTAAAACTGCCGAGCGATAAGTAAGCTTCAACAAAAGAGTCTTGTACGACTTCTTCTGCAAAAAGCTCATTCTTTACCATAGAAATAGCAACGGAAAAGGCCATGTCCTTGTAGGTACTTATGAAATACCTAAAAGCATGGCGATCTCCGGATAATATTTTATCGAGGTAAATATTATCCATCAATTTCTTCCTCGTTCGTGTTGATACGATCTGCAATGAATAGGGAGGCACCAACACAGAAGGTTATCGTGCCGATAATAAAAAATCCTCTGCTGTCAGTGTCTTGAATAACATTTAGATTCTGTAACATGCCGACAAGGAGTAATCCTATAGAAAATCCCAAAACAACGATACCTGTTCTTTTCCATGAAAACCTAGACTTCGGCGATCTTGGAATAGGCCCGCCCAGCGTTTTAATGGCATCATAACGGAACTTAGTTACAAAATAAATACTTAATGTCACACAGGCGCACAATGCCGCTGGAACCAATATTCCTACTAATTCTTTCATAGTTTATTTGTTTTTCTTCATTAGTGTATGCCAATAAAGAAAAGGTTACAAGAATTTGAAAAATAATATTCAGAGATGTAAGAATAGGGGGGATTATTGCTGCGCTATTGCGAATCTGAGCCTCGAAGTATCTTCTCCATTTTTTTACCTTTGGCGAGTTCGTCGATAATCTTATCAAGATACCTCGCTTTTTGGGTCAGGGGGGTTTCAATTTCTTCCACCCGGTATCCACAGATAACACCGGTAATCAGATGCGCATTCGGATTTAGGTTGGCCTGTTTGAAGAATTCTTCAAATGTGACTTTTTGATCGATAAGTTCTTGAATTTTCTTTTTATCGAAGCCGGTTAGCCAAGTGATAACCTGATCGAGCTCTTCGATCGTTCTACCTTTCGCTTCTACCTTTTGTACATACATGGGATAGACCGAACCGAAGATCATCTTAGCGATACGTTCATTATGTTTATCTGTAGTCTTCATCGTTTAAGCTGCTTTTCATACAATTTTACAAATTGTTTGACAATGCGGCAATACCAACATAAAACTAGGCTGCGAAAGGAGGCTTCTTTGGATTCAATGAGTTTAGCTCAAATGGTAGCTTTGGTTCTTAAACTCCATGGACGCATAAACGGCATACTTGTCCTTATTTAGCGGATAGTCCCAGCAGCCCATTCTATGATATATTTGTCCACCAAATCCGGATTTGAAACGGTACAGTCCATACATAGGGTGTGCGGGGTCAGCCTGAGGTGAGATCCCAAAGAAATCATATTCTGTACAGCCTTTTTCCTTAGCAATCTGCATGGCTTTCCACTGCAGCGCATAGGTTGCCATATAATTGCGGTTTTCGGTTGCTGAGGCTCCATATAGATAGGTTCCTCTTGTACCTGTCACAACAAGAAACATAGCCGCTAATGGTTGCTCATCGACTTCAGCAATCAAGAGGTACACATCGGCTGGGGATTGGGTGTCATTGGCTCTTGCCGTTAGCACAATACGAAAGTAATTGATATCATGCAATACGAAGTTATTGCGTTGTGCCGTCTGCCGATAGAGCTCGTACCATATATCCAAGCTATCTAGACCAAGCGACTTGATCTTTACGCCCTTTCGAGCAGCAAGGTTAATGTTATAGCGTGTTTTCGGTTTCATACTGCCCAATAGCGTTTCTTCATCCTTTTTCAAATCCATAAAAATGGTATTGGAGGGCAAGATATCCGTATTGGCTTTTCGAAGGTTCCAGTGCTCGGTGCTATAGTTTAGTCGGATTTCTTGCAATCGCTTGTCCGGTGCTCCTAACCAGTTTCCATGCAGGTCATAACAATCATCATCTTTTGCCCATAGAGATTGCCAGGACAAGTCGTAACGAATCATGATGCAGGTAGGAGGTAGGAAGGTTCGTAATGCTTCCGACAATTGCTCTAAGAAGTATCCCTGCATATCTTCGGCAGGTTCTATTTCCGGACCATAAGGTACGTAGGCGATGCAATGTTCGGCATCCAGTTTCTGCAGAATAATCAGTAAGTCGCCTATAAAGAATGCGTCAGATTGATATTGTTCAATACCCAAGTCTGCAGGGTCAAGTTTAAAGTTGAATGCTGAGGTTTCTACCCCCTGCAACAACTTGACCTTCGACCAGTATGCGGTTTGTTGAATAATCGACGTTCTGTAAATATCTTTGATCTCCTTTTCCTGTAAATCTGCAACCATGATTATATGCTACTTAAATCCTTGCCCTTCGGAACTACCGAACAGGCCAAAAGCGGCAAACATAGCCAATAAAAAGGAGAATAGTGTCTCCATTTGTCAGGACTTTGTTAAAACTGGCTAAATAACAGAATTAGGAGAATTTTTGGACAAATTAAAAGTCGTCTTCGATGATTTCGGCAACACGTCCCACAGAGCCATCGGTCAATCGTACTTTAATTCCACGGCTATGGTAGGGCGCAGAGGTGAGGATGTCTTTGACTTCGCCTTCAGTCAAATTACCGCTACGCTGATCCTTTTTCAGAATGATATTCACGATCATCCCGCGTTTGATATTCGCTCTCGTATTTCCTTCGCTCATGTTATTTGTTTTTTACAAAAATAAACGAAGCTTTACAAATTAGCGCCATTTATGGAATTCTTTCCTAAATTTAATCTTATCTAAATATGTTTATCAAGCTACAGACAGAAAGATTAGACATGCGTCCATTGGATGTATTTGATACAGCTTTTATTCATAAGTTGCTGAATACCCCTGGCTGGCTTCAGTTTATCGGTGATAAAGAGGTTCATGATCTCGAAGATTCACTACGTTATATTGAATGGATTTCTGAGAAGGACAAGTTTTTCTATCATGTCGTTAGGACGCAGGCAGACTATGAGCCGATTGGTGTTGTTACCCTTCTCTATCGCGATAACCAAGAACATCCCGACGTAGGTTTTGCATTTTTACCCGCATATTTTGGAAAAGGCTATGCGTTTGAAGCGGTGTGTGCTTTTATCAAGGAGTTATCGTTAAGAATACCTGATTTAATTCTTCAAGCGATTGTCATGCCCGCGAACCATCGTTCGATCAGGTTGCTTGAGAAGCTTGGTTTTGTGTACTATGAGCGCTATCTCGAAGGCGCTGAAGAATTAGCTATTTATCGATTGAATGGAAGTCGCCGATAAGTAGTGTCAAATGTGTATCTTAAACACAGTTTTATGAAATTAATTTGTTTAGAAAGATTCTAAACAGCTATATTTGCCATTGAAATATAGGGACCTACTTCATTTCTACCGGTCCGAAAAACATTTATTGATTTAGACTCGCATTTTTGCAGATGAAATTTAATACCATTACGCTCGGAATAATCGGGACTTGCTTTAGTATTTTTTCTTCCTATCACCTAGCCGCTCAAGAGAGAAAAGCAAATCTTACCGGTACAGCCTACGAAACTGTCAATGGGCAATTACGCCCCTTGCGACAGGCTACAGTTAGTATTCAAAATATGGGTGTCAGTCTTTCGACAGACGGTTCCGGCCGATTTGAATTTAAGGATATTCCTTATGGGAGGGTAAGCTTGCAGGGGCAGTATGTGGGGAAAGTTTCTGTTGATACCGTTTTTACCTTATCTAGGAATCAAGATATTCAGTTGGTTTTTAAGGATAATTCCTTTCGTTTGGAAGAAGTTGGTGTTACGGCAGAGGCTTCAAAGAAGAACCTAGCCACCAGCTCAGTCATTGGGCGATCGGCAATTGAACATTTGCAGGCGAACAGCTTAGCGGATGTGATGAGCTTAATGCCTGGGGCAAGAGCTTCGAATCCGGATTTAACTAATGCTAAGCAAATACAGATTCGTAATTTCGAAAGTAATAATCGGAATCGAAATTCACAGGCTGCCAATGAATTTAATGCCTTCGGTACGTCCATTATCGTCAATGGCGCGCCTACATCGAATAACGCGAATCTGCAGGTGATGAACACTATTAACTCCGGCGGTTCGTCGTCTATGTCGGGTGGAGCAGCTCCATCAGGGGGGATTGATGTGCGCAACATTCCGATTCAAAACATCGAGTCTATCGAAGTAATCCGCGGAATACCTTCCGTTGAATATGGTGATGTGGCATCAGGAGCAGTTATAGTTAATCAAAAAGCGGGTAAACAACCCCTTATTGTGGAAGCAAGAACGAATCCTAATCTGTATTCCATAACCATGAACCAGGGTATACAATTAGCAGAATCCAAAGGCGCAATAAATTTAGGCGCGGATTACAGCTATAATGTGACCAAGCCCGAGGAGGCTTATGTGTCGTATCAACGAGCAACCTTTAACACGCTATATAGTAATCAATTTTTCAAAAATAGACTTTCCACCAACAGCTCTTTCGCATTTAATTATGGAAAGAATAAGCGAGACCCTAATCCGGACGATATCCGTACCTTGACAGAATCATATGGAAAGGAAGTTGGCTTTACATTGAATACCAATGGAACGCTAAACTTTAACGAGAAATGGCTGAAGAATATCCGCTACACGCTCAACGGGAGCTATCAAAATAAAGATTCTTATCTTTCCGCACAACAAAACAATGCGACCGGCCCATATTCTATGACTTACACGGACGGTGCAGTCTTATCAAACAGACCGGGCGTGCCGGTTTATGATGTGGATGGCAATGAGATAACACATATCCCAGCCGGCGAAGAAAACTTATATGCTTTATATCTCCCTTCAACTTATGTGGGTAAATACAATATTGACGGGCGTGAATTTTCTGGGTTTGCAAAGGCAATTGCTTCATTTTATAATAAAGTAGGAAGCACTGAACATAAGTGGTTCTTAGGAGCTGATTTTAAATTAGATAAGAACTTTGGCGATGGCAAGCAATTTATTGATTCCCTGCCGCCAGTGCGACCAAGTCAAGTTCCAAATGCTACCTTCCGAAGACGCACATTTCGTGAGATTCCGGCGCTACAGCAGTTCGGATTATTTGCACAAGAAAATTTTACTGCCCATATGGGTGAACATAAGTTAAACATTGAAGCGGGCTTACGCTATGATTTGTTCAGCGAAGGCAAGTCAGCCTTGTCTCCACGTATCAATGCGACCATCGATGTTATACCACGCGTATTGAGCCTGCGCGGGGGCTACGGCTTGTTAGCGAAGGGACCAAGCTTAATGTATTTGTATCCAGAGCGCGCCTATTTTGAATATGTCAACCTGAATGAATTAACAAGCACGAGCATCCCTGAAGGAGAGCGTTTATTCTTGACAACCACACGTGTATTCAATACTCAGAATGCGGATCTTAAGATTGCAAAGAATAAGAAGGCAGAAGTTGGCTTCGACCTGAACATCGGGAAATCCTTATTACGCGTTACGGGCTTCCAAGAGGAGCTGATCGACGGATATAGTTTTAGCTATACGCCTAACTCTTTCCAACCGGTAGACTACGTGGAATACAAGCGTGCGAGCGCCAATTCCCCATCGTTGGTTGGGACCTCAAATCCGGTATTGGCAAAATATTCGATGCCAAACAATACAGGTCGTTTCCAAAAGAAAGGAGTTGAGATGGAATTGCAGTTGAAACGAATTGACGCAATCCGTACAGAATTTAGTATCAATGGTATCTATTTATGGCGTAAATCCCTTACGACGAATTATAATTATTATGATGAGGAAAGCGGTCTTGGTGCGACAAACAGGACGCATATCGGATTATATGCAGCAGATATGGAAGTTGGTTACGACAAAGCATTGAATACCTCTATTCGTGCTACGCACAATATCCCTTCTATTGGATTAGTGGTTACTTTGACCGCCGAAGGAATATGGCAAGAATCCGATTGGACCGTTTATGGAAATGATTCGATTCCGACGAACTACATCAGCAAGTATGACGGTCAAGTTTATGACTTTGACGTAAATAAGATAGACGAGGCTGAATTCAAATCTATTATGCGTAAAGTTACCAGGCCATACGAAGTGGTAGAGAGTCTTCCTAGCTTCTTTAACTTCAATATCAATATCACCAAAGAGATCAGAGACTTTATGCGTGTATCATTCTTCGCGAACAATATGTTCAGATCCTATCCGAATCATCGGTCTGATCGTATCAAGACGCAATACATCAGCAGAAATGCGAGCTATCCTTTCTTCTTTGGTTTGAATCTTGGTCTTACCATTAAATAATGCCTATCATGAACAGAAAATATACTTTATATGGATTATTGGCTGCAGCGAGCTTATTTAGTTCCTGTAGCCGAATAGATAATGGACTCGATACCGATGATATAGCCTTTATGACGTTGAATATTACGGCGAACCCTGTTGCTGAAGGAATCGAGCGTACCGAAGGCTTAAAAATAGTTTTAGAAAATTTTACCGAAGGCTATCGAATCGAACAGGAAATGACAGATGGGGTTAATCGTATCGAAAAATTGATACCCGGGACCTATTCCATCAATATCACGGGCAATGTGGAGCAGGATGGAAAAACTTTTTATTTAATTGGGAGTAAGGTCAACTATCTCGTTGTAAAAGACGGAGAGTCACTGAGCATTGATGTCGATGGAGCCTCTGTGGGGCCATTGGCATTTAGTGAGCTATTCTACGCAGGTACAGAACCCTTTTACTTCCGTAATCAATTTTACGAAATCATCAATAACTCCGATGAAACGGTCTATCTTGATGGTCTTCATTTCGCTAACTTGGTACCGGGCGCTGCCACTGTAAACTTGCCTGTTTGGCCGGAGACTGATGCGGGAAAATATGCCTATGCAGAGCGCATCTGGAAGATACCGGGAAAAGGAAAGGATTATCCTTTAGCACCCGGAGAATCCTTCAGTATAGCGCAGTTTGCAGCAAATCATCAGTTAGCACAATATAACCCGAAATCGCCGATCGACTGTTCGACTTCTGAATTCGAATTCAACATGAATAATGCAAATTTCCCAGATCAGCCTGCCGCGGATATGCAACATGTCTTCTACAACGGATTGGCAGGGAAAGGAAGCCTACCACAGTATTTGACCTCCGTAATGGGTGGAGCTTACGTTATCTTCCGCATACCGGAAGGAGATCGCTACGATCCGGTCAGCAACAAATCACTTCAAACGAGAAACCTAGCGACAAGCTCTGCGAATCTCTATGCGAAAATACCGTTGACTTACATAATGGATGCTGTGGAATGCGGACAGAATGAAAATATGATTACTGCCAAGCGCGTACCATCTTTATTGGATGCGGGGATGACCTATGTTGGGGCAACGTATAATTCAAAGGGTGTAAGACGTAAGAAATCGGGCGTAGACAGTGCCGGTCGTCCGATATTGCAAGATACGAATAATAGTTCCGAAGACTTCGAACGGCTTGTAACACCGGAGTTTCGTCATTATGGTGCGGGCATCCCTAGTTGGTCAACTGCAAAATAAAAAGCTAAGCAAAACAACATGAGTTTACGATATCACAATTTATATAAAGCACTTTCCTTATCCGCTTTTTTCGCTTGGGCGCTGCCAAGCCTTGGGCAGGAGGGAAATCAATCCATTATCGAACAGGAGCAGGAAATAGAATATTTACAGTGGGAGCATAGTCTGAACGCAGCAGGTCTACAGCTTGATCAACCGAATCAGCATTCCAGCCTAGCGGCGGGTTATAAAAGGACTTCGGGTAATTTTCGCCGTCCACAAGCTGGAGAAAGCATAGGGGATCTGCATCTTTATACCCGCGGGAATGTATATTTAAAGAAAGGCTATCTGCAGGGATATTTTGATTATTCCCGAAATAGCATTCGCAATGCGGAATATAATGCATCGCTGATCGATCCGTTCCGCGAAATGCCTTATGTGACAGCGGATACCAATGCATCAAACTGGCTGAACCAGCACTACAAGATCGGATTTAAGGCTTCCAGCGCGCCGTTTGCCGAGAAGCTGCATTTAGGCTTAGGAGCCAACTTTATTGCCTCCTCGGGCGCAAAGCAGCGCGACATCCGTACCGTCAATCGCTATTACCAGCTTGATCTGCAACCTAGTTTAAGCTATAGCCTTAATGATCAACATCACTTGGGTGCTCACTTCTTGTATAAGAACTTTAAGGAAGAGGCAAATAACTCCAATGCTGTAGCACATATTTCGCAAGGATATTTTGCTTTGTTGGGCTTAGGGAATTCCATTAGCGCCCTAGGGGCGGGCCGTACGATGAACTATCAAGGAGATGCCTTTGGGGGAGGCTTACAATATCAGTATCAAGGGGCAATCAAGACCTTCTTGAGCGCAAACTATACGGTACAAGCCGAAGATGCGAACGTTACTTTCTCGAACCCAAGACCTGGTGGTTCAATATTAATGAAGAAATGGGATGCCAGCATACATCTTCAACATGACGGTGAAGTTTTTTTACAGGGTCTTAAGGCTGATCTGCTATATTCCAATATGAATGGTATTGAGTATATCAATGAGTTCATCAGTGGAACTGACAGTGAAGGTTTTTACACCAGATTTCAAAGCGTACGCTCAAAGTACAAACGTCAAGCAATTTCCGGACGTTATGAGCTTTTACGCAAATCCGGAGACGCCTATAATTGGAAGGCGGCCGCAAGTTTAGCATATAACAAGTTGGATGATCGCTATCTCATTCCTGCATCACAAATGTTTGCCGAGAATATGGGATATGGGCTGGAAGGGCATAAATTGTTTTCGCTATCTGCCAATTTAAAATCGCAACTGTCCATCGGTCTCCGTATGCTATTGAGCAAAAATATGGATGCAAATTATGAATATTCCGGGTCTGCTGCAGAGACGCTGCCGGTAATGGATTTAGAGCAACGTAATTTCCAATTTTATAAGGCGGATTATCAGCAATTTGAACTGCCGATTTATTATTCGCAGCAGTTGCGTTCGAACTCAAACGTACAGGTTTTTTTGAAGGGTAATCTCCAATGGGTCAAAACAAATAGTTATACATTCAAGGATAGAAAGCATTTTAATTTTAGCATAGGGGCAACGTTTTAATCTAAATAAGGCTTTATATTTGTAATTATAGCAAGGATTTATATTTAAAAAAAAGAATAAGATGAAAAGATTGATGAGTTTGATCGTGCTGTTCGCAGCGCTAGCGATCCATGCGCAAGCACAACAGACAAAAGAAGTTAAACCAAGAGCGGTATTGCCGGCGGAGGTACAGATTAAAATTGCGGAGCAAGCAGCGCCTGCAGAGTTTCGTGCCGGTTCTAAGGTATTAGGATATGATCAAGACGGGAAGTTTGTTACGCTTCGTGAGGGTTCTAACGGCTACATTTGTTTAGCTCCGGATTATAAAATGTCGGTTTATTACGCATACTGCTATCCAGAAAGCTTAGAGCCTTTTATGGCGAGAGGTCGTGAATTGACAGCAGAAGGCAAGCGCAAGCAGCGTGATGAGATCCGCGAAGCCGAATTTAAAGCTGGCAAATTAGCAATTCCACAAACGCCGAGTATGCTTTACGGTTACTGGGGACCTGCCGATAAATTGAATCCTGAAACTGGCGAAATCGCAGAAGCGAAGCGCCGTTATGTTATCTATGTACCCTATGCTAAAGCTGCAGATTACGGTATGTCAAATAAGGGGAACAATATTGGAATGCCCTGGTTAATGGACGAAGGAACTTATAAAGCACATATTATGATTACGCCTCCCTTGGATCATAATCATTAATAGACTTAATGGTAATAGAAAAAGCCGGTTTCGAAAGGAACCGGCTTTTTCTGTTATTATTAAATGCTAAATCTTATGCGAAGCAGCGCGAATTCTATTCTTGGTTTTTAACGCTTCTTTCTTCACGGCATCCGGAGCCTGTGAGCCTAATATAGCCTCACAACCCTCCACGATCGCATCGCGTTGATAGGAGAGGGTGAACCACCCTAATGCTTCCAAAGCGGTCGTACGTATTATATCGGAATTTTTATTGTCCTTAGCGACATCTATAACCGCAGGAACTACGCTATGATGTCTGTACAATCTCAAACTCGTCAGCTCGCTTAGCTTTTCTTTTTCTGATAATTCAGGGTTTTGAATCGCTTTCAAAAGATTATCAGATTTCGTTTTATAGTAATCTAAATCTTTGTCTAATTTGCTTGCTAAGACATCAGCTCCAGCTACTGCCGGATTATTGCGGATCAAAGCGTCGACATGTTGTTTTGCGAGATCAGGATTGATAAACTGCAGCGCCCAGCGCGCGCGATAGGCGATACGCTCGGAATGTGGATCATTGATGTAGAATTCGATTAAATCTTTCGTGAAATCGTCTGAACCGAAATCCGTTAAGTCGTATATGGCGCGGCGGCGGATGTATTCGTATGAATCGCCTTTTGCTGCGTGCAATACATCTTGATAGTCTTTGTTTTCAAATCGGCGCAGCAATTGAAATGCCTGCATACGCGTAGGCTCAAATGCCGAATTGAAATAATAGTCCTTCAAAATCGGTGATACCTCTTTTTCTGGAAGTATGTTTGTCAATTTGTTTAAAGCTAAGGACTGCAAATCAGCATTATTCTCGTTTAATACTTTTTTCCAATAGCTTGCTGATTGATTTAATACGGTAGCTTCATTTAATTCCTTTGCTTTATCTGACGCAAAATGGAAAGTGGGATCGCCAAGGATGTGGGTTTCCAAGTAGGCAATATGTTTTAACCAATTACCAACGCGGTAACCATCTTTCAATAGTCCCATCATCTCGGTGGGCCATAAATCTTGCAGTACACCTACGGAATTCGCTATGGCTGCAATATTCTCGTTTTTGGAGAAAGGGTAGTAGCCCGCAATATAATTGTCTAAATGAAATGAACCGGTCAGGCAGCTGTTTAGGTAGGCTAATTTTGCTTTGATACCAGCGTCCTTCAGGTCATCAATCTGCACGTCCAGGTTGATGTTATAAATAGAGTCTGCTTCAATTGATTTCGGATCGAAAACATCGGCAAACCATTTATCCGATACCCCCAAAGAATTCTTGAAGCCCTCTATCGTTTTTTCGACGTCGCGATCGTCATCCTTCGCATTGCGAACTTTAGAACGTAAATATCTTGCGACATTCTCCATGGAAGGTTGCGGACTAGAAACATAAGGATAACCATTGATCAGTTGTAGGGTAGATGTTCCGTGGCCTGTCATATATGCGAAATCGATCTGATCGCGTTTCAATTCCGACAGGAGGTTGAACTTCATGAAATCTGCGTTTCGAAAGTTCAAGAATTTGATTGATCCTCCCGGTTTAAAAAGCTGAGGCATCTGCGCTTTCAAAGCAATAGCCTCGCCCGTGATGGAGTTTACTGCATTTGAATTATAGCCATGCCCATAAGATGCAATCATATCGTCCAAAGGGTATTCCTTACTACGCAATGTTACCAAGCGTGTCAGGTATTCTTTAATCTTCTGAACTCGATCTTCGCCTTCGACAACGGGCGGCTTAATGCGCGCGGAATAAATATCCATCTCCAAAAACTGCGGAGATTCCGCTTTGAGCGAATAATAGTGCAGTAATTTTCTTGATGCTGCTGTATCTTGTTTAAGATAATCAAACTCCAGATCGAAATCGTCATAAAACCTGTCTGAGGGTACCGATGATTTATCCCATCTGATTTTCTGATTGATTTTCAATGCTGAAGTCATAAACTGCGCATCGCGAATCATTGGGATTGGAATTTCTCCGACAAATACTGTCCCCTCCAATGGAGCTTTTTTATTTTGATACAATCCTTTTAGAATCTCTCTGATTTTGTCAGGAGACTCCCAATTTGCATGTATAATATATGTTCCAAGTCCGTCCTTTTCTACAAGTTTCTTATATGCAGCAATTTCTTCCTTTGCTGCCTGATATGTTTTGCTATCCACGACGATAGCGAAGCTTGTTTTCGACGAGATGTTTGGTTTTTCAATTTCTTGTCCTGTTGCTGCTAGCGCTGAGATTGCCAGGGCAAAGGTTAGGGTAGATTTAATTTTTTTTAAGAACATTGTTAATCATTTCGTTTGCACATTACAAAAATGCAATAAAAACCTAATGAAATGATAATATATGTGTAAAGATTTGGATAGTATTTAGTAGTTAGTATTTAATACTTAGACCGTCTCTGCCAATCGCCGAATGCTTTTGTTTTGACCTTTTCGTTTAAAAAGGATAAGGAAATTATCATAAACCAGCAAAGGATTTAAGTATTTGCGGGATTGGGTTATGACGCATAAGTGCCGCCATAAGTCTTAATATTAAGTACTAACTACTAACTATTTACGTCTCAAATCTAATTTCTAATGTCTGATGTCTATTAAAACCTATATATCAAGTTTTCCGCGTTGTCGGTCATCGAGTTCGCTGTTGCCGGCTGGATTGTCTCGGTAATCATCGTCGTCAAACATATCGTCTTCTTCCTCTTCCTCTTCTTCTTGTTCGAAAAGGTCTTGTTGATTTCTACGCTCGTTTCTGTCGTTATTGAAATCGCGATCATCGAATGTTTTTGGTTTTGCTGATGATTCGGGATTAGTCCCGCTATATTCTTCCTCCTCCTCCTCATCTTCTTCTTCTTCTTCTTCTGCATACTCCTCGTCGGGATATTGTGTTATTTCTTCCTCTTCAATTTGTTCTACACTTTCAGCGGGCATATCCATGTCACGGGGACTCACCGGTGGATTATTTTCGTCGATTTCTGGCTGGTCTTCGTCGCGGTTCTCGGGTTGAGGTCGTTTGTCCGCTTCTGGAATAATGTCATTCGGAAGTTTATCATTTTCTTCTTCGCTTCCTCGATTGGGTCTATTTGGATTATGATGATCCGCAAGGGCTGCAAATGCAAGTATTAAACCTAGTTTAGTACTTGCGTCATTTTTAATCTTTCTCATCGAACTTTGTTTTTAAAGGGAACAGCCAGCGAATGAAATAGTTAAGGGAATTTAATACCTGTGTTATTTCGAAAAATACCTAGGTATAAAGCGGTTTTAACGGTGAAGCTGAAATAAATACGGGAATTCATAATGATTTCAACGAATTAAACTGTGAGGTTTCCAATAACTGTACAAGTTAACAAGAGTAGGTAATATTTAAAATGAGAAAAGTATGGAAGATTTAACGAACAATCCCGGGTTAAAAGAAGGTGAGATGACTAAAAAGATTGAAAGCCAAACCGCAAAACTCCCTTCGAAGTTTTATCTGTGTTTAGGCGTTTCAGCAATGTTGGGCGCGGCTGTATTGAAATGCTGCAAAAGAAATCACGATGCTTTATTTGTGGGACAATGGGTGGCACCTTTTTTATTATTTGGAATTTATAACAAAATCGTGAAAACAGAGGGGCATGACTAGGGATGTGCATGCGATTTTGAATTTGAATGAACTATTTTCTACAGGAAGTGTTCAATTCGTAAATTGATAAAAGTTATGGCTACGAAGAATGAAAGTGAAAAAGTAGGGATAGTGGATAAGGATAGGCATCCTAAGAAGCAGAAGACATTAACTTCGGTGGTGGAAAAACGTGAGAAGAATCGGGAAGCAGATGGGGAGGCTGGAGTAGATCCGCAGCTTGATCAGCTGAATACGATGCCTGATCCAGAGGTGTATCCCAAGGAGCCTAAAAAACCAAATAAAAAATTATAGATAGGAGTATTAATGAGCTTAATTAAAAGAAATGGTTTGCTGATGCTCGGATTGGGGCTCGGAATGCTGAGTATCCTTTCATGTAACAATCCAGCGAATGATAATCATAGGCAAGTAGACCCTGTTAATCCGGATACGATGTTAGATGAGCGTGATACGTCCATACGTGATAGCGCTCTTACTGACAGCAATGGCTTGGCAGATTCAATTATTATTAGTCCAGCAAACCCGCCTATGTAAATTTGATAGAATATCCATTTTCTATATTTGTGTGTAGTTTTCTATGAATGATTGTTCATAGTAAATAATAAGACAGGATGCTAGGCAGTAGCATCCTGTTCTGTTTTTTGATGTCTTGCCTGTTTTTAGAAAAGGTTGAAATTGACAAACCCTCCAATGTTGTGGTCACGTGTTTTTTGCGGCCCGTAGTAATCCAAATTTCCGCCGACGCCGAAGGTAACATCTTTAATCGTTAGACCAGCTCTTAGCATGATATAGCTTCGGGCATGGTAATCGTCTGGTAAATTTTGTGTATAAAGTGCCTGTACCCGAGTATATAGCTTTAGTTTTTCGTTTAATTGCGGCTTATATTCCGCTAAAGCTAATATCTCACCGTTAGTTTTCTTGTGCAGGTCTACACGAGGATTTGCGACCAGTAGCCATTCTCTGTTCGCATAGGTATACATAATTCCTGCAGATGGGCGAATTCCCTGGAAGGGAACCCAAATAAAACCTGAAGAAATATCTAAGCCCTTGATTAGATTAAACGTAAGATTTCCCTGAATCATATAATCATTCATTTGGGATGATTTCCAATCTGTTTGAAAATTCATTACGGAGAATACGCCTAATCTTGGGACACTTTGAAATTTCTTATTGATGATGGCCTGGTAGGAAAGGCCTCTATCGCCTACAAGCATTTCCATGTTCACGGGCGGATTTGGGATTAGATTTGTGGGCGCCTGTTGCGCAAATGATGTCGAGCTCAACAGACATGTTAAGCTGATCATAAGTATATAGTATTTCATGCTCTCTAATTTTAAAACACCGCAAAATTAGTGACGAGCATCACGTTTTAATACGATAAATGGCGCGGTAATTAGTATGAATCAATCATTTTTCGATAACTCGATGGGCTTGAACCAGTATGACGATGAAAAAACTTGCCGAAATGGGCAGTATCATAATAGCCCAGTTGTCCCGCAATTTGGGAAATATTCAGGTCGGTTTGTAGGAGTAGCACCTTCGCTTCCTGTACGATGATTTCGTTCAAGATTTGTGAGGCGGTCATCTGCATATTCGACTTCACCGTTTTGTTAAGATGGTTTGCTGTAACGGAGAGTTTATCGGCGTATTTTGTTAGGGGCCATGCTTCCATATAATGTTTTCTGGCCAGATGCAGAAAGGCTTGTGTCAGTTTTGTTTTCTTATCAACGATATCCCTGTTTGTTCTTTTTCCGATTTGATAAATCTCTGCCAGAATGGTTTGCAAGTAAAATGGAATAAGCTTGAATCGATCGGGTTGACCAACTGGTTGTTGGTAAAGTTCATGCATGATATGGAACAGTGTTTCTAATCTAGCCTGTTCTGGCGCGGTTAGATTAAGCTTTAATGGAAAAGTTGGGTCTAGGAACATGTCCAAAAGAAAGGGAGCATGCTCCAGGAAATCGTCTGCAAAATGGCAGTAATAACCGTCTAAATCATCTGACATGTCGATCGTGCTGGTAATCGTTTCTTTAGCGACTAAGAGGAATTCACCCGCTCGAAGTACATGTTTTTGGATTCCGGAAAGTCGGGTTGTAATACCTTTCGTGATGAGCATGAGATCCGATACTGTCTTTTTATGAACCGGCAATGGCAGTCGCAGATTGACTTTAGTTTTTTGAAATGAATGTATAAAAAAACGGTCGACCTGCTCGCGGAAAATTGATGAATCTTCAGACTCATCGATGAAGACCAATCTGAAATCTAAGGGGTGATAAGTAGAGATTCTTGTCTTTTTGTTCATGTGCTCACTAATGTAGCAATGTATACATTTTTTTGATATTACAGGGGTAACAAAAAGCTATTGTTTATTTAATACTTACGGCATGACAAATTGTTAATTATTAATTAAGTTTGATTGTATTCAATTTTTTGAAATTGAAAGTTGTTGATATTCAATTTTTTAAATTTAAAATAATAGTATATGAAGAGCTTGCTACTTCAGACGAAAATTTCGGTTGAAAAGGTGTTGACATTATTGACTGATCATATCGAATCACAAAGAAGGCCGGAAGGGTCGGGTATTGACACTAGCGAAAAAAAGCGAGATGACCGAGATAGGGTCATTCTTTATGATGCTCACGATGTTCGCAGGATTTTGCGAATAGAGCGTAGTACCTACTATCGATGGGTAAAAAGCGGTCTGCTTAAACCTATTCAGATCATGGGCAAGCATTATTATACCTCACGCTTTATTGAAGATCTGCAAAGAGCGAAAGGAAAGTAGTTGCGGGATATATGAAGAGAGCCCCTCATAGAAGGATGAAGGGCTCTTGATACTTTTTCAATTTTTTTGACTTTTATGAGTCAAGGCGTTGAATTATTTTTCAATTTCTTTTAGGCTCGCCATTTTTTTGTACTCCAAGAATCCTTTAATATCTTCAAAATGTTCTCTCACCCTTTTGTTGCCAAACTCGAATACCTTTGTTGCCAAACCATCCAAGAAATCACGGTCGTGAGAAACTAGGATTAGGGTGCCGTCGAAATCCTGTAGCGCATCTTTGATGATGTCCTTGGTTTTCATGTCGAGGTGGTTGGTCGGCTCATCCAGAATCAAGACGTTGACCGGCTCTAACAATAATTTGATCATTGCTAAACGTGTTTTTTCACCACCTGATAATACCTTTACTTTCTTGGTCGTATCATCACCACTGAACATGAAGGCGCCCAACAGATCTTTGATCTTCACTCTTACATCACCAACGGCAATTTGATCGATCGTTTCGAAAACGGTCAATTCTTCGTCTAATAATGCTGCTTGGTTCTGCGCGAAATATCCTATTTTGGCATTATGCCCTACTTTTAAAGTTCCTTCCACATCAATTTCGCCCATAATCGCTTTGATCATCGTCGATTTACCCTCTCCATTTTTTCCAACAAAGGCAACCTTTTGTCCGCGCTCAATGACCATATTGGCATCTTTGAATACCAAGTGGTCGCCATAGGATTTGCACAAGTCCTCCACAATGACCGGATAAGTTCCGGATCGAGGGGAAGGGGGGAATTTAAGGCGTAAAGCCGAGGTATCGACCTCATCGATTTGAATGATTTCCAACTTCTCCAACATCTTTACGCGCGACTGTACTTGCAATGTTTTTGAATAGGTGCCTTTAAAACGGTCAATAAACTCCTGGTTATCGGCAATAAAGCGTTGTTGCTCTTCGTAGGCTTTTTGCTGGTGCATCCTACGTTCCTTACGCAATTCCAAGTAATGGCTATATTTTGCTTTGTAGTCGTAGATTTTACCCATTGTCACTTCAATTGTGCGGTTGGTAATATTATCCACAAATGCACGGTCGTGAGAGATGACAATTACGGCTTTGGCTTGGGTTACTAAGAAATCCTCTAACCATTGAATACTCTCGATATCCATATGGTTGGTAGGCTCATCGAGTAGAATTAGATCTGGTTTTTTTAACAGGATCTTTGCTAACTCGATACGCATACGCCATCCACCGGAAAACTCAGATGTTTGTCGCGTAAAATCGGTACGTTCAAAGCCTAAGCCTTTTAAAACTTTTTCTACCTCAGCATCGTAGTTTGTCTCTTCGATGGAATAGAATTTCTCGCTTAACTCTGAGACGCGTTCGATCAGCTTCATGTAATCATCAGATTCGTAGTCGGTACGAACATTCAACTGCTCGTTTAACTCCTCCAACTCGTCACGCATTTTATATACCTCGTCGAAAGCCTTTGATGTTTCTTCAAAAACTGTCAAGTTATCTTTGGTCAACAAGTGCTGTGGCAGGTAGGCAATTACCGCATCCTTAGGGCCGGTTACTGATCCTGTTGTTGGTTTTCCAACGCCTGCGATAATTTTTAACAAGGTTGATTTTCCAGCACCATTTTTACCCATTAATGCGATTTTGTCATTTTCGTTGATCGCGAAAGATACATCGCTGAAAAGAGTTGTTCCACCAAAGGAAACGGAGATATTATTTACGTTGATCACTATAGCTTTTTTTAAATCAGCTGCAAAGATAATTATTAGACATCAGATTTAAGCCATCAGATATTAGAGCGTGGTGAGTCAGTAATTCGAAGATTAGATAGCGTTTTGTATATCTGGACGATCTGTATCTTCTCCGCGCGCCCCTGTCACCCTATAAGTTTGATGAGCTGCTAACTCGCCTGTATAAGGTCTCATGAGCTGTTGGATCTCATCTTTGCTATTCGCGTATAACCATGCATCTCTATCATCCGGTGAAATAATTAAAGGCATTCGTTTTTTCTCATTATGTATTTCTTCGAGTAGGGGATTTGCCGGCGTAGTGATGATAGAAAAAGTAGGGTAGTGCTCTCCAGTTTCTTGGTCGGTGAAGTCGGAGAATACGATGCCAAGCGTAAAGATTTCTTTATTGGGTTTATAAATAAAGTAGTTCTCGGATTCTTTCTGACCTTTGACTTTATGCGGCTCATAGAAGCCATTGACATAGAGTAGACCTCGATTTTTATTGATATAGTTTTTATAAGATGCCTTTTCAAATATGGATTCGGACTCTGCATTAAGTGTATTCGCGTATTTCGCGGCCTCCGCTTCTGTCTTCACCCAAAAAGGGATGAGTTTCCATCTGGCTTCTGTAATGCTGTCGTAGTTGCTATTTAGCGTGACGGGGAGGTTCGGCCTTGCGAATCCGGACACATGGTAAATCTCTTTTCCGCGATAATTGATTTTTTTATCCGGGAATTGCTGCTTTAGTTGCTGATTACTGGGGGTGGCAGAATGATAACACATAAAGCAATTTAAGTACAATTTATAAAAGCTAAAAATATTTATGCTTCCATTGAAATAAAGAATGGATTCAAATCAAATTGCAATAGAAAAAAAGAGCCGTTATTACAACGGCTCTTCGATGTTAATTATCATAGGAATACGATATTATGTAGGGTCTTATAGCCTGCTTTTTACGCATCTTATTGGGAATCGACTATCGCGACGTGGTTTAACGTCATCATTAACCAATTTTGTATGTACATATCTGAAGGATAGGAAATTGAAACGACGGTCGTTATTTTCATTCAGCGTTACGAAGGTGGGAGGCGCGTAGAGATAACCCTTATACTGCGCATCAACTCCGTTGTCACTCGTTCCTGGGTCGGGATCTTGTGCATCAGAGGCATGATAAATGACGTCAAAATTTCTAAAGGTGGATATGTCAGGCTCCGACAGCGGAACGTTATTGACCACAGCGCCGCGCAATCCCCCACCTGGAAAGAATTTCAATTTCACTTGTTGTCCTGATTGGCTGTCTGTTCCATAAAAATAGATGTATCCAGCAGGATCTTTGGTACCTGTACTTGAGGATCCCAACCCATTAGGCTGTTGTCCGGTTAATTCGGTGTTCTCTACCCCGCTTTGGTTCACTACTGTTAGTGCCCCCAGGCTCTTGAAATCTGCAAGTGTTGGCATGCGCCATAACCCACCGTCGATTAATTTGCAGGGATCATTGAGGGGTAGCTGAATTTCTGGTGTTTCTGCTTGATAGGTCGTATTCATTGCTGGCCTTAGAATTTCCTCAGGCGACGCATAGTTCCAGTAGTCTGTCAATTTATAATCATAACCTGTTTCTTCGGGATTAATTCGGTTGTAGTATATACCATTGTCGTAAGTCAGGTTCCCTTTTGCCCATATCAGATCGCCGACGATGATTTCAGAGGTTATGAATGTAATTTTTAAATTATATTGCCATCCTGGTTTCAACGTAAAACTGCCAATCAATTCGTTTACTTTGCGCTTTCCTCCTGCAGTGATGGTGAGATATATAGGAAAGGTATCAGAGCTACCGTTGTAATAGTTTAAGGGATTGCTGATTACCCTAACTTGGCCAATTGCCGGGAAATTAAAATTCCTCGATTGAGCTGTGCCTGACGTCGTGAAAGTGCCGTCATTTAACTTAACACTTGTCAATGAGCTGTAGTTGCCGCCTATTCTTCCGCTCAGCTCAGTGATCGTACCGATGGCGGAGGCGTCTACCGTAGCGGTAATTTGACTGAGTAGATTTTTCATCACCAAACTAATATTGTTTTGCCCACTGGTAGGTGTGACGGTTTTCTTCAGATATAGCCAGCTATTGTTATAGGTGTCCGTAAGGGATATATTGGGTAAAACCGGATTTGTAGAGAGTGCTGCATTAGGTGCTGCCCCAGGGTCTACATTCTTTCCATAGGAATAAGCGATAAATATATAGGGTGTATTTCCATCGAGAAGGAAACTTCCTGCGGAAGCCTCGGCCCCTACAGTAAATAATTTTTGATCTATATACGATCCATTTGAGGTGTAGACCACAACGCGGTAAAGCGTTGCTGCAGGCAGTGGAGATTGGGTTGCTACGCGGTTATTCTTTCCCGACATTAATTCTGCGCGCAAGATTTTACCTTCAGACCATGGGATCTCAACGACTTGCCGATTCGCATTGATATCCGTCGGCATTGCTCTGCCTTCGCCTTTTTCTTCGTCGTATTGCATACTAACATTAACGCTTACTTGCGCGTCGCCTACGGATTCATTGAACTCTCTTTTTGCGCAGGAGATAAAAAAGCTGTTTAGCAGTAGTGTACAGCTTATTCCAATTAAGCTGTAGATCCTTTTTGCTGTGATTCGATTCATTATTGATTGGGTGTAAATTATATTCATACTTTCCTTCGAAAAGAAGCTAAAACCTTGTAGTTAATAGCCTTATCCAACACTAAGGTGTGCTTGTTTTGGTTAATAATAAATGACTCTAATCACTACATTTAATTATTAAAATTATAATAAACCATTCGGTAATAATATAAACCTTTAATGAAGATTTTTGATTGTTTAGCTATATGTTTATATCATTTAGGTCTATTCTTTGCTAAAATGTCTCATATTGTTCCATTTCCAAAATGTTTTTTCGATGGTTGTTATGTTTGCTCTCGATATCAATAACAAAAGTCGGTCAGCATGCGGACCATTTAGTTTTAATTAAAAAAAAAGAAAACATGGCAAGAATTTTAAGTGGAATTTTAGGTGGCTTTGAAGCAAAAGTCGGAAATGTAGTTGGAAGTCGATGGAGAAGTATCTCGTACATTCGCTCGTTGCCTCGTCGGTCGAGAAAAGAACCAAGCGAAAAACAATTGGCTACGAGGCTGAAATTTAGTTTAGCATCGGCGTTTGTTTATCCTATTCGTTCAATCGTAGATGTAGGATTTACGGATTCCAAGATCACGGATTCAACCGCTACAGCTAATTTTATTGGTCAGATCATAAATAACGCAATAGTTGGTTCTTATCCCGACTTAAAGATCGACTACAGTAAGGTTATCATTAGCAAGGGAGGGATTTCTCCGCTTAAGGATTTACAAATTACGATAAACAGCCCGTCTGATATTATCATAAGTTGGTCTTTTACTGATGGACATTTTAGTGGCAAGGGATCCGACAAAGTATTGGCTGTGCTGTATGATGATCTAAAGAAAGAGTATCAGATTTTGGAGGACGCAACTCGACTTTCAAAACAAGTGAAATTAAATATTACGGACCAGACAACGAGTGCCAGTTTACATGTTTGGCTGTTTTGTATCGAGGAAAAAACAAATAAGGTATCGGAAAGCCAATATTTGCTGATAAAACGATCTTAGTTTATCTCGGTGCAGCGTTGCATCAAACGGCGTTAAACATTTACATTAATTAATCGAATGGCAATATTCCATTCTAAACAAAGAATAATATGAAACAAACATTAGAGCATATACGATTCGTCGTGAAAATGATATTGAAATCATCATCCAAATTTCCAGATAAATTGATTCGGATAGGAACGTATTTAGATTTCAGTATGAGCGTTCTTCTTCAGTTGTTGGAAATAATCGAAAAGGACAAGCGAAATAAAGGCCCTAAAAGCAGAGGTTTTGGACTGGTATAAAACGGTGTCCCTTTGGACGCTTGGCGGTACAGCCTGTTCGTTTTGTTTTAGTTTATCCCTAAACGACATATTCAGCAGTGTTGTTCTGACCATCATCGGTTCCTTAATCAGCTTTTTATTAAGCGTTTTGTTGAGCTGTAGAGTGAAAAAGTAAGAAAAAAGGCACCCACGGGTGCCTTTTGATATCTAGCTATTTCAATGGAGCAACTTGATCTTACTTTTCGATTTCAATATCGTTTGGAGGGATGCTATTTTTTCTTGGGCATCAGTGATGTCTGATTGCGAAAGTGAATCTCCGGCGATATCACGAAGACTATGCATGCTGATATCTGCTGGCGCCAATGCGGCGGCAAGGGGTAAATCGCCCCAATTGATGATGCTTGGAATATGGATAGCTTGACTGTAAAAGGTATCTAATTTTGCTTGGCGAACGAGGTAACTGATGGGAGTTTCGTAAGTTTCTACATGGTTGATTTGCTCATTCAAGGTCGCAGCCAAAATAGAAGCAACTCCTAATTCCTTCTCAGCATGGATTTCGATATTTTGGGGATTAAAACTCTGTTTGACAAAGCTTGCGAGGTGCGCAATTTGTTCGGTCCATATCCCCATCATACTTCGTCCCAACCAGTGCTGTGAGCGGGAGAGGGTGTGAAGTTTGGGTAATCCATTGTCGAAATTACGCCCTACCGAGCTGCTGTTGATTCCTAAGCCTGTCAGGTCGGACAATACAACAGCAAATCCTTGGTCTCGATACTTTCGAACTTTATCATTAAGCTGTTTTTTGGGCAGGTCAGTTGTGAAAATGAGTTTGAATTTTTTTGCTTTTGAGGGGTTAGCGATTAGTGCAAGTAGTTCATTGCCGTTCGGTAATTTGATGTCATATCTGTCCCATGTTTCATTGATGGAAGCCTTTATGCTCTGGTATTTTGGAGGCGTTGCGAAATCAATTTGAAGGTGCTTTTGTAATTGCAAAAGCTGTCGATCTCGATTTATTTTTTTAGGATCGAATTTGGACATTAAATCTGCTGCTGTTTGTTGGCAGTAGGCTTGTGTACTTAAAACTTCTTGCGGCCGCATTCCTTGATCGAATACCTGTAGGGTTGATTGGCTAAGCGTTGAAAGCGTTGCATAGTTGCTGCTTTGGGGCGCTTTTTTCTGGATTAAATTTTCGTTGAACCAGGAAATCATCGCGTGACGTTGTTCAGCCCAATATCCATGTGTGGTATTGAAGAGTTGGTAAGAGAAGTTTGTTTCTGCATGGTGCAGTTTGTAGATCTGATTTGCAATTCGATGTGATCGAAACATTTCGCTTGGGAAGAATGCCTTATTGCTGTCGTGAAGGGCATTGAAAAGGCTAAGCTTTCTGGGTGCTATTAAGCCGAGTATTTCAGATTCTTCGACAAAAGTCAATCCATCGGGAAGCAATTCGCAAATACAGTTTGCATTCATGACATAGGACTCAAAGGTGCCTACAGAAACGACAGGTACGGCGGCTTTAATCCGCTCGTCGACAGCTGCAATCCACATGGTTTGGTTACCACCACCGCTTGCGCCAGTTGCAGCTATAAGGTTTTTATCGACGTAGGCCAAGGATTCTAACAAATCGACAGCGCGCAGATTATCGGTAATTTGCATGCCCATTAAGGTCTCGCCAATATCAATCAGATGGCCTCCCATGTGGGAACCGTGGTATTCGAAGTTAAGATGCTCGGTCGTGCGTTCACCGGCGCCCCAAGGATCGACAAGCAATGCGACATAGCCATTCTTGGCAAGGTCTTGACCTACAAGCTGGTAGTTGTCATAGAACTTTCCATTTCTGGAATGTCCCATCATGACTAATACCGCGGGGAATGGTCCGTTGCCTTCCGGTTTATAGAGGTTCGCCGTTGTAAGCGTATTAGGACGCGTTTGGAAAGTGATGTTCTTGAGCTCGAAGCCTTCTAGTTTGTTGATCTTGTGCTCGGTGTATTTTAATGGCAGATTGTGAAAACGCTTGTAGTTTGTTTTTTCCTGTATAAACTGGTGAATCGCTTTTTTACGAGTTTGCCATTGTTGTAAGTTTTGCGGGGCAATGAACTTTTTAAATTGTCTGGCAGCTTCGAGTTTTAAGCCGTTCGCCAAGACATCCACATCAGAATCATTGACGATTGTCGGGATGCTGTCGTTGTTCTTTGACATATTGATTTTACCCGAGGGAGAGGGGATTGTTGAGTGTGCAGTAAAAAGCAGCGAGGCGATTACAGCGCTTATTGTTTGTAGTTTGGATTTCATAAGCTATTGGTTAGTGGTTGAGTAATAGCGAGTTCACTATTACAAAATAGCTAAATTAAAACACTAACTGAAATAAAAATGCCGAGAGCGGTGTCGGTGAAAACAAAGAAGCAAATCAATTGGATTGATTTTCCATGCTGCGCTGAAGTAGGGTGTTCAGGTTTCTTTTCAATTCATCCGGTTCAATAATCTTTACGAAATCGGCAAACATCATTAGCCACCTCGGGAATTCATTGACGATGTCTCTGCTTTGGAAGATCATTTCTATAGAATCACCCATCTGCTTTTCAGAAACAAAGCCGTAGTGCTTTCTTTCCCATTTTAAATGATTAGCGAGTTTGTGCTCAACGAGGAGTCTAATATGTGTTGTGGAGTGGTTCGTTTGGCGATGCTTTTCGATATATTCTGCAATGGAGATATGCTTCTTGCTGAAATTTGTATCTGTTAAAGTCGCTTCTTGAATTCGATCGCTTCTAAACTGCCGAAAATCATTTCGATAGAGACAGTAAGCAACAATGTACCAAAAGCCACCATCGTGGTAAATCCCTATTGGCTCTATCGCCCTCTGACGAGCTTCATCATCCTGTATTCCCTGATATTTGACAATGAGTTGTTTTTGATGTGAAATACTTTCTAACGTACTGCTTAAGGCATGAGGTACATGCTCAAGAAATGCTGGCATGGACTGTTCTCGCATAATAATTTGATTCTCGACTGTTGAAAGCAAATCCTTATCATGGTTTTTAAGAATTGACTTAATTTTTAGCATAGCGGAACCATATTGCTTTGCACTCTCTTTGTCGAGGAACTTTTGTGTAAGTTTTTCTGTCGCAACGAATGATAGGGCTTCTTCTTTGCTAAAGCTGACAGGAGGGAGCTTGTAGCCGTCCATGATCGAGTAGCCAGCACCGGCTTCTCCGATAATAGGGACACCCGCTTGTTCTAAGCTTTTTATATCTCGGTAGATTGTTCGTAAGCTAACTTCAAAACGGTCTGCGAGCTCCTGTGCTCGAACTACTCGTTTTGATTGTAACTGAATAAGTATTTCTACGATGCGATCGAAACGTTTTTTAAGGTCTACAGACATTGATTATATGAAGCTTTTAAGCGATGTCCGATAATTTGAAAGTATCTTTAAGACGGATCCCTTTCTCTGTATGTTGGAGCGTGCAACATTCGTGTTCAGCATCATGCTCAAGAATAAGGATGTATTCATTATCTACAATTTCTTGCCAATACGACTTTCGTTCGTCCATGGTTACCAAGGGTCTTACATCATAGCTCATCACGTAAGCTAGTGGGATATGGCCAACGGAAGGAAGGAGATCCGCCATGTAGAGCAACGTTTTGCCTTTGTAGTCGATCTGTGGAAGCATCATCGCTTCTGTATGTCCGTAGGCATAACGCATTTTAATGTTGCTATCATAATGCGGTTGATCTTCAGATATAAAATTAAGTTGACCGGATTCTTGGATAGGCAGAATATTTTCTTTTAAGAAGGATGCTCTTTCTCGAGGATTCGGTTCAATAGTAGCCCAATTCCAATGCTTCTCGTTTGACCAAAAGCGAGCATTCTTAAATGCTGGCACCAATTTTTCACCTTGGCGTATGATTGCACCACCACAATGGTCAAAATGTAGGTGTGTTAATATGACATCTGTTATATCATCCCGGTGGAAGCCATGTCTGGCTAGAGAGTTGTCTAATGTGTCATCTCCGTGGAGGAAATAGTGTCCGAAGAACTTTGCATCTTGTTTATCGCCTAATGCAGTATCAACTAGGGTAAGGCGTTTTCCATCCTCAATTAAGAGGAGGCGTGTAGCCCAAGTACAAAGATTATTACTATCAGCGGGATTTGTTTTCTGCCAAATCGACTTCGGAACAACGCCAAACATCGCTCCACCATCAAGCTTAAAAAATCCCGTATCAATTGTATATAGTTTCATACCGCATTACTTTTACTGATTAAGGTATAAAATTGCTGTTTTCGTTTTTGTAAAGCAAACTACGTGCGAATGTTTTTTTGACTTTGTTAAGAATCACTAAGTATTTTATATGAAGTAGAAGAGTAGTTCGTTTTCACATTTATTCAAAATACGCATTTTTATAAACAGAAGAGGCTGTCCAAAACGGACAGCCTCTTGATTGTTTTTTTATATTCTCTTAGTGAATGAACAATAGTTCTCTTAACTTTGGAAGAGGCCATTTAGCGTCATCTACTAGCTTTTCTAGCTTATTTACATGATAACGGATTTCATCAAAAAATGGTTTAACCACCTCATCATATGCAATTGCTTTCTCACGAACGTCGTCAATTGTATTTGCTTTTTTACGTGCTTGGCGCATTTCTTCAGCTTTTTCTAAGATTGTGTTGACATGTTTAGAGATGCGCTCCAAGTAATTTAGCTGTGAGCTATAAGACTCTTTTGGTAAGCCAAGATCTTTTAAACCCTTAACATTTTGGATTAATTCATTTTGATAAGTCAAGCATGCCGGAGCAATTTGACTTGTGACAACCTCACCAATTACACGAGCTTCAATTTGTAGTTTTTTGAAGAAGTTTTCCAACAATATCTCATGTCTAGCTTCAGATTCACGTTTAGTATATATCCCTAATGCCTCGAATAATTCCAAAGATTCAGGAGTTACATAGACGTCCAAAGACTTAGGCGTAGATTTGATATTCGACAAACCACGAGCTGCAGCTTCGATTTCCCATTCTTCGCTGTATCCATTTCCTTCAAAACGAATAGCCTTCGAATCTTTAATGTATTTACGTACTACGTTTAAGATTGCTAAATCTTTCTTGGTCCCTTTTTTAATTTGTTTATCAACCTCAGTTTTGAACTCTATTAATTGAGTCGCAACAATTGCATTTAACACGGTCATTGGCAATGCCGAGTTAGCTGAAGAACCAACAGCGCGGAATTCGAATTTATTTCCTGTAAATGCGAAAGGAGAAGTACGGTTTCTGTCGGTATTATCTAATTTCAAATCTGGAATCTTAGGAATACCATGCCATAAGTTTGCCTCAGATTTCACTTTTTTAGCAACACGAGCCGATTCAACCTCTTCTAAGATCTCATCTAACTGAGAGCCCAAAAAGATTGAGATAATAGCTGGAGGGGCTTCATTAGCACCCAATCGGTGATCGTTTGAGTGGCTAGCGATAGAAGCGCGTAGTAAATCTGCATGTTCGAAAACAGCTTTGATCGTATTTACGAAGAATGTCAAGAACATTAAGTTGTTCTTTGGAGTTTTGCCTGGTGAAAGTAAATTGACACCTGTATTCGTAATTAATGACCAGTTGTTATGTTTTCCCGAACCGTTAACACCACTGTACGGTTTTTCATGTAACAACACTTTGAAGTTATGACGCAGTGCAACTTGCTCCATCACGTTCATCAACAATTGGTTATGATCGATCGCCAAGTTAATCTCTTCGAACATCGGTGCACACTCAAATTGCGATGGAGCAACTTCATTGTGACGAGTTTTCAAAGGGATACCTAATTTCAAAGCTTCGTTCTCAAGATCGACCATATAAGCAAGTACACGTTCCGGGATAGCTCCGAAATAGTGATCTTCTAACTGTTGTCCTTTTGCAGACATGTGGCCAAATAACGTACGACCAGTGAGTTGAAGATCAGGACGAGCATTATATAGCGCTAAATCGACTAAGAAGTACTCTTGTTCGATACCCAGCGACGCATTTACCTTCGTTACTGACTTATCGAAATATTGAGCTACTTCGGTCGCTGCTTTATCAATAGACGCAATTGCTTTTAATAAAGGTGCTTTGTAATCTAAAGATTCTCCCGTATAAGAAACAAATACAGTAGGAATACATAAAGTCTTACCAGCTGATATTTCAAAAATGAAAGCTGGAGAGGATGGATCCCAAGCAGTGTAGCCTCTTGCCTCAAACGTATTACGGATTCCTCCATTCGGAAAAGAGGAAGCATCAGGCTCTTGTTGTACAAGTGCATCCGCTGTGAACTTTTCGATAGCACTTCCGTCTGAATCTGGTTCAAAGAATGAATCATGTTTTTCTGCAGTAGACCCTGTAAGCGGTTGGAACCAGTGTGTGTAGTGCGTCGTGCCGTTCTCAATTGCCCAAGCTTTCATCGCCTGTGCTATATATTCCGCCATATCACGTGTAATCTGTTTTCCTTCATCAATAACAGTGGTAAGCTCTTTGTAAATAGTCTTTGGTAAGTATTCTTTCATCTTTAAGATGGTGAATACATTTTTTCCATAGATGTTTACTGCTCTCTCTGCTGTGACGTTTGTTTTTGAAGCGAAAATATGTTTCGTTGCCTCTTCAACTGCTTTAAATCTGCTGTTTGACATGATTGTAGAATTATCTATTCTTTGTTTATGTTGATTGTTCCGTGTTTTTGTAAAAACTTTTTCAAAAATATGTCAAAAACATATAAATCCGATAATTTTTTTAAAAAAAATAAGAAAAATGACAATTCGAAACCCATAAAAAATAAAAAAGGGCGAAAAAACTAGTTTTGTTCGCCCTTTTTTATTGTGGATTTACAAACTAATCGACTTCAAGTCCCCAATCTATTCCTTTTTCAGTTGCTTTGACACCTTTTTTAATCCAATTAGCTGCCGGTGCACCCTTTAAAAAGTGATCAAAGAATTGCGCTTCGCGTATTTGTATATCTTTTCTATTCTGACGTTGCATTAAATTATGTCCATCTCCATTATAATTTAATAACCAAACGGGCTTATTCAAACGTCTAAGCGCAGTGAAAAATTCGATACCCTGATACCATGGCACAGCTCCGTCATTATCATTATGCATGATCGCGACAGGTGTATTGACACGATCCATAAAGAACAGCGGAGAATTCTCTATATATAGGTCACGAGCTTCCCACAAGGGCTTTCCGATACGACTTTGTGTATTCTCGTATTGGAATTGGCGGGAGATTCCAGTACCCCAACGAATTCCGCCATAGGCCGAAGTCATATTTACTACAGGTGCTCCCGACCATGCCGCCGCGTACATGTCAGTGCGTGTAATTAAATGTGCGACTTGATATCCGCCCCAGCTCTGTCCTTGAATTCCCATCTTTGTTGAATCCACCCAGCTATTATTGCGAGCCAAATAATGCATGCCCGAATTGATATACTCTTCAGCTGATCTTCCAGGATAGCCTGTTTCATAGCGAATATCAGGCGTAAATACTAAATATCCGTTACTCACAAAGTAGGGGATATTTAAGCGCGATGGAGTAGGAGCAGGCGCTTGATAGGTATATAGACCATCCGTCAACTTCTCATAGAAATAAGCGATGATAGGATATTTCTTATTTGGATCAAAATCTTCGGGTTTATATAAGATACCTTCCGCTTGATGTCCATTTGGAGTAGTCCATGATACAATTTCTGCAGTCATCCAATTGTAGTCTGCTTGTTGAGGATTTATGTCCGTCAATCGCTGTTCTTGTTTGAAAGCAGTCAGTACATAAACATCAGGGCTCGCTTTCGTATCTTCTTTGGTGTAAATTATATTGTTTATCTTTTGATCCGCAGCAATCATTTTATAAGTATATGGCCCCGTCCAAAGTTGCTCAATATTCTTTTTCCCTAATTGATATAAGCCGGCATACTTGTTTTTAGTATTGAACCCTGACAAGTAAATCGGTTGGGTCTCATCGATATAAGATGTTCTAACTCTAGGATCTTCGATTGCTGTTAACCGTTGAATTCTATAAGTTATCTTTTGCTCTCTGCCTTTGCCATGGGTAAATTCGCGCTTTACTTTGCCATCTAAACTGAATTTCCAAACATCGTAACGGTCATTGATGAACACATTCTTGGCGTCATTGCTCCATCCTACAATTCCGTAAGCACCCGGTAGAGCCGGAACGTCATTCTCCTCATCAACAAAACTAACCGAGATACCTTCGTTAAGTTGTTTTACAGTTTCCGATTCGATATGAAAGCTATACCAATTCGCATTTTCTTTATTAAAATATACGACATAATCACCTTTTGGAGCTAAATGTGCCGAACCGGAGAGATTCTTAGCAACCAATTTATTTTTTCCGTTAATTAATGAAATGACATAAACATCCGATCTCGTCTCGCCATCCCATTGTGATGAGATACGATAGCCGAGGTCACTGCTCGCTAATGCCCATTCATTATCCGCATCGTCTGTAAAACTAATTCTATTATAGGTGTCGTCTGATATGGGGGTTACTTTTCCGCCTTTCTTCGGTAGAATCATGGCTGTAAAACTTCGCATTTGGTCACGGCGGCTATTTAGCAATTGCGTAGGTTGCAAATAATCATCTTGCCAATGCCAGATATCCACTTTCGCATTTTCAAAATCTACCAATGTCGTATCTTTCACTCGCGGAACTGGGGCAAGGCCAAAGAACAAGCGATTTCCAGATTTACTAAAGTTTAAAGAAGCATCTCCCGATAAATACCACTTATCAGGAACGCCTGCTGACCGTTGATCTGCTAGAATACTCGCCGTATCCTGGTTTGCCGTATAATAATATAGTTTGAAATCTTTCAATAAGGCTTTCTCAGGACTTTTATCTGCAAGAAATGTAAATTGCTTGCCAGCGTCGTCGAAAGTAAATTGCTTATAGATCCCTTTGCCATTGCTGATCTTCTTTAACTTTTTAGAAGCGATCTCGTATAGATACAAACCCGCCTCATTCAATGAATCCTTATCTGCACCTTTCTTTGTGAATATGAAATATTGCTCGTCATTGCTGATTTGGAAGTTCTCTGCTTTTATAAAGTTGGTAGTATCGCCAGACTGCAGATGCAACAAATGCACTACCGGAGTAGGTTTTTCCTTTTTTGCATTCGACGTTTTATTTGCTGTACTGTCCTTTTCTACCTTCTTACTGGGTATGACCGTTTCGCTAGCGATGGCTATATACTTACTGCCTTTGCGAGGCAAATGGTAGCTTTTAAAATTTGGATATCGACTCGCTGAATTCTTGGACAGATTGTATACTAACAAGGTGTCTTTCGGCATATCATCCGGCTTCTTCTTTTTGATACGAGCTTCCCTCGTTTCCTTAAAGAATGGTTTGACCGTACTGATTAAGAATTGTTCGTCCTCGGTTAATCGCACGTCTGTCCCTCTAGGAATACTTAAAAGAAGTTGATTCCTACTGTTTTTAACCTCCGTTAGATTATCGCCTTCCTGCGGACTGATCGTATAGTGGATAATGCTTCCAGACTTGCTAATCTCTGCCCGGCTAATGGATTTCCAATTATCATAAACTGAGTGATCAAGTGGTTTCTTTTGCGCATAAATACCTGAAACCAGTGAGAAACTCAATAATAAAAGACTGTATTTTTGTTTCATAAATTGATAGAAATAGGTAGCCCCAATATTAATCAAAAAATGCTAACTTAGGTTATCGCACTTTATAACATTTTTAATATAAAACGGATTTAGCTTATGAAAAATGCAGGAATTATTATTAGCGCTGTCGCTGCAATAGCAATAATCGCCTTTGCCGCCATCTTGGGAAATGCTTATAAGTATAAGTATAAAAACTCCAATACAATCAATGTTACAGGCGGTGCTAAGACAGACTTTGCATCCGATATCGTGAAATGGTCCGCGTCCTATAGCAGGAAATCCATGGATTTAAGTGAGGCTTCCGAGCAACTTAAGCGTGATAGGGATCTGGTTCGCAATTTCTTAGTCCAAAAAGGTATCAACGAAAAGGAGATCTTGTTTAATGCAGTTAATATCAATAGAGAGTTCAACTATTATACCGATGCAAATGGACATTCTTCGAATACATTCACCGGGTATAATCTGATGCAAACCGTAAGCGTAGAATCGAAAGATCTGAATAAGGTGGATGATGCGTCTCGGGAAATTTCTACGCTAATTTCTCAGGGAATAGAACTTAGTTCCAACACCCCGAGCTATTATTTCTCTGGTCTAGAAGATCTAAAGTTGAAGCTGATCTCTCAAGCATCTCAAAATGCACGCCTGAGAGCGGAAAATATTGCTAAAGAAGCGGGTTCTTCTCTAGGCGAATTAGTAAAGGCTGACTTAGGCATTTTCCAAATCACAGGACAAAATGATAATGAAGAGTTCTCCTATGGTGGAGCCTTCAATACGACCTCAAGGAACAAGACAGCTAATATTACCGTGAAAGCAAGCTATTTGTCAAATTAAGTACCTATAGATGAAGAAAAGAAAAGGCGAGATTAAAACCTCGCCTTTTTTTGTGCCTTATTAATTAGGGAATTTCCTTTAATTACGGGTCGATTCTCACGAATTTTCCGTCCTTGTCGAAAACAAGATCTAAACCATTCGTTAATTCAACATCGTATCCATAGTTTTCTTTCTCTATGCTGTTAATTCCACTGTTAGGGTAGTTTGTTTTTACATAGGTCAAGATCGCTGCTGGAATCAAATTGTCCGGTAATACGGATGAGTCGTTTACTGCATCGATATCCAACCAGTTACCGTTTTTATCAAACTTTATCTCAATACCGTTATCTAACAAGACCTCATATTCTTTGCCAGAAAGTCCTTCTTTTTCTTCAACAACCGAAAGGATTTTCACCCCATTGAAGTTGCTATTGATAAATTGAGACGCCGTAGTCGGTAGATCTTTTTCGGTAACCACTGTTTCCTTGTCGCATGACATGGTCAATACGGCAAAGGATAAAACGAGACTGATGCTTAATAATAATTTTTTCATGTGCTTATATATTGAGTAATTTGTTTCTTAATCTTGTTTAGTCGTCAACTCTGATAAACTCTCCCTTTGAATTGAATTTAAGATCAATCCCGCTTGTCAACTCCACTTCAATTTCCCGGCTGTCTTTGGAAATCTGTACGATTTCATTATTAGGGAAGCTTTTTTTGACATACTCTCTGATGGATGCCGGAATGATACTGTGAGGAACAGCGTTTTTCTTCGCATCGACCTCTGTCCAATTTCCATTTTTATCGAATTCTACTTTCGTACCGTTCGCCAAAACAACTTGATATTCAATCGGCGACAAGAGTTCTTTCTCAGATTTTACCAAAGACACCTTCTCTTGCTTGTAATGTGAAGCGATAAATGATTGCGCAGTTTTTGGCAAAGCATTCAACTGTATAATTTTTTCTTGTCCGATCGCTTGAAAAGATGATCCGGCGATTAAGGTAATCAGGGCTGCTTTAACTATATTTTTCATGTTCTATCAATTATTATACTACAATAATCGATAGCAAAACTGTAAACAATTGGGAATTTTAAACAGATTCTGAAAAAAAAGATAAGTTTTTTTCTATTTTTCTGCATTGACGGCAGCTATCTACTGCAACATCCAATAATATCGCTGTTAATCTTGTTTTTTCAGCACAAAATGTTGAAGTGATCCTTCATAACGATAGGCGAGTTTGATATGTCTATGCTGTTCTAAAATAGATTGTACAATAGAAAGTCCCAATCCATTGGATTGATTATCCTGAGTCCCTTTATGAAAACGCTCGAAAATATAGGTCGGATTTAGGGCGCCTGTGTTGCTACTATTCGCAATATCAATCGTGGAATCTGTAACTTCAATTCGTATTTTTCCTGGGGAAGTATTGTACTTTATGGCGTTGCGGATTAAATTGGATAACATGATTTGCGCTAGATCCGTATTGAACTGCGTCGTGAAATTTCCCTGCTCCCTAAACTCAACTTCAATTCCTTTGTATTCGATGATATCCTCCATGTCATGCAATAGGTTTTTCAACACATCGTTGAAACTCACCTGTTCCATCTCATTGTACTGATTGTTATCGATGCGAGAAAGCATAAGCAAAGACTTATTTAATGCGACCATGCGATGTAGCGACTGTTTGGCTTCCGATACGCGAACGAGCTGACTTTCATCCAATGTTCCTTCTTGCATCAACAGTTCCAACTTGCTAATCGTAATGGCTAATGGGGTTTGTAACTCATGTGATGCATTCTCGAGAAAACGCTTTTGTCCAGCAAAAACTTCCTCGTTGCGACTGATCATATTTACAATCTGCCCATTCAATTCCTCAAATTCTTTCACCTTCGTTGGGATAGGCTCGAAGCTTTTCGAATGTCCAAAGCGATATCGGCTCAGGTTATTCAGTATCTCTCGAAATGGCTTCCAGGCTCTGCTCATCACAAAGTAGTTCACGACCAGAATGCTTAATACGATCAGTAAGTAGAGAACCGTCAAAGCAATAGCCAAATTGATAGAATAATCGTCCTCCTCAACGGTGGAAGTTCTAATCTCTAGACTGTAAGGCAAGCCATCTTTGCTGTAGAAACCGGTTTTAAGTACTCTATAAGGTTCATCTTCCTCGTCATAAGGCATATACATGAACTCTCTGCTAAAATGATTCTTATCCAGTCCCTCGCGGTCTTCAGTCGGTAAGATCCGAAACTGGTTAATCCCGTAATTCTGATTTTCCTCAAGAATGCTCGGGTTTTTGAAGGCCTCGCGGATAATCTCAATTTTTTGATTCTTAAGTCCGTCATCCACATTATCATACACCTCATCCATCATGAAAGCATAAAACAATAATGCCCATACTGCGATAATAATCCAGATAGCGATTACGAGGAATCGATTCGTATAATATTTTATGGATACTGCCATCTAAACAAGTTTATAGCCCACACCGTAAACAGCCTGAAGATCCATCGCTGCCTGAGCTTCCTTTAGTTTTTTGCGAATATTCTTTATTTGTGAATAGATAAAATCCAGACTGTCCGCCTGATCTGAACTATCGCCCCAGACAGATTCGATGAGGCTCGTCTTCTCCATTAACTTATTCGGTCGCAGCATGAAATAATAAAAAAGATCATATTCCTTTCGGTTTAAGACCATTTCCTTGCCATCTACCAATACTTGACGGTTATCGGGGTCTACCGTCACATTTTTATATTGAAGCAGCTTCTCGCCATCTCTGGCATTCCTACGGATAATAGATTTCACTCTAGCCAATAGTTCCGCTAAATGGAAGGGTTTCGCCAGGTAATCATCCGCACCGATCTCTAAACCTAAGACCTTATCCTCGACGGAATCCTTCGCCGACAAAATCAAGACCGGTTGCTTTTTATGCTGCTCTTTTAGCGCCATTAAAATTTCTAAACCGGAACCACCTGGAAGCATGATGTCCAATAAAATACAGTCATAATCATAGGTCATCGCTTTTTCTAATCCAGCATGAAAATCATGTGCCGTTTCTGTAAGAAAGTTTTCACCTTTTAAAAATTCCTCAACGGTCTGTGATAAAGCGAGTTCGTCTTCTATAATTAGTATCTTCATGTGCAATAAAAATACAATTAAGTTAAAAGATTCTGAAAAGAATCTGGAATGTTCTGTTTTTAAATTTTAATCCTAGCCTATTTTTCTAATTTAGCTTTGAAAAGCCGAGATGCCCTATGCAGAACCGTATGTTAATAATCGATGATGAAGATAAACTTCGTCAGTTGCTAGCCCGAATAATCGAACTTGAATGGGAAGACTTAGAAATTCAGCAAGCTGCCAGTTTAAAAGCAGGTTTGCAGCAGCTTAAACAGAGGGAATTCGATGTTGTTATCTCCGATGTCAAACTTCCGGATGGCAATGGTGTAGACTTTGTCCTCGAAATTAAAAAACAGCAACCTTTAGCCGAAGTCATCCTGATGACGGCCTATGGGCAGATAAGCGATGGTGTACAGGCGATAAAGAATGGTGCTTTTGATTACATGACAAAGGGCGATGATAACAATAAGATCATTCCTTTACTGTACAAAGCATTTGAGAAAGTAAAGATGGCAAAGCGAATCGCGAAGCTGGAAGCACAAGTAGGAAAGAAGTATGCTTTTGACCAAATAATCGGCCAGTCAAAGGAACTCAAAAATGCAATCAATTTGGCCGAGAGAGTCGCCCCAACAGATAGTACCGTACTCTTATTGGGCGAAACAGGAACAGGAAAAGAAGTATTTGCACAGGCAATCCATTACGCCAGCAAAAGAAACAACAAATCTTTCGTAGCAATCAACTGCTCTGCATTCAGCAAGGATCTGTTAGAGAGCGAGCTTTTTGGGCATATAGCCGGCTCATTTACGGGGGCGATGAAAAATAAGGCAGGCTTATTCGAAGAGGCGAATCAAGGAACGATATTTTTAGATGAAATAGGAGAGATGCCACTCGAGCTGCAGGCGAAGATATTGCGGGTCTTGGAGACAGGCGAGTTTATTAAAGTCGGCGAAAGCAAGCCTACAAAGGTGGACGTTCGGGTTATTGCTGCCACCAATCGTAATCTAGAGCAGGAAGCCGAAGAAGGGCTATTTCGTGCCGATTTATTCTACAGGCTTTCCGTCTTTAACATCAGCTTGCCGGCGCTGAAAGATCGCCCTTCCGATATACCCCAACTTATTGAGTTCTTCGTAGGGATTTGCGCTAGCAAAATGAATATGAAAATTCCTGCAATTGATGCCGAATACATGGAGGCAATGGAGAACCACCACTGGAAAGGTAATATCCGCGAGTTGAAGAACGTTGTTGAGCGCAGTCTTATCTTGATGGACGGTGATAGCCTTGGGCTCAATAGCCTCCCATATGATATTCAGATAAAAAAGTCCAAAAGTCATTCCTCCAGTTCCTTTGCTTTATATGATGTAGAAAAAGAGCATATACAACGCGTTCTTCATCATACGCAAAATAATAAAGCAGAAGCAGCACGCTTACTAGGAATTGGAATAGCCACATTGTACCGAAAAATCGAAGAGTATAAACTCTAAAAGCATTTCATATTGAGAACGAGCCTATCATTTTGATAGGCTTTTTTTATGCCCTATTCTTTATGATTTTTCTTAAAGTGCTGTCAACTAGTGTTTTAAAAGATCACCAGCTCTGCTGGTATCTGTTTTGGCATTCTGCATAAAAACAAGAGGAATGAAAACACTTTGCAACATGAGAATAAGCATCAACGCTTTTCAAAAACATCAACCCTTTAACGAACTGTTATGGTAACTATAATTTTAATCATAGTCTGTGTGCTATGCTTTCTAGTATTCTACAAATCGATCAATTTTTTCGACAAAATCTAAGGCCATGAAAAATAAAATCATTAGCAGTATCCATGAGTGGTTTCCGGAATGCGTTCCAGCGGAACAAAATGTTTCCGAATATACGGTCCTTCAAAATGTAGCAGATTATTGTATTCGTTGCTTAAATGGAAACAACGAGGAGCAAGGACTTGCTAAAGACGCGATCAATATTATCGGAATCTTATACTACAATGGTTCTTTGCACGAGAAGAACGCGATAGAAAACGAATTTCTCGAGCGGATATCACATTGTGAATCGCCCGCAAGCCTACGTCTACACATCGATGTGTTACCCAAAGAACTTCGACCTGTATATATGAAAACCATCTTAGAAAACTAACATGATCAGTTTATTAATTATATCGATTATGGTGTTTCTGTACATCGTCTATGTACTGATTTATCCAGAAAAATTTTAAAAATAATTATGATGCACACAGAAATTATCGCTGTCATCTTCATGTTCCTATTGACGGTATTCTTGGGAATTCCTTTAGGACGGTACATAGCGAAAGTATATCTTTCAGAACGCACTTTTTTAGACCCAATCTTTGCTCCAATAGAGCGAATGATCTATCGATTTTCCGGAATTGATCCGAATAGGGAAATGACCTGGAAAGAAAACGTTGGAGCCCTTTTAATGATCAATCTGTTTTGGTTGTTTTTAACGATGGGCATCTTGATGTTTCAGCATCTATTGCCGCTGAATCCTGATAGTAATCCCGGCATGCGTGCCGACCTAGCCTTCAACACGGCGATATCTTTTGTCGTGAACTGTAATTTACAACATTACTCCGGCGAGACCGGCGTAAGCTATCTGTCTCAGGGCATGCTGATGTTCTTACAGTTTGTAAGTGCCGGAGTGGGGATGGCGGCCGCAGCGATGCTTTTTAAAGCCTTTCGGGAAAAGCAGACGAATACGTTGGGCAACTTTTACCAACTATTTGTAAAATCCTGCACTCGTATTTTATTACCGATCTCTTTAGTGGTTGCCGCAATCCTTGTATTCGAAGGCACGCCTATGACCTATCAAGGAAAGGATCAGATGGTCGGGCTCACTGGAGATAGCATTGCAGTATCGACCGGTCCTGTAGCTGCATTCGTCGCCATTAAGCACGTCGGCACAAATGGAGGAGGTTTCTTTGGCGCCAATTCGAACCATCCTTTAGAGAACCCCAGCTTTTTAAGCAATATGACCGAGATGGTCGCCCAATTTATTATTCCTATTGCCATGATCTTTGCTTTCGGCTACTATATCCGAAGAAAAAAGTTTGCGTGGGTAATCTTTGCTGTAATGACTTTCGGCTTCTTGTGTTTAGTTGTTCCGAATATCCAAATGGAACAGGCCGGTAATCCCGCCCTTGCGGCGATGGGCATCAATATGGACAGCGGAGCGATGGAAGGTAAGGATGTACGAAATGGTGCTGCAGCAGCAGGCTTTTGGTCGATCGTTACGACAGTAATTTCTACTGGGTCGATCAACTCCATGCATGATAGTAGTATGGCCCTATCGGGTATGAACGAACTCCTCGCTATGATGATCAATGCCTTTTATGGTGGTTGTGGGGTGGGTATATTGAATTTTTTCGTTTTCATTATCCTCGCCGTCTTTATCAGTGGACTGATGGTCGGACGATCTCCCGAATTTATGGGTAAAAAAGTGGAGGCTCGGGAAATGAAAATTGCCATGATTATTGCGCTTCTTCATCCCTTCTTAATACTTGTGGGAACCGCATTAGCGAGTTCTTTCCCTGCTCTTGGAGCTGCCACAACGAATAACCCTGGATTCCATGGGTTCTCAGAAATCCTCTATGAATACACCTCGGCAGCAGCCAACAATGGTAGTGGTTTTGAAGGGCTTGCTGATAACACCTATTGGTGGAACATCAGCACAGGGATAGTTTTATTATTCGGACGCTTCATTCCAATAATAGGTCCAGTGGCAATTGCCGGTTTACTCGCCTCAAAACGACATATTCCAGAAAGCTCCGGTACTTTAAAGACAGACAGCTTTACTTTCGGATTTATGATTCTCGCAGTCATTGTTATCGTTGCTGCACTTTCATTCTTCCCTGCATTAACCCTCGGCCCAATTGCTGAATATTTCACTTTAAAATAATTGATCTGATATGAAAACTAAAAATTCATTTTTTGATCCTCGACTGATAAAAGAATCGCTATTGCAAGCGTTGGTCAAGCTTGACCCGCGCAGCATGATCAGAAACCCTGTGATGTTCACCGTAGAAATTGCTACAGCCATTATGGCGGTTGTTTGTCTACTTATCCTTTTTGGAAATCAAGAGCAGGGAAGTTTTGTGTATAACTTCTCTGTGTTCCTGATCCTACTACTCACTTTATTGTTTGCCAACTTTGCCGAGTCGCTAGCGGAAGCGCGAGGAAAGGCACAGGCAGATAGTTTGCGCAAAACTAGGGAAGAAACACCCGCTAAACTTGTAGACGGAAGAATCATTAATTCATCGGCTTTAAAAAAAGGCGATCATTTCATCTGCGTTGCTGGAGATATTATCCCGACGGATGGCGAAATCACGAAAGGCTTAGCGACGATTGACGAGAGCGCAATTACGGGCGAGTCCGCCCCGGTAATACGAGAGGCAGGTGGCGACCGTAGCTCCGTGACGGGAGGAACGAAGGTGCTTTCGGATGAAATCGTAGTCAGCGTAACGGCTGAAGCAGGAGAGAGCTTCCTCGACAAAATGATTGCCCTGGTAGAAGGCGCAAAACGACAAAAGACACCAAATGAAATAGCGCTGACTATACTATTGGCAGGATTTACCGTAGTGTTTATTCTAGTGGTCGTAACGTTGAGCCCCTTTGCCCAGTACGCCAATGTAGGAATCAGCATCGCCGCTTTTATTTCTTTGTTTATCTGTTTGGTGCCAACAACGATTGGTGGCTTGCTGTCAGCGATAGGCATAGCAGGCATGGATAGAGCATTACGAGCAAACGTACTGACCAAATCAGGAAAGGCTGTAGAAACGGCGGGAGATATCGATGTCCTTTTATTAGATAAGACAGGTACCATCACCATCGGTAATAGAAGGGCAACCCGATTTCAGGAAACCGACGGTATTGCAAAGGAACGACTCGTAAAAGCTGCTGCCTTAAGTTCGAAATTTGATGAAACGCCCGAAGGTAAATCGATTGTGGAATTGGCGGGAACTAATCTATCAAGCCCAGGCAATCAGCAGGAATCAGCCATCCGGTTTACGGCAGAAACACGATGCTCCGGAATAGATTTTGGAAGCACTCGTATTCGCAAAGGGGCGACCGATGCGATCAAAAAAATCGTTGAAGATGCCGGAAACACCTTCCCTCAGGATATTCTAGAGGCTGTAAAAACAATTGCAGCGAATGGCGGTACGCCGCTAGTGGTTATCGAGAATGAACAGGTATTGGGTGTGGTTGAGCTGCAAGATATCATCAAGCCAGGAATTCAGGAGCGCTTTGCAAGATTGCGCAAAATGGGCATCAAAACGGTGATGGTGACCGGGGATAACCCACTAACTGCCGCATTCATCGCAAAAACAGCAGGAGTGGATGATTTTATTGCTGAAGCTAAACCGGAGGATAAAATGAACTATATCCGAAAGGAACAGCAAGAAGGTAAATTAGTAGCAATGATGGGCGATGGTACCAACGACGCGCCAGCTTTAGCGCAAGCCGATGTAGGTGTTGCCATGAACAGCGGAACGCAAGCTGCAAAAGAAGCGGGTAATATGGTCGATTTGGACAATGACCCCACCAAATTGATTGAAATCGTAGAAATAGGAAAACAATTACTAATGACCCGTGGCACATTGACCACCTTCAGTATTGCGAATGACGTTGCTAAGTATTTTGCTATTATTCCAGCACTATTTATCCTGGCAATTCCTGCGCTCGAACCTCTCAACGTGATGCAGCTAAAGAGCCCAGAGTCGGCGATTCTTTCGGCTATTATTTTTAACGCGATCCTGATCCCCTTGTTGATTCCATTAGCCTTGAGAGGAGTGCCTTATAAACCCATCGGTGCTTCTGCACTATTAAGACGTAACATCATTATTTATGGTTTCGGAGGACTTATCGCACCATTTATTGGTATCAAACTAATTGATATGCTCTTATCCTTTATTATTTAATTCAAGTACTATGAAAACCAACATAACAATAGCAATTAGACTTAGCATCATATGTCTATTTATCTTCGCTGTGCTTTATCCATTTGCGATATGGGCACTGGCACAGACCCAAGCTTCCAAAGGAAAAGGTAAGATGATTGAGGCAGCGGGCAAGTCTTATTATTATCACATTGGACAAGCCTTTGAGGGCGATCAATATTTTCAATCGCGCCCGTCTGCTGTGGGTTACAATGCGGCAGGCTCTGGAGCTAGCAATAAGGGGCCATCAAACGAAGTCTATTTGAAAGAAGTGGCAGCACGCATCGATACATTTCTTATTAAGAACCCTACAGTTAAGCGCGAACAAGTTCCTGTTGATCTGGTTACCGCAAGTGGTAGTGGCTTAGATCCACATTGCTCGCTGCAGGCGGCCTATGTGCAGGCAGCCCGTATCGCAGAATTGCGAGGTTTATCTGTGCAGCAAGTGAATAATCTGATCGCGGAAAATAAAGAACCGGCGCTATGGGGATTATTCGGCCCTGAGAAGATTCATGTTCTAAAGCTTAATCTAGCTTTAGATGATTTGGCTAATCAGTTAGGAGGGAAGCATGGAAATTAAGGGTTTACTTGCTGGGCTTTGTTGCTTTAGTACCGCATGCCTGTATGCACAAGAGGATAAGGACAGTTTGAAAAGCAAGCTAACATTTAGCGGATACTTGGAAACATACTATAGCTACGATCCACAAAAGCCGTCAAACCATGAAAAGGCAGCATTCATTTATTCCCATCATCGAAGCAATGAAGTTGCTGTCAACATTGCGCTGCTGCGGGCGAATTATCAGAGCGAGCGGATCCGAAGCCAAGTAGCGTTTGCAGCAGGATCTTATATGAATGCCAATTATTCCGCAGAGCAAGGACTGTATAAACTTATTTATGAGGCCAATGTGGGATATAAGTTAAGCCGGAAGTCTAATTTATGGATCGATGCTGGTATTATGCCTTCGCACATTGGCCCGGAAAGCGCCATTGGTATAGACAATATCACCTTAACGCGCAGTATAGCCGCCGAGAACTCTCCGTATTTTGAAACGGGAGCAAGATTAAGTTATCAATGCCCGAATGGAAAGTGGAACATGAGTGTTTTGGCACTGAATGGTTGGCAAAAAATACAGTTGCCTGAATCAAGCACGGGTTTATCCTTTGGCCATCAAGTACAATATAAACCTTCCGACAGAGTATTGTTGAATAGCAGCTCCTATATAGGAAAGGAAGGACCAGACAGCTTACGCATTTTTCATGACTTCTTTGTGCAAGTGGATCCAACAGATCGCCTCCGTCTTTTAGGGCTATTTGATTACGCAATACAGCGACGATCTTTCGAAAAGGGTCTTGCGAAGTATTGGACAGCAGGCTTGCAAGCTCGCTATAGAATATCTGATAAATATAGCTTAAATGCTCGTTTGGAATATTTTAACGATGCAGATGCCGTTCTTTTTGAACATGTAGCAGGCAACCCATCCGAAATTCTTGGCTTTTCCACGGGTTTCGACGTATGCCTGTTCGATGGCTTATACTGGCGATCTGAATTTCGATATCTTCATAGCAACTCCGACATATTCAGAAGTAAAGCAGATCAATATGATCCCAAAAATAGAAGCTTGACAACAGCATTGACTTGGCGCTTTTAGTATTCAAATAGGATGGAAGAACAACGCAAATCGGCCGAATATTTCCTGGACTTGCTAAAACAAGCCAGGCGGGGAAAGTTTAAGATCTACCTGGGTATGAGTGCCGGTGTGGGGAAGTCCTACCGTATGTTACAGGAGGCTCATAATTTATTGCGCAATGGCATCTCTGTTAAAATTGGCTATATCGAAACGCATGGTCGTGCGGAAACCGAAGCTTTGATAGGGGGACTTCCCATTCTTCAGCGCAGGAAGCTTTACTATAAAGGCAACGAGCTGGAAGAAATGGATGTGGATCTGATTTTAAAGCTCAGGCCGGAGGTCGTCGTCGTTGATGAATTAGCGCATAGCAATATACCCGGAAGCAAAAATGAGAAACGTTGGCAAGACGTCGTCGAACTTTTGGAAGCTGGAATCAATGTTATATCCGCCATTAATATCCAACATATCGAAAGTTTACAAGTGGAGCTTTCTGCCTATCTCAAAATGGAGGTGAAGGAACGGGTACCCGATAAGGTTTTTGATATGGCAGATGAGTTGCTGTTGATCGATATCAGTGTAGAAGATCTGATTGTTCGCTTAAAAGAAGGCAAGATTTATCACGAGGACAAGATTCAAACCGCATTGAGCAATTTCTTTCGGGAAGAGCATTTGGAACTACTTCGGGAATTGGCGGTAAAGGAGGTTGCGAGCCATACAATTAAAAAGCATGAACGCGTTCATATCGATACAAAAAAGAGACGTTTGGAACGCTTTATGGTCTGTATCGGTACGGATGAGAAGCGGGCTAGGAATCTGATCCGCAAGACGTCTCGACTGGCAAGTTATTACCATGCGGAATGGTTCGTTCTATACGTACAGACAGCAAGGGAAAGCAGCAATAAAATCGCGTTGGACAAACAACGTTTTCTAATTAATAATTTTAAATTGGCAACGGAATTGGGCGGGCAAGTCATACAAACAGGCGGAAGGGACGTTCCTAGCAAAATAGTCGAACAAGTATTGCAGATGCAGATTACTACATTGTGTATTGGCAGGCCGCATTGGCCATTTTTTAGAATTTTATGGGCAATGGGTTTATTCCGGAAACTACTCAAGAAATTAGAACCTATTGAAGTCGATTTAATTATACTTTCATGAAAATCAAAACTAAATTAAATATAGGTATTGGATTAATGTTTCTAATGATCCTGTTGCTTGCTTTTGCGAGTACCTGGTATGTCAGCTCTCTCAAGAAGGAGGCCGATAATATTTTAGCGGCTAATTATCTATCGGTGGAATATGCGAGGAATATGATTGCTGCGGCAGATCAATATAGTTCGGGCGATACAACATCGCTTAGCGTCTTACGGGCTAATTTAGCCAAACAGCAGAAAAATGTTACCGAACTGAGCGAGAAAGAAATCACCGCAAATTTAGAACTGAAGCTGAACAGGCTTTTAGCAGATCCCGGCGAGAATAAACATGGGATGGAATTCAGGGAAGAACTCGTTAACCTTATGAACGTGAACATGGCGGCCATCGTTAAAAAGAACGATCATACAAAATTACTGGCTAACGAGGCTTTTTTATTGATATCCGTTTTAGGTGCCATAAGTTTTTTGATTGCTTTTGTGTTGTGGGTCAATTTGCCTAGCAATATTGCTGACCCCATCAAAAAACTAACCAACAGTATCCGCGAGATTGCTAACCAAAATTATGCACAGCGTCTTTACTTTAAGGGCGATTCCGAATTTGTCGACCTGGCAAATTCATTCAATAGTATGGCGGAGCGCCTACAAGAATATTCCAACAGTAAGTTAGATCATATTTTACAAGAAAAGAAGCGAGTTGAGGCACTGGTAAATAGTATGCACGATCCGGTTATTGGATTAAATGATAAAAACGAAATCCTATTTATCAACGATGAAGCATTACAAATGATCGGCTTAAGCAGAGAAGAGGTCAAGGCGAAGTCCCTTCAAGAACTCGCTAATGCGAGCGATCTGATCAAAAAGATTGTTGAAATCCCGATAGGGCAGGATATTGCAACAAATCATACAGTAGAAAAAAATACCCTCCATATTTTTGCCGACAATAAAGAGAGCTATTTTGAAAAGCAGGTATATCCTATCGAAATTGTTCCGACCGGAGAGCAGGAATTGCAGCATGTTGGAGAGGTGATTATACTTAAGAATATTACCAGTTTTAAAGAGCGGGATGTTGCTAAAACGAATTTCATAGCAACCGTGTCACATGAATTGAAGACGCCAATAGCATCGATTCAGATGGGGCTAGAGTTGCTGAATCATCCAAAGACTGGCGAGCTGAGCGAAAATCAACGGAAATTAATGGAGGGGATCAAAGACGATAGCGAGCGGTTGCTGCGAATTACTTCAGAATTGCTTAATATGTCGCAAGTAGAAACCGGAAACATCAAGCTATTTGCAACTTGGTGCAATCCTATGCCCGTCATCACTTATGCGCTTCAGGCAACACGATTGCAGGCCGAGCAGAAGCATATTGAGCTCGTAACAGAGCTGGATGAAGATCTCCCGGAGGTATATATTGATGAGGAAAAAACAGCTTGGGTACTTACGAATTTTATTACAAACGCAATTCGATATTCCGCAGAGCACAGTAAAATCATCGTTTCACTGCTGAAAAAGGACGCTAAATTGGTATTTTCCGTACAAGACCATGGTAAAGGGATTGATAGTAGCTATAAGGATCGCATTTTCGATCGCTATTTTCAAATACCAGGTTCGATGCGGTCGGGCACAGGTTTGGGACTTTCCATAGCAAAAGACTTTATCGAGAATCAAGGCGGAACCATCGCGGTAGAAAGCAGCGTTGGGGTTGGAAGTACCTTCTCTTTTAGTATTCCGACCAATAAAAGCCGGCATTATTCAAAATCGTAAGTCTCGAAATGTGTAACAAACTCTTCGAATTCTAACAGATATTTTTTGTCTTCGGGATAATAACGTGCGCGCTGAAAATGCTCTCCGGCAAACTCTTGAATGCTACTGGTGGATTCCCATTCCGTCACCGTCATAAAATGACAGATATCATGATCAATGCGTCGCAGCACCTTCGCAGAAAGGTTTCCTTTCGTGCTGCGATAGTCTTTCATGCCGGTGCTGGTTAGGTAATTCAGGTAGATGTCCGCATCCTCTTTCCGCGTTATACCATGCCATATTCTTGTGATTGTCTTCATCTCGTTTATTGTTGGTATACCCTAATTTACGGAATATGCATTAAAAAACTTTTCTTTCTCTGGTTGATTCAAAGGTTTGGACGGGAATGCATCTGCTCAGACTTATTTATAACCCATTATCGACCCAATGTTCAGCCGCTCCGAATGGGTTTTGAAAGGGCTGATCATTGGGTTTGAAAGGGCTTTGTAATGGTTTTACCTCGAACTTGTCCCTTACAATTCTGGTTGCGTGTGGCTAGTAATCGCAATTCGATTCCAGACATTGATGGTCGCGATCGCTAAGATAATTTGGGCAATGTAGCTATCAGTAAACAATGATTTTGCAGATTGATAGGTCTCTTCGGTTAAACCCGCTTCATGTATCTTGGTTACTTCCTCTGTCATGGCTAGGATCGTGCGTTCCTCAGGGGTAAAGACATTCGTTTCGCGCCATGCATTTAGTAAGAAGATGCGTTGAGCTGTTTCTCCCTGTGCCATGGCATCCTTCGTGTGCATATTGATACAGAAAGCACAGCCATTGATCTGCGATGCTCGAATTTTGATAAGTTCTAGATGTGTTTTGTCTAGATCAGATGCCTGTAGATAGTTTTCTAAGTTTATAACGCGTTTGTAGCCGTTAGGTTCCAGCTCGCCGATGTTCATTCTTGCTTTCATATTGTTCTTGTTTTTGATATAGCAAAGTTGCAAAGGAAAGAACAAGAAAATCTTAAGCTAGTTTAAGAAATCATTTTTTTTCGAATTTCGCTAAGGTACTCTGGCGTTAAACCTAAATAGGAGGCAATAAGGTATTGCGGTACGCGCTGTACGAACTCAGGGAAATTACTGTTGAATTGGATGAAGATCTCCTCCTTGGAGTAGAGTTTAAATAATTTGTTTCGGAACTGTGCTGCTGCGAACGCCTTTTGATACATTTCTAGAATATAAATTTGTATAAATGGCTGTTCTTTAATTAGTAATTGTTCTTTATCTCTACTAATTCTTATTATTATGCTGTTTTCTACCGCCTGTATATAACAATCTGTTTCAGTTTTTCCTAGATATGCTTTTTGGTCACAGAGCCACCAGGATTCCAGCGCAAATTCGGTCGTGATTTCCTGACCTTTTTCATGTAAGGTGTACATCCGGAGGCAACCTTCAAGTACAAAATAATTATACAGCTGTGCTTGTCCCGCTTCTTGAATGTTCTCTTTCTTTTTGAGGGAATGGACTTCAAAATAAGGTTTTATCGCGTCGAATTGCTCGTCGCTGATTTTCTGATATCTTTGAATATGTTGGCGAAAAGAACTTAGCATTTATCATGGAGGATTAGTGCGTTTACATCATGATTTTGATTCCACCATAATAATTCCTCTCGGCAGCAGCATTATAAAAACGATTACCCATGGCATTGATATCGTTTCCTAAGCTGTATTTTTCATTAAGCAGGTTGTCCACGCCGGCAAATAACTGGAGTTGATATTTGTTCATAAATCCGGTAGTCCACGCTAATTTTGCTTGTACCAGGTGATATTTCTTTGCATAGAAGCTGTTGGCATCATTTAAAGGAATGGAAGAGGTATGATTATGGAATATGTTGATTTCAAATTTCTTAGGCAGTTCTAGTGCCAAGGTGTTCACCCAGATCCACTTAGGGATAGACGTAACGGAATTGCCCGAGTAATCCTTATCGTCTACTTTATAATTTTTGAATTTATAATCTTGGAAAGTGAGATTGGAAGAGAAAATCAAACTGCGTACAACCAGGTTTTGATCCGGGCGGATGATTTGAGTTAAAACGCTAGCTTCTATTCCTTTCTGCGTTATCTCTCCGGCGTTCGTGAAAAATTCAGCACCATCTTCATTCAATTGCCGAATGATTCCATTTTTCATATTGAATTGATAAGCTGCTAAATCAGCTATAAAGCGGCGGTTTTTTGTTTCGTAGCGAAATCCAGCTTCATAATTTACGCCGTCTTCGGGGTTAAGATTCTGGTTGATTTGATTGTCGGAAGATCGAACCTCGGATATGGTTGGCGTGGAATAGCCTTTCGAGATGGAAGCACGCATTGCAAATTCCGGAAGAATTAAATAGGAGAGTCCTAAGCGTGGCATCCAGCTGTTTTTGAAATCTTTCGAACCTTTCATCGCAGCTGCATTGAGCGCCTGTTGTTCGAAATCAATATTATTTACATTCAAGCCGATGGAACCTTCGGCGATAAAACGTTGAGCAATTTTTGCTTTCAGGCGGTAGAAATAGAAATGCTGAAAATTCTCTAAATGATCGTCATAGTTTAAGTCACCTTTATTGCCAAAATTGTTTTCATAGTTCTTGATGTCGTACCATCCCTTTTGTCCTTCCGCTCCTAACTGCATTTCCCATTGCAAGTTTTCCATCTCCAAGTTCTCGTATGAAAAGTAGGTTCGAGCGCCAAGATTCTTTTCGCTACGGGTTTCATAGTTCGTTACGAAAGGATTTTTGAAATCGGTGTAGCTTCCAAATACGGAAATCACGTGGCGTAGATAATCATTGAATTGGTAGCTATGGGTGATTCCTCCGATTGTCGTCTTATTGTATATGGCGGCTTTTTGATCAACGGCACTTGGGAATGGGCCTCCGGCAGGTCTAGCCTGAGTCGGATCCTCTAAATACTGTGCTTCTGTTAATCCGCCTGGAGTTTCGTAGCCAAGGTCGGCATAAAGACCTAAAAACTTAAGCTGACCTTTTTCATTATAGTTCCATTGATGTGCCGTTTGGAAGAACTTCTTATTCACCCCGCTTTGTGTTCTATAGCCATCAGAGCGTGTAAATGCCTGGCTGAAAGCAAAGCTGTATTTTTCGTTGACCTGCTGTTCGATATTTAATTGTTGCTGAAATAGTCCATAAGAACCAGCGCTAAGCAGCAACGATTTTTCATTAGACCTTTGGCTCGTCAATCCATTGGGTATAATACGTAGTACACCTCCAGTATTTGGGCCGTATAAGGATCCGTCAGGTCCCTTAATAATCTGAATATGATTAATGCCTACCGGATCGATAATGTTGAGGTAGGTATTTCCGCTGGCATCCGTAAAGGGGATTTCGTCGAGATATATTTTGGTGTTTCGCACACCGAAAGGGGAGCGAATCATGCTGCCTCGTAGTGCTAGGCGATAGCTTCCTGGAGACCGCTCTTCCATGCGTACTCCTGTTGTGCTGTTCACTGCGCTTAGGATCGTATTGGTATTTTGTGATTCAAGAAGGCGTTTGCTGACCACCCGCGCCGAGCTGGTTAGATCTAGCATCGCTTGGGAATTGAAGTGCGCCTTAATCTCAATGGGTGCTATTTCGGATAAACTGGTGTCGGGTCTCGTCGTTTGCGCAAGACCATGAAAAGCAATTAGCGTAAAGGCAAGAATAGAAAAGTAGGATTTCTTCGGATATACAAGCATGATTTCAAGGCTGATTTGCTCGCAAAATACCGAAAATAACTGAAGATTTGGAAACAGAATGCGATTAAAACAGGGATTTGTACAGGTTAAAATGCATCATTCAAGCCCAAGAATAGCCCTCGTTGTCCGAATTTTCCGAAGGCATAGTCTATACATAAGTTCGTTCGGGTTGCTTTATTGAATAAGACGCGAAGACCTGCACCTGCCGCTGGCTGCCATTGTTGAAAGAGCTTAGTGCCCATCTGATCGTTCGTGCTTTGTACGTTGGCAAAAACAACACCACTCAAGAATTGGTTGCGCAGAATCGGATATCTATATTCAACTTCAGAATAGAAGTAGGAGAGTCCCTTGAAATATCCCATGGTATATCCGCGTCCACTTCTTGCATAAGGGTCTTTACTGGTTCCTGGAAGATCTACATAAGGAAGTTTTCCACCTAGCTTATACGATCCGAAATTCCAAAAGGCTAAAACATGGTTGCTTCTGCTGGATGACAATTGCCAGTACTTACGGAAATCTGTCTGCAATTGGTAGGCATTGTGCTCACTGCCCATCCATTCCTGGTTCATGCGTAAAACTACGTCGACATACATGCCTTTATGCGCACTATTGGGATTATCGCGTGTGGTGTATTGCATATTGACCATTAATCCGTTGTTATTGATATCGACAGGGTTAAAGTTGTTCCATCGACTATATATTTGAGTAGGCGACATGTTTTCAGCACTACCAAAGGTCTCCAAGCCTCTCTTGAGTTCGAAGAAGACACCTGCACCTACAAATGCACCTGGGAAAAGTTGTTTATATATACGCTCATTGATGGTATATGCGGTGAATTTGTTGACAAAACGCTGTCTTTCGGGATTGTTAATGATCAGCTCTTCTTCAGTCGGGTTGTCTATCGGCGTTCCCATTCCTAGACCATAATCTAGTCCTACGGCTTTAGCCACCATAACATTCCCCTTAATATTCCACTTGTTGGAAGGCGTGTAAATATCATGAATCAGATAGCCCACAATAATTCCTCGGGTCGTATAGCTTAATGCTGCCGCAGCAATGGACATCTGCGTATTCGGTTGATTGCCTAACACTTTTCCGCCTACTGCTTTGACACCGATCTGTGCACCAATGGAGGGGTTATAGTTAATGTTGGGCAAGTAAGAAATGGGCGATCTTTTCTTTGGTTTCTGATCTTTAGGCTTTTTTGACGGGATAATATCTTTGAACAGATCAACGATATCGTAAAGTTCCTCCGTATTACGGAGCGTATCCTTTTGTTGCTTGTTGCTTATGGTGTCTTGTATTTCGATCTGTTGCGCGTTTGTTGTCAAGGCAAGCAAAAAGATGGAACAGGTGGTTAGGATTGCGCGCATAGCAGATTTTAATAATTTATAGCTTTGTTCATCAGCAGCTTTCAATATAACAGTTTCCTTATTCATTGTTTTCTATTGCGTGCTCACAGGCGCTAAATTATCGAATTTTTCATACATTCCTAGAAATCCTGTCAGTCCGCCGGTATGTATTGCTAATATTTTACCTCCGGCTTGTATTTTTCCTGTTCTGATTTGATCAAACAGCGCATACATCATCTTTCCGGTATAAGTGGGTTCGATCATAATTCCGGTAGTACTTACGAAGTCTTTCACGAATTGTAAGAGCTCGGGTTTGGTTTTCGCATATCCTCCGAAGTGGTATTCGCTATGTAATTTTAAGTGTTCCGTATCGATTCCCCATTTGCTAATATCATTTTTTATAAAATCTCCAGCTTTCAATACCGGTACGCAGTGCAATGTTGTACTGAGCGCCTGTTTGTTGATCGCTTGAAGGATGCCCGCTGCCGTTGTTCCGGTACCTGCTGCGACAAAGATATCTGTATAAGTATCAGCTAACTCATCTATGATGCTCTCGCAACCTTCTACGCCCTCATCGCTTCGGCCGCCTTCATCGATAAATAGCGCTTCGCTACCACTAAAGTTTGCATTAAAAAGGGCTAGCTTGTCCTTATAAGAACTGCGGTCTACAAATTGTAGCGTCATGCCAAATAGCTTGCACAGGGCGAGTACGGGGTTGCTTACTTCCTCGCCGCGGACAAATGCGTGAGTTTTGATCTGAAACTGTGCCCCCGCTGCCGCAGTTGCCAAAAGGTGGTTCGACCAGGCACCACCAAAAGTAACAACAGTATTGATTTTTAGGGATTTTAATTTTGCTATATGAAGTTTTAGTTTTCGCCACTTATTGCCGGAAATAAACGGATGAATCATGTCGTCCCTTTTTATAAAGACTTCGACGTCATGTGCAGCAAAGAATGGATGTATGATTTGTTGAACTGGACTGTATATTGGAAAATTTAGCGGCATCCTGTAAAGTTAAGGATTAATCTATTTGAAGGATAAGTTAAGCTTAAAATTATGTAGCTTATGTACATCAGGTGAAAAATATTACTTTTGTGGCTATGACGGAAGATTTAGATTTAGAACAGGACGAACAAGAACTTTTCGAACATTTACGCATCGTGGCTGACAAAGGGCAAGCGCCATTGCGTTTAGATAAATTCTTGATGAATCGGGTGGAGAATACTTCACGAAATCGTATTCAAAACGCGATTGATTCGGGTTCTGTTTTGGTGAATGAGAAAGTTGTCAAAGCGAGTTATAAGGTAAAGCCTTTGGATTTGATTACGGTCGTGCTTCCTGATCCACCCCGAGATACGGAAGTTTATCCGGAAGATATCCCATTAGACATTATTTATGAAGATGATGATGTGCTACTGGTTAATAAAGAGGCCGGTATGGTTGTGCATCCTGGCTTTAATAATTATTCAGGGACGCTGGTGAATGCGTTGACTTTTCATTTGAATCAGTTGCCGACTTTGCCTGGCAACACCGGTCGTCCGGGTCTGGTACATCGCATCGATAAAGACACTTCCGGTTTATTAGTTATTGCCAAAAGTGAGTGGGCGATGACCTATTTGGCGAAGCAATTTTTTGATCACTCTATTGCTCGCAAATACGTGGCTTTAGTATGGGGCGATTTGAAGGAGGATGGTACTGTGTCAGGCTACATTGGTCGGAATATGAAAGACCGTCGCATTATGGATATGTATGATGACCCTGAAAAAGGAAAATGGTCGGTGACACATTACAAAGTTCTGAAGCGTTTGGGTTATGTTACTTTAATTGAATGCCAATTGGAGACTGGACGTACGCATCAAATTCGTGCACACATGAAATCCATCGGGCACCCTTTGTTCAACGATGAATCCTACGGTGGGCATAAGATATTGAAGGGTACTACGTTCACTAAATATAAGCAATTTGTAGAAAATTGCTTTGCATTGCTGCCGAGGCAAGCGCTGCACGCCAAGAGTTTAGGATTTGAACATCCAAAATCAAAACAATTTTTACATTTTGAGGTACCAATACCTGAGGATTTCCGTTTAGCATTAGAGAAATGGGAGAGTTATAGTACAAACACACAAGACTAGATAAAATAGATAGAATAGAAGATTTATGCCAATACAATATATAAACTTTAATGGCAGTTTGGTGCCGGAGGATATGGCTGTATTAAGCGTTGATAACCGCGCTTTTCGATACGGTGATGGTTTGTTTGAGACAATGTTATGGAAGGATGGCGATATACGTTTTCTGGATTTCCACATCGAGCGTCTACAGGATGGTTTATCCTTGCTGCAATTTGAAGATACTGGTGTTTTTGATACCTTTTTTGTACGCAATAAGGTTGAGGAATTAATCCGCAAGAACAATATGATGGGGCAGGTGCTTCGCGTTCGTCTAATTGTTTTCCGGATGGGGGCAGGAACGTATGGTCCGGAGTCGAATAAGGCTGGCTATGTTTTGCAAGTTGAACGGAAACAGGACAGTCTGCGAGATAAGAAATTAGGTTTAATCGTTGATTTATATACCGATTTTAAAAAGCCTTATAATGAGCTGTCAAAATTGAAATCCAACAATGCTTTGGTTTATGTGATGGCGGGTAACTTTCGGAAAAAGCATGCATTTGATGAGGTTTTTATTTTGAATCAGGCGGGCAATCTTTGTGAAGCGCTGACATCGAATATCTTCATTTATTACAATAAGGTTTTATATACTCCAGCGCTGACAGAGGGCTGCATTGCGGGTGTTATGCGTCGCGTCGTTATGGATATTGCTTTGTCTGAAGGGATTGAAGTCGTGGAAGCTGAGATTAAGCCAGACATCATGAAGGTAGCGGATGAGATATTTTGTACGAATGCAACTCAAGGAATACAGTGGGTCATGGGCTATAAGCAGAAGCGATACTTTAATAAGATATCTAGAGTTTTTCAGGATCGCCTAGCGACTTGGACTTATGAGGTCGAAGAATAATTTATAAAAAAAGAGGCTATCCATTTTCAATGGTAGCCTCTAATTTTTGCATAATGGAGATTAGTGTGGAATTCCATTATAAAGTAGCGTTGGACTACTTTTAATTATATGTACACTTAGTTCTTTACTAATTCTGTGTTTACAATGATTTTCACGTCAGATGCGACAGCTTGTACGCCTGAAGGTAATTTATCATTGTATTTTATATTATAATCCAAGCGGTTTATTGTTGTTGTCGCAGTGAAACCGACACGTGTTTTACCCCATGGATCGGTGATGATTCCGTTGTTTTGCGTTACTTGAAATTCAACAGGTTTCGTTACGTCACGAATAGTCAAATCTCCCTTTAATACGAATTTTCCTTTTTTTCCCTTTGTCAACACGCCGTTCGTCAATGTCATTTTCGGAAATTGAGCAGCATTGAAAAAGTCATCGCTTTTGAGGTGTTCGTCTCTAGCGTCTACGCGTGTGTCGATACTATTTACATCAATTTCGAATGCAATTTTCGCTTGGTTGAAATTGCTGCCATCGGTCGTTTCTACGGCTCCGGAAAGTGTATTGAATGATCCATCGACGAATGAGATGCCTAGGTGGCTTACTTCAAATCTCGCGTTTGTGTGTGCTGGGTCTACTGACCATTTTACTTGTGCAAATGCCGCATTTGTAATGAAAAATAATGTGGCAACGAATGTTAAAATTGTTTTCATAAATCTATTTTTTAATATTACTTATCTAAATGATATTGCAAATATTTCATTTATTAAGATACTATACATTGACCTATGTTAATAAATCACAAAATCGGGACCTTGTTTGTCATGAAATTATCAGAACGTTGATGTTTTTTGACTAGGAAACAATCCTTCCTTCTTATTAGTCTTTATTTAATCTTTAATAAAAACCCTAATATGAATACTTCTGTTTTTAAAATAGTAAATATACATTATTTATTATTTTAATTGAGATTGTTAAGATATGATAATATTTAACTAATTACTAATTGTTTTTAAAGTTATTCTGCCATGTTTTCCCTGATATAGTTTTGTTTTAATGCTAAAGTGTTCATAATGAGGGTTGCTAGGGTATGTTTAGGATGATTCTGTATTTTTTTAAGAGACTATAACAAAATAGATACGATTGCAGTTTCAACTTAAAAAAATAGCTTTTTTTTATTTTTCCTATGATGTGTTCATTCATTTCAATTGCAAATAGATTTTGATATGAAAACAACTTAGGAATAGAATTTGTCCTATAGATATTTAGTAACTTGATAAAAATTGAATTTCAATGCAATTTAACGGTTTTCAAAAGATCAAAAGAGTAGGGCAGATTTTGAAGATTTTGTCAAAACATGGTTTTGACGAGATTATATCGAGGTCTAATTTGGATCGTATTCTTCCCGACAGTTTTCTTTTTTGGAATAATCATGCTCGCAAAATCTTCGAAGACGATTTTAATACACGTATTCGTGCGGCTATTGAAGAGTTGGGGCCCACTTTTATTAAGTTGGGGCAGCTCCTGAGCAATAGACCTGATATTATCCCCCAGGATTTGCAGGAAGAACTGGTAAAGCTACAGGATGACGTGATGTTGAGTGAGATTGACTTGCGCGCTGTGCTGAAGGAAGAGTTGGAAATTGATGTAGACTCGCATTTTGTTGAGTTGGATTTAGTCCCAATTGCATCTGCTTCGATTGCTCAAGTTTACAAAGCTCGCCTTAATAATGGGCAGGAAGTGGTACTGAAGGTTAAGCGGGCGGGCATCGACGAGATTATTCGTGCCGACTTAGATTTTATCAAAGATTTAGTGCAGCTCCTGCAGCGGAAGTATGAGGTGGTCTATAAGATGAATCTCTATCAGATTGTACTTTCTTTTGAAAGCTCCTTACTCAATGAGTTGTCCTTTACGAATGAACTTAATAACATCGAACGATTCCGGAGGAACTTCGCTGGAAATAAGGACGTTTATGTTCCGAAAGTTTATCGGAAATATAGTACCGACCGTATTCTATGTCTGGAGTTCATCGATGGGGTGAAAGTGAATGATCTGGAGGGTTTCCAGTCCTATGGTCTCTATACGAAATCGGTTTTACAGAATGTGTTGGATTTGTATTTAGAGCAGGTCTTGATGCATGGTTTTTTTCATGCGGATCCCCATCCTGGAAATGTCCTAATCAACCGTCGGGGGCAAGTCGTATTTCTGGATTTCGGAGCGATGGGATTTATGATTCCCGAGGACCGAAACATCATCGAAGCGATGGTGCTTGATTTTCTGGCAAACGACGCAAAGAGTTTAATTAAGAATATTAAGAAACTTGCGGTTGTGCACCACATAGAGAACGAGAGGCGGCTCGAACGGGATGCTTACGAGATATTCGAAATGATCAAGCAAAATGCATTAGATGATATTGATATCTCTGTGATGTTGCAAAAGCTGAATATCGTTTTACAGAGCAACCATATATTGCTTCCTGATTTTGTTTACATTTTATTGCGTGGCGTCTCGATATTGGAGGGTACGGGGCGGCAACTCGATGCGGATCTGAACGTTCCGGAGAGTATTGAGCCGTTTGCGAAAAAGATAGCGCAGGAAAAGCTGTCTGCTGACTATCTCATACAGCAGCTGAAGGAGAAGGCTAAGTTTGCGAAGGATGTATTGACGGAAGTTCCCTTGGATCTTTTAGAGTTGTTGGATAAGGTAAAAAATGATAAGGTGACCTTAAATCATAAGATGCAGGATTTCGATAATCTTCAGCTGATCCTCCATCGTATGGGGAACAAGTTTTTGCTATCCATTCTGGCCATGACTTTTGGAGTTGGCGCCAGTATTTTGGCACATGGACGCGTGGGGTATCTGCTTTGGGGAATCCCCGTTTTATCATGGATCGGCTTCATCGCCAGCTTTGTGATCTGCTTTGCCTTATTAAATCATCTGTATAAGAGTAAATAAGTATTGAAAAAGGAGGGAGTTGTGTGTTCGTCCGTTGCGGGCGTGTGGTAGCTGTACAGACTCTTAATTTTCCTGTTGAAACTCGCGAAATGTGCTCCTGAATCTTGAATGATAACACTTTTGCATAAAGTATTTTTCTAATTAAATAATGTTTGTATATTTATTGTAATTTATAGGATATTTACAACCACTAAAGTATAATATTTTCATGCATATTTTAAATTAGATCAATATGGATTTTACCACTTAAATCAGTTTTAGATCGTGCGCGAGACAATCGCTAACCAAATTGAATATTGCTTTTCTTATGTTGAATGACCGATTTCCCTAATCTGTCGGTTGTTTGCTACAAAAATATTTTTGCTCAGTCTTTCACTAAACATAGGCTGATTGAAAGCTTATTTTTGTATCACTTATGGGAAATATTATCTCAGCAATAATTGAAAAAGAATTTTCTTAGAATTTTAGTGCCGTCTTTTTTCCAGGAGTTCGCTCGAAATCTGAAGTCTTCAACACGGGTTTTCGAGATGATTTAAAAATTAAATAGATTATTTTGGAGTTATTGGTTGTTTTCATTCCTTTCTTATTGGCCATCATGATAAATCGGGCGTTCATACCCTTTATCATGTTGGTAACTTACAAGAAACGACTGTTTGATCCTATCGATTCTCGTAAAATTCATCATCGCATCATCCCTCGCTTAGGAGGTGTTTCATTCGCTCCGGTTCAATGCCTGCTGATGGTCATCACCATGACCTTAGTTTTCAAAACGAATTTAGTAAGCTTCGATGTTCAATCCTGGGCATTCTTGTCGCATTTTATGATGTTGATTTGTGGATTGGTGATTCTATCGATGGTCGGAATAGGGGATGATTTGATCGGAATCGACTATAAATGGAAATTTATTACGCAAATATTAGTAGCCTCCTTACTGCCTTTGTCAGGTTTATGGATAAATGATTTATATGGGGTCGGTTTGATCGTGAAGCTTCCTTTTTGGATCGGTATGCCATTGACAATATTTGTGATTGTGTTAATTATCAATGCGATCAATCTAATCGACGGTCTTGACGGACTTTGTTCAGGCTTAGTAGGTGTCAGCTGTCTGGTTCTCGGAACTTTATTTATCTATTACGGCGCTTGGGTACATGCTTTATTTGCATTTATTACCTTAGGTGTATTGATACCGTTTTTCTACTACAACGTATTTGGAACGAAAAAGCGTCGTCGTCAGATATTTATGGGAGATACCGGGAGTATGACTTTAGGATTTTCTGTTGCATTTCTGGCGATTAGTTTTGCAATGAACAACGAATACATCAAACCATTTTCGGAGGGGGCTATTGTCGTAGCTTTTTCTACGCTCATCATACCTGTTTTTGACGTAGCGAGGGTAATGTTGGTGCGTTGGAGATTGGGCCATCCTATCTTTAAACCTGATCGGAACCACTTGCACCATAAATTCTTGCGTGCGGGAATGAACCATCGCAGTGCAATGATTTCTATTATAGCTTTAGCCTTATTTTTTAGTGTTTTCAATATCGTTATGGTTGAGTATATCAGCAATAATGTCGTTATCCTATTGGATATCGTTTTATGGATTGGATTTCACTTGTTATTTAATCGTCTCGAGCGCAGGAAAGTAATTGAGAAGGCACAGTTGTATATCAATTTATTATAGAAAAAATGAACATAGCCATTATTGGTGGGTCGGGATTCGTGGGGACACAGTTGATTTCGTTGCTCCAAGCCAAACCAGATCTTCATATTAAAAATATTGATAAGCAGGATAGTAAAATCCACCATCAGATTACAAGCATTGCCAATGTTTTGGATACAGCATCTTTAAAACGTGAGCTTGCGGGATTCGATGTCGTGATTCTACTGGCGGCCGAACATCGCGATGATGTGACGCCGACATCGTTGTATTATGATGTCAATGTACAGGGAATGCGGAATACCTTGGAAGCGATGGAGCATAATGAAATTAAGCGCATTATTTTTACGAGTTCTGTTGCTGTCTATGGTTTAGATAAGCCGAATCCGACAGAAGACTCTCCAAAGGATCCATTTAATCATTATGGGATCAGTAAATGGGAAGCAGAGCAAGTGCTGGATGAGTGGAGCAAAGGGCATCAGGATTGGAACATCAATATTGTTCGTCCGACAGTGATATTTGGTGAAGGTAATCGCGGCAATGTTTTTAATTTGCTAAGCCAGATTGCGAGTGGTAAATTTATGATGATCGGCAAGGGCAATAACCAAAAGTCTATGTCCTATGTCGGCAATATTATTGCATTCATCGAATTTATGCTTCTAAAAATGACAACTGGATATAATATCTATAATTATGTTGATAAACCTGATTTCACGACTAATGACTTAGTATATCATACCGGCGAAATTCTTGGTAAACAAATACCGACCACTCATATACCTTACTGGTTAGGCATGATGGGGGGATATGGTTTCGATGTACTCGCGTTTTTGACGAGGAAGAAGCTGAACATTAGTTCGGTTAGGGTGAAAAAGTTTTGTGCCGTAACAAAATACGATTCGACGAAAGCAATGGGATCGGGATTTGTTCCGCCCTATTCGTTGGAAGAAGGGTTACGAAGGATGTTGAAGGCAGAGTTTGGGAAGTAGCGAGTTTGTAAATTTCCATGGAACATCATAGATATAAAGTAAGTGTTACTATCCCGATTTACAACGTTGAGCGTTATCTCGAGAAGTGCGTTTTAAGTTTGTTAAACCAAAGCTTAGACGACATTGAGCTTATTTTTATTGATGATTGTAGTAGCGATGAAAGTTTTGCGACATTGAAATCGCTAATAGAGCAACATCACTTAAACGAACATATTCATGTAAAGTTGCTTCAAAACACTGAAAATAAAGGTGTCGCTTCAACGAGAAATGTCGGATTAAATGCGTCCGAAGGGAAATATCTCGCAGCGGTAGATCCCGATGATTACGTCAGCACGGATATGTTCAAATTACTTTATGAAAAAGCGGAAGCAGACGGTTCTGATATCGTTTGGTGCGACTATATACATGTCTATGATGATAAGCAAGAGGTTGTCAATCAGCGATTTTCCGAAGATCCAATTGCCTGTGTTGAGGGCTTAGTTAGCGGGGCACTGTTTGGCGGGATGTCGAATAAATTAATAGCGAGGGGTCTTTTCTTAGCAAATAACATCAAGTTTCCCGATGGATTGAACATGTCCGAGGATCTACGAGTTTGTGTTCAATTATTTTATTTCGCTAAAAAAGTAAGTTATCTAAATTCCAGTTTGTATTACTATATTCAATATAGAAACTTAGCAATAAGCCAAGTAAATATTAAGACTTTTAAAGTGAATAAGGAATGGTTCGAAAATATCAAAGGAATTGAATCTTTCCTCAAAAAAATGAATCTCGAGAATCTACTTCCATGGGTTATGAGGTTGAAACTGATTAGTAAGACTAATTTGTTAGTGAAAGGAAAATCAGTAGAAAACTTCAAAACTTGGCGTGATTTTTTTCCAGAGAGCAATGAATATATTCAAGATACCGACTTGCCCTGGCATTATAAGTTTATTGCAGGACAAATTGTGAGTGATAAGTGGTTATTCCCGAGACTTTGGATTCGCTTAAAGGAACTTCTTAAAAAATAATGCTATGAGTTCAAAGAATGTAGTTCCAATAGTATTCAGTTTCGATGATAATTTGGTTATGCAGGCGGGCGTTTGTATGACTTCCTTACTACATCACGCGAAACCGGAGACGTTTTACGATATTTTTATCTTACATGATTCTGAGGCAAAGTTTCCATCATCGAGAATCTTAGAGAAGCTGTTTCTACAGTTTTCCGAGTTTTCGATCCAGTATGTTAATGTGGGAAGTGATTTTAGGGATGCTTTTCAGATTCGTGGTATTACGCAAGCCACCTATTATCGTCTTCTAATTCCAGACTTGATTCCGCAGTATGATAAGATTATGTATCATGATGTCGATGTTATCTTTAGGGACGATTTATCGAGTATCTATTTTGATACGGATTTGACCGGATACTATGTTGCAGGCGTTTCTACTCCCTACGCTGCCTCCGATCGCATTACTGTAATTCGGGAGGAAAACGGCATGCGCAAAAAAATTATTGTAGATATCGAAAAACAAGCAATTTTCGACTCTCCAGCCTATTATTTAAAGCAAAATGATGTCGTGTTTATCGAACCTAAAGACGACGAGTCAACACCAAAAGAGGAGAGAACTTGGCGCTTAATCTCCTTCGGTTTAGGATTAGTGACAGTAGTATTAACTGTATTAAATTTCGTAAGATAGCCATCCATAATGAATACAAACAACAAGAATTTCGTCTCAAATAGCGATTCAAAATCAGTAAACATCGTTGATGTGCTCAATTACCTTTTACATTATTGGAAATGGTATTTGTTATCCATATTGGTTTTTTCAGCGTTCTTTTATTATCAGTATAGTATATCACCTTATGTTTTCAAGAGAAGTGAGACGGTAATGATCAAAACTCCTGAAAATACACCAGCATCAAGTAGAGTCACTCGATCCTCTATGTATTATAACACAGTTAGTGTGGCGACTGAGATATTACAACTGAAATCGAAAGAATTGATGAGACAGACGGTAGCCGAATTGGATGCCAACATTAGTTACGTCGAAAGAAGAGGCTTACGCGATGTCGAACTATACAAGGATTCTCCAATCTTGGTTAAATTTAAAAACAGTCGCCAAAACGATGCTTATTCATTCTATGTAACTGGAATTGACAAAAATACAGTAGAACTATCGGGATTTGATCGTACATCCAAAAAAATTAATGTAAAGTTCAATACAGAGGTCGAAACTCCTGTTGGTAGATTAACCCTCTTCGCAAATGAAAATTACACAGAATATTATTTCGGCACTCAAATTAAGATTACTAAAAATAGTGTCAATGCAACAGCCGGTTACTTCCTGGGCAACCTTAGTATTAACCAAATGCAAGACGATGCTTCGTTGTTAGAAATCAGTATTCAAGATGGTTCTCCTAAAAGAGCAGATGACGTTATTACAAAACTGATCGAGGTGTATAATGCCATCACAATCGAAGATAAGAATCAAATTGCACGAAATACAGCTGATTTTATTCAAAGACGATTGACCATCATTGAAAAAGATCTGGATTCTGTTGAGTCCAATATTGAGCGACTTAAGACAAATAATCAAGGACTGGATGTAGCAACTTCAGGTGACATGTACCTTAGCGAAAGTCGTCAGTTTCAAAATGAAAAACAAAAAATTGAGACCGATATCAAGTTAGCTCAAATGATGCGCGATTACATGCGTACGTCGGAGAGAGAAAAGGATTTGATCCCAAACAATACAGGCTTAGTTGATGCCAATATTGAAACACAGATTAATGAATACAATAGTCTTCTCCTCAAGAAGAACAGATTAGAGGAGGGCAGTAGCACTGAGAACCCTATTGTTATCGAATTGAATAGAGAGTTAAATTCTATGCGATCAAACATTAATCGCGCAGTTGATAATGCAACAGAAGGGCTGAGAATAAAGCTAGGGAATGTGAATAGAGAGTACACTCGTTTAACAGGGAAAGTGATGGAGACTCCACAGAAGGAGAGAACAATGTTGTCCGTTGAACGTCAGCAAAAGGTTAAAGAGGAGTTGTACCTATTCTTATTGAATAAGCGTGAGGAAAATGCGCTTAACAAAGCGATGACGGAAAATAACATCCGTATAATAGACCCGGCAGCAGGTTCGGATGCGCCTATAGCACCGAGCAAGTTTAGGAAGTTAGCTGTGGGCATGGGGATAGGCCTATTGCTACCCACGTTTATTTTACTGATGATGTTGATGCTAGATTCCAAAGTGCGCAGCAGGGCAGATTTAGAAAACAACCTTACTATTCCATTCTTAGCAGAAATACCTTTGATGCTTGACAAAAGATCGAAAACCGATGTCAAAGTTCAAGAAAACGGCAGAGACCCATTGACTGAAGCATTCCGAATCCTGAGAACCAATATCAGCTTCATGAGTCCGGATGAAGAAAACAATAAAGTAATTATGTTTTCATCTTCAAGAATCGGTGCTGGTAAGACCTTCTCGGCGTTGAATCTTTCTGCAACGCTGGCATTCTTAAATAAGAAAGTAGCCATCTTGGATTTGGATATTCGTAAAGGTACATTGAGCTCCAAGTTCAACCTGCCAGTGACAAAAGGAGTTACACATTTTCTCGCAAACAGCGTTGTAACCTTAGATGAAATCACCTATAAAACGAATTTGGTTGACGGTTTTGATATCGATTTAATTCCAATCGGCGTACCTGCGCCAAATCCGGTGGAATTGTTATTGACGAAGAGATTGGATTCCTTGGTGGAGCAACTGAAAGAGAAATATGACTATGTCGTTATAGATAGCGTGCCTATTGAAATCGTCGCGGATGCTTATATTTCGAATCGCGTAGCCGACATGACGGTTTTCGTTATCCGCTCGGGTAATTTAGATAGACGGCAGTTGCCAAACATCGAAAAAGTATATGAGAACAAAAAGCTCAAAAACATGGCAGTCGTGCTTAACGGCGTGAAGGAAGACCCTAGATCTTACGGCTATGGATACGGTTATGGTTATGGATACGGCTACGGCTATGGCTATGACGTTAAGAAAAAACCTAGTTTCTTCGATAAACTATTTAAAAAAGCGTAAACTTTCTTTTTTCAAAAAAATCAAAGAGCTGTCCTTTTGGACAGCTCTTTGATTTTAATAATCTTTTAATTTAGCAGTAAACCAATTCTAAGGTCTAAAATATTGGGTCCGACATCTTTGGTGTAAAACCTACAACCTCGCTATCTCTAAATAATAACTACTAGATATCAAAGTCTAGTCAGTCCCCTTTCAAAGCCCTTTCAAACCCAATGTAAACCCAATACAAACCCGTATCAAAGCCCTTGTGGATTGGATATGATTTGGGTTTGATAGGTTTTATCAAAGTCTTTTATTGCACTTAGGTCAGGCGCTGTTCATTCGGACAATGGCTAAGATTCACTACCTGCGTTTTTGCTAGTTCCGCTTCATCAATGAAGATGATGCTCGGGTTAATTTTATGTGATTTGTATTTTAAAATTAGCATTAATAGCAATAAAAAATTACCTTTGAGTTGTTGATGTTTAACGTTTGAGATTTGTTTGTGTGTATATCATTGGTTTTTTAAAATTGATTTTCAAATGAGCTCCGACCTCGAATTTAACCGTAAAATGCCTTTCACTACAAAATTAATAACTTACCGATCCCTTTTCTACATGAAAAAGTACCTCGTATCCCTACTTCTAATTTGTATTTGCCTTCCATTGCATTCAAAAGAGACCAACGATCCAAGCGATCCCCCAAGCAAATCAACGCACAGTAATATACGATTTAGCAATACTCAGGATTTTTGGTTCGTTGGTGCAAGCACTGGTATTGGAATCTATCTTGGAGATCATGACAAACAACTTGCGTATGAAGATCGTATCTGCCCAAAGTTTGAAATCTTTGCTGCAAAATGGTTCAATAATAGTTTTGGAGCTCGATTGAATATCGGCGGGATGGAATATAAGGGGTTGACTCAAACGAAGAGCCTTTCCACAGGAAAAATCTTTGACCCCGGGCAAAGGCTACTGCATCAAACCCTAAAGTACATTAGTGTCAATGCGGATCTCTTGATCAATATCTCGAATGATTTATTAGGTTATCAATATGATCGAACCTATAGCTTTATTCCATATGCGACCGTAGGCGGCATCGTGGGCTTGAACCATAGCAACGAGATTAGACTTAGCCCCGGCTTTGGACTACTGCAAACCTTCCGCATAAATGATCTTATCGATATTAATCTTGACCTACGCGGAAATATACATGGCGATGGATTTGACGGAGAGTATGGGGGTAGAGATTTTGATGGAAGCTTCGCCGCGACGATGGGCATAAGCTTTAAAATCTGGTAGGGAACAAAAATAATTATTCGTCTACATTTAGATAATTCAAACGTCTTGGTACTCTTTTTGGAATAAGACTATTTTTATCTTTACCATAATTCAAACACTAAAGAAAGAATTGATTTCGTCCAAATATGAAGATTCCAAAAACTAAACTATTATTCAGCGCTGTATTCGTTGCTACTGTTTTGTTGTCCTGCAATCAGGAAAAGAAAACTGCTCCTCCAGCAAATCCCAATGTCAATACATCAACGGAATACCATCCTCCTCAACCAGGCGCCAATTTAACGAGCAAAGAGGAACAGCTTAATTATTTGTTTAGTCATTATTGGGATAACTTCAATTTCAGCGATACGGCGAAGATTATCGACTCGGAATACGCGGAGCAAGCTTTTGTGAATTACCTTTCCATATTTCCCGCAGTATCTGCTGAGCAGCTGAAGGAGGGCATTACAGACTTTTTAGATCAAGCGAAGCAGGAACAAAAAGGATTCGACTATTTCAAAAAGAAATTAGATAGCTACCTTTATGACCCGAATTCGCCGATGCGTAGCGACTCGTTTTACGAGCCTGTACTCGAATATTATACCAGCTCTGATAAGATCGCTGAGGACGAAAAAGCGCGCTATAGGATACTGTTGGACCTTGTTCGTAAGAATAAAGTTGGTTCTACGGCGACTGACTTTGTTTATCAGACAAAGAGTAAAACATTTAATAAACTTCATGAGCTACAAGCTCCATTAATACTGCTCATGTTTTATGAGCCCGGATGTAGCAATTGCGAGCAGGTGATAAAGGTCTTAAAAGAACAAGAATCCATTAATCAAATGATTGCCAATAAACAGATGCAGATTTTAGCCATATACCCTGAGGGAAATCTAGAGATATGGAATGATTATGCTGACAATATTCCTTCGAATTGGATTAATGCTGTGGATGAAAAGCAAGAGGTATTAAACAAAGGACTTTATGACCTTAAGGCTTCTCCAACAATTTATCTTTTAGACAAGGATAAAAAAGTGATCCTGAAAGATACTGAACTGAATGCTTTAGGAAATTATTTAGCGTCCCAGGGTTTATAGGCTTCACATATTTTTTCCTCTATTTTAGAACCGTCGATAAACGTAATATCTAAAATAGAGGAATGATTCAAAATATGATTCGAGGTATCAGTAAATATTAGACAATTACTTCGGTGTCCTTGTGAAATTTCTCTTGACTGATTAAATGATGCAGCACCTCGGTTGACAGACCATGTAGGACGAGACGGAAACCTGCGCCATAAGTTGGCAATGGGATCATCGGGTGTTTGTTATTTAACGCCACTAGTTTCTCCGGGCATCGCATGATCGTCGCCGCATACACGCCAATAACTTCATCTAACTGCAATGAATTGGAAGCTCGCCAAAAGTCATTATCCGTTAAAAAGAACTGATAGACAGGCGTGAAGATCTCAATTGCAGAGGATAAATCCAATATATTGGTCCATCCATCCCTAAATTCCTCGAATGGAATAGGTTGGCTACCTATCGCCGAAAAATCCGGATGCTCCACCGGATGAATCGTTAACCCCTGTTCTTGTATTGCCTTGTTCAAATTGATGATGAAATTATAAAGGTTGAGATCGTGTTCTAAAAATAAATTATCTTTCACAGCTTCGATAGAAAGCGGTTTTAATGGGTTCATCGGGATGTTTTCTGCGCCTTCAACATTATCTTTAATGAAGCGTAGGACGTCTGATCCTAAATAAAAATGCCGTAAAATCAGAAAGTTAGCCTCTGGCGAAACCCAGTATTTCATGCCCCAATACAAAAATCGATGCAGCGTCCTTGGCGCATTGATGAGGTTGGGAGCAACCGCTTTAAAAATCTGTAAAATAATGATGGTCAGGCGTCCGAAAACGCGTAGAAAGGGGAGTAGAAACTGTTTACTCTTTCTAGTTGAATCAAATAAAAACGCCGCTTTAGCGTCCTTGTTGAATGGGACGCTATTATCAAGAAACAATGCATGCCAATGACTCGGGTCACGCGGATTGTGTTCTAATCGCTCAAAATAAGAACTGTTGTGTATCATATCTTCTTAATAATTTCCTAATTCTGCTAATTGCATTTGGTAAAGGCGCGCAACGACCTTGGCTGTTTTAGCCACGCGATTTGCCATCTCTTCCGTTAGTAGTTCCGAATTTAGGGCTTTCTCAAAACGTTCAAAATGGTTTTCATTGCTGTCGCTTGTTTCATGGTAGGTGAAGAATGAAACCTGATCATCCGTCAGATCTAACTGATGCTGTATTGCGCGACCCCACTTTCCGGCTAGTCGATTTCCTAATCCCTCGATGATGAACATGCCACCTAATAGATCGAAGGGATTCGGTTGGCTAGCTTTATGAAACATATAGGCACTTAAAGCTTCGCTTCCGATATTTTTTTGTCCGTTGTACAGGTCTTCTCTCTTCCCGCCGCAATTTATGTAGTTCTTCTCCAAGATTTGATAATCTTTATGCTCATCGCGCGAATGCGAAATAAAAGAAGAGCGGATGTCGAAATAATCCATGCTGACATTTGAGGCTGCCCTGGCTATCCATTGAGAACCGTCGATTACCTGTTGGCGAAGATTCAACAATAATAAACGATAATCTTCCAAACTGATCGTTCCATTATATATTCGTTCGATAATCTCGGTGTTTCGCAAGGAAAGCTCAAAGTCTACCCACGTATCCGTAAGCGACCGTACAAGTTTTTCTTGTATGGGCTTATTGGCGACATGAACTTCGGGCGCCAGAATCTCGTCGGATTTAGAGATGCTAGGCGTTTTTTTCGGTTTTTTGGAACCTATGACTTTCAACTTCACAAAACTCGTTATAAAGCGGCCACTTTCAGGCACCATACAAAGCACATGGTCACCTTCCTTCAATTTATCACCATTAAAGAGCTCTTCCAGCATGATGTAGATTGATGCAGCGCCCGTATTCCCTTTATCATGAAGATTCGTAAACCATTTTTTCTCGTCGATAACAACGCCTCCCTTCGCTAACAAGTCAACAATAGGCTGCTTAAAATACTCCGAAGAATAATGGCAAACCAACCAGTCGATATCATTAACTGCTAATTTTCCTTCCTCAATCAGCTGGAAAAAATGCTGGACGCCTAAATTGACAGTTTCATTAACGATTTTGATGTCCTGTTTCAAGTTGATTGCAGCATCGGCATCGGCATCCGAAAAAGAAGGGTAGTCGAGCCAGCTTTTCTTTATTTTGCCATCTTTAGATTTGTTAGCGCCGGCATACATGCAGGGTTCGAAACTATTGGCGTAGGACTTCAGCTCAATCCATTCAACCTCAAAGGAAATTCCATGGGTATTTGGCTGTTCGGAAAGGTAGATTGCGCCGGCCCCATCGGATAGCATCCATCGTAAAAAGTCTGTGTCCAGAGGTAGTCCTTTCTCGTGAATCTGTGCTTGCTTATCGAAACGAGAGGCTTTGAACATGCGGCTAGGCATATCCGCAGCGCAGCTAATCGCATTTTCATGCTCGCCCGCCTGAATATGAAGGAAAGCACTCTTTAATGCCATTATACCAGCAGAACAGACACTCTGATGGGATGTAATATCGCACACAGGTAGTTTGGACGCGCCATGTACCATACTTGCAAATCCTGGCACTGGTAGGTCCGATTGGGTAGTTGCTGCCGCAATAAATGCTACTTCTGACTTTGCGAACTTTCCATTAGCTAAACAGGCATCGATAGCCTTTGCTGCCATACCCGCAACAGAATCAGTAGATTGTTGTTCTTTATCTAACGCATAATACCTCGTTTTAATGCCGTTCTGTTGCAGCATTCGCTGCTTCGTGCGCGAGCTTTTGCCTGCAATCAAACCCAGATAGTCTTCCATCTCATCATTTGAAATCGGTTCGTTTGGTAGGTGTATGCCAATGGCATTGATATATACAGGCTTTAATTCTTTCTTCATTATGTATTGTTTTTTGGTAGTTGTGTTCCGAATAGTTGATCAATCCATGGCAACATGAAACCGAAGTTCCCTTTGCCATATTTATGATGCATACTATGCCTAAAAGTATATTTTGAAAATGAGCTTGGATCTGACTCATCGCTCAATTCATGATTGCAGTGACCTAAAAGGTTCACCAGCAAGCTCATCAAAGGGAGGCTTAAAAGTGAATAGATCTGGAAATTATGAACGAATAGGGGGAAAAAGATGACCGTACCGAGCATAAAGGCTTCGACCCAATGGAAACTATAGATCGAGTAGGCTGTCGGTTCTACAGACCAATGATGGACTCTGTGTACATTTCTTATCATCCATTTGCGGTGTAATAGCCAATGCATACAATAGAAATGTACTTCATTCCAAAGAAACAGCGCTGGAATCTCCCACAGGCAATTCCAGGGCTGGTCGAAACCGACTTGGAAGATGCCCATTGCAAACAGTTGCTGAAACAAGATGGCCTGTATGCTAAACACTAGAATGGAGATTAACGAATTTCTGATTTCTATTGCTCGTTGTCCCTTTTTCGGGGCATTCACTATCTTCTTCAAATCTGGTTCTTGTCGCCGTACCAAGTAATCTGTAATCGCAGCACCGAGAAAATAGAGCAATGAAAAGAATACAAAAAAGAAGAAGCTGGTCCAATACCACTTCGACAAGACGAATTGAAAACTTTGTTCTAAGAAATCTGTCATCCAATTTTTAGGTTCTAAATTGTTTGTTTGTCCTTAAGCTTCTTTTGTTAGTGTTATTATAAATATATGATAAAATATGCAATTGGCTCTCTTGTTATTATTAACGTGGGATTTAATAGCAACGATATCCGGATTTATTTAATTCCATAGCGAAATTTGGATAAGCGTTGAAAAACAAGTTGTTAAGGCTTTGTTTTGTAGCGTTCTAGCTTCCTTAGCCTTAGCGATTAACCGTCATTTCAATGAGCTGCCAAAGGCTTCTGAAAATCTAAACCTGTTTTCTTAATCGAAGCATACGCTTGGGGAGATTGTAATACTAAGGTCTGAATTATAGAGAACGAGATTTAAAGGCATCGTATTAATTCGTTTAATTCAATTTATCTGCTACATTTGTCGACGTCGCACTTAGTTTATTATTTCTTGCAGGAGAAATTTGAGTTAAAGGAAGAAAAATGTTCAAAACAACTACCGCTTACGATCCGAATAAGACTTCTTATCCTATTTTGATTGCCATTTGCTTGGCACACTTATCAAACGATTTAATTCAAGCTGTTATCCCGGCTTCTTATCCCTTATTAAAGGATAATTTTCATTTGAACTTTGCTCAAATTGGGATTATAACGTTCTGTTTTCAACTGGCTTCTTCTTTGTTGCAGCCAATCGTCGGGATGTATACCGATAAGCATCCGAAGCCATACTCCCAAATTATTGCGATGATGTTTTCATTCGTAGGGATTATCGCTTTATCCTTTGCGAATAGTTATTATGCGGTGCTGTTTGCTGTGACAATGGTTGGGATAGGCTCATCTATCTTTCATCCGGAATCGTCACGTGTAGCCTACTTATCCTCAGGCGGTAAGCGTAGTTTAGCTCAATCCATATTTCAGATTGGAGGAAATACCGGAACGGCCTTAGCACCCTTGCTATTAGCATGGTTCGTTATCCCGGCGGGACAGCGGAATATATTATGGTTTATCGTCGTCGTATTGATTGCCCAGTTAATTCTAAGCTATATTGCGAGATGGTATGTTAAAGTTTTAGAATATGCTCGCACGCAAGCGAAGAAGCAGATTAAACTGCCAGATCTATCACAGACTCGCATAGTGATGTCGATTACTGTTTTGCTCATTTTGATCTTTTCAAAGTATGTATATGTGGCAAGTATAACGAGCTATTTGCAATTCTACATGATGGATAAGTTTGCCATTTCGGAAGTTGCTGCTCAGGTGTACCTGTTCTATTTCCTTATCGCTATCGCGGTCGGGACATTATTCGGGGGCTTCTTAGGAGACCTAATTGGTCGTAAATATATTATTTGGTTATCGGTTTTGGGATGTGCGCCTTTTACCTTAATGCTGCCTTATGCTAATGAAATGTGGACCGGTATCCTGGTTTCGGTCATCGGACTAATTATGGCGTCAGCCTTTCCATCGATCTTAGTCTATGCGCAAGAATTACTGCCGAAGAAGATAGGGATGGTTTCGGGATTGTTTTACGGCTTCGCATTCGGAATGGGCGGACTCGGTGCCGCTATTTTGGGATGGTTTGCAGATAAAACTTCCTTAGAGAGTATTTATTTGGTTTGTTCCTATTTACCTCTTTTGGGCATCGTAGCCTATTTTCTTCCAGATATGAAGAAAATAAAATACAAAGACGCTTAATCTTCGTTTCGCTGGCATAACCATACAGTAGCGCCGCCACAATTAGGATCTTCAACTACATGCTGAATGACCCTAATGCCTTGTTGTTGGAGTAAGGATTTATATTCTTCTTTGCTTAGCGATGAGTGGTAAAGGTTTTGACCATTATTCATTCCCCAAGCTTCACCTTCCTCCTGGCCACTGCTGAATAATAATATGCCATTTGCTTTAAGATGTTTTTTGAATAGTGGAAACATCTCGCGTTGTTCCTGTGGCGCCAGATGAAAAAAGCTGTGCCAAGCGATGATCGCGTCAAACTTCTCAACGAGATCAAGCTCTCGCATATCTTGGAGCAAGAACTCACCTTCAGGGAAATTTTTATTAGCGATTTCAAGCATAGCACGGCTTGCATCCACTCCACAGACGGAAAAGCCTTTACATTGAAGATAACGATATATGGGTTCTCCAGTTCCGCAGCCTAGGTCTAAAACGCGTGAACCAGCAGGGATGTGGTCAATTAAACAATCTAGATAAGGTTTTTCCATTAAATCCTTGCTTCGGCTTTTGGAAAACCAGTCAGCAATTATATCGTAGTTCTTGAAGACATCCCGTTTCATAAGTCTCAAAAAAAAAGTTATCTATAGCTTACTGAAAACCAATGCTATACTTTTTGTATCCTAAACCCTCCATTAAAGGCTTAAAGATATCGACTGCATTTTTCTTTGTCTGATCAAGGATATCCGATTTCTTTACTTGTTTTGTAATCTCATTTTCTGCGGCCTTGAACGCATCGTCTACCATATTTGCTTCCCTGAAAAATGCCATCTTCGTATCATATACTTTCGATGCATTATGGTCGATCTTTACGTAGCATATTTCTGGATTAGGTAGTGTGATATGAACGGAATCTTCCAATACTTCTACATCCTCTGCCTTGAGCTTGCTTAGATCCACACAACCGACAGCATCTGCCTTGATAATGAGAAGGACACTAGCGTCTGGAAGAAATTGAGAGATCACCTTATGTTCAACCACATCTGATAGTCGATATTTTACCAATTCTAATTTGCCCATGGATTCAATGCGTTCCAATAGGATCTGATGGTTGCTTACGGTGTTCGTTTTAGGTTTGCTGATTTGCCAAATAAACCAGCCTAAACCACACACAACCAATAACAAGATTATAACCTTTAATAGTTTTGTCATCATACTTTGTTTAAGTCAAATAATAGACCATAATCTATCATTACCGTTATTAGACTGTAAAGACGATGTTAAGATTAGGTTGGTAACTAAGTATTTACAGATATCTAAGCAGAACTGACAGAATAGCAGTATCCTATAAACTTTGAAAAATCCTTATAACTTAAATGAAAATTACCTTTATTATGATTAGTTTTAATAAAGATATTTAATCTTCTATGCTATCTATTAGAATCCAAAAGCTAATACTATTTAGTTTTCTGATACTTCCGTTTTACTGGCCAGTTGTCTCTTCAGCACAACTTGTTTCGGGACCCGATGAATTTCAAGAAACGCGGCAAATTTCGCCTGAGCGTTTTACGGTGGAAAGTCTTCCTAGTCCGAAGAAACAGGGGCAAGACTTTTATGTGACGAATCCGAACGGTATTTTGTCGGCTCAAACTGTTTCGGAACTGGACCATATGTCGAAGCTAATCGATTCGCTAACCGGCGCTGAATTTGCCATTGCTGTAGTGAATGATTACGAAGGCGATAGTGACTTTCAGTTTGCACTAGACTTATTCAATAAATGGGGTATAGGAAAGAAAGATGCCGACAATGGTCTGCTGTTGTTTCTTGCCATCGATCGTCGGGAGTACCGTTTTATAAGCGGTTATGGGATGGAAGCCGTGATGCCTGATGCTTATTTAAAACGTATTGGAGAGAAATATCTGGTACCTAATTTTCAAGTGGGCGACTATGATCAGGGTGTGTTAGACGCTGCAACTTTTATAAATGAGGTGCTTATGTCGCCTGATATCAGAGCAGAGCTCGAAGCTCGCTTGCCGGAGGCGACTCCGTTTTGGAGCATGCGGAATATCTATTTTAAGAACACTCTTTTGGTCTTAGGGATCTTCGCTTTCTTCTATTTAATAGTACATGTAGTCTCCTCCAGGCTCATAAAGAGTCCCAATAAGAAATATCCCTTTGTACCAATATTTGCAGGAATGGGCTGTATGGGCATACTGATGTTTCTTACGGTTTTTCTATTTGCCTTTGTGCTGAATAACCTGGAGTTCATCTATCAGAAAAAACACTTGCCATACTTTGCGTTTGTACTTGGCGGGATCATTCTTGCAATGAAAATTACCTATTCCCGCACGAGCATTAGTAAGAGCTATACCGATACGGAGGAAAGGGCAAAAGCGATCAATACGTTTTTAGCATTTACTTTTATTCCCATGATCTTATCTCCGCTTGCCTGGTATGATTTGATTGGAATTATTTCGAGGAAGGCGAAGGATCGTAAGCGCTTTGTCCCGCCGGATAATTCGGGGGATTGGCAACGTGTTAATCGGGATCAATCGGCGAAAGAAATCAAGACTTACCTAAGTAAAGGTAATTTGAAGGAGGAAAGTATCAAATCTCGAAGCTATGAGATTTGGGAGAATCTTCGGACCAAAAAGATTGCGCTTATTCCTTGGGATATTAAATCGAGTTATAAAGAATGTCCGCACTGCCATTTTTTTACGCTTCAAAAAGGCAAGAGGCATACCATTATTGCAGCCACCTACAGTTCTGCTGGGAAAGGTGAGAAAGTCGATGATTGTGAAAATTGCAGCTATCGTGTAGTCATTGATACTTATACGATTCCCAAGAAGGTGAGGAGCAGTAGTAGTTCTTCAGGCGGTCGTTCATCGGGAGGATCTTCCGGAGGCGGAAGCTCCTCTAGTGGAAGTTTTGGTGGAGGCTCATCGGGAGGTGGTGGTGCCGGTGGTCGATGGTAATAGATTAGATAGATGAAAAATTATAAAATAAATATCCCTATAGCCGTGCTATTTGTTCTGCTATTCATCGCGTATATGAATAAAAAGAAGGAGAAAGAGCCGACTGAGATTCAACAGGTGACACAAACAGTAGACTCAGTTAATACGGACAAAGTTGTTTATGAGAATGACACGTTATCCTTGTCTATCATAGATTCTATTGAATTTTTTAAGGCGAAGGCGCTATCTAAAACTCCGGGCAAGAAAGACACGATTCCGTACATCAGCGATTTTACTACCGTGAGAGAAATGCTAAGAGGTGAGGTAACTTTTGGCGGCTGGAAAGACAATTTTAAGGTGGACTCGAATATCATGGGTGAATCTATTGCCTTTATTCGCTTCAACAACGGAGATACAATCAACCCGAACTACTTAAAATATAGTTGGGACGCTGGTTTCGTTCGTTATTACCCGTCGGAGCGTATTTTGTTGATGGAAGGGGGGCATACATCCGATTTCTCCATTGATTTGGAGAATCGTTTATTCGATGTGGAATTGGTAGGAAATCCTGCGTATATTGTTGGGTCGCCGTCTGGACAGTATCGCCTCAATGGTTGGTTTCCAGGTCAGGAATGCTCAGAATACTTTATTCAAAGAAGGGATGGTAAGCGATATGTGCTACTTGCTAGATTGCCATTAAGCATCTCTGACTATGGCTTTGATCTTTGCACCTTAATCGATGTGTTTTGGAAAACTAATAAAGAACTGTATTTCAGAAATCATTTTTTTGGGGATGTCGAGGACGAGCGATTACATTTTTTTAAATTGATAATCAAATAGTTTCTTTCGAGCGCACAAACGTAATGAGGCGATTTTTTAAAATGCCTCATTACTTAATAATTGCTATGAATGTTGTCGTTTAGTTGATCAAGCTCTTGTCGTAAAGCTTCTCATTAATTGCTCTAAGTTCTGCCGCAGGAATCTTGATGACCTTTCGATCATAAGTCATTAGTCCATTCGTTTCAACTTCTACATCTGTGGTTTGTGTGTAAACCGCTGCAGAAAGCCCTAGCTTTAACAATTTACTCAAATCTGTAATCAACTCCGAATAGCGTTTCTTCAATTCTGCAACGCTTTTAAAAGACTGATACCCCCAGTTATCTTTCGCTTGCCAGGTATGTCCTTCAATAGGTAATCCTAACCCGCCAAACTCTCCATTCGCTAGGATAAAGTCTTTACCGAATCTCACAGGATCAGGCATGGCTGGTTCTGGATAGTTATGTAGATCTAATATATCGCCAGGAGCAAGGTAATTTCCGCCGCTAGCTCCATTAACAAGGCGAGAAGGATCTTTTTGTTTGGTCCATTCTACGATCTCTTTTGTTTTGAATTGCCCCCAAGCCTCATTGAACGGCACCCAGACCACTATACTCGGGAAGTTGTGCAATTGTGTCATGATGCTGTTCCATTCTTTTCTGAAAATAGCTTCCGACTCTGGCGTACGGTCCTTATCCTGCTTTCCAGCGCGGAATTTACCAGGATGCATGTCCCAGATGTTACCCCCGAGGTCGCCACTTGGCATATCTTGCCAAACTAATATTCCTATACTGTCGCAGTGTCTATACCAACGTGCAGGTTCTACTTTGATATGCTTACGAATCATGTTGAAGCCCATTTCCTTGGTCTTTTCGATATCGAACTTAAGAGCATCGTCGGTGGGGGCAGTGTGTAATCCATCCGGCCACCAACCCTGATCTAATGGACCATATTGGAAAAGAAATTCATCATTGAGATACATTCGTTCTATACCTTTCTGATCTGTCTTTTTCGAAATCTTACGCATCGCGAAGTAGCTCTTTGCTTGATCAACAACCTTTCCTTTTCGCATCAGCTTCACCTCTAGATCGTAGAGCTTTGGATTGGAGGGACTCCATAAGCTGATATTACCTAGTTTTAGCTGTTGGGACGCTGCGGGAGTATTCGATGATTCCGCAATCTTCTTTCCATTATCATAGGCTATGATATGGAGCAGATCGCCATCTTGTGCAGCCTCAATATCTGCTGAGAATGTTAAACTTGATTGATCAACTTGAGGAGTCTGATGTGTACTTTTGATATAGGTTTTAGGCACAGATTCTAACCAAACGGTTTGCCATATGCCCGAAACAGGCGTATACCAAATGGAATGAGGATTGTTTATTTGTTTTCCACGAGGTTGAGGACCATCACTTGTTGGATCCCAAACACGAAACGCTATTTGCTGTTTATTTCCTTTTTTTAATGCCTGGCTAATATCTACACTAAAGGAGTTAAAACCACCTTCATGCTTAGCAACCGACTGTCCATTCACAAATACTTCGCATTGCCAATCCACTGCGCCAAAATGAAGAATTGTTTTATCGTTTTTTAATTTTTTGGAAAGAACGATTTCTGTTTGATACCAAAGGGCTTGATCTTTATTCAAACTCTTTCCAACGCCAGATAGCGCCGACTCGATCGCGTAAGGAACAAGTATATTTCCATCCCAATTCGTCGGTAGTTGAGATACAGACTTGTCAGTAACTGCGTATTTCCAAAGGCCATTCAGATTCTGCCAATTATTTGATCGAACCAATTGAGGTCTTGGATATTCCGGATGAGGTTGTTTGGGGTTTACTTGAGTTGCCCATTCCGTCAGAATCTTATCGCCAGCGGGTTTCCATTCTTGCGAATATCCGTAGGGTAAGGTCATTGCTAGTAAACAGGAGAGGATAACTGATTTTCTAATCATAGGTTGTTTTTTAGGTATATGCTTGATTGATATAGGTTTCTAAACGCAATATAACTAAAATAACCAGATTAGTTTAAATAGCTATCCTGTGCTGTAGGGCAAAGCCTGCAGCCTTTAATCTATCTTTTTCTCTGCTACACCAGAGCCACGTTCGTATCCCTTGTGCGGGTTTTTAAAGAAGAATCCTCCTATGATAATTAAAAGGATGCTTAACGCGGTAATCAAACCAACAGTCTTTAAAGTTCTTGAAACGTCTTCCGCTGCAAACAGATCAATTCCCCAAACTAAACTAAATAGATAGGTGAAAATGAAAAGTATGACAGCGACGACGATTATTCCAATAATATACTTCATAATTCTTCCTATAAGGTCTTTAATAATTTAGCTTTTAGCAGGTCAAACTCTTCTTGCGTAATGATTTTTTCTGTCAAAAGCACATTGAGTTTCTTGAGCTTTTCAAAGGCGTCTTGTCCGTTATTTTCAATTCCTGACAGCAAGCCGTCTTTCTCCTGGTTAAACGCTTTCCCGATTTCCATTCCGACACCCAACTGCGCACCAACACCCGCCAAGCCGCCTTCATTACGCGCTGCATCACGTAAAGCGCGAAGCTTCTCGAGTGCAACGTAATCTAACCCAGCTTCTTCTGCGGCTTTTTGATCTATCGTCACGTCTGCAACACGCCCAATACGGTTGACCGTGTTCTCATCAAACTGGGTTCCGATGATCTTGAAATCTAATAATGTCAACCCTAATCGATTAAATTCTGCCGATAATTCTTCCTTTAGCGCATTGCTGATCTGATGAACATTGGCATCAACTTCTAGGTAAGAATATTTCCGTTCCGCCAAATAATGACTTAAATACTGCGGTATTCGATCACTTACAATCTCACGAAGGTCTTCAGTCAAATAGCGGTCTTTACTACCAATAATCGATTGAAATAGAAAATTTACATCACTGATTCTATAGCTGTAGTTACCATTAATGCCTAATTCCACAGGGATCTTATAAGTAGGGTCGAGATACTTAATCGGAGTAGGAGTTCCCCAAAACTGATTGAGGATATCGGCCTTTCTATAAAAATAGATTAGAAGCTTATGTTCGCTCTCAAAATTCTGACGGAGATTGACTAAGGTCGTGATGAAAGGATGGTTATCCGTTCGTAGATTGTAAGTTCCTGCTTCTTCGATATGATTCACAAGTTTGCCCTCATAGACTAATATCGCTCCCTGTTCAGGCCCAACAATCAATTTACTGCCATCTTTGATTTCATCCAGCTTGGATGGATATTTGTACCATAGCTGATTTTCTTGTTGGTTTTCCCACTGAATAACCTGACCGAGTTGATTTTTGAATATATTGAATATGCTCATGATCTATTAGTTTAGCGTTAGGGTAATAGGAATCGAAGGTTTCTGTACTTGTGTTTTGGCATCTGTAGAAATAAATATGGGTTTATTGTCCGACAGCAGTACATATCCATCATCCAGAATTATCATATCTTCGATGCGTCCTAAATCCTGTAGCGTCCATTTTATTTCTGCAGTGTTTGCATCTAAGCATTGCAGGATAAGTTTATCATTTGGATTCGCTGTAGGGCGGAACCTAATAATAACTTCTTTATCATTAAAAACTACAACGGAGGGGGAGAAATAATTCCTCCCTGGCGTAAAATCGTCTATTGACGTAATTTTTCCACGCTGTTTAGAATAGTCGGTTATCAATCTTTTCTTATACGGCGACCGCTCTGTGAAAATACCTGAACGTCCATAGTCTTTCCTCCAGCTAAAAACATGTTTATCTCTGGGATAACCCTTCCTATGCTGAAACTTATACTTGATAAGTTGAATCTTTTCCTTTGGAAATTCAGATGATTCCCTGCTGAAACTATATTCCGTCGTTGACACGTCCTCTGCGTAGTGTTTTGCTGTGATGTCCCACATCTTTTCCGGATCATATACGCGTTTTGCCATCGGGAAATAGAGGTGTTTCCCGCCATCATTTGCAAGCACCTTGAACGCCGCGCCATCAAATTCGGGATCCGCTAACTCAACCTGAGCGATTCCGTCCTTGAACTCTGGAACTTCCGTCTCTAGTTGCTTTCTTAAACTATTGAAACGTAAGCTCTGTTTATTAAAACGATAAATCTGGGATTTATCTATAGTCAAGTAGAGGTTGTCGTCCTCATAGCGTTGAAACTTCATCGTTGGGTAGCTATCGCTCGAGCTACCGTCAAAACGATCGAATAGTAACTGACTTCCTGTCTTTACGTCATATACGCCGAAAAACAAACTGTCTTTTCGATCTATAGCGTCCTCGACCGGATCCAATTTCCCTACCACGATATAAATTGGCGTATTCTTATCGTCTTTAAAAACCGTTACTTTTTCAGACTCCCATTCGTAGCTCTTGGAAGGCGCCTTGGGCGCTTCTTCTGTTTCAGCGACTGTTGGAGCGACATAGCTTCGATCGTTGGAAGGGCTGCTTCCAAATTGGAAAATAAAGACCATGACGATGATGAAAGCTAAAAATCCAATAACGATTATTTTGTTCTTCTGTGTAAAGATATTCGCTCCGGATGCTGTATAGTGCTTATGATGGATCGTGATGTCATCGGAATCAAGAAAGAAGGGTGTCCCGCAGCTATCGCAGCGATAATAATCTGCTCTTAATTCAGTCGCTTTTGTGCCTCCACAAGATGGGCATTTTATTGCTTTTATCCTCTTCGCCATTTAATATTTATAACCTTGAAATTAGTCTCCTTGAAAATATAAATAAAGTACGAAAAGTTACATTAAGTTTCAATTAAATTAGTTTTTTAATTCTTTTAAACGCGTCAGTCCCTCAAGAAAATAATAATCAGCGTAGGTGAGAACCATTACCATAGGAGCAATACATCACAAAACCAATATCATGATGTTGGTCTAAATCTTTAGCTTTCGCCAGTGCTTCCGTCCCTTTAATTGCTTCTGCTTTAGTATGCTCATGTGCCGATTGATGGTATAAATACCATAAAGAGCTTTGTTGAGGCTTCTGTTTTTTATTTTATGCTGAAACGATAAATTCCTTTCTTGCTTTTTGATTTCGCTTTCAAACTTAAGCGGTAAATCCGATCGCCCCATACTTTGCTTAATCGGACATCATCCTGCTCAATAACATCCACGGAGGCATCAAATAGCTTCTTGTCAAAATCTAAGCTATACGCTCCATTATTCAATTCCACTGCTCCGTTTTTAAGGATTGGTTCTTTCGCCAATAGAAAGTGAATTACATTCTCGTTCTGCGGATTGTCCAGATCGAATTGATCTGTAATCAGCAAGGCATTATGATCGATTTTATATTTGCGTATCCAGGAGTTGATCTGCGCTTCTTTCGGATAAGCACCGGCGATATCGAGCGTAAATTCTTGAGCTTTAGCGTCGAACCTATTGTTATGCGATTTATACTGCGGACCAAAGCGTTGCTGATAACCATTAATTTGAGGAAGATTGTGATAATCGCTTTGCATCGTCCATATATCGTAACGTTCCTTCGAAAAAGTCTTCTTGTTGTAGGTACCAACGCCAGCGTCGATAAAGACAGGTTCTTGGTCAAGGAATAGCATAAAGCTGCCCACATCGTTGTGGTTATGACTCTCCTTATTGAATCCGCCCTTGGCTGCGAAAAATAAATTTTGATTTCGAATATAAAGAAACTCTGTTTCCGGATACCACTTATGCGTATTCGTTGGAGTTGCCGAAGTCTCGTGCAGAATATCTTGTAAAGTTCCTAAATCCTCTAAACTGCGAAAAGCGTCGCGGGCGAAGTTGAATTTCGAGCTGGCTCTATCGTGTAAATATTTGGCAAATTGCTGCATCTCTTTGCTATTTACCGAACGGCCATAACGATAGATCAACAATGGATCAGCAGTGCTTTTCGCCGACGCGTCAGCGAAATTGACAACCCATGAATCGCCGCCAATGTACGACTGGGCAATATATTCGCCCATATCCTTTATCATGTGCTGATCGAATAGATTTACTTTGTTATTAGTCGCCAGAGAAAGAATTTTAAGATAATCGTATAGTTTTCCCGCTGCATGCCCCCAATAGGATGGACCTTCTTCACAAGCACCATCGTGTTTGATATAATTGATGAATTTATCAACCGAACGCATTGTTTTATAGATCCCCGCGACTTTTCGCTGTTCATTATCTTCGATTAAGAGCAAGCAGGTCAACACATTGAAGTTGCACCAGGGATTCCAATTGTTAACGACTTGTTCAGGCTTTATCTCGAAAGCCTGCCACCACATATCATTCCGCGTTAAATATGGCTGTATGACTCGCGACTGGATATTCATTTTTAAGCGAGAAGCAATCTCTGGATTTACCTTATCCATCTCATTTTTAAGAAAGTAGTGAATCCAAGAGAGCATCGATCCCATATCGCCAGCAAGCAGGTCGACAACCTGCGTATCTGATTGTGGCAAGCTTCGCTTAGAAGATTGATATCCCGATACGTGGGCAGATAATGACCAGGTGCTCATTTCTGTGAAATACCAAACCCCATTAATGATTTGATCCAGAAAGCGTCCTTTGCCCTCGGCAAGTTCCGCTAAAAACAACTTGCTAAGAGTCTTTGCATTTTCGTTCATGGGTTTTTCCATGATTACGCGCGAGCCACTACGTTCGAATTCAAGATAGTCTGTCGCTTTCACAACCTGCCATTGATAGGCTAGAGAAGCTTCACCTTCTTTAATCAAGGTTTTATAAACCGATTGCGTTAATGATTTCCAGGCATCACGATCATTGTAAGTTGGATAGGGAACCCATTGTTTGTTACTTAATAGCCTTTTCTGTAAATCTTGTTCTGTGAAATTTTTCGTGAGTAGATTCAGGTCGACCAAAGCGTTCAAATCAGCTTTCGTGGATAGCGACAGAATTAGAAGCAGAAGGATACAAAAGAAACGGCTCATATTAATTGGTTGCAAAGGTTATGGTATTTAGCTATTTCTAAAATACTGAATTGCATCGCAAAACCCACTAAAAATCACGAAAACGATTTCATAAAATTGCTAACCAGGAAATGTTATTTAAGAAAATGTTTTTCCAGAAGCTTTCTTTTTTGTTAGTTAGAATAATTCTTATTTGGCATCCCAGAAGTAAGCATAGAGATCGGGGATTTCGCTATCCTTGATGGCATTTCTGACCGACCATTTATTATAGTCTAGCTGTATGATCTCAGGTACTATGCGGTCTTCATTGATGTCAAGAATCAGGTAGGAAGCATCTCTCGTGGATTCTTTGGACCGACCTACAGATCCGCAATTGATTGCCCATTTATTCTCGATTTCTTTGACGAAGGAGTAATGGGTATGGCCCATGATCAAGGCATCGACCTGTTCTCTATCTAAAAGAAAAGCAAAGGTTTCATCGGGCTCTTGTTCATAAAGATGTTTGTTATTGCTGTCGGGGTGTGCATGGACAAGCAAGATCTGCCAGCGTTTGGCCGCGATTTTATAATCGAGTCGAATCTGAAAAGGAAGGTCTTTAAGGAAGGCTTTATTGTCTAACGTAATTGTTGCTTTGCTATGATTTATGGCAAGCTCTCTATCGCGGGCCTCTTCTGCAGAGTGATTCGCTAATGCGACGATTTTGCTGTCTTCAGCAATCCATTGATCGTGATTCCCCTGTAGGCATGGGATGTTTAGCGTCTTGATTAGTTCTATACATTCGTTTGGCCAAGGGGCAAAGTCTGCCAAATCACCTAAACAATAAATTTGTCTTATTTCTCGAGCCTGAATATCGTCAAGAACATGAATCAATGCAGGTAGGTTTCCATGTATGTCCGAAATAACCGCTATTTTCATTTTTACCAAATATTGTTAGTTGAATTTCGGTAAATATGCTTTAAAATAAGTAATTACCGCTATCGATTATAGGTAAGGACAAGCTTTATTTACTGTATATCAATACGTTAACATTTTTTTTCCTTTCAGAGAAATCGACAGTTTGTAATTATTATTTATAGATTTAATTATGGAGAATGGAAGACTTTTGCATCTCCTAATTATAAGTTAACTAAAACCGATTTTAAGGGTTTTAAAAAATGAGTTAAGTAAAAACAATAAATTGTATATTAGGAATACTTATGGCAGCAACCTTTTTAATCGACGAACAAACCTTAAAAGACATACAGCTAAGAGATTATAGTGGACGAACAATCTATGACTTTTTTGATCAAGCCATTACCGAAGGTGGGCAGGATTATTTTCGTGATGTCTTTTATACGCCTTTATTGAACATAGAGGGTATCAAGGAAAGACAGAAGAAAATTCGTCGTTTAGAGCCCGTTGCTGAGGTGGATTTCCCTTTTTATCGGGTCATTGTGAAAGACTTGGAAAAGTATATACATGCTTCCCATTCGGGCGCCAGCCATGGTATCAGTTTCTTGGATTTCCTAGGCGTTCGCTCGCCAATCTATTACTATAGAAAGCGATCTATATTAGAAGCGTCGGAATTTCTAATCTCTTCGATGAAATTTTATCGGGAAGTCAATAAACATCAGGTCTATGAAGACATGACTGAAATGATTGAGCTAACGAATGACTGCCTTAACCAGATATACAAGGGGAAGAAGCATATAACCGATAAACTTAAAGTCAATATATTTAATATTGAGTCGCTCGATCGCTTGATTCGGTATGAGTTGGCCCCGAAACTGAAGAAGCTGATTCGTTTCTTTTTCGAAGTGGATGCCTACCTCGCCGTGGCCAAGATATCTAAGAGCTTAGGGTTTTGCTATCCGGAGGTCTATCCAAAAAATGAAACTGGCGAAATTAAGATGCAAGGGGTTTACCACATCTTTCATAAAGCGCCCGTGAAGAATGATGTTTCTTTAAAGCAGGAAAAAAAGATTTGGTTTCTGACCGGCGCAAATATGGCGGGGAAATCTTCCATTATCAAATCCATTGCTTCCGCACTCTACTTAGCGCATATTGGCTTCCCGGTGCCTGCTGATGCACTACAAACTGATTTGATCGACGGGGTATTTACGAGTATCAATTTACAAGATAATCTGGAGTTGGGTTATAGCCATTTTTATGTCGAAGCAATTCGCTTAAAAGAGATTGTCGACCAGTTGCCTGTGGATTCCAATGCACTTATTATCCTCGATGAACTTTTTAAAGGCACCAATCATAGCGACGCGTCAAATGCGATTCTCGATGTCATGACAAGCCTGGCAGAAGTTGATGGACCCTATGTCATCGTATCGTCGCATATTACGGAGCTCTCCAAACAGCTCCAAGACGTGCCTTCCATTGATTTTATGCGAATGAAAATCGAAGGCGATGAAAATGGATTGCCCGTATTTACGTATAAGATTGCGCCCGGCATTGCGGAAGAAAAGTTGGGGATGTGGCTTTTAAAGCAAAGCGGCGTATTTACTTCCATAGATCGGCTGAAGGGGGATAGCTAAGGGAAGAATGATCATCTATCCCCATGTGAAGATGCTAAACATATCAAAACGCAGATTTAGAGATCTGAAAATAGTGTCAATCCTGATATTGGTCATTGGGAATGTTGTGAATTATGATGATATCAATTTTTATCTAGTTGGTATTTAGTTAATTATCATATTTTTAATTCGCTATATATCGAATTGTAATTATCAATTCGGTATAAAATATGTCTTTTTCTGATTAGCGTTTCGTTTACTTTTATGGTATTAGCCTTGCGATGGTAACAATGCCAACGCTGTAAAACCAAAAAATCTATGAAGAAAAACTTTTTTATTCCAAAAATCGCTCTTGCGTTATGTGCTGTTTGTATCACTGCCGCTAGCTATGCGCAAAACAGTCTGCCGAAGCAAGCGAAAATTAAACCTGAAGTATTAAAAGACAAACTTAAAGGCGGTTGGGCTGGTCAAGTGATTGGTGTAACCTTTGGAGGTCCTACGGAATTTAAATACAACGGCACTTATATTCCAGATAATAAGGTGATTCCTTGGTATGATGGATATATCAAGAAAACCATGATCGAATGGCCCGGGCTTTACGATGATGTGTACATGGATCTTACCTTTGTGGATGTGATAGAGAAAAAGGGGGTTGACGCTCCGGCAGCAGACTTTGCGAATGCTTTTGCCAATGCAGACTATGTTCTTTGGCATGCAAACCAAGCAGCGCGCTACAATATATTGAATGGCGTGATGCCGCCTGAGTCGGGACATTGGCTGAATAACCCCCATGCTGATGATATTGACTATCAAATCGAAGCAGACTTTGCCGGACTGATGAATCCGGGAATGCCGAATTCTGCATCCGATATCTCGGATAAGGTCGGTCATATCATGAATTATGGTGATGGCTGGTATGGTGGTGTTTACGTCGGTGCATTGTATACGATTGCTTATATCTCTGATGACGTCAATTTTGTGGTCAAGGAAGCTTTAAAGACGGTCCCTGCACAAAGTGATTTTTATAAATGTATTGCCGACGTGATCAAATGGCATGCTCAATATCCAAAAGATTGGAAGCAAACGTGGTTCGAGCTCCAGAAGAAATGGTCGGAAGCACATGGATGTCCGGATGGAGCATTCGGCCCATTCAATATCGACGCAAAAATCAATGCTGCCTATATCGTACTCGGCCTATTGTACGGGGAAGGTGACTTCACTAAAACCTTAGAGATATCGACCCGAGCAGGTCAGGACTCTGACTGTAATCCGTCTAACGCAGGAGGCGTCTTGGGGACTATATTAGGCTATGATAAAATTCCGGCGTATTGGAAAATGGGACTAAAAGAGGCGGAAGATATCAATTTCAAGTATACCGATATTTCGCTGAACAAGGTGTATGAGATTGGCTATAAACATGCTATTCAAATGATTAAGAAGAATGGGGGTAAAGTAGGTGCAAATGAGATTGTTATCAATGTACAGCAACCGAAAGCTGTTCGCTATGAAAAAGCGTTCGAAGGCACCTATCCAATCGAGCGTATGAGTTTGGGCAGCAGAAAATTGACCTCGGAACATGCCTTTGACTTTACCGGAACGGGTATCGTTATCAAAGGAAATGCTGCTAAGGATGCGAATATTAAGGAAGAATACACGCTTGAATTAACAGTCTATATCGATGGTAAAGAAGTCGAGCGAACAAAAATGCCGACGGATTACAAAACGAGAAAGCACGAGATCTTCTGGAAGTATCAGTTGCCAAAGGGAAAACATAATGTGAAAGTGGTCGTAACGAATCCGAAAAAAGGATATCATATCCGTATGACCGATGCGATAATTTATTCTGATGCACCTATTGACGGTATACATTTTCATGAGGGAAAGCATGATTAAATAATGTCATCCAAACAACTCAAAAGACTAAAAAAAGAATTCGATTAATCAACGTCAAGTTAAAGGGCTTTCATAGGCTATACATAGCCCAATGAAAGCCCTTTCCAATTGGGTTTGGTTGGGGTTATCATTGGGTCATCATTGGGTTTGATTGGGGTTATCATTGGGTTATCATTGGGTTTGAAAGGGCTTTAAAAGGGTAGTGCCTCGAACTAGGGCCGTCCTATATTTGGTGAAGAACTATACAAGAAAAGCCAAGTCTACTGACCTGGCTTTTCAATCGAGTTATTTATAGGGGTTTTTATTATTAAAAGGTAATTACGATTTTACCTCTGGTGTGACCTTCTAATATCTTGCTGTAGGCTTCAGCTGCTTTTTCAAACGGAAATGTACTGTCGATTTCCCATGCGAATTTTCCAGCTTCGATGCCATCGACTACATGCTGTAGGTTTTGTGGATTTCTTTTTACCCAAAACGGCACCACGCGTTTGGACGAAGTCGGTTTTCCGGCGATTGTTCCGATAACTCCGTCTTCTTTTACAAGCTCAAGAGATACTTGCGTCGCTTGTTCGTTCCCTACCATATCGATCGAAGCATCGAATGCGTTAGGGAAAACTTCCTTAATGCGTTCCGTTAATCCATCTCCATATTCTACAGCGATAGCGCCTAGGGAATTTACGTATTCTAAATTTCTTTTTGACGAAGTACCAACCACGGTAATTCCTCTTTCTTTTGCTAATTGAACAATTATAGAGCCTACACCGCCCGATGCACCGTGAACTAATAAGGAGTTGATTGGGCCAATCTCATCGAGTACGGTTGTCGCTGTTTGTGCCACACCAGCAAGTGAACCTGCTACTTCCCAAGCGATATTTTCGGGGCGACGAATAAGATTTCCAACAGGTACATCGATAATAGTGGCATGGGTAAAACCATTTCCAGAACCAAGCACCGCATCACCTACTTTGAAACTGCTGCTGTTATCAGCAATTTCAAGGATTTCTCCGGCAAATTCGGTTCCGAAGGTTTGTGGTAGTCCGGCATGCTTGAACTCTCCAGTCATGCGTCGTGCGTCGATCGGGTTGATCCCCGCCGCCTTTACACGGATTCTTGCGAAACCCTCAGCAAGAGGATTTATTGTGATATCATGATACTCAAGGACGTCTGATGGTCCGTATGATTGTGCGATAAGCACCTTCGATGTATGTATGTTTTCCATTGTATTTTTATTTTGATATACAAAGGTAACTATCTGGTTTTGGGAAGTAGCATGACTTACTCACTGGTTACTAGTTAACTGGAGGTTAGTGAGGCTGCGGATAATTTCCAAACAACCCTGAGCCTTCCAGAATCGAACCCATCCCGACGCTTCTGTTCGAATCCAGCCATTGCAAAAATAGCCTCAATCTGTGTGGTTGAAGCTGTTTTTGTGTGATCCCGCTGGGACAAAACTCGAACCATTTATTGGAGATTAACGCAGATTTTCTTCAATTAGGATAGCATCCATTATATTTAACGACCTATTCTAGATTGGAGTTGATTTATTACGAACTTCGGGTTACTACCTTTCGATTTTAGTTCATACTTGTTAAAGAAAAACAGAGATTCTGTTACAACTTACCCTAATCAAGTTACTCCTGTTGTGTTCATAGTTCGGAACTTTGTCATAGAAAATAAAAAAGTATGAACATTGTTAAAATATTGACAACAGCAGGGCTGGTTGGCATTTACTCACAAGTATTAGCAGGTGCCTTTGGGAGCGATGCTGCATATCAAAAATCTTTTAATTCAAATACGATAATTGTAAACCAAAAAAATCAAATCACTATGGACACTATCAAACCTGAACAGACAATAATTGATCTTGCAGGTCATCAGGTTCCTGTGCTAAAGGGTGGACTTTATGATCGTTTCCGTTCAAATCCACCATTATCTGTTATTGAAAAAGAAAGACCGGAGATCGATCTCAGCTGGTTTAAAACTATCCAGAAAGAAAAAAAGGACGTTGGATTTACAACTTATTCTCCGAATTTTTATTACAGCAACAGCAGTATCACGGCAATCTATACCGCCGATATGAAAACTTTGAAAAAGCTGATTCCGGAAGAAGTTCGTGATATTGTAAAACCGATTTCAATTTCCCCGGGACGAGGACTAATTGCTATAACAGCTTATGCCTATCATTATTGTGATAATGATTCATATAATGAGTTATCGATTTCTATTGTTACTACCAAACCTAATGCGGGAAACTGGGGCGTCTTTTCTTTGCTCCGGGAAGTAAAAAACAAAAGCCTGTGGGGATATGTTTTAAAACTTCCTGTAGATACAGAACTAGCTAGAGTCCGAGGAGTAGTTGGTTACAACTTACCGAAATGGTTGATCCCAATTGATTATAGTGACAAAGGAGATTCTATGATCTTTACTTTTTATGATGGATCAGGTAAACCGGATTTTTCGATAGAAGGAAAGAAATTAGAAATAGAGACCGTAGAAGCAGAAATCGTTCGTTCCAATTTTATCAACCTGGATAGAAGCGGAAAATTAACCCAAGGCTATACTGATGTGCGAGCGTTGAAAAAAGCCAGTAGTTCAAATAAAGAAGACATTGAACTTAAGCTTACCGATGGTCCATTATCTGCATTCATCAAATCATTGGATTTAGGGAAATTAATGCGCTATGATTATCAACCTGAATTTCAGGCCGCATTATACACTCCAGAACCAACTGATAACACAAAGAAATAGGTTTAAAATTAAAAGGTAATTACATGGATTTTGCAGGAATATTTCAGTCACAAAAAGAGTTTTTTAATTCACACCAAACAAAAGACATTGCGTTTCGTAAGGAAAATCTCTTAAAGCTAAAAAATCTTTTGAAAGCAAAGGAAGATCAACTTTATGAAGCGATCTATAAAGATTTTCGTAAGGGAAAATTTGATACGTTTCTTACAGAACTCAATCTGGTGTATAATGAAATAGATTTTTTCCTGAAAAACCTAAATAAGCTGAGCAAACCTAAAAAAGTCAAAACAGCACTCAGTTTAAAGCCGGGAAAGAGTTATATCCATTATGACCCCTTAGGAGTTACCCTAGTCATTGGGGCATGGAATTATCCTTATCAGCTGACATTAAGCCCTATGGTGAGTGCCATTGCGGCCGGGAACACCTGCATCATAAAACCCAGCGAACTTCCGGAAAATACAATGCATATGTTAGCGGATGTTATCAATGAGAATTACCCTTCAAATTACCTACATGTCGTAAAAGGAGGCATTCCAGAAACAACAGAACTTTTGAAGCTTCGGTTTGATAAAATATTTTTCACAGGAAGCCCAAAAGTAGGACAGATAGTCTATGAGGCGGCAGCAAAAAAATTGGTTCCTGTTACATTAGAGCTTGGTGGGAAATCACCCACCATAGTAACTAAAAGTGCAGACCTTGAAGTTGCTGCCAAAAGGCTGGTCTGGGGAAAGTTCCTGAATGGAGGGCAAACCTGTATTGCACCCGATTATCTGTTGGTAGAAGAATCAGTGAAACCTAAACTTCTTACATTGATCAAAGAAAGACTCCAGGAAATTAATTATTCTGATGGTGCGGAGCATTATACCAGTATAATCAATAAGCGAAATTTTGATCGTATCCTTAGATTAATTGATCATTCAAAAATGATTTATGGAGGAAAATATAATGCGGATTCTCTTTACATTGAACCTACCATCATAGATAACGTAATCTGGGAAGATCCGGTAATGCAGGAGGAAATATTTGGCCCTGTTTTACCTGTTATATCTTATAACCATTATGATGCTGTTCTTCATAAAATTATAGAAGGTGAAAAACCATTGGCAGCTTATTTGTTTAGTCATAATGAAGAAGAAAAAGACAAGTTTTTAACACTGGTCTCTTTCGGTGGTGGATGCATCAATGACACACTGATGCACATTACCAGTGACTATCTTCCTTTTGGAGGTATAGGGAATTCCGGAATTGGAAACTACCATGGGGAGTTCGGCTTTCTTACATTCTCCCATCAGAAATCAGTCATTGAAAAAACAACCTGGGGTGAACCGGACTGGAAATATCCTCCTTATACGGATAAAAAAATGCATTGGCTGAAAAAGATAATGTAACAGAGATTATGTTACAACTTTCATTAATTCAGATACACCTCATTTAGGATGATTCCTGAACTTTGTATAATAATTAAACAGTATAAAATATGCAAACGATATTAGGAGCTAACGGCCAGATTGGCGAAGAGCTCGCGAGAGAACTTAAAAGAAATTTTACTTCATCTATACGAATTGTCAGCAGGGATGCGAAAAAAGTAAATGACACGGACAAGGTTTTTTCTGCGGATCTCTCCATTCGTGAAAAAGCAATTGAAGCAGTAAAAGGTAGTGAAATTGCCTATTTCACATTGGGCCTCCCGATTAGTTCCGATCTCTGGGAGAAACAGTTTCCGCTAATCCTTAAAAACGTAATTGAAGCCTGTAAGATTAACCATACTAAACTCGTGTTTTTTGACAACACTTATATGTATCCTCAGGATGATCGCATATTGACAGAAGAAACTGATTTTGCACCTGTTGGAAGAAAAGGAAGAGTCAGAAGAAAAATGGCTGAAATGGTATTGAAGGAAATTGAATCCGGTGAACTTGAAGCGGTAATCTGCCGCGCCCCGGAATTTTACGGTCCCGGTAAAACACAGAGTATTACCAATACCTTGATTTTTAACAATATCATAGAAGACAAAAAGCTGAACGTTCCATTGAGCGCAAATAAAAAAAGAAGCCTGATCTGGACTCCTGATGCGAGCCGAGCTACTGCTTTGATTGGGAATACCCCTGACGCATTTGGTCAAACATGGCATCTTCCGGTAGATAGAAGTCATTCTACTTATAAAGAGTTTATCCGAATGGCTTCAGGAATTTACAGCAGAGATCTGAAATATTCTGTTGTCCCCAAATTGATGTTCAAAATAGGCTCATTTTTCAACAAAAGCCTAAAGGAATTACTGGAGCTTCTTCCCAGGTATGAGTATGACAATATATTTGATGATTCAAAATTCAGAAAGAAATTCCCGGATTTTCAGGTCACATCCTATAAGCAAGGAATCAGTATCATTAAAGATGAACAGCTTTTAGGAAACAAAATAATTAAGTAAATTAGTTATGTATAAATCTGAAAATCAGCTTATGAAAACTCCGGAAAAAGTATCATCAATAAGTGCACTTCATCAGTTCTTGGGGTTAAAGAAACCTGCTAATCCGCTGATCAGTGTTTTTAATTTTGATGATGTTAAACTGGAACTGGATACCCTTTTGAGTGCGATAACTACCGATTTTTATGTTATTGCTTTAAAAAAAGACTGTGCAGGCGGAAAATGCAGATATGGCCAGCAATATTACGATTTTGATGAAGGTATTATGTACTTTATTGCCCCACATCAGGTCCTCAAGTTTGATGATATACTGCTTAACAAAGTAAGAGGGTTTGTTCTGGTGGTACATCCGGATTTCCTCCATGGTTATGGTCTGGCATCCGACATTAAAGAATATGGTTATTTTTCCTATACAGCTAATGAAGCTTTGCATCTTTCTGAAAAAGAAGAGAAAACCATTTTTGATATTATAGCGAATGTTGAACAGGAAATTGATATTAACTTGGATTCCTTTACACAAGATCTGCTTGTTTCTAACCTTGATCTTCTGTTGAAATACTGTGACCGTTATTACAACCGCCAGTTTTTGACGAGAAAGAAAGTGAATAGTGACCTTCTTTCCAAGTTGGAGCTATTATTGGATGATTATTTCAAAAATGATAAGTTAACCATTAACGGTATCCCCTCAGTTCACTCCATTGCTGATCAATTACGCCTAAGTGCAAATTATTTGAGCGATATGTTAAGAGTGCAAACAGGGCAAACCACCCAGCAGCATATCCAGAACAGATTGATCGAAAAAGCAAAGGAGTTTCTCTCTACCACTTCAATGTCAGTCTCTGAAATTGCGTATCACCTGGGATTTGAACATCCGCAATCATTTCACCGTCTTTTCAAAAGCCGAACATCACTTTCTCCAATGGAATTCAGATCATCCTTAAATTAATCACCTCGCTTTTAACCTAAAAGTTGAAATACAGAGATTCGGTTACAACTTCCCTTAATTCAGCTACTCCCAGGCAATGGTTTCTTATCACCTTTGTACTATTAAAAGAAAAAATATGGGCATGATGAAAATCTTAATTATAGTAACCAATATAGGTATGTATGCAAGTGGTAATCTGAAAACAGGTTTATGGCTTAGTGAACTCACTCATATCTACCATGCGGCTAAAGAGAAAGGTTATGATATTACCATTGCAAGTCCTCAAGGTGGTAACATTCCGGTAGATCCCGAAAGCTTAAAACACTTTACATTAGATAAAATTTCTGAACAATATTGGAATAAGGATGACTTTCGATTATTGCTTGCAAATAGTGAAAAACTATCGGAGCTTACTCAACAAGAATATGATCTGATATATTTAGCTGGGGGTCATGGTACGATGTACGATTTTCCAGACGACACTACTATACAATCAATGGTTAGCAATCAGTTTGAAAAAGGAAAGAAAGTCGCTGCGATCTGTCATGGAGTTGGTGGATTGCTAAATGTTAAGCTTAGTAACGGTGAATATCTGATCAAAGCAAAATCAATGACTGGATTTGACTGGTTTGAAGAAACGATTGCCAGAAGAAAACGGGAAGTACCGTTCAATCTTGAAGCTGCCATTAAAGAGCGGGGTGCCAATTTAAAAAAGGCTTTTATTCCTATGACCTCCAATGTAGTTGTTGATGGAAATTTGATAACGGGCCAAAATCCGTTCAGCTCAAAAGAAATGGCAAAAGTGGTTGTTGAGCAACTGGAAAAAAATAAACTTTGATGACCTAAAAAAAGGTTATTTCTCATACTACGGAAGGACTATTATGCTACTCCATTCAATGCTTCAGTAGAAAAACTAAAGGACCTTCCGCCAGCATTGGTCCAATTAGCCGAAAATGATATTCTCTTCGATGAAGGTTTGGCATATGCAAGAAAGTTAGATGAAGCGGGTGTTCCGACTACTATTGAGACTTATAACGGGTTTATCCATGATTATGGCTTGTTGAATCCTCCTGATCAAATTGAAGCGGTAAAGTTTAGCTCTCAGTAAGGTGCGCTTGCGCTTAAAAAAGTTTTGTTTAAAAAATAGTTACTTAAGCTTCAGTAATTAAAAAAGGCTTTTATTATATCTTAAAGGTGGATGATTTTAGAATATCCACCTTTTTTGTTTTTATATAAATATTTCAATTCCAGACAAATGTATTCGTTTTATGGAATAGAAAAAATAAATTAGATTGCAAAATACCGATAAACCTAGAGCTTTAAAGATAGACATAGGTCTAATTACTAAATACAAAAAAAGCAACTCTTTTGGAGTTGCTTTTTTTTGTGATCCCGCTGGGAGTGGCTCAGTCCCGCGATCCCCAAACACTAACCCTGAGCCTTCCAGAATCGAACCCATCCCGACGCTTCTGTTCGAATCCATCGGGCACAAAAAAAGCAACTCTTTTGGAGTTGCTTTTTTGTGATCCCGCTGGGATTCGAACCCAGGACCCATACATTAAAAGTGTATTGCTCTACCAGCTGAGCTACGGAATCCTGTACTTGTTATTTTGTAGTACCCTTCGTTGTTTGAAGTGATGCAAAGGTAGCGCTTTTGCCCTTAATTGCAAATTCTGAATAGCTTTTTTTTATAAAAAAATCGAAACTCCCTCATTTTAAAAGGAATAAATTTTCATGCTTTAAAGCTGCTGTGAACAACATTCTTCAGCAGTCCGCAAAAAAAATATCCGGCGCATATTGCATAATTTGTAAATAATATTTGATATATTAGTGATATCAAATTAATATCAATTTAATCTAACAAGATGGAAAGAATCATCAAACCCGCATCAGGCTATTTAGCACTGTTAATCTTATTGTTAACAGTTGCAGGAGGAGCGTATTCCTTATATATTGCCGCCACGACAGATAACAAGATCGTCGGACTTGTTCTTGTGTTTATCGCATTTGTCGTATTCCTAATAATCGTTAAAGGGCTGTTGATCGTAAATCCCAATCACTCAAGGGTATTGAACTTATTCGGTAAGTACCAGGGAACGATCAAGGACAATGGGCTGTTTTTTATCAATCCTTTCTTTACGGCTCAACGTATTAGCTTAAGATCGGAGAACCTGCAGGGACACACGTTAAAGGTGAATGATAAAATGGGTAATCCGATTGAGATTGCGGCTGTAATCGTTTGGAAGGTAGGAGATACCTTCAAGGCGGCATACGATGTGCAAAGCTATAACGATTATGTACGTGTGCAGAGTGAGGCGGCGGTGCGCCACTTGGCAGTAAGCTTTGCCTATGATAATTTCGAAGACGAGAATGCCGAGATCACCTTACGCGAGGGCGGAGATGCTGTGAATGCGATCTTAGAGAAAGAACTGACGGACCGTTTGGCGAAGGCCGGCGTAATTGTAGAAGAAGCTAGAATTACACACCTGGCATATGCCGCGGAGATCGCTGGTGCGATGTTGCAAAGGCAGCAGGCAACCGCTATTGTTGCCGCTCGTGCGAAGATTGTTGAGGGTGCTGTAGGCATGGTCGATATGGCATTGAAAAAGCTGTCCGCAGAAAATATTGTGGAGTTGGACGATGAAAGAAAGGCGGCTATGGTAAGCAACCTAATGGTTGTATTATGCGGAGAGAAGGCAGCGCAGCCCGTAGTGAATGCGGGAACACTGTATAATTAGATGGTCGGCGGGAGCAGGCAACGATTTAAAAAAATGATATCATGAAGAAAAGTTTTGTAATCCGTGTTGATGACGAACTATATAAACAATTGGAAAAGTGGGCGCACGATGAATTCAGAAGTGTCAATGGTCAAGTCGAATACCTTATCCATTCCAGCCTACAGAAAGCGGGAAGGCTAAAGAAAACTAGCGCTAAACCCAAAAAAGAAAGCGATCAGGATAATTCCTGATCGCTTTTTGTATATTTAATCCAGTAAGACTTAATCCCGACGGATATATTCTCTGTCTTCATCACTCAAACCATCATCATTCCCTAAGAACTCCGGATCCGATTGCGTCGGAGAATAGGGATTCGTTACGCCGTACTCTTTTGGATGCTTATTTTTTTTCCGGAAGAGGATGCCACCAACTACTACGCCCATGAGGAAAAATACCCCTAGGATCAAAAGCTTCGACGTTCTAATCTCCCCAAATAACCAAAAACTGGCTTCTTCTTTGTTATTAAATAAGATAACTAGCAGTAAGGCTAACACGATGGCGACTATGATGGTTTTCGGTTTCATAAGCTTTGATTTCAAGCAAATCTATAAAAAATCATTGTAATGAGAAACATAGCAAAAGCCAAGAACATTTGTAACGAATTGACTGTTATTAAAGCTGCAGAGGATGTTTTCTGAAATAATATCAGGTAAAACACGTTTATTTATAGAGAATCAAATTTAAACTTAACACGCATTTTGATAGAAAAACGAATTGGCAATACACCTTTGAGACGATGTGGGCACTTATCTGATAAGTTTAGCGCCAATATCTATATTAAAGATGAAAGCTGCAATCCTGGAAAGTCGTCTAAGGATAGAGCTGCTTATTTCATGTTGGAGGAGGCCATCAAGGGCAACAAGATTCAACCGGGCGGCACGATTGTAGAAGCTAGCAGTGGGAATACGGGAATCAGTATTGCGTTAATGGCGCAAGAGTTGGGCTGCCGCGCAAAGATCTTCGTTTCTAAATCTTGTTCGGAAGAGAAGAGAGCATTGCTGGAAGCTTATGGAGCCAGTATTGAAATCTGCGATAATTCATTTGGATTACACGTGTTCAATTCTACACAGTACCAAGCGCAAGCATATGCTGCCAATCATGAAAACGCTTATTTTACAAATCAATATTACAATTCAGCCAATATTAAAGCACATTATAAAACGACTGGACCTGAGATTTGGGAGCAGACCCATCATCAAGTTACCCATGTTGTCGCAGGAATAGGTACCGGGGGAACTATTTCGGGAATCGGTAGGTTCTTAAAAGAGCAAAAGAAGGACATTAAGGTATGGGGCGTAGAACCAAGGAACTCAGTTTATCAATTTTTCTTAGAACAGGGAAAGATCGAAAACAATGGTATTGTTCATGATCCCATTGAGGGAATTGGCCGTACGTTTATCCCAGGTACTTTCGACGCACAGGTTGTTGATCAGATTTTTCAAGTCGATGCTCAATCCGCTAAGCGTGCTGCGCAAGAATATCGAGCAGCTACCGATCAATTAATTGGGTTCTCTAGCGCCGCCGTGTTGGCCGCTGTCGAGGAGAACCTGAGCAAGCTAAACTTTAAGGAGGGAGATCATGTTGTTTTATATTTTCCAGATCACGGTGACCGTTATTTACAGAAATTATATAACAGCAATCATCAAGAAACCACAAAAACATTCGACATACGATGATGCATACCTATCAAGATATCGCTATTCCCATCGCTTGGCCAGATCAGACGGCTCGAGGCGATGAGTTGTGGTTTAAAATATTGAAAGGTTTAGGTATTGTGAAAAACTTGAACTTCAGAATTGGTCATGCTGCAATCTTATTGATTGAAAGACAGTCTGGACAGATTAAGTATTTTGATTTTGGTCGTTATATCTGTCCTCGTGGTTATGGTCGCGCGCGCTCTGCAGCATTCGATCCAAGACTAAAAGTAGAGACAGTTGCTCAATTTTCGAATACTAAGCAACTGGTCAACTTAGCGGAAATTCTAGCCGAACTTTCAATGATGGAAGAAGCAACGCATGGTGGAGGGAGGTTGCTGTGCTCCGTTTCGCAAGACATTAGCTTTCAGAAAGCCGCTGCCTATGCAGAAGCATTAGTTAATAAAGGTCCTGTGCTTTACGGCGCATTAGCCGCCAATAATAACAGTTGCTCACGTTATGTAGCGCAGATTCTTGTAGAGGGCATGATGAAAGATGATAAACGAATTTCCAAAATATTATATCCGGAGTCACTTAAAGCGAGCCCTACCAGCAATGTGGTCAATGCCAACACGGAAGGCACGCTGTATTGTTATGCGAATCAACAAGTAGAGCAGTGGAAAATGAGCCGTAAGGAATCGTTGAAGTTCCAGATCAAGCAGTTATCAGATAATTTTTCGAACAAGAGGTCGAAGGACCTTCCAGGAGATACAAAACTGGGCTTATTGGACGAGCCTATGCGTCCTATGCATATCCCATCTCATGCTACTTGGTTGGGTGGAATGGGAGAGGGCTGTTGGTATGCACTATCGGCCGAGGCTGATCAGTACGAAATTACAAAGTATAATTACAAAGGTGCTGTGGATTATATAGTTGCTGTGGATCCCATTGGGAAATTCGACCATTCAGCAAACTTTGAATTCACCTATGATATACATTATAGGCAACATGTCATTAAACAAATTAACCAGAACATTTCGTTTCTGACGAAGGAAATGCACAATAAACAAATTAAACAATCAATTTAAAAGAATACAATTTATCCATGGAAGTTATCCTATTAAAAGCAAAGATTCATACAGTTAAAGTAACAGAAGCAAATGTTGCATACAATGGTTCTATCACCATTGACGCTGATTTATTAGATGCCGCCGGCATCTTAAAATACGAGCAAGTTTATATTAATAATGCCGTTAATGGAAGTCGAATCATGACGTATGTTTTACCTGGCAAGCGCGGTTCGGGTGAGGTTTGTATGAATGGCGGAGCCGCCCTACATGCTAAAGTAGGAGATACCGTGCATATCCTTTCATTTATCAATTTAAGTCCCGAAGAAGCAGAATCATATCAGCCAACTTTAGTCTTCACCGAGGGAAATAACCAGATTAAATCGGTTGAGAAATACGAGTATTAGCAGACACAGATCGATCGACACGAAGCAATCTCCTGTTAACTCATAATAAGTGATTTAATGGGATGTTCCTAACGTTATACATTAAGGGCCGGGAGAGCGAACTCTCCCGGTTTTTTCTAAATCTGCCGGTTTTCAATGGCAGTTGAAGACTTTCATCTCTGACGGTCTGGCAACAGAAAACGACTTTTTATTTAATCACATGTTTGTGTAATTGTTCATTCCTGTTGACTGGTTATAATTTGATAAAACATCGTTTTCTTCGCCTATAAGGGCAAGTAGCGGTGCTAAAATCTCCCTGTCGTATTCTTCCGCTTCTCTTTCAGAAGCTTTATTGGCGAAGAAAGACGGACTAATTGTATAGCTTTTCAAAAACTGTTTCTTTTTGATACCCAAAGTATAGTGCCATTCGCCGATTTCTGAGCTCTGAAAAATTGTGGCTTCCTCAAAATTCATAATTTTCCGCTTTCCAAAAATGGAGTTTTCTTTATATACAGCGTGGCTGGCTTTATCAAAAATATATCGCACGTTTAGGCGAAAGGTAATATCTATAATTCCAAAAATGATAACATAAGCAATTATGGCAAAACACACTAGACGTCCGCCGACCCCGATTTGTTGCCAAAATACGGTTGCTGCGACTAATGCAACAAAACCAGTTATGGCAGACCAATAAAGGTTATTTTTGATGCCTCTGTTTGGTTGTAAAGAGATGGAATCAATTTGCTTTTCGAAATTTACTTTATCCCTGATGCTCATTGCCTAATATTTCCTCAATTTCGTTCAAAATATTTTGAATTTTTTTCTTCGAAAGCGCCTGTACAAGTTGTGTTTCGCGGTACTTACCTTTCTGATTGACGAATCGTGCTATCAGGCTTACATTCGTAGTGATAAAACCCACTTGTTTTATCTCATGCACCGTCAATCCCACGAGATTGTCTAAGAGAATCGTGTGGCCGATTCCGAACAGCCCGTTCCGAACCTTGATGTGTTTCTGATTGAGGTCAATAATAAAGCATCTTCTGAGAAAAGAAATAATCAGGAAGATGGTCATCCCCAATAGCCAGCAATACAAAGAAGAATCCGGTGCTTTGGTGAAACTTAGGATGGTTAATAGTGCGAAAAAACCAACGATCGTGCTGTAAATTCCCCACTGTGGTTTCATCTTGTACTCATTTCCGTTTTTTACGAAATATTTCATTATAGTTATTATTTAAATGGAGATGGCATCTCCGGGTTTTATATTCAATGTTCAGTGGAGTATTTATAAGGATGGTCGTATGGTCTCCATTAAGGGGCTAGTATTGCCTGCATATGTATTGATACATTATATTCAACCTAAAAATTAAAACAGGTTTTATAAATTCCATGGTAAATCTAAACTGTTGGTGATAACACCAATTGGTTTGCTTTAAACAATAATTTATTGTTATCGGATAAAAGTATCAAATTAATTAAAATAAAATTATTGCGTCATCCTCTGTTTTAGATATAGTAGGGTTTCGGCTACGTAGCGTTCGGATACTGAAAAAAAATGTAGTAGACTTACTACATACCGATGGTTTATTTAGCTAATCGGGTAAAAATATCGCATTTCTCTATTTAGATTATATAAATATGTCAACTATGAGAGATTTAATTCACAATTTTATGGCTAAGTTTAAAAATTCACTGAAAACAGTGATTTATACATTATTTAAATGTTTGTACTTTCGTTTTGATTGAAATTCTATGAAAAAATTACTAGTCGGATTATTATTATTTGTTACATGCTTTAGCCTCAGTTCTTGTTTTGACATCGTCGAAGAAATTGATATGAAAGCAAACGGTTCGGGAACCATAAAAGGAACCTTGAACCTGAGCAAAAGCAAAACTAAAGCCGCTTCGTTGATGAAGTTGGACAAAATAGATGGCTTTAAAATCCCGTCGGAGTCAGAAATCCGAAAAGAGATGAATACCATGGTCAATCTACTGAAGAACACAAAAGGTATTTCAAACGTGAATTATCGTTTGGACTTCACTAATTATATCGCTAGCATATCCTGCGATTTTCAGAATGTGCAAGCGTTGAATGCCTATACCAAAACCTTAGGTGCTCATTTTAAATCTCGTTTTAACGAGAATACAAGTTATGCTTATGATACGAAAACTAAAACCTTTATTCGAAGCTATAAGCATAGTGCAGAAGCAAAAAAAGAGTTCGCAAAACTTCAAACAGAAAATCGAAAGTCATTCGACCAAGCATTTTATACCAGTATTTACCGCTTTGATGCATCGGTGGCAAAGCAAGCAAGCAATGTTGCTAAAGTATCGCCAAATAAGAGAGCTGTTATGCTAAAAACAAGCATTCCTAGCCTTATCTCTGGACAGGTAAATTTGGCAAACAGCATCGTATTACAATAATAGTAGATAAAATTTAACAAGAATTACATATGAATAAATTAAAGATGGCATTGATTGCTGGGGCAATTGGTTTGGCAAGCCCAGTTTTTTCTCAAGATTTGATCGATAAAGTTCCTGGAGAATCAAACTTCGTTCTCGCAATCAATGGTAAAGCATTCTTTAAACACGTCGATGCCGAACAAGTTAACCGCATATTGACACGCACAGGATTCTTCAAGAATGTGATGGGTAAAAACAATCCGTTAAGTACGAAAGATATCCAGGAGATGGGCATTGATATTCGCGCCAACGCCTATATCAATTCGATTACGACCGATAGTGTACAATATTTGGGTGCTTTGTTCCCGCTATCTGATAAAGCTAAATTTGAAGCGCTGCTCCCAAAAGAGAAAGAAATTGTACAGGTTAATGGTTTACCAACTATCTATAGCTCGGACAAAACGCTACGTATCAGTTGGGATAACCATACCATCTATATCCTAGGAGGTGTTGCTATGGATAATTATTTCAATAGAGATGATATTAAGCAGCGCTATGGTTTATTGGAACAGGAAGCGGATGCCGTCGCTGAGCCATTTGAAATACCAGGGCCGCCAGCAATTCCTGCAGACACAACTGAAGTAGAGTGGGAGGCTTGGGATCCTGAAGAGGAAGAATCTGCTGCCGAAGCGGCTGAAGAAGCCGCCGAAGCGGCTGAGGAAGCTGCAGAAGAAGTCGAAGTCATGCTGGCACCACCAGCAAACGCAGAAACTGAAGAAGATGAATATGCTTATGTTGATTCCGTTTTGGAACGCGACGAGTATCAGGATGATTATTATTTAGAATATCGTAAGATTGAAAATCATAATGATTCCATCAAAAACGTATTGGTTAGCGGTTGGGTTGATTCAAAACTAAACGACATTGTCTCTGGCAAGATTGAACGCCATGTGTCGAAGAACTTGCGTAACATCAAGGATAATGAGTTGATCCGTTTTGAAATGGACCATATAACAGACTTTTATAAGTATTACTATCCGACAGATATACTCTACAGCACTTTAGGAATGCGCCCTGCCTTCGACTACGGTTATAAGTCTGTGAGCGGTGCGGCTGTTATTGAAGGTAATAAGTTGAGCTTTAAAGGCGACTTGACCTTCGATAAGACGATGGCCAAGTATTATAAAGAAATCTACCAAAACAAGTTCAATCCTAAGTTCTATAAGTACTTAGATAAAAATGCTTTAGGATTTCTTACTTTAAATCTTAATACAGAAGCATATTTAAAGCACCTTCCAAAAATTGCAACACGTGTGTTTGGCGAAGAAAACGACAATCGCTATTCGGAAATCGTTGATGTATTCGCAACTTCCTTCGAGATTCTTGTGGATGAGAAAGCTATTGCGAAAGTATTTAAAGGAGATAATCTGATTGTTTTAAACGGCGTGACAAACAAGGAGATTACCTATACCGACTATGAATACGATGAGGATTATAACTATACCGAGGTTGAACGTACTAAGACCGAAGCAGTGCCTGATTTTCTATGGATGTTCTCTTCTGATGACGTGAGCATCTTTGAAAAAATTATTAAAATCGGATTGCGCGAAGAAGGATTGATCGATCATGATGGAATATATGAGTTCAAAGTAGGTTCTCGTGAAACGATAAAACCTTATCTATTAATCGACAAAGGTATTGTGTTTATGGGCAATGACCTAACGAAGTTACAAGCTATTAAAGATGGTTCTTTCAGAGCAACGGGTGATAAGGATTTCATCAATTTGGCAAAGAAAAACCCAGTCGTAGCTTTATTTAACACGCCGAAATTACCAGCGATGTTAACCGAGCTTGATATTCCGGTACACCGTTCGATGCAGAAATCCGTAGACGAACTGTCCAAATATGGAAATATCTATATGGTTGGTTCGAAAGTTAAAGGCAATTCTATGCAGGGGGAGCTTGCGATCGAGTTTCCTGAAGGACAGAAAAACGCATTATCATTTTTAGTAAATTTAATCGAAAATTGGACTTTAGATTTGGAAGATTAAGCAAATGAAGTGGATAAAAAAGACGTTCATCATATTAACTGGACTTATAGCTGTACTAGCTATAAGTCTTTTTATCTATAAAGAGATTCGTGCTTCAAAGGCAAAGGATATCCTGATACCATCGAACACCGAAGCTTTGATACAGATAAATGTTGATGGCTTGGTATCAGAACTAATGGGCAATGCAATCAGTAACCCGAATTCTTATTTCTTTGGTAAGCGTGATAGCTCAGGCGTTAGGAAGCCCAAGGCTTGGGAGACAGGTCTCGCCATCCCATCTACCTTATTTCTATTTTCGGATAAGGAAGCATCTGATCTTTATTACACGGTTCAACGAATAAGCGATGTGCGGCGTTTTAAACGATTTTTAAAATCGAACATGCAGATTGATTTAGATTTAGTTTCGACCGCTGTAGAGGGTGGATTCTCCTATTTTCAAAAGAAAAACTTCGCCTTACTGATGAACGATCAGCGAATAGTGTTTTCTATCGGTAGAGACAGTACTGATCAGGCGCCTAAGCTAAGAGCTTTACTGCAAGATAGCCAAAGCACTTGGGTAAATGCACTAAACTGGTCAAAGCAACATAGCGAAGATCGAAAGGGTGATATTCTTTGGTCAAATGCGGAGAAAAACTGGTTTACCTTTGACTTCCTAAATGGCAGTGTTCATGTGGATGGCTTGCTGAAATCTGATAAATGGCGTTTATCGGAAGCTCCAAAACAACTAAAACCTTTACCCAACGCGGTTGTGAGTGCTTATCTAGATGCCGACTTAAGTGAATGGATAAAAGCGCAGGATAGTTTATTGCATCGCTTGAATGTGCCTGTGGATAGCATTTATCAGTATTATGGAGGATATGTAGATTTACAATGGCTCGCTCAAGATGTTAAGCAGCAGGAGAGCATTGTTTCCTACGAATATGATGATAATTTCGAGATGAAAGAAGTGGTACAGCTTCAGGAGATAGATGCTCCGAATCTGTTGTTACGCTTAAAAGCATCTCCACATCTGCTTGGATATCTGCCTGAGAAACTTTTTTATAAATTCAATAAATCGAACCAGGCTGATTTGATCAGTTTGTTCACTGGAAAGGAAATCGCTACAGATGCTAGTTTCGATAAAGCAAAACTCGTTTTTAATCTCAACTATTCAAAAGCGCCTTCGGTGACCAGACATTTTAGCTGGCTACCATTCTTTGATCGCTGGCAAAAGGTAAAGTTGGAAGGGCGCGCAAGGGATCAGCAAACAATGCAACTGCACGGCTACTTGATTTTACCAAAAGAGAAAATTCATGCTTTATATCAATTGCTAGAAGATTAATCCTTTTCGCGGTTAGGATGTCTATTAAAATAAGAATCTACCAAATACTTGCAATAAATGGCAGAATATTTGGTAACATCAAATAGATTAATAGAACATATGCTTATGAAACGGATAATTGGATTAATAATGGTGGTTATGTTAGCTCTAACGGCAGCGTCTTGTTACAGCCACAGACATCACCCACACGGAATGCCTCCAGGGCAAGCAAAAAAGATTTACGGTAAAAAATCTGCAAGACAGTTTGCTCCAGGACAACAGAAGAAATATAAAGGCAAGAAGGGAAATAACGGCAATCGCGGCAATAACGGAAGACATCACCACACGAGTGTACATTGGTACAATTAATGGTTTTGAGAGATATATAAAAAGAGGTTGTCTATTACTGGTAACCTCTTTTTCTTTTAGGGTAGTGCTGAAAAAAAATAAACAAAGAATTTCAGCAATTCCCATCTACTCTCAAATCAAAATAAACAATCCTTAATAAGACGCCCTAGGTCTTAATACTAAATTCTTACTACTAAATACTAGTTCCCTTTTAAGCCAATTTCAAACCCAATACAAAAGGAGAAGCCTGAACAGTTCCCATGTTACAGTCGATGATTTATTACGGAATTTTTTTTGTTAACAAAAGAATGGAAAGATGAGGTTTCGACTGTCTTTTGGGGAAATAAAATGTCGTTATGAAAATTTGATATTACTAATAAGTAAAAATTAATATTTTTATTGTATCACATTCGAATAAAATTATCTAATTTCACATATGTAACCAATCTATAATAGTTATGAGAAAAATTATTAACAAAAGAGCAGTTGTTGTTTTGATTCTAATTTCAATGTTGCCGAATAAGTCAAAAACGCAAATCATTCCATGTCCTCCGAATTCGATTTTTATGCTTTGTATCCCTTATAACGAGGGTGGGTGTTATACAGGTTGTACTTGCAAGCCTGGTTTTATGGTTGGCATAGATAAGGAATGCGAAGAAATAAAAGTAATGCAAAGAAAGGCAAAAACGGTCTATGCATTTATTAAACCACCAACTACTCAAAAGAGAATAGTCTTTCTTAGCGGTCAAACCTTGAAGGTCGGTGTGTTTAATAATAACATTTTACCTGTTCATCTGTCGATAAAAAGTATCCCTTTCAAAAAGGAAAAGATGGGTAAAGATAGAATTATAGCTCCGTTAAGTAAAAGAGAATTTTTAGATTCTAAATTCGGCCATGCCCCAATAGGTTATGGGTATCATGTTGTGTCGATTTCCCCAGTTGCAAATGTTACTATTAAAAAACTTTAGCATGAAAAATATTAAGAACATAATTTATGTGCCATTAATCTTGGTTTTAATGGCATGTCAAACTTCCGAACCTGAGCAACAAGATTTAGCGTTGTTGGCGAAAAGCAATCAATATATTGAGGTCGATATGAAATATTTTAACGATATCGACTATGCGACGGGAATCAAAACAATTCCTGATGAAGCAATGCGCAATATTAAAGCGGTAATTTATCGAATCTATTCGAATGTCGATATTGTCGATAATCAATATGTCTTAAGAATTTCCTCGGGCAAGGACATACATATATCCGATACGCTGTTTAATATTTATTATAAACATCTAAAGAAAGCGAATGATTACTTTATGACTCCTATTACTGCAAGCAGTGCGATGGAGGAAGATGCAGATATGAAAAAGGAACATAAAGGGAAATATCCTGTTGCCAGTCCGATAGGAGAAGAATATCTGAATTCCTTGCTGCGATAAAGATTGAGTTTTCCGCTACGCAGTTATTCTAATGTGCAAAAAAAGCATCGGTTCTCTACCGATGCTTTTTTATTGATTATACTTGTTGAAAATAGTTTCGAATAGCGTCTTCGTCTTTCTTGATCTGATCTTTCATCAGATCTAAGCTTTCAAACCATTGGTCATGACGAATAAAAGATAAGAATTTTACGCGTAGGCTCTTGCTGTATAGATCGTCGTTAAAGTCTAACAGGTTAACTTCAATCTTTCTATTCATGCCATCAACGGTTGGTCTTGTGCCGATATAGCACATTCCTTTTGCAATACGTTCGGGTTCCGGCTGATAATACTCGCCTGTACCGATATCCGCCGCTCTAGGGTATACTTCCACTTCCACGGCATAAATACCGTATGCAGGGATGAGCTTATGGCTTTCATGGATATGCAGGTTCGCAGTAGGGAAACCTATTTCTCTACCGATTTGATCGCCACGGATAACAGTTCCTGTTAATTCGAATGGATAGCCTAAATATTTGTTCGCTGTGTCGATATCACCTTTGATCAGGGACTCGCGAATTCTGGTTGATGATACTGCGACATCCTCGATATCCTGTTCTGGAATCTCCTCTACCGTATAATCAAAGATGCTCGCATAGTGGATCAACTCCTTAATGGTTCCTTTACGATCTTTTCCAAAGTGATGGTCATATCCAATAACGATTTTTTTACAGCCGATTTTATTGACCAATACATTGGAGATATATTCCTCCGGAGTCTGATTAGAAAAGTCTCGTGTGAATGGCGTAATAATAAGGTGATCGATTCCTGCTAAAGCTAATTGCTCTACCTTCTCTTCGATATCGTTGATCAGACGTAAAGAATCGTCGTCAGGATTGATGATTAAACGGGGGTGAGGGTAGAAGGTCAATAGGACCGTTTCGCCGGTGTTATGCTTCGCTAACTCCGTTATTTTGTTTAGAATCTTTTGGTGGCCGACGTGAACTCCATCGAATGTGCCAATGGTGACAATGGCAAAATCCAATGGTTCGAATTCGTCCAGATTTCTATATATTTTCATGTTATGATATATGCTTCTTATTTGTGTAATTCTAAGCTTTTGTTTTTCTGAATGATCGCTATCAATTCCGTCAGCTCCCATGCATTATTAACGTCGAAGTCTCCACTTTTTGTTCTTCGCAGACTGGATAGATGCGCTCCTACGCCCAATTTCTCTCCAAAGTCATTGGCAATGGATCGGATGTATGTGCCTTTGCTACATCTTATCCTAAAATGTACGATGGGAAGCTCTACATTGACAACTTCAAATGCGGAGATACTTACCTTTCTAGCCTTCAGTTCAACTTCTTCGCCACGACGAGCTTTCTCATAAACGCGTTCTCCACCTATCTTAATTGCGGAGTGTGCCGGCGGATACTGTTCCTGTTCGCCAAGAAAAGTCGCCGCAACTTCATGAACTTGCTGTTCGCTTATGTGGCTGATATCTGAAGTGTTTTCAATTTCGGTTTCCAGGTCATACGACGGTGTGGTCGCTCCAATAGTAAAGGTACCGATATATTCCTTATCCTCGGCTTGAAAAGTGTCAATTTGTTTGGTCATCTTCCCGGTACAAACAATCAACAAACCTGTGGCTAAGGGGTCGAGTGTTCCGGCATGGCCAACTTTCAATTTTAATGGTTTCAAGCTGTTTCTTAATTTTCCGACAACGTCGAAGCTTGTCCAGGTGAGGGGTTTGTCGATCAACAACAATTCTCCTTGTGCAAAATTAAAATCCGTATGCTCGTTTAACTTACTCGTGTTCTCCATTCCGTTTATTGATGAGCTTCCTGACTATCTTATTGTTTGTTGTCGTATTTGGATATTCGTATAATGACAATTTTCGTTTAGGAAACTTTAAATTTTCTGCAAAAATAAGAATATTATTCGGATGTATTTGATTTAATTGTGGCTTGTATGTCAGGATCCGCGATTGTTAGGGTAGGAATTTAGATTTGCTCAGCATTTCAAGCTTGGGAAGCACTTATACAGACCTATACAGACCAAAACAACAATAGCCGCTACTTAGCGGCTATCCTGTACATTTTAATTGTTAAATTTTATTGTTGGTTCCAAAAGAATACCAATAGAAAAATACCAATGATGATTCTATACCATCCCCAGAATTTAAAACCGTATTTGGTCAATACGCTGATAAATGTTTTTACGGCAATCATCGCTACAACGAAGGCGACTACATTTCCAATAATGAATACGATGATATTCTCATTGCTTGCCATAATCATTTCATAGCCTTTTTGCGCTTGCGCAGTTCCCTCACCCCATGTTTTTACAAAGATGGAGTAAACTGTCACGGCGAGCATGGTCGGTACAGCAAGGAAGAAAGAGAACTCTGCTGCTGCTTTACGATCTAAGCCCTGCGTAAGACCACCAATGATGGATGCTGCAGAACGTGATGTGCCGGGCATCATGGCTAAACATTGCCAAAAACCAATGATTAATGCTTTTTTGATAGGGATTTGCTTTTCATCGGTAATTGTCGGGTTCTTGAACCATTTGTCAACGAATAATAATATTACACCGCCTAATACTAATACCGCGGATATAGCAACCTGATTGCCTAATACAGCTTCGATTTTATCATCGAATAGCTTGCCTAATACTAATGCTGGTATCACGGCGATTGCTAGCTTTAGGTATAAATTTAGATTCTTCAGGTCGAAAAACTTCCTCCAGTATAACACGACAATGGAAAGAATGGCCCCAAACTGTATAGACACCTGGAACATCTTTAAGTATTCGCTTTCATCCATCCCCATAAGGGCGGCAGTAAAGCCCATATGGGCGGTTGACGAAATAGGTAAGTATTCGGTTAATCCTTCAACGATAGCAAGGATAATGGCTTCAAAATAATTCATCCTTTTTAGTTTGCTTTGTTGTTTTTAGGTTTATAAAGAATAGCTACAAATCCTAAAGCAAAACCCAATACAACCACAAGTGGAGCAAGCGTAATTTTGGTAAAGCTATAGATATCTTCGGTACCCATCATTAAAATAAAACCTATTGCTACTACAACAATGGCAAGGATAAATAATTGATAGTTTATTTTTTGGAATACAAACTGCCCTTTAGCAGCTTCTGTGTTGTTTACTTTTTTCTTAACTGTTTGGCTCATTATATGAAGATTAACAATTGATATTATCGGTATAGACTAGCTGATTTTGCACGTAAGTACTTCGTAACAGCAAAATAAGTGCTCGCTGCGGCAATTAGAATTCCTAATGCAATAACGAATACGAAGATAACAGCAAACTCATACCAGTTGCGTAGGATTACTAATTCTGGGATTTGCTTTTGCGCAAAATGCAGGGTGATCACTAAAAGAAGAATAGCGATTAAAGAACCGATCAGTCCATGCGCAATTCCATACATGATGTAAGGACGACGGATGAAATTCTTGGTTGCACCAATAAGCTGCATACTCTTGATCAAGAAGCGCTGCGAGTAAATCGCTAATCGGATGGTGTGATTGATCAATGCCACTGCGATAATCAAAAGGATAGCGGTAAAAGCTAGAATAACAATACTGATGATACGGATGTTCTTGTTCACCATATCGATCAAGGACTCTTGATAGACAACCTCTTTAATACGACTGTTTTTACCTACTTTATCAATAAAGGTTTGAATGCTGTCGCTATTCGCGTACTGTTCCTTTAAGTAGATATCAACCGATGGAAGGAGTGGGTTGTGCCCCAGGTATTCAACGAAGTCTTCGCCTAGGTCTTCTTTCAAATTCTTTGCCGCAAGTTCCTTGCTCACATACTCCGAGCGAAGTACATAAGGGTCTTTTTCTAAGTCTTTCTGTAGCGTCAATACATCACCCTCGCTTACATTATCATTCACGATAACATTTAATACGATGTTTTCTTTAACGTAACGGGAGAGGTTTTTGGCATGGACGAGTATTAATCCTAAAAGACCAGTCATCAATAGCACGAGTGCAATACTGATTACTGTAGAAACATATACCGATTTTGTTTTTTTTCTTGGTGAACCCTGTTCGATCACTGACATATAGTAGTTTTAATTTACTGATGCGAAAGTACATAATTCATGGCATACCTAGAATAGTTAATGTAATAAAAGCATTAAGCATTCCCTGATACGAATAATTTCCCTTCACTTAAATTCTAACAACGAATATCAGAATTTATTGTATAGAATAAAAAACTTTTGTGCTTTATTAGGCTAAAATCGCTATTTTCGCATCTCTTATATATTTCTTACATACAATCATGGAGTATAATCATCAATCTATTGAGCAAAAGTGGCAAAAGTATTGGGCAGACCATCAAACCTTTAAAACAGAGGAGTCTACAGAAAAGCCTAAATATTATGTTCTTGACATGTTTCCTTATCCTTCCGGAGCGGGATTGCACGTAGGGCACCCACTTGGCTACATTGCTTCAGATATTTTTTCACGTTATAAACGCCTTAAAGGTTTCAATGTGCTGCACCCGATGGGGTATGATTCCTTCGGTTTGCCTGCTGAACAATATGCGATTCAGACTGGTCAACATCCAGCGATTACCACAGAAACAAATATCCAACGCTATCGTGAGCAATTAGATAATATTGGTTTCTCTTTTGATTGGAGCCGCGAGGTCCGCACTTCCAATCCAGACTATTACCGTTGGACACAATGGATTTTTATGCAAGCTTTCGATGCTTGGTACAATAAAACAAGCGACAAAGCGGAGTCTATCGCTTCGTTGAAGGAACATTTTCAAACTAAGGGTTCTGAAGGCATATTTGCGGAGTCCGATGAGGATGTATTATCTTTTACAGCAGAGGAATGGAATGCATTTTCTGAAGAGGAGCAACAGACGGAATTATTGAAATACCGTTTAGCTTACTTGCGTGAAAGTACCGTGAACTGGTGTCCGGCTTTAGGAACGGTGTTGGCGAACGATGAGGTAATTAATGGAGTTTCCGAGCGTGGCGGGTTTCCTGTAGAGCAGAAGAAAATGATGCAATGGTCTATGCGCATTACTGCGTATGCAGACCGTTTGTTAAGAGGATTGGATACCATCGATTGGCCGGAACCATTGGTGGAAATGCAACGTAACTGGATCGGTAAATCCGTAGGGGCAAGTGTTAAATTCCCAGTGCCTCAGCTAAATGAGAATATCGAAGTGTTCACGACACGTGTTGACACCATTTTTGGTGTTAGCTTCGTTGTTTTAGCTCCCGAGCATGAGTTAGTTTCCTCTTTAACTACAGATGAACAACGTTCTGAAGTTGAATCATATATAGAAAAGACTTCGAAGAAATCGGAGCTTGATCGTATGGCTGATGCGAAAACCGTATCTGGCGCATTTACGGGTTCTTATGCGAAGCATCCAATCACCGGTGAGGATGTACAAATATGGATTGCTGACTATGTATTAGCAAGTTATGGTACGGGCGCTGTTATGGCTGTTCCATCGGGCGATCAACGTGATTACCTATTTGCGAAGCATTTCAACTTGCCTATCATCCCTATTTCTGATTCACAAGATATTTCAGAAGCAGCGGATCCGAATAAGGATGGAAAATACATCAATTCTGATTTTATCAATGGCATGACGTATCAAGAGGCAGTACCTGCCTTGATCGAACGCTTAGAGTCCTTAAAATTGGGAAAAGCGAAAATAAACTTCCGTATGCGTGATGCGATTTTTGGTCGTCAGCGTTATTGGGGGGAACCGGTTCCGGTATATTTCAAAAACAATCTTCCTTATTTGATCAAAGAAGAGGAACTTCCATTATTGCTTCCTGAGGTAGATAAGTATTTGCCTACGGAGACTGGAGAGCCTCCTTTAGGTCGCGCCGAGGGCTGGAAGTATCAGGATGAATACGAGTACGAATTGAGTACGATGCCAGGCTGGGCGGGTTCTTCATGGTACTGGTTCCGTTATATGGATCCTAAAAATGAGCATCAGTTTGCTTCGCCGGATGCCGTAGAATATTGGAAAGCTGTTGACTTATATATTGGTGGTTCTGAGCATGCTACGGGTCACTTATTGTACTCACGCTTCTGGAATAAGTTCTTGAAAGATATGGGCTATCACAATGAGGAGGAGCCTTTCAAGAAATTAATCAACCAAGGCATGATTCAAGGACGTTCGAACTTCGTATATCGCTTATTAGATGATGAAGGTCGCGGAACGAATACATTTGTGTCTTTAGGTTTAAAAGATCAGTATAACACGGTACCATTGCATGTGGATGTAAATATTGTTCACAACGATGTACTTGATTTAGAAAAGTTCAAAGAATTTAGACCTGACTTTGCTAAGGCTGAGTTTATCTTAGAAAACGGCAAGTACATTTGCGGTACTGAAGTAGAAAAGATGTCGAAATCAAAATTCAACGTAGTCAATCCAGATGATATCATTAGTCAATATGGTGCGGATACGCTGCGTTTGTATGAGATGTTTTTAGGTCCTTTGGAGCAAGCAAAACCATGGAATACCAATGGGATAGAAGGGGTATATAAATTTTTACGTAAGGTATGGCGCTTGTTCCATGATGCAGAAGGTAACTTCCAAGTATCGGATGAGGAGCCTAGCAAAGCGGAATATAAAGCATTACATAAGATCATCAAAAAGGTAGAGGAGGATATCGAGCGTTTTTCTTTTAATACCTCAGTATCTGCATTCATGATCTGTGTGAATGAGTTAACGGATTTAAAATGTAATAAGCGAAAAATTCTTCAAGACTTGATTATTGTTTTGGAGTCCTATGCACCACATATCACTGAGGAACTTTGGAGCTTATTAGGAAATGCGCCTGGAACAATTTCATATGCGGAATATCCTAAATTCAACCCAGAGTACCTAGTAGAGAGTGAATTCGCTTATCCTGTCTCGATCAATGGTAAAATGAAGATGAATCTTCCACTTGCCTTAGACCTTGACCAATCTGCAGTGGAGGCTATCCTTAAGGAGAATGCCGATGTACAGAAGTATATCGACGGAAAGCCTGTTAAGAAGATTATCTTCGTGAAAGGTAAGATTATTAATATTGTGGTTTAAGTTTAGACATTAGATTTAGACATTAGATATAAGAGCGTTGCGGAAGTAGCGCTCTTTTTTTGGTTTTAGAGGGTAGGTTTTAGATTCAAGAGTGTTGTTTGGGACCTTCATTTAGGAAGGAAAAATTTGTTTTGAACCAGGAAAGGAAGGATTTAAGGATTGTCAGGATCCTGTTTATCCTTGTATCCTTCCTTTCCTGGTTCAGACGAACGTTAAAAAGAAAATGATAAACGTGCTTGTTCCTGCTTATCTTTAAATCCTTCCTTTTCTGGTTCAAAGACAGCTTTAGTGTCTACTATCCCGCCCTAGGTCTTAATACTAACTACTAACTACTAACTACTATTTTAAACTTAATGAACTGCGAAGAGTCAAACGATAAAATAATCTATTATTCAATTCTATATTATGAAGTTTCAAATCGTTTTTTGCGCCAGTTTAGCGTTTATTTTGCTGGGTTCTTGTTCTGCTTATCAATTTTCGGTAATGAATAATGAAAAGATGAAGAGGCTTGATCTAGGCATGAGCAAATCTGAAGTTTCCGGCATTTTAGGGCAGGAGTACACCATTTCTAAAAAAGGGGTTGTCGATCAAGATACCTTGGAAGTTATCTCTTATCGGAACTTTCCTTATGACGACGAATTCTATCTATTTCAATTTCGGAACAATAGATTGGAAAAATGGGAGCGGGAGTTTCAAATTAGACCGGTAGTAGAGAAAAGTAAGGATTAGATGAAATTGAAAATATAAAAAGGACTTTCCGTTTTGGAAAGTCCTTTCTTTAGTGCCCGCGGCGAGATTCGAACCCACATCGTCAGAACCGGAATCTGATATTCTATCCATTGAACTACGCAGGCGGCAAGCCAAAAATAATATAATTTTTGAGTTTTACACAACAATAGGCTACCGAATTCGGCAACCTATTGATTTTTAATTGCCTTAATTGAGCTTAATGACCATGCCCGCTGTGGTCATCAGCTACTAGATGCGTTTCAAACTTCACATCAATATCATTTGCACCGCCGAATTTAGCGAAATCTTTATTTTGAATGTCTTTCTCGACATCTATACTTTCCTTCACTTTAGGGTTTAAATGACGCATGATATAACGCCAGTTGAACGACTCGCTTGCTTTCAACACGGTGATATAGCCTACAGTTCCAACCTTCACTTTTGTTTTATCTTCTTTCTTATCGGCGTAGATAATTTTTAATGCGTCTGCAGGCGCTCCGATCCAGAATGCGAAGTGTTGGTCGTCACGATCGATGAATGTTTTTTGGCTTTGACGGCCAGCAAAATCAAATACTCTTAATTCAAAACGGTAAGTTTTGCCTACTTCAAGGTGCATGTGTGCTCCAACTGGAGGAAGGAATTGCTCGCCCTCGAAGACGATACTATCTTTTTCTTGTCCGGCGAAGTCATTGTAATGAAAATGATCTCCGTGTGCTTCTACTTCCACTTCTGTAAAAACTAATCTTGCTGATCCTACTTCTTCCTGATCAACCACAGGGATCGGATCATCTTTGGAGCAAGAATTTAAAGTTATTAAAGCGATAATAGCAGATGCGATATATTTACTGATTTTCATGGTATTAAGTTTTATTTTTAAAATTTATAACTAATTGATAATTTGATGTTTCTTCCTGGACGATGCGCATAATAGCGGAATCGATCCATATAGTCTTTGTACTCGGTATTTAATAAGTTTTCTACAGCTAACGAGCTTGTTAATTTGTTATTTTGTATTTGAAAAGTTCTGCTGGCATGCAAGTGGAATAGGTGATATGCTGCTGGTGGAGCAATAAAGTCAGTTCCTTCAGCATAGCGATTCTGCTTAGCGATGAATTCATGTGTTAGCTTCAAATAGGTTGTACTTTCTGTGTCGATAGTCCATTGAAAAGCATGTGAAAGCCTATCGGATGGAATATAAGGGAGGTAAGTATCCAAACTTGTATTTTTCGCTCTAACCAAACTGCCTTGCAGCTGATAATCGAAAAGTTGGTTTATTTTCCAGTTCGCATTAAGATCGACGCCATAAAAAAGGCTGTTGTGCTGTTCGTAGCTAAACACCGGAAATGTTCCACGAATAGTTTGACGAACAGAGTCCGGGTTTGGCGTTGCGTAGATATAGTTCGAAATGTATTGTACAAATCCATCGATGTCAATATTCCAGTTGTCCGCTCGTCTACTGATAGAGTTGACCCATTTATAGCCTTGCTCTGCTTCAAGATTCAAGTTTCCTATTTCATAGATCCCTGCGCCATGATGCACTCCGTCGCTATATAGTTCATTTGCTGTTGGAGCACGCCAAGCTAACCCGATATTTGATTTGAAAGTCCACTGTTGATCAATGGTATAGCGAAGACCTAAGGAACCCGATACATTGTGGAAATCGCGAACGTCCTCCATCAGATATTGTTGAGGGGTACTTCCGGTTTGTTCCGTGTACTGATAACGATATCCAGCAGCATCAAAGTGCTTGAAATCATAACGCCAGCCTGCTTCTAGGTTGATTTTATTGAAAGCAAATTCGTGAATTCCAAAAACTCCAAATCCGTAGCTATCATAATTTGGAATAATTGGCGTCGTTCCTGTTCCTTCTACATTGTTGTTTACTTGGCTAACAGCAGATATACCAAATGAATGCTGCTTGCGTTTCATAAGTATTTCGAGCTGTTGGGTCGACAATAACATATCCGACATTGGTACATCATCTGCAACTGCTCGACGCATATCGAATTCCTTACGATGATTTCTCTGCCAGGAATACTGTGCATCCAATTTCCATTCGTTCTGAAATTGGTATTGGTATTTTAGTCTTGCCAGCTGATGATCTACCTTTTGTTTAGGTGCTGCGATATCATATGTAAATCCGTAATCCTCTAAAGGCTTTCCATGCTCTATTCTTGCAAAAATATCATCGATTGTTCCAATATGGGCGCCATAGAAAATACCTATTTGAGTCGCAAATCGCGAATAGAAGACATCCCATTTGTGATTGTTTTTTTGATATTGCAATGCTGTGCTCCAATTTAATTCCTCAGCGCCGGTATTTCCTAAATAGTAGTCTGCTGTTTTGCTGTTTCCGAGTCTCTTACCGGATGTTTGCAAACGCCAGGCAAGATTGGGGATTGCAGCGATTCCGCCTTCAATTTCCGCATTAAGCGAACCGCCTCTGCCGTTACTCTGTCCGATTAGATCTATACGCCCTTGCAGAAGTTCGGGGTTAATAGGTTCGGATTTAGCAATCAGTACACCGCCTAATGCATCTGCACCGTATCTTACGGCCTGTGCACCCTTAATAACCTCGAATTGATCGGCTGAGAAAGCATCCAATTCCGGAGCATGTTCGGCACCCCATTGTTGGCTTTCCAGTTTTACGCCTTGATTCAATAATAGGATCCTACTGCTGTGTAAACCATTGATGATTGGTTTGGCGATTGTCTGTCCGGTTTTTAATAAAGTGACCCCCGCAAGATTTGAAAATACTTCTGCGGCAAGTTTGCCTTTGCTTTCTTCAATTTGTTTTTGATTAAGCTTATGCTGTACGGCAGAAACTTGTTCTTGTTGACTTGCTTGAACGGTCACACTATCCAATTCAGTTGTTTTCTGAACCAGGTGAATATGCAGAACACTATCTTTCGAAAGATTGATCCGTTGGGTATAGTCATGAAAGCCTAATGCACTTATTTTAAGTCTATAGGTTTTCTTCGGATCTAAACCTCCGATAGAAAAAGATCCTTCATGATTAGATTTTGTCGGTCTGTCGGCGTCCGTAAGACTTACTGTTGCATTAGATAGTGGTTGATGATTCTCATCAGCGACCAAGCCACGTAAGATGGCCGATGTATTTGTCTGTGCTCCGCCTGATATAGAAATCAGGATGGCAAACACAGTCAAAAGGTATTTTGACATGTAAGATTACATTAAACTTTAATGGATTTTGTGATTACTCGTTAGCTATTTTCCGAAGCAGGGGGTGCTCTTAAGCCTTTTGAGAAATACCGTTTAATAATTACCTGTGACGGCAAGTCTGTTGATAAACTTACCTTTTTCTCGAATTCTCCAGGATTACTTTCCCATGAATACGTAGGAGATTGCGAGATGAGTTGATGATAATATAGAAAACAGTATGTACAATCATCATGCTGATGGTCTGCATGCTCATCTGATGGAGAATGATGATGGCAATGCTCGGCATGTTCATGTGAATGCTCATGTTGATGAGCAAGCATAAAACCAAAAGACATAGACAGAACGAGCAACCAGAGGCTGGCTATCGATGTTCGGAAATGTCTAATGATGTTTATCACGCTGCAAATGTACAGCAAATGCAATCTAGTTGCAAATTAAAATATACAAAGTTGCATTAAGAGCGAGGATGGTATTGGGTTATGACACTTTGCAGATAGTCTTTATCGATATGTGTATAGATTTCCGTAGTGGTAATACTTTCATGTCCCAACATATCTTGCACGGCGCGTAAATCAGCTCCTCCTTCTACCAAATGAGAAGCAAAGCTATGACGGAAGGTATGCGGACTAATTTCTTTCTGCAGATTGATTTTTGTGGCGAGATCTTTAATGATGATGTAGATCATTACGCGGGATAGGGCGGCACCTCGTCGGTTTAAGAACACGTAATCCTCATGGCCTGCTTTGACGGGAGAATGTACTCTGACCTCATTTAAGTATATTTTCAGATATTGGATTGCCTGTTGTCCAATTGGAATCAGACGCTCCTTATTACCTTTTCCCTCAACCTTAATAAACTCTACATCTAAGAAAAGGTTAGAACGCTTGAGGTTGCATAGTTCAGAAACGCGTAAGCCACAACCATAAAGGACCTCGAGGATCGCCTTATTCCGCATTCCCTCGGGACTAGATAAATCAATAGCGGCAATTAATCGATCGATTTCTTCGATTGAAAGTACCGAAGGTAGCTTGCGTGTTATGCGTGGTGCTTCGATAAGCTCAGCGGGATTAGTTTGGTAATCATACTCGATTTGCAAGAATTTGAAAAAGGTTTTAATTCCGGAGAGTATGCGCGCTTGTGAGTAGGTTGAAATGGAAAATTCGTTAATCCACAGTAAAAAGTTTTGTAACTCTTTTGTTGTAATCTGAGGGATTGTTATTTCGTGTAATTCGCAATAATGCTGGAGTTTCAGAACGTCGTTCTGGTAGGCTTCTATGCTGTTTTCAGCTAAACCGCGTTCTAAGAGTAAGTAGCGTTTAAAGTCTCTATTTACGGTATCCCAATTCATGTGTTAAATATATGTAATTTATTCTGAATGATATTAATGTTGTTTTAATACTAAATAAATTGTCGTAGATTGGTCTCGGTAAAAATCAGTAACCATTCAGATAAATTATTTTTATGAAAATTTTAAAACCATTGGCTCTGGCCTTTTTGTTGCCTTTTACTGCGGAAGTTGCAACGGCTTATGAGTCAAGTCCCTTAATCACAGAGGCGAAAGTCATACTTCAAAAAGACTCCCTGAAATGGGATACTAAGCTTCCTTTCGACAATGAGGTTAAAACTGGAACATTGAAAAATGGTTTTCAGTATTATATACGTAAAAACGTCGAGCCGGAGAAACGCGTGACGATGTATTTAGCGGTCAAGGTCGGTTCTATCGTAGAAACTGAGAAAGAGTTAGGACTAGCACATTTCTTGGAACACATGAACTTTAACGGACTAAAGCATTTTCCAAAAAATGAATTAGTTGATTATTTGCAAAAAGCAGGTGTTCGCTTTGGATCAGATTTAAATGCATACACTGGATTTGATGAGACAGTTTACCAGCTCCCAATTCCATCGGATGATCCTGAATTGTTGAAGAATGGTCTTCAAGTAATGCGCGATTGGGCCCAGGATGCGATGTTAGAAGATAGCGAAATCAATAAAGAACGTGGTATCATCATGGAAGAGATGCGTGGTGGCCGTGGCGCTATGCAGCGCATGCGCGATCAGTTCTTGAAAGTGTTAGTAAATGGTTCTCGCTATGCCGACCGCTTACCGATCGGTACAGAAGAGGTCGTGATGAACTTTGATCCTAAAGTAATTCGTCAGTTTCACCAAGATTGGTATCGTCCGGATTTACAGTCGATTATCGTAGTTGGTGATGTTGATCCTGTTTATATTGAAAGTGAAATCAAGCGTTTGTTTTCAGACATGCGTGTAAATTCGAAATCGAAAGAGCGCACGAAATATAAGATTGATTTGCTTAATAAAAATCAATTCATCAAAGTGACGGATCCTGAAATGACCTACACGATCGGACAGATTCTTATTAAACATCCGGAAGATAAAGTGAATACAGTAGGAGACTACCGTCGTTCGTTGATGAAGGCGGTATATAACCAGATGATTAATTCTCGTTTAGGCGAGTTGAGTCAATCTGCGAATCCTCCATTTATCCAAGGGGGAATTGATATTGGTGAATTTATGGGAGGTTTAGATAACCTTTCGGCATTTTTCGTTTCCAAGCCTGGACAGTTTGAAGAGGGCTTTAAATCTTTGGTTCGTGAGCTAGACCGCGTGGACAAGTTTGGATTTACAGCTACTGAGTTTCAGCGTGCTATTACAGCATTGAATAAAAACAATGAAACAGCCTATACCGAGCGCAGCAAAAAGAAGTCTGATAGTTATGTAAATACCTATCTTGATCATTTCTTGAACGATGGTCCCGCTTTAAGTAACGAAGATAAATATCAAATTACTAAGCAATTATTGCCGAGCTTAACTTTGAAAGAGGTTGAAGCAATTGGTCAAAAATACTATGTTGACACGAACCGTGATGTTGTAATCTTAGCACCAGATGCAGAGAAAGATAAATTGCCTGACGAGCAAACTGTAAATTCTTGGTTTGGTGATGTGGATAAAGAACAATTGACGGCTTATGATGATAAAGTTTCTGATTTACCTATGCTTTCTAAAGAGCCGGTGAAAGGAAGCATCAAGTCGGAAAAATCTATCGATAAGATCAATACGAAGGAGTTTGTTTTGAGCAATGGCGTTAAAGTTGTTCTTAAACCTACGACGTTTAAGAACGATGAGATTCTAATTAATGCATTCAGTCCCGGTGGTACTTCACTTTATTCGGATGCTGAATACATGTCTGCATCATTTGCCGGTAATCTAATCAATTCAAGTGGTATTGGACAGTTGAATACGTTCGAATTGCAAAAGTACTTAACAGGCAAGGATGTAAACATTAGCCCGTATATCAATGAGCGTTCGGAAGGTATCTCTGGAAGCACAGATAAGGAAGGCCTGAAAACGGCATTCGAAATGATCTATGGTTATTTTACGGAACCTAGAATTGAAAGCGATGTATTCCAAGGTATCATTAGCAAGCAATTGAACATGCTAGCGAATAGAGACAATGACCCTAACTTCGTTTACTCAAAGGCTACGATGAATGCCTTATACGGTAACAACATTCGTCGTACGCCATATGGCAAAGAAGAGTTAGAGAAGGTAAATCAAGAGCGTGCCTTGGAAATCTACAAAGATAGATTTGCAGACGCTTCAGACTTTACTTTCGTCATCGTTGGTTCAGTAACAGAGGACGAAATCAAACCGTACTTGGAGAACTATCTTGCTGCACTACCTACAACCTCGCGCAAAGAATCGGCTAAAGATTTAGGAATTTACGAGCCTGCGAAAGGTAAAGACGTTGTTGTAAATAAAGGGAAAGAGGCAAAAGCAAATGTTCGTCTATCGATCTATGGCGACTATACATACAATGACATGGAGAATGTTAATATGGATGCGCTAGAGAAAGTATTGTCGACTCGTCTGTTGGAGCGCTTGCGCGAAGAGGAGAGTGGAGTTTATGGTACTGGTGCGCGCGCAGGATACTCTAAAAACCCTAAGCCTCGCTATAGTATTCATGTTTCCTTCGGAACGAGCGTTGATAAATACCAATCATTAATTGCTTCAGCTTTAGATGAGTTTAAGAAGATTAAAGCTAATGGACCATCGCAAGTTGATTTAGATAAATTCAAGATTGAGGAGAAACGTCAATTGGAATTGAGTCTTAAAGAAAACGGATTCTGGATGAGTCAATTACTTTCGGCTTACCAACTGAACGAAGATCCAACGTATATAACTCGTTATTTAAATGATCTTGACAAGGTCACTGTTAAATCTGTTAAAGATGTGGCGAACAAATATCTGAAAGAAGATCGCTTGTTTAAGTTTATCTTATTGCCAGATGCTCCTGCAAAATAGCAACAATTAAAATTGACCGATTAATCGGGTATAATAAGGGCTGTCAAACGACAGCCCTTTTTTTATTCTTTCATTTTCACAAATGTTTGATTAAAGCAATCATAGCATTGTTCATTCATGAGAAGTAAACTGTCTTTTCTATAAACGGATGTTTTATGCTCTCCGTTATGGATCAACCATTCCATTTTTTGCGATTCTATAACTTTACCTAATTGGAGGTTGTAGGCAATTGCTCTTTGCAGTTCACCATCTGTATATGTGAATATGCTGTCTTTTGTTATCTGAAGATGAATTTGTTTGCCGGTCGATTCCGGAGTGGTTGTTGTTCCAGCAAATCCTCCAGTAGTTTTTGTCCAACGCCAGTTACCTTCAATTTTAGGTTTCTTTGGACCATTTGAAGAGGTGCCACAGGCGAGGATTGTGCTCAGGAGAAATAATGGGATCATGTATTTCATATCATATCCTTTCGTTGATGATATGGATAAAAGTCTAAAACCGCCTATTTTGTTTGAAGGCAGGGTCGTTTAATCGGAGATTAATTGATCGTAATAAGCGGACCAAAAAAAGCCCCACAATTTGTGAGGCTTTATAATTACCTTGATTCAGAAACTTTACTTTGCAGCAGCTGTTCTGCGCAGTATTTATGCAAACCAAGCAAGGACTTCGTCCTTCGTTGGCATAGCTATATCTAATTTCATTTTTTTACGCATTCCGCCCAGGTCATTGAAAACCTTGTTTGGATTGGCGTCTTTTAATGCTTCTATGGTATTGAAACCCATTTTTTGAAGTACCGGTACCCATCCTTCTGGAATTCCTAAAGCTACGTAGTCTGCTACCGACGCAACCTTAGCTACTTTTTCAGGACGCATTTGAGGGAAGAACAATACTTCTTGAATCGAAGGGTTATTCGTCAAGAACATGATTAGTCTGTCCATTCCGATTCCTAATCCTGAGGTAGGAGGCATACCATATTCCAAAGCACGTAGGAAATCCTGATCGATGAACATCGCTTCATCATCTCCTTTTTCCGAAAGTTTTAGTTGATCTTCGAATCTTTCGCGTTGATCGATTGGGTCGTTCAGCTCAGAGTATGCATTTGCAATTTCCTTACCACATACCATGAGTTCGAAACGCTCTGTCAATTCTGGATTGTCGCGGTGTTTTTTCGTCAATGGCGACATTTCGATAGGGTAGTCTGTGATGAACGTTGGCTGGATGAAGTTTCCTTCACACTTTTCGCCAAAGATCTCATCGATCAATTTACCTTTACCCATTGTTTCATTTACCGCGATTCCCATGCCTTTCGCAGCTTCACGAATCTCGTCTTCCGACTTGCCGGTAATATCAAAACCTGTGAATTGTTTGATTGCCTCAGTCATGCTAACACGAGGATAAGGCGCTTTGAAGTCTACCTTATGTTCGTTGAATGTTGCTTGCGTCGTTCCGTTTACTGCTAATGCACAGTGCTCAAGAAGATTCTCGGTGAAATCCATCATCCAGTTGTAGTCTTTATAAGCAACATAGATTTCCATGGCTGTAAACTCCGGATTATGCGTACGGTCCATTCCTTCGTTACGGAAGTTTTTAGAAAACTCGTAAACACCATCAAAGCCACCAACGATTAATCTCTTTAGGTAGAGTTCGTTTGCAATTCTCAGATACAATGGAATATCTAGCGCATTATGGTGTGTAATAAACGGACGTGCAGCAGCACCACCAGGAATTGATTGAAGGATAGGGGTTTCAACCTCCATATATCCTGCATTGTTGAAATATTCGCGCATTGCATTATAGAGCTTCGTACGTTTTACAAAAATCTCTCTATTCTGTGCATTTACGATTAAATCCACATAACGCATGCGGTATCTTTGTTCTGGATCTGTAAAGGCATCAAATGTTTTACCATCCGCTTCTTTTACGATTGGAAGAGGGCGTAAAGACTTCGTCAATACTTTCAACTCTTCGACGTGTATACTAATCTCGCCCGTTTGCGTCGTGAATACATATCCTCTAATACCGACAATATCACCGATATCAAGAAGTTTTTTGAATACTGTATTGTAAAGGGTTTTATCTTCGGTAGGGCAGATGTCATCACGCTTTACATAAGCCTGGATACGCCCTGTGGAGTCTTGTAATTCAATGAAAGAAGCACTTCCCATTACACGACGACTCATGATACGCCCTGCAAATTGAATGTTCTTATAGTTGAGTTTATCTCTTTCGTAGTTTTCTAATATGTCTTCTGCCGTTGCATTAACGACAAATTCTTCTGCAGGAAAAGGGTTGATTCCTAGGTCGATCATCCCTTGTAGGTTTAGCCTGCGTTGTTGTTCTTGTTCTGATAATACGATACTCATTTTTTCTGAAATGTGTCTGTTTTTAAAGGCCAATAAGAAAATTTAATCTTCTTGGAATTTCGAAGGAAAACATGCAAGTTGTTTTTCGAACTTAAATTGACTGCAAAAGTAGGAAATTAGAACTACTTAATTGATATGGGAAGGCAAAAAAAGGAGATTTATATGCTATTTCGCTTGCGAAATCCAAAGCAATTTGCAATTTTTGCACGTTGAGTGCTCAGCGATAGAAAAGCAAAGGAATTTTATTAACACGATGTGGAATGAAATTTTATGGTTTTTTGTATTTGATGAAAAAATAAATTATCTTTGCACCTCAATTGTTGAATATATAGTAATCATAAGATAAAATGAAAAAAGATTTGCATCCATCGAACTACAGATTAGTTGTTTTCAAAGACATGTCTAACGACTACGCTTTCATCACTAAATCTTGTGTTGACACAAAAGAGACCATTACTTGGGAAGATGGTACTGAATATCCATTAGTGAAATTAGAGATTTCTCACACTTCACATCCTTTCTACACTGGAAAAATGAAATTAGTTGATACAGCAGGACGTATTGATAAATTCCGTAGCCGTTACAACAAGAAATAAGTTTTATTTCCTAAAAGAAATTAAAGAAGATCCCGATAACATTAGCTTATCGGGTTTTTTTATGTAATTTTATTTTAATTTATGTCTTATTCTATCGTATTATATGACAATGCCGAATGGCGTAGGCAATTGTTGCCTTTTTGTGCTGTACGGCCGGTTGGAAATCTGCGTGTCGGTATCTGTACGATAGATAAAAAGTGGAGCAGGATCTTCCAAAGTGAGGTTAGCTACTTGACTATAGATTATTTACAAGCCGCATTTCCGCTAGTTACTTCTGATACTTCATATAAGCTGGTTATAAAAGCGACAATTCTACCGTCAGATCATCTGCTGGAAGCGATTGATAGACTTTCTGTCGGAGAATATCTGCACCATCAAGGAGCTTGGGTCGCTGCAAAAACCGAAACACTTCCCAGCAGTTCTGACTTTAATTTTTTAGATCTTAAACCGGTGGCAGTAGATTTTGCCTTAGATGAACTTCAGTATCCGGAGGACATCTATCTGCACAATAAAAAACAACTGCTTTTTGATTTTAATCTACTGACTAAAGGGAGGAGTTCAGCAAAACTGAGCGGTGTTAATATGGTCTTTGGTGATTGGATTTTTGTCGAAGAAGGTGCTCAGGTTGAGGGCGTCAGTTTAAATAGCTTAAATGGGCCAATTTACATTGGAAGGGATGCCAACTTAGAGGAGGGCAGTTTTCTACGAGGTTATGTAGGAATTGGAGATAGAGCTCGAGTGAAAATGGGAGCTCGACTGTATGAGAATGTGTCTATAGGTCCTCGAAGCACCATCGGAGGTGAGGTGAATAATGCTGTTCTATGGGGGAACAGCGCTAAAGGTCATGACGGCTATCTCGGATGTTCGGTAATTGGCGAAGGCTGCAATTTAGGAGCGGGAACAAGTAATTCGAACTTGAAGAATACCTGGAGCACAGTCAAATTATATGACTATTTTAGCGGTGAGATGCGAGATAGCAAGCAACTAAAATGTGGTCTGATGATGGGTGATTACGCGATGTCCGCTATCAATTCGTCGTTTAATACTGGGACGGTGATTGGCGTTGGTGCTCAAATAGCATTGTCGAAATTTATTCCCAAATTTGTTCCAGATTTTAGTTGGTTAACTGACAAGACGTACAGCGACTACCAGTTGGATCGGTTTTTCAACATGTTGCAACGAAAGCAGGATGTTGGAGCTGGAAACCATTTATTAGATCAAGAAATTATAAAACGTGTTTACAAGGACACAGAAACTTTAAGAGTGCAATTAATCAACCATTAATATATAATTTATGCGTAAGAACATCGTAGCAGGAAACTGGAAAATGAACATGGACTATGAGCAAGGTGTGAGCCTTTTCTCAGAAATTGTGAACATGGTTAAAGATGAGGTAAGAGGAAATCAAGAAGTTGTAGTATGTAGTCCTTTTATTCATTTGCCGGCGTTAGCTAAATTAAGCGCTCCTGTAGCCAATGTGGCAATAGGTGCACAGAATATTCATCAAGCGGAATCAGGTGCTTTTACAGGCGAGATATCAGCTTCTCAAGTAAAATCTACTGGCGCGAGTTATGTTATCTTAGGACACTCAGAACGCAGAGCTTATTTCGGCGAAACTGATGAGTTATTAGCTGAAAAAGTAGATGCAGCATTGAAACATGATTTGAAACCTATATTCTGTATTGGCGAAACAAAGGAAGAGCGCGAGTCTGGTTCTTTCTTCGATATCATCAAAACGCAGCTAAGCAAAGGTTTATTTCATTTAAGCCCAGAACAGTTTAAGTCTGTTGTTTTAGCCTACGAGCCAGTTTGGGCAATTGGAACAGGATTAACGGCTAGCCCTGAGCAAGCGCAAGAGGTGCATGCTTTTATCCGCAAAACAGTTGCTGAAAAGTATGGTGATGCTGTTGCTGATGACACAACTATTCTTTATGGTGGAAGTGCTAATCCATCCAATGCACAAAGTTTATTCTCACAACCGGATATTGACGGTGGTCTAATTGGCGGTGCATCTTTGAAATCTCGCGATTTCTTACAAATTATTAGTGTATTTAACGCATAATATATGAAATACTCAGCAGTTACTTTTACATCTTCAACTATTGAAGACTGGCAAAAGGATTTGCTAATTTCTGAATTAGCAGAAATTGGTTTTGATACTTTCGAAGATATTGATGGAGGTTTTGAAGCCTATATCCCTTCTGCTAATTTAGATATTCAAGCTTTGGAATCTGTACTACTAAGTGAGGTTGATGGATTTGACTTAGACTATCAGGTAAAGGAAATTGAAGAGAAAAATTGGAATCAACTATGGGAAAGTAATTTCAATCCGATTCTTGTAGACAATAAATGCTATGTCCGTGCGACATTTCACGAAGATCGTCCGGAGTTCCCTTATCAGATTATCATAGATCCGAAAATGTCCTTTGGTACGGGGCATCACCAAACGACTTCCATGATGCTTTCTTTTATTTTAGAAAATGATTTCAATGCTAAAGAGGTATTGGACATGGGCTGTGGTACAGGAATTTTAGCCATTCTTGCTTCGAAAAGAGGAGCAAAGCAATTGCTTGCTGTGGATTACGACCCGATTTGTGTAGACAGCGTCATTGAGAACATCCAATTAAATGATGTTGACAATATAGCCGCTAAATTGGGATCCAAGGAAGCTATCGAAGGTTTGACTTTTGATACTATACTTGCTAATATTAACAGGAATATTTTGCTGGATCAACTAGAAACATATTCTACCTGTTTAGCAAATGGAGGGGAACTGTATCTGTCTGGATTCTATGATGGTGAAGACTTGGAAATTCTCAAACAAAAGGCCGATTCAGTTGGTTTCCAATATGTGGAAAATAAAGTTCTCGATAATTGGTGTGCAGCCAAGTTTACTAAAGCTAATTAAATGCGTATTCATTTTATTGCCATTGGCGGAAGCATAATGCATAATTTGGCTATTAACTTAGCCGAGCAAGGCCATCAAGTAAGTGGTTCTGACGATCAAATCGTCGAGCCATCTAAATCTCATTTACTTGAAGCTGGTCTGCTTCCTAAAGAGCTAGGATGGTTTCCCGACAAAGTTACTGAGGATATTGACGCGGTCATTCTTGGGATGCATGCCGAGGAAGAAAATCCGGAGTTGAAAAAGGCACAGGAATTAGGACTTAAAATTTACTCATTTCCTGAATTCGTTTATGAGCAAAGCGCCGATAAAATACGGGTGGTAATAGCAGGCACTTACGGTAAGACGACAATCACAAGCATGATTATGCATGTGTTAAAGAAGCTCGGAAAGCCGTTTGACTACTTGGTTGGTGCTCAGTTGGAAGGATTTGACGATTTATTACAACTAAACCCTGACCACAACCTGATCATCATCGAGGGCGATGAATATTTTGCATCCTCTGTTGATAAGCATTCTAAGTTCTTAGAATACAAACCTAATATTGCTTTGATTTCTGGTGTTGAGTGGGATCACTTTAAAACGGTCATTGGCGAAGAAGCTTACTACAAGCAATTTGAGGACTTTATAAGAACGATTGTTCCGAAAGGCACCCTAATCTATAATAAAGACGATGAGCGCACTAGAACGATTGTAGAGCGCACGATGGATATCAAAATAAACCGTCATGGATACAAGCTCCCGGAGTATTCGATAAATAAAGGAGTAACCTATCTAAACCACGGTGAAGATCGTATTCCTTTAAAGATTTTTGGAAAACATAATCTCTCCAATGTAGCAGGAGCTTTTACCGTTTGTGAATGGTTAGGCGTCAAGCGGGATGAGTTCTATCATGCGATCCAAGATTTTAAGAGTTCTATTCGCTATCTAGAATTTGTCGCAAGTCAGAATGGCAGTGTCGTTTATCAGGACTTCGCCCATACGCCGTCGAAATTACGATCGAGTATACATGCGGTGAAAGAGCAGTTCCCGAATCAAGCGCTCGTGACGGTAATTGAATTGAATGCATACGATAGCCTCGATAGTCATGTGATTCAAGAGTACACCAACAGCATGAATGAGTCTGATTTTGCAGCCGTTTTTGTGAATATTTCTCTTTTAAAGGAAAAAAATATAGTATTGGATAATGCAATTGAAAATTTAACTCAAGCTTTCAATCATCCATCATTCCAAGTGATAACACAAATAGCTGATTTAGAGCGTTTTTTAGAGGGTTTTAAGTCAACAGGCTACAATTTGCTATTTATGAGTTCAAACAATTACAATGGGGTAAATATGTCAAGCTTTGCGGACAAATTTTTAAGAAATTTTTAAGATACTTATAAAAATTTTCTAAAATTTTAATATTGGCATTTTGAAATATACTTTATTTGTTTAAATTTGATAATTACTTAATAAATAAATATTTTACATTTTACCCATGAATGCATTAGGAAAAAAAATTAGATTACTTAGACACCAGAAGGGCTGGAGTCAGGAGGATGTAGCCAAGCGATTGGATATCTCGATTCCTGCGTTTTCAAAGATTGAAACAGGGATTACAGATGTTAATCTTTCTAGGTTAAACCAAATTTCAAAGTTATTTGGACTGTCATTAGTACAGCTTTTATCTACTTCAGATCCTGAAGAAGATAAACAAATCCAAAATGAAGTTAATGAATTACAGAAGAGATTACAGGCTCGTGAAGCTGAAGTAATTGATTTACAGAAAAAAGTAATTGATCTATACGAACAATTGCACAAGAAATAATTTTTCTTTTATCAAGATTAAAGAGTTGCCTTTGCTAGTAGTGAAGGCAATTTTTTTTTGTATCTGTAGCAATATAAATTGGACAAAAAAAAGCGCAATTTTTAAATTGCGCTTCACTTATGCTTTCAATAAAATTTCTATCCTAAATACGATTTAAGAATTTTGCTTCTAGAAGTGTGGCGTAGTCGCTGTAAAGCTTTATCTTTAATTTGACGCACGCGCTCTCTAGTTAAGCTAAATTTTTCGCCGATTTCTTCAAGTGACAATTGATGATTAGATCCTAATCCAAAGAACAGAACGATAATTTCGCGTTCTCTTTCGGTTAATGTTGCTAACGAACGTTTAATCTCTTCAGATAATGACTCATCAATTAACGAACTATCTGTATCAGGGTCGCTATTTTCTAAAACGTCAAGTAATGTGTTTTCTTCTCCTTGCACGAATGGAGCATCCATCGATACGTGGCGACCAGAATTACTTAATGTATCAGAAACCTTATCAACGGTTGTTTCAAGGATATCTGCTAACTCTTCTGGTGATGGCTCACGTTCGTATTCTTGCTCTAATTTCGAGAAGGCCTTACTAATTTTGCTTAATGATCCTACTTGGTTTAAAGGTAGACGAACGATACGAGATTGCTCTGCAATTGCTTGAAGAATAGATTGACGAATCCACCAAACCGCATAGGAGATAAACTTAAATCCTTTAGTTTCGTCGAAGCGTTTTGCTGCCTTAATTAAGCCTAAATTGCCCTCATTGATCAAGTCACCTAATGTAAGACCTTGATTCTGGTATTGTTTTGCAACTGAAACGACAAAGCGAAGATTGGTTTTTGTTAATTTCTCTAATGCTACTTGATCACCTTCGCGGATTCTTTGTGCTAGAATAACTTCTTCTTCTGCTGAAATTAAATCTACTTTTCCAATTTCATGTAAGTATTTATCTAACGATTGGGACTCACGATTGGTGATGGATTGCGTAATTTTGAGCTGTCTCATTTAATAATATAAACCTTTCTATTCTGAAATGTTCGCAAACATAGCGAAATTTCTTCATTAAATTCTAATATAATTGTAAATTATAAACTCATAATGAGTTACTTAGCGGTGGTGAGTTGAGGTAAAACTATTCACAAAAATCATTCCAAATATTGTAGTCTCCCGAATACCGCAATTATAATATTACATTCCTTACTATCTAAACTTTACTTCTCACCATTTATTATCTAGTAACTAAAACATTTTCAGTAACATTTTGTTTTGAATTTGAAACTGAAATAAATATAAATAGTATGCCGATTATGATTCACTTGGACCAGATGATGTCTAAAAAGAAAATGTCACTCAATGAACTGAGTGACAAAGTGGGAATAACCTTATCAAATCTATCCATCATAAAAAATCAGAAAGCGAAAGCTATTCGATTGAGTACCTTGGATGCTATTTGCAGGGCATTAGAATGTCAGCCGGGCGATATCTTGGAATTTAAGGAACTATAATGGTTTCTTCGGATTTATACCCTCTAAGAAAATCTGCGACATCCATCCGTTTCTTTCCCTCAATCTGAATTTCTCTTAGTTTAATAAATCCGTCAAGGGTTGCAACTTTCAGGTAAGTCTTACCATCGCTGATGAAACTACCTGCTTCGTAACTGTGCGGAACAAGTTCTTTTTCCGTTTTATATACCTTCAGAACTTTATTATCCAAGTGCGTAAAGGCTGTCGGATAAGGGCTCATACCACGGATAAAATTGTAAATGGTGCTATTATCCTTATCCCAATCAATTTGACAATCTTCCTTAAAAATCTTTGGCGCATGTTTAATCTCAGACTCTTGAATTAGTCCGCTTTGGGGGATTGGATTTACAGTTCCCTGCTTAATAGCTGCGACTGTTTTAACGATTAGTGCAGCACCAAGGTTCATTAGTTTATCATGCACCGTACCAGCATCATCCGTTTCTTTAATTTCAACCTCGTCTGCCAAAAGAATATTTCCAGTGTCAATTTCATGCTGAAGCAAAAAAGTCGTTACGCCGGTTTTCTTCTCTCCATTAATGACGGCATGATTAATAGGGGCAGCACCACGATAATTTGGCAACAATGATCCATGAACATTCACCGTTCCATTTTTCGGCATATCCCATACGATTTCAGGCAACATCCTAAAAGCTACGACAACTTGCAAATCTGCCTGATAGGAGCGAAGTTCCTCGATAAATTCTGGAGATCTCAGTTTTTCAGGCTGTAGAACGGGCAGGTTGTTTTCGACAGCAAACTGCTTAACAGCAGATTGATGAAGCTTTTGACCTCTCCCTGCCGGCTTATCAGGAGCCGTTACGACGGCAACTACGTTTTCACCTGCATCTATTAAAGCTTTTAACGAGGCAACTGCAAAATCGGGGGTGCCCATGAAAATTATACGCATACTAGAATCTTGATAATGTAAATTATTCGCTTGTGAAACGAATTTTTATAACTTTGCGAAGTTACAAATTTAATTTAAGCTTGAATTTTCCATTTTTCTTAGCCAAACGAATTACACTATCTGGAAATCGTACTTTCTCGAAACTTATCGTGCGAGTGACGATAGGAGCTTTGACGCTTGCTATTTTGGCGATAATTATGGCTGTAGCCATATTGCGAGGATTCAAAGGTGAAATCACCGATAAGCAACGCGGCTTCTTTGGAGATGTCATCATCTTAAAAAATGATCGTAACGACTCTTATGTGAATACGCCAATTTCGCTTACAAAAAGTCAAATTCAAACGCTAGAGGCAGACAGCAATGTAATCGATGTTTATCCTTTCGCCACCAAGGCCGGAATTATGAATGTCAAGGGGGAAGTCGAAGGTGTCCTTCTGAAAGGCATTGATCAGAATTATGATCAAGAATTCCTCTCCAAAACGATCATTGAAGGCGAGCCAATTGATTTCAAAGCCGAGAATGCCGAAAATCAATTGCTGATTTCCACGCTGATCGCCAACCGACTAAATCTTAAAGTCGGAGATGATTTTATCATGTATTTCATCCAAGAACCAGTAAGAAAACGAAAATTTACGATTCGCGGAATCTATACAACAAACTCGGAAGAACTGGATAAAATCTATGTAATCGGTTCTTTATCACTGATTCGAAAGCTGAACAATCTTGCTGAAAATGAAGCGGGCGGTTATGAAGTTCGCGTAAAAGATTTTAATCGACTTGCGAAGACAACGCAAGATGTCAATGACCAGCTGCCTATCGAGTTATATGCGACCAATGTCGTAGAACAAATGCCAGATATTTTCAACTGGTTGAATATGCTTGATATGAACGATAATATCATTTTCGTGCTGATGGTTGTGGTTGCAGTGATTAACATGATATCAGCCTTGTTGATCAGTATTCTTGAGCGATCCCCGATGATTGGTATCTTGAAATCTTTGGGTATGCAGAATCGAAAAATCCGAACCGTATTCCTTTATAATTCCCTCTATCTAATTGGATATGGCTTATTGTTAGGGAATTTTCTTGCTATAGCACTTTATTTTTTCCAACGCAGTACACATTTTTTCAAGCTCGATCCGTCAGTTTACTACGTATCCTTTGTCCCGATGGATATCTCCTGGCTAACAGTTATTTGGCTAAACCTGGCGTTGATCTTGATTGCGTTGATTACCCTATTTATACCTTCCATGCTGATTAGCAGAATATCGCCGATAAAGACCATACAGTTTAAATAGTTCAACTGCAGAAGGCCTATTTTTTCGTCAAAATTAGAATTTTCACTATCTTTCGCTAGAAAAACAATTCCGACTATTAATAGTTGTACCATAAACAAGCGAAATTATATGAACAAAGTTTTTGACCACTTAGCCCATGCTTTTGAAGCGCCATTAACCAATCCCGTCCTAATATTTTCTCTTGTCTTATTTATCATTCTCTTATCACCTATCTTATTACGACCAATTAAAGTACCGGGTATTATCGGATTGATTATCTCCGGAATGATCATTGGTCCACATGGTTTAAATTGGCTAGAGAAAAACTCGGCGGTCGATTTGTTCTCAACGATCGGCTTGCTCTACATCATGTTTATTGCAGGTTTAGAGCTGGATATGAACGAATTTAAGAAGACCAAACACAAGAGTTTAATGTTCGGTTTCTTTACATTCATCATTCCGATTTCTATAGGCTTTCCAGTCTGTTATTATATTCTGGATTATAGCTTGCTTACGAGTATCCTCATCGCGAGTATGTTCGCAACGCATACCCTAGTTTCTTATCCGATTGTTAACCGCTACGGTATTTCAAAAAATGAAGCGGTCGCTATCACTATTGGCGGTACTATTTTAACGGATACTGCCGTGCTTATCATCTTAGCGGTAATCAAAGGAGCCTCCCAAGGCGATATCAATAACGAATTTTGGGTAACATTAGGTGTGTCCTTTGCCATCTTCCTGTTTATTATGTTCGGTATCATCCCGAAGATTGCCAAATGGTTTTTCGAAAAGATTGAAGGCGAAAAAACAGCGCATTACATATTTGTTCTGACCGTTGTATTTTTTGCGGCATTCCTTGCAGAGATGGCCAATTTAGAGCCGATTATCGGAGCATTCGTCGCAGGGTTAGCCTTGAACAAATTGATTCCTCATTCTTCCGCTTTAATGAACAGAGTGGAGTTTATTGGTAATGCCATATTTATTCCGTTCTTCCTAATTTCTGTGGGGATGATCGTTGATATTGGCGTGTTTACAAAAGCGGAAGGGCTGACTGTATTTTATGTTGCTGGAGTGCTAACGCTCGTGGGAGTTGTTGGGAAATTCCTGGCAGCCACCGCTACGCAGTGGGTATTTAAATACAACAACAATGAAAGGAACCTGATATTCGGTCTTAGCAATGCTCATGCTGCTGCGACGCTTGCTATCATTATGGTGGGGTATAACAATAATATTATTGATGAAAACGTCTTGAACGGAACAATTGTCTTAATATTGGTGAGTTGTATTATTGCATCTATTGTCACGGAGAACGCATCCAAGAAAATTGTTATGGCGGGTCATCAAGATCAGGAACATATGGAACATGTGGAAGAGCATGAGGAGCAGATCTTGATCCCTATTGCAAACCTCAACAATATGGAAGCTATCTTGGATTTCGCAACACTGATTAAATCTAAGAAATCGCCTCACCCGTTAAATATTTTAAGTGTCGTTCCGAACGACGAACAGGCGGAACGCAATGTGAACCTCGCTAGGCAGAATCTAGATAAAATGGCAAAATATGCCTCTGGATCTGAAACGGATGTTGAATTGATTACAGCAATTGACTTTAACATTGCCAATGGTATCGGTCGTGCATCTCGTGAAGCCTTCGCAGACTGTCTTATCCTTGGCTGGCCGTCAGCAACTTCATTTGTCGAGAAAATCGTTGGGGAAAAAACAGAGAGTATATTGAACCGAACAGATGCCAGTTTGTTTATGTGCCGCTTGGACAAACCATTTATCACAAACAAATCCATTACTATTTTTGTTCCCCCATTAGCTGAATCGGAAGTTGGATTCGGTTATTGGATGGAGAAGATGAGCAAATTCGCGCAAGAGCTTTCCCTGCCTATCAGATTTGTTTGTAATTTCAGAACGAAGCAGGCTATAGAAGTGATGCTAGATACCCTGAAATCAAGCATCCCAGTAAGTTATGATCTTTACGAAGATTGGGATAATATCTATGGATTGGCCACATTCTCTAACGCAGATTCCCTGTTGGTCTTTGTCTCCTCACGTTATGGTGAAGTATCCTATAGAGATTCACTTGATGGTTTGGCAAAGCGCGTAGGGAAGTATTACAAAAATCAAAATCTAATCTTAATCTTTCCATCACGTGTTGCAGACATGCATATCGATGAGTACGAAGATGTTCAAACTGCACCAATTTTCCGCAAAATCAGCCGCGAAATTGGCAACATGTTTGGGAAAGATAAAAACTAAAACATAATGAACGATAAAATAACAATTGACGGTTCGGGAAAATTGAATGTCCCAGAGCAAGTCAGCATACCCTTCATCATCGGAGACGGAATTGGACCTGACATCTGGCATGCCTCTGTCCGCGTCTTCGACGCTGCTGTCGCGAAGGCATACAACGATCAAAGGAAGATCAACTGGTTGGAAGTACTAGCTGGCGAAAAAGCATTCAACGAAACAGGAAGCTGGTTGCCAGAGGCAACATTAGATACCTTTAAAGAATATCTAGTTGGTATCAAAGGACCCTTAACCACACCAATTGGTGGAGGAATCCGCTCACTGAATGTTGCTTTGCGCAAGGAACTTGATCTTTATGTCTGTCAGCGTCCTACGAAATGGTACGAAGGTGTGCCTTCTCCCGTGAAGCATCCTGAGAAGGTGGATATGGTCGTATTTCGTGAAAATACTGAAGATATTTATGCAGGGATTGAGTTCGCTGCAGGCACGGCCGAAGCCAGACGCATTCAAGATTTCCTTAAAGACGATTTAAGCGTAGATTATAACTTCACAAATACAACAGGGGTTGGATTAAAGTTCGTTTCAGAGGAAGGCTCAAAACGCCTGATAAGAGCAGCGATTGAGTTTGCAATTGCGGAAGGAAGAAAATCCATTACCATTGTACACAAGGGCAACATCATGAAATATACGGAGGGTGCCTTTAAAAATTGGGGTTATCAACTTGCAGAGTCGGAATTCGGAGAAAAGTTATACACTTGGAATCAATGGGAGAAGACCAAGGAAGCCAGTGGTGCCGACGCAGCTAATGCGGAACAGAAAGCAGCAGAGGCTGCAGGGAAGATTATCGTAAAGGATATCATTGCGGATAACTTCTTACAACAAATTTTACTCGCTCCTCAAGATTATGACGTCGTTGCCACTTTAAATCTAAATGGCGATTATATTTCAGATGCTTTAGCGGCCATGGTTGGCGGTATTGGTATTGCCCCTGGCGCAAATATCAATTATAAAACCGGACATGCTATATTCGAAGCTACCCACGGAACAGCGCCACGATTTGCCAATACTGATAGTATGAACCCATGTTCTGTTATTTTGAGTGGGGTAATGATGTTGGATTACATGGGCTGGAATGAAGCGGCCGACGCCATCGTGAAAGCTGTTGCCCAGACTATCAAGGAAAAGACGGTTACTGTTGATTTCTATAATTTAATGGAAGATGCAACACTGCTTAAAACCAGTGAGTTTGCTAATAAAGTGATTGAAAAACTATAAAACATTATATTATTATTCGAAAAAAGCTGAACTTTAATTGGTTCAGCTTTTTTATGTTTTTGGAAGCCAAGAAGAAAGTAAACTAATATCATGATCGAAATACCAAATTTTGTAACAGCCTCGAATATCTTTTCTGAAGAAGAAATTAATAAGCTGAAAAGCATCGATCAACTTCCTGCAGAGACGGAAATAGACGCATATCAATATCAACCCGAAATCCAAGAGCTCCTGAATGCTTTTATCGGTGATGAATCAACCCGCATAACCCACCAACTTTTAAAGGCTAAGGAATTAATACAACGTAATGAACTTCTGAATGCCTGGAAAATTATCCTTTTGTAGCTTAGTTCAAATTTCGACGGCTATAGTAAAATTCCATAATTATCCTTAATTTGGATACTCACTGCCTATAGTAATAAATATAAATCTAACCATATAGAACAAGCGCAGCTCGATATGTATTTACAAATTGATGAGGAGAGTTTTAGAGCCGTATTTACAAAATATTACGACCGCATATATTCTGGGTTTTATAAAAAAACAGGATCTTATGAAGTCGCGCAAGACCTAACCCAACAGACCTTCATCAAATTTTGGCGATATCGTGATTCCTATACACCTGAACTTACTGTAGAAATACAATTATTCAGAAAAGGAAAACTTGTTTTTATAGATTGGCTCAGAAAAGAGTCAAAGGAACGGCAAATGATCGATAGCCTCAAACAGCAGGAGAAAATTCCTATCGACGAACTCTCTACCGACCTAAAAGACTCTTTACAAAATGCAATTAATGGCCTTTCGCCAGTTCGTAAAGAAGTTTTTAATATGGCTTATATCGAAGGTTACAGTCATAAAGAGATCGCCGAAAAGTTAAATGTTTCCATACGTACGGTCGAAACCCATATCTATAAATCCGTCCAACAACTTCGGAAGATACTTGCCCTCATCTACATTATCCTGCACCTTTAAAAATATTTTTTTCATGGAGTACGTAGTTTTAGTTTTTTGAGCGTATGTACCTATAAAGACGCCTAAATTATAAACCGTGAAAAAGGAGATCTTAGAAAAGTTTCTGTCAAACCAATGTTCTTATAACGAATGTAAGGACATGGCTTCCTTTTTGGAAAGTAATGACGACGAACTCGACAAGATCGAACTCTTTGAAAATCTAGCAGATCACGAAATCATTCATATTGATCAAGCTGAAAAAGAAACTTTATGCGACGCTATTTTAGCAAAGCCCAAACAGGGATTGCTTGTCAAGCGCCTGTTAATAGCGGCGGCTGTACTACTATTCGTTGCATTTTCCTTTTACAAGTTAGGAAAGCATGATCATCCTTCTCATTTAGCGTCGCCATTGTTGGTCGAGATTGTGAATAATACGGAATCTGTAGAATGGTACATCTTGCCGGATAGCAGTAGGGTAAAATTAAGCCCAGCCGCTAAGCTGACTTACAAAACAAACTTTGCGAACGATAGGGAGTTAAATCAACTGGCCGGCGAAATCACCTATTTCGTACAAGCTAATAAAGAACTTCCGTTCCGCGTAATCAATCAAGGCGTTCAAACGACGGCCGTGGGAACAGCTTTCTCTATAGACGATTATAATAGTGCAAATCTGATCATCAAGTTGTTGGAAGGGAAAATAGTTGTAGAAGATCCTAGCAATAGTACAGATAGTCAAATAAGACTAAATAACCCAACCTCAATCGTAGTCAATAAAACTGATTTTACTTACAACCATGTTGAGAACAATAAGGAGGGACATAAGAAGGCTTGGGATAAGGAGCGTAAGCAGGTACGCAACAATAATTTAAAGAGCACGATTGCTTGGTCCAATCAGGTAGTCAACTTCAGTGGCGTATCAAATGCGGACCTATTCAGCATTATGGAAAGACTTTACGGAGTCTCTATCGATGTTGAAAACCCCAAAATTACCAACGGCAATTTTACGGGCGAATTATACCAGAACGATAACCTAGAAAATTTACTTACAATTTTCTGTCAAATAAATGGATGCAACTTTACTATAGAAGATAAGATTATAAGAATAAGATAAACATTTTTTTAGTAACCAATAACCATTATAAACAATTTATGACTATGAAAAGTAAAGTAATTTACCCATTGCTAATCTATGGGCTATTATCACTTTTCCAAGACGCTTTAGCACAGACCAACCTACGTGCTAATGGAAAGGTGATAAGTATTGACGGCACAGCAATACCGGGAGCAACAATTGATGTCTTAAATGTGAAGACAAATAAGAAGGAAACGCTGGGTTCGAACGACCAAGGTCTTTTCACACTTAATAACCTTAGCGTAGATGGTTTGTACAACATTTATGTTCACCACGTCGGTTTCCAGCGGGATTCCATTACCAACTTCGTTGCTAAAACAAACCAGACCAACAGCATTCTCATTCGCCTAAAACCGGACGACAATGAGCTCGATGAGGTCGTCGTAATCGGTTATGGAACAGTTCAGAAGAAAGATTTAACAGGTGCCATCTCATCCGTAGATGGAAAGGATATCGCAGTGCGCAAAACAACGCAGCTTTCTCAGGCCCTTCAAGGGGCTGTTCCGGGGGTTATGGCTACTAGAAATAACAATGCTCCAGGTGCTGCTGCAACGATCCGTGTTCGAGGCATTACTACCATCACAGACGGCGGTCTAAACCCATTGGTGATTCTAGATGGAGTGCCCATTAGTGGATTAGATCAAGTCAATCCAAATGATATTGAAAATGTAACAGTGTTGAAGGACGCAGCATCTGCATCAATTTATGGGTCCAGGGCTGCCGCCGGCGTAATATTGATTACATCGAAGCGTGGGAAAGAGGGTGTACTGTCATTAGAGTATAATACCGATATCGGTTGGGAGTCGCCCACAGAACTTCCAGAATATGTAGGAGCACAACGCTATCTACAACTCGTGAATGAACTTCGTTGGAATGATAATAACAACAATCAAAACGAATATCCAATCTATGCGAAAGATTTAGTGGATAATTACCTCAACCTAAACAAGGAGAACCCGAATCTATATCCAATTACCGATTGGCAAAACATTCTTTTGAAAGACAGAGCTGGACGCCAAGCACACCAATTATCGGTCTCAGGATCTGGAAAAAATCTAAGAACTAGATTCTCGTTAGGTTATGACGACACGGATGCCCTTTACGTCATGCGTAACTACGAACGATTAACGTCGCGGATTAACAACAATATTGATGTTACCGACTACTTATCGGCGGTAGTAGATTTGAACTTTAAGCGCACAACAGATAACAGACCTTCGGTCGATCCTATGTATAGAATGGGGATCACTGCACCAATTTATGCAGGCATGTGGGACGATGGAAGAGTGGCTTCGGGAAAGGATGGTGATAACATATACGGGATGCTGACTCAAGGGGGGCAAACCAAATATCAATACACGCAATTCGGGGGGAAAGTGGGAATCGATTTGAAACCGCTTGAGGGCCTGACTTTAACAGGAGTGATCGCCCCAATTTTCAACTTCGACCGAACCAAAGCCTTTCGAACCAAAGTTCCGTACACCGCTTGGAACAACCCTGAGCAACGATTAGGATATATCAATGGCTATGAAACAACAAAACTTACCGAAAGTAGGGTGGAGAGTTACCAATATACAACCCAGTTTTTAGGGAACTATATGAAGAGCCTTGGCAAACATAATCTAAACTTGTTGGCAGGATACGAATTCTTCTATTATTACAACGAAGACCTATCAGCATCTCGCGATCAGTATTTGCTTAGTGGCTACCCTTATCTCGATTTGGGGCCACTGGAATTTAGAGATAACTCAGGCTCAGCGTACGAAAATGCCTATCGTTCGTATTTCGGTCGGGCGATGTATAATTACGCCAATAAATACTTTATCCAAGCAAATATTCGATACGATGGCTCATCGAGATTCGCTAAAGAATACCGATGGGGCGTTTTCCCATCTGTTTCCGCAGGATGGTCAATCTCAGAAGAAAACTTTATGAAAGATATCTCTTGGCTTAATTTCTTAAAACTGAGAGCATCTTATGGAACGCTTGGTAATGAGCGTATTGGTAATTACCCTTATCAATCTTTAATTCAGTTTTCTAACGGTGCTTTATTTTATAATGGAGGGACTGCCGTGTCTGCTCAATCAGCTTCACAATGGCAGTATGCTATTAGAGATATCACCTGGGAAAAGACGGAGTCTTATGATCTAGGATTAGACTTTGTAGGTTTAAACAATCGCTTATCGGCAACTTTTGATGTCTATAACAAGATTACGAGTGACATGTTATTGGCCTTACAGATACCTAGTTATATTGGGTTTAGCAACCCGAATCAGAATACGGGGAAAATGAATACAAAGGGCTGGGAATTAGCTTTAGGATGGAAGGACAATATTAACAAGTTTAACTATGCCTTATCCTTTAATATTTCCAATTTTAAATCTGTAATGGGTGATCTTGGCGGTACTGAATTCCTAGGAGATCAAGTTAAAAAAGAAGGAAGCGAGTTCAACGAGTGGTACGGTTATTTGTCCGAAGGACTCTTTCAGACAGCAGATGAAGTTGCAAACTCTCCGGTTTTAAATGCCAATGTAAAGCCCGGAGATGTAAAATATAAAGATGTCTCAGGGCCTGATGGTGTTCCAGATGGCAAAATATCTCCAGAATACGACCGTGTATTTCTCGGAGGATCACTTCCTCAGTATTTATACGGCGGACAAATCAGCTTGGGTTATGCTGGACTATCTTTAAATGTCTTTGTTCAAGGTGTTGGAAAGCAAAATACTAGACAAACAACTGATATGATTCAACCCTATCAACAGAATTGGGGGAATTTCCTTTCCATTCTTGATGGAAACACCTGGAGCAAGTATAATACCGACGCAGAAAATTTAGCCGCTACTTATCCAAGATACTCCAATACTTCAGCGTCTAACAACTATGCCATGTCGAATTTTTGGATGATTAATGGTAAATACTTCAGATTAAAATCTCTTAATGTGTCTTATCAAATTCCAGAAACTTTTCTTTCTAAATATCATGTAAAAGGACTAGGTGTGTCGTTTACAGCAAATGATGTTTTCACGATCAATAAATTCCCTAAAGGATGGGATCCAGAGATGACTTCATTTACATATCCGATTACTTCTTCCTTTCTATTTGGAATTAATGTGAAATTTTAATTGAACTATCATGAAACGCAAATTTATATATATATGTCTTTCCATGGCGCTGATGTCCTGTCAGAAGCTGGATTTGAACCCGCTATCCCAGGGATCTAGTGAAACATGGAATTCTGATGCTGACGAAATCATTATGTCATTAAATGATCTTTATCGAGAAGCGTTGTGGAAAAAAGATGCTGACGAATGGACCGATGACTGGATTAACAGGGACGGTTTAACCGATATTACGAATGCTACGATAAATGGGCAGACAGGTTTTGTCAATACCAACTGGAGCGACACCTACAAGGCTATAGCAAGAGCTAATACAGTTTTAGAGAGTATGGATCGTGCTTCCGGTGTGCTTTCTGAAAGCCAAATTAACATGTACAAAGGTGAAGCTCGTTTCGTAAGAGCCTGTATGTATTCATATTTACTGAGCCATTTTAAAAATGTGGTTTACACCGATAAAACGCTTACAATTGAAGAAGCGATGCAAATCGGGCAAATGAATCCAGACGAACTATTGAAAAAGATATATGAGGATTTCGACTTTGCAATTGCCAATATGCGCGAGTCGTTTAGCTCTAATGAGTTAAAACGAGCGACGAAAGGAGCAGCGATGGCCATGAAAGCTCGTATCGCATTATATGTGGGGGATTATACGACAGCGAAAACTGCGGCGAAAGCCTGTATGGATTTAAAACTTTATAAATTGCATACCGACTTTGCAAACCTATTCTTATCTAGAACAAAGCAATCGCCCGAGTCAATATTTGCTTTTCCCCGCTCGATAGCTTTAGGAGTCGCCGTAGGAGGACGTCAATCCTACGTATCAAGAAATGCTGGCGGATGGGCGCAGTTTGATCCCTCATGGGACTTATTGTTCTCTTTCCTTTGCAAGGATGGGCTTCCTATCGATGAATCGCCGCTTTTCGATCCTAAAGATCCATTCCTTAATCGAGATCCTAGATGTAATGCGACCATTGTACCTTTTGGGTCGGAACATTTGGATTATGTCTACAATCCGCACCCTCTGGCACTAAAAACGAAGAAAGTTTCCACAGGACAGGAAGTCAATAACAATGATAATCGTGCGGTGGCTACCTACGCTTCTTTCAACGGTCTCGTCTGGAAAAAGGGCGTTGACTCGGATTGGTTATTAAATTCATGGCGTATTGAACCCGATAATATTATCGTGCGCTATGCGGATGTATTGCTCATGTATGCTGAGGCAAAAATAGAACTAAATGAGATAGATGCTACCGTACTGGACGCCATCAACGAAGTACGCGCAAGAGCATATAAAGTAGACAAATCTGCCGCTGGTTATCCGAAAGTAACAAGTACTGCGCAAGCGGATCTAAGAATAATCCTTCGCACCGAGCGAAGAATGGAATTCGCTTTTGAAGGGTTACGATATATGGATATCATTCGCTGGAAGCTTGCTGAGAAAGTGTTGAATAAACCAAACTACGGATTACTGGATCCAGGAGACTTAGTAGCAAAAGTTGTCAATACAGGCAAATGGTTTACTCCAACTGCACCCGCGATAGATGATGATGGCATTGCAGACATTGCTCCATTTTATGCGCAGGGTTTAGTCAAACAAATCGCAGTGCGGAAGTTTGATGCTAATAAGCAGTATATCTGGCCAATACCTTCAACAGAAGTTTTAACAAGTGGCTTAAAACAGAATCCAAATTATTAAATTGTAGCGTAATCAACCTATTATAGACATGCTAAAGAAACTCTTGACCCTATCCTTATGCTGTGTAATGTACTCTTTCGCTTTTGCCCAATCTTGGACTGCCCTCACGAAAGAGCAAGAGCCCGTATTGACTCACACAGTTAATGATACGCTCAGTTTCCCCGTGTTTGTAGTTGAAGACCCGAGCACTAAAACTTTATATTACGGTACTCAACTACAAACCAATGTCTGTAACGATCAGATTTGTCTACCGATTGTGGTAAACCTATTCTGGGATCTATTGGGCAATTATCATCACTTCAGTAAAGAAGAAGATTTCCATTTCACCAAGTTCGATCACCAGTACTTCGACCAAAAGGATTACGAACGCTTGCAGAGTATTCTAATCGACAGTTTATCGCCCTTGCGCGACTACGACGTCGAAGATTTGCTGGATAAAGATGGAAAGAAATATTCCTTAGAAATCGACGCCGTGACGCGACCTACTTCACCTTTATTTTCCAATGTGACCGTACCGGGCGCTTTATACACTGTCTATACACTGTGGCATATCGTGAATGGGCCAATTAAGCAGGAGCTGCATGCATTAGCAAATCAACAATATCAGAAGCGCCAGTGGCAGCGTTATTTTGCTAAGTCGGAAGTGCCGGTCTATCAGGAATATTTCTTAAAGCAATTGGAACCGACGGAAGTGACGAAGTATAAACAAGAGGTCATCAACCTGCTGTTTGCGAAAGATGATTTTACGCCGCATTATGCTATCGACGTTTTGGAAGCCGAAGTGCTAAAAGATCCCAATCAATACAATCCTATCTTGAAACAATTGGATAGGATGAAACCACATGTAATTACTGAAATTATAAACTCTATTTCTGCAGCCAATGAGCAGACGAAAAGCATTTTAACAGCTTTTAGCACACAAGAAAAGGCATCTCCAAAGCAGAAAGAACTAATCGCAAAAATTTTAAATTATGAAAAACAATAGAAGAGACTTTTTAAAAGCCATAGGGATTGGCTCTGGAGCATTACTGGTGGATCCGGTAATTGCGAAAACACTCACCGACAAGCAAATAATGGAAAGTGAGCTGAAAGGACCAGAATCTGTATTTGCTATCCGTAATTTAGAAACCGACTATCTAGTGGCTGGCGGAGGGATGGCAGGTTTCTGTGCCGCGCTTGCTGCCGCTCGAAATGGGTTGAAAGTAATCTTAATTCAAAATCGTTCGAGATTGGGTGGAAATGCGAGTTCCGAAATACGCATGCATATTTGTGGCTCCACAGCCTTAGGACAGGTGTGGCGAGAAACAGGGCTGCTCGAAGAGGTAATGTTGACCGAGTCACATATTAACCCGCAGCGTTGCTGGGAAATGTTGGACTATGTGATGTATGATAAAATTGTCTCAAATCCGAATATCACTCTGTTGTTTGACAGCATGCTTTATAATGTGAAAACAAAAGGGAAGAAGATCGACGAAATACAAGCCTACTGTTCACAAACGGAAGAAATATACAATGTAAAGGCAAAATACTTCGCTGATTGTACAGGTGATGGAACTTTGGCCGCATTAGCAGGTGCAGAATTTATGCGCGGTCGTGAGGCAAAATCCGAATACAATGAGGCGCTGGGGCTTGAGGTTCGCGACGATATCACCATGGGAAACAGCCTTCTGTTCCAATCCCAAAAACATGATAAACCGATGCCATTTAAAGCGCCTAGCTGGGCCCGAAAATATGAGTTCTCCGACTTTAAGCATCGTAGAATCCATTCTTGGGAGTACGGTTATTGGTGGATTGAATTGGGAGGACTTGAGAATATCGTACATGATGGACAAAAGATCCGCCATGATCTCATGGCAGTTGTATTTGGTGTTTGGGATTACATCAAGAATTCTGGAAATCATCCTGAATCCGCAAACTGGGCATTATCATGGTTTGGTTCCATTCCTGGCAAAAGGGAGAGCCGACGCATTACCGGAGATTACGTTATGACGCAAAACGATATTTTGAAACAAGAGAACTTTGAAGATCGCGTAGCTTACGGTGGTTGGCCATTGGATGACCACTTGCCGGCGGGGATGGATGACACTTCGCTCAGCCCATTCCGATCGATCGCTTTAAAGGGGCCTTATTCTATACCATTACGCAGCCTGTATAGCAAAACTTTTGATAATTTACTAATGGCAGGGCGGAACGTCTCGGTGTCTCATATTGCACTTTCTACAACCCGCGTGATGGCGACTTGTGCAACCATGGGACAAGCCATTGGCACCGCTGCAGCTTTCTGTGTCAAAGAAAATCTGACGCCGCGAAAACTCTATGAAAACAAAACGAAACTAAAAGAATATCAGCAGGTTTTACTACGTCAAGATCAAGCGATTCTGAAAGTGAAAAACGAAGATAACCTCGATTTGGCAAAGCAAGCTAAGGTAACTGCTTCTGCAGAACTTGCCGGCTTCGAAGCCAAAAAAGTTATCGACGGATATAACCGTGACGTGCAAGACGGAGATAGCCATCAGTGGCGAGCGAGTCTAGCTTCGGGCGAACAGTATATCGAGCTTAGCTGGAACAAGCCCCATAACTTGAAATTTGTAGAATTCACATTCGATTCAGGACTCAATCGTCATTTACGTTTATCCGGTGAAGCGAGTGTGATGAAAAATCAGAAAAGAGGAAGACAGCCTGAAATGCTAATGGACTATAACTTAGAATTATATAATGGCAGTACGCTGGTGAAGAAGGAAGAGGTGACAGAGAATATTCTGCGAAAGGTCGTACATAGCTTCGAAGGTATCTCGGCAGACCGCGTCCGTTTAGTTGCTAAAAAAGTACAGGAAGACGAAAATGCACGCGTTTTTGAAATTAGATGTTATGCATAACGAATAATTCTGCTTAAATTTAGACCACGATGGAGAGCTTTACCTAAACCGTTTGCTCTCCATTTTTGTAACTGAATTACCAAAAAGAAAAATTATGATCGACTTAAATGGGATTAATGCGCTGACATTAATCTTTGCCTCGCTGCTTATTTTTGCTATTGCCTATCGATTCTATGGAATCTTCCTTGCCAATAAGGTGCTCCGATTAAATGCTAAAATTACGACGCCGGCCGTAGAATTTGCCGATGGACAAGACTATGTAAAAACTGATAAAAAAGTGCTTTTCGGGCATCACTTTGCTGCAATCGCCGCTGCAGGACCGCTTGTAGGGCCTGTTTTAGCCGCCCAATTCGGTTATCTGCCGGGTGCCTTATGGATATTAATCGGCTGTGTATTGGGCGGAGGTGTGCACGATATGGTTGTTCTTTTTGCGTCGGTGAGACATAAGGGGGAAAGCTTAGCGACTATCGCATCCAAAGAAATCTCAAAACCCATTGGTACAATAGCCGGGCTCGCAGTATTATTTATCCTCATATTAACTCTTGCAGGATTATCACTAGCCTGTATTTCAGCCATGCACGAAGCGCCATGGTCGTTATTTACCATTATCTTAACCATGCCCATTGCGATCATTATGGGACTAATCATGCGCTATAGAGAAGGTTCGGTAACATTTGCTAGTATCTTAGGCGGTGTATTGTTAATAGTCGGTATTATTTCAGGACATAACCTGATGGAGATGCCTGCCATCGCGAACCTATTCAATTGGAGCATTGGCACCATATCCATCGCCGTAGCCGTTTATGGTTTCTTTGCTTCGGTATTGCCAATCTGGTTGCTGTTGGTTCCGCGCGATTACTTGTCGACCTATCTCAAAATCGGAACGATATTGATGTTGACCATCGGAATTATCTTTGTCGCTCCAACCATTCAGATGCCTGCCTTCACTAGCTTCATCCATGGTGGTGGCCCCGTTATTGGTGGCCCGGTTCTACCATTTATTTTCATCGTAATTGCTTGCGGTGCTATCTCGGGTTTTCATGCCATCATTGCGACCGGTACAACGCCGAAGATGCTCGGCAATGAGCGCGAAATTCTTTTTGTTGGCTATGGTGCGATGCTGGTAGAAGGCTTTGTCGCACTGATGGCATTAATCGCAGCATGTACGTTGATGCCTGGTGATTATTTTGCGATCAACACACCTGTCGCTGCTTATGACCAATTCCTTGCTACGCATCCGGAACTGCACGCCGTAGATTTGCAGCATTTTATAGACCGTATTGGCATCGATTTGCACGGCAGAACAGGAGGAGCCGTTTCGCTTGCTGTGGGGATGGCGCATATTTTCGATAAGGTTCCGTTTATGGACAACGTCATGGCCTATTGGTACAACTTTGCGATTATGTTTGAAGCCGTATTTATCCTAACAGCCATTGACGCCGGAACGCGCGTCGGACGTTTCTTCCTCCAGGAAATGTTGGGATCGGTAATTCCGACCTTTAAAGATAAGAACTGGTGGCCTGGGGTTATTTTATGTAGTGCTATCTTCACCTTTTCATGGGGCTACTTAGTTTATACAGGCAATGTCAGCAGCATATGGCCATTATTTGGAATATCGAATCAATTGCTTGCTGCCTGTGGTCTGATTGTGTGTACAACCATGTTGATTCGCATGAACAGAAAGAAATACGCACTCTGCGCCGCTATCCCGGGGATATTTATGGCAATCATCACATTTTGGGCGGGTTATGTACAAGTGAAAGACATATATTTGCCAAACGAACAATACCTATTGGCAAGTCTAGCAGGGATAGCCATGCTGTTGATGGGGATTGTTTTCATCGGGACCTTTATTCGCTGGTCGCGATTGTTTAAAGTGAAAGAACTGAAAGTCGACATGTATGGCGAAGAGGTAAAGGAACTGGTGGAAAGATAATCACACACAGTATATGTTTACAATCCAACAAATTGATGCCGCCCATGCGAAAGTAAAGACGGGTGCTGACTTTCCTAAGTACATTCAGGAAATCAAAGAACTAGGAGTTACAGCCTTTGATTTCCTGGTAAGCAATGGGTCAGAGGTCTACTACGGCGAAGAACCCTTTAAAACACATTCGCCCGCAAAATATGATCCGCTAAATATTAACGAAAACTTGAACGCCCAACAGTTCGCCAAAGAATTAAAAGAGCACCAAGAAGGAAAAACAGATTTCCCATACTTTGTGAAAATGTGTGCTGTCAATGGAATTGCTTCCTGGAAAGTGGACTTGAATGAATACACCTGTACTTACTTTGATCTAAAAGGGGAGAAAGTGTTGAAGGAAGAAATTCCAGGGAAGTAATTTAGTGATTATTTTAGGGAGTTATCGGATGCTAGGTTCGATGGAATAGTCTATTTTTGATGTACCTTTACAGCAATGGGAAATAAAAAGAAAAAGACAGAAGATTACCGTCAGGGCAATCACGCAAATAAAAGACTATCGGATCCTAATAAAGCTTTTCTTAACCACGTTCAAACCCAGGCCAATAAGATGGCCGAACTAATGGGTGAAAAACACGGTGAGCAGTACATTAAAGATGCAATTAAAGAATGGCCTCACTTGATAAAAAGCGAGTTGGAAATCTTCGGCAAAAGGAAATCCTAAACTAGACAGGCAGTGACCTGAACCAATTAGGTAGAAAAAAAGCTGTACCATCTTTCGATAGTACAGCCCATACTAATTACAAAAAAATATATTATGAATTATATGAAAAGCTACTTTTTGATATCAAAGCGGTCAGCGTTCATCACTTTGTGCCAAGCAGCGACGAAATCTTTTACAAACTTTTCGTTAGCATCCGCTGAAGCATAAACCTCTGCAACTGCTCTTAATTCCGAATTCGATCCGAACAAGAGGTCATTACGCGTTCCTGTCCATTTTACAGCACCAGTTTTGCGGTCTCTACCTTGATAAAGTTCTTTATCTGGACCAACTGCTTCCCAAGCAGTATTCATGTCTAATAAATTCACAAGGAAATCATTTGTTAACTGACCTGGTCTGTCGGTGAATACACCATGTTTAGAACCATCGTAATTGGTTTCTAATACGCGCATACCTGCCAACAATACGACTAACTCAGGCGCTGTTAGAGTCAACAATTGAGCTTTATCAATCAATAGCTCTTCTGTGGATACGGTATATCTTGCTTTCTTATAGTTACGGAAACCGTCGGCAATAGGCTCTAAGTAACTTACTGATTCGATATCTGTTTGTTCTTGACTGGCATCCATACGGCCTGGTGTAAATGGAACAGTAATCTGTACGCCAGCTTTTTTAGCGGCTTCAACAATACCGGTAGCACCTGCAAGGACAATCAAATCGGCTAAGGATACTTTCTTACCATCGGCTTGTCCATTGTTAAAAGCAGTTTGAATTCCTTCTAGGGTATTCAATACTTTCTGCAGTTGAGCAGGATTGTTTACTTCCCAATCTTTCTGAGGTGCTAAACGAATACGTGCGCCATTGGCTCCACCGCGCTTGTCAGAACCTCGGAAGGTCGATGCTGATGCCCAAGCTGTCGATACCATCTCGGCAATGGTTAATCCTGAATTCAGGATGTTCGCTTTCAATGCTGCGACGTCATCTGCATTCACCAATGGGTGATTTACTGCCGGGATTGGATCTTGCCAAATCAACTCTTCGCTAGGAACTTCAGGTCCTAAGTATCGAGACGATGGTCCCATATCGCGGTGCGTCAGTTTGAACCATGCGCGTGCAAATGCATCTGCAAACAGGTCTGGGTTTTCATAAAACCGTCTCGAAATCTTTTCGAATTCAGGATCTACACGTAGGGTAATATCCGTTGTCAACATCGTTGGACGTTGTTTCTTATTCGGATCGAAAGCATGGGGGATTGTATCTTCCGCATCCTTTGCTACCCATTGGTGAGCGCCCGCAGGGCTTTTTGTTAATTCCCACTCATATCTGAATAAGTTTTCGAAGAAGTTATTGCTCCATTGTGTCGGCGTAGTTGTCCAGGTTACTTCCAGACCACTCGTAATAGCATCGGCACCAACGCCAGAGCGGAAGCTACTTTTCCAGCCTAGACCTTGCAATTCCATATCAGCTGCTTCTGGCTCTTTGCCGACATTGTCTGCAGGACCTGCGCCATGTGTTTTACCAAAAGTGTGACCACCGGCAATTAACGCTACAGTCTCCTCATCATTCATCGCCATACGGCCAAAGGTGTCGCGGATATCTTTGGCAGCGGCAAGTGGATCCGGGTTACCGTCTGGTCCCTCAGGGTTTACATAGATAAGCCCCATCTGTACTGCGGCTAATGGATTCTCCAAGTCTCTAGAGTGTATTTTGCCATCGGCATCATCGTCTGCTGAAAGTACGCCGTGTTTTTCTTCTACTCCTTCAGATCCATGTGAATAGCGGACGTCGCCACCTAACCATGTTTTCTCTGATCCCCAGTATACATCTAACTCCGGTTCGAATACATCCTCGCGACCGCCGGCATATCCAAAGGTTTTGAAACCCATCGATTCTAATGCAACGTTACCAGTAAGGATCAATAAATCGGCCCAAGAGATTTTCTTGCCATATTTTTGTTTGATAGGCCATAATAGACGACGTGCTTTATCTAAGCTCACGTTATCTGGCCAACTATTCAAAGGTGCAAAACGTTGCTGTCCGGCGCCAGCACCTCCACGACCATCGCCAACACGATAAGTCCCGGCACTATGCCATGCCATACGGATAAATAGGGGACCGTAATGTCCGAAATCCGCAGGCCACCAGTCTTGAGAGTCGGTCATTAATTCATGAAGGTCTTTTTTTACTGCTGCTAAATCTAAACTTTCAAATTCTTTCGCATAATTAAAGTCAGCATCCATTGGATTAGACACATTTGAGTTTTGGCGAAGAAGTTCGATTTTTAGTCTATTGGGCCACCATTCCTGGTTGGAAGTGCCATCACCTGCAACCTTAATTTTGTTCATACTGCCATTATGAAATGGGCATTTGCTGATGTCGTTTGATCCGTTTTCCATTTGTGTAAGTTTCTATTGAATATTTTTAATTATTTTTTCATTATTGGGTCATTACAAGCGAGTTAACTGTGGTTCTGCAACCCTTTTGTAATCGCTTGATTAAAATTACCAAAAAGAACCCAAAGAATAATTATAGATTAAGCTTAAAGTATAGAATTTACCTATTGAATCTTTAGATATTGAATAGAGGTTATCTATATGCTTGGTTAATTAATAGTCGACACTAAAGTCGGCTATCAGCGAAAATATAGAGGAGGCAATATATTTATTGATTAGGCTTTGACTAACTCGATGTTTGGATGTTCGGCAATAATTTCTGAGATGATGTCCATATAAGTCTGACCGTTTCCATTCGCTAATTGATCGAGCAAGGTTTGAATATTTTCGGTATCAAACACTTCCGGATGCATTAATTTCTCTTTATAATAATTTGCGGTAAATTCTAATCCGAATAGTTCGCTATTCGCTTCAAAGTTTTTCCAAACTAACCGAATGGGCTCATTTCCTTTGATTGTTCCGACTCCGCCGTATAGGATATCATTGATCGCATCTAAGCTTTCGCCAATTTCCCAATCCTCTTCGCTCATGAACGCACGGTTAATTTCCTCGAACAACGATTTCTTGTTATGGATGGCAAAGCCATCGATAATAATCTCCTTTTTCATGGAATCAAATTTACAAAAAATTGCTGATTATGCGTACGAGTCAGTATACATTTTCCCTCATATCGATACAAAAAGGAACACAAGCTGAGATAGATTTACAACAAAGCGAACAGGATTTGGATAATCATCTCTGTCACTATTCCCGTTTATAATTTTGCCGAAAGGCTTGGGTTCTCGAGCTCATTTCTGAAATTGAAGTAAACGGGAAAGACGATATGATATACAGTTTGAATTCAATGTTGCTACGCCTTTCATTGTTCTCCAAAGGTTATCAAGTTGGAATCTGGATCGAGGATAGAGAATTCCTTGCCCCAGGGCTTTTGCTGGAAATGTGCACTGGGGTGGCTATATCTAATTTACTTGGTTCCAAAAAGAGCTTTTTTAAGGCCGAGCGCTGCTAATTCTGTTGCGAATTTTACGGCAGGGATATGATCTAGTGGGTTTAGCAGTCCAAAATCATGAATGAAACCATTAAACGTTTGTATTACTGTTGGCACGCCTGCTTCATCCAATTTGCGCGCATAATCCAATCCTTCATCATAAAGGATATCGTTTTCTGCTAATTGAACCAGAGCAGGAGGTAAGCCTTTTAATTTATCCAAGGGTGCGTTGAAAGGCGTTGCATAATATTCTTTCCTTTTTTCTTTTTCAGGCAAGTAATTATCCCACATCCATTTCATCATGTTAGCGGTTAGGAAGCGTCCTTCTGCATATTCTTTAAAGGACGCGCGACTGAAATCTGCATCAGTAACTGGCCATAATAGCAATTGGAATTTGATGTCCGGTCCGCCTTTATCTTTAGCCATTAAGCAGGTTACCGCAGTCATATTACCACCAACACTATTGCCGGCAACAGCGAGATTCTTGCCATCAACGCCAATCTCATCGCCATGCTCGGCTACCCATTCCGTTACAGCGTAAATTTCATTGATCGCCGTCGGATACTTGGTCTCTGGGGATCTGGAGTAATCGACGAACACAGCTGCAGCACCAGAATGCAATACAAGGTCACGAACTAAACGTTTATGCGTAGGGTAGTCTCCTAAAACCCAACCACCACCGTGGATAAAAATAAATACAGGTAATTTTTCATCCTTTGTAGCTGTTGGTTTTACCACTATTGCTTTGATGGTTAGCCCATCTTTACTAATCTCTAGCTCCTTTTCGGTAATACCAGAGACATCTACTTTCACGGATTTCTGTGCATCTTCGAGAACTTTGCGCGCTTCATTAGGAGTCATTTCTTCCATCGGCTTTCCACCAGCACTGTTCAGCTCTTTTAGAAATGCTCTGATGTCTTTACTGATTTTCGGGTCGTTTTCTGCTTTAATTGCCATAGTTTATTGGTATTTAATTAAAAAGGCTCTCCATTGATGATCATCGCTCATTCAAAGCCTCGATACTAATGATATAACACAAAGTGTGCATTATTGTTAGAGACTTTTTGATTTTTAAACAATTTCAAATCGCCATCGAGGGGTTTGATTCGTAATAATGATACCGAAAGATATCTCAGAAAATAAGATAAACAGCGATTCAATTTGCTATAGTTTCGTATCTTGATCTCTGAAAAACAGGTTCTTGTATCCACACCGAAGTATTGATGAAGAATAAACTCTCAAACTCACTGATCTTGCCATGTTGCCTTGTAATGGCATTGAGTTCTTGCGCGCCTTCCAAAACCCTGCAAATCGGGAATACCAATGCTGAAAGGTTCTCCATTGTCGAGAATCCTGCTAGCCAACGTATTGATATTCTTTTAGACGGAAAACGTTATACTTCATACCTCTACGCTGATAGTCTGAAAAAGCCAATACTGTTCCCCCTGATGACAAGAAGTGGAAATAACATTACCAGAGGATGGCCGATTGAACCTCGGGCAAACGAAAGGACAGACCATCCTCATCAAATGGGGCTTTGGTTTAATTATGGAGATGTCAATGGTTTAGATTTTTGGAATAACTCAACGGCTCGATCAGTAGAGGAGAGAATGAAATACGGGGCAATTGTTCATCAGAATGTTGATAGCATCAAAGTAATCAACGATGCCGCTTCGCTGCAAGTTTCGAAGCTTTGGCTTTCTCCAAGGTCAGAACCACTATTGAGTGAGCAGTGTATTTATAAATTCAATATATCGAAGGAAGGGCAAATTATAATTACTATTGGAGTAAGATTACAAGCTTTACGTGATCTTTCTTTTGATGATAATAAGGAGGGATTATTGGCCATTCGCGTGGCAAGAGAATTGGAGCAGCCTTATCTGCAAAAAACCACCTTTACCAATGCTAATGGCATTGAAGATCCTGAGCCTCGAGTAGATAATCAGGGTGTCACCGGCCTGTATTACAGTAGCGAAGGGAAAAAGGGAGATGATGTATTTGGCACTCGCGGGCGTTGGGCAATGTTGAACGCCGTTATCAATCAAGAAGAGGTGAGTCTGATTATATTAGATCACCCTCAAAATATCGGCTATCCAACGTATTGGTTCGCTCGAGGATACGGTTTGTTCGCGGCTAATCCATTTGGACAAAATGTATTTAGTAAAGGAAAGGAAACATTGAATTTTAAACTCGGAAAAGGTGAGTCGACGCTGTTTAAGTATCAAGTTATTATTCACTCAGGGAGCCATCTCGACTCCGCAACTGTTAATCAGCTTTCTAAAGATTTTGCAGCACAGTAAATTTTAATCCTTCTTTCTCGCCATCCAGCCCATGTAGACTGTACTTTGAAAGAACTTGGTTGGTTCTTCGAATCCAGCTTCAATAAATAACTCGATGATCCTTTCTTCCGAAACATGCTGCAGCTCATGATAAATACGATCCATGCGTTTAGAAATCTCATCCTGCCCCATATCTTCGGGTAAGAGTTTCCTCAGTATCTCTAAATTCTTTTTAATTTCCTTGTCATTCCCTGTAATATCGAGCATAATTAACAAGGCTTTCGGTTCTAGTCGAATGGAAATATCGCGAAGGAGATCGAGCTTCTCCCCATCGTCTTTGAGGAAATGAAGTACCAATATCAAGGTTGCCGCATTAAACTGATGATCTATGGTCAGTTGAGAAACCAAGACTTCTTTAAGGACGATATTCGAATACTCTTTCAACTTATCCGTCGCTTGCGCTATCATTTCCGGCGAAGGGTCGATGCCCATGATAGAACCGGAATAGCCGTTCTTTTTTAGTACCAGAATCTCATTTCCTGTTCCACAACCGACAGCTAAAAGCTTATCATTCCTGGTATTGTTGAAAAGATAGGGGAGCATATTTAAAAAAGTACCGTAATTTGGAATCCAATTCTTGACGAAACTATCATATGCTGTTGCTCGTTCATTTTCGAATAATTCAAACTTCTCCATACATGCTAAACTTAATTTATTGTAAATACAATGTAATTATAGTTAAAATAATGAAGCACTTATTGCCTTGTGGAAAACAATATCGTAAATGTTTGAAAATGAAAGATTAGTATAGAATTATATCCTAGCTATTGGGTTTAAGCGTCCAAATTAAAGCTTTCTCTATGGTGGCTCTAAAAATTTCGCGTGGGATACTTCAGGTTAGTCTACATATTGCTATTGAATATTCGGATCTTTGGGAGCGGTTGGAGCCGAATTAAAGAAAATACTATCGCTTTATCATTTTTGTATACATCAAAATTTTCATGGAGACTTAGGTTATGCATTTGCAATATTTTCCAATATTTTAATATATCTCATTTGTATTTCTTTCGTTGATCGCATGCGTCGATAAACACGGGCGTCAAAATAAAGAGAAACGATATATCTCTATAGATGATAGAGATACAACCCGAATAAGAATCGAACCCCGGCCAGCCCAAGGTCCGAACCCTCACTACGCAAAAAAGCTTCAATCTTACGATTGAAGCTTTTTGTGCGGAGAGTGAGGGATTGGTTCAGCCCCACATTCCCCAAACAACGCCCTGAACCTTCCAGAATCGAACCCCGGCCAGCCCAAGGTCCGAACCCTCACTACGCAAAAAAGCTCCAATCGTAAGATTGAAGCTTTTTGTGCGGAGAGTGAGGGATTGGTTCAGCCCCACATTCCCCAAACACAGCCCTGAACCTTCCAGAATCGAACCCCGGCCAGCCCAAGGTTCGAACCCTCACTACGCAAAAAAGCTCCAATCTTACGATTGAAGCTTTTTGTGCGGAGAGTGAGGGATTCGAACCCCCGAACCTGTGACAGTTAACGGTTTTCAAGACCGCCGCATTCGACCACTCTGCCAACTCTCCGCGACAAAAGTA
>DELI01000011.1 GCA_002354335.1 Sphingobacterium sp. UBA2700 | reverse complement strand
CCTATGTCAGGACAAGACACCTAGGTCTAAATACTAACTACTATATACTAACTACTATTCAAACCCCTTTCAAACCCAATGATTACCCAATTCAAACCCGCTCCAGAAGGGTTATCAAAGGGTTATGAAAGGGTTCTGAAAGGGCTTTGCAAGAACTATGTCCAGAAGCAGGTACGTATTTAATCAGACAAAGACAGCCTGATAATCCTTTATTTCTATATTTTTGTAGTATGTCTGAATTGGAATTGTTGCCCCGAAACCGGAAAACACTTTTTGTTGAAGTCGTATTGCCTTTGGCAATTGCAAAGACCTATACCTATCGCGTTCCATACGAGTTGAACGACAGGGTGGAAACCGGTGTGCGGGTTATTGTGCAGTTCGGGAAGAACAAGATTTATTCGGGCATTGTGAAATCCATAACGGAGGAAGCGCCTTCCAAATACGAGGCGAAATATATTTTAGATGTTGCTGATGATGAACCGATCGTCAATGAGCGGCAGCTACAGCTATGGGATTGGATGGCCGATTATTACATGTGCCATACGGGGGATGTGATGCAAGCGGCTTTGCCGGCTGCCCTGAAAATGGCGTCGGAGACTAAGATTGTTGCATCCGACAATCCTGATTTGGATCGATCCTTATTATCCGATAAGGGCTATATGGTATTGGATGCTTTAGATGTCGCGGGGGAGCTGTCTGTCAATGATGTGATGAAGATTCTAGGGCAGAAGTCGGTTTTCCCCCTGTTGCGGAGTTTATTTGAACATGGTTATATCTTGATTTCGGAAGAGATCAAAGAGAAATATAAGCCGAAGACCAAGGTTTTCCTGAAGCTATCGAAAGTGTTTTTTGACGATGATAGCAAGCGTGCGCTACTGGATGAGTTGAATAGAGCGCCGAAGCAACAGGACGCTATTTTAGCCTATTTCCAACTTCGGAAGACCAAGTCGGATATCTCACGTCAGGATTTAATGGAAGCAAGTGGTTGCGGAGCCTCCGCGATTACGGGCTTAATCGATAAGGGCGTGCTGGAGGTGGAAGAAAAAGTCGTTAGCCGTTTTGAAGGCACAGATATACTTTTGTCGCCCGATTTTAAATTCAGCGAGGCACAGCAAAGCTCCTATGATGAAATCAAAAGTTATTTCAATGAGAAAGATGTGGTGTTATTGCATGGAGTTACGGCCTCTGGAAAAACACAACTTTATATACGATTAATCGAAGAAACGCTTGCGCAAGGGAAGAACGCGCTATACCTATTGCCTGAAATTGCACTGACTGCGCAAATTACAGAGCGTTTGAAGTTGCACTTTGGGGATAAGCTAGGCGTTTATCACTCGAAATTCAACGATAATGAGCGTGCTGAGGTATGGCATAAAGTCCGCAAGGGCGAGTTCCAGGTTATCATTGGCGCGCGTTCGTCCATCTTCCTCCCATTCAAAGATTTGGGCTTGCTGATCGTCGATGAGGAGCATGAAAATTCCTATAAGCAGTATGATCCTGCGCCGAGATATCATGCGCGTGATACGGCTATTTATCTAGCCCATCAGCATCAGGCAAAGGTATTATTAGGGTCTGCTACGCCTTCTGTAGAGTCCTACTACAATGCTAAGGCGGGGAAATACGGATTAGTCAAATTATTAGAACGCTTTGGCGACGCCAAATTGCCGAGTATTCAGGTTGTCGATATTACTGAGGCTTCTCGAAAAGATGAGATGAGCTCGTACTTCAGCAAGGCATTGTTGACGGCGATCCAAGAGGCAATTGAACGAAAAGAGCAAATTATCCTATTCCAAAATAGAAGAGGGCATACTCCATTTCTGCAATGTGGAACCTGTGGTTATGTAGCCAAATGTGTCAATTGCGATGTCAGCTTAACCTATCATAAAACCAGTAATCTGTTGCATTGTCATTATTGCGGCTTCTCGGAAGACACGTTGAATGTGTGTCCGGCCTGTGGGATGCCGAATATGCAGAGCAAGGGATTCGGTACGGAAAGGGTAGAAGAGGAACTGGAGTTGCTAATGCCGGATTTGCGGATAGGGCGTCTCGATCTGGATTCTACGAAAGGAAAATATGGTTTCGACCGCGTGATATCGGCATTTGATAATCAGGAATTTGATGTGTTGATCGGAACGCAGATGATTACGAAGGGTTTAGATTTTGGAAACGTCAGCCTAATCGGTATCATCAATGCCGATGGGATGATCAACTTCCCCGACTTCAGAGCATACGAACGAGCATTCTCTTTATTCTCGCAGGTTGCGGGCCGCGCAGGACGCCGCCAAGCGGAAGGTACCGTAATCATCCAAACGTATACCCCGAATCACCGTATCCTGGAGCAAGTAAGGAACCACGATTACGAGGATATGTTTATGACGGAAGTTACCGAGCGTAAAAACTATCAATATCCTCCGTTCTATAGACTAATTAAATTGGATGTCAAGCATCCCGATAAAGATTTGGTGCATGCCGCAGCAAGTCATTTAGCATCCCTATTGAGACAGACCCTCGGACAGCGCGTGCTAGGGCCGGAACCTCCTTTGGTCGCCAGAGTGCGCAATAATTTTATCCAAACCATCACCCTCAAAATCGAACGCAAAGATATCTCCATCGTCAAAGTAAAGGAACTCATTCGACAAGCCATCCTGCACTTCGAACTCGACAAAAAGAACAAAGGAGTACGCGTGCAGATTGATGTTGATCCTTACTAGAGGGAAGTATTTAGTAGTTAGTATTTAGTATTAAGACCTGGAAAGAAATCTTACGGGTTCATCTAAAGGATTAAGATTTTGTAATCAAAGGATGACGGTGAATATTGTCCTATTTTACTATCTTAGGTTCGTAAAATTTATTAACTATCGATTATGAGTATTATCCGTAAAAACTTAGTTGAACATTATAGTTGGGGGGATAAATGCGATGGTTGGCACATGCTGAAAACAGCCGGGTTGAGTGTGATTGAGGAGCGGATGCCAGCCGGTTCGGCGGAGGCAATGCACTATCATGAACATGCGCAGCAATTCTTTTATATTTTGAAAGGCGAGGCCGTTTTCGAAAAAGAAGGAAAACAATTTGAAGTTAAGGCAAAACAAGGTTTTGTCGTCAAACCTTTCGAGAAGCATAGCATAGTAAACAACTCGAAGGAAGACTTGGAGTTTCTTGTTATTTCTGAACCTTTAGCTCATGGAGATCGAATAGAGATATAACCTTCAAAGCATAGGTTATATCTCTATTTTCTCTAAAATTTTCTATTTCATTTAGAGGATTCAAGTTAGTAGGACGACCTAGGTCTTAATACTAAATACTAACTACTAAGTACTAAGACTAACTACTTCTTTATTTTTGACACCTTAAACGGCTTCTTCACTGCTTTCTGTGCTGCTTCTTTGGCAATTTTCGCTTGCAGGTCGGTTAGTTTCTCGGGTTTGTATGGGTTTTTTCTGGGATCGAGATTAAATAGTTTTGCGTACCATGTTGCTGCTGCGGTAAAGCGTCCATATTCCAGGTTGAGGTGGTAACCGTCGCGGGTGAAGGTATCGCCAATGCTGCTAGTGCGCGCATTTTGTATGGCTGTTCCTGCAGGGACGATAAAGCTGAAGTCGCCGGATTTGTCGATCTGTGACGTAGCATTTACGATGCTATCGTACATCACGAGTTGATTTTGATTGTAGTTTTTAAATCCTTCGTGTTTGGAGTCTGCTTGGTATGCCCATGTTTGGTGGTAAACCAATTTAGTGTCGGGGTTGATATGTGCAAAAACATAGGTCCATACATCTGGTAGGGTCTCCATGATAACGCTGTACTTTCCAGACAGGGGGCTTGCCTGCTGTAGGCTGACGAAATCCCAGTTCTCATCTTCAATAGCATCTTCGATACTTACCTTGTCTGTTTTCGTTTTAGTGCCATCCAAGCTTATTTTGCGGTAATTGTAAACTTTGCTGTTGTTATGTGCATTTTTAAGGTGCAGGGACAAAGGTGCTCCTCCGATATATAGGTTTCCGATGACCATCTTTTTATTAACAGCCTTTGCCATTTCATATAAGTAGTTCTCCAATGCATCCTCGGAGAAGCTGTTTCCTATCGCCAAAACTTTGATGACATCATCATCATTGGGCGATGTTTGTTGTTCTTGGGCGGCGAGGGGATTGATTTGGAATAGTGCGATCAGAATAATTGTGAATAGTTGCCTCATGGGAATAATATTTAGCGCTTGTGTTGAAAATATATAGTTAATATTCATTTTGAACAAACCTTACTGGCTTGTCGCCATCTGCTATATTTTGCAACGATGTGCGGTGCAATAAGATAGCATGAATCGATGTTCTAAATTACAAAAATAATAGTTCTTTTACTTGCATTTAACCAAAATTGGACATGGTTCTGACCTTTAATGAATTGCATTTAAACCTTAAAAATTTAATAAATTAAGGGTATTTTTGAGCGATATGGCATACAAGTTTGTAGATAATTATCGGGAGCAAGGCGCTAGGAAGCAACTGGTGAAACATCTGGAGAAGCGAGGGATTGATGATAAGCGGGTGTTGAAAGCAATAGGTAAAGTTCCTAGACATTTCTTTTTCGATGAGACTTTTTGGAATCAAGCTTATCGGGATATTGCCTTTCCAATCGGCGACGGACAGACCATATCACAACCTTATACTGTAGCCTACCAAAGTCAATTGTTGCACATCAATAAAGGCGATAAGGTGCTGGAAATAGGGACGGGCTCGGGCTATCAGACCTGTATCCTTTTGGAATTGGGTGCCAATGTGTATACCATAGAGCGCCAAGAAAATCTATACCAACGAACCATACAAGTGCTGCCCTATATGGGCTATAAAGCGAACTTTTTCTTAGGAGATGGGTCTAAAGGTATTCCAGAGCATGGGCCATATGATAAAATTATCGTGACGGCTGGTGCGCCCTTTGTGCCCGAGAAAATGTTGAAGCAATTGCGCCTGGGCGGATTGATGGTGATTCCGGTGGGCGATGAGAAATTCCAAAAAATGGTAACTATTCTAAGAGTAGGGGAGAACGACTTCGAACGTATCGAGCTGGATACCTTCCGTTTTGTACCGCTAGTTGGCGATCAAGCCTGGTAAGAACATTCTAGATTAACTTTATTCAATAAATATAATGCTCGGTTTTGCCGGGCTTTTTATATTTTTAGCGCATGAGTCAAGAATTTTATCATAACAATATAAAGGCAGTTCGGGAAACAATCGGTAGTTTGGAGAAGCAGATCACCAAGAATTCTTTCCTGCGATTGGCGATTATGATCGGTGGTGGGATATTGGTGTTCCAACTTTTTAAGACCAATAATATATTCCTTGTTGTGGGGACAATTATTGGTATTATTTTGCTGTTTGTCTACCTGGTCTTTCGGCATAGCAAGATTGAGCGAAAGCTACAAGAGGCCAAGGTCTTTCTACAGATCAACGAGAATGAAATCAAGATGATCGAAGAGCATCAGAATATGTATGCCAATGGGGCAGAGTTTGAAGATCCGAAGCATCCCTATACAGGTGATTTGGATGTTTTTGGTCAGCATTCTTTATTTGAAAAGATCAACCGCTGTGCTACTAAAGATGGTATTTCTTCGCTTGCTTCGTGGTTGCTGAAGGCGTCGCATCGGGAGGATATTTTGGCTCGGCAATCGGCATCAGCAGAGTTGAGTCAGGATCCCGAGCATCTGCAGACGTTTCAAACGAAGATGCTTTTTAATTTGGGTTCCAAGGTTAACTTAAGGACATACATTCAAAGTTATTTCCACGACAAGTCGATGGCTTTTGGGAATGCTTTTATGCGCCTATATGTGCCGATTGCGCCGTGGATTTTCGTTGCAGGCATACTTGTATCCTTATTTGTTTTTAATATCGCTTCCTATCTGATCGCTTTAGCGATCGTTCATTTGCTGTGGACAATGAGCCAGGGTGGAAAGGTGAGTCAGTTTTCCAACAAGATTGATAAGATTGGTGTATCACTCATTGCTTTTGCAGACGCGATCAAACTGATGGAAGACAGAACCTATCAGAGTGAGCTCAATAAGGAATTGCAAGCACAGCTGCGGCTGAAGCAAGGCGATAAGAAGCTTTCCGCGGTAATTCGTGAATTGGGGCAGTTGATCGATAAGCTCGATGTTAGAAACAACATGTTGGTCGGCGCGATCTTGAATATGTTGTTCTTATGGGATTTTAAGCAGGTGATGGCGATCAATAAGTGGAAGGATAACTATCAGGATACGATAATCTCAGGATTTGATGCGATTAGCACCTACGAAGCTTTGATTTCATTGGCAATACTGCGCTATAACTTCCCAGGATGGGTTCAGCCGGAGATCAAAGAAGATTTTCTATCGGATAAACTGCATGCAAAGGATGTAAATCACCCGTTGATCGATGCGGATAAAGCGGTCGCTAATGATTATGATGCTCATGATCATCAAATTGCTTTGATTACGGGGTCCAACATGGCTGGTAAAAGTACGTTCTTGCGTACCGTAGGGATAAATGCGGTTTTGGCGTATACTGGGGCGGTGGTTTGTGCTAGCGAGTTTTCTATCCCGATCTATGAATTGGTGACCTACATGCGTATCAAAGATTCGTTGAACGAGAGTACCTCGACCTTCAAGGCGGAGTTGGATCGGATGAAGTTTATCTTGGAACGCGTGGAGCAGATTCCTGCGAGTTATTTCTTGATTGATGAAATGCTACGTGGAACAAACTCGGTCGATAAGTACTTGGGGTCGAAAGCGATTATTAAAAAGCTGATAGGCTTACATGGTAAGGGGATGTTGGCGACGCATGACTTGCAGTTGGCGGAGATGTCGAAAGACTATCCAAATGCTTTAAAGAATTACCATTTTGATATACAGGTGCAGGGGTCAGAAATGTTGTTCGATTATAAGTTGAAGGACGGTCCATGTACTATTTTTAATGCTTCCTTGCTGTTAAAGGGCATCGGCGTAGTTGTCGAAAATGAAAATTAGCCCTACCTTTGCGGTCTCAAATAATAAAATGACAGTTCAAGAACGTATTGAAGCAAGTGAAACACGCATTGCGATGACTGTGTTTCCTTTCCACACGAACCACCACGACACTCTTTTTGGTGGTAAAGCATTGGCAATGATGGATGAGGTTACTTTTATGTGTGGTACCCGCTTTTGCCGTAAACAATTAGTGACCGTTTCGACGGATAAAATCGATTTTCATAAGGCTATCCCTTCAGCAAGCATCGTTGAAGCTGTTGCGAGGGTTGAATCTATCGGTCGCACTAGCTTAAAGGTTTTCGTAGAGATCTATGTAGAAAATATGTACCATGACCGCCGAGAACTGGCCATTCAGGGACGTTTTACGTTTGTAGCGCTCGATGATAATAAAAAGCCTATCCCAGTGTTGGAAGGGCTAGACGTTAAGGATTAATTTTATATTAGTCAATCTTTGCGCGCTCATATTGATGCGCCCAAGCTAAGTCGACAGATAAATCTTTAGCCCATTGATATACGAGATGCGGATCTCTTAAGAAAGCTCTCGCGATAAGTACAAAGTCAGCATGTCCATCTTCAATAATTTGATTGGCCTGCTGAGCAGAGTTGATAAGTCCTACGGAACCGGTTATTAGACCGGTTTCTTTTTTGATATGGCTCGCGAATGGAACCTGATATCCGGCTTCTACAGGGATCTTTTGCCAGTGTACCGCTCCACCGGTAGAAACATCGATAACTTCCACGCCAGCGTCTTTTAATTGCTTCGCCAATGCTGTGGACTGTTCTAAGTCCCAACCACCGTCGGCCCAATCTGTTGCCGAGATCCTGACCCACAGCGAGTGCTCAACGCCCAGTGTAATCTTAATCGCTTCCACAATTTCCATCAATAGGCGAATGCGGTTTTCAAAGCTTCCGCCATATTCATCCTGACGATTGTTTACCAATGGCGATAGAAATTGATGGATCAAGTAGCCATGTGCAGCGTGGATTTCGATAATCTGATAACCCGCCTGTACTGCACGTTTGGCAGCATCAGCGAAGTCTTTCACCACCTGCTTTATCTCCGCAATGCTCAAAGCTTTCGGAGGAAAGTCATTTTCATGATAGGGGATATCGCTGGATGAAACAGTCTGCCAGCCGTGCTCATCATCTGGCGCAAACTGATTTCTACTGATCCAGGGCTTATCCGTGCTGGCCTTTCTGCCTGCATGCGCTAGCTGTATCCCCGGAATGCTGCCCTGCTCCTTGATGAAATCCGTAATCTCACGATATTTTGTAATATGCTCATCTTTCCATATCCCTAAATCACCATAGGAAATCCTTCCCTCCGGACTAACCGCCGTTGCTTCCTGGATAACAGCACCCGCCTTCCCGATAGCAAACTGCCCCAGATGTACCAAATGCCAATTATTAGCATAGCCATCCTCCGCAGAATACTGACACATCGGCGATACGACTATTCGATTGGAAAGGGAGATGTTTTTTAGGGGTAAAGTCTTGAAAAGCATAGTTGGAGTAGATATTAGATTTTAGACATTAGATGTAAGATGCAACGCTTTAGCTAGTTTATGTTACATAAGAGAATTTAAAGCTCTTTTTAGTGGATCAGATGCATTCTCCCTTCAGCTAAAGATAACAATATATAACAAAAGTGAGACGGGCTAATTAAAAACAAAAGTACAGTACGGTTTTACGACGCCAGAATCCACTGGATCGGTGTCCATCCCTGAAATAG
>DELI01000028.1 GCA_002354335.1 Sphingobacterium sp. UBA2700 | reverse complement strand
ATTTATAGAGGAAATACTAGTTAGACCTATAGTGGGATAGCTTACGCTATTGAGTATAATGCACAAAAAAAGGCGTCCATCTATTGTCGCCTAAGGTCTTTATACTAAATACTAGTTAGACCTATAGTGGGATAGCCTACGCTAGTGAGTATAAGGCACAAAAAAAGGCGTCCATCTATTGGCGCCTAAGGTCTTTATACTAAATACTAGTTAGACCTATAGTGGGATAGCCTACGCTAGTGAGTATAATGCACAAAAAAAGGCGTCCATCTATTGGTGCCTAAGGTCTTTATACTAAATACTAAGTACTAACTACTATCTACTATCTCACTGATATTCGTTTCACGACTGTCTCTGAACCGCTCATCACTCTTACGAAGTAAATACCTTCTTTCAGTTTGGCACTGGAGTCGAAGTTTAGGTTTTGAGTTCCTGCGTCTAAATCACCATTGTGTAAAGCTAAGACTTCATTACCAAGCGCGTCCATAACCTTGATTGACACATGGCTGTTTTTGCTTAATTTGAAATTTACTGTTACTTGATCAGCGATAGGATTGTAATAAACTTTAACGTTATTGATTAATTTATCGGACTCTTCCGCAATAACTGCTACACGATTAGCGTTTCTATTTTTAGCGGAGATCAAACTTTGTTTAGTTGCGCCAGTTTTAGTCGTATCGGCTTGGAATGTATTTGCTTGGGCAAAGCCAATAAACATCCATAATACCAGGGTATTCATGATGCTAATACGTGCTATTTTACTCCATTCAAAATTCATTCTATCCTTTGGATTATTAACGCTAGGTTATGGTTTAATCAAAAGTAATAATTAATTCCATACTTCCTATTACAAAAGTACATCTTTTTTCATTTTTTGACAGACGAAAACTACAGTGTTTAACAATTTTTAACAGGAAATTACGTTGTCGCATAAAAAGTTGTAATTTCGAACGTTTTTTAATCATTAGATCACATAAATAACAGCTATGTCCACAGATCACAAACACGCCCTTCACAGGGTCAGTATGGGCGGTTTATTAATAAGTTTAGGGATCATATTCGGCGACATCGGGACCTCTCCTCTTTACGTTTTCAAGGCAATTTTCAATAAAGGTGAAGTCCAAGAACTAATGGTTTATGGGGGGCTTTCCTGTATTTTCTGGACCCTGACGTTACAAACCACAATCAAATATGTATTGATTGTGTTAAATGCGGACAACAAAGGTGAAGGTGGGATTCTTTCTCTTTTCTCGCTTGTTCGAAAAAGAGCGAAATGGCTCATCATCCCGGCTATTATCGGAGCGAGTACTCTACTCGCTGATGGTATGATTACCCCAGCCATCACGATATCTTCGGCCGTCGAGGGGTTAGCCATCAAAAATCCAGGCTTGCCGACCATCCCCATTGTGGTCTTGATTATCTCCTTGCTGTTCCTCATCCAACGTTTTGGAACCAATATCGTAGGCCGTGTATTCGGTCCTTTGATGTTCATCTGGTTCAGCACTATTGGGGTTTTAGGGCTCTCCTATTTGGGACATTCCCCGGAGATCTGGAAGTCTATAAATCCATATTATGCTTATCAGTTGTTGGCAAACTACCCGAATGCTTGGTTTATCGTGGGTGCAATCTTCCTTTGTACTACTGGTGCGGAGGCTTTGTATTCTGATATGGGGCACTGTGGCAAGAACAACATCCGTATTAGCTGGATCTTCGTCAAACTGATGTTGATCTTCAATTACTTCGGACAGGGAGCATGGCTATTGGAGAATAAAGGTCTTGTCTTAGGCGAGATCAACCCTTTTTATGCTATTATGCCAGATTGGTTTGTCGTATGGGGAGTAACCATCGCTACGATTGCGGCCGTTATTGCCAGCCAGGCGATGATTTCCGGCTCCTTCACGCTGATTGCCGAAGCCGTTCGATTGAATATATGGCCAAAGGTTGCCATTCGTTATCCCAGCGACCACAAAGGACAAATTTATGTTCCTTCGGTCAACCTGATACTCTATCTAGGCTGTATGCTCATCATTGTTATTTTCCGAGAGTCTAGCAATATGGAGGCCGCTTACGGTCTATCTATCAATATGACCTTCATCATGACCACCATTCTGATGGCTGCGTTTATGCTTCGGAAGAAAATCAACATTGCCCTTGTTGCTTTGTTTACAGGTGTCTATATGATTATCGAGCTTGCCTTCCTGATGGGTAACATTAGTAAAATTGCCCATGGTGGTTGGTTGACCCTGTTATTGGCGGCAACCCTGTTTGTTGTTATGTACGCATGGTTTGGTGCAAGAAAAATCAAGAATCGCTTTGTGAAATTTGTCAATGTGAAAGACTATTACGACATCCTTGCTGAGCTGAGCGAAGACAAGTCTGTTCCGCAGTTTTCATCGCATCTTGTTTATTTAACCTCCGCAAACAATATCCATGAGGTGGAGTCTAAGATTACCTACTCGATCATCAACAAGAAGCCTAAGCGTGCCGATGTTTATTGGTTAGCACACGTGGATGTCATGGACAACCCTCATACACGCGAATATAAAGTGACTCAACTGATTCCTGGAAAACTGATCCGAATAGATTTCCACCTAGGGTTCCGTGTGGAACAGAAGATCAGTTTGCTATTCCGCAAGGTCGTTGAAGAGATGGTTAAAAATGGAGAAATTGATATCACCAGCCATTACGATACATTGAGAAAACATAACATCCCAGGCGACTTCAACTTCGTTGTCTTGGAGAAAGTAATCTCTAAAACGCACTTCCTGAAGTGGAATGAAAAAGTAATTCTAGAAATCTATAAGATCTTAAAGAAATTCAGTCTATCCGAAGAGAAAGGTTTTGGACTAGATAGTAGCTTTGTCACCTTGGAACGCGTCCCACTGACGATTCCGAACACAGAGGATGTACAGTTAAAACGACTATAATAAAAGCATACATATTTCTATCGAAACACCAACAGGAGTGGATTTCTTGATGGTTTTTGATAACAGATACTTTCATAAAAAAAAGCCCCATCACGGAGGGCTTTTTTTTTATGATGTATACAGATTAACTTTCCGTCGCTCTCTTGTTAAGTTTCGAATGCTTATAACCATAAGCGAAGTAAATAATCAAACCGATCAACAACCAAATCACGAAAATAATCCAATTGCTTGCGCCTAGTTCGGACATTAAATAAAGGTTGATCAAAACCCCGATTACAGGCAATAGGGAAAAATTGTACTTAAAACTCATCACGCTCATGATTGCCCAGGTAAGCCAGAAAATAATGACAAGTGATTTGTGAATCAGGATCTTTGCAGACCCCATCTCTAACCAATGCGAAAGGTTTTCATCGCTGTACTTATAGGTCAAGATCAATGCAACAATCATCCCCAACCCTACGATGTACTTCCCGTTGATATAAGGCACTTTAAACTTCGACTTCTCCGAAATACCCGCGTGGTCCATATACAACACGCCGGCACAAACCAGAATAAATGCAAAGAAAGTACCTACGCTAGTCAGGTCTACGAAAAAGTCCATCTTAAAGAATAAGGCCGGAATAGCCACCACAAAACCCGTCACGATAGTCGCAAAGGAAGGGGTCTTGTATTTCGGGTGTATCGTTGAAAACTTCTTCCACAACAAGCCATCTCTACTCATGGTCATCCAAATTCTTGGTTGAGCCAATTGGAAAACCAACAATGCCGAAGTAATTGCAATAACCGAAGTTACTGAGATAATACCCGCCATATGGTCAAATCCAACGTAAGAGAAGACGTAAGCCAAAGGATCTTTAACATTCAATTCTTTGTAATTCACCATCCCTGTCAACACCAAGGTAATCGCCACATAAAGCACCGCGCAGATCACCAAACAATAAATCATTGCCCGTGGAAGATCGCGTTGTGGATTCTTACACTCTTCAGCCGTCGTTGAGATCGAGTCAAAACCAATGAACGCAAAGAACACCGCAGCAACACCGCTCATCACACCCGCCAAACCATTCGGCGCAAACGGCGTCCAGTTCTCCGGTTTAACGAAGAAAATACCACCAATGATAACAGCCAGGATAATCCCCACCTTAATCATCACCATGATATTACTAGCGCGTTGCGATTCCTTAATTCCTATATAAACCAGCGCCGTCACCAATACCGTAATCAAACCTGCCGGCATATCAAAAATTATAGGGATGTCTAAGAATCGTGGTGCTGTTTCGTATGCCTGTAGGGCTACTTTCTCAATATTTTCCAATTGAGCCGCCCCTACTTCTAAGGATTTCGCATGGGCCTCCAGCGCATAGCCCGGAGCCATCGTCATCCATTTCGGGAGATGTATACCAAATCCCTCCAGCATGGAAACAAAATATTGCGACCATGAAATGGCCACAACCATATTAGAAACCGCATATTCGAGTACCAAAGCCCAGCCGATGATCCAGGCGAAAAGCTCGCCAAAAGCAACATAAGCATAGGTGTAAGCACTACCTGATACGGGAACTGTACTCGCAAATTGTGCATAAGACAGTGCGGTAAACACACATGCAAATGCCACGAATACAAAAAGTAGTGAGACCGCAGGGCCTCCGTTATAACTTGCTAAGCCGATAGTAGAGAAGATTCCAGCTCCAACTATCGCCGCAATGCCTAATGAAATTAAATCTCGAACGCCTAGTATTTTTGCTAGGCCTGAACCGCCATGTTCAGCATCGGAAAGTATCTGATCTACGCTTTTCTTGCGGAACAGTCTATTTGCCATATTTTAGTAAATTATTGGAGTGAGAAAACAAAAGTCTAAAAAATTATGATAAATATGTCATATTATCCTGAATATATACATAGATATCTCTAAAGTTCTGAAGATGATCAGCCTCGTATTCCATTAACACTTTGCTCAAATTCTGATGATATTCAGGTGTGGTTTGAAAATCCCAAACACGCTTAGAAATATTGAAAAGCGGTTTGGAGATATGCTCTATATATTTATAGTCGAAAATATAGCGTGATTCTATAAATCGATCGTAAAAATGATAAAAGCCCTCAATGTCGGTTACACCGATAGTCAATAGATAATTCTTCAGAACTGTTCGATTCACATGTTCCAAATGCTCATACAAACGACCTACATTAACCAAGTTATGCTTGATCAACAAATGATCGAGTAACAGCTCTTTTGCTATATGCGCTAGGAAAGAAGCTCGGATTGGGAGGCCCTCCAGCACAGGCTCCAGCTTCTTGCGCAAATTATGACAATGATCCAGAAAAAACTCACTACTATGGAAAAGCTTATCTACTTCAACATGCCGATACCAACCTTCGGATATCGCCATACTAAGCGGGTGTATAAAAAGCTCTTCTTCGAAACGCTGCGGATGGAATACATATGTTTTATCCACATTCTTCAGTAAATCTGGAAGCAAAGATCCCAGCACACATTCCGATTGAGTGGCATATCGTTCGAAATAGAAATGAGAAAGAAAGTTCATCCTATCCTGGTCATTATCCTATAAATTATCCGTAAGATACAGTAATATCTCGTATCTTTGCAACTTAATTAAAAAATATTAAGGGCTAAACTATGAGCTTTGTAGAAGAATTACGTTGGAGAGGCATGCTCCAAGACATCATGCCGGGCACAGAGGAATTGTTGAATAAAGAACAAGTTGCTGGCTATATAGGATTCGATCCTACAGGAGATTCACTACACGTAGGCCATTTAACCCAAATCATGACCCTAATCCACTTCCAACATGCTGGACACAAACCAGTAGCGCTTGTTGGTGGCGCAACGGGAATGATTGGCGACCCTTCATTTAAATCAGCTGAAAGAAATCTTTTAGACGAAACAACACTGAATCACAACGTAGCATGTTTGAAAAAACAGCTCGCGAAGTTCTTAAACTTCGGAGAAGGTGAAACCGACGCAAAGATGGTCAACAACTACGACTGGTTTAAGGATTTTAAATTCTTAGATTTTATTCGTGATGTGGGTAAGCTGATTACCGTGAATTACATGATGTCCAAAGATTCTGTTAAGAAACGTTTGGAGGGTGACAATGGTCTATCTTTTACCGAATTTACCTATCAGCTAATTCAAGGTTATGATTTCTATTATCTATGGAAACACCACAACTGTAAAATCCAAATGGGTGGTTCCGATCAATGGGGAAATATTGTAACAGGTAGCGAGATGATCCGTCGTCAGGACCAAGGAACCGCCTATGCATTGACTACGCAATTGATTAAGAAAGCAGATGGTCAGAAGTTTGGTAAAACAGAATCGGGTGCTGTGTGGTTAGATGCTAAGAAAACATCGCCATATAAGTACTATCAATTCTGGTTGAACACCTCTGATGATGATGCTAAAAACTGGATCAAGATCTTTACCTTACTTCCTAAGGAAGAAATCGAGGCAATCATTACAGAGCATGATGCAGCACCGCACCTACGTGTGGTTCAAAAAGCATTAGCAAAAGATATCACAATCAGAACGCACTCGGAAAAAGACTATGAAACGGCTGTAAAAACTTCAGAATTCTTGTTCGGAAACGGTTCATTAGAATTCTTAGCAGACCTTGATCATGAGGCTGTGTTAGAAGTATTCGACGGAGTTCCGCAGTTCGATCTGGCAAAAGACAAGTTAGCTGCAGGCATCAATGTATTGGATCTGTTAGCAGTTGATACGGCTGTATTCCCTTCAAAAGGAGAAGCTCGCAAAATGCTACAAGGTGGTGGAGTATCTTTGAACAGAGAAAAACTTACCGACATCGAGCAAGTTGTCAACGAATCAAACTTGATTAATAACAAGTATTTGGTTATCCAACGTGGTAAGAAAAACTACTACTTGGTAACTGTTGCTTAGTCAAGGTATAACACATAAAAAAGGGCCGATCGATGATCGGCCCTTTTTTATATGGTTCAATTATGTTCAATGATTTGGATTTCATAATCTGGCATGGTCATCCCATCCACATTGAAAACAACCCTTGGTATCAAAAACACCGTATAAACGCCTCTATCCTTAGGTCGGAAAGAAATAGACATTTGTGATAGCTCGCTATCATTCTCAAACTGAAACCGCACTTGCGCGGTCTCAAACTCGTAAAAACTAGTCACCTCCTGTGCAGAAAGCACTCTATCTCCCGCGCTTGCAGTTTGTCCTTCCTTCACTTTGAAGTCAATACGATGGTTATTCGCGAAGTTTGCTATCCTAATTTTAGCTTTCCCAACCGGTGGAGCAATCATATCATCTTCCACCACTTTCATCTGTACATTATCCTTACCGTAGAAAAACGCGGAATAAATCTTCCCCGGATTAACCAAATGCTCACCTCGGAAAACCTCCACTTTTTTATCTTTATCATAAAGACTGATGGTTCTTCTGCCTGGGAAAACGCTTTTATGCTTCACCGCACCGCCCATATCAAAGTATTCTCCAGAATTGATTACGCGGTCGTCAATCTTCATATCCAGCCCCAAGCTGCGATATATCGCATTGAATCCTGCAACACCCGAAAATGATTGACCATCCAACGGAGCATCACTCAAGCTATCTTTCTGACAACTAATCAGGAGGAAAGCAGACAACAGAGCAAGGGAAAATAGCTTAGCGTTTCTTAGAAAATTCATATCAACAAAAAAGAATTATTATTTATTCTATCTAACGAGTTTGGAAAGCTTATTGCTACAAGGATAGATAAATCAAATCAATCAACGCAAACAATTCTGTCATTTTTTTTTAAGTTTGTAGAAGAAAAATAGCGTCATTTACATGGCTAAATTAAATACATTTAAAAACGGTAGTGGATCGACAGGGACAAAGAAGGCTAAGAATACTACTTTATCCTATCAAAAACGAAGCGCACGAAAATCATTTGACCAAATAAACTTCTCTGAGGGACAGCGTAAAGCGTTGAAGATCTTAGGATTATTTCTTTTGTTACTTGCTGGACTTTTCGCAGTTGCTTTTATATCTTACTTATTTACCTGGAAAGCAGACCAAAGCTATATCGCTGCCACCAATGGCGGATGGAGCACATTACTCAATACGGCAGATGAGCTCCACGATGAAAACACAGAAATACCTTTGGTAGAAAATAAACTCGGAAAGTTTGGAGCTTTATTGGCGAATCAATTTATTTATGAATGGTTCGGCGTGGCTTCTTTTCTTTTTATCGTCGTGCTATTCGTTATCGGTTATAAATTCTTGTACAAGAAATCTATTCTACCGGTTTGGAAGACTTTGTTGTATTCGGCAGTAGCGATCTTGTTCCTGTCGGTAACATTCGGCTTTATTCAAGATTTCATATACGATACACCGCATATCCTGGAAGGTAAATTTGGCTTCTGGACAAACCAAATTCTAAAGTCACAAGTGGGTGTTGTCGGAACTGCAGGGCTATTGATCTTTATTCTTTTGACGGCGCTGGTGCTGCTTTATAACCTCGATCTGAAATGGTCTTTCCAGAGCAATAAAGGCGAAGTGGAAGAAGACGAAGAGGAGGATGAGGAATTTATTGAAGACAGCCTGACAAGCCACAGCAATACCATCAATAAGCAAAGGACGAACGAGGTCGCGACGCATACTTATTCGCATCCTGTTGAAGAGCCGAGCGCTCGCAATGGATTCACAGAGAAAGAAGAAATCGAAGAGCCGGAAGATTTGACCATCTCGCTACCGCTTTCTGTCAACACGCCAAAACCGACGCCAGTGGCCCCTGTGGTAGAGTCTGATGAAATTGCATTCAGTATCGAAGAACCTGAATTGGAAGAGCCGGAAGAAACCGCAGTTGGGCCAGACCTGACCGTAGCGAAAGTGGTCGAGGAAAAAGCAATTTCGGCCAATGACTTGGTTGAAAAGTTTGGAGAATATGACCCTAAGCTTGACCTATCGGGATATAAATACCCTACGCTAGACTTGCTAAAGGAATACGGCACTGGAAAGATCACCATCAACCAGCAAGAGTTAGAAGCAAACAAAAACAGAATTGTCGAAACGCTGCGTAACTATAGCATCGAAATCGAACATATCAAGGCGACTATCGGTCCGACCGTAACGCTTTACGAAATTATCCCGAAACCGGGTGTCCGTATTTCGAAGATCAAAAACCTGGAAGATGATATCGCCTTAAGCTTAGCAGCGCTCGGTATCCGTATTATTGCGCCAATGCCGGGTAAAGGTACAATCGGTATCGAAGTGCCGAACAGCAGTCCGGAAATGGTGTCTATGCGCTCTATCCTGGCGACAGAGAAGTTCCAAAAGACCGAGATGGATTTGCCTATTGCTTTAGGTAAAACAATCTCTAACGAGGTGTATATAGCCGATTTAGCAAAAATGCCTCACTTGCTAGTGGCTGGTGCTACCGGACAGGGTAAATCGGTCGGGATTAATGCCATCTTGACTTCCCTCCTATTCAAAAAGCACCCTGCAGAGCTGAAATTCGTATTAGTCGATCCGAAAAAAGTGGAACTTTCGCTATTTAAGAAGATCGAAAGACACTTCTTGGCGAAGTTGCCGAATGAGGACGAAGCCATCATCACCGACACTAAAAAAGTAATCAACACCCTCAATTCCCTATGTATCGAGATGGATCAACGTTATGATCTATTAAAGAACGCCCAAGTAAGGAATTTGAAGGAATATAATGCAAAATTTATCAATCGTCGATTAAACCCTGAGGAGGGTCATCGATTCTTACCGTTTATAGTTCTTATTATTGATGAGTTTGCCGATTTGATGATGACGGCAGGGAAAGAAGTAGAAACTCCGATTGCTCGTTTGGCGCAGTTAGCCCGTGCGGTAGGTATTCACTTGGTTATTGCAACGCAAAGACCTTCAGTAAATATCATTACCGGTACGATCAAAGCTAACTTCCCAGCGCGATTAGCATTCCGCGTATTGTCTAAGGTCGATTCACGAACGATCCTCGACAGCGGTGGTGCAGACCAATTGATTGGTCGCGGGGATATGCTACTGGCCACAGGATCTGACCTAATTCGTATTCAATGTGCGTTTGTGGATACACCGGAGGTCGATGAGGTTTCTGAATTTATTGGCTCCCAACGCGGATACCCATCTGCCCATTACCTACCGGAGTATGTAGATCCGAATGGCGATGGCGAAGGAATATCCGACTTCGACCCGGCTGACAGAGATCAGCTATTCGAAGAGGCTGCACGCCTGATCGTTATGCATCAACAAGGCTCAACATCTTTAATACAGCGTAAGTTAAAATTAGGTTATAACCGCGCTGGACGAATTATCGATCAATTGGAAGCTGCGGGTATCGTAGGTCCATTTGAAGGCAGTAAGGCACGCGAGGTGCTATACCCTGATGATTATTCGTTGGAACAGTATTTGGAAACGTTAAGAAAAGACAATTAAAGATGATTAGATTTTTGTATGTATTATTAGCATTCTTCTCGGTGAGCACAGCATTTGCGCAAGACCGTTATGCTAAATCATTATTAGACGAGGTATCAAAAAAATACGATAGCTACCGAACAATTCAGTCCAATTTCACTTTTAAAGCCGTACAAGCGAAAGGCGAAAGCTATTCCGACAAGGGCCAAATGTTTATGAACAAACCTGCGCAGCAGTATAAAATCGTATTGCCCGAGCAGGATTTGATCTCCGATGGTAAATCCGTATGGTCGGTTTTAAAAGAAGATAAAGAAGTGCAAGTATCAGAAGCCGATAACAGCAATGAATCCATCGGTCCCAACAATATCTTCACCTTCTATCGCTCAGGGTTTAAATACATCAGCATGGACGATGAAAGCGTATCTGGCGCTGGTAAACTGAAAGTAATTGAGCTGTCTCCGGAAGATACCAAACGCAACTATTTTAAGATCAAATTGCGCATCAACAAGAATAACCACATCCACGATGTAACAATCTTCGACAAGTCAGGATCTCGTTATACCTATACCATCAATACGCTGTATGTTAACAATCCTATCCCTGCAAGTACCTTTCAATTCCAAAAAGCCAATTACGCCGGCTTTGAAGTGGTGGATTTGAGATAGAGGCTCAGAATTCAGATATAAGATTTTAGACATTAGATTTTAGAATTCAGATATAAGATATTAGACATTAGATTTTAGAATTGTAGAAGCTGTCCTTTTCGGGACAGCTTCTTTTTTTATTGAAATTTATTTGAGTTCCGTGCTGTTTCGTACGAGGCAAGTATAGGACTTGTTCTGCTTAAAGCCCTTTCAAACCCAATACAAACCCAATATAAACCCCTTTCATAACCCATTCCAATTGGGAATGAAAGGGGGTTATATTGGGAGAACATTAGTCTTGTATGGAGAGACACATAACTGAGCTCTGTTTTACACCTTAACCGTAAGAAAGAAAGGTGGTTTTGAACTTTTGGATTGGAAAGGAAAGGTTGTCTTGAACCAGGAAAAAAAGGATACAAGGATGAACAGGATCCTGCAAATCTTTTCATCCTTCCTTTCCTGGTTCAAGATAATACTATCCTGACAACCCTTAAATCCTTCCTTTCCTGGTTCAAGACAATACCATCATGCCAACCCTTAAATCCTTCCTTTCTTTCTTTCAAAACAAACTTTCCTTCCGTTCCCAGTTCAAAACAAATATCCAAAAAAAAGGCGCCTATCCGGCGCCATACTCTGATATCTAATGTCTAAATTCTAATGTCTAATCGACCTGATAATCCCCAACTCCAGACCGCGCAGTTCTGCAAGGCCTCTCAAGCGTCCGATGGCAGAATACCCTGGATTGGTTACTTTGTTTAGATCGTCTAGCATTTGGTGTCCGTGATCTGGGCGGAAAGGAATAGGTTGTTCTCTTTTTTGATTTTCTGCAACTAAGGCTTCCATCACTTTGAACATATCCACATCGCCATCCAAATGGTCGGCTTCGTAGAAACTTCCGATCTCGTCGCGCTTCACGTTTCGTAGGTGTACGAAGTTGACACGATGTTTCACCTGATCAAATATAGCGGGAAGATCGTTCTTTGGACCCGCTCCTAGCGAACCCGTACAGAAACAAATTCCATTAAACAGCTTTTCTTGTTCGCTGATGATGTAGTTTAAGTCTTCGGCATTGCTTACAATTCGTGGAAGTCCTAATATTGGATATGGAGGATCATCGGGGTGGATCGTCATCAAAATGCCGTTCTGCTCGCAAACCTCAGCAATGCTATTCAAGAAGTATAGCAAGTTTTTGCGCAAGCCATCGAAGCCGATTTCTTTGTATACCGAGATACTATTTTGCAGAGAGTCTAGGGTAATATCGCTTTCGCCGGGAATACCCATCAAAACCACGCGCTCTAATTCGTTCAGTGCATCCTGATCTAAGGTTGCAAATTTCTCCTCCGCTGCTTGTTGAACGTTTGAAGGATAATCAGCTTGGGCATCCTGACGCTTTAGGATATAAATATCAAAGATCGCGAGGTCTATCCAATCAAAATATAAGGCTTTGGACCCATCCTTCATGGTTAAATCCAACTGCGTACGCGTCCAGTCCAAAACAGGCATAAAATTATAGCATACCGTTTTGATGCCGCATGCTGCCAGGTTTTTCAACGACTCCTTATAGCGTTCTAAATATTCATCGGCATTTGCTGCGCCTGTCTTGATTGCCTCGTGAACCGGCACACTTTCAACAACCGACCAGGTCAGTCCTGCTTCCTCAATAATGCGCTTGCGTTCCTGAATATCTGCTAATGGCCATACTTCGCCATGGGCTATATGATGTAGTGCCGAGACAATCCCCGTCGCACCAGCCTGTTTTACGTCTTGTAAGGACACCGAATCGTTCGGGCCATACCATCTCCATGTTTGTTCTAAAAATTGCATATACGCCTTTAAATTAAACGCCACACCATGTATTGAAGCCTCCATCCACAAATACGGTCTCTCCGGACACGAATGCGGAAGCATCGCTAAGCAAATACACCAAGGTACCTTCCAGTTCGCTAGGGTCGCCTAGACGTTGATAAGGTGTGCCGTTGATGAATTTCTGTGCTCTAGGGCTATAAGTCCCGTCAGGGTTGGTCAATAAAGTTCTATTTTGTTCCGTCAAAAATACGCCCGGTGCAATTGCATTGACGCGTACTTTATCGCCATAACGAAGCGCCAGCTCAGTAGACATCCATTTGGTAAACCCGTCGATACCATGTTTTGCTACCGTATAGCCAAGCACGCGGGTCAGCGGACGGCTAGCGGCTAGGGAAGAAATATTGATAATCGCTCCAGCGCCCTTCTCAGCTATCACCTGGCCTAAGATCATGGTCGGGATAATCGTTCCATATAGGTTCAGTTCGATCGCTTTGATGGTATCTTGAATCTTATTGTCAAATATATTTTGGTCATCGCCAATTGTTGCTCCTGGTATATTGCCACCAACTGCGTTGACAAGACCATCAATAGTTCCGAAAGCTTTCAGGATGCTATCCTTCGCATCTTTGACCGACTGCTCATCCATCACATCCGCAACAACGCCCAATGCTTCCGCACCCAATGCTTTTGCCTGGTGAACACGCTCATCGATTTTCTCTTGATTGCGACCAATGACGCAAACTTTAGCGCCGGCTTCGGCAACTGCATGGACAAAGGATTTACCCAAGATACCGGTACCACCAGTGATTACAATAACCTTATCTTTTAGGGAAAATTTGTCTAGAATACTCATAGTTTTTGGTTAGATTATATTTTCAATAATAAGCAATTTATCCATAATATAGCGGTATTTAATGGAGTATAATTACGTAATCGTTTGCGAAGATTATCCTTGAGAAGCCACTTAAAAGCATTATATTGCATTATTTAACAACCTATGCCACACGTTTTATCATTTGGAGAAATACTCATCAGACAGCAAAGTGTCGGAGATAGTTTCTTTGGAAATCAAGAGAATTTATTACGGATTTACCCCGGTGGATCAGAAGCCAATGTGGCCTGTTCGCTTGGGCAAATGGGAACCCCTGTGCAATATGCCAGCGCCTTCCCAAATAATAAGCTTAGCGAGGAGATATTGGCAGTTTTGAACGGTCATCAGGTCGACACATCCAAATGTCTTCAAATTGGCGACCGCATTGGTTCTTATTTTCTGTTATCGGCAAATGGATTGACGAAAGGTGAAGTAATTTACGACCGCAAATACTCCAGTTTTTCGCAATTGAAGGCTGATGACCTTGACTTCGATGTCCTGTTTGAGGATGTAGATTGGCTGCATTGGACGGCATTGACACCAGCATTGAACCAGGAAATGGCCGATGTGATGTTAAAGGTATTGCAAGCGGCTAGTGAACGCAATATTTATATTTCTGTCGATTTAAACTACCGCAATAGACTTTGGCAGTATGGTAAAGATCCGTTGGAGATCATGCCTGACTTATTGGCTTATTGTCATGTTATTATGGGAAATATTTGGGCTGCGCATACCATGGTTGGAATCGCTGTTCCCGAGGGTTTAGACAGGAATACGGAGAAAGTAGTTTTGGTAGAAGCCGCGACAGTATCCGCTGCTGCCTTGTTCGAAAAATATGCCAGATTGGAACATATTGCCAACACCTTTAGGTTTATGGATAATCCTACACATAATCTGTTTTTCGGCACCTATCATTCCCGTACGGAGAATGCTGTGTCGCAGACTTATGAAACCAATGCGATTGTCGATCGTATCGGTAGTGGCGATGCTTTTATGGCTGGGTTGATTCATGCGTTGAGGAAAACCGAACAGGCACAGGAAATAATAGATATCGCGACAGGCGCAGGCTATGAGAAGCTGTTCGTAGAGGGCGATTTTGGAAATGGAAAATACTAAGAAGATGCAGATCGATCAAATTATAGAGAAAATCAAGACCTATCCCGTGATCCCAGTATTTTATCACGATGATGTGGAAGTATGTAAGCAAGTACTCAAAGCTTGTTATGATGGCGGCATACGAGTTTTTGAATTCGTTAACCGTGGCAAAAACGCTCAGGTTAACTTTAAAGCTTTGGTAGACTATAAGAAAGATGCAATGCCGGAATTGACATTGGGTATCGGCACCATCCTCGACCCTGCGGCTGCAGAAAGTTTTCTGGCGCTGGGTACTGAGTTCTTAGTAAGCCCGATCTTTGTCGCAGAACTTGCAGAAATAGCAAAAGCAAACAATTGCTTATGGATTCCCGGCTGTATGACGCCCACAGAAATTGCAAATGCCATGTTCGCAGGTTGCGGATTTGTCAAGCTATTCCCGGGTGAAACTTTAGGTACTGGATTCTTAAAAGGTATCAAGCCTCTATTCCCCACCATGAAGTTTATGCCGACCGGTGGTGTGGATGTGGAAGAGAGCAATATTAAGAATTGGTTCGCAGCAGGTGTTACCTCGGTAGGTATGGGCTCCAAATTGTTTAAACAACAGGATGGAGAATATAATCTCGAAGAAATTAGTGCAAACTGTAGAAAGGTTTTAGGCTGGGCAACAGCCTAAAACTTATAAAGATACTTCGGAGATAGAATGATGCGCCATGATGACGTTTTCGAAGTTTCTGATATTTCCCTTATCAATCAGAACCTCCAATACCAACACCAAGCCATCTTTGTTCAAGGTCTGTGATTTGATCTTTAACTGTTTGGTCAGCGGACGAATATCGTTGATAAAGCTATCCTTCTCAGAGAGTTGGTGTGCATCAAACTTAACGGTCACAATCTTCACTAAATTCCGTAACACATAACGATTTAAGATGGGGCCGGAAATAATGATCGAGAAGCAAGCGCCTAAGAACAGAATCGCCGTGATGAACATGCCGAATCCTATTGCCATCCCCACTGCTGCCGACATCCAGATGATACTTGCTGTTGTCAATCCATTAACATTAACGCCATCTTTGAAGATAACACCTGCACCCAAGAAGCCAATACCCGAAACGACATAGGATGCTATCCGGGTCCCGTCTTCAGAGTCCCCTGCGCCAAGCTTCATCGATAATATCGAGAATAAGGTACTTCCCAAACATATAATGGAAATCGTCTTGAATCCTGCGGACTTATCTTTCCATTCGCGCTCAAAGCCTAACAGGAAACCCGCCCCCAACGATAAAAACGCTTTGAACAAATCATTCCAGTCAAAAATAAATTGATCTGTGATCATTTCAATATTCATATATAGTCTTACCCTTCTATTTAATTCCAAATCTACTTAACATTAAATAAATATTAAATACATATTGTTCTGTACAAGCTAGATTTAGATGTGATTTTTTTATAAAAGAAAATGGTCTGGACTCCAAAGGAATCCAGACCATTATTTCTTGCCATGCCTAAGGCATGTCTATTGTTAATTACTAGTCTTCTTCTTTCGAAGCTAATAATTGATCGTACTCTTCACGAGAACCTACGATGATGTTGCTGTACTGACGTAAACCGGTACCTGAAGGAATCAAGTGACCAACAATTACGTTTTCTTTCAAGCCTAACAAGTTATCGCGTTTACCTGCGATCGCTGCCTCATTCAATACTTTCGTAGTTTCCTGGAAGGAAGCTGCTGAGATGAATGATTTAGTACCTAGGGACGCTCTTGTGATACCTTGTAATAAAGGACTTGATGTTGCAGGAATAGCATCACGTACTTCCACTAACTTCATATCCTGACGTCTTAGGCTAGAGTTTTCCTCACGCAATTTACGTAAAGTAACGATCTGACCTGGACGTAATGTTTTAGAATCACCCGCTTCAACAACAACTTTTTTGTCGTATAATGAATCGTTTTCTTCCATGAAGTCCCATTTGTTTACTGCTTCTTTTTCTAAGAAACGTGTATCTCCTGGATCCTCGATATTCACTTTCTGCATCATTTGGTGAACGATAGTTTCAAAGTGCTTATCGTTGATTTTTACCCCTTGAAGGCGGTAAACCTCTTGGATACCATTTACGATATATTCTTGTACTGCCGCAGGACCTTTGATCGATAAGATGTCTGAAGGAGAAATCTGACCGTCAGATAATGGCATACCTGCTTTAATAAAGTCGTTATCTTGAACTAAGATGTGCTTAGAAAGTGGTACTAAGTATTTCTTAACTTGACCGTCACGAGACTCGATAGAGATCTCACGGTTACCACGTTTAACACCACCTAAAGAAACAACACCATCAATTTCAGTTACAACAGCTGGGTTTGAAGGATTACGAGCCTCGAACAACTCCGTTACACGAGGAAGACCACCCGTAATATCTCGGGTCTTACCTGTAGAACGAGGGATCTTAACTAATACCGCACCTTCTTTAACTTTCTGTCCATCAGAAACTGATACGTGAGCTCCTACCGGGATATTGTATGAACGAATGATCTCGCCTTTGTTATCCAATACCTTAATAGTAGGGTTTTTCGTTTTATCACGTGTTTCGATAATTACTTTCTCTTTGTGACCTGTCTGTTCATCAGATTCTTCACGGAAAGTCACACCTTCGATAATCGCATCGAATTCTACCTTACCCGCAAACTCAGAGATAATTACCGCGTTATATGGATCCCAGTCAACTAGTTTAGTGCCTTTTTCTACATTCTCACCTTCTTTAACGAATAAGTTCGAACCGTAAGGGATGATTTGTTGGTAAAGTACTTTGTTGTCAGCATTTACAACTTTAATCTCACCTGAACGACCTAATACTACTTGGTATGGACCATCTTCACCTTCTTTTTCTACTGTACGTACGTTTTCAAATTCAATACGTCCGTCGTATTTAGCGATGATAGTAGATTCAGCAGCAATGTTCGAAGCCGTACCACCGACGTGGAACGTACGAAGTGTTAACTGCGTACCTGGCTCACCGATTGACTGTGCAGCAATTACACCAACAGCCTCACCTAACTGAACACGCTTACCTGATGCTAAGTTACGACCGTAACAACAAGCACATACTCCACGCTTAGATTCACATGTTAATACCGAACGAATTTCTACACCTTCGATACCTGCATTTTCAATTGCTTCCGCAACTTCTTCTGTGATATCATCATTTGCAGCAACAATTACCTCGTTAGTAACAGGGTCGATAACATCGTTCAACGGCGTACGACCTAAGATACGGTCATATAATGGCTCAACGATATCGTCGTTATCTTTAAGCGCTGTAGTGTAGATACCACGTAAACCGTTACAATCTTGTTCTACAACAATCATATCTTGTGCTACGTCATGTAAACGACGAGTTAAGTAACCCGCATCCGCCGTTTTTAACGCCGTATCCGCAAGACCTTTACGCGCACCGTGGGTAGAGATAAAGTACTCTAAAACCGATAATCCTTCTTTAAAGTTAGATAAGATTGGGTTTTCGATAATTTCACCACCTGAAGTACCAGACTTCTGAGGTTTCGCCATCAAACCACGCATACCACATAACTGACGGATCTGCTCCTTAGAACCACGAGCTCCTGAATCCAACATCATGTAAACTGAGTTGAAACCTTGGTTGTCGTTCGAAAGGATATCCATTACGTGTGCTGTCAAACGGTTGTTGATACGAGTCCAGATATCGATAATCTGGTTGTAACGCTCGTTGTTTGTAATGAAACCCATGTTATAGTTGTTCATTACTTCCTCAACTTCGTTCGTAGCTTGAGTAATAAGGTCTGCTTTAGCAGCAGGAATATTTAAGTCTTGCAAGTTGAATGACAAACCGCCTTTGAAAGCCGTTTGGAATCCTAACTCTTTCATATCATCTAAGAACTTCGCTGCACGAGCCATACCTGTGCTCTTCACGATCTCTCCGATGACATTACGCAATGACTTCTTAGTCAACAATTCATTGATGTAACCTACTTCTTCTGGTACAATCTGGTTGAAGATTACACGTCCAACAGTAGTATCGATGATTGCTTCTTTGATTTCACCTTCTTTTGTTCTGATGTTCGTCTTAACCTTGATGAACGAGTGAAGATCTACTTTCTTCTCATTTAAAGCGATAATAACCTCTTCAGCTGAGTAGAATGTACTTCCTTCACCGTGCATTTTACGGCTGTCATCCGATTTACGGCCTTTAGTAATATAGTAAAGACCCAATACCATGTCTTGAGATGGTACTGTAACTGGTGATCCGTTTGCAGGGTTAAGAATGTTGTGTGCTGCCAACATTAAGATTTGGGCTTCCAAGATTGCAGCATTACCTAATGGTAAGTGGACCGCCATCTGGTCACCGTCGAAATCGGCGTTGAACGCTGTACACACTAATGGGTGTAATTGGATCGCTTTACCTTCTACTAACGTAGGTTGGAAAGCTTGAATACCCAAACGGTGAAGCGTAGGAGCACGGTTTAGTAATACAGGGTGACCTTTCAATACATTCTCAAGGATATCCCATACTACAGGATCTTTACGATCAACAATTTTCTTAGCAGATTTTACGGTCTTAACAATACCTCTTTCAATCATCTTACGGATGATGAACGGTTTGTATAACTCAGCTGCCATGTCTTTCGGAAGACCACACTCGTGTAATTTCAAGTGAGGACCAACGACGATTACCGAACGAGCAGAGTAGTCAACACGCTTACCTAATAAGTTCTGACGGAAACGACCTTGCTTACCTTTCAAGATATCTGAAAGTGATTTCAACGCACGGTTTCCTTCAGTTTTCACTGCGTTCACCTTACGTGAGTTATCAAACAAGGAGTCAACAGCTTCTTGAAGCATACGTTTTTCGTTACGTAAGATTACTTCAGGAGCTTTGATCTCGATCAAACGTTTCAAACGGTTGTTACGGATGATTACACGACGGTATAGGTCGTTCAAATCGGAAGTTGCGAAACGACCACCATCCAAAGGAACTAAAGGACGTAACTCTGGTGGAATAATAGGAACGATTTTCACGATCATCCATTCCGGACGGTTCTCGATGTGATCATTAGCTCCACGGAAAGCCTCTACGACGTGCAAGCGTTTTAACGCTTCGTTTTTACGTTGTTGAGAAGTTTCATTGGCAGCTTGATGACGTAAGTCGTATGATAACTGATCAAGGTCTAGACGTTTTAACAGATCTTCTAATGCCTCAGCACCCATCTTAGCAACGAATTTCTGAGGATCAGTATCATCTAGGTATTGGTTTTCTTTTGGAAGAGTATCAAGAATATCTAAGTATTCTTCTTCTGTCAAGAAATCCATGTAAGAGATACCATCATCTTCTTTGATACCTGGTTGGATAACCACATATCTTTCGTAGTAGATGATCATATCTAATTTCTTCGTAGGAAGACCTAATAAATAACCAATTTTGTTAGGTAATGAACGGAAATACCAGATATGAGCAACAGGAACCACCAAGTTGATGTGTCCCATACGCTCACGACGTACTTTCTTTTCCGTTACTTCAACACCACAACGGTCACAAACAATACCTTTATAACGGATACGTTTGTATTTACCACAGTGACATTCGTAGTCTTTTACTGGACCGAAAATACGCTCGCAGAATAGACCATCACGTTCCGGTTTATACGTACGGTAGTTGATAGTTTCTGGTTTAGTAACTTCACCACTTGAGCGCTCCAAGATAGTCTCTGGAGATGCTAAGCTGATCGTAATCGATGTAAAGTTACTTTTGATTTTATTATCTTTTTTGTAAGACATACTTCGTAAAAAGTTATAGCTGTATGTAAAAGCTTAAGAGGAACGAGTCCTCTTAAGCTCTGTATTGCTTGATTAATCCAATGTGATATCTAAACCTAAGCCGCGTAACTCATGTACCAATACGTTAAACGATTCTGGCACTGATGGAGTTGGTAAGTTATTACCTTTAACAATCGCTTCATAAGTTTTAGCACGTCCGACAACGTCATCCGATTTCACGGTTAAGATCTCTTGTAGGATGTTGGAAGCACCAAATGCCTCTAACGCCCAAACCTCCATCTCACCAAAACGCTGACCACCGAACTGTGCCTTACCACCTAATGGTTGTTGCGTAATCAACGAGTAAGGACCAATAGAACGTGCGTGCATTTTGTCATCAACCATGTGACCTAATTTCAACATGTAGATCACACCTACCGTAGTAGGTTGGTCAAAACGCTCACCTGTCAAACCATTGTATAGGTAAGTACGTCCAGACTTAGGTAAACCTGCTTTCTCTACCCACTCTTCTACTTGATCCATCTCTGCACCGTCGAAGATTGGAGTAGCAAATTTCACACCTAATTTCTGACCTGCCCATCCTAAAACAGTCTCATAGATCTGTCCAAGGTTCATACGCGAAGGTACACCAAGTGGGTTCAACACGATATCAACAGGAGTTCCGTCTTCTAAGAATGGCATATCTTCATCACGTACGATACGTGCCACGATACCTTTGTTACCGTGACGACCAGCCATCTTGTCACCTACTTTCAACTTACGTTTCTTCGCCACGTAAACTTTAGCCATTTGAACAATTCCTGATGGAAGCTCATCTCCCACAGAGATCGCAAATTTCTCACGTTTAAATGCACCTAACTCCTCATTAACTTTAATGCTGTAGTTATGTAATGCATACTTGATCAATTCGTTCTTATCCTCGTCAGTAGTCCATCCTGTTGGATTTACACTGTTATAATCGATATCTGAAAGAATCTTCTGCGTGAATTTAGCACCCTTAGCAACGAATAACTCTTTGTAGACATTGTAAACACCTTGACTAGTCTTTCCGTTAACGATGTTGAATAACTTGTCAACTAAGCGCTCTTTAAGACCTCTAAGGTTTTTCTCATGTGCTGTCTCCAATTTCTCTAAAGCTTTACGCTCAACTTCTTTAGACATTTTCTTCGCACGAGAGAATAACTTCGTATCAATAACTACACCTTTGATTGAAGGAGGAGTTTTTAAAGACGCATCTTTAACATCACCTGCTTTATCACCGAAGATCGCACGTAATAACTTCTCTTCTGGTGAAGGATCCGACTCTCCTTTTGGAGTAATCTTACCAATCAAGATATCGCCTTCGCCAACCTCAGCACCAACACGGATAATACCGTTCTCGTCAAGGTCTTTCGTCGCTTCTTCAGAAACGTTAGGGATATCTGCAGTTAATTCCTCTTCACCACGTTTCGTATCACGAACCTCTAACTCGAATTCCTCAATATGTAACGAGGTAAACAAGTCTTGTGATACAACACGTTCAGAAATTACAATCGCATCCTCAAAGTTGTATCCTTGCCAAGGCATGAACGCTACTTTTAAGTTACGGCCTAATGCTAATTCTCCGTCTTCAGTTGCATAACCCTCACACAATACTTCACCTTTTTGTACCTTTTGACCTTTTCTCACGATAGGCTTCAAGTTGATACAAGTATTCTGGTTGGTCTTTTTGAACTTCGTTAATTTGTACACCTTAATGTCGTCGTCAAATGATACTAAACGCTCATTATCATTACGGTCGTAGCGGATGTGGATTTCTTGTGCATCTACATACTCTACAGTACCCGAACCTTCGGCATTAATCAATGTACGCGAGTCGCTGGCAACACGTGCTTCCAAACCAGTACCTACAACAGGTGCTTGCGGACGCAACAATGGCACAGCTTGACGTTGCATGTTCGATCCCATCAACGCACGGTTGGCATCATCATGCTCCAAGAAAGGAATCAATGAAGCCGCAATTGATGTAATCTGGTTAGGAGCAACGTCCATATAATCTAATTTCTCAGGCTCAATAATCGGGAAGTCACCCTCGTATCTAGCTTTAACCTTAGGGTCTAAGAAATTACCTTTATCATCGTAAAGCGCATTCGCTTGTGCGATAGTCTTACCGTCTTCATCCTCTGCCGACAAGTAAACAACAGGTTGGTCAACCACTACTTTACCATCTTTAACTTGACGATAAGGCGTTTCGATGAAACCTAAGTTGTTGATCTTCGCGTGTACAGATAATGATGAGATCAAACCGATGTTTGGTCCCTCAGGAGTTTCGATAGTACACAAACGACCGTAGTGCGTGTAGTGAACGTCACGAACCTCGAAACCAGCACGTTCACGAGAAAGACCACCAGGACCTAAAGCTGAAAGACGACGCTTGTGCGTAATCTCCGCTAATGGGTTCGTCTGGTCCATAAACTGCGATAACTGGTTTGTTCCGAAGAACGAGTTAATAACAGATGATAATGTACGAGCATTGATCAAATCTGTCGGTGTGAACACCTCGTTATCACGAATGTTCATACGCTCGCGGATTGTACGAGCCATACGAGCCAAACCAACACCAAACTGAGCGTACAATTGTTCACCAACAGTACGAACACGACGGTTTGACAAGTGGTCGATATCATCCACCTCTGCTTTAGAGTTGATCAAGTTGATCAAGTACTTCACGATAGCGATAATATCTTCGCGCGTTAAAACTTTTGTATCGGAATCCGTACCAAGTTTCAATTTACGGTTGATACGGTATCTACCCACATCACCTAAATCATAACGCTTGTCTGAGAAGAATAAACGATCGATGATACCACGTGCAGTTTCCTCATCAGGTGGTTCAGCGTTACGTAATTGACGATAGATATGCTCCACCGCTTCTTTCTCAGAGTTAGAAGTATCCTTTTGTAAAGTATTGTATATAATGGAATAGTCCGCATTGTTAGACTCATCTTCCTTCGCAAGGATAATCGATTTTACACCTGCTTCAATGATTAAGTCAATGTGGTCTTCTTCTAAAACTGTTTCACGTTCAAAGATGATCTCGTTACGATCGATAGATACTACTTCACCAGTATCCTCATCTACGAAATCCTCTGTCCATTTATTTAATACCCTAGCCGCTAAACGACGACCAACGTATTTTTTCAAGCCCGACTTGCTAACTTTAACTTCGTCAGAAAGGTCGAACAATTCTAAGATATCTTTATCTGAATCAAATCCGATCGCACGTAATAACGTAGTAACCGGGAATTTTTTCTTACGGTCGATGTATGCATACATCACGTTATTAACGTCTGTTGCAAACTCGATCCAAGATCCTTTAAAAGGAATAACCCTAGCAGAATAAAGTTTAGTACCGTTTGTATGTCTACTTTGACCGAAGAACACACCAGGTGAACGGTGTAGCTGAGAAACGATTACACGCTCTGCTCCATTGATCACGAATGTACCTTTTGGAGTCATGTATGGAATTGTTCCTAAGTACACGTCTTGTACTATGGTTTCGAAATCTTCGTGTTCCTCATCATTACAAGACAACTTCAATTTAGCCTTCAAAGGTACGCTATAAGTCAAACCACGCTCTATACACTCTTGGATATCGTAACGCGGCGGATCAATGAAATAATCCAAAAACTCTAGCACAAAGATGTTTCTTGAATCAGAAATAGGGAAGTTTTCGGCGAAAACCTGATAAAGCCCCTCCTGATGGCGGTTGTCAGAAGTAGTTTCTAGTTGAAAAAACTCCTTGAAAGACTCCAATTGCACATCCAAGAAATCTGGGTAATCAATTACCTTCTTACTTGTCGCAAAATTTACTCTTTCTTTTTGCATATTATTGTTTGCCAAGGGAATAAGAATTTAGTTTAAAAAAACTGAGCTAACGTCTGTTGATTTCTTCTTCCGATCACACCTCAACAGGCGTGTGATCCGTGGTATTTGTTATAAACAGGAATAGACTCTGATAGATTATACCTATCAGAGTCTAAGTTTTTGGTGCTTTATGCGAGATTATTTAATCTCAACAACAGCTCCAGCTTCTTCTAATTGTTTTTTCAAAGCTTCAGCTTCGTCTTTAGAAACACCAGCTTTTAATTCTTTAGGTGCTCCGTCAACTAAATCTTTAGCTTCTTTCAAACCTAAACCAGCTAAGTCTTTAACTAATTTAACTACTGCTAATTTCTGACCACCAGCTTCTTTCAAGATTACGTCGAAAGAAGTTTTTTCTTCAGCAGCAGCAGCGCCGTCACCAGCAGGTGCAGCAGCAACAGCTACAGCAGCAGCAGCAGGCTCGATACCGTACTCATCTTTTAAGATGTCAGCTAATTCTTTAACTTCTTTTACTGTTAAGTTCACTAACTGTTCAGCAAGTTGTTTTAAATCTGCCATTTTATTTTGAATTTTTGAATGTTCTTTAAAAAATATTGTTAATTAAATTGTAACGAACGATTGTTTAATTGAGGGTTCGTTAGCCTCTTTCTTCTAATGCTTTTACTAAGCCTGAAATTGTATTTCCACCCGATTGAAGAGCAGAGATAACATTCTTCGCAGGAGATTGTAATAAAGCGATAACGTCTGCAATAAGTTCTTCTTTAGATTTAAGAGTTACTAATGCTTCAAGTTGGTTGTCACCTACGAATGCAGTTTCTTGAATGTAAGCTGCTTTCAATACGGGTTTGTCACCTTCTTTACGTAATTGCTTAATTAATTTCGCTGGAGCATTTCCGGTCTCCGAGAACATCATTGTAGATGCCCCCTTTAACACGCCGAAAAGTTCTTCTGAATCAACACCTGCTTCTAATAAAGCTTTCTTAATCAAAGTGTTCTTAACCACTTGGATCTCGATGCCTTGCTCGAAACATTTGCGACGAATGTTGTTCACTTTTTCAACAGTTAAATCAGCGGTATCAGTAATGTAGAAATTACCGTAGGATTTAATCTGCTCTGCTAAAGCTTGAACAATGTCTTGTTTTAGTTCTTTTCTCATGATTAAATTCCTGCTACTGATTTAGTCTCCACATGAATACCAGGACTCATGGTTGAAGAGATGTGAATACTCTTGAAGTACGTTCCTTTTGCTGCAGACGGTTTCAAACGAGAGATAGTTTGTAATACCTCTAATGCGTTGTCATAAATCTTGTCTGCGTCGAAAGACACTTTACCAACTGAAGTATGGATGATACCGGTTTTATCAACTTTGAAATCGATCTTACCACCTTTAACCTCTGTTACAGCTTTACCTACCTCAGTAGTAACTGTACCAGTTTTAGGGTTAGGCATTAAGTTTCTTGGACCTAAAATACGACCCAATTTACCTACTTTCGCCATAACACTAGGCATAGTGATGATGATGTCAACGTCAGTCCAACCACCTTCGATTTTGCTGATGTAGTCGTCAAGACCTACGAAATCGGCACCTGCTGCTTTAGCTTCTTCTTCCTTGTCAGGAGTACACAATACTAAAACGCGAACAGTTTTACCAGTTCCGTGAGGTAATGTTGCAATACCACGAACCATTTGATTTGCTTTACGAGGATCTACGCCCAAACGAACGTCGATATCCACTGAAGCATCAAATTTGGCTGTTGTAATCTCTTTTACTAAAGCCGCAGCTTCTTTCAAAGAGTACGCTTTACCAGCTTCAATTTTGGATAGTGCCGCTTTTTGATTTTTTGTTAATCTAGCCACTTTCTTAAACTGATTTCGTTAATTAATTTTTCCAAGGAGCATCACCGGATACAGTGATACCCATACTACGCGCAGTACCTGCTACCATTTTCATAGCAGATTCTACTGTAAATGCATTCAAATCTGGCATTTTATCTTCCGCGATAGTCTTTACTTGATCCCAAGTAATTGACGCTACCTTCTTACGGTTTGGCTCTCCAGATCCGCTTTTAAGCTTAGCAGCATCTTTTAATTGAACTGCAACTGGAGGAGTTTTGATGATAAAATCAAAAGATTTGTCGGCATATACAGTGATAACAACAGGCAATACTTGACCTGGTTTATCTTGCGTACGAGCGTTAAATTGCTTACAGAAATCCATGATGTTCACACCTTTAGCACCTAATGCAGGTCCTACTGGAGGAGATGGATTCGCAGCACCGCCCTTCACTTGTAATTTTACTAACGCACTGACTTCTTTTGCCATTTTGTTTTGTTATTTAATTTGTTAAATGTTTGTTAGTAAGTTGGAAGCAATAACGTAACATTTACTTTTTCTCGCCGTAACAAAACGGAGTTTTGCATACAAACGAGGTGCAAAGATATATAATAATTCTGAGAAACTAAAAGAATTTTTACTTTTTATCTGAAGAAGTACTTGGTACTTAGTAGTTAGTATTTAGTAGTTAGTAGTTAGTAGTTAGACCTAGATTTGACTATCCAAAAAACAAACAGCGTGTCATGTGATTTAATTCCTGACAAATATACCATTAATTTAAAGATTCATAAAGTGCCTTACTCATTGACAACTGATCATCATCGCCAGAAAACTCCCAGTACATTGTTCCGAGGAGACCTTGCGCTTTGATATAGGCAGCTTTCAACTTCAAGGATTCCACATTCTCAAAGGTAAAAACCAAAGTTCCTGTCTCATCCTGCAGATAGGGAACCTTCGCCACATCATCCCATTTCTCCTCGAAACCCGATAGCTTCGCGTACTCCTTAAACATGACATAATCCGCTGTTTGCTTTTTATTGCCTCGACCATAAAACGGAATACCCATGACCAGCTTCTCTTTCTTCACGCCGGCATGGATATGAGCTTCCATCGCTTCAACCAAAGTGACCCGACCCGAGCGCTCCGATCGATACAAACTATTATGTAGAAATGGCGGCAAAGTCACATCATACATCATCACATTTACAAAGTCAATATAAGGATCGATGCCCTTAAAATCAATATATTTCCCGTCGGCAATCGTAGCCAAAGTCAATAACTTCTTTTTCCCGATTGCTTTTCTGATATCCTGCATCAGTAGCGTGAAGTTATCGATATCATCCGGCGAAGACGAAATTCCCGACTCGCTACTGCTCGGATATTCCCAGTCCAAATCAATACCATCCAGATCAAAAGCCTTAACAATACGTTGGCAGTCTTTGGCAAAAGCGCTCCTATTTTCGGCCGTTGCTGCCATCTCGCTGAAGCCCCCACTCCCCCATCCACCAATAGAAAGCAATATTTTCAGATGCGGGCTCTTCTTTTTCATGGCGATCACCTCGCGCAAACGCGGCTCATTGGAAATCACGATTCCGTTGAACGTCTTATTTACATGACCAAATGCATAGTTAATATGCGTAATCAAGTTCGGATCCGGAAGTTCCTTCGTCCAAGCAGTGACATACGAAATAATAAAAGGCTTTTGTTGCGCCTGCGACAAAAAAGAGGCACAAAGAAAAAAGGCGAGCAGAATAGTGCGGTAAAATTGCATAGTGTTTAGGTTGAAAATAATACAGTAAGATATACAATAAATAATTCCCATCCAATAACAGCAAGTAATGAGTATGTTCCACATAAATAAAACAAACCACCTGCCCATCCCATCGCCACTATGCAACAAAAAAAAAGGCGCTGCAATTGCAACGCCTAAGGTCTTTATACTAAATACTAAGTACTAACTACTAGATAATAAGTACTAACTACTAGATTATTCTTTCTCTACTTGCATGTAGTTCAATTCAAGAGGAGTCTTACGTCCGAATACTTTAACCATTACAGTTAATTTCTTCTTATCTTCATGTACCTCTTCAATTTCACCTGTAAATCCGTTGAAAGGACCGTCGCTTACTTTTACAGTTTCACCTACGTAGTAAGGAACATTGATGCTTTCACCTTGCTCAGCCATTTCATCAACCTTACCTAAGATACGGTTAACTTCTGACGGACGCAAAGGAATTGCGTTTCCAGCTTTATCACCTAAGAAACCAATTACGCTATTTACATTTTTGATTGCGTGTTCAATCTCACCATCCAATGCGGCTTCGATCAAAACGTATCCTGGGTAATAGTTACGTTCTTTAGCCACCTTTTTACCATCACGCATTTGGTAGTATTTCTCCATAGGGATTAATACTTGCGTAACAAGGTGTTGAATGCCTAAGCGATTGATTTCTGCCTCTAGATATTGTTTTACTTTCTTCTCTTTCCCGCTTACAGCACGTACCACGTACCATTTTAAACTTTGATCTGCCATACTAATATTGGATTAGAAAATTAAGCTCCCGTACCGTACAACAACTCCATCACATTACTTGAAGCCTTGTCCATAATTAGGATAACGATCGCAATAATTAGGGAAGCAACAAGCACGACAACAGCGTGACTTTGCAATTGAGACCAAGTAGGCCAAGTCACTTTTTCAGTAATCTCTGTATAAGAGTCTTTAATAAAATCAAGTACTTTTGCCATTTATAATTTTTCTAAGTTAATTGCACGGGCACTAGGATTCGAACCCAGATCGAAGGTTTTGGAGACCTCTATTCTACCTTTGAACTATGCCCGTGTAGCTTTTTATTTAACGTTGCAAATATAGGTTTTCAACCCCATTACAACAAATATTATTTCAATTTATTATCAAAAAAACAGCCTTCTTTTGATACGAAGAATACAAACCAATTCTATTGAATTACAATAAAGAAAAAGCCCATCCTCCGACCATCTAAAAATCAGATGGTTTTGAAAAAATAAGCTAACCGACTTGCATCGGTTAGCTTAATTTCTATGTTTTAGAGATAATCTCTTTCGAGATTACGCTAAGATTTCAGTTACCTGACCAGCACCTACTGTACGACCACCCTCACGGATAGCGAAACGTAGACCTTTTTCCATAGCGATAGCGTTGATCAACTTAACAGTGATTGTTACGTTATCACCTGGCATAACCATCTCAGTACCTGCTTCTAGAGTGATCTCTCCAGTTACGTCTGTTGTACGGAAATAGAATTGAGGACGGTATTTGTTGAAGAATGGAGTGTGACGACCACCTTCAGCTTTTGATAATACGTAAACCTCAGCTTTGAAATCTGTGTGAGGAGTTACTGAACCTGGTTTACAGATAACCATACCACGACGGATATCAGTTTTCTCAATACCACGTAACAATAAACCTACGTTATCACCAGCTTCACCGTAATCTAAGATTTTACGGAACATCTCAACACCTGTTACTGTAGATTTCAAGTTCTCAGCACCCATACCTAAGATCTCAACTGGATCACCAGAGTTGATTACACCTCTTTCGATACGACCAGTTGCAACTGTACCACGACCTGTGATCGAGAATACGTCTTCGATAGGCATTAAGAAAGGTAAGTCTGTCAAACGTGGAGGAATTGGAATGTAGTTATCTACAGCGTCCATTAGTTCCATGATTGAATCAACCCATTTCTCTTCACCGTTCAATGCACCTAATGCAGAACCTTGGATTACAGGAATATCATCACCTGGGAATTCGTAGAATGATAATAATTCACGAACTTCCATTTCAACTAAGTCTAATAACTCAGAATCATCAACTAAGTCAACTTTGTTCAAGAATACTACTAACGCAGGAACACCTACCTGACGAGCTAAAAGGATGTGCTCGCGAGTTTGAGGCATAGGACCATCTGTAGCAGCAACAACGATGATAGCACCGTCCATTTGAGCAGCACCAGTTACCATGTTTTTAACGTAATCGGCGTGACCTGGACAGTCAACGTGTGCATAGTGACGGTTAGCTGTTTGGTATTCTACGTGTGAAGTGTTGATTGTGATACCACGCTCTTTTTCTTCAGGAGCTGAGTCAATTGAATCAAATGAACGAACTTCTGACAAACCTTTATCAGCTAATACTTTAGTGATAGCAGCTGTTGTAGTCGTTTTACCGTGGTCAACGTGACCAATAGTACCAATATTTAAGTGCGGTTTACTACGGTCAAATTTCTCTTTTGCCATGTTTATGCGAATTAGTAATTATAAAATATTTCTTTTAATTATGTTACAAAGTTAAAAAAACTTTTGTGTCGAGCCAAAGATGGGATTTGAACCCACGACCTCTTCCTTACCAAGGAAGTGCTCTACCCCTGAGCTACTTCGGCTTACAAAAACCTTATTTACAGCTATAAGCCTCTAGTCTTTACATAAAAATATCAAAGAAGACAGAGACTTGTTTTGTTTTATAAATTGAGCGGAAGACGAGGTTCGAACTCGCGACCTATAGCTTGGAAGGCTATCGCTCTACCAACTGAGCTACTTCCGCTTTTTTTTGTTTACGCTTTGAGAAAACTGCAAGCAGCTAAAGCGTAAACAAAGAGTGTGTGTGGAGGGAGAAGGATTCGAACCTTCGAAGCCGAAGCAACGGATTTACAGTCCGTCCCATTTGACCGCTCTGGAACCCCTCCAGACCTGTAACTAAAGTTACGTTTGAGCCTCCTATCGGAATCGAACCAATGACCTACTGATTACAAGTCAGTTGCTCTACCAGCTGAGCTAAGGAGGCGTATATAAATTTAATAAAACTTTCTTAAAGAACGGCTACCTGTAGATAGCGAGTGCAAAAATCTGATATTATTTTGACTTCTGCAAGTTTTATTTTTATTTTTTTTCACTTAAAGAACTCATCAAAACTTTCTTCGTTATTTCCCCGTTTTGATGATGCAAAGATAGCTACTGAAAGCACATTACAAAATATATTTATCCTTTTTTTTACGCTTCAAAAACCATTTACCTGATACGCAAGTAAATAATTTTTATTTTCAATTCTTCAGAACCCCTATATTTGCGCATGTTTAATACCAGATTATACAAACTTCTACCTCTTGCAGCCTTAACATTAGGTTTGCATCTGAATGCAACAGCGCAGAATAGCAGCGCGGACTCTACAAATTTCATCAAAAAAATCATCAAAAAATTCGTCTCCTCGGAGAAAGATTCCTCCCGATCGGCAAGCTTTATGGTACTCCCCGCTGTTGGATATGCACAGGAAACGGGTTTCGAATACGGTATCGCAAGTACCTATAACTTCTATATCGACAAACAGGACCTCAATAGCCGAACGTCAAACTTAACACTCATCGGAACCCTGACGACGAAAAAACAAAAAAATATTAAACTCATCTCCGATATCTGGACCAAAGGAAATGAATACCACATCCTCTCGGAACTGCGCTATCGCGACTGGCCATTTAATTTTTACGGTATCGGGAATGATACTTGGAAAGCAGATGAAGATTACCTCGACCAGAAACTATACCGCATCAAACTGGATGGCGAAAAAAGATTCGCCCCCAACTTCTACGCCGGACTAAATGTAAACTACGAGCATCTAAAGTTTAAAGACATCGAAACAGGTGGTATTTTCGAAGAACCAACGGTCTATGGAAAGTCTGGAGGACAGTACCTCGCATTCGGTGCATCGGCATTGTACGACAATAGAAATAACACCACCTATACCACCCGTGGTTTTTACGGACGTGCCAAATATAGCTATGCGCCAAACTTCTTCGGCAAAGACAACTTCATCGGTTCCCAAGTTGAAGTCGATGTACGCGGCTTCTACCCCATCAGCAATACCCTAACCGTCGCTGCCCAAGGTCTATTCCGCGGAACCTACGGAGATAAAGTTCCATTCTACGTGCTCCGTGATCTAGGTGGCGATATGACCATGCGTGGCTATTACCTCGGCCGATACAAAGACAATAATTATGCTACCGCCCAGGCAGAACTGCGCTATAGATTTCACCCCCGTGTCGGAATCAATGGATTCCTCGGAACCGGCAGCACCTTCTCCAAAGAAAATGATATCCGCTTACTCCCAAGCTACGGCGCCGGACTGCGCTACTTCTTTAGCTTAGAACATAATAGCAGCATCCGGTTCGACTACGCCTTCGGCGAACAGCGCCCCGGCGAAAAAAGACAGTCAGGCTTTTATTTGAGTATTAGTGAAGCGTTTTAGAGTAGTAGTTAGTATTTCCT
>DELI01000016.1 GCA_002354335.1 Sphingobacterium sp. UBA2700 | reverse complement strand
TTCAATAACAACTGCCCCATCTCCTTAATCCCACAAAAAAAGCGAACCATTACAGTCCGCCATAGGTCTAAATACTAACTACTAACTACTAACTACTAACTACTAACTACTAACTACTAAATACTATTAGAAAATACATACCTTATTTCTTCCCTCAGATTGTACTTAGAAGCCATCACCTCACCGTAGGCACCTGCCGTACGAATAGCGATCAGATCTCCTCTTTGGGATACGGGTAGTGTCACTTCCTTGCCGAAGCAGTCAGAACTCTCGCAAATAGGACCTACGACATCGTAGTTCAATTCGCTAGTTTCCGTTGCGACGCCAAGGCGTTCAATTTTATGGTAAGCCTGATATAGGGCAGGACGCATCAATTCAGTCATACCGGCGTCGAGGATCAAGAAATTTTTCTTTACGCCACTTTTGCTGTATAGTACGCGGCTTACTAAGGATCCGGACTGCGCTACTAGCGCACGTCCTAATTCGAAGTGTACCTCTTGCTGTGGCGTACGTTCTAGAAACTTATCGAAGACGTCAAAGTAAGCTTCGAAATCGGGATAAGGGTTTTCATCAGGATGATGATAATCCACGCCTAGTCCGCCTCCAACATTCAATATCTTAATGCTGGTTCCGCGCTCTTCAAACCAATTCTTCCACTCATTGACTTTCACGCATAAACTCTTGAACACATTCATATCCGTGATTTGGGATCCCACATGGAAGTGAAGGCCTACTAAATCCACGTTTTTACAATCTCTAAGGACAGAAGCAGCCTGCTCTAGCTCCGAATTTGGAACTCCAAATTTATTTTCATCCAGTCCTGTTGTGATATAATGATGTGTATGCGCATCTACATTCGGGTTGATTCTTAAGGAAACATTCGCGCGCTCACCTAATTCGGCAGCCAGCTCGTCGATTACCTGAAGTTCTTCGATTGACTCAACGTTGAACGCGAAAATCTGATGCTTAAGCGCCATCTTGATTTCCTTGTCAGACTTCCCTACTCCTGCGAATGTAATCTTATCGGCCGGAAAGCCCATATCAATCGACTTCTGAACTTCATTACCCGACACACAGTCTGCACCAAAGCCTACGGCCTGAATTGCAGACAATAACGTATCATTAAAGTTAGCTTTTAACGCATAGTGAATATGGAAACCACGCTTATCGGCAGCAAGTTTCGCTGCCTGTAAAGTGCGATCCAGAAGCTCTAAATCATAGTAATAAAATGGAGTTTCAAATTGCGATAAACGGTCTAGGCTAATTTTATTTATTTGCATTTTCTATCTATTAAAACAATCTATTGTGTAAAGAACGTAAAGCCTCAGTTTTATGTTCTGAATTCAATAGAATCGACACATTATAATCTGAACCACCATAAGAAATCATACGCACCGGCAAATGCTTAACAGCGTCTAATACACGAGCGGCATAACCGTGGGTATTGGCTCCAAAGTCGCCAACAATACATACGATCGTTTGATCTCTATCTACGCTTACCGTTCCGAAGTCCTCCACTTCACGGATGATATCCTCTAGATTCCGGGTATCATCAATCGATAAGGATACAGCCACTTCCGACGTTGTAATCATATCGATCGGCGTTTTATAGCGCTCAAATATTTCGAAGATCTTGCGTAAGAAACCATAGGCCAACAACATGCGGGACGAATGAATATGTATAGCTGTAATTTCATCTTTTGCAGCGATTGCGCGGATAGCACCTTTCTGTCCGCCATCTTTAGAAATCAGCGTACCTGCTGCTTTCGGATCCATGGTGTTCAACAGGCGTACCGGTACATTGTACTTCTGTGCCGGGAATACTGACTGTGGGTGTAAAATTTTCGCACCGAAATAGGCAAGCTCTGCCGCCTCATCGAAGCTTAAGTTTGCGATTGGCGTCGTACCTTTTACAACTCGCGGATCGTTATTGTGCATACCATCGATATCCGTCCAAATCTGAACTTCATCAGCCTGGATAGCTGCGCCGATAAGCGATGCGGTGTAATCAGACCCTCCACGACGTAGGTTGTCGATTTCCCCAAACGCATTTCGGCAAATATAACCTTGCGTAATGAATAGTGTATTGTCAGGGTGGTTCGCTAAAATAGCACTCAATTTTTCATTGATAAATGGAACAACAGGCTCATTGTCTTCATCGATCTTCATAAAGTCCAATGCTGGCAACAAGACCGATTTAACACCAATTTCCTCCAAATGAAAGTGCCATAATGTGGTTGACATCAATTCACCCTGCGCTAAGATTACCTTCTCTTCAACTGGCGTAAATAAGTCATTTGATAAAGAAGCAATTAAATTAAAATGATAATCGATTAATTCCTTACCGTTCTTATATCCGTTCTCTGTGCTGAAGAGTTCCTTTATTAACGATTCGTACTTATCCTTATGAGCGACGATCAACTGTTTGGCCTCGTCCTTCTTACCTGCTAAGTAAGCTTTTCCGATTTCAACCAATGCATTAGTGGTTCCAGCGACTGCTGAAAGCACGACGATCTGACGCTCTGATGGGTCCACGATTTCGAGTAGACCTTTGATACGCTCAGCACTTCCTACGGATGTTCCTCCGAACTTAAGAATTTTCATATCTCTGTAATTTAACTTTGTTTTTTGCGGGTGTGAATATAAGGATTAATCACATAAAAAAAGCGGCACAATCGCATTTAATCGCTTTTGTGCCGCATATCATTTTTGCGGAAGAATTACTTCTTCAGGTTTTCTATCAATAGTGTTGCAAGTTCCTCACCAATTCGCTCCTGCGCTTCGTTAGTTGCTGCACCAATATGTGGTGTCAACGATATTTTCGGATGGGTCAGAATTTCAACGCGTGGCGTAGGCTCATCATCATATACGTCCAAGCCTGCAAATGCTACTTTGCCAGTGTTCAAGGCATCGACTAAGGCTAACTCATCGACAACACCTCCACGAGATGCATTTACGATGCCCACTCCATCTTTCAAGATTTCAAACTCTTCTTTTCCGATAACCGGTTTGTCCGTAAATGGTACGTGTAACGAAATAAAGTCAGACTCACGTAAAACCGTTTCTATATCAGCTTGCTTCACAGGAACTTCAACCTGAATATCGCCAGAAAGATTTAAGGTCAAAGACATCGGTCCTTCGAAAAGATCCGAATAGATGACATTCATTCCTAAACCCAAACCAATCTTTGCAGTTTCGCGACCGATACGTCCAAATCCAACAACACCCAAGGTCTTGCCTTGCAATTCGGAACCAGCGCCGTAAGCTTTCTTCAAGGCTCCAAATTTAGTAGCGCCGGCAACCGGCATCTGACGATTGGAGTCGTACAAGAAACGAACACCATTTAAAAGGTGCGCGAATACTAATTCAGCAACAGAATGTGATGATGCTGCAGGTGTGTTGACAACAGTGATGCCTTTCGAGCGTGCATAATCCACGTCGATATTGTCCATCCCGACTCCACCACGACCGATCACCTTGATGTTCGGGCAAAGGTCAATCAGCTCTTGTCTCAGTTTGGTTGCGCTACGAACCGTAACAGCGTCGTAGTTATTTAAGCGTATTGCTAATTCTTCTTGCGGAATATGTACAGTATCCACCTCAAAGCCAGCAGCCTCTAATATTTGTTTACCGATAGGATCGATCCCATCGTTTGCTAAAATTCTCATTAATTTATTATTTGTGCGTTTCTTCAAATTCTCTCATCGCGTCAACCAATGCATTGATTGAACTGATCGTTAATGCGTTGTAGATGGACGCTCTAAATCCACCAACAGAACGGTGACCTTTAATTCCTATCAATCCACGCTCTTTAGCAAGTTCTAAGAACGCTGCTTCTAAGTCAGGATTTTCCATAACGAACGTTACGTTCATGCGCGAGCGATCTTCTAGGTTCGCTGTTCCTTTGAAGAATGGGTTACGGTCGATTTCATCGTAAAGCGTACGCGCTTTAATGATATTTTCTTGTTCGATAACCTCTACTCCTCCTTTTGCTTTTAACCAACGTAGGTTCAACATAGAAACATAGATGGAGAACACTGGAGGGGTATTATACATAGATCCCGCTTTTGCGTGGGCCTCATACTCAAAAATTGTTGGGATTGTGCGTCCCGATTTACCGAATAGCTCATCTTTGATGATTACCAGTGTAACCCCCGCAGGGCCCATATTCTTCTGAGCGCCAGCATAGATTAAATCATATTCTGAGACATCGATTTTTCTGCTTAAAATATCTGACGACATATCAACAACAACAGGCAGGTTTGTTCGAGGCGTTTCGAACACCTCTGTTCCGTAAATGGTGTTGTTAGACGTGAAATGGAAATAAGCAGCGTCCGCCGGAATGCTATAGTCCTTTGGAATGTAAGTGTAATTCTTATCGCTCGAGGAGGCTACAATCTCAACTTGTCCAAGTTTTTTTGCTTCTTTAGCGGCTTTGGTCGCCCAAACTCCCGTGTCTAAATAAGCTGCTTTCCCTCCTTCTGGCAATAAGTTCATCGGAACCATTGCGAATTGCTGGCTTGCTCCTCCTTGTAAAAACAGAATGGAATATCCCTGCGGTACATTAAGCAACTCGCGAACTAATCGCTCCGTCTCAACGACAACCGCCTCAAACTCCTTCGAGCGGTGGGATACCTCTAAAATGGAAAGTCCAGTTCCATTAAAGTCCAACACTGCTTTTGAAGCTTCTTCAAAGACTTCCTTTGGTAAAATACAAGGGCCTGCTCCGAAATTGTGTTTCATTATTTTCTAGTAAAGTGTTTAAAATAAGGTTATTAAAACAAGCTCAATCGTTTGCTTTAACTTTTGAATGCCCAAAGGTAAAATATTTTTGAAATTTTCTAAAACAAAAACCGTATTTGTTTAGAATATGACAATATTTGTTAAATTTCAATGACATATTATCATCGTTACTCCCCTAATTCCGTGATTTCACGATTGGTAAAAACAACTAACATTTCAGTGGAAATGTGGATATTTTTAACGGCTTTAAAAGTGGTTTTTGGACGAAATTTTGTGTATATTCGCCAGCTATGTGTCTATATTTATAACAGGCACTTTTTTAGTTTTATCGAAACCACAAAATAATGGCTGAAGAAACAGAAAACGAAAACAACTTAGTACCTGCGGAAAACAGGATTGTCCCTATCAATATTGAAGATCAAATGAAAGCTGCCTACATCGATTACTCGATGTCGGTAATCGTTTCACGTGCTCTTCCTGATGCACGCGATGGGCTGAAACCTGTACACCGCCGTGTATTGTATGGTATGTTGGACTTGGGGGTAACGAGTGGAAAACCATATAAGAAATCTGCTCGTATTGTTGGGGATGTTTTAGGTAAGTACCACCCACATGGTGACTCGTCGGTTTATGATACGATGGTCCGCATGGCTCAAAACTGGTCATTGCGCTATCCATTGGTTGATGGACAAGGTAACTACGGTTCTGTCGATGGGGATCCACCAGCAGCGATGCGTTATACCGAGGCGCGTCTTCGTAAGATTGCTGAAGAGCTATTAGCAGATATCAATAAGGATACTGTCGATTTCCAATTAAACTTCGACGACTCTTTAACAGAGCCTACCGTCCTTCCTACTCGTATTCCTAATCTTTTGGTCAATGGATCTTCAGGTATTGCTGTAGGTATGGCGACCAACATGGCGCCGCATAACCTGACAGAGGTTATCGACGGAACGATAGCCTATATCGATAACCGTGATATCGAGATTTCTGAGTTGATGACCCATGTCAAGGGACCTGACTTCCCTACTGGTGGATTGATCTACGGATACCACGGTGTTAGAGAAGCCTTCGAAACAGGTCGCGGTCGTGTGGTGATGCGTGCAAGAGCAGAGATCGAAACAACGAAATCCGGCAAAGAGGTTATTATCGTAACGGAGATTCCTTATCAGGTGAACAAGTCGGATATGATCAAGCGTACAGCTGATTTGATTCACGAAAAGAAAATTGAAGGTATTTCGGAGATTCGTGATGAGTCTACGAAAGAGATCCGTATTATCTATGAAATTAAACGGGATGCGAACGCCAATGTGGTGTTGAACAACCTGTATAAATATACCGCATTACAAACATCATTCTCAGTAAATAACATCGCCTTAGTAAAAGGGCGTCCGATGTTGATGAACCTGAAAGACATGATCCACGAGTTTGTGGAGCACCGTCACGATGTGGTAATCAGACGTACGAAGTTTGAGCTTGCTGAAGCTGAAAAACGTGCGCACATCTTAGAAGGTTATCTAATCGCATTAGACCACTTAGATGAAGTAATTAAGTTAATCCGTGCATCGGATACGCCAGAAGATGCTCGCGTAGGCTTGATGGAACGTTTCGGACTTTCCGATATTCAGGCTCGTGCAATCCTTGACATGACCTTACGCAGGTTGACAGGACTAGAACGCGACAAGATTAAAGAAGAGTATGCGGAATTAATGAAGACGATTGAATACTTAAAAGAGGTATTGGCAGATGAAGGTCTTCGTATGAAGATCATCAAAGACGAGCTTCTTGAAGTTCAAGAGAAATATGGCGATGAACGTCGTTCGGAGATTGTTCACTCGGCAGAAGATATGCGTATGGAAGACTTCATCGATGATGAGGAAGTTGTTATTACGATATCTCACAACAGCTACGTTAAGCGTACGCCGCTTACCGAATACCGTCGCCAAGGTCGTGGTGGTAAAGGTGCCATTGGTTCCTCTACGCGCGACGAAGACTTCACCGAACATATCATTACAGCCTCTGCGCACAACTACTTATTGTTGTTTACAGAAGCAGGTCGTTGTTTCTGGCTACGTGCTTTCGAGATTCCTGAAGGAAGTAGAACTTCAAAAGGTAGAGCACTACAGAACATCATCAATATTCCTAAAGACGAGAAGATCAAGGCTTACATCAATGTGAAGAACTTGAAAGATCAGGAGTATTTAGAGAACAACTTCATTATTATGTGTACTAAGAAAGGTACTATTAAGAAGACATCGCTGGAAGCTTATTCTCGTCCTAGAGCAAATGGTATCAATGCAATCAATATCAATGAAGGCGACCAGTTATTGGAAGCAACCTTGACTTCGGGCGGCAGCGAGATCGTGATGGCTTTACGTTCGGGTCGTGCAATCCGCTTCAACGAGGAAAACGTGAGACCGATGGGTAGAACGGCTACTGGTGTACGCGGAATCACGCTTGCAAGCGAAAATGACGAGGTTGTTGGCATGATTAGTGTTAATGATCAAGAGACAACTGTATTGGTTGTTTCGGAAAAAGGATACGGAAAACGTACAGATATTGAAGACTACCGTATCACCAACCGTGGTGGTAAAGGGGTAAAAACGATCAACGTTACGGAGAAGACCGGCGAGTTGGTTGCAATTAAAGGCGTTACTGATGAAAACGACTTAATGATCATCAATAAATCAGGTATTGTTATCCGTATTGGCGTAGCTTCACTTCGCGTTATGGGTCGTGCAACACAAGGTGTTCGATTGATTACTCTAAAAGATAACGACGAGATCGCATCGATCACAAAAGTTGACCACCAAGACGAAGAAGAAGAAACGCAAATTGAAGGTTCCGAAGAAAACACAACTGAAAACGATTCAAGTAGTGCTGAGAATGAAGAACAAGAATAATTTCATTATTTCATCCCTATCGGTACTGTTAGCTTTATCAGCTAACAGTGCTTTTGCGCAATCTAATTATAAGGAAGCTAGCAATGCCTTTGCGCTTTATACGCAAACCGGCGCTATCAAGAATCTTGAGAACGCAAAAAAACAATTAGATAACATCTACAAAACGGCTAAAGACTCTTCAAAAACACGCGTAAATGTATTGCGTGCGATGGTGATGAGTTCTATCGCCTACGCCGACTCTGCGCGAACAATTAAAACAGATAAGGACCCTATTGATTTGACCTATCAGACCTTGGGAAGAATTCGTGAAAAAGATCGCGAAGGCTATCCTGGCGAGATTAGCTATGTAAAACAGAACTTAGCTGCAGCCTTAATCAAGCGCGCGAATAAGTCGCTGCAAGGCCAGAAGTATGATGCTGCTTATAGTGATTTCCTGAAAGTCGACGAGCTGAATGCTAACAATGAGGATGTAACCTACAATCTTGCTGTCTTAGCAAACAAAGCAGGCAAGTCTGAGGACGCTGTTAAATTCTACAAGAAGATTATTGAAAGTGGCAATGCTACGGAACAACAATATTTAGAATTAGCGGCTCTTTACAATAAGTTAGGTGAAAGCCAGTTGAATTTAACGACTTTAGAAAACGCTCGTACGAAGTATGGAGAGAATAAAGAAATCTTGTTTCAATTGATTCAGGAATATGCTTCCGTAAAAGCTTATGATGCGATAGTTCCTATAGCTGATCAAGCTGTTAAGATGGAGCCAGACAATGTGGAGTTGAATTACTTGGCGGGCTATGCTAATGAAAATGTAAACAATATTCCTGCTGCAAAAGCGTTTTACGAAAAGGTGTTAGAGATAGATCCCAATAATTACGAATCTAATCTAGCATTGGGTTTAATCTATTTGAAAGACTTTTTAAATGATACGGAGAATCATGAGGCACAATACAATGCTCAGAATTTTCTGTTGAAAGCAAATGAAATCAAACCTTATGAGATCAACGCACTTAAATCTTTAGCGATGTTCTATGAGAAAGCTGACGATGCTGAACAATTAGATCGCGTGAATCTACTTTTGAACCAACTTACGAATTAAGACAACACAAATAAAAACGATATGAATCTAAGAAAATCCATATTATTCGCCGGAGTTCTTTTTGCAGCCGGTACAACGACTGCAATGGCTCAATCGGGTAATATCAAAAAAGCGAAAACCAACTACACGAAATTCGAAGAGTTGAAAGCTGCAAATACAGCTGCTTTAGGTAAAGGTAATTTAACTTCAGCTCAAGAAGCTATCGACGCTGCTGTTGTACATGAGAAAACACAAAACGATCCAGAAGCTTGGACGGTATATTCTTTAGTATATGCTAATATTGCGAACCTTGATAAAAATGCCGAAGCTGCAACAAAAGCAATTGAGGGTATCAAGAAAGCAACAGAGTTAGATACGGATAAAAAACACGCAGAAAACATCAAAGCTGCTGGTCAGACACTAGGACAGTTCCGTTTTAACGAGGGTGTTGCTGCTTGGGACAAACAAGACTACCAAACAGCTTACAAAGAGTTTACTGGGGCTTTAGATTACTTACCAGGTGATACTACATTGACGTACTACTCTGGTTTAGCGGCTGTGCAAAACAAGGATTATGATAATGCTATTGCTCGCTATAAAGCTTTAGTACCTGTAAAAGAATATTCTGCACACAAGTCAATCATGATTGATTTACCTAAGCTTTATTTATCAAAACAAGACACTGCTGCTGCATTAGCTTCTGCTGCTGAGGCGGTTGCTGCTTATCCTAACGATAATGCGGCTGTCGTACAGAACATCGAGTTGAACTTGATTACGGGAAATGAGGCTAAAGTAGTTTCAGACATCGAAGCTCAGATTGCTAAGGATGCGTCAAACAAAAGCTTACATTATTACCTGGGCTTAGCATACAGCACTTCTGGTCAACCGGAGAAAGCTTTAGAGGCTTACAAAAAAGCTTTAGAGATCGATCCAAACTATTTAGAAGCTAATACAAACGCTGCTGTTGTTATTATGAACAGTGGTCGCGATGAGTTAATTGCATTAAACGACGATAAAACGTTGCAGGCAAAAGACTACAATGCAAAAGTTGCAGCATTGAAAGAGAAAATCGCTCGTGCATTACCTTACTTACAAAAATCTGTAGAAGCAGATCCTAAGAATGCTGATGCATTGCGCAACTTGAAAAACTTCTATGATTTCATGCAAGACGAAGCTAAATCTGCAGAAACGCAAGCGAAGATTGATGCATTGAACTAATGCGCAGTTAAGATTAAAGAAAAGCCTTCAGCATATGCTGAAGGCTTTTTTTATGTGTTTATCTATTACCCTAGTGCCACATCCAATACCATCATCACTACGAAACCGAGGACAAAACCGAGCATCGGGATGTCCGAATGTTCTTCCTGTTGAGTCTCCGGGATTACCTCTTCGATAACCACAAAGATCATGGCACCGGCAGCAAAAGCTAATGCATATGGAAGAATAGGAATGAAGAATGCCACCGCCCATGCACCTAATACTGCAAAAATAGGCTCCACAATAGCTGACATCTGTCCGTATTGAAAACTCTTTCTACGGGATAATCCCATTCTACGCAAAGGCATCGAAACAGCAATTCCTTCCGGGAAATTCTGCAATCCGATTCCCATAGCTAGTAAAATAGCTCCGGCGATGGTTGCCTCAGCATGTCCAGCGGCTGCACCGCCAAACAGAACCCCTACCGCCAAGCCCTCAGGAATATTGTGTAAAGCTATCGCGATGGTTAGTAATGTCGTTCGATGTAAAGATGATTTTGGACCTTCAGTTTTTAGAAAATTCAAGTGCAAGTGAGGCATCAGTTTATCCAAGCCGAAAATAAAGAATGCACCTAAGAGAAATCCGATAGCGGCAGGCATAACTTTCTCGAAGCTTTCGCCTTCGCTCATCTCAATTGCTGGGGCCAATAAGCTCCAAAAACTGGCAGCTATCATGACTCCCCCAGTAAAACCTAGCATGCCGTTTAACAATTTCTTATTAACGCCTTTAAATAAGAACACACTCGCCGCCCCCAAGGCTGTTACGCCCCAAGTGAAAAGACCAGCTATCAATGCCGCAACAATAGGATTTAGGGTTTCAAAGTAAGCTATCAGGTTATCAATCATACGAATAATGAAAATATGCTCTGAATTTAACTATTCTTTTCAATAAATAAGTTGAAATATCACTTTTCTTATTCAATTTATCAATCTTCAGTCAGCAGAAACAACAAGAGCCCCTTTCGGAGCTCTAATTATGGGAATATCTTGCCTATATTTTACATGAGCGCGCAGCATCCAAGCTGTTTTCTCATGTTTTTCCAAAATTCCTACCAAGAAATCTTCTGTTCCTGCATCTTCATGATCTTCCGCTAACTTAATATCTTCACGCAGGGTGATGATCAAGCTCTCGAAATCATTCAATAACTCCTTGATAAATCCTTGGCTATCGTTCTTGTTGTATTTCATTTCTGTAAGCTGTGTCACTTCCAAAAACTCCTTCATCGTGCCGATAGCATAATGGCCAATAGCGCGAACGCGCTCTGCAACTTCATCGATCAATTCTGCCAATTCATCATAAATAGTCTCAAAGAACAAATGCTGAGCATGAAAATCTGGTCCTTCCACATTCCAATGGGCATTTCTAACCTTGATATAGAGTACATTCTCATCTGCCAACAATCTGTTCAACATATTTGCAACAGCAGCAGTGTCCTTTTCTTTTAAACCGATATTTGTTTTCATCTGTAAATTAGTTTTATATGTTTTTAATAAGTACTTGCTTCGTTCAATTTTTGTATAGCGTCCTCCCCTAGTCTAAGTTGCACAGCGGCAACAAAGGATTGTAAGTGATCTTCTTTAGTAGCACTAGCTATCGGCGCTGTGATGGATGGTCGCGCGAGCAGCCATGCTAAAGCAACGGCGGAAGAAGACGTACGATAAACTGCGGAAACCTCCGATAAGACTTTCACAATACGTTGTCCACGCTCATTCCAATAACGCTTTTGTATCCCCTCGCCTCTTGCAGACTTATTGAAATCGTCATCGGAAAGATACTTGCCACTCAGAAAACCACTCGCAAGCGAATAATATGGAATTACCGCAAGATCATTTTGTGCAGCAATTACCTCAAACTCTTCTTCATATTTTGCGCGATCATAAAGATTATACTCCGGCTGCAGGGATACATATTTCGGAAGATTTAAATGATCCGCAGTGGCTAAACTCTCTGTTAGACGCTCTGCTGTAATATTTGATGCGCCAATATATCTAACCTTTCCTTCTTTGATTAAGTCTTCGTAAGCCCTTAAAGTCTCTTCTATTGGGGTATCGACATCATCATAATGAGTCTGGTATAGGTCTATATAATCTGTCTGCATGCGTTGCAGCGACAGCTCGACTTGCTCCTTAATGTACGTTGCTTTCGTGTTGGGTTTCGAGTCATAACCAAATCGTCCTCCCACTTTCGTCATTAACACGAGATCATCACGCTGTCCACGCTTATTCAACCAATTCCCGATGATAGTCTCGGATTCTCCGCCCTTATTTCCAGGCACCCAATGCGAGTAATTATTCGCAGTGTCTATCGCGTTGAAGCCTAAATCAACAAAGCGATCTAAAATATCAAAAGACTGCTGTTCATCTAGTGTCCATCCGAACACATTTCCTCCGAATATAATAGGGTCGATAAATAAATCTGAATTTGCAATTTGACGTTTGTTTTCCATAGCGGGCGCTCTAATTTTGATAAGGACAAGTTAGCATTTTTAATGCGCCTTTCCCAGTTTTGAAGGCTTTATCTTGTCATAATAATATAAGAATAGCGCAGTGTATTCGCCTACACTTTTGTATTTTTGCCCCTTCGAGAAAATAAAAGAAAATGCAAGGGTATTTAACACATCTACATCGCTTTAATGAAGACATAACTGCAATTAAATTGCCGGATGCTTTTACTTATCCTTTCTTTTATGAACCACATCCATTAAGCATGCTCGCTGCAGAACAAGTTCAGCAGTATTTAACCGCTCAAACTGATTTTCAGCATAACTTTGGGCTAAAGCCAGATATGCCAGGCTTAGTCATTGGAAAAATGTTCGGAGTATTAGTCGTGCAGGATCAAGAGGGTAAGCTAGGTTATCTAGCTGCAGTTTCTGGAAAGCTCGCTGGAACCAATCAGAACCAATATTTTGTTCCTCCCATCTTTGACATGTTAGATCCCGATGGATTTTTCATCCAAGAGGAAAACATCATCAATGCGATCAACCGTCGCATCGACGAGCTATCAGCAAACCCCAACATCAAGATCTTTAAAGAGCGCTTAGTTTTCCTTCAACATGAAAATGATGCTGTCCTATCCGACTTGCGTAAGTTTCATAAGGCGAACAAAACCGAACGCAAGCGCATTCGCGAGGAGGCAAAGCAGCAACTTAAGGAAGAAGAATACAATCTGATCGCTGAAGACCTCATCAAACAAAGCTATCGCGATCAACACGACTACGATGTGGCAAAACAAGCTTGCAAAGAAAAATTCCAAAGGCAAGAAGAACAGCTTCAGCAATTAGTACAAGAAATCGATGATTTAAAAGACGAAAGAAAAAGACGCTCCGCGGATCTACAACAACGCCTATTTGATCAATATCATTTCTTGAATGCGGAAGGAAATACCAAACCTGTTCTTGATATATTTCAAGAACATATCAACATGCCGCCGCCTGCTGGTGCAGGAGAATGCGCAGCGCCGAAGCTTTTACAGTATGCTTATGCGCATCAGCTAAAACCCATCGCATTAGCCGAATTCTGGTGGGGCGCTTCGCCATCCTCGGAAGTCAGAAAACATAAGCAATACTATCCTTCCTGTCGAGGGAAGTGTGAACCTATCTTAGGTCACATGTTAAAAGGATTGACGGTAGACCCTAATCCGATGTTACAGAATCCTGCAGCAGATAAGGAATTGGAGTTTATTTATGAAGACGATGATATCATCGTGATCAACAAGCCTGCGGAATTCTTATCCGTTCCAGGCATTAACATACAAGACAGCGTGCAACAGCGAATTGAGCGCTTGTATCCCGACATCAAAAGTCCCATTATCATCCACCGCCTGGATATGTCCACATCTGGAATTCTCGTACTGGCGAAAAATAAAGAGGCACATCAAATCATACAGGATCAGTTTATACAGCATACAGTCAATAAACGCTATACTGCCCTGTTAGAAGGGGTAATTGAAGAGAGCGAAGGCCTCATCGACCTACCACTTCGCGTTGATTTGGATGATAGACCTCGTCAGATGGTATGCTACGAATATGGTAAGCCGGCAAGAACCGAATTCAAAGTCGTCGCAATCGAAGGAAACCGCACCAGAATACATTATTTCCCATTAACCGGTAGAACACATCAGTTGCGCGTACATTCTGCACACGTGAAGGGACTCAATGCCCCTATCGTCGGAGACGATCTATATGGAAACAGAGCCGATAGGTTACATTTGCATGCCGGTTTCATCAGCTTTAAGCACCCAAAAACGGGCGAACTAATGCGTTTTGAAGTTACCGACCCATTTTAGAATTTCTATCCAAATGCCTAACTTGTCATACTAACAAAGCCTCCGCCAATGGAAATCTTCAAATTCGTATATCAGCATCCGCTATTCGAAGCCGCTGATTTAGAAATCATCAGCAAGCAACATCAACGTGTAGAACTGAAAAAAGGAGACTACCTTTTGAAAAAAGATCAAATCGCTAACTGCTATTCCATCGTTGAATCCGGACTCATACGCACCTACCTCTACGACTACGAAGGCAATGAAATTACTACAGGATTTACCGGCACCAATGAAGTAGCAATTGAAGTTGCTTCCCTGTTTCAACGTATTCCAACGCAGGAGTATATGCAATGTTTGACCGATTGCGTCCTTTGGCAAATTGATTACGACCATTTTCAAGAGCTCTTCCATCAAATCCCTGCTATGCGCGAATGGGGTCGCGCCTGGATGGTATTCGAACTATACCTTGCGAAGAAAAGAGCAACAGAAATGATCACAGAACCTGCAACGCAACGATACTTACACCTTATGCAGGAAAAACCGCAGATTATTCAGCAAGCGCCCCTTAAACATATCGCCTCTTACCTGGGTGTAACCGATACGTCCTTAAGCCGTATCCGTAAAGAAATCATGCACGCCTAAATCTTCATTAACAAATGGAAAGAGAATACTTCGAAGATCAGACTTTCGACCAAACTCGAATTGCTGAGTCTCCACTAACACGAGCACACTACGACTACTGCCAATTCAAAGGATGTAACTTAGAACAATACGATCTAAGCGATTATAAATTCACAGAATGTACCTTCATTGACTGCAATTTGAGCTTGGCAAATCTAACGGGTTGCAGCATACAGGACGTTAAATTCCAAAACTGTAAATTGATGGGATTACACTTCGAAACCTGCAATCCCTTCAATATCTCTTTCACATTTAAAGATTGTATCCTCGATCACAGTAGTTTTTATAAGCTTAAGCTAAAGAAAACTAGCTTTCAGGGTAGCCGTCTACAAGAGGTAGATTTCGAAGGCACTGACCTCAATCTTGCCGACTTTAGCGACACAGATCTAAGCATGGCAAACTTTACGCAAACAAACCTCGAGAAAGCCAACTTCTTAACGGCGACCAACTATAGCATCGACCCGGACAGCAATAAGATTAAAGGCGCTAAATTTAGTCTTCACGGATTGCCTGGTCTGTTAGAAAAACATCAGATCAAAATTCAATATTAGCATGCAGGAAATTGATCGAGCAGAACAAGCTTACGCAGGTTGTATAGCAGACATCCAAGAAAGCTTGTCGACCATCGGTCTGTTGCCCAACAATTTTGAAATCCTCTTGATAGCCTATAAGGAGGAGGATTTCCTAAACGTATATGCTAAAAACAAAGCAAGCGAATCCTACAGATTCCTCATGACTTTTCCAATTCTTACACGATCAGGAACGCTAGGTCCCAAGAAAAAAGAAGGCGATAAACAGGTACCCGAAGGATCATATCGAATCAACCGATTCAACCCCAAGAGCAAGTACCACCTGTCGCTTGGAATAAACTACCCAAACGACTACGATCGAGCACAGCAATATACTGGCTCTGATATCTTTATTCATGGTGGAACGGAATCTGTAGGCTGCCTGCCAATCGGCGATCCTGCAATAGAAATGCTATATACCCTGGCATCCCTAGCGAAAGCAAACGGGCAAGATGAAATCCCCCTCTATATTTTCCCTTTTTTCTTAGACGCTGATGCCATTAAAAAACACAAACGACAATATTCTCTAGAAACAATTCATCGATGGGAGGAACTAGCCATTCTTCATTCCCAGCTTCAAAAACAACTCAAATAATTGCCGCAATTTAATATGCTTGCATATTTTTTTTAACAACTTTTACGCCCTTCAACCGTCCATTTCTAATTTTATTTCCCTATCTTTAAAAGGATGCCAAATGCTTAAAAATCACGGTTTAAAGCATCTATGATAACAGTTATAAACATTTAAAGCCCTTTAAAATGATAGAATCAGCAGGAAAACGCTTGCGTACTGCCATGGCTGAAGAAAAGCCCTTACAAATCGTCGGAGCTATCAATGCGAATCACGCCCTCTTAGCCGAACAATCAGGATTTAAAGCGATTTATCTTTCTGGAGGTGGCGTCGCTGCCGGCTCCCTCGGAATACCCGACCTCGGAATCACCAATTTACAGGACGTACTGATCGATGTAGAGCGCATCAGCAATGTTTGCTCGCTGCCCCTGCTTGTCGACATCGACACGGGCTTCGGACCTTCGGCCTTCAATATCGCCCGAACGATTAAGTCTTTAGACAAAGCTGGTGCTGCGGGTGTTCATATTGAAGACCAAGTCGGCGCCAAGCGCTGTGGCCACCGTCCCGGTAAAGAACTCGTTTCTCAGCAAGAAATGGTAGATCGTGTTAAAGCCGCTGTAGACGCCAAGATGGACTCCAACTTTGTTATCGGCGCTCGCACAGATGCCTTTGCATCCGAAGGCTTAGAGAAAGCGCTAGAGCGCGCAGTTGCTTACAAAGAAGCCGGTGCTGATTTCATCTTCGCCGAGGCCCTATCGGAGCTTGCAGACTACCAGCGATTCGCAGAAGCGACAGGAATTCCTATCCTCGCGAATATCACCGAATTCGGACAGACGCCGCTTTATACGGTAGAGCAGCTTCGCGAGGTGCAAGTATCCATCGTGCTATATCCCCTGTCGGCATTTCGTGCCGCCAATAAAGCCGCCTTAAATGTGTATCAACATATCCGTCAAGATGGCTCACAGCAAGCTGTAATTGACAGCATGCAAACGCGCGAGGAACTATACCAAAGCATAGATTACTATGCTTATGAAAATCGACTTGATCAATTATTTAAAAACAAATAATATGAAAGAAGAGAACAGTACAGGCTTTAAGCCTAAGAAAAGCGTCGCACTTTCGGGTGTGCCCGCCGGAAATACAGCCCTTTGTACAGTCGGTCGTTCGGGCAATGACCTCCACTATCGCGGATACGATATCCTCGAGCTTGCCGATCAGGCTAGCTTCGAAGAAGTGGCCTATTTGCTCATCCATGAAAAACTACCGAACAAAGAGGAGCTTGAAAAATATAAGCAGAAGCTGAAAGGATTACGCGGATTGCCGACTAATGCAAAAGAAGTATTGAAATTAATACCGAAGAAAGCTCATCCTATGGACGTTCTTCGCACCTACGTATCCATCTTAGGCAAGCTAGAACCGGAACCGCTAGCACATGAAACCGAAAAAGCGCGCGACATCATCGATCGCCTGATGGCCAGCTTCCCTTCTGCCCTCTTGTTTTGGTACCACTTCTCTCATAACCACAAGGAAATCACCGTAGAAACAAACGATGATAGCATTGCTGCTCACTTCTTGCACCTACTTCACGGCGAAAAGGCTCCTGCTTCCTGGGTAGAAGCCATGCAAATTTCATTAAACTTATATGCTGAGCATGAATTCAATGCATCTACTTTTACGGCGCGTGTAATCGCCGGTACCGGGTCTGACTTGTATTCTTGCATTGCCGGTGCGATTGGCGCCCTACGTGGTCCAAAACATGGCGGAGCCAACGAAGTTGCCTTCGAGATACAAAGTCGCTATAAAAATGCAGACGAAGCTGAAGCCGACATCAGAAAACGTCTGGAAGTTAAAGAAGTTATCATCGGATTCGGACACCCGGTATATACCATCTCCGATCCGCGGAACCAAGTCATCAAACAGGTTGCTAAAAAACTGTCTGAGGAAAAAGGCGATATGAATCTATACGATATCGCAGAACGCCTGGAGACCCTCATGTGGGATGAAAAGAAAATGTTCCCTAACTTAGATTGGTTCTCGGCAGTAGCCTACCATATCATGGGTATTCCGACCGATATGTTCACTCCGCTCTTCGTGATGTCCAGAATATCAGGATGGGGCGCCCATGTAATCGAACAACGCCAGGATGGAAAGATTATTCGTCCGAGTGCCAACTACACGGGTCCTGAAAACCTCGAATTTATTCCTTTAGAAAACAGAAATTAATCATATTACGATAAAACAGTATTAAAAGATCCTATGTCATCCTTTATTTCAAATGATAGACCACAACCAGATCAGGTATTGGTCGATATTGCCGATTACGTATTAGACTACAAAATCAATAGCGATTTAGCGCTAAAAACAGCACATTACTGCTTCTTAGATACCATAGGCTGTGGTTTCGAAGCATTGACCTACCCTGCTTGCACAAAATTATTAGGTCCTATCGTACCGGGTACCGTGGTGCCAAACGGCGCGAAAGTTCCGGGTACTCCTTATCAGCTTGATCCTATTCAAGCCGCTTTCAATATTGGTGCTATGGTACGTTGGCTAGACTTCAACGACACCTGGCTTGCTGCTGAATGGGGACACCCTTCGGACAACCTGGGCGGAATCCTTGCAGTGGCAGATTGGATTTCCCGCAATCGTATTGCAGAAGGCAAGGAAGCCTTGACCATGGACAAAGTATTGGAGGCAATGGTGATGGCGCACGAAATTCAAGGCGTATTGGCATTGGAAAACTCGTTCAATAAAGTAGGATTAGACCATGTTATCCTGGTAAAAGTGGCTTCAACAGCGGTAGTAGGAAAATTAATCGGACTGAATAAAGACGAATTGATCAACGCTATTTCCCTAGCCTTTGTCGATGGACAATCTTTACGCACATACAGACACGCGCCAAATACAGGTAGTCGTAAATCATGGGCAGCCGGCGATGCGACATCGAGAGCGGTTCGTTTAGCATTAATTGCTCAGAAAGGCGAAATGGGATATCCATCGGTGCTTACCGCGCCAGTATGGGGTTTCTATGATGTGTCTTTCAAAGGGCAGGCGTTCAAATTCCAACGTCCTTACGGTTCCTACGTTATGGAGAATGTATTGTTCAAAATCTCCTTCCCTGCTGAGTTCCACTCACAAACTGCAGTTGAAGCAGCGATGACCCTGCACCAGAAATTGAAAGATATGGGCAAAACAGCTGCAGACATCAAGTCCATCAAAATCCGTACGCACGAAGCTGCAATCCGCATCATCGATAAAAAAGGACCATTGCACAACCCTGCCGACCGCGATCACGCCATCCAATACATGGTTGCCGTTCCTTTGATCTTCGGCCGATTAACAGCTGCCGACTATGAAGATAACGTAGCTTCCGATCCACGCATCGACGCCCTTCGCGAGCGCATCACCTGCCATGAAGATCCAGCTTTCACGGAAGATTACCACGATCCGGAAAAACGTTCAATCGCCAATGCATTAACGCTTGAATTGGAAGATGGCACCGTCCTAGAAGAAGTGGTAGTAGAATATCCAATCGGACACAAACGCCGCCGCGACGAAGGTATCCCAAAACTGATCGAAAAATATAAGATCAACCTCGCTCGCGTATTCGCCGACAAACAACAGAAAACTGCAATCGAAAAAACACTGGATTATGATACTTTCGTGAAATTGAAAGTAAATGAGCTGGTGGATGTTTATTGCTGGAATTAGATATTAGATTTTAGACATTAGACACCAGAGTATTGTCTGTCCCTGA
>DELI01000031.1 GCA_002354335.1 Sphingobacterium sp. UBA2700 | reverse complement strand
GAAAGGGTTATACATGGGGTTTACATTGGGTTTGAAAGGGCTTTAAGTCGAAGCATTCCTAAACGAAAAAAGCTTGAGTATTTACCCAGGCTTTTTTTCTGAAGTTCATGATTCTATTCTTGTTCGGTCCAGACTAATTTGGAGGTGTCATATCCATGTGCCTGTGCGTAGGCTAAATAGGCTTCCTTGCGTTCTTTTGACATGGTTTTATTGCGCGACAGGAACCAGATATAGTCTAGGTTGTCTCCGAATATTAAGGCATCCTGGTAGTGTTCGTCGAGTTTGACAATGTTGTAGCCAGCATAGAAGGGGCCGAAGAAAGATACTTTGAGTGCGCCGCGATTCTCCTCGTCTACAAATTTGGCTTTGCCAATGGATTGTTTATGTTTTCCGGTAGTGATGTTCACACCTTGGTTGTTGACAAGGACGGTGCCGTCCTCATTCAAGGAATAATCTGCTGTGACGTTTTTTAAGTTCTTCTCCCATCGGAAATCAAAACGTGCGATTTCATACCAACGCCCTAAGTATTTCTGAAGATCAAAAGGTTGAATAACGTCTACTTTTGACTTCACCGGGCGCAATAGATTGTAAACAACAGTACCTAATGCAACCGCCGAAAGTGCTATTAATGATTTCTTTTTGTCCATAGTTAAATTTAAGAAGAAAACAATTAGGAGACACAAAAGTTTAAATAGATTGCTAGTTTTGCAGAAAATTAACGGTATTGTATTCAAGAGAAGAAGCAAAGAGAATTCGGGAGTCCTTCTGGACAAGCTTTGGTCAGTATATGACGCCAATTGCTGGTGCAGACGGTTTAAAGGTCAATTGGATAAACTATAAGACTGGGATTAAGCATCTTTATTTTCGGATGGATGCTCACAACAAAAAAGCGCATATAGCGATTGAAATGGCGCACCCTGATGCGGGTATCCGTGCGTTGTTAATGGAGCAATTTCGTCAATATAAAGCGGTCCTGGAAGCTGAATTGGGGGAGGAATGGACTTGGGATGCGCATAGTTTTGATGATTATGGAAAGGAGACTGCGCGGATTTATACGGAACTCCCAAATGTTAGCGTATTTCGTCAAGAGGATTGGCCGGCATTGATCTCTTTTTTTAAGCCGCGCATTATCGCATTGGACAGCTTTTGGTCGGATGCGCAGTATGGATTTGAACTTTTTAAATAAATAGATAATGAAAACAGTAGCAAAGATCCTGTTATTATTTACCCTGTTGACGACGAGCCAGCAATTGTTTGCTTGGGGGATGACGGGGCACCGTGTTATTTCTGAGATCGCAGAAAAACACCTTACGCGAAAGGCAAAACGCAATATCGAGGCATTGATTGGAAAGCAAAAAATTGCATATTGGTCGAATTGGGCAGACTTTATCAAGTCCTCGCCCGATCCATTATTAAATTCTACAGGCTCATGGCATTTCTTGAATACCGCCGGAAACCTGAGTTTTGAAGAGTTCAATACGGCATTACAGAATTCGCCGGAGCAAAACTTGTATAAGGCTTATGCGAAAGTTCGTGCACAGGTGAATGATAAGAGTCTGAGCGTTGCGCAAAGACGTGAAGCTCTTTATTACGTGATCCATCTATTGGGGGATGCACATCAGCCAATGCACGTCAGTCGTGCGGAGGATTTGGGAGGCAATAAGATCAATGTTACCTTTTTTGGCCGCCAGGGCAACATCCACCGTGTTTGGGATAGTGATTTAGTCGACAATGAGAAGTATTCTTTTACGGAATATGCTACGGTATTGGATTACGATAAGTCCTTCTTCAAGCAATATACCAATTCAACCTTTGAGCAGTGGTTGTATGAGTCGCATCAGCTTGCGAATGTGATTTACGATGATGTCGCGAAGCAAAACAAATTGTCGTACGATTATATCTTCCGTTTCAAAGATCCTATGGAAGCGTGCTTGCTAAAAGCAGGTTTGCGCCTGGCGAAGGAGCTTAATGATATTTTCGGTTAAGCGCTATTTTAACCTTGTTTGGAAAGGCTATCCCGTTATGGGTAGCCTTTTTTTGTGTTCTTAACTTTTTGTAAAAGTAGCGATTAGCGCTTTGTTGTAGATGTTTTTAGATTAAAAAGTTTCTCTATTATAAAATTTATGTAAAATATTTTTTTAATAATTAATTTATAGTTTTTAATTTAGGGTAACCGATTAAATAATTATGGTTTTTGAAACCGTATCGAAAAGAAACCAATTAATACTGAAATATTTATGGATATAACGCTATATACGCCGAGATACGCTCGACGTGAGGTCTGGCGAGCCCACGAACGCTTTTTCTTAAAAATATCAATTATTCTGTTTTTGTTATGCCTTGCTAGTGTCGAGGTTTGGGGGCAGGATCGAGTTCAATTATTCGGTGTTGTCCGCGATGCGGAAACTAAGCAGCCCATCCAGGGAGCTACCCTTACCGTTTTGGATTCTCGATTTGTGATGAAAACAAACGAATGGGGGGAGTATGCTTTCGAAAGCATCAATAAAGATAAGATGGAGATCACTTTTTCATGTGTGGGCTATGCGCCGTTGGTTTATTCGCTGCGGCAACTAAAGCGCAGAAGAGATATTCATTTGAAGAAACAGGTCAGAAGAATTGAAGAGGCCATTGTAAGACACCGCAATCCGAAAAACGTCATGCTGGATATTGAGCAAAGGCGGCACCTCAACCTGGGTCAGATGTTGGAAGGTACCGTCCCGGGACTGATATTTCGTCCCTCGACGACAGCGGAACAGGAAGTTATTTTTTCGACGCCCCAATTGAACATTAGTGGAAATATGAACCTGCGCCAACTGTATGAACAGATGAAAAGGAATATGCCAGAATCGATGGCTATGTATCCTACATTCTTGGAATTTCAGCGTGTTTTTGACCAGAAGCGGAGTGAGCTGATGCGAGAAGTTGGGGCCAATATTGTTAATCAAACGAAGTTGTCCTCGTTGGGATTAGTTCCGGAGTTTCGGGGCGGTTCGGCTTTGCCGGCTGATACCAAAGGGATGCTTGTACTGGTCGATGGATTTCCCGAAAAGGAGTTTCCGCATAATATGCCGATGGCGAACATTGAAAGTGTGGAGGTGATTCGTGATCCGGAGGAGGGCATAAAGTATGGACCCGAAGGGGTAAACGGTGTGGTGCTGATTAAGACGATGCGCGGTTCGGTTGGTAAGCCACTGGAAATACACTATACACAGAATTTTTTCATTTCCGAGCTGGAAGATATGAGTAATAAGTCCCTGGAAAGGATATCCTCGAGAGACTTATTGGATTTATATCGAGATCGCTTTGATTTGGACATTACGCCCATGACGAACCTCCATTTACCCTATATCGGCGTTAATCCTGCTTACCTTTTGCTAAATCATTATCGCCACGACAAAATCAGTGCTTCGGAATTCGAACATCGTTGGGATTCCCTTGGCAATCTCGACAATCAGCAACAGATTCGACAAAGCCAACAGCGTGTGGGTATGCAGAACTATAATCTGCGGTTGGCGGGGCGTAAAGATGAAGTGCGCTATAATTTAAGTTTGATGTATAGCGATAATAAGAGTTCCACGCCTGGCGATTACATGCGGAACTTTGATCTGAACTCGAACAACAGTTTTTCCTTTTTCAAAAATAAGATCGAGGGTAATCTTTATGTGCGCTATCGTCGTGGCGAGAATAAGACTGTTCCACGCATGAGTATGTCGCTAGAGCCTTATCAGATGCTCTATGATGAACAAGGAAATTATGTGTATGATTATAACGATACCTATCGATATGATTTAAACCAGCAGTTTAAGGAAAAGGGCGCGTTGGACGTTGGACGTAATTATATGGAAGACCAGCGTTTGAATTATAGCCTGGGTCGCAATCGTACCTTATCAGCCTCCGGGAAAGTCCAGGTTAATTTTCGTCCATCACTCAGCTGGATCAACACCTTGCTCTATCAACGAACCAAAAATCGGACGGAACAATTTACACACGAGCATTCTACAGATGCACGGAGGCATTTCAATATGTATTCTGTCCCTGTTAAAGATAAAGGGATTACCTATTGGGCGCCAATTGGGAATTATAATCAACGTAGCGGAAGTTTAGAAGAGACGATGGACTTTCGATCAGGTTTTGATTTCAATAAAACAGTTTCGGAAATCCATCAATTCAAAGCTGGGCTGAGCGGTTGGGTTTCGATGCTGGATGCGAAGATGAATCCTGTGAAGGTTTTTTATGGGGTAGATGCGCGCGGTCGGGGGGGCGACACGATCTGGATGGAGCCGACAGCATCAAGAAATATCTATGGAGAGCCAATAGAAACAGGGTCGCTGATTAATATTCCGCAACCGCAAAATCAGCGTAACAGGAATCTGCGTATTGGCGGAAACTTCGGGTATTCTTATCGGGAAACCTTTCAAACGAAATTGATGTACAATGGTGTTTATATACCTAATCATGGCGTAAGGCCTAATTATGCGATGTTCCATGATGCGAGTTTGTTGTTGGATTGGGACTTACATCAGCGTTTTATTCCGGAGAACCGCATTATCAATGAGCTTTTGATCGGCACGAAAATTGGCGGATTGCGCTCGCCGAGGCTACCGGCGCAGCATCGCGCGAATAGAAATCTAGAAACCAATTGGGACTATTATTCCATCTCCTTGACCAATTACTTCGACCCTAATATGAGCAACATCAATTTGAATTATGCAAAGACCTCATTTTATTTAGGCTTGTTCAACGACCTGATGAAGTTCCAGGCGAGTGCTTACTTCAATAATCAGGATAAAACCTTATGGTCGGGTGATTTCAATTATAACTTGAAGCAACATTTACTGACGAAAGTGGATTTCCTAAGTACTTTATCGCTAATTTATAGCTTGCAGAATTTCGATCAGTATCAGTCGCTTATGATTCAGTTTGAGCTGAATCAATTGGATAGACATAGCGTGGTGCAGCCCAATTTTCTGGTCATGGATTTTTTACCTCCTGCTATCTTAAATCATGAGCCTTCGATACGCCTGGGTTTTTTAAGCGATCGATTCCTGTTAGATATCCGGAAATACGATCGGCTGACGACAGGTATTGTGCTGGATATGTACAATCGACCGGATTTTGCGACAGGTCTTGAATCACGTTATGTTAAGAATACTATCCGGACCAAAGGGTTGGAATTTGTGTCGACACTGAAGTTATTTGATCGCAGCAGATTTCGTTGGAATGTGAATTTGCTGGCATCCTTCAATGATATTATTAATGTAGAAGTTCCGGAGCAGGAATATATCGCGAACTATGCTTACCTAGTTAGCCCCCGCAATAACTATTCGCAGAATGCGATGTGGAGCTATCGCTGGGGCGGCTTGAACGACGAGGGCGAGCCAACTATTCTTAATGATCAAGGTGCTCGTTTGGATGCTGCGGAGCAATCCGCATTGGTTTTCAGCGGAGTAACGATTGCGCCAAATACGGGTTCGATCAATCAGTTTATCGATGTTGCTGATTTTTTCTTCCAAACGCGAATCAATTGGCAGTCGGGGGGAGTGATGCGGAAGTATATTCCTGCGCCATCCTCTGCCATAGACCATCATTCGGATTTAATTTACCGATGGCGGAAGCCTGGAGATGAGAACCTTACTGATATCCCAAAGTTGGCGAATTATCATTTAGGGCGAGAGCTGATCACGCAGAATTCAACGAATTCAATTTTGTCGTCCGACTTTGTTCGATTGGAGGAAGTGCAGGTCGGCTATCATTTTCCACGGCATATCACCGCGCCGATGAGGATGAGCCGGCTATCGGTTTCTGTTCAGATGAATAATATCTGGTTTTGGGCAAGAAATGCATATGGCTATGATCCACGCTCGGTCGCGAATAATGGCCTTCTATCTCCACAGATGCCAAGACAATATTCATTTTCAATTAACGCTAGTTTCTGATGAAAACACTACCATTTAGTTTCCTTTTATATGTCCTTCTGGGTTGTCTTTTGAGTTCCTGTTCCAAGTTTTTGGATGTAAATCCCAATACTGGCGAACACATATCTGTTCGGAATTTTGTAGACTTTGAAGAAGTGTTGAACAGTCGTGATTTTGCTTCGCATAACATGATCATCGCAGAGTTTCTTTCGGATAATATTTATTTCCACCCCGATTCGGTAGCTCGTATGGCAAGCGACTACTCGCTCCGGAATGCGTATTTATGGAATGAACCGATCTGGAATAATAATGATACGGATGACCTTTATCGGGCATTATACAGAAATATCGCACAGGCCAATTTGGTTATTAATTATCTAGATTTCGCGCTGGATGGCACTGCTGATGGAAAGCGGCGGTTAATTGCAAAAGCGAAGATTCACCGCGCATATGCTTATTTTATATTGGTGAATTTATACGCTCCGCAATATGATGCTGCTGGTGCCGAGAGCGATTTGGCGGTGCCCTTGATTACGAGATTAGACGCGAATCAGTTGCCGCAGCGCGCTACGGTGAAGCAGCTCTACGACCTGATTGAGCAAGATTTGCATGATGCGATGGCGACTGCTGAGCTGCCCGATAGAGGAAAGGATGTGCTGCATCCGGGGAAAATCTGCGCTTTTGCGCTATCAGCGAAAGTACAGCTCCAGAAAGGAGCGTATGAACAAGCTGTGGATTACGCCAATAAAGCACTTGCCATCAATTCGTTCTTAATCGATTATAACCCGTTTTTGATGGAATACGAATCCTATGTCTTCTTGCTGTTTCAAATGGAGGAGTATCAGGAAGTTATATTTGGAAAAGCGGGGCAGGAGTTTAACTTTTTCCAAACAACCGGGTTAAATATTTATCTGCCGAAGGATTTAATATCCATCTATACAGAGAACGATTTGCGCTTGTTTGCCCATTATGGACAAAATTATAATACCTGGGAATATATTTATCAGATTGTCGCTAATCCGGATGGTTCCTCAAGTGTTGTGCGCTTTAATAATGCGATCACTGTTCCTGAAATGATGCTGATTGCGGCCGAATGCCATGCGCGAGCGGGCAAAGTTGACGAGGCTATGGCTTTAATCAATAAATTGCGCTTTAAACGTATGCTGGAAGATACGCACGAGGATTTAGTCGCCGAGAGCCCGGCAGAGGCGTTGAGCTATGTGTTGGACGAACGACGTAGAGAGTTGAGTTTTAAGGGTGGGATACGCTTAATGGATATTAAGCGCCTTGCTAATGATCCGCTAAATAGGACTGTTTTAAATCGCTACGATGCGGAAGGGAATGTCATCAAGACCATAGAACCTAATTCACGACGACTGATAATCCCATTCACACCACGCGCCTTAATATTCAATCCGAACCTTCGAGAATGAAAAATCAGGATGTACCATTCCTCTTATCGGTAATCAAAGAACCTTGAACCAGACAGGCTATTTTATCTGAATTGATTTAATAGCCTTTCTGTATCTGGAAAGTACTGATTGATTAATGCTAATTCATTCTCCTCAGGGAGTAGGGGCAGTATTGCAGAGAATACGAAGTAATCAATAGTGCGCAGCGAAAGATCTTTTATCTGTTTATTAAAAGTGATATTGGCGTTGTCAACATTTGTTTTGTAAGGACTGGCTTTGAGCATCCGAAAGTGGATGTCGTTCGATAGCACATTCAGCTGTTCTTCCCAATGGCTTACCCGTTGCAGGACATATTGTTGAAAGAGCTGCTCTCTCAGATTTTCAGCAAACTTAGTTTGTTGGATGTCTGTGTTGGCTTTGGCACTGCAATATACTAAGTCGGCTTTGATGTAGGGTTGGAAGTCCTCATTCCTGATAATCTTAACGGGATATTTTTTACCAAAGAGATCAATTCTAAAGAATTCCAGCATGGACTCGGGAACAACTTGGAAGGCATTGCTTTGCTGAAACTGGCGGATGTAGGCAGCTACTTCATCTAAGCTGTTTTGCGCATGTGCATAAACCGTCGGAACGTCTTCATGAAGGTTCAAGATCCGTATTTCTCTTTTTTCAGTGGTCAGTAGGTTGTAATCCTTGTCGTCGACTTTTATTAGCATAGGCTTGCAAAATAACGTATTTCCTATCTAAAAATGCGTGATATTCAGAATATAAAGGAATAGTTACTTTAGATTATTTCTAGAATAAGTATGTTTGCACTTATATTAAACAGCTTTTTAGATTAAATGGTTATTATGAAAAAATATGTATTGATTGCTGCATTGATGACTGGATCAGCTTTGGGCTTCGCTCAAGAGAATCCTGCTATCAATGTGTCCTATATGGACAAAAGCGTACGTCCGCAGGACGACTTTTATAATTACGTTAATGGGAACTGGATGAAAACTGTCGAGATTCCATCGGACAAAGCACGTTGGGGATCCTTCGACGCGCTTGCTGAAAACACAGACGAGAACAGTTTAAAACTTCTTAAAGCTTCATTAGATCAGAAGTTCGAAAAGGGCTCTGACGGGCAAAAGATCGCAGATCTTTACCGCTCATTTGTTGACTTTGAAACACGTAATCAATTAGGCTTGAAGCCTATTCAACAACAGTTGAAAGATATCGACGGAATCAAGAACCTGAAAGACCTATACAACTATTTCCTTAAGTATGCTGAAATCGGTGGTAACCCGTTTTTCGGGGGCTATGTATATGCGCATATGAAAAACAGTAATATGAATGCTGTTTATTTAGGTGGCGGAGGATTAGGTCTTGGTCGTAGCTACTATCAGAAAGTTGATGAGAAGAATACTGAGACTTTGGGTAACTACCAAAGCTATATCAATACGCTATACAGCAAAGTAGATCAAAAGACTAGAGATCTGAAAGGCCCGAAGATTGTAGAATTTGAGAAATTAATAGCTTCCAAATTAAAAACAGTAGAGGAGTCAAGAGATGCTCAGAAACGCTATAACCCTGTTGCTGTAAATGACCTAGGTAAGATGGTGAAGAATATGGATGTAGCCAAATACATCCGTAGCGTTGGATTCACCGCTGACACGGTAATCATTGGTGAATTAAAATACTATCAGGAGTTAGATCAGATCGTAAATCAAGAGAACCTTCCTGTCATCAAAGAATACTTGAAGTTCCATGTGATGGATGATGCGACGGGCTACTTGACGAAAGAGCTTGATGATTTATCTTTCGAGTTCTATGGTAAGAAATTGAGAGGTCAGAAAGAACAGCGCGCATTAGATAAACGCGGTTTAGCATTTGTTAACAGTAATGTTGGTGAGCTCTTGGGTAAATTATACGTAAAAGAGCACTTTCCAGCAGAGGCAAAGCAAACCTGTGAAGAAATGGTGCAATATCTGATTAAATCTTTCAACCAACACATCAAGGATTTAGCATGGATGTCTCCAGCGACGAAAGAAAAAGCATTAGAAAAGCTTTCTAAGTTTAATGTGAAAATCGGTTATCCTGATAAATGGAAAGACTATTCTAGTTTAGCGATCGGTACTAGTTTGATCGAGAATGTTCATAACATGAACCGTTGGTCGTTCCAGCAGAACTTAGCGAAGCAAGGCAAGCCGGTTGATAAATCAGAATGGGGTATGTATCCTCAAATGGTGAATGCATATTACAGTCCATTATTTAATGAGATCGTATTCCCTGCGGCTATTTTACAGCCTCCATTCTATGACTATAAAGCGGATCCTGCTGTAAACTTCGGTGGTATCGGTGCTGTAATTGGTCATGAGCTATCCCATGGTTTTGATGATTCAGGTTCTCAATACGATGGAAATGGTAACTTAAATAATTGGTGGACAGACGAGGATCGTGAGAAGTTTGAGAAAGCTGCTGATGCATTAGTTGCGCAGTTCGAGTCGTATGAGCCGGTACCAGGAGTATTCGTTAATGGACGCTTTACCTTAGGTGAGAACATTGGTGACTTAGGGGGTTCTTCTGTTGCATTCGATGCTTTACAGATGTACCTGAAAGACAAGGGTAACCCAGGATTAATCGATGGATATACGCAAGAGCAACGTTTCTTCTTATCATGGGCTACAATCTGGCGTTCTAAAACAACAGATGAATATGTTGTTAACCAAGTGAAAACAGATCCACACTCGCCAGCGCAATACCGTGCGGTTGGTCCGATCATCAACTTAGATGCTTTCCACGAAGCATTCCAGACTAAAGAAGGTGACAAACTATATGTTCCAAAAGACAAACGTATTGTTATTTGGTAATCGGTATAGTTGAGTTCATAAAGAAAGGGCTGTCGGAAATGACAGCCCTTTTTCTATTATTTTCGAGGGGAGGGACTTAGATAGTCGTATCCTCGGTTGCTGCATCAGGAGCATTTTCCTGAACAGACTTAATTCCATTCGCACGGCCAGATTCGCTGGCATACATTTCACTTGATCCGATAATCTGTCCATTTCCTGCCTTCAGATTGAAATAAAATTTTCCATTCTTCGCAGTTAATTTTTCAAATTTAGCGCTATCAGCAGCATTTTTCTTCACGGATGAGATACCATTTTCGCAAGCCGCTTTACTGGTATAACCTTCGCTAGTCAAGATAACCTGTCCATTAGATGCTTTCAGGTTAAATTGAAATTCTCCGTTTTTTCGGGTAGACATGACAAACTTTCCCATATTTTATAATATTTTAAATTGATATACTAATCTAATAAATTTCGATTAGTATATCGTGTTTTAATAAAAACTTATGCTTTCAATTGGCCATCATAATAATACCAGATTCCGTTGAGTTGCTTAAAGTTAGATTTTTCATGATGTATATGAAGTTCGCCCCTGAGATCCATATAATAGGCTTTAAATTCAACGGTAGAGGTCGTACTCTTTACGATCTGCAGCTCCTGCCAGTTGTTTTCCTTTGCCCATTGCTCAATTTCTGATTTTTTTTGAAACCTCCGCGTTTGCGGATGGAAGCTATCATAGAGGAAGTCAATCAAACGGAGACAGAATGCTGCGTATCTGGAACGCATTAGTTGCTCAGCTGTTTCGGCGAGTTTCTGATCTTGATGAATCCGATTGCAACAATTTTGATAGGAAAGTGTAGATCCGCAGGGGCAAAGTTGTATCATAAGCTTTTTAAAAGTAAATTAGGAAGATAACCATTTATAACGATTAATCTCCGCATTGCGAATATACTTATCATCACTTTGTCAAAGAAGAAATGATATGAAGAATGTTACAAACTATTCGACCTGAATCATCGTTATACTAGCAAAACAGCAAACCTGAAATGACAACAATCAAAAACGAACTAATTGGGACCTGGACCCTGTTATCATATATTGAAATACCAATTAACGGCGCAGACAGTACATTTCCAATGGGTAAATCACCCGTAGGCACGATTATGTATGGTGCTGATGGACATATGTCGGTGCAAATATCGAATCCTGCGCGATTGAAATACAGTTCCAACGACCGATATGTAGCGACGCAGGAGGAAATGGAAGCTTCTGTGAAAGGCTTTATCGCCTTCTCCGGTTCGTATCATATCGACAATCGCAACGCTATATTAAAATATCATATCAGCAATTCTTCATTCCCAAATTGGGAGGGAGGAATTCAAGAGCGAAAGATCGACTTTGAGGGTGATATTCTATATCTCAAATCGGTAGAACCTATTCTTTCTGGAGGATTCTATGTAAACAGTTACATGACCTGGCGTAGAATCGAGAAAGAAGAGCTGATTTCTAGACGCGAGCGCTTTTTGGAAATCGCTGCTAGGAAGCATAATTCGGCATCTTTAGAGGACGTTGACTAGTAGTGTCGGGTAGGTGCAATTTTTCTGTAGAAGACTTCCGACTTTTTTTTAAAAAAGCGTACCTTTGTGCCATCAATTCAAGCTATGAGTGACGCTATAAAACACGAGTGCGGAATAGCACTTATTCGATTGTTAAAACCCCTGTCTTATTATCAAGAAAAATACGGTACGCCTTACTATGGGATCAACAAGTTGTACCTGCTTATGGAAAAGCAGCACAACCGTGGTCAGGATGGCGCAGGTATTGCGACAATTAAGTTTGACGTAAAACCGGGCAACCGCTATATTTCTCGTTATAGAGCGATGGGTTCATCAGCAGTCGCGGAAATTTTTGAATACGTTCAAAAGAAATTTGCCGCAGTACAGAAAGCATTTCCGGAAGAAGCTAAGGATACCCAATGGCTGAAGGAAAATGTAAGTTTCACCGGAGAGGTGCTCCTAGGACACCTGCGCTATGGAACACATGGTAAAAATAGTATTGAAAGCTGCCACCCTTTCTTGCGCCAGAACAACTGGATGTCAAGAAACCTTGTGGTTGCCGGAAACTTTAATATGACTAACGTAGATGAGCTATTGCAGCAACTTTACGACCTTGGTCAGCACCCTAAAGAACAAGCAGACACCGTTACGGTGTTAGAAAAGATTGGACACTTCCTTGACGAGGAAAACCAGAAGCTATTCGATTCTTTCAAGAAAGAAGGCTATTCTAATATCGAGATCTCTGCACAAATTGCGAAGAATATTGATGTGGCCAAAATCTTAACGCGCTCGGCGAAGACTTGGGATGGCGGTTACACTATTGCCGGAATCTTCGGACATGGCGATGCTTTCGTTATGCGCGACCCAGCAGGTATTCGTCCCGCATTCTATTATCAGGATGATGAGGTTCTAGTTGTTGCTTCAGAGCGCCCGGTTATCCAAACAGCATTTAACATCCCATTAGGCGCTGTTAAGGAAATTAAACCAGGACACGCATTAATTGCCAAAAAAGACGGTACAGTTTCCGAAGAGATGTTCAGAGAGCCGGTAGAGCAGATGTCATGTTCTTTCGAGCGTATTTATTTCTCGCGCGGATCGGATGCCGATATTTACAAAGAGCGTAAATCGCTAGGTCGCTTATTGTGCCCTCAAGTACTGAAGAGTATCAACGGAGATATCAAGAATACCGTATTCTCATTTATCCCAAATACGGCTGAGGTGTCGTATTACGGAATGATGGAAGGTATTAGCGAGCATGTGAGAAAAGTACAGAAGGATGTTTTACTGAACCGTGCTGATAAAATTACAGACGAAGAGTTGGAAGAGGTGTTGAGCATGTCTCCTCGCTTTGAAAAACTTAACGTGAAAGACGCGAAACTACGTACATTCATTACGCAGGATGCTGATCGTCAGGATATGGTTCAGCACGTTTATGATACAACTTACGGTATTGTTCGCGATCATGAGGATACAATCGTTGCTATTGACGACTCTATCGTTCGAGGAACTACGCTTAAGCAAAGTATCTTGACCATCTTGGATCGCTTGCATCCGAAGAAGATCGTGATCGTATCATCAGCACCGCAGATTCGCTATCCCGACTGTTATGGTATCGATATGTCTAGAATGGGCGAGTTCGTCGCGTTCGAGGCTGCTATCGCTTTATTGCGCAAGAACGGCTTGGCACATATTATCGATGAGGTTTATCAGAAATGTGTTGCTTCGGTAACCATGCCTAAGGATCAAATAGAAAACTATGTGAAGGCGATTTATGAGCCTTTTACTGATGAGGAAATCTCACAAGAGATTGCTCGTATCGTGAAACCACATAGCTTGAAAGCAGAGTTGGAAGTAATCTTCCAGACTTTAGATAACTTACACGTTGCTTGTCCAAACCATAAAGGAGATTGGTATTTCTCAGGAAATTACCCAACACCTGGAGGAAACAAAGTCGTTAATCGTGCATTCATGAACTGGATGGAAGGAAAGAACGTAAGAGCTTACTTCAGTAGCTAATAAGATACAAACGCATAAAAAAAGAGCTGTATGATAATCATACAGCTCTTTTTTTTTGCTAGTCTTCTTTTAATTTAAGACTGCATTGTTGTCTTTTTTGATATCATCCGAATGCTCTGCAATCATTGTTGGATTTGGGAGGATAGGATTTAACTTTATCAGTTTTGTACTCGCCAGGTAATCCTTGTTGCCTGCATAGATAAACATCAGCGAACCATTCTTAATTGTGTTGATGATAGGCTTGTTCAACTCTCTAGGCACAGCCGGACATCCGTAGCTTCTTCCTAGTCTTCCAGTGGATTTTATCACATTCTCGCTGCAATAGTCCGCGCCATGCATAACGATAGCTCGTGCTAATGCCTGATCATTGATTCCTTTTTCCAAACCATTCAATCTTAATGAATAGCCATTTCCACCTTGGTAGGTACCTTCTGTGGTGTAAAAACCTAAAGAACTTTGATAAGAATTGTGTCTGTTTGAAAACGAGGTGGCAAATTTCTCGCCGCTGTTTCTACCATGCGAAACGATGGTATGATATAACAATTTCTTATTCTTTAGATCGATTACATACATACGTTTGTCCGTCGATGGTAATGTGAAATCAATAATCGTGATAATATCCTTATTTTTCGGACTTAGCTTCCCGTATCCCTGCATTGCTTGCTCAAAGGCTTCCCATTTCAGGATGCTTGTTAGCTTAAGTTCCTCATAAAGACTTCGTGTCGGATCAATATGTTCTGTTTCGATTGTCTTGTTTTCTTTGTGGCTTATTTTAGCATTGCTGCTGTTTAGGTCTACCGGTAGTAGAGACGTAGCTACTGCCCACAAAGAAAAAAACATTAGTTTATTCATAAGCACTTTTCCCTTGTTTATATAACAAAGCTAATAAAAAAGTGACAATCAAAATGTTAAAATGCCTGTTAATCGATTACAACGACCAGTGATTTGAAGGGTTTTGACGTATCATAAACAAATTTGGCGTGTGATGACGCGTTCCTGACACACATGTGGGAGCGCGGGGTAGTACCTAATGACCAACTGTATTCTACGATTTTACCTTTCGGATTGTTCACCGGAACACCATGAATGTAGCCTCCATTGGTGAATCTGGACGCCCAAGGGGCAAATCCCTCGATCGTTTTGGTACCATCGCCAAGGTAAAACATCTTCGCTTTTTGCTCTTGTACCATGAAAATTCCCACAGGTGTTTCCATCTGATGTGGGGGCTTATGCAGGCCCGAAGTCGCAGGATTCATACTTCGTATTTTCCACTCGTCTTCCCCAGTTCGTTCAACTGTTAAAATATTTTGGTTTGTAACATCTACGAAGTTAACATGGGTTATTTTTAAGGAATCGCCAATAGATTTTACATAACGCTTGGGAACAAACCAGGTTCCTTCAAAGGAAATTCCATTCACCTTCACCATTTTCAAGGTATCGCTGCTTTCTAAACTTACTAGCGAGCCGTCACGCCCATAGATCGAAGGTTTAGCGCTATCCTCAGCTCGGTATAAGGGAGCGGACTGGTATCTTTCGGTGCCTAAGGTGTCAGACACACGTTTATAAGCGTTCCTAACAAAGTTCTCAACCACAGGCGACTCGCCATTGCGATTCTTATAATTCTGCAATACCGCATAATTATGTGGCGCTCTTTGGAAGTTTTCGATATAAGCTAGCTTCTCTTTAATTTTATCCAATTGAAAATGCCGCGTGGTATCTTTGTACGGATAAGTTTCCTCCAATGTATGCTCATTATAGGTTAGATCTTTCTCCAATTTGATATCAGCTGCCGTTCGAGGTCTTACCTTTTCGGCTTCCTCTGCTTTTTTTATTCGTTCTAAAGAGTCTTTTTTTCTCTGGATTGCTGGATCGTCCGTTTTCTTTGGCGTTTGCTTACAAGCAGAAAATGCAATAATTGCAAGTAGAATAAAAAACAAGGAATATCTTCTCATTCGGTAAATAGGGTTGAAAAATATTAAGTTAAAAATTGCCCAAAGATATAAATTACTATATATCCATAGGTAGACTACTAAAAATCGTTCCACTATTTGAATTATCGCAAAAAAGTTAACTTTGGAGGTATGAATGAGGCGCAAATACTACAGATTGCTGTGGCAATTATTATTAACTCGCAAAATAAAATGTTGGTCGTGCAAAAGCAATCGTCGACTTACTATCAGTTACCAGGTGGGAAGATTGAGGTTGATGAAGAAGCAATTGATGCACTCTGTCGGGAATTAAAGGAAGAACTGAACTTACCATTAGCGAAGGAACAACTAAATCTATTGGGAATACATGAAGCGAAAGCGGTCAATGAGGTCGGCAAGACCGTAAGAGGCTATGTATTTAAAGTGGATATTTCCGAGACTCAACAAGATTTAAAGCCCCACGCAGAATTGAAAGAAGTACGTTGGCTCGCCAAAGAAGAAATAGCCGATTTTAAATTAGCCAATTTACTGAAAGAATTCGCGTTGCCACATTGGCTCCAGAAGCAAAACTAGCGAGCCAGCGCATTGCGCGCAGTGCAACTTATACGACAAAGGGTCGCCTCTCGGCAACCCTTTACTATTTATTTAACATATTATGTGCTGATGTCCTATGACGGACATCGGGATATTAAAAGTGGAATTGTACACCTAAAGTTGGAGCTAATGAGTTAGCATCTAAACCGTAGCTGTTCGTAGTAACTTTCGTGTCAGTAGTTTCATTTTTAACCGATCCGTTATTGTAGTATAGACCTCTAACTTTCAACTCGATACCGATGTTGCTAGTTGGGAAGTAAGCAATACCTGGCGCTAATTCTACACCGTAATCAGCAGTAGTAGCTGTTTTAGTATCGTTTACTTTTGCAGTACCCCATGCCATAGGAACAGTTAACTGTCCGAAGAATTTTACAGGACCATCGTTTTTGCTGTACATTCTACCGTAAGGTGATACAACAAATTTTCCAACCGTTTGGTCATTATCTTTAGTTTCCTCTGCTTTATTCCAAGAGTAACCAACACCTGTACCGATAGCGATGTTATCTGCTACGAAATATCCTACTTGAGGGATGATGCTAAAACCTGTAGTTTTAACGTCTGTATCTTTGATTGATTCACCAGCGAAACCAACTTGTCCGCCAAGAATGATTTTACCTTTTTCAGTTTGTGCTTGAGATGCAAATGTAATAGCTGTAACAGCAGTTAAAGTAAGTAATAATTTTTTCATGTTTTTGTTATTTTAATTATTGACTATTGTGTCATGTATAGTCAGTTATTCAAATCAAATGCCAAAAGTATAGCTATGGAGTCTGCATAATGGAGAGACGGACAGGTGTAAACGCTAATGGGTTAATTTTTAATATGTTATTATAAATTAAAAAAATATAACGAAAACTTTAATGACATTGCGTAAACAAAACTAAAAAGAAAGCATAACTGCCAAATGCTGAACATTGTTCAAAATAAGTCAGTATGACAGGTGTTGTCAGTAAAAATGTATGACAGCATTGCTTGTTGGTAACAAATCAGCTAGGGGAAGATAAATCGAACAGGTGAATTGAAACTTGTCAATAAGTTTAATAGCTTAGCCGCCGAATTGATAATTTGCACACGCACTATGAACTCGGAATCTCCTAAGCTTTCTTCTACTGTTCTCTGGTTGATGACTATATTTTCAGCTTTAATCGTCGCCAATATTTATTACAATCAACCTTTATTGGGAAAAATCGCTACGGAGTTTGCTGTTTCGGAGGCTGCGGTCAGTAAGATTACGGTTTTGACACAGTTGGGGTATGCGGCGGGTCTGCTGCTGATTATTCCCTTGGGCGATAAGATTATGCGGAAACGCCTTATTCTTTTCGATCTCGTTTTGGTATTGGCGGTGCTAATTTGCATGGCGACGGCAAATCAGCTGTGGATGCTTTTTGTATCGAGTTTTCTTTTAGGTGTGACCTCGGTTGTTCCGCAATTATTTATTCCGATGGCGGCAGATTTGTCGACTGCTGAGAACCGTTCAAAGAACCTGGGATTGATTATGTCGGGCTTGTTATTAGGGATTTTGTTATCTCGTTTCGTTGGCGGCATTGTTGGCGACTTGTTCGGATGGCGCAGCATTTATTGGGCGGCGGCAGGCTTGATGGTGATTGCATGGGTTTGTATCTATAGGTTGTTTCCGGAAATTAAGCCTAATTTCACTGGGAATTATCTTTCCTTGATGCGCTCGGTTTGGCATTTGGCTAAGACACAGCCCGTTCTTCGCTTGGCGGCATTTCGAGGTGCTATGGGCTTTGGCTCGCTATGTGGAATTTTTACAACTTTGGCGTTTCATCTGGAGCAACCACCTTTCGAGGCAGGGCCTTCCATCGCGGGTAGCTTTGGATTGGTCGGTGCCGCGGGAGCCCTGTCCGCAGCTTTCGTGGGTCAGCTCACCAAGCGTTGGGAAGTCAATAAAATCATTCTGATGTCCTTGTGCATCTTACTAGGGAGCTGGTTGTTTACCTATTTTGGCGGCAATACCTATATAGGCTTGATTATCGGAATTATCTTAATTGATCTAGGCTTGCAGTCCACACACATCATGAACCAATCTGATTTCTTTTCCATAAAAACTACCGCGACAAGTCGATTAAATACGGTTTACATGGTCAGCTATTTCATCGGCGGATCTTTAGGGTCCTGGTTTGCGGCCTATGCCTGGGAATTTGCCGGCTGGGGCGGTGTCTGTGCTGTGGGGGTTGGTTTTGCATCTTTGGCGCTACTAGCTCATTTGCGCTACGCTAATAAGTTGAAGCACAATTAAAAACAAAAGCTGTTCAACAGTCTTTATCCCTGAAGAAAAAGATGCTGAACAGCTCGATATAAACTGTAGAAAAATTAATCTAATGAGCTATTGTTCAATCGCAGTGAGTTGACAATAACCGACACCGAGCTCAGACTCATTGCCGCTGCGGCAATCATCGGAGACATAAGGATGCCGAAACTCGGGTATAAAATTCCCGCAGCAATCGGAATACCGATTACATTATATAGAAAGGCAAAGCCTAAGTTTTGCTTAATGTTTCGCAGCATCATTTTGCTTAGCTTATAGGCTTTATGAACGGCCTTTAAATCGCCTTTTACCAGCGTTATTTCCGCGCTCTGTATCGCGACATCTGTTCCTGTTCCCATAGCTATGCCAATATCCGCTTGCGTCAATGCAGGTGCGTCGTTGATTCCATCGCCCACCATGATGACTTTCTTGCCTTCAGCTTGTATTTTCTTAATCCCGTTTAATTTGTCCTCGGGCAGTAAGCTCGCCTGAACATGCTTAATCCCTGCTTGTTTAGCAACGATCTCTGCCGTGTTTTGGTTATCTCCGGTAAACATATGGACCTCAATTCCTTCATCCTGAAATTTCTTGATCGCTTCGATACTGCTATCTTTCAATGCATCAAAGGCAGCGACCAGGCCGGCAAACTGCCCATCGATCGCTAGTACAGATACCGAGTTGCCCTTTTTCTGTAGTTCCTCGATCTGCTGCTCTTGGCTTTTATCTAAAGCAATGTTTTGTTCCTTCATCAATCTTGGCGTGCCTAATAGGACGTTCATATGATGTATATTGCCCTTTACGCCTTTCCCTGCAATGTTTTCAAATTGAACGACATCCAATAGCTGCGAACCTTCTTTTTTTGCTTTATCCAGCATGGCTTGAGCTAGGGGGTGGGTACTGTTCTTATTTACCGAAGCCGCAATCTGTAGGATATCCTTTTCTTGAAATTTAGCGTTGCCCGACACGACTTCCGAGACGCTAGGTTTTCCCGAAGTAATAGTACCTGTTTTATCAACGATAAGGACATCCGCTTTCTCTAGTTTTTCCAGCGCTTCGGAATTCTTGATCAAGATGCCGTTCTTCGCGCCTTTGCCAATTCCTACCATGACAGACATCGGAGTCGCTAGCCCTAATGCACAAGGACAGGCAACAATTAAAACCGCCAATAGGTTAGAAAATGCCATCGCCGTACTGTTCGGCACAGCCGATGCCGACCAAGCGATAAAGGTGATAATCGCAATGACAATTACCGTAGGAACAAATATTTTAGAAACTTTATCCGTTAGTTTTTGAATCGGTGGCTGGCTTCTGCTCGCGGTATTTACCAATTGTATAATTTGGGATAATAAAGTCTCGCTACCAACTTTCTCAGCTTTAATCAGGATTTCATGGTTGCCGTTGATTGTACCGCCTATTACTTTGTCTTCCGGTGCTTTCTCTACCGGGATAGGTTCCCCGGTAATCATAGACTCATCAATAGACGTGTTTCCTTCTTCCACAATACCATCCACAGGGACTTTGTCACCGGCCCTAACGCGTAAGATATCGCCAAGCTTGACATCATGAATCGATACCTTTTTATCCTTGCCATCGACCACGACAATCGCCTCGGCAGGGGATAACTTGATGAGTTCTTTGATGGCGCTATTGGTTTTCGAATGTGCTTTAGCCTCCATGACCTGCCCAAGCAGGACAAGCGTAAGGATCACCGCTGCGGATTCGAAATAGAGATGGACTTCACCGTGATGCCCTTTTAGTTCTGCGGGGAAAATCTGCGGAAAGAATAAGGCTAACAAGCTGAAGAAGAAAGCAGCGGCTGCACCAAGACCAATTAAACTAAACATGTTTAAATTCCAGGTCTTAAAAGAGGTCCAAGCGCGTTCAAAGAACATCCAGCAGGTGTAAAACACAACCGGTATGGTCAGTATTAACTGTATCCAGGCATTGACCTGATAGGGGATAATTTTAGATATTGGTTGCCCGGGAAGCATATCTCCCATAGACAGCATAAATATCGGCACGGTACAAGCGACAGATATCCAGAATTTCTTTAACAAGTCTTTATAATGTTGATCTTCTTCCTCAGTTACCTGATTGGGTACCAGGTCCATTCCACAGATAGGACAGTTTCCGGGATGATCCTGAACGATTTCAGGGTGCATCGGGCAGGTGTATTCTACCTTGACGGTCATCTCCGGTATTTTTTCAAGATTCATTCCGCAGACAGGGCATGAGCCGAATTTATCATAGACTTTATCGCCCTCGCACATCATCGGACAGTAATACTTGCCCGCATTGCTCGCGCTAGCAACCGGTTTTTCATGCGCGTGTGCATGTCCATGCTGATGCTTAGCATCAGGGTCTGGCTTTTGAACCTTTTCAACGGGTCGCAAGAACATGCCACAGACCGGACATCTTCCCGGTTCGTGATATATTTTGTCTTCACCTTCACAAAACATCGGACAGATATATTGGCCGCTTGGCGATTCTTCCTTTGGATGTTCCGCAGGTGCAGGCGCATGATTTTTATCTTCACTGATTTTATAGGCACCGCCAAGCTCATCTAGTTTTGCTTGTAGTTCTGGCGTGCTGATGTTTTGATCGGCAGTAATTTCTGCTTCGCCGGTTTCTAACTTTACAGCAGCCTTTATGCCCGGAACTTCGTTCAATTTCTTCTCCACATTGGTTCGACAACCATTGCAAGTCATTCCTGAAATTCCATATGTTTTAGTCGTGCTCATAATTATCCTTTCTTTGATAACAAATTTCCGGATAATAAGATTGTTGGGATTATATAATTTCTAGATAATGTTATATAATTATGAACTGAGCGGCATGTTTAGATGCTCGGGAAGAGGCTGGTTTTTGGTTTTTCCAGTCCTTTGGTTTTAAGCTCGGCAAAGAAGCTGTTGTTCAATGGGCTTTCTTCCATGAGGTAGGGGATGTAGATCGAGCCTTGCGCTAATATCAGCTCGTGGTATCCGAAAAGTACACCATTGTTTTTTTGGACTGATTGTACTGATTTAATCTGCTGCACGTCTCTTTCCAAATTAAAGCGTACCTGTCTTCCGCTCAACCATTCGACGACCACTTCTTTCGTTTGTGGATGGAACCAAACTTGTTGATCGCGCACATACTTTAAGTGATTATTCAATAGAAATACCTGGCTAATCAGGTACAGGCTAATCGGTAAAAGAAAAAATAGTATTTTGATCTTGATAGCGAGCACTAGTGTAATGATCAATAAGACCACGCCGATAGCGACATTGTAGGTTGTAGCTTTTATGGCTTTGCTTACGACCTTGCTGCCAGCGTCTAAGATATAATAACCCTGCTTATTGCTACGCTGTATATCCGTTGATGATTTTGTTCTCATCATAATTCTGCGCGAAATATAATAGAGCAGAACTCCCAGAAGAATAACAATAAGCAGGATTTTAGACATATTAGTATTGTTCTGTTTCGTTAGGGAAAGTGCCGGCTTTAACGTCGGCGATGTAGTTGCTTGCAGCCTTGGTGATTTCCCCTTGAAGGTCGGCATATAAGCGAAGGAACTTTGGTTTAAATTCTTTGTTCAATCCTAACATGTCGTTAACTACTAAGACTTGTCCGTCACAGCCATTTCCAGCGCCGATACCAATTGTAGGTATTTCCAAAGATTCTGAAACTTCTTTCGCAAGTGCGGCCGGGATCTTTTCTAAGACAATCATAAAACATCCAGCTTCCTGTAAAGCCAATGCATCCGATTTTAATCTGTTTGCTTCTGCTTCCTCTTTTGCGCGCACGCCAAAGTCGCCAAACTTATAGATTGACTGAGGAGTTAATCCCAAGTGTCCACATACCGGAATACCCGACTGCACGATTTTCTTGATATTATCAATGATTTCCTCACCACCTTCCAGCTTTAAAGCATGCGCTCCGGACTCTTTCATCATCCGAACAGCAGCTTTATACGCATCTTCAACCGAGCCTTGGTATTCGCCGAATGGTAAATCAGCAAGCACCATTGCGCGCTTGGACGCCCTTGCCACCGCAGAAGCATGGTAGATCATATGGTCTAAAGTCATCGGTAGGGTGGTTTCATATCCGGCAAAGACATTTGCTGCCGAATCGCCCACCAAAAGAACTTCTACACCCGCTTCATCTAATATGCGAGCAGTGGAATAGTCATAAGAAGTTAACATCGAGATTTTTTCTCCTCTGGCTTTCATATCACGAAGTGCCGAAGTCGTCACTCTTTTAATTACTTTATGTACTGACATAGCGTTAAGATTGAGTTGCAAACTTAATTATTTTTCATGGAAAACGCCTCGAAACTTGTTCTTAACGTATAGCAACGCTACGAAATAGAAAATTAACCTATAATTTCCTACTTTTGCAGGATGGATATAAAAGAGCAGAATCAGTTTAAATTCCCGAAGTTTCAAGAGTTAATTATTCATGAAGATGATAACCTTATTGTAATCAATAAGCCGCCGTTTATTGCCTCTTTGGATGCGCGCGAAGGTGGTGAGGTGAATATCCTTCGCTTGGCGAAGAAATATCATCCAGATGCGCAAGTGTGCCATCGTTTGGATAAGGATACTTCCGGCGTATTGCTGATTGCTAAAAATCCAGAAACCTACCGTTCGATGTCTATCGAATTTGAAAAACGAAGAGTAAATAAGATTTACCATGCCATCATTGGCGGGACGCATATCTTCGAGAATTTGACCGTTGATCTTCCAATCCTGAATCAGGGAAATAAGAATGTAACGATCGACCGTTATAATGGTAAGCCGTCGGAGACCATCTTTAACAGTATCCGTTATTTCAAACACTTTACTTTGGTTGAGTGTAAACCTATTACAGGTCGTATGCACCAAATCCGTATTCACTTAGCGACACAACAGGCTGCTATTGTCGGTGATGCGATGTACAAAGGGAAGCCCGTTTATCTTTCTCAAATCAAGAAACGTGGTTATACCTTATCGAAAGATCAGGAAGAACAACCGATCATGAAGCGTTTCGCGCTGCATTCTAAATCGGTGAGCTTCAAATTGAACGATAAGGAATATAGTTTCGAAGCTGAATATCCAAAAGACTTTGCGACCTTATTGAAGCAGTTGGAGAAATTCGACGCTTAATACGAATAAATAGAATATCATCATTACATACCCCTAATTAAGTTATAGAAATGAATAAGCAAGAGCTCATTAATCAGATTAAAAGTAAGAAGAGTTTCCTATGTGTTGGTCTGGATACCGACTTGAACAAGATTCCGGAGCATCTTCTGGAGGAAGAGGATCCTATCTTTGCTTTTAATAAGGCGATTATTGAGGCTACTGCGGATTTATGTGTAGCATATAAACCGAATATTGCATTTTACGAAAGCTATGGCGTAAAGGGATGGGAGTCCTTGCGGAAGACCAGTGAGATTTTACCTAAAGACTGCTTCTCGATTGCTGATGCTAAACGTGGCGATATCGGCAATACTTCGAAAATGTATGCACAAGCATTCTTTAACCCCGAAGTATCGGGTTTAAACTTTGATTCGATTACCATTGCACCGTATATGGGGGAAGACTCTGTGACGCCATTTTTGGACTTCGACGGTAAATGGGCAATTGTGCTTGCCTTAACTTCCAACCAAGGGAGTTTAGATTTCCAAAACTTCAGCAATGCGGCAGGCAAGCAATTGTTTGAGGAGGTTATCGATAAGGTAAATACCTGGGGGAGCGATGAGAACTTGATGTATGTGGTAGGAGCAACGCGAGGGGAGGCCTTAGTGAAGATTCGCGAACATGCGCCTGATCATTTTTTGCTCGTTCCTGGCGTAGGTGCGCAGGGCGGTTCCTTAGCTGATGTTTGTCAGTATGGAATGAATAAAGACTGTGGACTATTGGTAAACAGTACGCGCGGTATTATCTATGCATCGAAAGGGAAGGACTTTGCAGAGCGTGCTCGTGAAGAAGCACTGATACTTCAAAAAGAAATGGAAGAACAGTTGGCGATTCACGGAGTGATCTAAAACCTTATATTTCTTAATTTTGTTAAAATTGCCGTTTTTGGCATAATAATTTAGGTGCTTGCAAGGTTAATGTTATTTATGATACAACGAAGATCGAGCTTGCTCCTGGGAGCAGTTAGTATACTTGGGCTTTTCCTCACCGGATGTAGCTCTGTTTATTTGCCGAATGTCCCGGCAACCCCGATGTTTACCAATGCAGGAGAGGGTTATTTGGGTGCCCATGTGAATGTCAAGGGTAATTTAAGCGGTACTGCAGGTGTCGCTTTTACCGATAATCTGGCTATTATAGCAAACGGTTCCTACGTGGATAATAAGACGACCAATCAAGACTTTAAGCAACATCTTATTGAAGGCGGACTTGGCTACTACACCGTTGTGGGGCACTCCGGACGTAGTGTGCTGGAGTTTTATGGTGGATATGGTATAGGCTCAACTAGAGATGTCGATAAGCGAGCGTCCATATCGGGTACTGATCCTGTAGAAATCCGGGATCTCGACTTCAACAAGATCTTTGTGCAAGCAAACTTCTCATCAACGCGTAAAAACAAACTTCGATTGTTTGGAAAGCAACGTACGCTGAATTACGGAACAGCATTTCGTGTAAGCCGTATCAAGATGGATCGTTTCGATTTGAATAATGCGCCTGCCGAATTGGAAGAAAATCTATATATAGAGCCGGTCTTCTTTACGCGAATGGAGTTGAACAAGGGTTTTCAATTGCAGTATACTAACGGTTGGAATATCGGTATAATGAACAACGAATACCTCAAAGCAGGGAATGCGGTGTTTACATTGGGATTGATTTATAATTTTGGAAAAAAGAAATAGCAATATGAAAAAATTAGTTGGTATTGTAGGATTAATGACAATCTTGTTTTTATCGGGATGTCAGGTAAATAAAAAGGCGCAATTACAAGCCTTAGCAGATTGCCAATACGATGTGGAATCGGTAGAACAGGTGAAATTTAATGGCAAAACATTAGACAAGTACAAAGGCGCTGATGGGAACTATAATATCTCATCCTTAGCAAATATCGCTGTGGCATTGTTTAGCAAAGAATTGCCCTTAGAAGGAAAGATCAACTTGAAGATTACGAATCCCGAGGTGAAAAGAGCTGCAGTAAACTCTTTCAAATATATGATCGAGATTCAAGGTTCGTCATTGTTTGAAGGAACAGTAGACCAGAATGTAAACTTAAGTCAAGGTGAGAGTGCTATTGTGCCCCTGACATTTAAAGCAAATATCTTCAACAAAGCAAAAGAAACAGGTTTTGACCGCTTCTTTGATGAGCTTTTTAATAAGAAATCCGAAGGATTTTTAGTGCTGAAAATAAAACCTTCCTTCAAAATCGCCGGACAGAATATTTACTACCCATCCTATATTACGGTAGATAAAAACTTCGGAAAAAAGATTTTTAGTTTGTTTAAGTAGGAGAGATTAGATTTTAGACATTAGATTTTAGAGTAGGGCGCCGATTAGGCGCCTTTCTTTTACTGTTTGTAGGGCGGACTTTAAACATTTAGTTCAGAAATAGTATCTAGTAGTTAGTACTAAGTAGTTAGACCTATGCGTAATATCCTGCCAATCCTTAAATCCTTCCTTTCCTAGTTCAGAAATAGTATTTAGTAGTTAGTACTAAGAAGTTAGACCTATGCGTAAGATTCTGCCAATCCTTAAATCCTTCCTTTCTTGGTTCAAGACACAATATTCTAATATCTGAAATCTAATGTCTAAATTCTAACGAATAATAACTAACGCCTAAACGTATACCCCACAGTCCATTCGATGAAGTCGGCTTTTCCCATATGTGCTTTGATGGATACGCCGGTATTGAAGTTGCCATAGACGTAGTATCGCGCTCCTGCGCGCAGGAAGAACTTTTTGATCTCGCCGTTAAATCGTTGGTTGTGGATATAATATCCAATATTGCCATTTAAGACGAGGCGCTCGTTCAGAATATGGGCAATATAGAAGGAAGGTCCACCGGACACTTTGGAAGAGAACTTTCCGGTTTTGTCTCCTGCGATTTCTTCATCATTACCTGAAGAGGAGTAGAAGAGATCGAAACCACCACCGAGCCTCCATTTATAGGATACATGTCTGCTGGCATAAACGCTGAACGTACTTTTTGGGAATCTTTGGTCTAAGTCGTCTCTTAACTGCTTTGCACCTATACCGTAGTTCACATGGAACATCACTTTTTTACTGTACGGTTCAAGCACGGAGTCTCTTTTTATTTTGATGTCCGGATTGATTTGGTATGCCGCTGAGAGAGTAAGTGGCACGAGGTTAACTCCTTTATTTGGCAGAGCGAGTGCGCCGTTGGAGAAATGGTGGAAGGCAAGTCCTGCACCGAGCTTCCAGTGTGGCGATAATTTGTATTGCGCGCGGATACCGAGATCAATAAACACGTTGTTTTTTGATCCGATAACCAGATTCAAAGGGTTCTCATGTTCATTATAGGGTTTAAAATTTCCCGACAGACCGAGACCTATTCTATAGTCGTAACTCCATCGAGAATCTTCACGAGGGGAGATTGGCGTTTGGACGAATCCATATATTGCATATGGACTACCGATAATATCGGAATGAAACGTGCTGGAGTAAATCCCGATACCATAAATCGGGTAGTTATAAATTTGGTAATATTGATCTTTCTTTGCACGCTGCTTGAAGCCTATTTTAAAGTTCAACCCGTTGTAATAGGCGCCTTCATAAGTTGTTTCCTTAAGTCCGGACTGCTGCAGTATTCCCCCGTTTTCCACTTCCAACTCTAGCACCAATGGGCTTCTTTTGATCTGTTTAGCAATGCTATCGATTTGAGCCGATGCGAGAAAAGGGATAGTTATTGTAAGTAAAATGAGTATTGCTTTGTTCACGAGCTGAAAAATTTTGTCTGTTTTTAACAGGCGGGACAAAAATAGTAATAACTTTGTGAGCACAAACGAGCCTAATGTCATTTTTATTTAATTTGGGCGAAAATCAATAGAAGTGTCAAATTTTATCCTTATTGTTTTCTGCTTAGCTGCTGGAGTGCTTAGCCGAAAGATGAATTGGGTTGCAAAAGATGGTTACAGAGCCTTAAACGCATGGGTATTATATTTTGGACTACCCGCCATCTCATTCCATTACCTTCCTAAACTTACTTGGGATAACAGTTTAATTTTTACTATTCTTTGCCCCATCATCGTATTGGCAGGAGGGGTTCTGTTTTTCTATAGTATCGGTAGCATTCTAGGGCTTTCAAAACGTACGTCCCATACGATGATGTTAGTCGCAGGCCTAAGTAATACATCCTTTGTTGGTTTCCCGCTCATCACTGCATATTTCGGAACGCAGGGACTACCCATCGGCATTGTGGCCGATCAGATGACCTTTTTTCTCTTATCCTCAGTCGGCGTATTGATCGCCACAAAAGGAAGTCTAAATGCAAATAAGAAAGTAAGCTTGGCCTTTATCATCAAACGTGTATTCACTTTTCCACCTTTGATTGGTTGCTTATTGGCATTGCTCATCACACAGATTGCTGACTTAAGTTCTCTGGATGATTTTTTTCATCTCATTGCGAGTACTGTATCGCCGATCGCACTTTTTTCCATAGGTCTCCAAATCAATTTTACAATTGTAAAAAGCGAAGTCCCGAACATTACCTATGCGATGTTGTATAAGCTCATTTTAGCGCCCCTTATCGTGTTCCTTTTAGCGTACGTGCTAGGCTATCGCGGTGAGATTGTCGAAATATCCATCTTCGAGATGGCAATGCCTAGTTTAGTGGCAACGAGCATTGTTATCGACCAATTTAAATTGAATAGCAAATTAGGAAATAGTGTTATTGGTTTAAGCATTCCGTTAAGTCTATTAACCACCTACGTTTGGTATGAGATTTTGAATTTTTTCATTATGTAACTGAAATGTTATTAATATAGGAAAGCTTTTTTTTATCTTTATCAATTGTGTAGTTGATACACTGATAATAACATAATTTATAAGCTTAGTTTTCAGATTATTATGAAGAAATTAATTTTCTTTGCCCTTTTAGCGAGTACAACCCTTTCCTATGCTCAAGATAAACACGAGCGTTACATTCAAAAAATAAACGGTACAAGTCTAGAATTCAGTATGGAAGCTATTCCTGCTGGCGAGTTTATGATGGGGAGCTCTAATGGAGGCAATGAAGATGAAAAGCCTGCTCACCGCGTAAAGCTCGATCCATTTTGGATGGGTACTTATGAAGTGACATGGAATCTCTTTGAACCTTTCCTTTACAAGGATTACGAAGTGACCAAATCTACCGATGGGAAAGTTCCTGCAGAGGTTGATGCTGTTACACGACCAACAAAACCATACTTAGACATGACTTTTGGTTATGGCAAAGACGGGCAGCCGGCTTTAGCGATGACGCATTATAACGCGATACAGTTTTGTAAATGGTTATATGTTCGAACCGGTGTGTTCTATCGCTTGCCAACAGAGGCAGAGTGGGAGTACGCTTGTCGTGCCGGATCCAATACTGCTTACTTCTTCGGAGATGATGCAGGTCAATTGGCGGAATATGCAGCATATAAAGAAAACAGCAATGGACAGACTGCGAAAGTAGGTACTAAAAAACCGAATGCTTGGGGGCTGTATGATATGTTAGGTAATGTTTCAGAGTGGACTTACGACCAATACGATGCGGACTTTTATTCCACCCTCGAAAATAAGGTGGCTGAGAATCCAGTAAATGTACCGACTAAATTGTATCCGCATGTGGTACGTGGTGGCTCATTTGAGAGCGAAGCAATCGATTTGCGTTCTGCTGCTCGTGGTGCATCAGATCCAGTTTGGAAGCAATTAGATCCTCAAATTCCAAAATCTAATTGGTGGTTTCCGGAAGCTCCCTTTGTGGGAATGCGTTTAGTGCGTCCTGTAAAGCAGCCTAGCCATGCTGAAATCATGGAATACTATGATAAAGCGCCTTTGAAAGACTTTTAAGAAAAGAAACAATTATAAACAATACATTATAAACCATGGAAAATCTAAATCGTAGAGGATTTATTAAATCTTCATCGGGCCTTGTGGGTGCAGCGGCATTGACAAGTGGGGTAGTAGGAAAAGTATTTGCAGCTGGGAGCGATGTGATCAAGATCGCTTTAATTGGTTGCGGTGGCCGCGGAACAGGTGCTGCATTTGACGCTTTTGCCTCTGGACAGAACATTCAATTAGTAGCTATGGCGGATGCTTTCAAGGATAATTTGGATAAAACATACGCGACCTTAAAAGAGAAATTTGGTGATAAAGTGAATGTTCCGGATAGCCGTAAGTATGTAGGTTTTGACGGATATAAAGCGGCAATTGCGGATGCTGATGTTGTTTTATTGACGACGCCTCCAGGTTTCCGCCCGGTTCATTTTGCTGAGGCTATTCGCGCTGGCAAACATGTCTTCATGGAGAAAGCCGTTGCGACGGATATTCCAGGTGTTCGCAGTGTATTGGAAACTGCTAAAGAAGCAAAACGTAAGAAATTAAATGTCGTTGTTGGATTACAGCGTCGTTATCAAAATAACTATCGCGAGGCTATCCAACGTATTCATGATGGGGCAATCGGCGATGTAGTATCCGGACAAGTGTACTGGAACAGCGGTGGTGTTTGGGTTCGTCCGCGCAAACCGGGACAGACCGAGATGGAATACCAAATGCGTAACTGGTATTATTTTAACTGGTTATGTGGTGACCATATCGTTGAACAGCATGTTCACAATATCGACATCGCAAACTGGGTGAAGGGCAAATATCCGGTTTCTATCCAAGGTACAGGTTCCAGAGCGCACAGAACAGGTAAAGAGTATGGTGAGATCTATGATAATTTCGCTTTAGAAATGACCTACGATGATGGTACGGTGGTATACAGCCAATGTCGCCACTTCGAAGGGATTTCCAACCGTGTGGATGAGACGTTCCAAGCAACTAAGGGACGTGTTTATCTATCCGCGAGCAACCAAGCTGTTCTTTGGGATGCGCAAGGTAAAGAGATTTACAGACATAACACTAAAGGGAATCCGAACCCATATCAGCAAGAGCATAAGGAATTATTTGAAGCGATCGCGAAAGGTGAATACAAATTTGATAATGCTGAATACGGTGCGTACAGTAGCTTAGCAGGTATTATCGGTCGTATCGCAGTCTATACTGGTAAAGTTATTAAATGGGATGAGGCAATGAAATCTAATATTGATTTGATGCCTGATCGCCTAGCGTGGGATGCTATGCCTAAGGTGGTTCCAAATGCAGACGGGTTCTACCCGGTTGCTGTCCCTGGCCATGATGTAGAAAAATATATCTAACAGCCGTGTTAAACTGGTTCAGTCTAATCGGCATAATGGGAATTGGTTGTTGTGCCTTCGCGCAACAGCCAATTTCTGGTTTACAGCGATTCAACGTGGAAGGTTATGCCCAAGGAACGACCTACACTGTTAGCTATTATGCCAACGACGAGCGAGTAAAGAAAGCACAGTTGGACAGTATATTTCAGGTCATTGATCAGTCAATGTCGCTTTATAAACCAAATTCCCTAATCAGCAAGTTCAATTCCGATACGTGTAGCGAGATTGTGATGGATCATCACATGCGGACGGTGCTTAAAAAATCTTTTCAAATCAATAAACTTTCAAAGGGGATATTTGATATCACGGTGAAACCGTTGGTTTCATTATGGGGATTCGGACCTGAAAAGACAGTCGGTATACCAGATTCTAATGCGGTTAAAGATGCTTTGACATTCGTTGGAATGGATAAATTAGCAATCAAAGGCAATCGGCTGCGGAAAAAGGACAAACGCGTGCAGATTGATTTAAACGGCATTGCACAAGGTTATACCGTTGATGTGCTTTACGATTTCTTTTTATCGAAGAAAATTAAATCATTCCTAGTGGAAGTAGGTGGGGAGATTCGGACGCATGGTTATAAGCCGGAAAACGAGCCTTATAAAGTGTTAATACAGCGTCCTGACGAGACCAGGGAGCAGAGGAATTATATCATTTCTCTACATAACAAGGCGGTGACTACGTCGGGGAGCTATGAGAAGTATCGCACGGTAAATAACTATCGTTTTTCGCATCATATGGATGCTAAAACAGGCTATCCATTGAAATCATCTATTATAACCGTGACGGTGATTGCAGAGAATGCGATGGATGCAGATGCGTTGGATAATGTCTTTATGGCGATGAAACCTGAGGATGCTGTCGCATTTGCGAATTCGAAAAATAAAATTGATATTTATTTACTGTATTTGGATAATGGGGTCGTTAGAGAGGCGTATTCCAAAGGGTTTTCCAAATACATAATAACCAACTAGCACTCTGGTGCTGAAAACAACTTAAACTTAATCCTACATGAAAAGATCAGAATTCTTAAAGAACAGTTCCATGCTTGTTGGCGGTACTTTATTGGGTGGGACGGCGGTTGCCGGTACTTCAACCAAGGAAAAGAGTACACAGGCAGTGAATCAACCATTTAAACTAGACTACGCGCCCCATCAAGGGATGTTTAGCACTAGCGCCGGAAAGAACTTTCTTGATGAGATAAAATATATGCACGATCTGGGATTCCGCAGTATCGAAGATAACGGAATGCCATCGCGCTCGGTGGATGAACAAAAGAAAATTGGAGATTTGCTAGCCAAGTTGGGTATGCGCATGGGGGTGTTTGTTGTTCCTAAGGGCGGAAATGGTGCTAATTCCCTTGCCGCTGGTAAGCAGGAGTTTGTTGATATCTTCCTGAAAGGATGCCGCGACTCCGTAGAAATCGCTAAGCGTTGTAATGCCAAATGGGCGACTGTTGTTCCGGGAGACTTTGCAAGAAAACTTCCAATGGGCGTGCAGACAGCCAATGTGGTGGAAGCGTTGAAGCGTGGTGCTGAAATTTTCGAACCACATGGTTTAACGATGGTCTTAGAGCCTCTAAGTGATACACCGGACCTTTTCCTACGTTTTACGGATCAGACATACGAGATCTGTAAAGCAGTAGGTAGTCCATCCGTAAAGATTCTTTACGATGCATATCACCAACAAAAGAATGAAGGAAACCTAATCAACCTGATGGATTTATGCTGGAGTGAGATTGGATATATCCAAGTAGGTGACAATCCTGGACGTAAAGAACCAACAACTGGAGAAATCAACTATAAGAATGTATTTAAATGGTTGCATCAAAAGGGGTACAAGGGGATCGTAGGGATGGAGCATGGCATGTCTAAATCTGGCAAAGAAGGCGAACAAGCGCTAGTAGCAGCCTATAGAGAAGTGGATTCTTTCTAGTGCTAAACCTATTTAGGAGCAGCTAACAAATTCGTTATCCTGTTTTATAAACCGTTTATAATATCTATATTTAATACCATAAATTTAAAATAAGCCTATATTACATGTCATCAACTATTAAATTTAAACTATCCTTCATGATGTTCCTGGAGTTCTTTATTTGGGGCTCTTGGTTCGTGACGTTAGGTACCTTTTTAGGGAATACCTTGAACGCATCGGGACTTGAAATCGCTAATGTTTTCTCCACACAATCATGGGGTGCTATCGTAGCACCTTTTATCATTGGGATGATTGCCGACCGCTACTTCAATGCAGAGCGCATCTTGGGTGTACTGCACCTTATTGGCGCCTTCCTAATGTTCCAACTTTACCAAAGTGAGTCTATTGGCTCTTTCTTTCCTTATGTGTTAGGCTATATGTTATTATACATGCCGACGCTATCCTTAGTTAACTCGGTTTCCTTCCGTCAGATGAAGAATCCAGAGAAGGAGTTCTCTAATATCCGTATCTGGGGAACTATCGGATGGATTGTTGCCGGACTTTCAATTTCTTATCTTTTCAAATGGGATGCCGACCAGGGAATTAAAGATGGCTTATTGAGAAATACCTTCTTGATGGCGTCTATTGGTTCATTAGTATTAGGTTTGTTCAGCTTTATATTGCCGAAAACTCCTCCTGTTAAGAATGAAAATGGCGAAAAGCAAAGTGTTGCCAAAGTTTTAGGATTAGATGCTATTAAGCTTTTAAAAGATAGAAATTTCTTGGTGTTCTTTGTTTGCTCAATATTAATCTGTATTCCATTGGCATTCTATTATCAATATGCGAATCCATTCTTGTCGGAAATAGGTTTGGAAAACCCGACGGGTAAGATGACGATAGGCCAAATTTCGGAGGCTTTATGTCTTTTATTATTGCCTGTTTTCTTTACGCGTTTTGGTTTCAAGAACACGATTCTCGTAGGGATGTTAGCTTGGGTTATTCGTTATGCACTGTTTGCTTATGGCGACGCCGGCGAAGCAACCTTTATGTTGTTATTAGGAATTGCGCTTCACGGTATCTGTTATGATTTCTTCTTTGTATCTGGGCAAATCTATACCGACTCAAAAGCGGGTAAGGACAATAAGAGTGCTGCACAGGGATTAATTACTTTAGCGACTTACGGTGTTGGGCAATTGATCGGATTCTGGGTAGCAGGATATGTGAGCGATATGTATCAAACCGTTAAATCGGCAGATGTAGCGTTGTTCTGGAATAAATTATGGGTAGTTCCTGCAGGAATTGCTTTAGTAGTATTTTTTATCTTCCTTGTATTTTTCAAGAAAGAGACCATTGTAAATCAATCTGAAACTAATTAAATAAAAAAGTAATGGTAGAGAATAATGTTTATGATGCCATTGTTATCGGATCAGGTATTAGCGGCGGTTGGGCGGCTAAGGAGCTAACTGAGAAAGGTCTGAAAACAATCATGTTAGAACGTGGTCGCAATGTGGAGCACGTAAAGGATTACCATGCAAATAAGGATACTTGGGAATACCCTCATCGTGGCGGTAGGACCAAGCAAATGGAAGCGGATTATCCGGTTCTGAAACGTGATTACGCGTTAAATGAAAAGAACCTAGACTTTTGGGTGAACGAGAAAGAAAGCCCTTATGTAGAGAAGAAGCGTTTTGACTGGTTCAGAGGATATCATGTAGGCGGCCGTTCATTGATGTGGGGTCGTCAGAGTTACCGTTTAGGTGATTTAGACTTTGAAGCAAATGCAAAGGATGGACACGGTGTTGATTGGCCGATCCGTTATAAAGATATTGCACCTTGGTATAGCTATGCAGAAAAATGGGCAGGTATTTCAGGTAATCGCGACGGACTAGATGTGCTTCCAGACGGTGATTTCTTACCAGCTATGGAGTTCAACTTTGTTGAAAAAGACTTAGCTGAACGCATTAAGAAACAATACGGTGGTAGTCGTCACTTCATCATGGGGCGTACGGCAAATATCACCAAACCACATACCGGACGTATCAACTGTCAATATCAAAACCAATGTTGGTTAGGCTGTAACTTCGGAGGATACTTTTCTACACAATCTTCAACATTGCCACCGGCAATGAAAACAGGAAACTTAACCCTTCGTCCGTTTTCTATCGTAACGAAGATTATCTACGATAAGGACACGAAGAAGGCAAAAGGCGTAGAGATTATCGACGCAGAAACAAACAAAACATACGAATTCTTTGCGAAAGTTATATTCGTTTGTGCCTCGGCGTTCAACTCGACCTGGGTGTTGATGAACTCGGCTACGGATGTATGGGAAGGTGGATTAGGAAGTAGTTCTGGCGAGTTAGGTCACAATGCAATGGACCACCATTTCCGTTTAGGCGCAAGCGGACGTGTAGAAGGATTCGAAGATAAATATATGTTTGGCCGTCGTCCGACCGGCTTATATGTTCCTCGCTTTGTGAATATTCCTTCTGACACGAAACAACGTGATTATGTTCGTGGCTTCGGTTATCAAGGATCTGCTGGACGTGGAAGATGGTCGGGCGAGATTGCCGAGATGGCTGTTGGTGGCGAATGGAAGGATGCACTTTGCGAACCAGGGAACTGGACGGCAGGATTCACTGCATTCGGAGAAATCCTTCCCTACCATGAAAACCGTATTTTCCTTGACAAGGAGGTGAAGGATAAATGGGGATTGCCAGTCTTGGCGATGGATATGGAGCTGAGAGATAATGAGCTTAAGATGCGTAAGGATATGGCCGAGGAAATGAAGGATATGTTGGAAGCAATCGGACTGAAAGACGTTAGTACTTACGATGGAGGATACAACTTCGGGATGGGTATTCACGAAATGGGAACAGCGCGTATGGGCTTGGATCCGAAAACTTCCGTATTGAACAAGCACAATCAAGTTTGGGATGCGACAAACGTTTATGTAACGGATGGTGCTGCGATGACTTCTGCGGGCTGTGTGAATCCATCACTTACTTATATGGCATTAACGGCCAGAGCGGTTGACCATGCGGTAAGCGAGCTTAAGAAAGGAAATATCTAATTGAACTAAACCGTATATTATGAGTAATAACAATTCAAGAAGGGATTTTCTAAAGAACACAGCCATCGCGGCTGCGGGCTTTAGCATCGTTCCTCGTCATGTCTTAGGTGGATCAGGCTTTCTAGCGCCTAGCGACCGTTTGATTGTTGCAGGTATTGGTGTTGGGGGAAAAGGAGAGAGCGACATCAAATCGTTTGCAGACAGCGGAAAAGCGGAACTGGCATACTTATGTGATGTAGATCAACGTCGCGCTGCCAATTCGGTTAAGCGATTCCCGAAAGCAAAATTCTATAAAGATTTCAGAGAAATGTTGGATAAGGAACACAAGCACATTGATGCTGTTTCGGTTTCCACACCCGATCATAACCATGCGATCCAGGCGCTGGCAGCAATGCAGTTAGGAAAGCACGTATATGTTCAGAAACCTCTGACCCACGATATTTGGGAAGCAAGGGTATTGACTCATGCCGCTAAAAAATATAAAGTCGTTACACAGATGGGTAACCAAGGTGCATCAAATGATGGTCCTCGCGAAATCCGTGAATGGTATGAAGCAGGTCTTATTGGTGATGTTCATACGGTGTACTGTTGGACCGATCGCCCGGTATGGCCTCAAGGTATTCAATGGCCTACTCAAAAGGCACCTGTTCCGAAAGAATTGGACTGGGATCTATGGTTAGGAACGGCTCCTCAGAAAGACTACATCGAAAAATTGGTTCCATTTAACTGGCGTGGCTGGTGGGATTATGGAACCGGCGCATTAGGCGATATGGGTTGCCACCTACTGGAAGTTCCTTTCAGCGTATTAGGCTTGTCTTATTTGCAGGATGTACAGGCATCTGTAGGTTCTGTCTATGTGGATGAGTTTAAACGCGGATACTTCCCAGAGAGCTGCCCGCCGTCGAGCCATGCGACCATGACTTTCCCGAAAGCAGCAAGAACGCAAGGTCCGGTTACCCTGCACTGGATGGACGGCGGAATTCAACCTGCACGTCCGGAAGAACTAGAACCAAATGAAATCTTTGGTGATGGTGGAAACGGTATCTTGATGGTCGGTACAAAAGGAAAAGTATTAGCAGATACTTATGGTGATAAAGCACGCCTATTGCCGACTACACGTAAGGAAAACGTGGCGATGAAGTATGCTCGTGTACCTGGAAAGGCTAGTGGACACTACGCACAGTGGGTAGAAGCTTGTATTGCAGGATACGGTAAGAAAGAGGTGAGTGCACCGTTTGAAATTTCAGGACCATTGACCGAAGCTTTATTGATGGCGAATTTGGCGATTCGTGGTGCTGACATGCGTATCGATGGTAAATACCCTGGACGTAACTTGAAACTACTTTGGGACAATGATAATATGAAAGTAACGAACTTTGATATCGTCAACCAATTTGTGAAACGTCAATATCGCCCGGGATGGGAAATTAATTATTCATTTTAACAAGGTATAAGAAGATGATGAATAGAAGAGAAGCGTTAAAACGTGTAGCCTTTATTATGGGTGGTTCGGTTATCGGTGCAAACCTGTTTTTAGAGGGTTGTACTCGTCCGGCATCTAAAGATGTGGCTACCTTATTTGAGGCTGAAACAACAGATTACTTAGGCGAATTAGCAGAAGCTATTCTTCCTAAAACTTCTACGCCAGGTGCTAAAGAAGCGGGTGTGGGCGAATTTATCCCGGTGATGATTCGCGACTGTTATGATGAGAAAGATCAAAAATCGTTCTTAGACGGTCTTAATGGCGTGGAAGCACGCGCGAAGAAGGAATTCAAGAAAGGATTCTTAGAATTGACTCCTGAAGAGAAACTTCAATTCGTGAATACATACGACAAAGAAGCTAAAGATTACCAAACGAATAAGAAGGAGGAAGATGCAAACCATTTCTTCACGATGTTGAAGCAATTGACTTTAACGGGATTCTTTACTTCGGAGGTAGGTATGAAGAAAGCATTGCGTTATGTGAAAATCCCTGGAAAATACGATGGAAACTATCCGTATAAGAAGGGCGATAAAGCATGGGCGCTATAGCATAAAAAGAAGGTGTCTAAAAA
>DELI01000018.1 GCA_002354335.1 Sphingobacterium sp. UBA2700 | reverse complement strand
TGCCACCCCGACACAAAAAAGCTCGACGAAAGTCGAGCTTTTTTTGTGTTCGGGTGTGGCAGATTCGAACCGTGGTTCGATCCGAAGGAGCTTCAGGGCATGCGTCTGGGCCTGTGGGGCTGAAGCAATCCTGCCACCCCGACACCCCCGCACAACCGCCCACGCTCTCGTCCAACCCGCACAACCGAACAACCGCCCATGCTCTCGTCCAACCCACACCCTCGCACAACCCATACCCCCACACTCCCCTCCAGCCCACGCTCGTCCAACTCATTCCCCCTCAAAACCAACCTCTCCCAACAACCTTTTTCGCCCCTTTCAACTCATAGACATACCATTTCCTCACGACCCGATTCCCTCGCTTCTGGTCCAGCACCTTCTTCAACTTAACCTCCCGAAAAAGCTCCCCATACATGGCTTTCGGGTCTTCATAAACATTAGAAGGTGCGATAAAATAAGCATCTCCTCCAACCGCCACCGGCTTCTGCATCCCATTCAGCCAGGCAAACTTATGTATATCCTGCAGTTCACCTTCTGCAAGCAGTCCAATCCCGAGCGGGCGCGCGACATAATACAAGAGATGACCACCTGGAAACCAATTATGCACGACAATAGGAGCGTCAGCAGACATCTCGCCCCGCTCGATCGCTTGTTGTCGAATCGACGCAAACTGCACTTGAAAATCTTTCCAGCCCCACATATCCAGGGTCACATCTTCGCGCCCCAGTTTCATGCCTTCCGATCTACCAGTCAGATTTCCTGGATAATACCGGATTAACAGCACCGCTAGGATCATAATTCCCAAGGTGAAAGATAATAGCGTATTTAAGATCTTTCTGCATCGCGGAATACTATTCAGTTCCAACCTTTTTTCCATCCAAAGCGCCGTCAATAGCATCAGGCTAAAAAAGCCCGGGCCGCTCCAATGCGGAAGTGTCTGCCGGAAGAGCGATAATCCACTCGTCATCAAGATGATCGGCAAACCACAGTACAGCAGCAATAGAACAACATGCCGCGACAAGCTCGTTATCTGCCCCCGATGCTTATACAACTGAAGCAGCATCACAGCATATAAATAAACGAGTAGCGGGTTGTTATAAAAAATCTGCCCGAAGAACGTCTGAAAAAAGAAATCCAAACGCAGCCCAGACTCCAGAATACTGACCCGCTCACTATGGAATTTCCAGGTAATAAAATCATGCTGATAATTCCAGTATAAAATCGGAAGTATACAGATTACACTAATCGCTAACCCCAAATAGAGCGCTTTACGCCGCAAAAGAACGCGCTGATGGAAGACGATATAAGCAAGAAAGCCGAACCATAAGAAAACAGCATGTACCTTGCTCAAGCAGGCCAATCCTATACTTAGGCCAAGAAGCAAAAAGTAATTCGTATTGGCGCTAGTTGGATCCTTCAGGATCTGCAACATGAAGTACAGTGCCGCTAACCAAAAGGTATTGGCAATCGAGTCGGGGAGGATAAGAATTCCCGAAATAATACTGGCAAATATCGAAGTCGTAAAAAGGATGGCGGCAATAAGCCCCGCTCTAGCATTCATCAGGCTCGTAGCAATTTTCGCAATCAACCAGGTGTTCACGGCCGCTAAAAAGATCGGACCCAAGCGCATGGAGAAATCATTCACCCAATTCAGGTTGAGGGTGAAGAATCGGATGAGCAGGCCTAGCAAAGGAGGATGGTCAAAATGATTCCAGTCGAGCTGCAGCGCATAGGTATAGTAATAGGTCTCATCAGTGCCGAGTTCGATCAGCAAGGCGAAGATACAGCGCAAGACTGTTGCAACGAAGATAAGCCAACGCAGCTTAACTCTATAGTTATGTTCCATTGTTAAAGGTGATTAATAGATTGGCGGTGAAATTCCAAAGAAAGACAATGCCAATAGCGAAAACTTTGCTGAGGTAGAAATTCATTCTCAGCTTTTGGTGAAAGAAATAGACCAGCGCCGTGTTCAGGGCCAATCCGACGCAGCTGATTAGTAGAAAAGTGAAAAACTGCTGTACCACTTGGCTGTTCCGGCTGGAGAAGGTCCAGATACGGTTCAATGCATAATTATTGACCACAGCAAGGCTGAAACCTAAACCATTTGCCAGGAACTTATTGATCCGTAATTTTTCCTTGCACAGAAAGGTTATCAGAAAATCTATTCCCATACCCAATAGACCGACCGCGCCAAACTTGAGCAGGCTATAAAATAGCGACCACATGTTTAGATGCGGAAGCTAGGAGGGGAGAACGTTCGTACGGATACGCTATTTTCACGAAAATAAGTGAATACTAAATAATAGCAACAGCTGAACCCCATACCGAGCATCGTACCGAACCAGACATCATCCCAATAATGCTGTCCCAGATAAACCCGAGAATACCCCGTTAGACAGGCCAGTAAAAGCGCAATCAACGCTAATCTGATATCCTTTCCAAAGAGAGCCAATGCTGCCGCCAAGGCAAAGGCAGAGGTGCTGTGACCAGACGGGAAGGCGTTATGCTGCGCGAGGGGTAACCAAGGGACGCTATGGAAATCCGGATGATCCTGTAAACTAAAGCCCGGGCGATAGGTCTGGAAAGAACGCTTCAATAGAGAACAGATCAATCCGGAGCCTATATAAGTCGCCACTACAGCAATACCCAATTTGCGCGAGCGAAAAAAGAAATAAACTAAGCCGACCAATACCACAAATAGGCCATCCCCAAAAAGGGTTACGACCGTAAAAAAATAGTCTAAGAAAGGATGATGTGCCGAGTTGAATAGTAAAAAAGCTTCCTCTTTCGGAAAGAAGAATATCAGGATACTCAGCAAAAAGTACCATAGAAAAAAGTAGTTGAAAAATATGCTATTATCTAGATAAAACCGTGTTAATCGCGTCATAAGGTTAATATTTAGGATAATATCTTATCGTTGCTAAAATTAACCTTTACGTGTTATTTTAATGTTATCAGATAATTGATTGCTATTAATTGTATGTTATGATTGTAGATTGTGCTTCATAGGAAATTAAACTTAAATTTCGGTAATCCCAATCTGCGATTTAGGCTCTTACTTCCATTTTACATCATCCCCCAGAATAAAAAAAAACTCCGACGTCATCGCAGATTGACGCCGGAGCAATATACTTTAGAAGGCCAGCAAATACCTCCTAAAGACCATAGCCCTGATTCTGTTCGCCGAAGTTCTTGTTCAAGTCAAGCTCCGACTGCGGAATCGGGAAGTACAATTGTTCATTTTTAGTGATATGAGGGCGTATCTCCGAAATCAACGCTAAAGGCATACGGATTAAGGTGAACCACTCGATCGCATCCTCACCAGCGAAGCTCTTCAGCACTTCCGTTGTATAGAATTTCCAAAGTGCCTCTTTGCTCGTGATTTGATCTAGCGCGTTGAAATTGCTGATACCTGCTTTTTCCATTAGCAACTTCAAAGTCGATTTCGCTTCGGAATAATCGCTCTTCGAACGAATGATAGCCTCTGCTTTTAACAAATAGACCTCCGATAATCGAATAGCATACTGCGTTTCCGAGGTCTGCGTAGGTTCTGTTCCGGCAGCAATAAACTTATGGAAATAGTACGTATTGGGACTGTACATCTGAAAGGGCGCATCCGCACCGATCATCCAGTCCTGCCTAGGATCATCATTCAGCATCTCCTTAAACTTCAGGTTCGTCGTAAATAAGCGATCAGCCATCGGGAAATAAAAACGACTTAAGTTGTTGTAATAAACCTCTTGCCCAGGCTGCGGTTTAACGCCCAATATTACCTCCTTGCTTTGCAAGCCTTTCAACTGAAAGATATCTCTGACATTATCCTCTAACGTGTAAGGACTGTGTTGAATTACGTCATCGGCCAGAAGGAGCAGGGCATTCAAATCGGCGTCGAGTCCGCGACAGGCAAGCACGCGCATCTTCAGTACTTTAGCCGCCCATTGGTTCGCATAATAATTAGGGGTTTCCAATTTCGCATGCTCAATTGCATAGTCCAGGTCCGCTAAGATATGCGAGTAAGAATCCTTTACGCTGCTGCGTTTCTTGGGCATATTGCTCAAGCTGCTGAACTCATCGCGTATCAATACCCCATTCATCGAATTAAGGTCTTTCCATTCCGCAAAGTACATTAACAATTTGAAGTGTCCGTATGCGCGCAGAAAGCGCGCTTCAGCAGATAGTTCTGTTTTCGCGGCGCCAGGAAGCTTAGCTTCCGGCAAAGCCTCCACGCCTCGTAACAACCCATTTGCCGCAAGGACTATTTTGTAGGCATATTCCCATTGATAGATTGGGGAGTTGGAGTTTACATTATCATTTTCCTCCTCAGGAAGCGGACCTAGTCCATGGCTTAAGGTGCCCGATAGTAGACCTCCTGTGGTATTGTTATACACCCAGTTGGCAATATTATCATTGTCCACATTCGCAAAGCGATAATACACACCGTTCAAGGCCATTTTTGCTGAGGCTAAATCCGTAATGGCCGTTTCGCCAACGCGATCGTTAGCCGGCAATTTACTCAATTCTTTATCGCAGGAACTGTTTAACAGTGCTACTAGCATGCATGCTGCGATATGGTATCGTTTAAAAGTCTTTAACATGTTCGTTCCTTTTTAAAATCCAAATCTTAAACCTAAGGTGAATTGACGCATGGAGGGGTAGGTTCCTGCATCTGTATAACCGCCAATCAGACTATAAGGGTCGTTGCTGACCTCCGGATCAGGACCCGGGTAGTTCGTAATGGCAAACAGGTTATTTGCTGAGGCGTAAAGCATGCCCTCATTCAATCGCAGCTTCTGCATCCAGTTCTGCGGAATACGATAGTTCAGCGTAATATTTTTCAATTTGATGTACGAGCCATCAAAAACAGCAATGTTGGAACTTCCCGACGCACCTACGTTGTTTGGCTCCCCGAGCAATAATCCAGGGCGCTTCGCATCAGTATGCTCATCCGTATAAGATTGTTCTAGAATTAAGGTGTTGGTATTGCCACGATCGCCCAAACCGAAGGACTTGATTGCAGGAAGATACATAATATCACCACCCTGCGAAAAAGTAAATGTCGCAATCAAATTGAAATCCTTATAGGTAACGGAGTTTGTGATACCGCCGTAATAGTTGGGCTCGCCACTACCGATGACGTCGCGCTTAAAATGACCCTTGTAGAAACCTTCCTCATTCATCGCATACATCGGGTAGCCTATTCCAATATTCTGCAAAAAGCCATATCGAGCTAATATACTAGCCTCCTGATAAGCCTCGAGCTGTTCCTGATTCTGTATGTTGCCGGTGTATTGATAACCAAACATCAAGCCGACAGGGCTGCCCTCCCGGAGAATGGTGTTGCCGAGAATCTGCTCGCGGATGTATGCATCCGTCTGCGCGCCAACCTTCGGATTGCTAAAGTCTTGTAAGATTTTTGACACCTTCGAACGGTTCGCCGAGACATTGATCGCTAAGTTCCAGTTGAAGTTTGAAGTCCGAACAATATCGCCGCGCAAATCGATCTCAATACCCTTATTGTCGATATTCGCCACGTTCTTCATCACCGAGCTAAAGCCGGAGCTCCAAGGCGTATTCATCAACATCAACAGATTGGAGTTCTTTTTCTCATAATAGCCGAGCGCTCCACGAAGTCTGGAACCGAAAAGCTCAAAGTCTAGACCTAGGTCATTCTGTGTCGTAGTTTCCCAGCGAATCAAATCATTCCCCAATTGTTTAGGGATTAAAGCATTGGCCGAGGCATAAGATGCCGGTGAATATAAGCTGTAAAATAGATTATCCCCCAAATTCTGCGTGCCCGTACGACCCGTGCTCGCGCGGACTTTCAGCTCATTCAGCCAGCTTATATCCTTCAAAAACGCTTCTTCTTTCAGCCGCCATGCCAAACCAACCGATGGGAAATAACCTGTACGATTCCCTTTTGGATATTTCGAGGACTCATCCGAACGCCCGGTAAACGTTAATAGATAGCGTTCTTTCCAAGCGTAGTTTGCTCTCAAATAAAAACTTAATAAAGAATTCTGCTGCTCTGCATTGGTCGGTGGCAGGGCAAACGCTGCTGCGGATAGGCCTGTTAGGTAATCATCGTCCGGAAATCCCTGGCCAGACGCGGAGAAGGAATTCGAGTTTGTCTTTTGCCAGGAAGTACCCGCCAAAATATTGATGCGGTGATCTGCATGAAGCTGCTTATTCCAAGTCAAGGTATTTTCATAGAACATATCCAACTGATTGGAATAAGCCTGTGTGCCAATACCGCCCTTGGAACTGCTTACCTGTGTTTTATCCACCACAAGTGCTGTTCCTGGGATATAGTTTAGCTGATGGTAGTTATTATAATTTGCCGATACCGTCGAGCGGAACTTCAAATCCTTTAAAATGTCGATATCCAACGAGATGGCAGCTAGAAGCATATTGTTCTTCGATCTGTTCTTTCCTTTCATCAGCGCCATCGGGTTTTGCATGCCGCGCTCAGGCGTCAATCCGAAACTGGCCTGATCAAACGGGGCAGGCGATCCATCCTCCGCAAAAGGAGCGAAGGTAGGTGGCGCAAAGAGCGCTGTGCTATAAAGTCCGTTGGTTATATTGTTCTTCGTGAAACCATAGTCCAGATTGGTAATCAAGCGAATTCTATCGGTGATCTCATTGTCTAGATTGATCTTACCCGAAATACGTGAAAAGTCTGTCCCCAGTACCGTTCCTTTCTGGTCAGCATAAGCAAGGGAGGTGTAATAGCGTGATCCTGTTCCGCCACCTCGGATACTTAGATCGACATTCTGAGACCTCCCCGTACGTGTTACCAAGTCCATCCAATCGGTTTGCGCAGTGCCCAAGACATCGGGGTTGCTGATGATAGCCGTAGCGACATCATCGCCCGGCAGGCCTTGACCCTCTAGCAATGCGTTCAAACGTCGAGAACCCAATAGCATCATCTCCTTATACTGTGTAGGGTTCAGCAATTGCTCCGTGATCGCGCTGCTTAAGCCGGCATAGTAGTTCATCTCCAAAACAGGCTTTTGATTGTGCTTGCCTTTTTTCGTCGTAATGATAACCACACCGTTCGCAGCACGCGAACCGTAAATTGCTGTGGCCGATGCATCCTTCAGGATGTCAATCGACTCGATGTCGTTGATGTTCAGACCAGCCAGGGAATTTAGCCCTCGCGCGAATGAGGAACCTACCGTATTCGACATGTTTCCCTGATCGGATCCTAGACGCTCTACAGGGTTGGCAATATCGCCAGCCGATTGAATATAGCGGTTCTGTATAGGCATCTGTACACCATCGATAATATATAATGGGTCGTTGCCCCCGATTAGGGAAGCACCGCCCCGAATTCTAATTCTTGCAACTCCACCCGGCGAACCGTCGGATTGTGTGACCTGAACACCAGCCGCTTTCCCCGATAACGCCTGGTCTACACTTACAAAAGGAGCATTCCTGATCTCTTCCACATTAACCGTGGCAACAGATCCCGTTAGGTCCTTACGTCTCGCGGTGCCATAGCCAATGGACACCACATCCTCGAGCGTGTGAACATTCGGACGCAGTGTAATATGCGTATGCTCCTGCAGGGCAACCTCCATCGACGTAAAGCCAACGCAGCTAATAATAGCTACATCATCCCCAGCCTGTGTCGTCGTAATATGAAAGTAGCCTTCTGCATTGGTTTTCACCGCGCGCCTGCTTTTCTTTAGCGTAACGGTGACCCCGGTAATCGGAGCGCCTGTCGTGGCGTTGAATACCGTACCGCTCAGTGTTTTCTGGGTGCCTGCGAGAGACGAATGCCCTGTCGGAGTACTTCGCGGACGAATCAAGATCGTACGATTCAAAAGCTCGTAAGACAATGGTTGATCTTTGAACAACACGTCCAGCGCATCCTTAAGTTCTGCGCCCTGCAGTTTAATGTTCACCCGACCGGCTTCTTTCAGTAGTAGGCTTGACGCCATATACTCATAGCCAGTCTGGTCTTTAATCTTCTTTAAAACGACAGTTAACGAAGCATTCTGTTCGTTCAAGCTGACCTTTTGTGCAATACCAGCCATAACGGTTAAATTCATCAGGCAGGTCAATACTATGGTTAATTTCATAGCAATCAGTAGTTTAAAGCGAAATGGTTTCGCCCTTTCACAATCCTTGGGTAATTTTCTGTACATTTGGTTAGTTAAGCAATTTTGCACCGGGCGAAACCTATTGAGGGAACGCCTAGAGCGAGTTTATAATTAATTCAGGTTGCATTAGCTTGTTATCCTGGCTGGTACCCGGGATAACATCTTTTTTTTAGTTATTGATTCTTACGGTCCTCCCTTCTCGGTTAATCTTGATTCCACTTATCTTTTCTAATATTTCTAGGTTATCTTCTAAGCTTGCCGCCAACGATAGGGTCCCAGTTAAGGGTTCAAGGGGTTTCGATATACCAACCTGAATATCCACCTGATACCACTTCGATAATTTTGCGCAGATACCGGCAAGTTCAGCATCCTGAAACTGCAAATAGCCTTTCTTCCAAGCCGTGACTTCTTCGATATCAAACGCTTGTATATGCTGCTCAACCGCGCTGATCCGCATCAGTTGTCCCGGTTTCAATGTATTGTCACCAATCTTTACCTTGCCCTCCAACAGCGCACATTCCAATAAACCTGTATAGCTGCTTAAATTGAAGCTGGTGCCAAGAACCTCAATCACTTGATCTTCTGCATGAACTTGAAAGGGCATCACATCTTTCTTTACTTCAAAAAACGCTTCGCCCGAGAAGCTGACTTGTCGCAGATCGGCCAAACTGCCATGACGTTGGTAGCGGAGTTCGCTCGTTGCATTTAGCCATATCCTGGAGCCATCCAATAGCTCCACAACCGTCTGTTCTCGCGCGCCCGTCCGCAATAGGGCAGGAGCAGTGCTAGCGTTAGCCTCTCCGGGAAGAACTTTTAACAGGGTTTTGCCATCCTGCTCGCTACGTTGCAGACCATAAGAGGCTAGGGTAGATTCAGCCGCCGAAAGTACATCAACCTGTTCGCCTGTCGCAGTCGTCAGGCGTATTCCGCTACTGCCTGTAGTCGATGCCATTGCAACGCTTGTTTCATCCTTGCGAAGGATAAAATACAACCCTGCTGACAGACAACAGAATAAAGCTATGCTCGCTGCCACGCGATAGACTAATTGGCGCCTGGATAAAGAATTAGGCTTCGCAGCTAAGGCTGTTCGCTCCCAAATATCTGCCCGCATCCGTGCTTTGAGTTGCGCTAAGTCTGCTTCGCTATGCAACTCCCATACGATAGGTTCTGCAGCGGTACGTTGCTCGTACCATTTCTGCAAACGTAACCTCTCCTCCGCAGTGCATTCCTCACGCAGATACCGTGCAATCAGTTCTTGCAATTGTTCTTGAGTCATAATTTGGGATTCTTAAAATGATGGTACCCTAAGGATAAGAGCAACCCTATAGAAAAAAATGAAAAAATATAAAACTACCTAGAAACAGCAATATCTTCACCTTATTCAGGTGCTTCCTCAAAAATTTCAAAGCTCGGCTGATATGTGCCTCCACCGACTTCTCCGATATTTCAAGCTGCTCCGCAATCTCTTTATTGCTCTGCTGCGCATCCCTGCTCAGCTTAAAAACAAGCTTGCACTTACTCGGAAGCTGCTCAATGCCCGCCTGCAAGTACTCCTTCAAAAATAAAGCATCAATCTGCTGCTCATCAATATTGCTGTAGGTATCCACATGAAAAGATTGCCGTATCTCCTCCTTCCGGCGGTTCCGGTAAATCGTCTTATAAGTCGCAAAACGAATAGCCGTAGATAAATAAGAATCCAAGGAAACAATCTCCACCGTATCACGCCGATGCCATAAAGACACAAAAACATCCTGAACAATGCACTCCGCCAAATCCTTATCCCGTATCAAATGATACGCAATACCCAAAAGCCGCTGCCAATAGCGCTCGTAAATCTCCGAAAACGAAGATTCATCGCCCTGTTTTAAGCCCTGAAGAAGTTGTTGGTCCGACATGGAGAATTAGATGTAGATGTTTGAATTAAGACGTTAGACGTTAGATATAAGATTTTAGAGTAAGCCACAAGAAAACTGTTTTATAAAAACTAAACAATAATAATAGTAATAAATTATTTATAGTAATAGTGATTTTAGTTTAATTATTGATTTTAAGGAATTTTTTGTTAGTAGTTAGTATTTAGTAGTTAGTATTAAGACCTATGGCGGGTTGTTAGATATTAGACAAGAAAGTGTGGTCTGCTGTCTTTGAACCAAGAAAGGAAGGATGCAAGGATTGGCAGGATCGGGCGTGTTGTCTTCAACCAAGAAAGGAAGGATTACAGGATTGGCGGGATCGGGCGTCTTGTCTTGAACCAAGAAAGGAAAGATGCAAGGATTGGCGGGATCGGGCGTGATCTTTTCATCCTTTCTTTCCTGGTTCAAGACACTCAAGTGTACCTTTAGCTCGATACATTTTTCGTTGTACGTTAAATCAAATTACATTATATTCGTTATACATGAGTATAAGTATATTTATGGTTATCGGATATGCTAGTGTAATCAAATCAGGTCGAAATATTGATTTGCAAGTAGATAGAAAATGATCAATGACAAATAGCGATATGAAAACATTCATAATTGAGTTGCCGGAAGAAGAAACAAAATTATTTAAACAACTTTTGAAAAAGCTAAATGGTCGAATAGTTTCGAAGGGTACGAGTCCTAATAAGGAGACGATTGATGCTATGAATGAACTAAAACAAGGTAAGGGAGTCAAATTTTCAAGTGTAGCCGATCTATTTAAAAGCGTTTAGATTATGTTTCAAATTGTAGCATCTACCAAGTTTTTGAAAGATCTAAAGCTTTTGAAAAAGCGTAGTAAGGCTGATTTCGATTTACTAGAAATATTTATTACAAATTTAGCAGTTTCTGGACATGAGGGAATTGATAAAAAACATAGACCCCATAAGTTAAGAGGTGAATATAGTGGGTATTGGGAGTGTCATGTCAAGCCTGATTTATTACTCATTTGGAGTGAAAATTCTGAAATTTTACTCTTGGAACTTATTAGAACAGGGACTCATTCTGATCTATTTTAGGATTTAAACCACATAATAACGATCGTACCAAAGCATGAAGGATGGGTACTTGTCTTTGAACCAAGAAAGGAAGGATGAAAGGATGAGCAGGATCCTGTTAATCTTTTCATCCTTCCTTTCCTGGTTCAAGACAATCGGGTCTAAATACTAACTACTTACTACTAACTACTGTCTTCGTTTACAACCAGTATCTTTTTATGGTCTCGACAAAAAGATTGCTTATTTTATAAAAATATTAGTACTATCAGGCTTTTTTGACAGTTTAACGAAACGAAATGTATCTTGACGTAGATCTGGTTTAATATTATAACGATTCGTCCGTTTTGTAATGACAAAAGTAGTATCATTAAGGATTTTCCCCATCTTAATGACTGTTTTCATGCCATCACCGTTAGAAGGTACCCAATTTTCAAACTTGATACTATCTCCTTTCAGTGAAACTATTCCCCATAAAGTTGCGGCCCATTTCCTATTTCCTTTATTTTTATATCTTTCATATATATATTCTGGTCTACCGTCGACACTATCGGCTCTAAGTACATCTCCTCCTAGTGAAATACCATTAACGTAAAATATGTGTAATTCATAACAATCCTGTTCTCGAGCTATACCATAGGCAGTACTATTTCTTACACTATCATAAAACATAGCTCTCCCTTTCACTTTATAATAACCATCAAGACGTAATTTTCCATCTGAAATATTATTACGCTCTAAAAACATTTTCTGGTTCATGCAACTAGTTAATTGTATTAACAAGAATATTGTAATAAAAATTTTTCTTTCCATGTTGTATTATTGTAGTTAGTCTCATGCCAGAATATTGCCCCTTGTTTTTCCAATAGGCAGATTGATAGCTATAAAGGAGCTAGCAACGCTTATACTTGCTGCTAATGCCTGCTACCCACTGATTGTTTTTAAGGTCGAAGAATAGGGAGAAACTATCGCCATCCAACTTCCTGCAGATGGATCTTACATCTTTGATTAAACGAATCTAAGCCACCTTGGTCATCGCGCTCTTTTACCAGAGTTAAGATACTTAGATTTTTCAACATTTAAATACGAAAGATGCAATCCATTGGCTAGATCACCATCCATCTCTTCAAATATTTGTTTCAATAAATTCGTTAAGACGGTAGTATGAAAGCAGGGTCGGAACAAAGGGTAATTGTTCCTTTCCTGGTTCAAGGCAATCAGATCTAAAATCTTATGTCTGTTATCTAAAATCTACTCTGAAAGGAAGGATTTAAGGATTATCAGGATCAGAGGTCAGGTATTGTTGGAGACGTTTCACAAAACGTCTCCTGAAACGCATGATGACGATGTGCATACCAACATCCAACACTATACCCGATCCTGCCAATCCTTGAATCCTTTTTTCCTGGTTCAAGACAATCAGGTCTAAGATTTTATGTCTAACAACCCGCCATAGGTCTAAACTGATATA
>DELI01000024.1:103699-164436 GCA_002354335.1 Sphingobacterium sp. UBA2700 | reverse complement strand
AGTGAGGGTTCGGACCTTGGATTGGCCGGGGTTCGATTCTGGAAGGTTCAGGGCTGTGTTTGGGGAATGTGGGGCTGAACCAATCCCTCACTCTCCGCACAAAAAGCTTCAATCGTAAGATTGGAGCTTTTTTGCGTAATGAGAGTTCGGTTCTAGCGCGGGACGGGTTGATCTTCTACGAAATCAATTTAATCTATTTTACTCTAGAATGAATGAAGAAGTATCTTTCAATGCTTTTAGAAGCAAACTTTACTTTTATTCATAGTTTTTTATTGTATCTAACAGGGCTTGTCTATATTGATAAATATCGTCCACAGAGCTTATAAGCTTTCGTTCACCATTGTCCTTCCCTTTATCGAATAGTTCAATATATTTTGCGCTACTAGCGTTAAAATGCAATCTTGCTATTGGCTTTTGGTTATTATCATCTAGTAAAATTCCAAAGTAAGATTTCGTATCTCTTTGTGCAATTCTTGAAGCAGGAATTGCCTCTCTCAAAATTGCTTTAATTATTTGAAAGCCCTCCATTTCTTCTTCCGTTGTTACGATAGAATCTTGCTTCTCATTGACAATAGCATTATCATCGATCGATTCTATATTTTCGGCATCTTTTGAAGGTATATTTTCATTGATACTCAAAGCATTCTTCAATCTTGAGCTTATTGTTTCATTAATATAATTAGAAATCGCTCGATTTGTATAATCTTTAAATACAGCCAATCTTGATGCAATTAATGGTTTGTCGAAAAATCGTGATACGAGCATTTTAACAAGCTCATCCGACGGATTCTGTAGTTCTTTATCAAATTCATTCTTAATAGCTTTGATATACTTTAATCCCTCTGCTGAATCCAATATGCTTTCAAGGCTATAGCCATTTTTCGTAAACTTCTCTAATATTTTTAAACTGGAATCTTTTAAATTATTTAAATCAAGCGTGAAAAAGGGCTTTTCATCCATAATGTTTGGTTTTTCTAGGTCAGCATAAAAATTATACGTGTGGCCGTTGGTCAAAACACCAAATCTTGCTTTCGAAACGTGATAGTATCTGTGAAGCTGTGAATTATGTGCATCGGCTTTTTCTTTCCAATGCTTACATTCTATTATTAAAATAGGTTCGTTATCTTTCTTTATAACGTAGTCCACCTTTTCACCTTTCTTTGTTCCGATATCACAAATGAATTCTGGGATAACTTCTGTTGGGTTAAAAATGTCATATCCAAGAATTTGGATAAAAGGCATCACGAATGCATTCTTAGTAGCTTCTTCTGTACCAATTTGATCTTTTAACGCATCAACTCTTTGATGAAGTTGCTCTAACTTCATTTTTAAATCTTGTTCCATAATTAGTTTTAATAGTTAGTTTTGGGTGTGTGAAATTGGTTTGATAATTATATTAAACTAAAATATCAAATATTCTTGATTACCACCTTGCTTCATTTAAATATTTTCCTAAATCGCAATACGCGAGATCTGGGGGGCATATTGTACTCTCTTTTTTTGATAAGCAAAGTATGGTTTATTATTATCGTGTCGCAAAGCTTTACCCAACCTTTCCCCACGCCACTTGTTCTTTCCCAATGAAAACTCCCAAATTCAGCAAGCGCCAATACTGGTATTTCAGGTGGTTTTTCCTTTATCCCTTTCTGATCTACCTCTTTGGCAGGATAATCATCCTGATTTTTTTATGGATCGACGCGTCCAGATAAAAACATTTTTCCTAAAAAAGCATTTTACATTTTACACAACGAATTGATAAACCAACTGTTCAACTTTTATGATGGAGGACAAAAATTTTATCGGCACGCTGATATGGATCATCATCATCGTATTAGGGATTGTACTTGTATATATCGTTTACAATCTCTTTTGGGCTACCGTCGAGGAGGTAGAGGAGGGGATTAGTTTAGTGGGCTATACAGAAATGCTATGAAAACAAAAACAAGATTGAGATCAACGATTATATGGTTAGTAATCGTGATCCTGCTTATTATTGCGCTATACTACGCCTGGTATTATTTCTACTCTGGGATCCCCGAATCGCAACAGTTCCCGGAATAGCCTAATTGCTTTACAAGCTATCCAAATATTTTAGGTCTTCCTCTTCAATAGTAGGAAGAGCAAATTCATGATGTTCGCCAAATTCCTGACCTTCCTTTTCCCATTTTAGTAGGACGGCATTGGTTTGATCTAAATTCTTTTTATAGAGCTGAAAAATTGCTTCTGAAACACCAATTTCTTTTCCACTCTGTGCCTTTAATATGTATTGTTTATCTTTTACTTCTATATGCGAGTACACACGACGTACAATCTCCTTAACTTGTTGTATTGTGGAATCTGGAATTTTAGACTTCCCTCTAACATAATCCGGGTTTTCCAAATATTTGATGTCCACATCGAGGATATCATCCTGCTGAATGCTTTTTGTCGCCACAACTTGTTCTTTCTTCACCTGCTCGCCGGAATTTGGCTGACAGGAAGCGAAAATAAATAAACTTAAACCTAAGAAAAATTTAGCTGGCGATCGATTCATAACAATTCAAATAATTTTTCATTAAATATAGTTAAAATATTTGTTTAAACAAAAATATTGCACTTGAAAATAATCTTTGCTCTTTTCAAAAACGAATTGCTATTTTTACTCCCATTGTTATGCTTAAACTGAAATAAAGCATTTAGGCTTAAAAACCATTTATTTATTAACCTTTTCCGATGAAAAAAATCTTGCAAGACAAGAGTTTCAGATTATCTGCCTTACTCACAACCATCTTTATTGGAACTGGAATTGTATTCCTTTTCCTCGGACTAACCGACTACAGCTATGTGCTTTTTGTTCTACTGCCCATTGTTTTAGGTATAGCGATTGGCTCCATGAAATTCAGAAAGTATGCTTTGATTAGCGCGATTGTCACGACTATTTTGCTATTGATTTTAATCTATATACCGGGTTTGTCAGGCGTTATCTGTATTGTGATGGCGGTGGCTCTTGTGGCTCCACTGATTGCGTTAGGCTACGTTATTATGCGGTTAATTAAACGCTATAGTCAAATCAAGGATACGAACAAACTTTCTGTGCTTGTGATTCCTTTAATTCCCTTTCTTATTGCAGCACCTGTCGAACATTATTTCAAAGTAGACAAAGAGGAGATCATTGAGGTCAGCTCCAGCCAGATTTACGACTATACGCCAGAACAAGTTTTCGAAGCGATTAAATCGGTCGACACGCTGGATGCGCCAAAGCCTTTCCTATTGAAGCTCGATCTTCCGATTCCAATCAAATGTGTATTGGAAAAAGAAGAAGTTGGAGCGAAGCGCATATGCTATTTTAAAGGAGGGCGTTTAAGCAATGCAGATTTTGGAGGCGGCACAATAACCGAGCGTGTTACTGCTTATGAACCGGGCAAGCTATTGAAAATGGATGTTATCGACTATACGCTTGTCGGTAGAAACTGGTTGGGCTTTAAGGAAGCTATTTACTATTTCGAGGCAGTCGCAGGAGGGAAGTGTAAGATGACGCGCGTCACAACCTATACGTCCATTCTGTCGCCGCGCTTTTATTGGGAACCTATGGAACGGTTAGGCGTCGAGCAAGAACACGAATACGTATTATCCAACCTTGAACTTGATTTAGAAAGAAAGTTTAAGAAAAAATAAATGCTTGCATAAGCGCTCCAAGATTTGAATAAATGCGGAATAATTTCCGCATTTTCTATTGATACCGTTATTATCTATCGCCCAACAAGGAGTTTCATTCCTTTAATTTACAATTGCTCTTCCTCAATTCGTTGAGCAGGCTTCTTCGGCATAGTTCCCTTTCAAAGCCCTTTCAAACCCAATGTATAACCCTTTCATAAGCGCTTCAGAGCGGGTTTGATTGGGTTCTACAATGGGTTTGGTTTGGCTATCACTTATACCAGTTTTCTTTTTGGATCCTTTTGTCTTGGTTTAAATTATTTCCTTATTTTTACCTGACAAACCTAATACATGAAATTTATGCATCCAATTTTAAAAAATGTTTTGGCAATTGTGCTTGGACTGCTCGTGGGCAGCTTGGTAAATGGCGGGATTATACAGGTTGGTCCATCCCTGATTCCGCCGCCAGCAGGAGTCGATGTGATGACGGCGGAAGGCTTAAAAGCTGGCTTACACTTGTTCGAGCCTAAACATTTTTTAATGCCCTTCTTGGCGCATGCCTTAGGAACGTTGTTCGGAGCTTTTGTTGCCGCTAAAATTTGTGCAGGACCGAAAATGCTTTATGCAATGATTATTGGCTTTTTCTTCCTCTTTGGAGGTATTTCCATGATGTTTATGGTTCCATCGCCTTTGTGGTTTACGATTCTTGATTTGGGGCTCGCGTACCTTCCCATGGCTTTCTTAGGTGCCCGACTAGCGAGATAGTTCTTCCTATCGATCAATGGAGAAAAGGCGCGCCCGTTTTTAATTGAGAAATAATATTACCATAACCGATTGTTTGTAATAATTTTCTATTTTCGGGAAATTGTTTTTAACTAGGGTCGATGGTTATCGTTTGTTTCATTTAACATCTTTGCTTTTTGATATGCGGATGTTTTTTGTTTTTGCACTAATTGTGCTTTTGTTTAGTTCCTGTGCGAGCGTATTCAATGGTCCTTACAAGAAAGTGAATGTTCATACGGAGCGTGCTGCTACCGTTATTTATAATGAGGGTTCGGTAGAAACGGTCGATCATGTCGCTTCATTTGAGGTTAAACGTAAAAAAGATACCATGCAGTTTTCCGTGTTGCAAGATTCAAGCATGCGGACCTACACTGTCAATAAAAAGCATTCCTTTGCTTTTTGGAGTAATATCCCGCTGAAGTTCGGTCTTGGTATGTTGGTGGATTTAACGAATCCGAAGCGCTTTACCTATCCTTCCCATATTTATTTAGATTCCAGCAATACGAAAAAAGGATATTATACTTTTGAAAAGAACCAACTGAAAGGTAGATGGGAATTTCAAGTGGAGATGCCCTTCGTTAATTTGTTTCATCGAAAGGATCCCTACGGTTATAAGGAGTTGCAAGAAGGATTTTTTGGTGTCGGATTAGGCCTGAATCATTTTTATCGAACGAATACCTACCTCAATTTCTCGGCTCAATCCTTTTTACTATCAAATTATCCCTTACCGCCACCGTTTATTGTTTTCGAACAAAAATCGGAAAAGGAGTTCAGCTATCAATTGACGCTCTCCAATAACCATAGAATTCAAAGGTTTCACCTCGGCTATGGTTTGTCTTATGTTTTTAATCGTAGAGGGTATACTATTCGACTTCCAGACCCTATGGTGCCGCAAACGCTTAATTTGCTAGCATCAAGAGGCATTCCTCCAGGTAATGATGTGACGAAGATCGCAAAGAGTATCGAGCCGGGAATATATGAGCAGCATTGGATGAACACGCAATCTTTTGGGCTGTGGTTCCCGGTTTCCTATGAATTGACGAAAGGAATCAGTGCCTCTTTCCAGTATAGACCGACTTTTTATCGATATAAGGATAAGATGGAGCCTGAATTTGAGAATTTCTATTCTTTCGGGCTAATATATAGAATGAAGCTTTAAGTGTAAATCATTCTTATTTTTAGGGAATATTTAATAAATTGAAATGCTCAATAGGAATTGATCTATTGTGCATTTTTTTTCATTCTCATGAGTTTAGAAATTGAAAAACTCCGCTACCCAATCGGTAAATTTATTCGGCCGACAGATATTGATCAACAGACCTTAACACTTTGGATCGAAAGTATTCGAAAGTTTCCTGAACGCTTACGTAATGAAATCGCTACGCTTTCGAAAAAGGATTTCAATAGATCCTACCGACCAAACGGCTGGACAATTACGCAATTGATCAATCATTGTGCGGATAGCCATATCAATAGTTTCGTTCGTTTCAAACTAGCCTTAACCGAAGATACGCCTACAATTAAAACCTATCAAGAGGATCTTTGGGCGGCTCTGGCAGATTCCAAGGATTTCCCGATCGAAAGCTCTTTAAAGATAATGGATGGCATACACGAACGCTGGGCACACCTCTTGGCGAGTTTGACCGACGAAGATCTTAATCGAAGTTTCAGGCATCCTGAGACTGGCGAGCTTATTGATTTACGCACGAATATTGGCGTCTATGCATGGCACTGCAATCATCATCTCGCGCACATCATTAATGCGAAATCCGGAAAATACTAGCGCTTCGCAAGCTGCCCATTTTGCTTTTCATTAGTGCTAAAGGCATATATTGCCTATCTTTGTTGTTTATTTATAGGAAATGAGTGAACAAAAGACGAGTATCGGTGTAATTGGTAGTGGAAGTTGGGCGACCGCCATGATCAAGATGCTGACCGACAACCCTAAAGATAAACAAGTCAATTGGTGGGTTCGCAAGCAAGAAGACATCGATTATATTAAATCCTATCAACATAATCCTTCCTACTTAAGCGCTGTTGAAATAAAGCTACCTGAAAGTAGCTTGTTCATCGACGCTAAAAAAGTCATTCAAGAATCTGATATTATCATTCTGAACACCCCTGCAGCATATCTGGAAGACGCGCTGGCAGATGTTACCGTGGAAGATATGCAGGGAAAAATTATTGTATCGGCAATTAAGGGTATCATCCCATCCCTAAAAGAAATCGTTGGAGAATATCTTGTGGACCGTTATTCCGTTTCTGTTGATGATGTTATCGTGGTGGGTGGACCTTGCCATGCTGAGGAGGTTTCATTGGAAAAATTATCCTACTTAACCTTTGCTTCAAAGAATACGGCAAATGCAGCTTTTGTTGCGCAGTTTTTTCAAACCCATTATATCAAAACGGTTATTTCTAACGATGCCACGGGTGTAGAATATGGGGCAGTTCTCAAAAATATCTATGCATTGGCTGGGGGTATCTGTCATGGTTTAGGTTATGGCGATAATTTTCAGGCGGTATTAATATCGAATGCTATTCGCGAAATGGAATATTTCGTGGATGCGATAGCACCTCAGGATCGCGAAATCAATAACTCGGGATATTTAGGCGACTTATTAGTGACGGCTTATTCTCAATTTAGTCGTAACCGCACCTTCGGAACGATGATTGGTAAGGGCTACAGTGTAAAATCGGCACAGCTGGAGACGAACATGGTAGCGGAAGGCTATTTTGCTTCAGATTGCATTCAGGATATTATTAATAGGCATCATTTGCAAATGCCTATTTGTAATACGGTGTACGATATCTTATATAAGAATAAATCGGCTGTGTTGGCCGTTAAAGAGTTAGCAGATAAATTATCATAGATGATCACAAAAGAGCAGATTGCTGAAAAATATAAAGAGATACAGCACGAAATTACGCAGGCTCTAGAAGAGTTAGACGGCGTTTCGGTTTTTGTTGAAGAGAATTGGGAACGCGATGGCGGCGGCGGCGGACGCACGCGCGTAATCCAACATGGTGATATTTTGGAAAAAGGTGGTGTCAATTTCTCGGCAGTGCATGGCGAGTTGCCAGCACCCATTAAGAAAGCTTTTGGCGTAGAAGAAGATCAATTCTTCGCAACGGGAGTCTCTATTGTTATCCATCCAAACAATCCCTGGGTGCCGATCATCCATATGAATATTCGCTATTTTGAGCTTAACGATCAAATTCGTTGGTTCGGCGGTGGTATCGATTTGACACCTCACTATGTTGTCGAAGAAGATGCGCAATATTTTCACGAACAATTAAAATCCGTCTGCGATAAATATAGTCCTAATTTTTATCCGGAGTTTAAAACCTGGGCCGACAATTATTTCTATATCAAACATCGCGAAGAAACAAGGGGAGTGGGCGGTATCTTTTATGATAAGCTAACTTCGGAAAAAGCAGGGATTTCCGAGGAGGAAATATTCGCTTTTTCATGTGATTTGGGACGCTTATTTCCGAAGGTTTATTCAGAAATCGTCAACAGACATCGCCATCAGGAATATACCGAGCGCGAAAAGAATTGGCAGTTGTTGCGTCGTGGCCGTTATGTAGAATTCAACCTCGTATACGATGCAGGTACGAAGTTTGGTTTAGAGACCAACGGACGTATAGAATCCATCTTGATGAGTTTGCCGGAGCAAGCCAACTGGTTTTATAATTTCAAGACCGAGGCGGGTTCTTTGGAGGAAAAGACACTTTCTTTATTGAAGAAAGACATTTCCTGGGTAAAATAATACTTAAAGCAGATTTCATGGTATCTTTTGAAAGATTCATTTTAAAAAATGGGTTGCGTGTACTCGTACATGAAGACCCACATAGTCCAATGGCGTGCGTCAATATTTTATATGACGTGGGCGCAAGAGACGAGCAGCCCGATAAAACGGGCTTTGCACATTTATTTGAGCATTTGATGTTTAGTGGATCGGTACATATTCCAAGTTTTGATCAGGCTTTGCAACGTGTGGGAGGCGAAAACAATGCTTTTACGTCCAACGATATCACGAACTATTATATCACGTTGCCAGCTTCTAATCTGGAAACTGCTTTCTGGTTGGAAAGCGATCGTATGCTGAGCCTGGCCTTCAATGAGCAAGGTTTGGAAGTACAACGATCGGTGGTCATTGAAGAGTTTAAGCAGCGTTATTTAAACCAACCTTACGGCGATGTTTGGTTAAAGCTTCGTCCGATGGCTTATAAAGAGCACCCTTATCGTTGGGCGACTATCGGGAAGGAAATCAAACATATTGAGGAAGCTACACTGGCCGATGTAAAGAGTTTCTTTAGTAAGTATTACTTGCCTAGCAATGCCATTATGGTAATTACCGGAGATGTGAAGGCTGAGGAGGTCAAAGTACTTGCAGAGAAGTGGTTTGGCGATATACCGGGAGGTCAGAAGCCTGTACGCAACTTGCCTGCCGAACCGCTACAGATTGCTGCGCGCAAGGAAGAGGTCTATGCTGAAGTGCCGGTGGACAGCCTGTATATGGCATTCCACACGGTGGACAGATTGCATCCGGATTACCAAACCGCTGATTTGATTACTGATATTTTGTCGAGAGGAAGTTCTTCGCGCTTGTATCGGAGTTTAGTGAAAGAAAAGCACTTGTTCTCCGAAATCAATTGCTATATACTGGGCAGCATCGATTCTAATCTACTCATGTTAGAAGGAAAGCCATCGGAGGGCATAAGTTTGGAAGAGGCCGAATTGGCTATTTGGGAGGAATTAAATAACCTTAAAAGTGAGTTGGTTACGGATTACGAGCTAAACAAAGTGAAGAACAAGATTGAATCCACTTTGGTATTTGCCGAGTTATCCATTTTAGATAAAGCCATGAACTTGGCGTTCTACGAGTTATTGGGAGATGCCGATAATTATAATAAAGAGATAGGCAAGTATATCGCGGTGGATGCGCCAGCTATACAGCGCGTCGCGAACGAGATATTTAGGCCAGAGAATTCATCTGTTTTGTTTTACCATGCACAAAAGTCGGCATAATATGATCAATAGAGAACTTGCACCGGCATTGCATGCCATCGATGAGATTACGCTCCAGCAGCCAGAGCAATATGATTTTGCCAACGGTTTGAAAGTGTTCGTTTTTACTGCCCCTGAACAGGAGCTCATTAAAGCGGAGTTTGTATTCCGCAATATATTTGAAGGCAATGAGAACCCCGTTGCTAATGTGGCATTAGGAAATCTGTTGAAAGAGGGTACTTCGAAATTGTCGAGCGCGCGCATAGCGGAAGAAATTGATTATTATGGGGCGTATTTGGTTCCTGAATATAGTTTTGATCACAATGCCTTAACATTGTACAGCTTGAGGAAACATGTTGATGCCATATTGCCCATTGTACATGACGTATTAACTGACGCTATTTTTCCGGAAAAAGAGCTCAACACCTATATCCGAAATAATAAGCAGAATCTACAGATTTCGATGGAAAAGTCGGATTTCTTAGCTCGCAGGCGTTTCTACCATGAGCTATTTCCGAATACACGATATGGAATTTCCCTTACCAAAGAGTCGCTTAGTGCATTAAATCGGGAGCAGGTTATTGCGCTTTACAAAAAACAGATTCAGCCCAAAAATGCGACTTTATTCTTGTCCGGCAATGTTACGGCTGAAATGTTAGCACAATTTAGGCTATATTTCGAGCAACAGTGGACAAATAGCGAAGTCATACAAAAACATGATTTTCCGGCTTTAGAACCTATTATACCTGTTTATAGCTTCATCGACAAGCCAGCCGCTTTACAGTCGGCTATACGCCTGGGTAAGCGCAGCATACAACGTGTGCATCCGGACTATCCCGCATTACAATTTACAAATACTTTGCTGGGGGGATACTTTGGCTCTCGCCTGATGAGCAATATCCGTGAGGAGAAGGGTTATACCTATAGCATTGGATCCGCCGTTGCGAATTTGCATCATGCTGGTTTCATCACAATCGCAACAGAAGTAGGCGTGGAATATACGGCAGATACCCTGACGGAGATACAAAAAGAAATGGATCGTTTGCAGGAAGAGTTGGTTCCTGATCAAGAAATGGAACTGGTTCGAAACTACATGCTCGGGAGCATGTTGGGTAGTCTGGAATCGGTATTTTCCCATGTAGATAAGTTTAAATCTGTTTATTTTTCAGGGTTGACACTAGATTATTATCACTATTACACGGATGTTATCCAACATATTAGTGCGGAAGAGGTAAGGACTATCGCTTCACAATACCTGCGCTATGAAGATATGTTAAAGATTGTTGTAGGTAAGGAGTCGGAATAGGTTAAAAAACCCTGATTTCAGGGATAAAAAACTCCTATGATTAGCTGTATGTTTGTTATACCATCAGATACATGATCGTAGCTGAATGGTGCAACATTTACAAAATTAAAATATCGCTAATCATGGAAAAGAATGATTTAAAAGTTAACACAGCCGGTTTACAAGACAACAAGACAATTGGAATTATTGCTTACATCACTTGGATTGGGCTTTTAGTAGCCTTTATCATGAATAAGGACAAGCAAGATCCTTTTGTTAAATTTCACATTCGCCAGAATCTGGGTCTGTTAGTAATCGGGATTCTTAGTGGGGTATTGAACTTCATTCCAGCAGTAGGCGCCATTATCGGTTATGTACTTTTCGCTGTACTTTTCGTCCTTTGGATTATCGGGATTTTAGGTGCCATTAGTGGAAAAACAAACCCTGTACCGGTCGTGGGACCGATGTTCCAGGATTGGTTTAAAGGAATATAATAAGACTAATTTTATACTCTTAATATTGTTGTCAAAAGCTCTCTAATTTATTAGAGGGCTTTTTTTATCCTTTGCGTTCGCAACGATGCTTGGGCGGCAAATCTAGTTTGAGGCATTGGAGTTTGAGAAAGAATGTTTGTGTGGGTATAATAAATTAAATGTTATTTAACATATTTTTGGTTTTATGATAGTTGTTTAGTCTTTATATTAGATTAACTATTAAGGGGTTGAGTCTTTATAGCCTAAAGCAATCGACAAATATGAATTATTTAAAGTTTTTCTCTATAGCAATCGCGTGTGCTATGTGTCTACCGGCGTTCGCCGCAGAATTTATAGTCAAAGGAAAAGTAAAACACCCGGAGGGGCGCTCGAAAATTTGTTTGGGCTATCCTGGGGATGACGGAAATTATTTGAGCGACACGGCCAATATTGTCGATGGTAATTTTACGATCAAAGGACAAGTTTCCGCTGTACAAAAAGCCACTCTACAATTCATCTCCGAAGATAAGGCTCAGCGCTATATTTATTTAGAGTTTTACTTGGAACCTGGAAACGTCTTGATTGAAATCGATGAGGATATTCGGGAAGCGCAGGTCTCTGCAGGTGCTGAGCAAGCTTTGGCCGTCCAATTAAAAGGACAAATCGGCGGTATTCGCAAAGAATTGGATTCAGTCTTTTCTACCTATCGGTCTGTTCTAGCGAAGAAAGACAGTGTATTAATGAAAGACTATTTAGCTGCAGTTGCAAAGCTGAGTTCAGCGATTAATTTAGCCGAATTGGACTTTGTGAAGCGCAATCCTGAGTCCATGGTGGCGTTTGACGTGGTAAAAGCGCGATCTTACATTATTGACGTAGAAAAATTTTCTCCATTTTTAGCGGCCCTTGGTGAAAAGGCGAAGGATTCGGAAGAAGGTCGCGAAATGTCCAATAGATTGGAAATTTCGAAAAAAACGGGGGTTGGAAAGCCTATGATCGAAGTCAATCTTGCAGATAGTACTGGCAATTTGATTAAGCTTTCTGAAGTCAAAGGGAAGTATGTGTTACTGGGGTTCTGGTCGTCTTGGTGTGGGCCTTGTCGAGCAGAGAATCCCAACCTTAAACGAGCATATGCTGAATTTAAGGATAAGGGTTTCGAGATCTACGCAGTTTCATTGGATAGTAGGAAAGCAGATTGGTTGAAGGCCATTAAAGATGATGATCTACCGTGGATACATGTTTCGGACTTGCAAGGATTACAGTGCGCCGCTGCAGTTGAATACGGTATCATTGCAATTCCACAAAACGTATTGATTGATAATAAAGGAACAATTGTAGAGAAAAACCTCCGTGGAGATTCTTTACAAATCACTCTTTCAAAATTATTGAACTAGATTATCATTCGGATAAATAGATGTCTGAATACCATCCTCTCAATATATTCGGAGGGCATTAGCTTCTGCAGGGTTTTCTATAACCCTTTTTGAAATGGAACACATCCAATACAATACGTCACTCGCTTTGATCAAAGGCGAGTAATAATTAAATTGAAGAATGAAGTTTATGGTATGAGTGGCCCATTTTTACCCTTCCGACCGCATTTTGAACAATATCGCACCGTTTTGCCTCTGCTATCGATGCGGCTTGTCCATACATGAAAACATATAACTTTTGTTTTGAATAGTACGTAAAGAACTAATAATACAACGGAAATAATAGATATCGTGATCATCTGCATAAATTAAAATCTGTACAGGTATTGTTTGAGAGTTTTTTTTTACTCTTTCGTGAATACCCATAACGGCGTTTTACTCGTTACTTGTAGGGAAAGTCTTCAAATCTTGCAGCAATCGATTGAATACCCTGTAAAAGTAGTGTAAAATGTTTAATTAAGCAATAATTTATTGTTATTATTATAATTAAAGGTTAATATTGAATTAATATTGAAAGACTTATAATCTAAATGTTAAAATTAATCGATTATCAGCCATAGTTGATCGAGGTTGTTCAGAACAGAAATCGGTCTGGCCTTGCTGTTCAATACATCAGTGTCACTTCCTTCTAGATGCCAATTCAGATCCTCCTCAGCAACGCTAAGCATTTTGAAGATCGAGTCTTCGTCCTTTGCGCTGAAGTCTGCCTGAAGCAGATTAATGCCTTTCGCACGAAAAATGTCTTCCGCCTCATCTTTACTCACACGTCGTATCTTGGGAAGTAGCTCATCGAAACGCTTAAGCTCTGCCGCCATTTCATTAGGAAAATGATCGGCTAAATAAGCAGTGTATAAATCCCTGTCTTTCGTTCTTAATGCCTCATTTCTATAGGCTATCCTTTCCGGCGATAAGTTAAAATCAAAGTCCTCGGGGTTGTTAATAAATCCAAATTTTCTATCTAAATTTTCTAAACGTGCTTGTAGCGTCATGATCGTAGATTTTATGTCGAGTTGATATTTTTTAAACGTGAGTTTTTATAAAATGTTTTAGCCTGAAATAATCGACGCCTCTAGAAAGACTTAAAATATATTATAAAAGTGTTTTTTCTATTCAATTATATTTATAATTTAGTTTCATAATCTTTAATAATCTTAAATACTATTTTTAAAGCCAATTAAAAAACAAAACTATATTATGCTAAAATCACCATTTAAAGCCTTTGGAACGAAGGGATTATGTAAAGTAATGGCGACAGCTTTATTGCTCTGTACCATGGGATGTGAAAAAAATACGGTTCAACCTAAAGAAGATGTTGAGACTCCTGCAACGCCTGAAGAACCAAACGTAATTAATCCAAATCCTTTGGTGTTAGAGGAATCTTTTACAGTCATGTCTTTTAATCTGAGAAACCCTACGAACGCCGACCCTTTTACCCAACTTCAGCGAATGAGCAAGCTTACTACGCTAATGAACGATAATGAGGTAGATATCTTAGGGGTACAGGAGTTGGCCAACAACGATGTGGAGGATTATGTAAACTCTGCGATGGATCAAGCCGGCTATGCAGTTTACAAAACTGGAGCTGCGAACGGATCTCCTAAATCAATTTTTTATAAGAAGAGCAGGTTTACTTTAGTCAATGCTGGTCATTTGATCAAAGAGTTCGTTGCTGGGACTATCATTTCTAGTGCCAAATGGGTGATTTTAAAAGATGTGAAGAATAACAATGAATACTTCGTCATCAACTCACATTGGTATCACACTGCTGATGCAGGGGAGTATAGAAAAGAATTTGCTCAGATTTTATTAGACTGTATTAAAGCAAACCACGGAGGTCGTCCTGTGATCTGTATGGGTGATTTTAATGCTATTCCAGGTACAACGGAAATTAATACAATAAAGGATGCGGATGGATTCAATATGGTGGATGCGCTTATGGAAGCACAAGGCGACCCAACCTTTCATAACTGGACCGGAGTAGGCTCAAAAAAGATTGACTATGTTATGAGTACACGCGATCTTGCCTTCCGTAGCTATAAGGTGGTAAAAGATAAGTACACGGTGGATGGGAAGACGATGTGGCCATCCGACCATTTTCCGGTATTTGCACGATATATTCCTGCAATTTTCGGAGCTTCAAAACAAGACGCTTCTGCAGCTTCCAGCGATGCAAAGAATCAATACTTCTTCGCTGATATCAATGGCGATGGGAAGAAAGATAAGATTAGCTGGAATGCCGGCTCAAACGGAGGCAAGGTTTCAGTTTATTTAGCAAATGGCAACGGAGGGTTCCAAAGTACTGCAGTCGTGCATGACGCGTCAGCAAGTTCCTCTGCAGATTCATATTATTATTTCGCCGACGTCAATGGCGACAAGAAAGCCGATCTGATTCGTTGGAATAAAGGCTTGGTTTCAGGTAAAACACAGGTTTACTTAGCATCGAGCAATGGTAGTTTTTCAGCAACGGCGATTGATAATCCTGAAGGTACATCTGCAGGCACAACAACGAAGTTCTTTTTTGCTGATGTAAATGGCGACGGAATGGCGGATAAAATCTATTGGAACTCTACCCATGACGGCGGAAATATTCGCGTTTATCTTGCTACTGGCGGCGGTAATTTCTCTGGCACGGTGATAAGTTCGTCCAATGTAGGTAGTAGCACCGCGAATACTAACTATTATTTTGCAGATATTAACGGTGATGGCAAATATGATTTAGTACGCTGGCAGGCGAGCTTAGACAGCGGAAAAGCGATGGTTTTTCTTTCCAATAGCGACGGAACATTTACAAAGTCTGTCGACCACTCGAATGCCGGAGCAACGAGCGGATTAGAAAGTACGAAGTTCTACTTTGCGGATGTCAATGGCGATGGTAAAGCCGATAAGATATATTGGAATGCTTCCAATAACTTAGGAGAGCCGAAGATTTACTTAGGCACAAGCACAACATTTGAAAGTCCGGTTTATTCACTGCGAGGTACCTCGCAGAAGGAATCAACGAATTATTATTTCGAGGATATCAATGGCGATGGCAAAGCTGATCAGATCCGTTGGAATCCTACGGAAAATAACGGCGTCATCAAGACGTATTTGGTTAGATAGATGAGCGTTATGAATTAATATAAATAAAAAGCCGCTAGCGATCGCTAGCGGCTTTTTATTTATATTATCGTTTATCCCACCAAACTTTCGAAAGGAAGGAATCGCCGTTGCTCAGTCTTCCTACGGCTTCGTCATAATTTGCTTTATTCAATTCTGACTCATCGCTGGAATAGATAGCGCGACGCGGGATTTGTCCATTTGTCGAACCAGGATTAGGACCTGCTGTTAGGCGTGGGTATCCTGTTCGTCTCCATTCGGAAAAAGCTTCCATATTACGACCAAATAGATGAATCCATTTTTGGGTCGCAATCTTCTCCATCTTCTGATCGTTCGATAACCCTGTTAATGCAAGGACATTCTGCTCATAACTTGCAGGAAGAGTTGAAAGATTGTAAGGTGGCAGTGCAGCCGCAGCTTTCACGCCATTTACGAAATTGCTTTGCACATCAGCAGCGCTCAGGCCCCATCCTAGAATGGCAGCTTCCGCTTTGTAGAAACAAACATCTGAATAGGTTAAAGCATAAACAGGGATGGGGGTGAAACTTTGACTGAAGTATGTTGCCTTGTTGGGCGTAGAGTAATTTGCTCGGATCAGTTGTGAAAGCTGGTTATCCGTTAGTGCTACTCCGATACCCTGATAGGTGCTGTTTCCATTAATCGTAACGGGTTCCGCTAATAAAGGAAGGCGAGGATCATTATACTCCTTCAATTTATCGACCAAGGTGTTTGCGAGATACCGTAGATCGGCACTACCGGTGGTCAACTGTCTGAGGATAGGATTCTGATTTTCTGCCTGTGCATTATTGAATGTTGCCACAGCGGCGTTATCCGCATTGCTGCTTAACAATCCATAGCTTGAACCCATTGCTTCCGTTACGGTCTGCTGCGCTAAGCTTGCGTTAGCATAGCGAAGGCGCATTCCAAGACGTAGTTTTAAGGAGTTCCCGAATTTCTTCCACTTGTCAATGTTTCCAGAATAGAAGAAGTCTGAAGTGCCATAGCTCGCATCCCCCGTTGTTAATTTGCCTAAAGCGGCATTTAATCTTTGAATTAAAGCCGGATAGATATCCTCTTGTTTGTCGAACTTTGGCGTTCTATTGATTTGAGTACTTGATTTCGTAATTTCCGAAAAAGGAATGTCTCCAAATAGATCCGTTAGACGTTGAAATAAGAATACCTCATAGATATCTGCAATCGCTAGTTTGCTTCTACCGGCAGGATCGTTTTCTAAGCCGCTAAGCTCTTCACGAATCTGGGCGATATTTCTAAACAACTGATAATGCTGCGCCCAGATCAGGTTTTCGGGACCTTCAAAATATCTGGAAACCGGAACTACCGGTCCGCCTGCCCAATGTTGAATCCATGAACCGAATTTTGTGTTCGGGAGTTCTCCGGACTCTTGGAAAGTACCGTCGCGTAATACGCGAGCCATCAATAGTGAAGGATCAACTTCAGTTACCGAAGTCGGAGGCGTGTTTATTCTTTCGAAATCCTTTGTACACGACGCTGTTGTCATCAATAGGGCGCCGATGCTTATATAGGTAATATGTTTTAATGTTTTCATTGTTGTTCTTTTTTACAGGCCCATTGATAAGTTAATTCCGAAGTTGCGCATCATTGGAAGAGAAGTCGATTCGATACCAATCGATGAGTTATGCACATTAAATGAAGCTGATTCAGGCGAGAAACCATCAGTTTTGCGTTGGAAATAGAATAGGTTTCTACCGTAAATTCCAAGCTTTAAGTTCTTCACCGCTTTATGTGGAAGAAAACTTTTCGGAAGGTTGTATGAAAGGCTGATCTCACGCATCGCGATATAGCTCATATCGTTGATCATCTCTTCCGAAACCATAACTTCTTTATCACTTGCTACCAAGTTCCAGTAGTCTTGCGCATTCACCTGCTTGCTGTTTTCAACTCCAGTACTTACCCATTGTCCATTTCCATTCTGTGAAGCCACCATGCCTGAAGCTACATACGTTCCATCGCGACCCTCTAACGTTTTCTTTGATGTACCATAGATAATCTGTTCACGGTTAGATTGTGAGAAGATAATGCCGCCCTGACGAATATCAACCAATGCATGTAATGTGAAGCCTTTATAACGTAAGTTATTAGAGAATCCACCAATCCAATCTGGTTGGGCATTCCCTAAATCTGTTTCTACACGACCAGATGTGCGTAGCGGTAAGCCTGTATTTGGGTCGATCAAGCGATTGCCAGCATCATCTTTAATCCATGCGAATTGTGTACCGATCAATTGCCCGAAAGGCTTTCCAACTTCTGCAACAACGTTGATACCTCTATCCGTCGCTAGTAGGAACGTTTCGACGCCTGGATAAAGTGATTCTACTTTATTGCGGTTTCTGTTAAAGTTGAATTGACTTGTCCATTCGAAGTTCTCCGTTTTTACAGGGGTACCCGAAATGACAAATTCGAAACCTTTATTGGAAATTTCTCCCGCATTGATTCTATTCTTAACATACAAACTCGATGGTGAAATAGGGACGTCCAAGATCTGATTCTTCGTACGTGCTTCGTAATAGGTAAAGGATAGTGACAATCTGCTAGACAGGAATCGGAAGTCTGCACCTGCCTCAATGGAAGTTGTCAACTCATTCTTTAAGTCTGGGTCAGGAATGATTTCGGTGTAAGAAGCCATGGGAATACCGCCGTGGGTGTACTGATTTAGACTATAAGCACCAGTTAATTGATATGGATTACCCGAGCTACCAGCCTGCGCCCAAGATGCTCTGATTTTAGCATACGGCATAGTCGACGATTTCCAGTTGAATGCATCGCTAAGCACCAAACTGCTACTTACAGAAGGGTAGAAGAAGGAATTATTCTTTTTAGAAAGGGTAGAAGACCAGTCATTACGTGCAGAGAAATCTACAAACCAATAATCGCGGAAAGCAAATTGTCCGGACATATAAGCCGAGTTGATCTGCGACTCGATCAAATCGAAAAGATAGGTATTCGTTGTTGTATTATTGATGACGTAGAGGTTCGGAACAATAAACTGATTTCCGGAGTTACCTGTTAAACGAAGATAACGGCTTAAATGACTTGCTCCTAAGTTGAAACTTAAGTTAATATCATCGTTTGCTGCGAAGTTAGAGCTTGCTAAGAAGTCATAATTGTCCTCTCTGCTGCGGATTACCTCTTCGCGGATATCTCCTTTTTTATTTAAACTTTGGTAGGTGTTTATCGGACGATATCTAAAGCGTTGATCCGTATAGAAATCCGTTCCACCAGTAGCCGATAGTTTTAACCATGGCATTACATCGTAGGATAATCTAAGCATGCCAATCAATCGATCACGACGATCCTCATTATGGTTTTCATTGATCGTCCAGAAAGGGTTAGCCGTCGAACTATTCGTTGCATAGGTCTTCTCCAATCCTTCATACACAGCAGAGAAGCCCAATTGTTTTTTCACCTCATCGGCTGTCCATTTGTAGTTAGAAGCAATGCTATTGCTTAAGCTTCTTGGCTGACTAATGAATAAGTATGCAGGGTTATCCGCCGCATCAGAAACTGTCGGACGATTCTCCGCTTGTTGGATGATGTAATTAGCTTTTACATCAATATGTAGTTTATCGGTAATCTTCGCTTGCGAACGAAGCCCGAAGTTATTACGGTTTAATGTATTCGTAGGAATATAGCCGTCAACATTCGTGTTTGCATAAGAGAAACGGTAGTTTACTTTTTCATTTCCACCATCGACACTTAAGTTATTCACCCATTGTTTTTCGGTTTGGAAGAAGCTTTTATAAGTATCTGACGCTGGATTAAATGCTAAGATATTTCCATACATATCCTCATATTGCTGACCTTCCATGCGTGCTCCCCAACTTGCGCGCGTTGTTCTATCGCGACCGCCGGACATTTTCGGAATCCCCGAGAAATTGTTTGCAATGGCTTGCGCCATAGAGACGATAGTTCCATCGTCTTTACGGAAATGGGTGAAGGTTCCATTCAATCCCTGGCCATATTCATTTTGAAAATCCGGTAATACCAGTCCTGTTCCAATCGAATAATCTGAGTTGAAGTTAAAATTGGTTTTACCCGCTTTTCCCGACTTCGTCGTGATCAATATAACACCATTACTACCGCGTTGCCCATAAAGTGCCGCAGCATTTGGACCTTTTAAGACCGACATGCTTTCGATATCATCAGGATTAATATTTCCAATACCATCACCATAATCGGTTCCTCCCCATTGAGAAGGTGCAGAAAGGTTTTGATTGTCGATAGGGACACCATCAACAACATATAGCGGTTGGCTATTTCCAATAAGGGAGTTGTTTCCGCGGATAACAACTTTGGCAGAACCGCCAGCACCCGATGCGGCACGGCTCACTTGGACGCCAGCCACTTTGCCTGATAAGGCATTCGCTACGTTCGCCTCTTTACCGTTGGTCAACTCGTCGCCCTTAAGCTCAGCAACTGTATAGCCCAAGGCTTTCTTGTCGCGCTTGATACCCAAAGCGGTTACTACAACCTCTTCCAGGTTCTCAGCACTAGACTCTAAAGTCACGGATAAAGATACTTTATCATTCCCCTTGATATTATAATCGCTTAATGTTTTCGAGCTGTATCCTAGGGAATTGAAGGTAAAGCTATAGCCTTGTCCATCAGGTATCTGACTGAAGTTGAACGTTCCTGCCGCATCCGTAACGGTGGTCTGTCTAAACGACTGCGCTCTATTTTGAATGACAACCGTGACACCTTCTACTGCTTTACCATTAGCATCTCTCACGACACCATTAACGCTTGCGCTGCTTTGGGCCATTCCGACTTGCACACTCATACTCATTGCGCCGCAGAGTGCCATGTGCAGTCCCCATGTGCTCTTAGGTCGAGAAAAGTGGAGTAGGAATGCCGTTAGCACTCCTTTTTTCTTGTGTAAATAATTACTCATAATTAATCAATATTAGTTTGTACTCTAATTTTTCAATACGACGATGTCCGTTTTGTGCAAATAGTTAATCTCTTTAATGATATCTGCATAGGCATCTGGGGTTTCCTTGAACGTCCCACTGAAATAGAAATTGGGCGCAAGGTAAGAATCTGACTTTAACTTAATGTTAAAATTATGCTCTAGAATATTTAATAAATCTTTTATTGGAATATTTTTAATGATAATCTTCCCATGTTCTTCTTTGTAAAATCCTTTACGATCGTATTGATTGTTCACCGTTTTGACCTCGGAAATAATCTTTTGTTGCAGGTGATCAAGAACAATTTCTCCGGTTTGTTCAAACACCTTTTGGATAGGCTTTTCGCTCTTTCGATCGCGTTCTTTAACATCGATTTTACCTTCAATCAGTTGAACCCGGGTTGTGCGTCCATAAATTTCTTCGACTAAGAATGTTGTGCCGAGGGCAGTCGTTATCAATTTATCAGAGAACACGCGGAATGGCCGGTTTTTATCTTTTGTTACTCGAAAGGTTGCTTTGCCTTTCAGTTCGATCTTCCGTTCCTTCAGTCCGCTGAAGTCTTCGGCAAATCGAACTTCGGAACCTTTCGCTAACAAGATCTTGGAGCTGTCGCTGCAATATATCTCCATGTCTTGGTTCGTTGAGTTAATGTGAAAGAGGTTACCGACCAGTGGGGCGGTAGGAACATTAGTTTTTGCGTGTTCTTGAACAAGTGGGAGCGTAGGAGCCTTGTCTTGATATAGTCGGTTCACGACGCCCATAATGATCAGAAGCACAGCAGCAACCGCCGTACTAATCATGGCAACATAACGCTTGCTTCTATGCCTTTGGAATTCTATTCTTGAGCGTATATTGGACTTTAGTTGATCTTCTTGCGTGTAATGCGTATCATGCGCCAAATTCCAATCGGAAGCTGAAAGAAATTCATCGAGATTCATGTCTTTCTCTTGCAAGAAACGTTCTATCGCAGCGGTTTCTTGCTCATTACATTTGCCTTGGAGGTATTTTTCAAATTGGTCTCGTGTCATAACTATGATAAATACGACTGAAACTCAAAGTACCCCTAAGAACGAATAATATTTTTTTAGTTATGCTATAACAATCGCAATAGAATAAAGAGGATGAGGAAATTAGAAAAGGATTTACGGAGGGTTTTTAGTGCGAGTGCGATATGGTTTTCTACTGTGCGAGGCGAAATATGGAGTCTTTCGGCAATCTCGTTATAGTTGAGCTGCTCAAATCTGCTCAACTTAAATACAAGCTTCCGCATATGGGGCAGTTGATCAATAAGCTCCTCGACTTTGCCTTCGGTTTCTTTCCTTTCGAGCTCAGCCAGCCCATGCGGGGTGTGGGATGCCTGTGGAAAGCGTTCCATAGCATGCTTTCGTCGGTATTCCTCCTTTAAAATATCCAGCAGGGTTGTACGGGTAATAGTGAATACTTGCGAATCGATGGAGCTAGAAACGGTTTTCTGAGTTATGTTTTGCCATAATTTAATGAACACACGCTGTACAGTCTCCTCGGCAATATAGGTTGATTTGGTTTTGGAAAACGCGTAATGATACACCTTTCTATTCCATTGCTGGAATAGTCTTTCAAACTCACGGGAGTCAAAGCGTTGGTTGGTAAACATAATTAGGCGTGGTAATACGTATGCTAATGTAGTTAATTTTAATTATATTAGAATAATCGATAAACCTTTTCCTATGAACAACTTGAATCTAAATCGTCGTGATTTCATTGTTGCTGGCTCAGCCTTTCTCAGTCTTTCTGCATTGCCAACCATGCTTAAAGGAGATACCCTCAAAGCTGTTAATAAGGTGGGGCTAATTGGCGCTGGATGGTATGGGAAGAGCGACTTGTTCCGCTTATTGCAGGTGCGTGATGTGGAGGTATTGGCGGTCTGTGATGTAGACAGCAAAAATCTGGAGGAGGCAGCTCGGCTGATTAGTGAACGGCAGAAATCAAAAAATACTCCTAAAACCTATCGCGATTACCGAGAGATGCTGTCTGCACATCGATTTGACCTCATTTTGATAGGGACGCCCGATCATTGGCATGCGCTGCAGGCTATCGCGGCGATGGAGGCTGGCGCTCATGTTTATTTGCAAAAGCCCATCTCTGTGGATGTTTTAGAAGGCGAAGCTATACTGGCAACGGCGCGACGCTTGAATCGAAAAGTTCAAATCGGAACGCAACGAAGAAGCACAGAACATATGATCGAAGCTAAAGAGCAAATTGTGGATAAGGGCTTGCTCGGGAATATCTCCCATGTAGAGATGTGCTGCTATTATCATATGCGCAACAATTCAAATCCGGATGTGAAACCCGTGCCTGACTTTCTGGATTACGAATTATGGACGGGTCCCGCTCCATTACGGCCCTATGATAATCTTCCCCACGGAGGATGGTGGCGTTCGTTTATGGAGTATGGTAATGGTATAACCGGTGATATGTGCGTGCATATGTTTGATACTGTTCGATGGATGCTAGGCTTAGGATGGCCAAAGCGAATACATGCGAATGGCGGAATTTATGTGCAGAAGGAGGGAAAAGCTAATATTGCCGATACGCAGACTGCGATATTTGAATATGATAACTTGAACTGCGTATGGCAGCATCGGACTTGGGGGCGACCAACCGATCCGGAGTTCCCTTGGGCGTTTATACTTTATGGCGATAAAGGAACACTGAAAGGAAGCACCTTAAAATATGAGTTCACACCTATAAAAGGAGAAATGATTAGGAAGGATGTTGTGCTCGAAAAAGAAACATTTCCTGAGGATCTGACGGAGCCGCGTATTGAGTTGAATTCAGCTCCCGCAACCAGGCAGCACATGAAAAACCTGTTGTCGGCGATAGAGGAGGACCACCTGCCGATTGCTGATATCGAGCAAGGGCATATTTCTACAGCATCTTGCATTCTTGCTAATGTCTCGATGCAATTAGGACGAGCAGTTCAATATGATCCAATACAAAAAGTGTGCATAGGTGATGCGGAAGCGACACATCTGTTAAGAAGAACATATAGACCCAACTGGGTACATCCATATCGCTAATGGATTGTATGCTGATGGCGAACATTGTTTTTACACAGATATGAGAGAATTTCTGACTAATGAATAACACGGCATCGGATATAAGGGTAAATCACTGATCTCAAAATTTTTAATTATTAAAAGTACAACTTATAGTAATTTATAATCCTAATAGGATTAATTATTTTCCATTATAGATATCATAGTTTCCTATGTAGCCAATTATTAGTGCATATCGAATAATATTGACTCGAATATCAAGCTTTGCCATACTAATATTGGCTAAACGCGCTTCTTTTCAATGATGCGGATGACTAATCTAGGAATCGCTAGTAGCGGGATATCTACTAAAATTCGAATAAATATAGTTTAATAATTTATAAAATACCCTAATATTTAAAATTTAGTATCGATAAGCGGTAATCTGATATGGCCCGCCTATATTAGTGACTAATGTCATTCTCTTAATATTAAAATAGTATAACATTTGTGTAAAGCAACGGTAACACATTTTTAGTGTTCGCTAGTGAAGACGACTATATTTAAGGTATGAAAAATAATAAGAATTTGTTGAACCTCTCCGCTGATGCAGAAGCGGGTTTCAGCTACAGCAAGAGTCTATTGAACAACTTGTTCGAGGGTACAACGCTCGAAATGAAAAGACAGCGCTATGTTGCTCCACGCATTACTCTAGACGTACTACCGATGGAGGACAGTATAGCTACAGCTTCTGCTGTTGTTGCTCCAACCGACAACGATGGCGAAGTAAAGCAAGAATGGGAGGTGGAAAATATTGAAAAATCAATTTTGTGGTAATATCTGAGCATAAAAATCCTGTTATTCTCTCTTCCTAAAACAACGATTAACAACAATGGATTTTAATGGCCACGAACAAACTTGCCCTAGTTTATCGTGGCCATTTTTTTTCTGAAAATTTCAACTTTTCAACGCAAAAAAGAACTTTTATCCTTGTTGCAGCTTCAACTGAAACATGAAAGGTTTTGACGTTAATCGATGCGCAGCTGCTCAATATTACCATTGCTGCCTGCCAAATAAATGTATTTTCCAGACTTCGTCTTTGCTATCACGTTAAAACTTGCTTCCGATATCGTTCTCCAGGTTTGTCCGGCATCAACCGATAAATCGGTTCCCGAAGTTCCTGTAGCGACTAAAACATTCCTGTTAATATACTTTACGCTGGAACGATATCCAGCAACGGGGATGTTGGGCTTAGTCCAAGAACGGCCAGCATTCGTTGTTAACAGAATATTATTTCTATTGTCCTTATCCATGGTGTAATTTCCACCCACCAAAACCCCAGTGTTCTGATCCCAAAAATCTATAGCGAATACGCCGGTGGATGCCTCTCCAGACCAAATCGGAACATCGACGACATCTAAACTATTTTCTTTTTCATTCCGTTTGTAGAAAGAACTGTATCTGCCACCAGAGGCTATATAAACGATATTTGGAAATACTTGAATACCGGATCCACTTGCGGCAAAGCCAGCTTCACCTTCCTCAGCCAATAAAAAAATATGCTTGCTTACGTCTTTCCATGATTTTCCTTTATCTGTAGATTTTAAAAGCTGGAAAGATCCATCGATAGGGTCGCCATAAATAAAGCCTGTCTTGCCATTAAAATCCATACCGTCTAAGAAGATCTCAGCGCGATCATCTCTATAAACTTCTTTCCAAGTCTTTCCGCCATCTGAAGTTCGTAATACAACGGCCGGACTACCCGCACTGACGACTACGGCGTCTTTAGCTGAAAACACTTCAATATCCCTAAAGTCCATATTTTCATAACCTTTTGGATTCACCCAAGTCCAGGTCTTACCGAAATCGGTAGATTTGCCGACGGTACCCTTACTGCCACTTACCCAAACTACATTTTCCTTATATGTTTCCAATCCCCTAAAACTCGACGGGATGTCTTTAACCAGATTATGAAAATGTTGGGCTTCAGCGGCTAAAAGGCTAGACGCAAATAGCGCCGTAATAAGAAGCTTTTTCATTATCGCTTAAGTTAGTTCTTCCATAAGTTTATCGAATGCCGTTTGCAATTTGCTCAGCTGATCCTCCAACGTTTCTACGCGTTCTTCCAAAGCCGCAATCCGATTAGAAGCTGCTGGCGTGTCGCTCGAGTTGAACGTATCGTCAAAGCTTGCTTCGTCAAATGGACTGAATAAATGAACATAGCGTGCTTCCTTCTGTCCTGGACGTTTTGACAATTGCTGTATGTATTTAGGCTCCTCGTCGGCAAGTTTATTGAGCAGTTCTTGAACATCATCCAGCGATTCAAAATCGTAAAGCCTTCCTGAATTGCTGTTAATCTCTCCGCCGGTCATAGGGCCTCGCAAAAATAGCAAACATAAAACCGCTACTTCTTGCGGTAATAAGGGAAATTGAATCGCTAGATTATGCTTGTATTTGGTCACGCGGCTGCTTCCGCCAACAACCGTAGAGATTAATCCTTTTCTTTTCAGGCTGTCAAGGGCAGCAATCACAGTGCTTTCATCGTATTGAACGACGGGCTTTCTAGAGGTCTTCTGGTTGCAGGCAGTCTGCAATCCATTTAGCGTCATCGGATAGTATTCTGGAGTGGTTTTAGATTTTTCTATTAAGGATCCTAAAACTCTTATTTCTTCTGCTGTTAATTCCGGGATTTGTTTGATCTCTTCCATTTTTGAAAATTCTCTTGGGATTCTAAATATACAGTTTTCTGCTAATTCACAAAATTTCGAAGCCTAGGATACTAAAAAAGAAGATGCCCAGGTTTTTAGGACCTGGGCAATCTTTCACGTTTCTGGAAGCCTTAGTTTTACCAATTATGGTATTCCTTAGCATCTTCCTATTTTACTTTCGCTTTTTCTAAAACCCAGTATAGTATCTTATCCTGTTGTTCTTGAAAAGTCCAGTGTCCCGTTTCTTGTACCAGATAAAGTTCCCGAGGAGCATTGATTAAGTTATATGCAGCATAATAAGAGGTAGGAGGACAGGTTTCATCGTTATATCCCCAGGTGTAGAATCCAGGAACTTTCACTTGCCTTGCGAAATTCACCACGTCATAATATGCGGAGTTTTTAATCTTCGCATCCGTCGCCATAAAAGGAGCATTCTGTTTATTGAACATATGCGGCCATCCACCGGCACGGTTGTGCAGATATCCGGTTACATCGCTTAGCGCTGGATACAAGGCTACCAAATGTTTGATACGCTTGTCCAGACCTGCGGTAATGATAGATAAGGCACCGCCTTGACTACCGCCCCATACGGTTAAATTGTTTTTATCGACATCATCTAATTGCGTTAGGAAATCGACCGCGCGGATACAACCAAGGTAAACACGCTTATAATAATACTGATCCTTATCGGCTAGATTGAAGAAAGGATAGCTTCTTAATGCGCCTGCGGATAGCGAGTTATATAATTCGAGCTCATGGGTTACAGGAATTCCATGTATACCGATTTGAAGCGTCACTAAGCCTTTTTCAGCTACAGACACCAGACCAGCATAAGGGCGGATGCCGGCTCCCGGCACCTGTAATACTGCAGGGTATTTTCCAGCTTTCTTTGGCTTGGACAAAATGCCGTAAACTCGGCTGCCGTTTATATTCGAGAAGTTGACATGGTAAACATCTACCGTAGCGGTTGAAAGCTCCGGAAGCAGGGTCATTTTCGGATCTAAAGCGATACTTTTTAACGCATCGATTTCTTTGTTCCAAAACGCCATGAAATCATTTGGGAGCGTTTGTGTCGGTTGTATTTTATCCGGACTAATGGCTGCAGTGGCAATTCCCCTATACTCTTGCCCGTCATACTTATATTTAACCTCACAGCGAATAAAGCCCGGCTTGTCGCCCCTTAGGGGTTTGCCAACTGAAACTTCCGACCCGTTGACTTTCAAATTTCCCGACTGCAAAGGTTCCATTTTTTCCCAGCCGATGGTATAGCTTACATCAGCATCTTTAATAGGTACTTGGTGCTTGACGACAGATACGTTAAAGCTTATTTCTTCATTGTTGGCATAGGTCCAATCTGCTTTGTTCGGTGTGACTAATACTTGGATCAGCTGGTTGCTTCTTGATTGCGCAAAGCCAAAATTCCATAAGCATACAAGCACAAGCAGGGACAGTAGAAATCTCATTCCTGAATTAATGTACATGGTTTAGAGTTTAAGGTTTTATAAATGTTGTTGCAATTTAATGAAAATTCAAATAATCTAAGCTCAGAATATGCGTTCTAATAGGTTTTCTTCCGGCATTTCATGACCGCCGTCGAATATGATGATCTCGACCTTATTCTTATACTCCTTTCTATAGATGATATCTCTACCCATGAAAGCTTTAGGTTCCACTTGGAAGTTGGGGCTTATCCGTCGTTTTAACAGCGTATAGCAGTCCTCTAAAGGGATAAGCTGTTCGCTTGCATCGTTCTCAAAATCCTTTACCACTTTATTATATAGCTCCAGACTATGAGAAATTGGGACCGAACCGGTATAACCATCGTTGATGCCGGCATATAGATGTAATGTCGCATCTTTCCGCTCTTTGATCGGCGTTGGCATCAAAATGACCGAACGCTTTTTGGCCTCCTCGAAATCTGGCATCTCGTTTTCACCGCTCGTAATGCGCACAATATCCTTCGCATATGCATTTTTACGTGCTAGCGATTCATAATACCAATCTTCCAAATTATAGATTCCGACGAAGGCATGGAAGGATTTAATCTGATGTTTACTTCGCATATACATGAGCCCACATGCAAACCCTCCACCACTGACACCGACAAGATGAATATGCTGCTTATCGACATGAAGAGAATCTAGTGCCCACTGAATAGCATCGTCTATGTCCTGTATCACTAAATCGCTTCCTGCCGCTTCCGGTCTTTTATTGGGGCCGCGGAAGTCGGGGTGCAAATAATGTACATCGGCCTGCATACAGTATTTCAGCAAGGGATCCTTTTGTGCATAATTTCCACCCCAAGTATGCAAACTAATGATCAATGGTCTTTTTCCCTTGGCTTTACTTTCGTACAGATAAGACTTCTGAATGCTATGATCCTTTGTGGATTTGATTCCAATTTGGCGTGTTTCTGCGGGCCAGTTTCCAGCCGACCTATCGTCCCAATCGACCTTGGACTGTGCGTTTAAACATGGTATCGATGTTTTTAGGGCAAAGCAGATCAGAAACAAACGAATGTTTAAAAAAGTGGTATATGTTTTTTTCATCATAGGGGCAGTTTTAACACAAGTTACTTTATTTTCGGAGTACTTATTTCAAAAATCGTCGGAAACGCTGTCGGTAATATTTTTGTGATAATCCCTCTATTCCGTCAAGTTTCTTTTTATCATTGTGTACGGACACAATAGCTATATTCGATCCTATAACCTTTACTAAAAAACTGAATTATGAGAAAAGACTACTTGTTTTTCTTGGCAGTATCGGCGGCACTCAGCCCAACGCTTCTGCATGCAAAAATTCCGATCAAAACTTATCATGAGTTTAAGCTTCAACAGGCGCAAACCTTTTCGGTTAGCGGAAAAGTTGTATCCTCGGAAGGCAACGAACCGCTCGCGGGTGTTACCATCTCTGTAGCAGGTTCTACAAAAAAGACGGCGACAGATGATCAAGGTAATTTCACCATTGAAGTAAAACAAGGGGATAAATTATCCTTCAATATGTTGAACTTCACAACCTATGAATACACAGTCACACGACCTGAAAGCAATTTACTCATTAAACTTCAAAGTACCACCGCCGACTTGGATGAAGTTGTCGTAATTGGATATGGTACGGCGAAGAAGAGCGATTTGACCGGATCAATTACCCGCGTAGATGCTAACCAATTTAAGAATCAACCGACGACACAATTGACAGAGATGTTAAATGGTACAGTTGCCGGGTTTATTTCGAATCAGAGTACACGAGCGTCTGGAGAAAGTGATATGGAAATTCGCGGTCCGAAATCATTGAATGCTTCGACCAGCCCGATGATCGTATTGGATGGGGTGATCTTCAATGGTAGTATCGCGGATATCAATCCTTCGGATATTGAAACGATGGATATCTTGAAAGATGCAAGTTCAACCGCGGTTTATGGTGCGCGAGCAGCAGCTGGAGTCATCCAAGTAACGACGAAGAAAGGTCTTTCGGGAACTCCTCGGATAAATCTGGAAGCAAATTTTGGAGTAGCGAGCTTAATGCATCCGTTTAAAACATATGATGGACCCGGGTATATTCAATTTAGAACAGATGTGATGCGCGGATATAATCCAACCAAACCTAATTTTTACTATAACAATCCCAATAACCTCCCTGATGGGGTAACACTCGATCAGTGGAGAGCTGCAAGTAATAACCCTCAAGCGGATAATACGAGAGAATGGTTAAGCCGATTGAATTTCTATGATATAGAAGTTGATAACTATATGGCAGGTAATGAAATCTATTGGATAGACGAAGTTTTTAGAAAAGGCTTAAAGCAAAATTATGATTTAAATATTTCTGGTGGAGCAGAGAAGGTAAAGTATTATTGGTCACTAGGCTATCAAGACAATGAGGGTATTTCAATAGGTGATGATTATAATACCATTCGAAGCCGCGTGAACACCGATTTCACCATCACAAACTGGTTATCTGCGGGTATTAACGCGCAGTTTTCGGATAAGAATCAAAAACAGATCATCCCAGCCATCAATGCGATGTTCAATATGAGTCCATATGGAAGCATGTATGATGATGAAGGGAAACTAGTTTGGTATCCGAACAGTTTTGCTGTTGCAACACCTTTAATCAATAACCTTGGTGGACAAGATCAGAAGAATAAGATCAATAGTTTATTCTCGTCAATCTATATGAATGTTAAGTTACCTTACGATATTTCCTACAAGGTATCTTTCCAGCCACGATATGAATTCAGCAAACTCTATAACTTCTTCCCGTCAACTACGGTAACTGGTGGGTCGACTTACAAGGATGGTTATGCTACGAGGGTCGAAGGTTCAACTTTCGAATGGATGTTAGACCATCTGGTGCACTGGAACAAGCAGTTCGGTATGCATCAATTTGACGTGACTTTGCTATACAGTGCGGAGAAGGTGGATACTTGGGAATCTAGTTTAAGCAATCAATCATTCAACCCAAATCAATCGCTTGGCTATCACGGTATTCAATTTGGTTCCGATCATAAAGTTGGCGCTAATGATACGCGCGCAACAGGCGATGCGGCTATGGCTCGTTTGAATTATACATTGAACGACAAGTATTTATTCACCGCATCAGTACGTCGTGATGGCTATTCAGCATTCGGAAAGAAAAATCCAAGAGCGGTGTTTCCGGCTTTTGCATTTGCATGGAGACTTTCACAAGAACCCTTCTTTAATGTTGATAAAATAGATGATTTAAAAATCCGTGCCTCATGGGGTAGAAACGGTAACCGTTCTATTGGACAATATGCTGCGCTAGCAACTGTCAATTCCGGTCGGTATTACAATGGTGTTAATACGCAAATCGGAGTATTTAACAATACACTCTCTAACTATGATTTAAAATGGGAACAAACGGAGTCATATAACTTAGGAATTGACTTGGCTATGTTCAAGAATCGATTGAGCATAACTGCCGATGTATATAACATGACTACGGTCGATTTGTTGATGAATAGAAAACTACCAGAAATTACAGGATTTACAAGCGTAGTAACCAACCTTGGTAAATTGAGTAATAAAGGATGGGAGCTATCTGTCAATACGGTTAACATCGATCGAGAAAACTTAAGATGGAATAGTAGTTTCGTTTATTCAGGAAACAGGAATAAGATTGAAGAATTATTTGGCGACTTTGGTGAAACAACCATTGGTGGAGTAAAGGGGTACCAAGAGCTGCCAGATTATACCAATGAGTGGTTCCCAGGCCAGTCTATAGACGCCATCTGGAATTATAAGATAACCGGTATTTGGCAGGCGGAGGAAGCCGATGAAGCGGCGAAATACGGCTTGAAACCAGGCGATTTTAAAGTTCAAGATCTTGACGGCAACTTCAAATACGACGCATTAATTGATAAGCAATTTATCGGATATGAGCGCCCTCGTCATAGACTAGGTTTAAGAAATTCCATCGATTTCTTGAAAAACTTTAATGTTACTTTTTTCCTAAGAGCAGAGTTAGGGCATTTAGGATACTTCATGGAGGCACAACGCGCTGGTGGTACAGATACTTATGATAAACGAAGTACATACGATCTACCTTATTGGACAGCAGAAAACAGAAATAATGACTACCCAAGACTAAACGCTTTAACAACGGTATTTGGTGGTGGTATTCGTACATATAAGCCTGCGTCGTTCTTGCGCTTACAAGATTTATCTTTTTCTTATACAGTTCCATCAACTGCTTTGGAGCGTCTGAATGTTAAAAGCCTACGAGTGTTCTTAGCAGCGCGCAACGTGTTTACAATAGATAAATGGCCAGGTTGGGATCCTGAAACGGCATATAATGCCCAGAATTCCATGCCGATGCCACGCACTTTTTCTGCAGGCGTAAATTTCTCACTATAATTTAAACTGAAATATCATGAAAAAACTAAATATAATCATAGCGGGATTCTTTCTGTCGATCATAACGCTCTCTTGTAGCAAATCTTGGTTAGACCCGGAGCCGCTTTCATTTTTTACGCCAGAGAACGTATATAAGGATCCACAGGGGCTTGCCTCGCTGGCAGTAACCTTGAAAACCGATCTAAAGCAAGAGACCCACAACATGAATAAAGGTCTGCATAACTTAATTATGGAGTTTGCTGCTTCTGATCTGGGCTCCCCTTGGTCGCAATTGGATTTTTATAAGTTGACGCCAAATAATGATGTGTATTACAACTTCTTGAAAATGTTCAACTTAATGTTTGTCAATGTCAAGAATTGTAATGTGTTGATCTCAAGAGTTCAATCTGTTGAGTTTAAGACCGAAGAAGAGAAAAATGCGATGCTTGCGCAAGGATTATTTTACCGCTCATATTGGTATTACCGCTTAGTACATAGCTATGGCGATGTGCCGTTTATTAGCGATGAAATCGAAGGCGCGAAATTGGATTTTCAATCACATAGCCGCACAGCAATCTTAAAGAAGATTCAATCAGATTTAGAGTTTGCCGCACAATGGCTTCCAGTTTCTGCCGCAGCTGGCGAATTGACCAAAGGAGCTGCCAATCACCTATTGACCAAAGTATATCTAGCAAATTTAGATTTCGACAAAGCCATCGCGACTGCAAGTGCAGTCATTAATGGTCCGTATGCTTTAATGACGGAGCGCTTCGGTAAAGATGCGGCGAACACTTACCGAAACGTAATGTGGGATTTGCATAGGCCTGAGAACGTGTCGCTGGCAAACAATAAGGAAACTATATTAGCAACAATAGACCGCTTTGAAGCGCCTGCTGATGCTCGCTCTTTAGGCTTGTTCACTATGCGCTACTACGGATGTTCATGGTTTCAGGCGCCTGTTCGCGATAGCGAGGGTAAGGCAGGTATGGTGGCGTCGGGACCGATGTATGATTCATTAGGAAGAGGGAATGCGAATGTGCGCTTGACTGGATTTTACCAATATGATGTTTGGTCTTATAAGGGGGCGACATGGAAGAATACGACCGATCTAAGAAGAGCGGATGCTAACTGGGTAGATAAGCACGAGTATAAATACAACAATCCGAATTCGAAAGATTTTGGAAAGCCAGTAAACCCAGCATATTTCGCCGATCCATTGGATACTTTCCGTAGCATATATGCGATTCCGCATTATAAACTATATGTTCCGGAGCAGAACAAAACAGCGATTCCGCAAGGAGGAAATGGCGACTTCTACGTATTTAGATTGGCGGAAACCTACCTGTTGCGTGCTGAAGCTTATTTTTGGAAGGGACAGTTGGATTTGGCAGCTGCGGATATCAACAAAGTTAGAACACGTGCCAAAGCATTGCCGATGACTGCTGCAGAAGTGACAATAGACTTTATTATGGATGAACGAGCAAGGGAGTTGTTTACCGAGGAGCCAAGACATTCAGAGATGGTCAGAATTTCATACATTTTAGCGGCGAAGAACCTGCAGGGCTATTCCTTAGCAAATTTTTCGGAGAAGAATTACTACTTCGACCGCGTGAAGCGCAAGAACCCAACTTACGACCAGAAGATCTCGATGTTAGGAAACGTGGCAAATATTGCGCCTTTCCATGTACTTTGGCCAATTCCTTCAACCGTAATTACTGCCAATACAAAAGGCGTAATCAACCAGAACAAGGGCTATGATGGAGCAGAAAGGAATGTGCCACCAATTGAAACAATTCCTTAATTGAACAGCCATGAAAATAATCAGTGCAATTTTATTAGGTCTGCATCTAGCCGCTTCGCCAATCAATGAAGCTTTGAAAATAGAACGTGCTTTTGAAGCAACGCAATCCAAAGGAAAGTGGGAAACACTATTCGATGGGAAAGATGCTTCAAAGCATTGGACCAGCGCAAAAGGGGGAGGCTTTCCGACACAAGGTTGGAAAGTGGAGGCTGGGGTTTTAAAGCTCGTGCCTGGTGAAAAAGGAGGCGACATTATCAGCAAAAAAGTATACAGCGATTTCATTCTAGAAATTGAGTTCAAACTGGATAAGAATACCAATTCCGGAGTGAAATACCTGGTTAGTCCGCTGCAAACCAAAGCTGGAAAGGTAGAGCTAAACGGCCCGGAATATCAGATGATCGATGATTTTAACCATGAGTCGGTAAAAGGCGGGATCAGCCCTAAAACAGAAACAGGATCTGCCTATTTGCTGTATGCCCCTGATAAGAATAAAGTACTTAAGCCGCACGGACAGTGGAATAAAGCGCGTATCGTGGTCAAAGGAAATTTGGTAGAACATTGGCTGAACGGGAAAAAGATCTTAAGCTATGAACGTGGCACGGATGAGTTTCGGGCCTTAGTGGCAGGAACGAAGTTCGAAATGTATAGCTCGCGATATGGCGAAGCTGTTGCTGGACATATCATGTTGACGGATCATCAGGATGCTTCTAGTTTTCGGAATATTCGGATTAAAAGAATTTAAATTATGAAAGACAATCATATTTCCAGAAGGAAGTTTATTGAAAATAGCAGCATAGCCATCTCAAGCTTAGCCGTGTTGCCCGGTAATCTTGGGGTATTCGGATTGTCGGGATCGGCCAAGAAGTTACGAGTGGGCGTGATCGGCGTGGGGAGTCGTGGGCGAGGCTTGCTAAGTTTACTCAGAGATATTCAGGATGTGGAGGTCACAGCAATCTGTGACCTGCGCGAAGACAATACCCTCGCTGCAAAGAAAATGATACCTCCCTCGGCAAAGGTCTATAAGGAATATAAAGAGCTGGTAACAGATAAAAAAGTCGATGCGGTTATTATTGCCACCCCTTTATACCTGCATTATCCAATGGCCGTGAATGCTTTGCAAAATAAAAAGCATGTTTACCTGGAGAAGGCAATCTCTTATGATATACCGCAGGCAATCGACTTGGTGAAGCAAGTTGAACGATCGGGGATGGTCTTTCAGGTGGGGCATCAATATCGCTATTATGGTTTATACAAACGCATCAAAGAGATTATCGACAAAGGATGGCTGGGAAAGGTGCTGCATTACGAATGTCAGTATCATCGCAATTCAAACTGGCGTTTTCCAGTTCCTGCGGGCATGGACGAGCGCTTCGTCAATTGGCGAATGTACAAGGCCTCTAGCGGCGGACTGATGACCGAATTATGTGGACATCCGATTGACGTTGTAAACTGGATGGTTGGTGCGGCACCACTGCGTGTAACTGGTATTGGTGGAGTAGATTACTGGAAAGATGGGCGCGAGAACTATGACAATGTGCGTGTGGTTTATGAATATCCAAATGGCATAAAGTCTAGTGTTTCGTCCATTTTGTCCAATTCGTATAAGGGCTACGGCATCCGTATTCTCGGCGATAAGGGATCTATCATTGTCACGCAAGACCAGGCACGCCTATTCTCGGAAAACGTAAAGAAAGAAATTGGGACAGTAGACGGCGTAACAGGTGCTACGAAGGCTGTTCACTATGGCGAGGGCGAACTTATAGACTTCTCGGATTTAGATCCATTGAAAAAGGACCCGACCTATTATGCGTTAGTTGATTTTCTCGAATGTATCCGTACGGGAAAGAAACCTGCTGCGGATGTATATACGGGCCGAGATGTCGCTATTGCAAGCCATATGGCCAATATTGCGATGGAAACGCATCAAGAGCAAGTGTGGAAGCCGGAATATAATGTTTAGTTTATCACGTAATCAACATAACTACCTATGACATGAAGCTGTTCAAGAAGCAGGATCAAGCCTTGATCAAGCCTTGTTTAACCCTATCAAACCCGATTCAGAGCGCTTATGATTGGGCTTTGCATTGGGTTTGAAAGGGCTTTACAAGGGTTATGAGTTGACCTAGTCTTGACAAGTACAGGAACAAGCGCTAAACTGTGGCGATTCCTTTTTGCGCAGCTTCATACTCATTTTTTTGAAAATAATTACCGATAACGGTGCCGTAGATTAGAACGGAAGAGGCTTGGATATCATTTACAATTCCCGTTTCTTTAGTTAAATATCCTACTAACCAAAACTTAATTTTATGTCAACAGATAGAAGATCATTTCTTAAGTTATCTGGACTTGCCGGTCTAGGTATTCTTTCCAACAAAGTATCTGCGAGTCCCTTGGAGGAGCAGAGCAACTATCATCAAATTCTTAGAGAATCGCAGCAGAGCTATAAACCTATATTCAACATGTCGGGCTATGCCGCACCCGCCTTATCCACGGTACGCACTGGGTTTGTTGGCGTCGGAAATCGTGGTTCGGCAGCGGTCTACCGTTTAAGTATGATTGAAGGGGTATCGATTAAAGGTATTTGCGATATCCGCGATGAAAAAGCGCAGGCGGCAAAAAAGCGCATTGTGACAACCGGCCATGAAGCCAAAATATACAGTGGTAAAGCGGAATCCTGGAAGGAGATGTGCCGTCGCGACGATATTGATTTTGTTTATATCGCTACCAACTGGGCCTTGCATGCGGAGATGGCAATTTATGCAATGGAACAGGGCAAACACGTTGCTGTTGAGATTCCTGCAGCGGTGACAATTGAGGAATGCTGGCAGTTGGTGATGACATCAGAACGCACCAAGAAGCATTGTGTCATCCTAGAGAACTGTTGCTATGATTTCTTCGAGATGCTAACGCTGAATTTGGCAAGGCAAGGCTTTTTCGGTGATATTGTTCACTGCGAAGGAGCCTATATTCACGATATTCTCGAGAGTCTTTTTAAAGACGAGGCGCGCTATGATAAATGGCGCTTGATGGAAAATGCAAAGCGAAACGGAAACCTATATCCTACACATGGTTTAGGTCCGATTGCGCAGGTTCTGAAGATCAACCGTGGGAACAAGATGGAGTTTATGACTTCGATGGCTTCGAAGGATTTCTCGCTGCGCCCGAAGACGGAAGAGTTGGCTAAGACGAATAAGGAATTTGAGAAATATCTTAAATATCCGTTTCGTGGCAATATGAATACCTCGACCATTAAGAACCATGACGGCAGTACCATTATGCTACAACATGATGTCAGTACGCCTAGACCTTATTCTCGCATACACTTGATTTCCGGAACGAAGGCTTTTGCGCAGAAATATCCACTTCCAGCAAAATTGGCTATTGGGCATGAGAAATTCCTCGACGAGGATGAGTTCAAAAAGATTGAAGCGGAGAACACGCCAAAGATCATCAGTCAGATTGGAGAGATGGCGAAAGAAGTAGGAGGTCATGGAGGTATGGACTTTATCATGGACTGGCGCCTGATCGACTGCCTGCGTAATGGCTTGCCTGTCGATATGGATGTGTATGATGCCGCGTCCTGGTCGTCAATTGGACCGTTGAGTGAATGGTCGGTTGCGAACGGGTCAAAACCAATTGCTATTCCGGACTTTACGATGGGACGATGGAAAGCTAATAAAGTCCACAATATCCATTTGGAAACTGGTGGCAATACCAAAGTATTAAAATCGAATAAATAACTTAAAGCTTAGAGAATATGAATGTAGAAATTTTCCCGGATCGGGAATCTTTAGGGGCTCATGCTGGAGCAAAGGGAGCGGAACTAATTAAAGAAGTTATCCGTGCTAAGGGCGAAGCTAATATTATTTTGGCTACAGGACAAAGTCAATTTGAGACATTAGAGACTTTGATAAAGGATAAAGATATAGACTGGTCTAAGGTCCGCATGTTTCACTTGGATGAATATATCGGTATGCCTATTACGCATAAGGCGAGCTTTAGAAAATATTTGAATGAGCGTTTTGTAGATCAGGTCGGCACATTGAAAGAGGTGGTGCTGATCAATGGCGAGGGAAATGCGCAGGAAGAATGTAAGCGTTTAGGGGATATCATCAGAAATTACCCGATTGATGTTGCATTTGTGGGCATTGGAGAGAATGGACACTTGGCATTTAATGATCCACCGGCAGATTTTGATGTAGAAGCCCCTTATCTCGTAGTCGATTTGGACGCGCTATGCAGACAGCAGCAGATGGGCGAGGGTTGGTTCAATAGCATCGACGAGGTGCCATTGCAGGCGATATCGATGTCTATTAAGCAAATCATGAAGTCGAAGAAGATCATATGTGCGGTACCCGATGAACGAAAGGCGCTTGCCGTAAAGAACTGTCTGACAAATGAGGTTTCTAATCTGTATCCGGCAAGTATTTTACAAAATCATCCTGCCTGCTATTGTTATTTAGACGAAGGATCAGCTTCTTTGCTATAAACTTTAAACCTTTAACCTAACTTATGAACGCACAAGTTTTAGATAGACGCACTACCTTAATTTCCATTGGCATCATTGGGACGATGTTCTTTGTCTTCGGATTTGTATCCTGGGTCAATGCCATCTTAATTCCATATTTTAAGATTGCCTGTGAGCTGACGAATTTTCAATCTTATTTAGTTGCCTTCGCTTTCTATATTTCATATCTGGTAATGTCTATGCCGTCGTCTTATCTACTCAAGCGCGTTGGTTATAAAAGAGGGATTACAATTGGGTTCTGGATCATGGCCGTAGGGGCCTTATTGTTCGTGCCGGCGGCTTATGGTAGGACTTATGTTATATTTTTGCTGGGCTTGTTTACCCTAGGCTCTGGACTTGCGGTTTTGCAGACTGTTGCGAACTTATACATTACGATGATCGGTGAGAAAGAACGTGCAGCGCAACGAATTAGTATAATGGGAATATGCAACAAAGGGGCCGGTATTTTGGCCCCACTTGCATTCTCTTGGGCTATTCTACGTCCCACAGATAACGAGCTGTTTAAGCAGATTCCCTTGATGGATGAAGTGACGAGAGCACAAACACTCGATGAGCTGATTTTACGCGTCGTAGTGCCTTACATTGTCGTTGCTGCGGTGCTATTTCTCATTGGACTCTTTATTAAGTTTTCGCCATTGCCGGAAATCGACAATCGGGAAGAAGACAAGGACGCCGAGTCGAAGTCTGGTGTTTTTCAATTTCCGAATTTGGTATTAGGCGCGGTTGCCATCTTCCTTCATGTGGGAACACAAGTGATTGCGATTGATACCATTATTAATTATGCTGGGGCGATGGGGCTTTCGTTATTAGAAGCAAAAGCGCTGCCGTCTTATGTATTGACAGCAACGATTATCGGCTATTTGATGGGTATCACGTTGATTCCTGCGCTGATATCGCAAAAGCGCATGCTGCAAATTTGCTCTATCGTTGGCTTGATCTTATCCTTATTAGTTTGCTTGGTGAGCTATCAGGTGCATTGGTTCGGACATCATCTGGATGTGTCGATTTGGTTCTTGGCGATGATCGGTGTTCCGAATGCGTTAATATGGGCCGGTATCTGGCCTCTTGCACTGGATGGTCTCGGTAAATATGCGAAGCAGGGGTCGGCACTCTTGATTATGGGACTATGTGGGAATGCGATATTGCCGATGATTTACGGGTTAGTAGCAGATTCTCATGATGTGAAAACGGCTTATTGGGTATTAGTTCCATGTTTTTCGTATATTGTGTTCTATGCCTTTATCGGGCACCGATTTAAATCTTGGAAATAATCAACCTAACAATGATCAGTATAATTAATGCAAAAATTATCACCCCTTTTCGAATAATTGAGAATGGCTATGTGAGTATTGAAAATGGCCGGATTGTGGCTGTTGAGGAATCAACAGATTGGCCAAAGGCGAGTAGTACACATGAAATTGTCGATGCTCAAGGTCTTTACCTGTCGCCGGGTTTCATCGATATTCATATACACGGTGGCGGCGGTTCGGACTTCATGGATAACGACGTTGATGCCTATCTTAATATTGCAGAAACGCATGCGCGTTTCGGCACGACGGCGATGTTGCCTACGACTCTAACCAGTGAACAAGATTTACTCTTGGAGACGTTTGAGGTTTATGCAAAATCGCTGGAGAAGAATGAAAAAGGAGCGAGGTTCTATGGTTTGCACTTGGAGGGGCCTTATTTTGCGATGGAGCAACGCGGCGCTCAAGATCCTCGATATATTCGGGATCCGAAACCTGAGGAATATGAACCCATCTTGTCTAAATACAAGCATTTGATTGCGCGATGGAGTGCCGCTCCAGAATTGCCGGGGGCATTGACCTTTGGGAAGCGGGTCTGCGAAGAGGGTATTTTATTAGCTTTAGCACATACAGATGCGGTTTACGATGAGGTAGTAAAAGGAGTGGAGGCTGGTTATAAATTAGCAACACATCTGTACTCAGGCATGTCGGGGATGACTCGACGGAATGCATACCGATATGCTGGTGCGATTGAATCCTGCTTATTGATTGATGATATCGATGTAGAGATTATTGCGGATGGAACGCATTTGCCGGAGCCTTTCTTGAAGCTGATTAGCAAAGTGAAGGCAAAGAATCAAATTATTTTAATTACGGATGCGATGCGTGCAGCGGGAACTGATGTGACAGAAAGTATTTTGGGCAGTAAAGAAAATGGCCTTGCCGTTGTGGTGGAAGATGGGGTTGCTAAACTTCCGGATCGTAAGTCCTTTGCGGGAAGCGTGGCAACGGCGGATCGATTGATTCGTACGATGACAAAGATGGCAGGTTTGGAGCTTAAAGATGCGGTGCATATGCTTACAGTTAACCCTGCAAGGATACTAGGTCTGCAGCATCAGATTGGAACGATCAGTAAAGGCTTGCAAGCCGACCTGATTTTATTTGATGAAAATATTCAGGTTCAAAAGACCATGATAGCAGGTCGCTTTGTTTATGAGAACTAATAGACTTGGGTTTATTGATTAATTAACATATAGTTGGTAGCCACTTCGTTTGCGAAGTGGCTATTGTTTTAGCTAGAGTCTCGTTCAATTAAACGGCAAGGGATCAGTACCGAACGGGGTTCGAAATCTTTATTTTTGATATGCTTAATCAGGAGCTCGCAGCTCTGTTCTCCAATTTGGAAAGCCGGTTCTTCGACCGTCGTCAAATTTGGTTCGATGACTGTGCACATGGGGTCGTTGGTAAATCCAACCACGCCAATTTCCTTTCCAACAAGCTTTTTAGCGTCTTTGAGCGCTTGAATTGCGCCGATAGCCTTCCGGTCATTGACTGCGAATATCGCGTCTGGAAGTTCCTCTAAAGCCAGCAATTGCTGGACGTCGGCATATCCATGCTGCGATGAGAATCCCGAATGGATAATATATTCTTCATGCACCGGCATTTGAGCTTGTTTCAATGCGCTTAGGAAACCCCTTAATCTTTCTTGCGTGAACTTGAGGCTTTCGGGGCCTGCTAAGTGAGCTATTCGCTTATATCCTTTTCGAATCAGATGGCTTGTCGCCAAGAACGCCCCTTCATAATCGCTTTGCATCACTTTGGAAGCATTGATTTCATTAGGGACACGATCAAAGAATACTAAAGGAAGCCCTCCATCGATTAATGTTTCGAAGTGTTCAATACTGCTGGAGTTTGATGATAAGGAGATCAGAAGCCCGTCGAGGCTTGCAAGATCCAGGTTTTCGATGAGTTGTTTTTCGCGTTCTTCCTCGTCGTTGGTGACAAACAGAATGATGTTGTATCCGAGTTGAAAGGCGGCTTCCTGTATCCCGGAGATTACCGTGCTGAAATAGTAATTGGTAATAAACGGGATAATAACGCCGATGTTTTTGGTGCTTCCGGACGCTAAGGCTGCGGCATTTTTATTGGGTTTGAAATTGAGTTCTTTAGCCAGTTTGAGCACTCTTTCTTTGGTTTCCGGGTTGATATCATGCGCATCGCGCAATGCCCTGGATACGGTAGAAACAGAGATGCCCAACATTTCGGCAATATTCTTGATTCCAAATCCTTTCTTGATCATAAATAATTTCTAGGTTTTGCTGTAAGATAGCTAACCTGAGGGAAGATTACAAGAGCTTGCTGATATGTTGATACCGAACCTAGAAGGTTACCCAATATTGAATATGCGATTATATCCTTTTAGTATGGGGAGGAGGGTGTGCAAGATATCCCTGCTTGATTTAAGCCATTGCTACGTATTCGTCCTAGCGACTTCAGGAACAAGGATTGATCCCGATTCCCAGTCTACGGGAAAATAGTATAGCGGTGAAAACAAAAAAGCTCATCTTTTGATGAGCTTTTTTCCAAGTACCTAGGGCGGGAATCGAACCCGCACTCCCTTAACGGGAACAGGATTTTAAGTCCTGCGTGTCTACCAGTTCCACCACCTAGGCAACTGAGCGAAAGACGAGATTCGAACTCGCGACCCCAACCTTGGCAAGGTTGTGCTCTACCAACTGAGCTACTTTCGCTTGACGTGGTGCAAATATAGAGAGAAAAATCAATTCCTAAAATTATTTTTTAAAAAAGTCCACAGACAGACATCAACTGGCTGGAACTCAAGTAATATTTTTTGAATAAAAATCATCCGATAGGATCAAATCAAAATGATTTCGGTAAAGAGCATAGATTCTAATTCGGAAATGTTATTCCTTAATTTTAGAAAATATCAAATCGTTTTCATATCCTTTCGATTGCAGATACCTGATCAGCTTCGCCTTTTCTTTTAAATTCAAGGAAGCGACATCCACATTAACTTTTTTTGAAATTAGTTCGGATAACTTAGATTCATAGTCGTCTAGATCGATTTCCCTAAGTGCAATCTGGATTAGCGGTTTTGAAACCCGTTTTGCTTTTAAATGCTGAACAATCTTTATCTTTCCCCAACCTTTCATTCGGAATTTTCCTAATACAAAAGCCTTGGCAAACCGCTCTTCGTTTAGGAAATTGTCGGAGATTAAGTCTGAAATTATATGCTCGACATCATTACTGTGGAGCCCCCAGCTATAAAGTTTGTCTCGAACCTCTTGTTGCGCTCGTTCCTGATAGGCGCAATAGCTTTCAGCTTTTCTCTTTGCCTGAAGGGGCGTAAGAATCTTTGTTTTTCCCGATTGATCTTCCATAACACAAATGTTCAAAAAATGATGAACTTATAAAAAAAATGATGAAATTCGTTCAATATTTAATATGAGATGTATACTATCGATTTAATACGCGAAGTTTTAGAGTTAAAGAGTTTTCGGATAGCGGATTATAATCAACAAATTACAGAACTAGTATACGACAGTAGAAAGGTTAATCAACCTGAACATAGCTTGTTTTTTGCGCTTACTGCCGCCCGTGATGGTCATGATTTCATTAATGATGCCTATTTGCGGGGAGTTCGTAGTTTTGTTGTTTCCAAAAACGTGCCTTTCCTTGAGACACTTTCCGATGTTAATGTACTGTTTGTTGTGGATGTATTGGATGCATTGCAACGCCTCGCTGTCTACCATAGGCTATCCTTTGATGGAACGGTGGTTGGCATTGCGGGAAGTAATGGGAAGTCTGTGGTAAAAGAATGGCTGTACCAGTTATTATCGATTGATAAGAAAGTGTATCAGAGTCCAAAAAGCTACAACTCTCAGCTTGGTGTCGCATTATCGCTATGGAATTTGACGTCGCAGTACGACATTGCATTGATTGAGGCGGGTATTTCAGAGCCGGGAGAAATGGAGCGCTTGCAAGCTCTGATACAGCCGGAGGTAGGGATATTCACCAATATTGGGCTAGCTCATGCGCAGAACTTCATTTCGAAGCAGGCAAAGTTATCAGAGAAACTGAAATTATTTCAACGATCGAAAGTCCTTATTGCTGGCTCGAAATATGTTAATGCCGATCAAGTCTCCGCAAATATAAAATTATTGCAGTGGGGGGAGGAAGATAGCAATGAGATACAATTGTTGAATCAAGAACCTTCAGGAAAAGGAACCCAACTAACGATTAAATCGAAGGGTTATACCCATAGCTTCGAAATTCCATTTACGGATAAAGCATCTATAGAGAATGTACTTACCTGCTTCACGGCAATGACGTATTTTGGTTATACTGAACCGTTGATTATTGAACGTTTGCAGCAATTAAGACCTTTAGAAATGCGCCTGCAGCTTAAAAAGGGTATAGCTAACAGTTCTTTAATCGACGACTCTTATTCCAATGATTTAGCCTCGCTTCAGATATCATTAGATTTTCTAGCACAGCAGAACCAACATAGTAAGAAGACGTTAATTCTATCCGATATGGAAGGATTGTCGGGCAGTGAAAAATTTCAAGAGAAGCTGTTAGGTATACTTTCTCGCGCATCCATCAGCCGGATGATATGGGTCGGTCCAGATTATAAATGGTTGGACAGTCTATCAACAACTGCCATACAGCGGTTTGCGACTACAGAAGACTTACTCCAGCAATTGGAGAGCTTAAATATCAAGGATGAAACCATATTGATCAAGGGAGGGCGTGCATTCCGCTTTGAACAGGTCGTACAACGCCTGACATTAAGATCACATGGTACCGTTCTGGAGATTAACTTAAATGCACTTTCGCATAATCTGATGCACTATCGTGCGATGATCCCTAATCAGGTAAAGCTGATGGCTATGGTCAAAGCGTTCTCCTACGGAAGCGGTAGTTTTGAGGTTGCCAACTTGCTGCAGTTTAGCAAAGTGGATTATCTAACGGTAGCATTTGCTGACGAAGGCGTTGAGTTAAGGTTGGGGGGCATTAAATTGCCGATCATGGTGTTAAGTCCGGATAGCGAGACTTTTCAGACTTTACTACAATACGATTTGGAACCAGAGGTGTACTCCATGCGTTTCCTTAACCAGTTTATAGAATTCTTAAGATCCAATAAATGTGAAGGATATAAGATTCATGTGAAGTTGGATACAGGTATGCATCGATTAGGATTCTTAGCGAATGAAGTAGACGAACTTATAGAACGCTTGAACCAACAAAAGGAAGTTAAAGTACAATCTTGCTTCACACATTTGGTTGCCTCCGGCGATCCTAATCAAGATAGTTTTACCCAGTATCAGATCGATACTTACAACAACTGTGTTACTAAGTTAGAAGCAGGAATCGGCTATTCTTTCATCAAACATGTTGCGAACACCTCCGCAATTGTACGCTGGCCGCAAGCACATTTTGATATGGTTCGCCTAGGAATAGGGCTATATGGTGTTGATATGGACAACGGGAATAGCGCTTTAGAGAAAGTAAGTACGCTGCGGACCACCGTAACGCAATTGAAAGATTTACCGAAAACCGAGACGGTTGGCTATGATCGGAAAGGCGTATTAACACGTGATAGCAGAATTGCTACAGTTAAAATTGGGTATGCTGACGGATATAATCGTAAATTTGGAAACGGAATTGGAAAAATGAAAATCAATAATCAGTTGGTACCAACGGTAGGCACTATCTGTATGGATATGTGCATGTTGGATGTTACAGATATTGAAGTCAAAGAAGGGGATACCGTAGAGGTTTTTCCAGACATCATACAAGCGGCAAGAGATATCGGCACCATTCCGTATGAACTATTGGTCAATATTTCTAGTAGGGTTAAGAGAGTCTATTATTTTGAATAAACATGCTACGTAAATTCTTTCAACAATTCTTTTATTATTTAATCAAGGGAACCTTGGTCGTTGCGCCCGTTGCGGGAGCAATCTTCGTGATTGTTTGGTTAGTTGCGACTTTGGACGGTGCGCTAAATATTACTGAGCACTTCCTTGAAGATGAAACCGGACATCCGCTCTATATCCCGGGAATAGGGATTCTATCGGTCATCCTGTTGCTTGCGTTGGTAGGCTTAATTTTTACGACCTTAGTGACAGCACCCATCCGCAGTTGGATGACGCGTACCATCAACAAAATACCACTATTCAATACGCTTTACTCTTCCATCAAAGACTTTACCGAAGCCTTTGTTGGTGATGCAAAGAAATTCAATGAACCGGTATTGGTCGAAGTCAATAACTTTGGATTAAAGAAGGTTGGCTTCCTAACTCAAAAGGACTTGAGCAGCATAGGCTTAGAAGGTGAAGTTATAGTTTACTTTCCATATTCTTATTCCGTTGCAGGACAGGTTGCTATCATTAGCGCAGATAAAGTTCATAAATTAAATATGTCAGCCACTGATGCGATGAAATTAGCTGTCTCGGGCGGTGTCAGTGGCGTTGAACCTTCAAAGAGAAGAGATGTTTTGGAAAAAAAGCAACAATAAGCAATCTCAAGAATCAAGGGATTTGTTGTTGTCTAATGGCGCAATGCAGTCGTATTTTATCAGCGAACTCGATCCAGCACTCTTGGATCTGTTCGAAAAGAGAGAGAAAACAGTCGGAACGGATGAGCGCTTTTCCAACTGGTGTAAACTGACAGAAAATCTTTCTAAGGATAGCGTGCATACGCTTGCGGAAGAAATAGCACTCTTGGAGTATTACATCTCGCTATGGGGTTTGCTTCAAAATGAAGAACTGCATGTAAAAGTTGATTTTAATATCGCAGATCCCTCAATGAAAGTTCATGCATTAATCTGCTTCCCACTGGTTCAAAATGCGCTTACAAATGGTTATAATACGATGCCTGCGCATCCAATTAAAATTCGGTTAAGTAGTACGAGCAATCAAATCAAGCTGGAAGTAAGCAATCATGTCAACCATTATTTAAAAGATCAGTCCGAAAACGACTACATTAACAACCTTCAATACCGCTTAAAATTTCATTACCCCGATAAACACAGCCTATTCCTCAATAGTAATAGTATGTTGTTTAAGGGGGTAATGATATTAGATGTTAGACATTAGACTTTAGATATAAGACCTTGTATTTGAGATGTTTAACCAAACAATCTGAAATCTAATATCTATAATCTAATATCTAATTTTATCTATCGCAACTTGCTCTAAACGATTCTTTCTTATCCAGATTTGTATAAGCAATTTCTAAAGTGCTTTCTGAGATCGTAATCGACCCTATTGCCTCCGAATTAAAGAAAATGGTGTTGTTATCTCCTTTTTGCATTACGATTCCTGTTAATGAAGGAATATTGCCTTTATCAGATTTGAAGTCGAATGAATACTTGTCTCCAACTTTGTACACGCGCACAGAACCAGGACCGTAAGCAACATTCTTGCTGTTATCAGAAAGATTGGTGTAACCAACCTCACCCGTATAGTTTCCAGTAAACAATTCATTATCTACCGGGTCATCATCTTTCGAACAAGCAGAAACTGTGAATAGGACAACAAACAAAAGACTTAATAATTTCAATGTGTTTTTCATAGTACAATTTTTATGTTTTTCTAATAGTTATTGTACTTGTTAAACCAAACACGATGCCATTATGTCTGCAACATAGCTGTTACATTTTCTTTTTAACACTTCTTAACGCTTTCAATTTAGAATAATTTAAGCTGATGATCGGAGTTTTTTAAAAGCTGTGAACAGTCAAATTCAAAGTGCTCTACGTTCAATTTATTGCGTTTGCAGTGCATACGAAAGCTATCTTTAATCATTTGCGCTAGTTTTCCGCTTCCTTTCATCCGGTTTCCGAACTCGCTATCATTCACTTTTCCATGATGACAACTCTGTATACTATGCCAAATCTTATTCGCACGATCCGGATAGGCCTTTTGTAGCCAATTCTCAAATATTTGTCCAATCTCACCATTCAATCTTACGGTTGTATAGCCAGCCCATTTCGCCCCAGCACTAGCAGCCGCCTTCAATACATTAGGAATCTCATGATCGGTCAACCCCGGGATTACAGGGGCACACATAATGCCCACCGGAACGCCCAACTTTGATAACGACTCAATAACATGCAAGCGCTGTTTAGCGGTTACTGTTCTAGGTTCAAGCTTCAAGCGCGTTTCCTCAGTTAAAGAATTGATGGAAATATAGACTACACAGAGATTTCTATTGGCAAGCTCGCTGATAATATCCGCATCGCGCAATATCAAGCTATTCTTTGTAATAATGCTGACCGGCTGACCACATTGGCTAGCCGTTTTTAAAATTCCGCGCGTCAATTGAAACTTACGCTCTAAAGGTTGATAGCAATCTGTATTTCCAGAAAGTGAAATAGGTGTCCCAGTCCATGACTTACGGCTAATAAACTCGCGGAATAGCTTCACACTATTCGCTTTGACCATAATCTTCGTCTCGAAGTCTAGGCCCGCGCTGTATCCCCAATACTGATGCGAATTGCGTGCATAGCAGTAAATACAACCGTGCTCACAGCCCTGATAGGGGTTGGCAGAGTATTCCATGCCCACGTCGGGGCTGGTTACTTTGTTGACGAAACTTTTGGGATGAACAATCGTAAAATGAGTTTGCGGCTTTTCCTCCTCCCATTCATCAATACCCTCGATAAAGTCCTTGCTGTAGCTTTGCTTAAAAAAAATGTTCGATACATTCTCCTGTGCACCACGACCTTGAATAAATTCATTAGCCATATTTCCTCCTAATATTTTTCTAAAATACTAAAAATATTAGTAAAATAATAAGGCTACATTGTCATATTTTAGACAGCTTCCGCGATATCTTTTCGGGTTTTTGCATACAGATAAATGAAAGTTTCAATCTGCGAGCGGTAAGCGGGCTTCTTATTGGTCACATATTCATTGGTTTGCAGGTTGTCGAAAATCCTGGCTTTCACATTGTCTTTCAACTGAATTTGTAACAAATCTTTCAGCTCAGTTTTCAATTTTTTACTATTGATTTTTACTGCTGCTTCGATACGATAATCTAAATTCCGAGTCATTAAATCGGCTGAAGATATGTAGGTCAGCTCTTTCCCTGCAGCGTGAAAATAGAATACACGGGCGTGCTCTAAATACTCATCGACAATGCTGATGCCATATAATGGCTCTTTGAATTTTTTCTGATTGATTGCGCAATATACGCCACGCACGATCAGCTCAACCTTAACGCCGGCAATTGCAGCTTCATATAATTTTTTGATACACTCTTTGTCACTAAGCGAGTTGATCTTGATGATAACATGCGCTTTTCGTCCGGCCTTGGCCTCCAGAATCTCTTTATCGATAAACTGCAAAATCTGCTGACGCATATCTAAAGGACAGGTCAGTAAACTTTTACAATTTTTTATCGTGTTCTCTAAAGGCATTTTAGGCTTTTGTAGCGCATTGAATATCTTGTTGATATCGGCCATCACGCTCTTGTTGCTCGTCATCAAACAGTGGTCGCCATAAATTCTCGCGGTCTTCTCATTGATATTGCCGGTACTCACGAAACCATATTGAATGGTTTTGTTATCTACCCGCTTTTTGATAATACAGAGTTTGGCATGTACTTTTCGGTTTGGAATACCAACAAGTACTTTAACGCCTTCCATTTCGAAACGGTCTTTCCAATCCAGATTATGCTCTTCATCAAAACGCGCTCTCAGCTCTAACATCACCGTGACTTCTTTCCCGTTACGCGCTGCATTTACTAAGGCATTGGCGATTTTTGAATTTGTAGCCATCCGATAGATTGTAATCTTAATGGTTTTCACGTCCGGATCCATAGCCGCCTCCCGCAATAGATCGATCATCGGCCTGAACTGATGATAAGGAAAGGAGAGGAGCACATCTTTTTTCAGGATAACGTCCGTCACACGATCGACATCGCAGAGATCAGGATGCTCAAATGAAGTTCGCTCAAATGGTCTCCTATAAGATCTGAACACATCTGGGAAGTCCATGAAGTGCTTGAAATTATGGATTTTCTGACCTGGGATGATGCTGTCGCGTTTAGAAAGATCCAATTTCCGGATCAAAAACTCCAGAAGCATCTGGTCCATATCTTTATCAAACACAAAGCGCGTCGGCTTGCCTTTGCGTCTATTTTTTACGCCTTTTGTTATCTTTTCTACAAAGCTCGTATTCACGTCGTTATCTAAATCAAACTCCGCATCTTTCGTAATTTTGAAGGTGTTCGCAACAAATTCATCAAAACCGAAATAAGAAAAGATGTAAGGTAAATTGACTTTTACAACATCCTCAATTAAGATAATATGCTTCTGATTCTTAGGTGCCGGAAGGATCACAAATCGGCCGTGTTGGCTCGAAGGTAATTCAATGATGGCAAACTTCGTCTGATATTGCCAGTCTTTCTTATACATAGCAACACCCAGATAAAGACTTTTGTCGCGAAGATAGGGCATGGGGCGTACCTCATCCAGAAGGAGCGGAATAATGCTGCTCTCCACCTCCCGGTCAAAGTAGTCTTTCACAAATTCTAACTGTTCCTGCGAAAGGTCCTCCGCAGTTTTAATAAAGACGCGCTGCTTAGCCATCTCTTTCTGAACATCTAACCAAATCTTATCAAACTTCTTTTGCTGTTTGATAACGATATGCGTTATCTGTTCTAAAATAATATTGGGATCTTCATAAAAAGATCCCAATACTTCTTTGGTATTAATCTCGGCCGCGCGCTTCAGTGCAGCTACACGAACACGAAAAAACTCATCTAAATTATTCGAGAAGATACCTAGAAACTTAATGCGTTGCTCCAATGGAACTTCGGTATCTGCCGCTTCTTGCAACACACGAGCGTTAAAACTTAACCAGCTAATATCCCTGGGGATAAATTTTTTTGCCATTTCTAGTTCTCTCATAATAGCATCGAAATTATCGGTGCTATATTAATTTTATGTTAACTTTATAAAATCAAATTATTAAATCACTTCTGCGAACCATACCTTTTCTGAATATTTATTGCCTCAAACTTCTTATCGTCATAGTGAGGCTCTTCAATATTTAAAGTAGTAGGAAAAGGTTTGTGTTTATCGAAAAAGTAAACTTTAGTGACCGAACCGTAGTCATTGGTCGGAAATTGATCTGCACATTGATCATATTGTGCATTCATTGGATCGCCAACCGTTACGGCATAGATTCGAATAATACCACCTTTATTTTGCTCATTTCGAACAAAAGCGACCTCTTCAAAATCTCCAGGTAAATCTTTAATCGAGGGCTGCGAATATGCGTCCCAAATAAAATACCCTAATAAACAAATGAGCGGAATGGCAAAAAACCAAACCTTCTTCCTTCTTTGTTGCGCCATCTATGCCTACCTCGATTATAAACTAATTTGAATGCCTAACACTTTGTAGAACTCCTTCAGGATTGCTTGATGTCCTGGCCATGCTGGTGAGGTTACTAAATTTCCATCAACAACCGCTTGGTCGGCAGGAATGTTCTTCCAAGTACCACCAGCCAGTTCGATATCCGGACCTACAGCGACGTAAGCCGTCAAGGTGCGTCCTTTCAATACCTGAGCCGTCGTTAACACTTGTATACCATGGCAGATTGCCGCAACAGGTTTATCCTTCTCGAAGAAGTGTTTCGTAATTTCAATAACACGCTTGTTCAATCGAATATATTCAGCCGATCGGCCGCCAGCTATGTAAAGTCCATCGTAATCTTCCGGATTTACCGAATCGAAATCTTTATTAATTGCGAAATTGTGACCGCGAAGTTCTTTATACGTCTGATCGCCGGTAAAATCATGAACTGCCGTAGGCACAACATCACCTTTTTTACGATCCGGAGCTATAGCATCAACTTCGATTCCTACAGCACCCATCGCTTGGAAGGGAACCATTGCTTCATAATCTTCCACATAATCTCCAACTAATAATAATACTTTCTTTGCCATGATATTTAATTTTTAATTATCGTTCTCTGTTAATTTTGTTGCCATCATGCGTTTCGTTTTGCGCACTTTGGCCTCCAATTGACTGCGAAAAAGCGGCGTAATGATGCCGACCCCTTCTTTAAAATTCTTGCTATATTCCGGAAGTGAAAAGCTCTCCAAAATATCGGCGCCATCTTTCGGCATGCGTGCCAATGCTATATCCAAAATGCATTGTCCGCCGCCTTTTCCATCGCTCGTTGCTAATAGAAAAACAGCTTTTCCGTTAAATAGTTTACGACCTTTGATTCTTGACGTCCAATCGTAGATGTTCTTATAAGCAGTAGCGTAGTTACCATTATGTTCTGCTAAGGAAATTAATATCAAGTCTGCCCAATCAATCTTAGCGGCAAAGGCATGCGCAGCTTCCGGAATGCCAATCTCCTGCTCGCGATCGACAGAAAATAAAGGCATTTCAAAATCGTTCAAATCTAATATTTCAATGACATCGTCTTTCTCTTTGTAATATTTGGAAACCGATGTGATCAATTTCTTGTTGATGGAGTTTTTGCTGCTGCTACCAGCGAAAGCCAATATTTTCATGTCTTAAATTTAGTGATTTATTAGGCATAAAAAAAGCCTATGATTAATCATAGGCTGTAATTTCTACTTTTCCCTTTGTACCAGGCGATCCTGAATATACTTGTCCCTGCGGTACTCCTCGTAGTCCCGGACCAGACATCGAAATCTGTGAATAGACACGTTGTAAGTCTGATGTAGGGTTTACGCGAAGTCCACCTTGTTGTACATCAATCAATAAATAGTTTTTTCCTTTCTTATCGGTTGTCTGTGGTTTAATACCTGAATTGGCATAGGCAAAATTTACCTTACCGCCGTTTCCGTTCGGAAATGTTTTGGTACCGTTCATCGCATCCCATCCGCGCGCAATTACATAAAGCGAGCCTAACTCTTGCAGATTCACTTTGATATCAAAGTTCGTCGCATTGTTCTTTCCATCGGAACCCGATATAACCGCATTTTTACCAATAATAGCATGACCGATCTCCAGTTTTACGTCCTTTTTACCAAAGAATTCCAACTTCGCGTTGTCCTTCATGATCAACGTGTCGATACGAACGATCATCGAAGAATCACGGCTCACGAAATTTTTAGTCTTCTTTTTTCCGACTTCTAATTTCGTTATATGTTCTGTTGTTTGTGCCTGACTATTCAAGCCCAAAAACAACATACTTAAACTTAATATTAAATATTTCATACGTTAACCTCCTGTCTGTTAGACCGTATTAAAGATAAAAAGTTTATTCCAGACCTTTCATATATTTTACGATCAAGGCAGCAGTCTTCTCTGATGCTCCAGGCGTTCCCATTTTATCGATCAAGTTGTCGTAATTCTCTAAAACACTTGCCCGATGTGCTGGATTCAGGGTTAACTCTTTTAATTCCTCAGAGATACTCATCGTGTCGCAATCGTTCTGGATAAGCTCGCGAACAGATAGATAGTCGTTGATTAAATTAACGAGTGAGATAAAACGTACTTTGATCAGTTTGCGTGCAATCATGACGGTAATAGGATTTGCTTTGTACACAACGACCTGCGGAATGCGCAATAACGCAGTTTCCAAAGTGGCAGTGCCTGAGGCCACAACGGCCGCTTCTGCATTCTTCAACAAATCATAGGTTTGATCGAATACCACGGGTATATCCTCGTCCCCGATATAGTTTTTATAATACGCTAAATCGAAATTGGGTGCCCCTGCGATAACCAACTGATGCGCCGGAAACATACGGTTTAGATCGACCATAATAGGGAGTAAGTTCTCGATCTCCATTTTGCGACTGCCAGGAAGCAAGGCAATAATCGGCTTCTGGCTCAAACCATTGTCCAACCGGAAGTTCGGATTGAATTTGTATGCTGCAATGGCATCTAACAGGGGATTTCCAACGTAATCAACCTGATAATGAAACTGCTTGTAGAACTTCACCTCGAAAGGAAGGATACAAAACATGTGGTCTACCAATCTCTTAATTTTATACACACGTTTTTGATTCCATGCCCATATTTTTGGAGAGATATAGTAGCACACCTTAATGCCGAGCTTCTTTGCAAAAGCAGCGACCTTAAGGTTAAAACCTGGAAAGTCTATCAAAATAAGGGTGTCAGGTTGCTGCTTAAGGATATCCTCTTTCACTTTTTTGAGATTCTTAGCGATGCTGCTCAAATTCTTCAACACCTCAATGAAGCCCATAAAAGCCATCTCCGAAGTATGGATAAGAACCTGCTCGCCAGCTGCTGCCGCCATCTGGTCGCCACCTACAATATTAAAACTTGCTTCCGGATCCTCCTTTTTCAGCGCTTTAATCAAGTTCGCACCATGAAGGTCCCCCGAAGTTTCTCCTGCAATAATGTAATATTTCATGTTTTATATTAACCCCTTAAATATACGGATTCTTTATAGGATGATGCAATTTCGCTGTTTTTGCATAAATATTTCTCAACCTTTCTACGAGTCTCGCTCTGCTTAGAACCCTTGTAAAGCCCTTTGTAACCCCATTATAACCCCAATCAAACCCAATTGGAATTGGGTTTGATTGGGGTTATAATGGGGTAGTATTTAGTAGTTAGTAGTTAGTATTCAGACCTAGGTCGGGTAAAGAGATTAGACATTAGATTTAGATATAAGCGTATGGAGTCTTTTGAGGGATAAAGGGATGAGTTTAAGGGTGCTTTGTCTGAATTTTTGGTTATAACAAGAAAGGTGAAATTGTCTTTGAACCAGGAAAGGAAGGATGCAAGGATGAACAGGATCGGGCGTCATAGGTCTAACTACTAAGTACTCACTACTAAATACTATTTTGAATCCTTCCTTTCCTGGTTCAGACAAACTTTCAAAAGTTCAAACAAACTATCCTGACAAAAAAAGGCGCCTAATCGGCGCCTTACAGTCTAATGTCTAAAATCTAATGTCTTATATCTAAACTCTAAAATCTTATTCCCACCCTAGGTCTAAATACTAACTACTAACTACTAACTACTACTAAATTCCAAGCTCCACCTGGAACATTCCACCCCAAGCAGCTTTATTATTGGCATTATTTAAGTAACCATCCTTAAAGGTATAGTTAGCATTTAGCTGGAATTTCAAGCGGTGTGCTTTCATGTATTTTGTAAGACCGAGTTCGATAATCTCAGTTTGGTCTTCATATAGTGCGATATCGCCGTGTGGCATCACATAAGTATAGCGACCAGCAATCTCATAACCTTTGTTCAATAGATATGAAGCTTGTTGGTTCACACCCCAGCCTTTATAAGCGTAGGTTTGTTCCGGATCTTCTTCGTCAGTAAGGTTAAGCGGATTGTCTACATCTCTGCGCATGTATTCAGCTTCGTATGCGAAGCCCATATACTTGAAGATGGCGTCGGCAAAGGATGTTTTTAAGGTAAACGGATTCTGAACATAACGACCTAACTGTCCGCCTTCGCGAATGGTCTTGTCATTATAGCTATATCCGCCACCAATAGATAATTTTGGTGTTTCCTCGCGTTCTAAATCACCCTCGGAGTAGTCATTGTCGTTCGTAAATTTCCCTAAAGGTAAGAACTCGATTCGACCGGTATAGGCTAAGCCTTTATCTGTTGCGCTGGCCGGACGACCTTCACCTGTTGAGATGGCTGCTTTAGCGTTGAAAGGCATATCGCCAATCTTTTTGCTCAGATTTAAGGAAACTCCAAAGTCACGGTCTAATGTGAAATTACTGTTTACCAACGAGCGGTCTGCGAATTGCAGGGACCCTGATGAGTTCACACGCTGGCGGTTACCTGGAAGCTTATTCTGTCCGAAAGAGATATAAAAGTCGTCGGAAAAGTTATAGAACATCACAGCATCACGAACGATATTGGGGATACCTGTATCGTCGAAATCCTGGTCACTACGTGTAAATGCCAATTGTACGGTGTAGGAAATCTTTGGTGTATAGATATAACCGTCCATACGCATTCTTAAACGACGAATACGTGCATCGAATTTACCGTTATCTTCTCCGTCAATAACGTTCGAGAATCCCAGTCGGTTTTGCATACGAAAACGGAAGTTCGTATAGAAAAGGGAATCTTTGGATTTGTATTGGATTCCTTTGAAGTTTAGGATAGTAGCACGGTCATCACGCTCTTGCGGGTGGTGGCTCTGTCCGTAAACCTCGGTCATAGCGATAATAGCTACAACAAAGCTTAAGGTAAAATTAGTAATCCACTTCATTGTAAAGTATATAATTAAATTTTTGGTTCTTGCTGACTTAGGCAGTGGAAGCTTCCAAGTCCCCAAATAATATCGACAGAGTCAATGCCGATAACCTTGCGGTCAGGGAATACTGACTGTATAATGTCTAGTGCTTTTTGGTCGTTTTTATCATTGAAAACCGGAACAACAACAACTTTGTTTGCAATGTAGAAATTGGCGTATGAAGCCGGCAATTGCTGGTCTTCATAAACAACAGGTCTTGGCATTGGCAACTCGACGATATTTAAAGGGCGACCGTCTAAAAGGCGCATCTCCTTTAATTTCTCCAAGTTTTCTTGAAGAATAGCGTAGTTCTCATCATTGGGATCTTCTTCTACAACGGTCAATACGGTATCCTCGTTTACAAAACGGGTGATATCATCGATATGGCCATCCGTATCATCACCAATAATTCCATCGCCTAACCATAACACCTGATCTTGACCATAATAATCCATCAAATATCCTTCAATTTGTTCTTTGTTAAGATGTGGATTGCGGTTTTCGTTCAATAGACAAGCAGTAGTCGTTAAGATAGTACCTGCGCCATTGAATTCTACCGATCCGCCTTCCATAACGATGGGCGGAGTAAACAACTTTAGTCCAAATTCCTGCGCTATTCTTGTAGGTACAACATCGTCTAAATCATAGGGAGGATATTTGCCGCCCCAAGCATTGTAACCCCAATCGACCACGGCTTTCTCGCCCGTTTCTTTATTAATCAGGAATGCAGGGCCATGATCGCGGCACCAAGCATCGTTTGTAGGATTTAGATGAAAGCTAATGTTCTCAAGATTTGCACCTGCTGCTTCGATATGTGATAGTGCGAAGGCTTTCATCGCTTCATCCGCTACATTGATACGTACTTTTTGGTCTGCTGCAACCAACTTGATGAATTGGGAGTAGGGCGCATAGATTGTTTCTAGCTTACCCGGCCATGATTCCTCTTTATGTGGCCAACTTAACCAAAGTGCTTCTTGAGCTGCCCATTCGGCAGGAAAAGTAAAACCTTGAGCCTTAGGCGTATCTTCCTTTTTATATAGTGGGGATGTGTTTTCTGAACTCATATTAACATGACGTAAAAAAACTATGCTCTTGGATGAGCATAGTCGGTATTTCTTAATTTATTCTTTAGTCCTCGTCTATAAATCGCTTAGTGATAGGAGCATATGTTTCAATCCTTCTGTCGCGAAGGAAAGGCCAGTGCTTGCGGAAATAATCGGATTGATTCAAGTCGATTTCAACAACTTCCACTTCTTCCTGATCATGGGATGCCAGATACAAAAGCTTTCCTTGTGCATTGGCTACGAAGCTGCCTCCCCAGAATTTCATTGCGCCGTCTTGCTCAAAGCCAACACGGTTTACCGAAACAACTGGAACGCCGTTGGCAACTGCATGCGATCGTTGGATCGTCTGCCAAGCATTATATTGGTCTTTGTTTGTTTCTTCGTCCTGATCTGTCGCCCAGCCGATAGCCGTTGGGTAGAACATGATCTCAGCACCCATTAAAGCGGTAATACGAGATGCTTCAGGATACCATTGATCCCAACAGATCAATACGCCGATTTTACCAAATTTCGTGTTAAATACTTTGTAACCTAAATCTCCAGGTGTAAAGTAGAATTTTTCGTAGAATGCTGGATCATCAGGGATGTGCATCTTACGGTATTTCCCTAAGTAGGAGCCATCTGCATCTAAAATAGCAGTTGTATTATGATAAAGACCTTGCGCACGCTTTTCAAATAACGAAGCAATGATAACGACCCCAAGTTCTTTCGCTACTGCGGATAAGGCATCCGTCGATGGCCCTGGGATAGCTTCTGCCAGATCAAAATTGTCGTAATCCTCTACATCACAAAAATATAAGGAGGTAAAAAGCTCTTGCAAACAAACGATTTGGGCGCCTTTTGCTGCTGCTTCGCGAACTTTCTCGATCGCTTTATTCAAATTCTCTTGTTTATCCTTTACACAGGACATTTGAACTAAACCAACTTTTACTTTACTCATTTTTACAATTACTTATAAGGTTTGCGCAAAGATAGGATAAAATAATGAGGTTAACTGATGGAGGTACACAATATGGGCTGAAAATGCGTAGTTATTATGTAATTTTTTGTCTGTTGTAGAAGATGTTGTACGGCTCGTTGAGATGCAAAGTTCCCTGTTTTGTTACCTTTGTGTATGCGCAAAATAATTCATATTGATATGGATGCATTTTATGCTTCTGTCGAACAGCGAGATTTCCCGGAGTTTCGTGGTAAGGCATTGGCTGTTGGTGGCTCGCCAAGTGGACGGGGAGTGGTCGCAACGGCTAGTTATGAAGCGCGCAAATTTGGGGTGAAGTCTGCCATGTCCTCGCGTATGGCGCTGCAACTTTGTCCTCATCTACTCTTTACCCGCCCTAGGTTTGATGTGTACAAGGAGGTATCGAATCATATCCGTTCCATATTTCATCGGTATACCGACTTAATCGAACCGTTATCATTAGACGAAGCCTATTTGGATGTAACAGAAGATAAGCTGAATATAGGTTCGGCTATTGAAATTGCACGACAGATAAAGCAGGCAATACATGACGAATTACAATTGACGGCATCGGCAGGGGTTTCGGTGAATAAATTCGTTGCTAAGATTGCATCGGATTTTCAAAAGCCGGATGGGCTGACCTTTATCGGACCTTCTAAAGTAACGAAGTTTTTGGAGGCTTTGCCTATTCATAAGTTTTTCGGAGTCGGAAAGGTGACAGCCAAGAAAATGAACCAAATGGGTGTGCATATAGGTGCTGATTTGAAACGATTTAGTGAGATCGAGATACAGCAGCACTTTGGTAAGTCTGGGAAGTTTTTTTACCAGATGGTGCGCGGGATGGATGAGCGCCCCGTGCGTCCCAATCGAATTTCGAAATCTGTGGGTTCGGAGGATACTTTTGAATCGGACCTCACGGATCCAGAATTAATGAAAGTAGAGATTGCCCGATTAGCGGAGCGCGTATTTGCGAGGTTGGAACGTGGAGAGAAGTTTGGGAAAACAGTCACCTTGAAGATTAAGTATGCTGATTTTTCACAGATAACTAGGAGCAAAACTGGATTGATTTCTCTTTCCAAACTGCATGAAATACAGGATTACGCCTACGAACTGCTCGAGAAGGTGGATATGCAGGATAAGCGGGTTCGGCTGTTGGGTGTTACAGTTTCTAATTTCCAGTGTGAGCAGCACGATACGCCGGAATATGTGCAGTTAAGCCTCTTCTAAAGGCTCTCCAACCAAATACTGTACGCGAGAAGGGTTCAGTCTGGCAAAGTTCATCGCGAGATTGTTCATGTAGAAATTGCTATGTACAAGGCTGTCATTTTCTACCACATCATCGATTGTATGAAATTCCAAGTCGTTCGCAACAAATCCTAAAGCAAAAACTCTGTTTTCTTTATAATATATGTAACTCTTCTCGTCGGCATGCCTACCACGATCGATAATTACAAAGCTCCGCTTACTGTTCTGTATGCTTTCTATCGCCTCTAAGACCTTATCGTTGTATGCGGTGACCAACGGGAGCTCTTTCTTTAAGAGCGCCTCAGAACGCTCTGTATTTGATTTTTCACTATTGAAGAATGAGCACAGCCTAAATTCCAGCGAATAGGTATTGATCAATTGTAGCAGGAACTGCGTCGACTCATGCACGGTGTTGAATGCAAATAAAGGAGTGATATGCTTTCTAATTTGGCAAACGGAAAGACGTAAGTATCCGTTTTGGTCTTCATAACTGATCAAACCGTATTTAGGGTCGTATTTTTTCAGTGCTCGGTTGTAGATGGGCCATATCTTTTTGATCATATGGCATTCCATCAAAAAGGCCATCAGTTCGGTTCCTGACTCTTGGAAATCAATGTCGCTAATCTCGTTGATGAAATGCTGTCTACGCTGCCCACTGTTGTTCCCCGTAAAATGACTGATGACACGTTTTTTGATATTTACGGCCTTGCCTACATAGATTATTTTTCCTTTATTATTTTTGAAAAGGTAGATTCCTGTGCTGCTTGGGAGTCTGTTGAACACCTCGACAGGAATATTGGTAGGCAGGCGCTGCTCTTTAGCGTTTGTTTGTTCTATCAGCTTAATAAAATGTTCGCTGTCAGCTTCGTAAAGTTTTTGAAATAAAGTAACTGTTGCTTTCGCATCACCGGCCGCTCGGTGCCTGTCTTCAATGATGATGCCCAGACTTTGACATAGTTTTCCCAGGCTATAGCTCGGCAGTCCTTTGAAGATTTTACGAGATAATCGAACGGTACATAGTCGCTGTGCTTTCCACTCATAACCGGCAGCCTTCAATTCAGTTTGAACAAAAGAATAATCGAAATGCACATTATGTGCTACGAATATGCAGCTTCCCAATAGATGGTAGATATCTTCGGCGATATCCTCAAAGATTGGAGCACTTTCGACCATCTCATCGGAGATGCCCGTCAACGCCTGAATATGAAAGGGTATAGGTTGCTGGGGATTGACCAAGCTTGTGTACTCGTCTACTACCTTCTTGCCATCGAAGATATAAATGGCAATCTCTGTTATTTTACTCGCAGAGGCATATCCTCCGGTCGTTTCAATATCGACAATAGCGTAGCGTGGCTTCTTCATTTAAACAAAAATAATACTAATATTCTT
>DELI01000024.1:92641-103618 GCA_002354335.1 Sphingobacterium sp. UBA2700 | reverse complement strand
AAGAATATTAGTATTATTTTCTGCGTTTTGATTAAATATTTTACAGAAGCTCTACACCTTTTTCTAAGAGTTCGTTCTTTTTTAGTTGATCCCAGATACTCACTTGCACCTGTCCGATATGTTCAAGCTTCAGCATGAACATGCAGATGCGAGATTGTCCGATGCCTCCACCAATGGATTCTGGGAGTAAATCATTCAACAGCATTTGGTGGAAAGTTAGTTTCTGACGATCCAGGCTGTTGCGGATTTCTAACTGTGTCAATAGAGCTTTCTTGTCTACACGGATTCCCATGGAGGATAACTCAAATGCCGTGTTTAAAATAGGGTTCCACACTAAAATATCACCATTTAACCCATGATAGCCTTGTTCATTACCGGTGCTCCAATCATCATAGTCAGCCGCACGCCCATCATGTGGTTCTCCATTGGTCAAAGAACCGCCGATTCCATAAATGAATACTGCTCCGTACTCCTTAGCAATGGCATTCTCTCGTTCTTTGCCTGTGCTATGTGGATACTTTTGAAGCAGCTCTTCTGCTGAAATAAAGTGAATAGTTTCGGGTAGAACAGGCTCAATATGTGGGTATTGAACGTTTACCGCTTGTTCTGTATCATAAATGACTTGGTAGATTTTCTCTACCGTTTCTTTCAGATAAGCTAAGTTTCTATTTCCTGAGCATATGCATTTCTCCCAATCCCATTGATCGACATAGATGGAGTGGATCGGGGAATAATCCTCATCAGGGCGCAATGCACGCATATCCGTTAAAATGCCTTCTTCAGGTTCTAATTCTAATTCTTTCACGCGTATTCTTTTCCACTTTGCCAGGGAATGAACCACCACTGCGCGTTGGTCCTGTAAGGATTTGATAGGGAATGAAACAGGTCGTTCAATTCCGTTTAAATCATCGTTAATACCTGTTCCATCCAATACAACGATCGGTGATGATACAGGAATTAAGTTTAAGGCTTGCTTGAGTTTTGTCGCAAACGTTTCTTTAACAAACGTAATTGCTTGTTCTCTTTTTAAGATATGACGTCCCATTAATTTTTAAAACAAAATAAACATAGTGATCGTGATTCTAATAGCAAAAATCACTTTATCATAATTGTCTTCAAAAATACAAAATTGTTAATGATTTAGGTTATTTATTATAAAAATAAATAGTTAAAAGTAGTTTTTGTAGTATGTATTGCAATGCAAACGGTTGATTGGTTAAAAATAAAATATTGAAATCCGCTTTTTTTTTGAGGCTTATTTGCCTTGGCATCAAATAAAGTAGGAGGCTTTCGAAAACTATGCAAATGGTTCTCAGTTGTTTATAAGTAGGATGCCGTGAGGTTAGGATAATTTGCCTATCGGCTATTTAGCGCGCTACGGATTGCAGTTCCTTTCGTAAGGCATTCTGCGTATTCCGATTCGGCCTCTGCATCCATGGTGATGGCACCTCCCGTGTGGAAGGAGAGGTAATTTGTTTCTGCATTGTAGATTAACGTTCGGATGACCACATTAAAGTCGAAGTTTCCATGCGGTGAGAAATAGCCAATGGCACCGGAATAAACACCACGTCTGGAGTTTTCATATTGGTCGCATAGCTGCATAGCCGATATCTTGGGCGCTCCGGTCATCGATCCTGCAGGGAAGGTGTTTTCTATAACTTCGCAATCGCTCAACTTGGGGTTCTTTTCGCAAGAAATAGTCGAGATTAATTGATGCACATGCTTGAACGTATAAAGCCCCAGTTTCTCTGTTACTTTTACCGTCCCTGGCACTGCGCTTCTGGTGAGGTCGTTTCTAACCAGATCGACGATCATTACGTTTTCAGCAATCTCTTTGGGATTGTTCGCGAGATTTTTCTTTAGTATTTCATCCTCTGTTTCGTCCTTTCCACGAGCAGATGTTCCCTTTATCGGTTGAGAAATTAAGGTGTTTCCACGCTTCGCCAGGAAGCGTTCCGGAGAAGCACTGAGGATATAGGATTGCTTAACTTTAAAAAAGCAGGCGAAAGGTGTAGGGGAGACTTCGTTTAACTTATTAAATAAAGCCTCTGGGTTTTCTATTTTCGCGTCATCGTCATAAAACTCCTGACAGAGATTAGCCTCGTAGATATCTCCGCGCTGTATATGGCCTTTAATTTGGTCGAAGGCATGGAAATAATCCTCTCGAGTCATGCGAGACTTAATATCTCCCGAAAACTGAAAGACAGGATTTAGATACTCCGTGTTCAAAATCGCTTGATATACAGCTGCAGGATCGTCAGCTTGAATATGCAGGCTGTTGGATTTGAATTGTAAGATGATCTTGGGGACAAAGAAGTAAGCGTCAGGAAATCCCGCGCGATTTGGGAATTGCGTCTGTAGATCCTCTAATTCATTCTTCAGATCATAACTAAGAAATCCCGGAATCCATTGATCAGGAAACCGGGATTTAAATTGTTCTAAGCGTTCGAAAGTTGGTAGCCCAGCTTTGGAGGTGAAGACCTCGGCAGCATCGATAGCCATCAAGCAGTCTACTTGCGAATATTGATTGCTAAAACCATTGGATTGAAATAAGCATACATGTTCGAAGCCTTTAGACCACTGTAAGGCCTTAGACAAAAACAATTCACTATGCACTTCAAAAATGGCTTCGGCCATATCTGTCTTATAATACGATAGTTTGCGTACGATCAGGACCTACAGATAAATACTTGATAGGAACGTTAAGTTCTTGCTCTAAGTAATTAATGTAGTTTTGTAATGCTGCAGGGATTTCGTCTTTCGAGCGTATTCCTGTTAGATCTTGATTCCAACCTTCCATCTCCTTCAATACAGGCTCTGGTTTGTTCGTGATGATCTCGTATGGCATATAGTCGATCTGTTCGCCTTGGTAGTTATAATGCGTACAAACGTAGATTTTCTCGAAGGTGTCTAACACGTCTGCTTTCATCATAATCAACTCGGTAACACCATTGATCATAATAGCATATTTCAATGCTGGAAGATCGATCCATCCCGTACGACGCGCACGACCTGTGGTAGCACCGAATTCATGACCTAATTGACGTAGTTTCTCGCCAGTTTCGTTTTCCAATTCTGTAGGGAAAGGACCTCCACCAACACGTGTTGCGTAAGCCTTGAAGATACCGAATACTTCACCAATTTTGTTCGGAGCAATACCCAGACCTGTACAAGCACCAGCAGTCGTTGTGTTCGAAGATGTCACGAAAGGATAAGATCCGAAGTCAACATCTAATAAAGTGCCTTGAGCGCCTTCAGCTAATACGCGCTTACCCTCTTTCAAGTACTGATTCACCAAGTGTTCAGAATCTACATGAGGGATAGTTTTTAAGAATTCGATAGCATCTAAGAATGCTTGCTCTTTTTCTGAGAAATCAGGGATTTCACCATAGTGAGCTAACATCGAAAGGTGCTTTTGTTTCAACTTTTCATAGCGTTCTTTGAAGTCAGAAAGGGTAGTATCTCCGACGCGAAGACCGTTACGGCCAGTTTTGTCCATGTAAGTTGGACCAATACCTTTTAAAGTAGAGCCAATTTTACCGGCACCCATTGTGCTTTCCGAAGCCGCATCTAACAATTGGTGAGTAGGTAAAATAAGGTGTGCTTTACGAGCTAATACCAACTTGCCTTTTCCTACTGGATCGAAGCCAGCAGCTTTAAGGTTGTCTAGTTCTCTTTTTAGGATAATAGGGTCGATTACAACGCCATTACCGATTAGGTTTAAAGTATCTTCGTTGAAGATTCCAGATGGAATGGTGTTTAGGACGAATTTCTTGTTGTCGAATTCTAAAGTATGTCCAGCGTTTGGACCGCCTTGAAAGCGAGCGATCAAATCGTATTTTGGACAAAATACATCTACGATTTTTCCTTTTCCTTCATCACCCCACTGCAAACCCAAAAGCACATCAACTTGCATAGTATTTATTGAAATTTATATGTTAAAATTATTGTTTGTTTTCCTGAAAAAATAAATGTTCGGAAAAAGGGAATCTACTAGCCTTTTTCCGAACAAAGGTATATATTAATTTTTCGAATGTTAAATTAATTTGAAATTACTGCTTCTTCTTTTACAGGTTCTTTCACGGACTTAGATTTACGGCAATCTGCGCAAATTCCGTATAGATTTAAAGAGTGGTGTTTGATCTCGAAATTTAGTAAATCGCCGATCATTGTTTGGATTTGGTAAACACGCGGGTCGCAGAACTCGACTACCTTATTGCACTCAATGCAGATGACGTGGTCGTGTTGTTTATATCCATAAGATTTCTCGAATTGCGCCATATTGCGACCAAACTGATGTTTGGTAACTAAATCGCAGGATACCAGAAGTTCTAACGTGTTGTAAACCGTTGCACGGCTCACGCGATACTTCTTGTTCTTCATATGTATATATAAAGACTCCACATCGAAGTGATCAGAACGTGAATATATCTCCTCTAAAATCGCGTAGCGCTCTGGAGTTTTTCTAAGATTTTTGTTTTCTAGGTATGCTTCGAAAATCTTTTTAACAGTTTCGTAGTTTTCGCCCTGCTTCATAGTATTCGCCAAGTTTTAAGATTCAAAATTACCAAAATGTTATGGTATTATCTAGTGCTATTGTCAAAGTGCTGTAAGTCTTTAGTTCTCCGACTCATAGCGCGTCACGCCGGTGATGCCAGGGATTTGCTTTAAATGCTTAATCAGGCTGTCCAATTGACCAACGTCATTAACAAATACCATAATATCGCCTTCAAATATTCCTTCGTTGCTGGAGATGGATAACGAGCGGATATTTACATTGAAATCCTGAGAGATTACTGTGGTAATCTTATTCACCAAGCCCACGTCATCAATACCAATAATTCGTAGTCCTGTTAAGAATGAAACATTATTGTGCAAAGAAGCCCACTTAGCTTTCAAGATGCGATAGCCGTAATTCGCCATCAGTTTAGATGCGTTAGGACAGCTCGTTCTATGTATTTTAATACCATCGTTAACCGTCAAGAACCCGAAGATATCATCGCCCGGAATAGGGTTACAGCAGGGAGCTAGTGTGTAGTCTACTTTTTGATAGTCATCGCCGATTAATATCGTATCGTCTTTCTTGTTGATCTTTTCTACAAGACCGTTGATATGAGCTTGAAACTGATTCTGGTTCGCATCTTCCGATCTTTCCGCTGCCACAAACTCTCTCAAATTCTTAATATCGATGGCTCCTTTTGCGACATTGAAGAAAAGCTCCTGCGAACTAGGAAACTTAAAGAAGTTTGCAATTTTATTGATATTCTCTGTGTTGTAGGTAATCTTCAAAGACTTTAACTTGCGCTCTAAGATTTCTTTCCCGTCTTCCGCAACTCGACGTTTTTCTTCCTTCAGGGAAGATTTAATCTTCGATTTAGCCTTCGCAGTAACGACAAAACTCAACCAGTCTTCTTTCGGAGTTTGCTTGCTTGATGTAATAATCTCAACTTGATCCCCGTTTTGCAGTTCCTGACTCAGTGGTACGAGCTTATGATTAACCTTCGCACCAATACAGGTTGCACCGATATCCGTATGTATTTCGAAAGCAAAGTCTAATGCAGTAGCACCGTTAGGCAGCTGTACTAACGTGCCTTTAGGAGTAAAGATGAATATCTCGTCGGAGAAGAGGTTCATCTTGAAGTCATCCACAAAGTCCATTGCATTGGACTCTGGATTGCTTAAGATATCACGTACTTTCTGTATCCATTGATCCAATCCGTTATCGGAGTTGGATTCCTTGTATTTCCAATGCGCCGCGAAACCTTTCTCCGCGATCTCGTTCATGCGTCTGGTTCGGATCTGTACCTCCACCCATTGTCCTCGAGGGCCCATTACGGTGGTGTGTAAGGACTCATATCCATTCGCTTTAGGCGAGGATACCCAGTCGCGTAATCGATCGGGATTCGGACGGTATAGATCGGTTACTATCGAGTACACTTTCCAACATTCGGTCTTCTCTTTCTCGTCTTCTGTGTCGATGATGATTCGAATTGCAAATAAGTCGTAGACCTCTTCAAAAGGAATAGACTTCTTACGCATCTTATTCCAAATGGAATGTATAGATTTTGGTCGCCCGAATACTGAGGCGTTAATACCTTCTTCTTTTAATATTTCATTGATTGGTCCGATGAAATCTCCAATGAATTTCTCACGCTCCGCCTTTTTTTCATTTAATTTCTTCGCAATAAATTTATAGGTATCCGGATCGGTATACTTCATGGAAAGATCTTCCAATTCCGATTTAATCGCATATAAACCTAAGCGGTGGGCGAGGGGAGCATATAAGTAACTTGTTTCTGAAGCAATCTTAAGTTGTTTATGGCGGGCCATAAACTCCATTGTCCGCATGTTGTGCAGTCGGTCGGCAAGTTTAATGAGGATAACACGCACATCATCAGCAAGCGTCAGTAACATTTTACGGAAATTCTCGGCTTGCATGGAACTATTCGGATCGAATATTCCCGATATCTTCGTCAGGCCATCGATGATACGAACTACCTTTTTCCCGAATTGCTCTTCAATATCTTGTAATGTAACGCTGGTATCTTCTACCACGTCATGTAACAGGGCACAGACGATAGAGGTAGTTCCCAATCCTATTTCCTCCGCGGCAATCTGTGCGACAGCGATTGGATGGTAGATATATGGTTCACCAGATTTTCTACGCATATCTTTATGGCTTTCCAATGCCAAGTCGAATGCTTTACGAATCTGTTGTTTATCGCCTTTTTGTAATGTTGGTTTGCAAGCTCTTAATAATGCACGGTATCTTTTTCGGATTTCCTTATTTTCAGCCTCTATATCAATCACATATTCTTGCATAAATCTCCTGTAAATGACTATGATAATTAAATATTATTTGCTAAATTTAGTGGGCAAACAATACAGAAAGAATGTTTTTTGTATTGTATAAATATACGAAAAAAAGTTAATATTAAGCTGGAGGAAATAATTAATTAAAGATGCGTAGCTGTGTTATTAAGTGGGTTTTGATGGGGATTTTCTTCATTTCTGCAGCAACATTAAGTCATGCACAGACATTGACGAAGCCGCAGTATGGTGAAGGAAAAGCAGAGGTGGTTGAACATTATGCCACTACGACTTTAGATAATGGTGAGGTTGTTCCTTGGTTTCCAATCGAGGAGGTGGTTGTTACAGCAGTACGACATTGGAAAAGCGAAGAGGAGAGACAACGCTACTTGAGACTTAAAAGAAATGTTATTCGTGTATTGCCCTATGCAATTTATGCCCAAAAGCGCTATGATCAACTGGACCGCGACTTGGCGACGGCAAGTTCCCGCCGGGAAGAAAAGCGACTGATCAAAGAATGTGAGCGAGAGATTAAAGAAAAGATTACCTCCGAGGTTAAAAATCTTTCAATTTCGCAGGGTAAGATTCTGATCAAGCTGATTGAGCGACAAACCGGAAATACCAGCTACGATTTAGTACGAGACATGAAAGGCGGCGTGTCAGCCTTTGTATACCAGGGGGTTGCCAAGCTGTTCGGACATAATTTAAAGAGCACCTATGATCCTCAAGAGGATTTCGAGATAGAGAACATTATTCGTGAATACGAACGCGTTCGCCCAATTCCTAACCCTTAAAACCGATAATTATGAAAGCTACAGTTTATGATTTTAATGCACTGGAATTTAATGGACAGAAGAAATCATTGAAGGACTTTGAAGGCAAAGTGTTACTGATTGTGAATACTGCAAGTAAATGCTTCTTCACCAAGCAGTTTAAATCATTGGAAAATCTATATAAAAAATATCGTGATCTAGGCTTTGAGATACTTGCATTTCCATCCAACGATTTTAGAAATCAGGAGCCGTTGACAGGCAGAACTTTAGAAACTTTTTGTCGGATTAATCAGCAAGTATCTTTTCCTGTGTTCAAACGAATCCATGTTGTGGGCGAATTTACCGACCCGCTATACAAATACTTATCTGACGAATCTGCAAACGGAAAAGTAGGCACTGCGCCGTTCTGGAATTTTCATAAATACCTTGTAAATCGCCAGGGAGAGGTTGTTGATCATTTTTATTCAATTACCAGTCCTATGTCAAAAAAGGTCCACAGTAAGATAGAAGAACTGCTCACAAATCCCGCATAGACTTATTATTTTGTACTTTTGTACAAATTGAAATTCATGAAATTAGATTTACTAGTGATGACGGTGCACCCTGATGATGCTGAATTGGGTGCTGGTGGTGTAATCGCCAAATATGTAGCGGAAGGTAAGTCCGTAGGAATTATTGACCTCACCCAGGGTGAGTTAGGAACGCGTGGCACTGCAGTAACCAGAGCTGCCGAAGCGGCAGAAGCTGCAAAAATATTAGGAGTGGCTGTTCGCGAGAATCTCAAACTACGCGACGGTTTCTTTCAAAATGACGAATCCAATCAGTTGGAGGTTATCAAGGCGATTCGTAAATATCAACCGGATATCGTGATTACCAATGCGTTGGATGATCGCCATCCTGATCATGGTAGGGCCAGTAAATTGGTGAATGACTCCATTTTTCTTGCAGGCCTACGTCGCATCGAGACCATAATGGATGGGGGAGTACAGGAGGCATTTCGCCCACGACTACAGTTACAGTTGATCCAAGATAAATATATCACTCCCGATATCTTAATCGATATTACCGATTACTGGGATATTAAAGAACGTTCAATATTAGCCTATACCACGCAATTTAACGCTGGAAGTGACGATTCTGAACCGCAAACTTATATCTCTAATCCTGATTTCATGTCTTCTACGCGTGCGAGAGCACAAGAGTTAGGTAGATCCATTCAAGTGAAATATGCTGAAGGGTTTACAGCAAGAAGGCTGCTGGGAGTGAAGGATTTGTTTAATCTTATTTAGACATTAGATATAAGTCATTAGATTTTAGACGCCGGTATGGCGTCTTTTTTTTGTCTGTCAGGAATTCCGTTAGGGCATTCGGAATGAAGAAGAGAGGGAAGTTGTTTGGAACCTTTTGGATTCGACCGTAAGGAGAATTTGTCTTGAACAGTAAGGGGAAATTTGTCTTGAACAAGGAAAGGAAGGATTTTAGGATTGTCAGGATCTTGCTAATCTTTTCATCCTTCCTTTCTTGGTTCAGATAAACTTCATAGAAAAACGGTAAGCGTGTTTGATCCTGTTAATCCTTGTATCCTTCCTTTCTTGGTTCAGATAAACTTCATAGAAAAATGGTAAGCGTACTTGATCCTGTTAATCCTTGTATCCTTCCTTTCCTGATTCAAGACAAACGTCCCTTTCTTTCCTGGTTCAGACGACACATTTAATTTCAAGCCGATCCTGAATATCCTTTAACCCTTTCTTTCCTGATCCATCACAAAGAATCATACCGGGAAAAGTCTATAATCTAATATCTCCCATCTAAAATCTAAAAAAAAAGGCCATTTCTTTCGAAACGGCCTTTTCTGTTTTTTGAAGTAAAGATTACTCAGCAACTACTTCGAAAGGTACTTGAACTTTAACTTCTTTGTGTAAGTTTAAGTTTGCAATGTACTCACCTAAGTTTTTAGGCTCAGTTTCGAAAGTAATACGACGGCGATCTACATCAAATCCTTGTGCTTTTAAAGCGTCAGCGATTTGAATGCTATTTACTTTACCGAAGATTTTGCCAGACTCACCAGCTTTAGCACCGATAGATAATTTTACCGACTCTAATTTACCAGCTAACTCAGTAGCATCTTTCTTGATTTTCTCTTGTTTGAACTGAGCTTGTTTGATGTTCTCAGCTAATACTTTTTTTGCAGAAGCCGTAGCCATTGCTGCAAATCCTTGAGGAATTAAGTAGTTACGACCATAACCTGGTTTTACTACTACGATATCGTCTTTCTCTCCAAGGTGTTTAACATCTTGTTTTAATATAACTTCCATTATCGTATCCTCCTTATTTTAATGAATCAGTTACGTAAGGTAATAATCCGATGATACGCGCACGTTTCACCGCCTGAGCTACTTTACGTTGAAATTTCAATGATGTACCTGTTAAACGACGAGGTAAAATCTTACCTTGATCATTTACAAACTTCAATAAGAAGTTCGCGTCTTTGTAGTCGATATACTTAATACCGTTCTTTTTGAAACGACAGTATTTCTTACGGTTGTCCTCTACTTTAGGGGCAGTTACGTATTGGATATTCTCGTTTGCCATTAGTTTGCTACCTCCTCAGCTTTAGGTTCAGTTTTCTTGTTGAATGCACCGCTACGTTTTTTCTCGTTGTAAGCAAGAGCATGCTTGTCAAGAGAGATTGTTAAGAAACGCATCACGCGCTCATCACGTTTGTATTCAACCTCTAATTTTTTAATTAATTCACCTGGAGCCTTGAATTCAGTTAAGTGATAAAATCCAGTAGTTTTTTTCTGGATTGGATACGCTAATTTTTTCAAACCCCAATTATCTTCAGCGATAATTTCGGCTCCGCCTTCTGTTAAGATACTTTTGAATTTAGTGATTACTTCTTTCGCAGCATCTTCTGAAAGCAACGGGGTAAGAATGATTACAGATTCGTACTGTTGCATTGTTTGAATAATTTTGTTTATTAATATTCCGAGTTATTTTACGGAGATGCAAAAATAGAAAATAGATTCCGATTATGCTAATTATTTGTGAATATTTTAATTAACTCCAATTCCTTTGCAGATATGTAGTCGAAACTTTACAAACGCAGTTTTACAAGAGGACAAGCTTGCCATTGAAAATTTGCCTTGTGATATTTGTGGCGCAGATTATTCTAAAGAAAAACAAATTGAGGGCAACAATTGAAAGACTTCCCATTTGGGTTAAAGTAGCGGTCTCTATAACCGCAGGAATAGCAATCGGATGTGTTATCGCTGAAGTATTGTATTATACTATTGTTTAGTAGATATTAGACAATAGATTTAAGACTTTAGACCTATACTGCCAATCTTTATAGGTTAGAGATTAGATATAAAACATTAGATTTTAGACCTAT
>DELI01000024.1:0-92552 GCA_002354335.1 Sphingobacterium sp. UBA2700 | reverse complement strand
TTTTAGACCTATACTGCCAACCTTTACAATTTTTTTATTTAAAAAGAGGCTTCGGATATTAGACAATTGTCTTTGAACCAAGAAAGGAAGGATTAAACGATTTACAGGATCCTGCTAATCTTTTTATCCTTCCTTTCCTAATTCAAGACGATACTATCTTTCTAAAAATAAATAGACAGCATACAAGATCTTAAATCTAATATCTTCTGTCTAAAATCTAGAAAAGATTCTTTTAAGATAATTTACCTAGCGCTTCTTTTATTCTTCTCAATGCTTCTTTCAAATTCTCATCGGATGCCGCATACGACAAACGGATGTAGTTATTATTCCCGAATGAATCGCCACCAACGGTAGCCACATGTCCGTAATTCAATAAGTATAATGCTAAGTCTGCGGAGTTCTTGATTTCATTCCCTTCCGGATCTTTCTTTCCGAAGAATGAACTGATTTCCGGGAAAAAGTAGAATGCACCTTGAGGAAGATTTGTTTTTACGCCTGGAATATCGTTTAATAAGTCGTAAACCAATTGACGACGGCGCGCAAAAGCTTCCTTCATTTTTAAAACGCTTTCTAGTCCCTGCTCGTAAGCTACAATACCGGCACGCTGTGCTATAGAACATGTTCCGGACGTTGTCTGTCCCTGCATTTTATCGTTTGCCGCAGCAATCTCTTTGTTTGCAGCAATATAACCTAAGCGCCATCCTGTCATCGCAAAAGCCTTCGAGAAACCATTTACAATGATTACACGGTCTTTAATAGAGTCGAACTGAGCGATAGACTCATGCTTATCACCGAAATTGATATGTTCGTAAATCTCATCAGAAATGATGAAGATGTTTGGGTGTTTCTCAAAAACTGCTACTAAAGCCGCCAACTCATCTTTTGTATAAACCGACCCTGTCGGGTTACAAGGAGAGGAGAACATGAATACCTTAGACTTGGGCGTAATAGCCGCTTCTAACTGCGCTGGCGTAATCTTGAAATCAGATTCTATCTCTGTATCGATATAAACGGCTTTACCTTCAGCAAGGGTTACCATCTCCGAGTAAGAAACCCAGTAAGGAGTTGGGATGATGACCTCATCTCCTGGGTTAACCAGCGTTAAGATCACGTTTGATAAAGATTGTTTAGCACCCGTTGACACTACGATTTGAGAGATGTCATAGTCCAAACCATTTTCGTTCTTCAATTTGTTAACGATGGCTTGGCGCAATTCCGGATATCCCGGTACCGGAGAGTAACGTGTATAGTTTTCGTCTAAAGCTTTCTTTGCTGCTTCTTTCACATGTTCTGGTGTATTGAAGTCTGGCTCTCCTACGCTTAAACTAATAACGTTGATCCCTTTTGCTGCTAACTCACGACCTAATTTGGTCATCTTTAATGTCGCTGATTCGGATAGATTGTTTATCCTGTCTGATAAATATGATGCTGTACTCATGATATTGCAAATATATTATATAGCTTTCACTTAAACTGATAAATATGTAATAAAATCTTTATAAAGATGAGACTTTTTTAATAATTCTAGGAGGAATAACCCTCGAAATTAATTCCTAATTTTACCGGCCTAAGCGGAGGGATGATGAAATTGAAATTTGACGGCTTTATATTGGCGCTAATCGCTATGATTATCTTAGCCTATATATACCCCGAATTAGTACAGGCACAAAACGGACAGCTATTTGAAACGATAAGTACCATCGGTGTTTCATTGATTTTCTTTTTTTATGGATTAAAATTGAGTTTCCGTGAAATAAAGGATGGTCTAAAAAACTGGAAACTCCATGTTTGCATCCAGCTATTCACCTTTGCGTTATTTCCGCTGATCATCTTAATCTTCCGACCATTTATACAAAATGCTATTCAAGAGCAGTTTTGGCTATCATTCTATTTCCTTGCCGCACTGCCGTCAACTGTGTCCTCCTCAGTTGTGATGGTTTCGATTGCGCGCGGAAATGTGCCTGCCGCTATCTTCAACGCAAGCATATCCGGGCTCATCGGCGTCGTAGTGACGCCGCTATTAATGGAGCCTTTTATACAATTTGAAGAAGTCAATGTGTTGGGCGATGTGTATTGGGGGCTAATCAAAGAGATCATTATACCCGTCATTTTAGGTCTTCTATTGCAACCGTACTTAGGCAAATGGGCAAGCAAGTACAGCAAGCAGCTGTCCAAATTCGATAAGGCCGTTATCCTATCAATTGTTTACAGCAGTTTTGCAGAGTCCTTTTTATCGGACGTATTCCATAAAGTCGGCACACTTTATTTAACTGCTCTTTTTATTGCAGTCATCGTCTTCTTCTTCCTGGTTTATGGCTTAGTCTATCTGATTACACGTTATATTTTAAAGTTCAATCGGGAAGATCAGATTACGGCATTGTTCTGTGGCTCAAAGAAATCGCTGACGCATGGCTCGGTTTTTAGTAAATTTCTTTTTGCTGGCAATCCGAATTTAGGGCTCTATTTCTTACCATTAATGGTTTTTCATGCTTTTCAGATCTTCGTCGTTACGATTATTGCGCAACGCTATGCAAATCAGTATAATGAGGAAATCTTGACGAAAAAATAAGTTAACTAAGCGATAAATTCTTTAGTTTTGTCGCTTCAAACTGGCAAATACAATGTCTAAACAAATGAGACTGGTGTTACTGTCCTTAGTGACAGGGATCGTGTTGATGTTGATAAAATTCGTAGCATATTTTATTACCGAGTCAAACGCCATCTTCTCCGACGCCGCCGAGAGCATCGTAAATATCGCCGCATCCGGATTTGCATACTACAGCATTTATCTGGCGGCACAACCCAAGGATGAAAACCATCCTTATGGACATGGAAAAGTTGAATTCTTCTCCGTGTTTGTCGAAGGAGCCCTTATTTTTATCGCCGGCAGTGTAATCCTGGTCAAAGCATTCTACAATATTTTCTTTCCACAACCGGTTGCCAATGTAGAAGAGGGGATGCTCCTTATCTTTATTACCTCCCTGATTAACTTTGGAGTCGGATTCTACCTGATGAAGCGCGGACGTGCATTACGCTCTTTAACGATCGAAGCAGATGGGAAGCATCTACAAGTTGATGCCTATAGTTCAATCGGTCTAATCGCGGGACTATTCATCATGAAAATCACCAAGTTGCCTTGGATAGATTTAGCCTTATCCATTGCTTTAGGATGCTTTATCTTGTACAATGGCTACAAGCTACTTAGAAAATCTATCTCCGGTTTGATGGACGAATCTGATCAGGAAGTTGTCGATGAGGTAGTAGCGATTTTAAAAGAAAAGAGAAAGCCAGACTGGATCGATGTGCACAACCTCCGTGTACAGCGTTATGGTCAGGAACTCCATATAGACTGTCACCTCACTTTGCCAAATTATTATGAGCTGACGAAGGTTCATGATTGTATATCGGAGTTCGATAATGTGTTGAATGAAAATCTGCAGTCCAAAACAGAATTCTTTATTCACGCAGACCCTTGTATGCCAGAATGTTGTCACTACTGTAAAGTAGAAAATTGTCCAATTCGGTCCGAAGAGTTTAGGAAACATATTGAATGGACGACAGTCAATGTGACCAAGAACATGAAGCACTTCCGAAAAGCTTAAATGCCTTTTTAATGTCATTTCCCGTCTGGATAATAGCGTTGTTAATGTACTAATCGGTATATTTAATTCAAATTTTTCACAAATGAAGAAGATCCTTTTAACAATGGTTCTAGCTTTCTCTACAATGCTTCTTTTCGCACAGAGCAAAAAGGAAGAAGTCGCTAGAACAATGGATTTATGGCATCAGGCAGCTGCTAAAGCCGATTTTAAAGCTTATTTCGACCTGATAGATGAAGAGTCTATTTTTATCGGTACGGATGCGACAGAGCGTTGGGACAAACCGGCGTTCATGGCCTATGCGAAGCCACATTTTGATAAAGGGAGAGCTTGGAACTTTACATCGTTAGAGCGGCATATTAATTTTTCGAAAAACGGTAAAACCGCATGGCTGGATGAATTGTTAGATACGCAGATGAAGATCTGTAGAGGATCGGCAGTTTTAGAGCTGAAGAATGGTAAATGGTTCATCAAACACTATGTCTTGTCGATGACGGTTCCAAACGATGTTTCGGGTGAAGTCATCAAGACGAAAGCAGCCATTGAGGATAAAGTAATACAGTCAATTAAACACTAATAGAGGAAGCCTATGCTAGTAAAACATGAAGTGGATGGCAATAAAGGAGGATTTTATGCCATCGAAGAAGGTAAGAAAATAGGGGAAATGACCTATTCTGCTGCCGGACCGGGGAAGATTATTATCGATCATACAGAAGTTGATCCCGAAGAAAAAGGGAAGGGCATTGGCCATGTCCTGTTGACGAAAGCTGTGGAATATGCACGCGAGAACAACGTCAAGATATTGCCTTTATGTCCATTTGCGAAAGCTTCTTTCGATCGTGACGTAACGATTCGTGACGTCTTATTTTAGCAGATCAAAATGGGTATCAAAGCAGTTGTCATCGGCGGTTCTGGCGCCACAGGAAAAGAACTTGTACAGCAATTATTAGATCGTCCCGATGTGGAACAGGTTAAGGTGCTCTTGCGTCGCCCATATTTTAAACCACATACAAAGTTGGATGAGGTTATTGTCGATTTTAATATGCTTGCTCGATACAGCGAGCATATTGAAGGCGATATTGCCTTTAGCACATTAGGCACGACGATTAAGGATGCTGGTAGCCAAGAGGCACAATGGAAAGTCGATCACGACTACCCACTAGCTTTTGCGGAAATTGCAAAGCAGAATGGGATACAAACTTTCGTCCTGCTATCCTCGATGCAGGCAGATCCGAAAGCAAGGCTCTTTTATCCAAGGATGAAAGGTACATTAGAGCATGCCATACAAAAATTGAATTTTCCCTCCTATATTATTCTTCGACCCGGGATTATTGATCGCCCCAATACGGATCGGACAGGTGAAAAACTCGCTGTTCGAATCATCAAACTTCTTAATAAGATGGGGCTTTTCCATAAATTCAGAGCTATTACAACCGTCGACCTAGCCAATGCACTTATTGCTGCAGGTATTGACTTTCCGAAAGCAGGGGAGCAGCTCTATGAGTCTCCCGAAATACTCGCAGGAATCAAAAGATAAATACCCTACGTTCACCGAAAACCGCTCAAAATAATCCGAAACAGCCATTCATTTTTCATGTGTAGGTATTATTTCGGTATTTATGGCTATTTTATTATCAATTTGTTATCTTTAGGCGAATTTTAAAAAAACAGGTTGTTTAATAACTTGTTTTCCATATTTAAAGCAAAACAATATCATTTCAATAGAAAATTATGTCATCTAAAATCATTTACACAAAAACAGATGAAGCGCCGTTATTGGCAACGTATTCATTTCTACCCATTGTTCAAGCATTCGCTAAACCTGCGAATATTGAAATCGAATTAAGAGACATTTCATTAGCAGGGCGTATCCTTGCAAATTTCAATGATTATTTATCGGCAGACCAAAAGACCAATGATGCATTAGCAGAATTAGGTCAATTGGCTACTCAACCGGAGGCAAACATCATCAAGCTTCCCAATATTTCCGCATCTATCCCGCAATTAAAAGCGGCAATCGCTGAATTACAAAAGGCCGGATATGCCATCCCTAATTACCCGGATGCTCCTGCAAACGCGGAAGAAGAGAAAATCAAAGCATCATATGCTAAGGTTTTAGGATCGGCAGTAAACCCGGTTTTACGCGAAGGTAACTCTGATCGTCGTGCTCCAAAAGCAGTGAAAAACTATGCTAAAGCTAATCCGCACCGTATGGGCGCATGGGCTTCAGATAGCAAAACTAAAGTTGCATCTATGCAAGATGGCGATTTCTACAGCACAGAGAAATCTGTTACCGTAGAAAACGACTCGCAATATAAAATCGAATTCGTAGGTGCTGATGGTGCTGTAAAAGAACTAAAAGGCTTAGGAAACTTAAAAGCTGGTGAAGTAATCGATTCATCGGTATTGAATATTGCTAAATTACAATCATTTGTTGCGGATGCTATTGCTGAAGCAAAAGCAGCAGGCGTCTTATTATCTGCGCACTTGAAAGCAACGATGATGAAGGTTTCTGATCCTATTATCTTCGGAGCAATCGTTGAGGTGTATTTCAAAGATGTATTCGCTAAATACGGAGAATTATTTGCGGAATTAGGCATCAACAAAAACAACGGTCTTGGCGAGGTGTATGCGAAGATTGCTGGAAATGCAAAAGAAGCAGAGGTAAAAGCAGCTATCGATGCAGCTATCGCAAATGGTCCTGACTTAGCGATGGTAAACTCAGATAAGGGTATTACTAACTTACATGTTCCTTCTGATGTTATCGTTGATGCTTCTATGCCAGCGATGATCCGTATCGGTGGTAAGATGTGGGATAAAAACGGTGCTGAGCAAGATACATTGGCGATAATTCCGGATCGTTCTTACGCAGGAATTTACGAAGCTGTTATTGAGGACTGTAAAGCAAATGGTGCATACGATCCTAAAACTATGGGTTCTGTGCCGAACGTAGGTTTGATGGCTCAAAAAGCTGAAGAATACGGTTCACACGATAAAACTTTCCAAGCTGCAGCGAACGGAACAATCCGTGTTGTTGATGCTTCCGGAAATGTATATATGGAGCAAGCCGTTGAAAAAGGCGATATCTTCCGCATGTGTCAAACAAAAGATGCACCGATTCAAGACTGGGTTAAATTAGCGGTAAACCGCGCTCGTTTATCCGATACTCCTGCAGTATTCTGGTTAGATGAAAACCGTGCGCACGATAGAGAGATCATCAAAAAGGTGAAAGCTTATTTAGCAAACCACGATACCAATGGTTTAGATATCCGTATCCTGTCTCCAATCGAAGCAACGAAATTCTCAGTTGAGCGTATTCGTCAAGGGTTAGATACTATCTCTGTTACAGGAAACGTATTACGTGACTACCTAACAGACTTATTCCCAATCTTAGAACTAGGTACTTCAGCGAAAATGTTATCTATCGTTCCGTTGATGAACGGTGGTGGTCTTTTCGAAACTGGTGCTGGTGGTTCTGCACCTAAGCACGTTGAGCAGTTCTTGGAAGAAGGCTACTTACGTTGGGATTCTCTAGGTGAGTTCTTAGCACTTCAAGCTTCTTTAGAGCACCTATCACAAACTCAAAACAACCCGAAAGCACAAGTACTAGCTGACGCCCTAGATGAGGCAAATGCGAAGTTCTTAGCAAACGATAAATCGCCAGCTCGTAAAGTAGGACAGATCGACAACCGTGGTTCTCACTTCTACCTTGCTTTATACTGGGCTGAAGCATTGGCAGCACAAACGAAAGACGCTGAATTAGCGAAAACTTTCGGCGAATTAGCAAATAAGCTGTCAAGCAACGAAGCAAAAATTAACGAAGAATTGATCGCCGCACAAGGAAAAGCACAAAACATCGAAGGATACTACTTCCCGAACGATGATTTAGCATCCAAAGCAATGCGACCTTCCGCAACGCTGAATGAAGCGATTGATACGTTTTAAAAAAAAAGGGTTTGTCTTAGACAAACCCCTTTTTTTTAAGTACTTAGTAATTAGTAGTTAGTATTTAGACCTCGGGTGGGAAATTAGATTTAAGACATTAGGGTAGGGCGCCGATTAGGCGCCCTTTTTTTAAACTGTATGGGACTTGAAATGCCGTTTCGTATAGGAAATGAAGGGTCTTTCGTCATAGGTCTTAATACTAACTACTAAATACTAACTACTAATTTCAATTTTTTATCGTAATATTGCGATGTAAAGAATGTAAAGATGGGAACTACAAAGACGGAAATGTATAAAGATGAACAAAACAGATTAGCATCATTGCTTAAAGTTTTGGGGCATCCGGCGCGAATAGCTATTTTACAGTATATCATCAATCAAAAGGCATGTATATGCAATGATCTAGTGGAAGAATTAGGATTAGCGCAGGCAACAATATCGCAGCATCTGAAGGAATTGAAAAGCATTGGCATTATTCAAGGGGCTATTGATGGTAAATCTGTTTGTTATTGCATTGACGAATCTGTTTGGAAGGACTTTCAAAAGGAATTTAATATGTTCTTCAATCAGGAGGTTAAAGTAAATCGCTGTTGCTAGTGCATTTTTTTAAATGTTAACATCGGTATATTACGATGTTATTTATGTAAATTAAACCATTCTAAAAACAATAGAGATGAAATTATCTGAAATCAAAGAGATCTTACCGACATTGGAAAATGTTGTATTTCAATTAGAGGATGGAACATTTGTTCCGGAACACTTTCATGTGACGGAAGTGGGCGTTATATTAAAACGCTTTATCGACTGCGGCGGAACAATTCGAGAGGAGCGAGTTGTTAATTTCCAATTGTGGGATGCTAACGATTTCGAACATAGATTGAAGCCAGGCAAACTATTGAAAATTATTGAGCTATCTGAATCAAAATTAGGGATTGAGGACGCTGAGGTCGAAGTTGAATATCAAGGCAAAACGATCGGCAAATATGATTTAAACTTTGAAGGCAATCGTTTTCTTTTATTGAATAAGCAAACTGCCTGTCTAGCTGAAGATGCCTGTGGCATCCCGCCAGAAAAACAAAAGGTTAAACTAAGCGAGTTGAAGAATTCTTCTTGCAGTCCCGGTTCTGGTTGTTGCTAATTGCTAAACATTCTGAAAATGTTCAATAAACTAATTGAGATTATTGTTAAGGAAATTGATCTCCAAAACATAAGCGATGAACGAAAATTAATTTTACAGCCTCTGATAGACTTTATTCAGCAAAAGTTAGAAAAGGAGGAGGACGTAAATATCAATTTTATCTGTACGCACAATTCAAGGCGAAGCCACTTAGCTCAGGTTTGGGCACAGGTAGCAAGTGCATACTTCAAAATTCCTAATACCTATTGCTACTCTGGTGGAACTGAAGCAACAGCCGTCTTCCCCAAGGTCGCCGAAACATTATCAGACCAGGGATTCAAGCTATGCGCTATAAGCCAAAGTGGAAATCCGGTCTATGCGATAAAATTCAGCGATAATAACATGCCAATCATCGCTTTTTCCAAAACCTATGATAACCCTTTTAATCCCATATCGGAATTTGCAGCTGTTATGACTTGTTCGCAGGCCGACGAGGCTTGCCCATTTATTGTTGGTGCAGAAAAAAGAATCCCAATTAGGTATGAGGATCCAAAAGTATCAGATGGTACTCTCGAGCAGTCTCAATTGTACAAGAAACGTAGTTTGCAGATTGCGAGCGAAATGTTTTATGTTTTTTCAAAAATTAAACGATAGGTTATGCAACCCAAATTAAAGTTTCTAGATCGCTACCTCACTCTATGGATCTTTCTTGCCATGGCTATTGGCGTAAGTATTGGAAATTTCTTCCCAAACATTTCCCATATAACCGATAGTTGGAACGTAGGCAGTACAAATATTCCACTAGCCTTAGGGTTAATCTTGATGATGTACCCTCCATTAGCGAAGGTAGATTATTCTTTATTGCCTAAAGCGCTAAAGGACAAAAAGGTAATCGCAATATCCTTACTATTGAATTGGGTAGTCGGCACGACATTGATGTTTGGGTTGGCGGTCTTATTTCTACGAGATGAACCCGACTATATGACGGGCTTAATATTAATTGGATTAGCACGGTGTATTGCCATGGTTATCGTTTGGAGTGACTTAGCAAAAGCTAATCGAGAATACACAGCTTTATTAGTGGCTCTAAACAGTATTTTTCAAATTCTGAGCTACGGCGGATTGGTATGGCTTTTTATCAATTTCCTGCCTAGCAAGTTTGGGTTGGCTAATTTCAATGTCAGCGTGTCCATGAAAGAGATCACAGAAAGTATATTGGTATACTTGGGTATTCCTTTCTTTGCTGGCTTTCTAAGCCGATTTATTTTGGTTCGGTTGAAAGGCGTTGAATGGTATAATAGAAAATTTGTACCGAAAATATCACCCATCACTCTATTCGCTCTGCTCTTTACCATCGTTTTAATGTTTAGTCTGAAAGGAGATAAAATTGTGGAGTTGCCATTGGATGTTTTAAAGATTGCAGTACCCTTAGTCATCTATTTTGTATTGATGTTTTTCGCGAGCTTCTTCATCAACAAATCCTTAAAAATCCCATATGATAAGAACGCATCGATAGCATTTACAGCTACTGGAAATAATTTTGAGCTAGCAATCGCAGTGTCGGTTGCAGTATTTGGTTCATTCGCCGCAGGCATTTGTAGGGGTTATTGGATCACTTGTAGAGGTACCTGTATTGATATTGCTAGTGCGAGCAAGTTTGTGGTTGAAAAGCAAATATTATATATAAAAATATTGTAGGTCGAATTGCCGGAATTTGCGATTAAATTCACTTATCCCTATATTTAGGTTTATACAACATAAACCTACATCAATGAAAAATAATTCTGCCTCAAGGCGACAGTTTTTACAACAGTCTTTTTTAGCTGGCACAGCGCTTATTACGGCTCCATCTTTATTTAGCAATACGGCAAATGCGGCAGAGCAATCTACCATAAACAAACAAGACAGACTGAAACTTGGTATCGCAGGATACAGCTTTGTACATTTTAATTTAGAACAATCATTAGCCATGATGAAGCGGATGAACGTTCGATACTTGTGTATCAAAGATTTCCACCTACCTTTCGATAGTTCTGCCGAACAGATTGCTGCATTTCATAAAAAGTTAGCAGATGCCAATGTAAAAGGCTATGCCGTCGGACCAATTTATACGAAGTCAACTCAAGATATCGATAAAGCATTCGATTATGCAAAACGGGTAGGGGTTGATCTGATTGTGGGCATTCCTGAAATTAAAGATCTACCTTATGTTTCTCAGAAATGTAAAGAAACAAATATTCGTTATGCAATTCATAACCACGGTCCGGAAGATAAAATCTACCCCAATGCAACGGTCATCTGGAATAATATCAAATCGCTAGATAAAAACGTGGGTATGTGCTTCGACATGGGACACAATATGCGCGACGGACAAGACCCTTTGAAAGATTTACTTCGCTATAAAGACCGCATTTTTGACCTGCACCTTAAAAATGTAACCTCCGCAACCGCCGAAGGAAAAACATGTGAACTAGGACGCGGCGTAATCGATATTCCAGCATTTGTAAAAGGCCTTTTGAAAATTAATTATCAAGGATCGTGCAGTCTAGAGTTTGAAAAAGACATGAAAGATCCGCTTGCCGGCCTTGCTGAATCGGTAGGATATTTTAGAGGGGTGTTAAGTGCGGTTTAATTAGATGTGAGATATTAGATGTGAGACATTAGAGTATGGCGCCGAATAGGCGCCTTTTTTATTTGGCGCTTATTCGTACTTGGAGTAGGGTTTTATCTTTGAGGAAAGGAAGGATGCAAGGATTGGCCGGATTGGGTATGGCGTGTGAATGGCCAGCATAGGTCTTTATACTAAGTACTAACTACTAAATACTATTCCTGAACCAAGAAAGGAAGGATGCAGAGATAATCAGGATCAAGACTGATGATTATTTATTGATTACTTTTTCTCATCCCTTGCTGACCTATATCATAACCCTTTGCGAGCGGGTTTGGTAGGGTTATATAAGGGGAGTGAAAGGGCTTTACAAGGGTTTTAAGCAGAAGGAAAGTCAAGGTAGCTATTCTCTTGTTCCGACAAGATGTCTTGAACCAGGAAAAAAATGATGAAAAGATTAACACGATCCTGCCAATCCTAAAATCCTTTTTTTCCTGGTTCAAAGACAATACCCTAATCCTATCATCCTTTTTTTTCTGTTCCAGACATACTCTAATATCTAAAATCTAATGTCTCACATCTAATACGAAACCAATCTTTTTCCTTAAATTAGACTCATAGCCATTTATAAATGAGATTGATTGCACTTCTTTGTATGTGCTTACTGAGTTTTTATGCTCATGGGCAATCCGAGTTTTCTTTTTTAACAAAGAAGCGGCATCTTGATTTTGAGTTGGTGGGCAATCTTATCATCGTTCCTGTCAAGTTAAATGGTGTTTCGCTTTCCTTTCTGTTGGATACGGGGGTCAAGGAGACGATCCTATTTGCGGGGAAGCAGGACACTGTTCCGCTTGACAATGTGCATCGGGTGAAGTTTTCTGGAATTGGTATTGAGGATGGGGTAGAAGGGATTATGGCCATTGCAAATGATTTGGAGATCGGCGGCACCTTGCGGGATTCGTCGCACAATGTATTTGTCATCAATGGCGATGAGCTCGATATCTCCAGCCACATCGGCATGCCCGTTAATGGAATATTAGGAGCACGCTTTATTCAGCAGTTTGTGCTGAAGATTGACTACATCAAGAACAGGATTAGCTTATACGACCCGCAAAACTTTCCGGAAAAAATCAGTAGAAAATTTACGCGACTTCCTATTCGCTTGGAACGCGATCGGCCTTATACGGAAGTGGATATCCGTTTAGCTGATAATCGAATGGAGCATGCTAAGATGCTGATTGATATGGGCAATTCAGATGGGCTACTGATTTTTCCCTTCGTTCTGGATTCTTTTCAAGTGAAAGAACCTAGCGTCTATGAATTTATCGGTCGTGGCTTTAATGGAGAGATCTATGGCAAGCGAAATCGGATAGCCGGATTCGACTGGGCTGGCTTTCAGATAAAACAACCTATTGTTTCTTATCCGGATTCCAATGCCGTCCACGCGGCTAGGTTAGCGGAAAGCCGGATCGGATCTGTAGGGAGTCAGGTGTTGCGCCACTTCCATGTGATTTTGAATTATCAGGGGGAGGAGATATATTTAAAGCCGAATAAGAATTTCGGGAAGCCATTTGAATTCAATATGAGCGGCATGGAAGTCAAGCATGATGGCTTGGTATGGGCGCAGCGCGAAGTCCCGACCAGCATTGGAGGACGCGACAAAGATGATCCTAATGGCGGGGTAACAGCTTGGCAATCGCAGGTATTGAAATACGAGTTTAAATTATTGCCGGTTTATGTGGTTGCGGGGGTACGAAAGGATTCGCCCGCAGAAAGGGCAGGGGTACTGAAAGATGATGTGCTGATAAAGATAAACGGAAAGAAGACCGAAAATATGAAACTCAAGGACCTGTTGCATAAACTACAGCACAAAGACGGCGACCTGATCAATTTGGTCGTTGAGAGAGCGGGCGAACAAAAGCAACTGCGATTTAAATTAGTAGATCCAATTCCATACAAAGGAAATTGATTTTAGGCGCTATATATAACGCCAATGCCTAGAGCCCTCTCACTAAAGGGTTCCAGTTATACAGGGCAGCGTAACGTAATGGGGTCTCCTAAATAAAAGAAAGCGTCTTTTCAGACGCTTTCCCTTATTCATTTACAACTCCCATTTTACTGAACTTATCAATTCGTTCAGCGACTAGGGCGTCTTTATCTTTTTGCAGTAATACTGCTAAATCCTCAAGGATTCTGTTTTTAACATTGATTGCTGTCGTTTCTGGGTCTTGGTGTGCTCCACCTAGGGGTTCAGCGATGATGCCATCGATCAATCCATTGCCTAGCATATCTTCAGCCGTTAGTTTTAAGGCTTCAGCAGCGCGTTCCTTGTGGTCCCAGCTTCTCCATAGAATCGATGAACAAGACTCTGGAGAGATTACCGAATACCAAGTGTTTTGCAACATGTATACGCGGTCGCCGATACCAATACCCAAAGCTCCACCTGATGCACCTTCGCCAATTACGATACAGATTACCGGCACTTTAAGCACCGACATCTCCAGTAGGTTTCTAGCGATTGCTTCACCTTGACCGCGCTCTTCAGCTTCTAGTCCTGGATAAGCACCCATCGTATCAATTAATGTAACGATAGGTTTGTTGAACTTCTCTGCCATCTTCATCAAGCGTAAAGCCTTGCGATAGCCTTCAGGGTTTGCCATTCCGAAGTTACGGAATTGACGCTCTTTCGTGTTTTTACCTTTCTGATGTCCAATTACCATTACCGGTTGCCCAGCGATAGAAGCAAAGCCACCAACGATAGCTTTATCGTCTTTTACTGTACGGTCACCATGTAATTCAATAAAATCGTCGCAGATAAGGTCAATATAGTCGAAAGTTTGAGGGCGGTCGGCATGGCGTGACATTTGCACTTTTTGCCATCCGGTCATGTTGTTGTACACCTCAAGCTTAGTTTGTTCAAGTTTTTCTTCCAGTTCGCGGATTGTTGCTCCCATATCTACTTTGGTTTTTTCTTCTACTTGCTTTACCTTTTCGATTTGAGTTTGTAAATCAGCGATAGGCTTTTCAAAATCAAATGTTGTTTCCATCATAAACTATTAGCTGCCAACATAGGCGAAGCTAAGTTAATTGTTTTTTAAGAAATTATGAAAACTAAATTGCTGGGTTAAACGGGGTAATACGAGCTAGTCTTTATTTATTTACTGATTTTGAGCGGAATAGCGTCGTTGTGGAGATTGCAGTTTTGTGCAGTAGTTAAAATTTAATAACTTCATCGGCATGATTGCACAGGCTGAAGACAACAAACCTAGATTTCCATATGTTTTTTTGCTAAAAATATTTTTAGTGATCGGGTTGATTGCCGCTGATACCTACCTGGGTAAAGAAATAATGCAGCAAAAAACTCTTGTTCAGGTCATGCGAGGCTTTTACAGCTTCTTGATCCCAAGTATCTTTCTTTCTGTGATACGTTATGTAGTCATCTTTCTTTATAATGCGCGACATAAGCAGCGTGCGGTGCGTGGGAACTTTGTTTTAGGGGTAAACAGATTGACGGCTGTATTAAATGTAGTTTTTGCATTGATCGCCCTATTGATCAGCTTTGGTATCAATCCTAAGGATTTTATCACGAGCTTAACGATCGTTGCGATGGCGATTGCGGTTTTATTCCGCGACTATATCACCAACATGATTTCCGGATTGATTGTGATGTTCTCCGAACAGCTTTCTGTAGGCGATCGTATTAAGGTGGGTGATCAAAAAGGAAGAATTGTCGATATTACCTTCGCGAATATTGTGTTGCAGGATGAGGAAGATGATATTATTATGGTTCCCAACAATTTGGTTTTTACTTCCACTTTTATGAACCTCTCGGCACACCAATCGAGTTTGTTCACCGTCCGATTTGAGCTGCCTTTGCAGGCATCGCTAGAGGTGGAAGAGTTGGAAGAGGCGCTACGGGTAAGTTTGACAACGCATCCTAATTTAAGTGATAAGCCCGATGATTTCCAGCTTAAGGTGGTTGAATTGGGAAAAGACTTCGTTCGTTATAAGTTAGATCTTCATGCAGTAAGCAACAGCAATCGGATGCATAGGCAGTTGGAGAACGAAATATTAAAAGAAGTAATCAAATTTGAGCGTAGGGTACTTAAATCTTCCTAACCTTCACACGCTTGACAAAGTGATGCGAACCTTTCTTTAAGATGAGATCTGCACGGTATCGAGTAGGTAGGATGTTTTCATGTAGGTTTGGTCGGTTGATTTCATTCCATATGCGGGTTGCCATTTCCACGCTTTCATCTACACTCATGTTCGCATATTTATGGAAGTATGATTTCTCGTTCTGAAAGGCAGTGGCTCTTAAGGATTCAAATCTATCGATGTACCAAGCTACAATATTCTTTTCGTCAGCATCTACATAAATGGAATAATCGAAGAAGTCGGATACGAAGACACCATTTCTGCGCGAGTTGACCTGCAAGACATTGATCCCTTCGACAATCAAGATATCAGGCTGTGCAATCGTAATCTTATCCTGCGGTAACACATCATATTCCAGGTGGGAATAGATCGGAACCGTTAATGATGATTTTCCAGACTTCACATCGGAAAGAAATTGCAGCAATTCTTTGGTATTATAACTTTCAGGGAATCCTTTTCTATTGAGGATATCACGACGTATGAGTTCTTTGTTGGGATAAAGGAATCCGTCTGTCGTGACCAGTTCTACTTTAGGTTTGTTCGGTAATAGCGATAGTACCTTGCGTAAAACCCTCGCTGTGGTACTTTTCCCGACAGCGACCGATCCTGCAATGCCGATGATGAACGGAAGTTTGCGGTTGTTGCGGCGGAAGAAGTCATTGCTGCGGCGATGCAACTCCCGAAACTCGCTGATATGTACGTCCAAGAGATGCGCCAATGGAATATAGATATCTTCGATCTCTTCCATCGTTAAAGGCTCATTTAAGGCGTGCAGCGCACCTAAATCCTCTTCAGCTAGCATATTACTCAACTGACCATTCAACCGTTTCCACTCCTCGCGTGTAAAGTTTTGGAATGGGCTGGTAAAAGTATGTTCGCTAATAAAAGGCATAGGGTTCTTCTTTATCCGAGCGCAAATATACAATCTTCAACAATTTTCCGGCTATTTTGTTGTATCAATTACATTACTTTCGATGATAATTGGATGCTGTAACATCTTGTGGATTGGACATTTATCAGCGATTATATAAAGTCTTTTAATCTGATCTTCATCAAGATTTCCTTCAAAGCTGATATGACATCTAACGTAAGTCGTCTGTTGCAGGTCGCTTTTTACGACCTCACTGCTTAAGTCTATGTTAATTTTTTTGACATCCCATTGCTTGCGATTTGCATACATACGCATGGTGATAACTTTGCAAGAGCCTATGGAGGACAGGAGCAATTGGGTAGGGGTGAGGCCTTTATTTTGGCCACCTAGATCTAGGGGTTCGTCTGCTAAAATGGATAGATCGCCGTAGGCTACTTTCGTTGTGTAATTCTCTTCCTCTATAGTAACCTGTACTTCGTTTGCCATATGTTATTGATATTCTAAAAGTCCTTTAATAATTAGTGATCCTGTTGCAGGGTTTGTTGCTAGCGGTACGTTCCATAGATCGCAGATACGCATTAGCATTTGTATATCGGGTTCGTGTGGATGCTTGCCGAGTGGGTCGCGGAAGAAGATGATTCCATTGATTTTTCCCTCAGCAGCCATCGCCGCAATCTGTGCATCACCACCCTTCGGACCGCTAAGTTTCAACTCAACTTCTAAACCGGTTTGCTGAATGTAGGAGCCGGTCGTTCCGGTTGCTACCAAATGCGCTTTGGCGAGTTCCTCCTGATGGTCTTTGACGAAGGCCACCATTTCTGCCTTTTTACCATCATGTGCGATTAGAGCGATAGTTTTTGCCATGTTGTAGATAGTCTTTTTGTGATCTTTGTTGACGTCCGTAAGATAGTGAAAATCTTGGAAAGGCTCTATCAGGAAAGTGTCGTAATGAGAAATTGAGTTAACGTTTGCGGTTGTTCAGATTTGTTATAAGCTTAAAACGCTCTTTCTCTGTTGTTTCATTCTTGCTATAGATTTCATAGATCCTTAAGTTCACATAAAAGTATTATGTAGTGTCAGGCAAACTAGCGAGTTAAAGTTTTTCCCTTAAGAATTTCCAAACAGAGTATCCTTGTTTCTCTTCCTTCTTCTCTATATTTTCTTTATCAGCGATCAGGTCTCTCGCTAAGGCATCCAGCAAGTCTTCATTTTCACTAATCAGTTTGTCGGCTAAGGAAACCAACTTCTGTATATTAGTTTTTGATGCCGCATCTAGCGAGGGTTCAATAGATGAGAGATTCGTTGGTTCTAATCGAATGTAGTTGTTTGTCTTTTTAATAGACCGGAACAATTGCCTCAGGAAGAAATCGTTGGATTCTGATGATCCGCTAGACATGATATCCACTAATGCAGGTCCAATAGAGATGGCTTTCTTCTTTTTAAAGTCATCGTAATTGTAAGCATTTTTGGCTAGACCAGTACCTAGGGAAAGGATATGTACATCATCTATCTTGAAGGTCTGAAAGGTTTTTAGCACTTCAATCAAGGCGCAGATGCTCGGATTATGCGCAAATACACCGCCGTCGACCAATGGGTAGCGCGTTCCGGCGAGTGAAAAGATCTGCGCTACGGAAAAATAGGTGGGTGCGGCAGTGGTCGCCCGACATACATCGCGCACAAGGTAGTCGCGGGATGGACCATGGGAGATTGCTTTCTGCTGCCTAAAGAGGTGGTTTTTTCGAAGTTCGATGTTGTAGGCAGTCATTAAACAGGGCTTGATGAGCTGGCTGAGTTTAACATCGCCTACATAGTTACATACTATTTTTTCGAGCACTTTTTCATCGTAAAGTTCCGCTAACAGTCCAAACTGGTTTAAGAAGCGTCTCCAGCTGCTGGTGGTGAATATTTCGGTACCATGCTCTAAATAAACATCGAGGGCTTGCTTGGCTGTGTATTTCGGGCGATGACTGTTTTCAGCATCCGGACAAAGTAGTAGGGCGATCAGCAAGCCGCCGGTACTGGTGCCCGCAAAGAATTCAAAATAGTCAGCGATATGAGCCTCAGGGTCGTTAGTAAAGCGTTTGATTCGTTCCTCCAATGAAACCACAACCATCCCTGGGATAATGCCGCGAATACCACCACCGTCAATAGATAAAATACGTTTCATTGTGTTTCAGCCCGCTAAGAATTATTTTGAAATATAATGATGCTTAAGTTACGAAAAATTATATATTTGCACCCACATTCTCAGGAGAGGTGTCAGAGTGGTCGAATGAGCAGACCTGGAAAGTCTGTATACGGGATGACTGTATCGAGGGTTCGAATCCCTCCCTCTCCGCGAAAGATGAAAGAGCAACTGTTTACAGTTGCTCTTTTGCGTTTAAAGGCATTCTTTTCTTTTTCATTTAATCCTAAGTTCTCAATAAATTCAATGCTTTTGTAAAAATAGTTTTTGTCTAATCGATAGATGATCAGTTAATAGATGTCTGCTATTGTCGATTATTATCACACATTCACGTTGAAAATATCAGAGCAAGACAAATAAAAATGCAATCACTAAAATGAAAAGTGCGGACAATCTTAATACAAACAATACTTCCATAGAATCGTTATTATATCAAGCAGAAACTGAGAAATATTTAGTAAGAAAATGTTCAACATTATGAAACTGAAAGCTCCTTTGTTCGGGAATTTTTCACTCAAGTGGAACTCAAGGTTATTTAGCAACATTTAGGGGAATAGCAATAAGCAACTCTAACAAAGAACTGATATTTGAAGATTTTTTAGAATAAATAAAACGAATAACCAAGCCGCAAACCGTTAGCAACAATGTAAAACACAAAATTCGATAAATATGAGTACACTTGATAATAAAGTAGTAATTGTAACCGGCGGGGCAGCCGGAATAGGTGGTGGAATTACCAGCGAACTTGTTAAACGAGGAGCTTCTGTGATTGCCGTGGATGTTAATGAAGAAGCAGGCAAAAATATTGAAGCAAAAAACCCTGGAAAAGTCTTTTTTTTAAAAGGTGATGTATCTCAAGAAGCAGTTGCGCAGGAAGCTGTAGAAAAAGCGGTAAGCAAGTTTGGAAAACTTACAGGATTGGTAAATAACGCTCATGTTTCCAGGCAAAAACCACTTCTTGAACTTACGGAAGCCGACTGGGCAATTTCTTTTGGAACAGGTTTTAATGCAACGCTTAACTTTATGAAAGCAGCATACAAAGAATTAAAACAATCGCAGGGCTCTATCGTCAACTTTGGTTCGGGTGCCGCACTGCAAGGGAGTAGATTTCAAGCGAGTTATGCTGCGGCCAAAGAAGCTATAAGAGGGTTAAGTCGTGTAGCTGCAACGGAATGGGCAGTAGATAATATTCGGGTAAATGTTGTTTGTCCTTTAGCGTTTACCGAAGGGGTTGAGAAATGGAAAGAACAGTTTCCAGAAGACTATAAACACGTTGTTGAACAAATTCCTTTAGGGCGCTTTGGAGACCCTCAAACCGATGTTGCACCGATAGTTGCATTTTTACTTAGTGAAGATAGTAAATATATGACGGGGCAAACTTTAATGGCAGACGGAGGTGACATTAAACTACGTTAAGGAAGGGAATTATTACACTTGCTAACAACTAAGCTTGGGGATTCGTTACATAGTGCGAACTTCTAGCTTCTGTAGAAAGCATTTTCTGTAGGAAAGGTATTTTGAAAGACCTGAAAGCAAAGCGTCTCGTGTAATCTGTAAATCTGTTACAACTGCACTTATTTTAGCTACTTTTCAGTTCATTAAATACTAGAACTTTGTTCAATAATAGAAAATAGTAAATAAGATTTTATGCAAGTTATATTAGGTGCCAACGGACAGATCGGCGAGGAATTGGCTAGAGAGCTAAATCGAAATTTTACCTCTAGCATAAGGATCGTAAGTCGAACAGCTAAAAAGGTGAATGAAACAGATGAAGTCTTTTCTGCGGACTTGTTGAATCTAGAAGAGGCAATCCAGGCAGTGAAAGGGGCGGAAATTGCCTATTTCACCCTAGGATTACCAATGGATTCTGATTTATGGGAAAGAACCTTTCCAACAATTCTTAGTAATGTTATTGAAGCGTGCAAAATAAACGGTGCCAAGTTGGTGTTTTTTGATAACACTTACATGTATCCGCAGGACGATAAGGTATTGACCGAGGAAACCCCGTTTAGCCCGCTGGGTCGAAAAGGAAAGGTTAGGAAACTAATGGCAGACATGCTGCAAGAGGAAATAGATAATAATACCTTGGAAGTGGTAATCTGTCGAGCTCCCGAATTCTATGGACCAGGAAAAACGCAAAGTATAACCAACAGCTTTATTTTCGACAATATCCAAAAGCAGAAGAAGCTGATTGTGCCGATAAGTTCTAGAAAAAGAAGAAGTTTAATCTGGACGCCTGATGCTAGTCGCGCAACTGCACTAATCGGAAATACGCCTACGGCCTATGGTCAAACTTGGCATTTACCAGTTGATGAAACGCATCCGACCTATCGGGAATTAATAGATTTGACTTCTGAAGTCTATCACAAAACATTTCGATACCTCGTACTACCTAAGGTTTTTTTCAAAATTGCCGCATGGTTTAATCCCAAAGTAAAAGAATTATTAGAGCTGTTGCCTAGATATGCTTATGATAATATCTTCGACGATTCGAAGTTCAAAAATCATTTTCCTAACTTTCAGGTTACCACATACAAAGAAGGGATAGAGCAAATTAAAAAAGAGCAGCGAAACGGAAGCGATATATAATTAGGAAATGGACAAATCGGGAAGCCTGAGAAAACGTCAGTTTCCCCTTTAGACTTTAGAGCTTCGTTCAATTCGTCGGGCACTATGCAAAAATACTTTAGCGTAAAAGCGGACTCTGATATGCAAAGCTTACTAGAGAAAAGCTGTTATTTGAAACCATTAAACATCAACTATGAAGAGTATATTACTAGTAGTAACTAATGTGTCCCATTACGAGAGTGGATTGGAAACCGGCTTATGGCTGAGCGAAATCACACACATTTATCATACCGCGAAACAGAAGGGTTGGACGGTTACTATCGCAAGTCCCAAAGGAGGAAAAGTACCAATCGATCCTGAAAGTTTAAAGCAGTTTGTGATGGACAAGATCACGAAGGAATATAACAGTTCGCCAAGTTTCATGAAGGAACTTAACCAATCTGCAAGCCTCGCAGAAGTTGAGAATAAAAAGTTCGATTGTTTATATTTGGCGGGAGGGCACGGAACGATGTATGATTTCCCTCAAAACGGTACTTTGCAAGCTATGGTAAGAGGGCACTATGAGAGCGGAAAAATAGTCGCAGCAATATGTCATGGTGTTGGCGGATTATTGAACGTAAAGCTTTCTAACGACAGGTATTTAATTGCAGGAAAGCGATTAACTGGTTTTGATTGGTTTGAAGAAAGTATCGCCAGAAGAAAAAATGAAGTTCCTTTTAACCTGGAGGCTTCTATCAAAGAAAGAGATGTAACATTTGTAAAAGCGTTCATTCCAATGACGTCCAATGTTGTTAGCGACGGTAATTTAATCACGGGTCAAAATCCGTTCAGTTCGAAGGAAATTGCAAGCGTAATTGAGCATGTGTTGGGAAATTAAACTAAATTAGCATTAATCAATTTGTTGTCAATACCGACTTTTGCGATGAAGTTACTAGCATAAAAAAGAATTGAACTGCTTAAAGAAACGAAGCCGTATGTATAAAGACGATTCTAATCTTCCCTTCCTAATTTCCTTGCTTTCGGAAGAAAGAGATCGTCTAACAAAGCTTATTGATCAAGCAATCTCAGATAACGAGTATTTAAGTGCACATTATCATGCGGAAGCTCTCGAGCAAGTATCTTCAAGTCTATATAAGCTAAGAGAGCTCGACGATCCTTTACATAATGAAAAGGCGTTTTGGAAACGAAATATAGCGAGGATAGAGATCGACATCGCATCCGAACCATCGAGCGAAATGCGGGAATATTTCCAGAGCGAGCTTATAAGTGCGAGAGAAGAGTTGGAAAAGCTCAATCGCATCGTTGAAGAACCAACGCAAAAGGACAAGAGTCTATTCGCCGATATTCTAGAGCAGTTACTTGATAAGAAAGTCAAGCACCTGAAACTTATCTTAATAAAAAACGACAATTTCTATTTTTCCATTAGCTATGCAAATAACACCGCAAAGGTCAATCTACCAGGAATAAAGCAGCTGCTAAAGAAAAAAATCCTCTATTACGACAACCTTAAAGATCTTGAACAAATCGGCTTTGTTTTCACCCTAAAGGAAACTAAACTAACTTTGACTATCAAAGGGAATAAGGAAGAGATTCTCAAAAAGCTTAATCATACGTTCGCAAAAATTGTCTTCGACGTTTTCCGATACATCGAATTCAAAGCGGATACTTATCTACAATATGTGTCAAAATAATTACATTTACTACTCAAAAAAGTATAAATGTTTTATTGATCAGCAGTTTGCTGACTTGAGACAAAAATTAGAAAGGTTAGATCGCTATAGTAGAGTGGGATCTTGGACAGACGAAGTGCTTTTAACGATAAAATTCAATCCTAATTTGCATGCAGCAGGCATAGCAAAATTGACCGGGTTTGAAAAAGACTGGCTGAAGCTTAATATCCGAAAACTCAAAAACTTAGGCTTGACCATTAGTCACACTGTGGGTTACGAGATCTCTCCATTGGGGAATGCCTATTTGAAACAGGCGGCTTTATAAAAATGATCAATAACTTATCTACCCGCTGTAGAAAGCATTTTTTATAGGGAAAGTATTTTGAAACACTTACGTATCGTCTGGAATTAAATTTGCCAAGCCGAAACTAACCGATCGCTACTTATTTCATTGAATTCATCAAAAAAATATCGTCTTCAAGAACTTATCGAAAGGCAAAATAACCTGTTACCCTTCTAAAAAACCGAAAACTTAGCTTGTTATTAACTTTATAAAGTTCTTATTAAACTATTTAAACGCTTTAGTTTTCTTAATTTTTATTGAACAAGAAGTTAATATTCTCTTAATAAACCTTAATTAGCTTTGTCGGCATAACTTAACCGACTAACGATGACTATTACAGCTACGTTTTTAAGGCCTTTAATCGCCGCTTCATTTTACAGGAGAAACCAAGGAAACTTGCTTCTGCCACTTGTTATCGACCATGGAAAGGAGGCTAACCCTTTCGTGTCGACTTCAACTTCAACCGACCACCCTAGTGATAAAAAGGCGACCTTCAAAATAATCTCATAGTAGACTAACTTTCTATTTTTTATGAAAAAATGTATACCAATATTCCTATTGGCAGGGATGGCATTGTCCTTACCGATACAAGGGAAAGAATCGAAACTAAGCGTAGAACTATTGTACAGCAATGTTTTACAGCAAACCATACGCGGAAAAGTCGTTGATGGAAGCGGCAATCCCATTGAAAATGCAACAGTTGCTATTCAGGGCACTAACCGCGGTACAGCGACAGATAAGTTGGGTCGGTTTACGATTGAATCACCTAAACAAAATCCTACATTAGTCGTTTCCTACGTCGGTTTTAACACGAAAACACATGCTGTTACAAACAATGCTGACGACGTGCTGGTGCAGCTAGACAACAAAAATGACTTAGATGAAGTCGTTGTGGTTGGATACGGAACGCAAAAGAAGGTCAATTTAACGGGCGCTGTATCGCAGATTACCTCCGAAACGCTGGAGAATCGTCCTTCTTCTAGTCTGAGTCGGATGTTGCAAGGCGCTCTTCCCAATTTAAACTTAAAGATGGTTGACGGAAGTCCAACTCGCGGTGCGACCTTTAACGTACGTGGTACGACCTCCATCGGTGCGGGTGGTAGTGCTTTGGTCTTGATTGATGGTGTTGAAGGCGATCCAAATATGATCAATCCGAACGATATCGAGAGTGTGACCGTTTTAAAAGATGCGTCTTCGGCGGCTATCTATGGCTCGCGTGCCGCGTTTGGGGTGGTATTGATCACAACAAAGACCCCCAAAGCAGGAAAGGCTACTGTAACTTTAAACTCGAATTTCTCTATCAATAATAGGGTAGTGGAACCTAAGCTCGTGACGAATGGCTACCAATGGGCGAAGAACTTTAACGATGCCTTTAATGCATGGTACGACTATAAATCGACTCCAATTTCCGTGAACAACGTCTATCCATTCTCATTGGAGTATTTAGAGGCTTTGCGGAAGCATGACGAAAACCCGAACGGTGAGGACGTCGTTTACAATCCTGCAACGAAGCGCTACGAGTATTTCGGTAATACCGATTGGTACAACATCATTTATCGCAACGACATGCCTGCGACCGAACAGGCGATGAGCGTATCGGGTGGCGGCGATAAAGCATCCTATTTCTTATCCGGGCGCTACTATCATCAAGGAGGTTTGTTCCAGTTCAATCCGGATAAGTTCAACAAATACAACGTCCGAGGAAAAGGCGATATCAAAGTAACCGACTGGTTAACATTCCAAAATAATATGGAAATCTCATCGTATGACTATCATTATCCGATGTTTGCAGATGGAGACGGAAATATTTGGCGAAATTTTGAGCACCAAGGATATCCTATGGCGGTTATCCATAACCCCGATGGGACCTATACCCATACCGCAATTTATACCGGTGTTGCATCGTATATGGAAGGCATAAATGCTTCCGATCTCAATAATACCGTGATTCGAAACACAGCAGGCGTAGTCATCAAACCGCTGGCAGGATTAACATTGAAGGGCGATCTTACCTACGCAAGAACTTGGCAAGATGATACCAGAACCAACAACTATGTGAATTATAGTAATTCGCCGGGGGTAATCGACCGCTTTGGTCGAAGCTTACTAAGACAGCTCGGCGACCGTAAAAAGTATCTTGCAGGAAACATCACAGCAAACTACATGAAAAAGTTCGCTGACAAACATGACATCAATGCATTAATTGGCTACAACGTCGAAGAGCAAACCTTCAAAAACCTAGATGCTCAACGCGACGGAATCATATTGCCCGATAAACCCGATTTTAACCTAATGGATGGTTTAAATTTCAATATCGGCGGCGGCGGTAATGAATGGGCATATATTGGCTTGTTCTATCGCTTCAATTATGCTTACGCCAATAAATATTTGCTGGAGCTAAATGGGCGTTACGACGGATCGTCGAAATTCCCGGAAGATCAACGCTTTGGTTTCTTTCCATCGGTGTCCGCGGGATGGGTTGTATCGAATGAATCATTTTTTGAAGATGCGAAGCCTTTGGTCAGCAACTTAAAGTTTAGAGCATCCTACGGTTCGCTTGGAAATGGAAATATCAGTCCATACCGCTATCAAGAGCAAATGGGTGTCGCAAAAACAGGTGTTATTTTAGGCGGTGTTCAACCGAGCTATACTTCTATACCTGGTGTCATTCCTGAAGGCTTAACCTGGGAAAGATCGACGACATTCAACGTGGGAGCAGATCTTGGCTTTTTTGATAATGCCTTAAACCTAACTTTTGATTGGTACAATCGTAAAACCTACGATATGTTTACCATAGGCGAGCCGCTTCCTGCCGTATTTGGCGCCGCAGTTCCTTATGGTAATTTTGCCGATCTGTCGACAAAAGGATGGGAACTAACCGTTAATTATAACAATCAATTTGAACTTGCCGGCAAACCCTTCAATTGGGGGATAAACGGTTCCTTATGGGACAGTAAATCTAACATCACTCGCTTTAACAATCCGAGGAAATTATTGAGTTCTTATTATGTAGGACAAGAAATTGGCGAAATTTGGGGATATCAAACCCTGGGATTTTTCACCTCAGAAGAAGATGTGAAAAACCATGCCGATCAAAGTTTTATTCGCAACTCGAATAACAATGTATGGCTGCCGGGAGATTTGAAGTTTGCTGACTTACCGAATGCGAATGGAGAAGTCGATGGTGTGATTAACAACGGTGATAATACAGTAGATAATCCGGGCGATCGCCGTATAATCGGTAATAATTCTCCACGCTATCAGTTCGGATTCAACCTTTCCGGCCGTTGGAATGGCATCGGACTGTCTGCATTCTTCCAAGGTATCGGTAAGAGAGATTACTATTTTGCACCCGAAGCAGGTTTATTTTGGGGACCGTATAACCGTCCATATGGTTATCAGCCAACCAAAATGATGGAGGATATGTGGTCGGAGGAAAATCCAGATTCTTATTTCCCAAGATATAGAGGCTATACTGCCTTGGGAACGGACCGTTCATTAGGTGCCCCGCAAACGCGTTACTTGCAAGATATCTCATACTTACGCGTTAAAAATATTACGATTGATTACAGCCTGCCGAAAAGTTGGTTGCAAAAATCGAAGCTAGCCAATGTTCAGGTATTTGTAACCGGACAGAATCTATTCACTTTCTCAGGATTATTCAAACACACAGACAACTTTGATCCGGAAGTGATCGAGAAACCTATTGGTGACTTAACGAACAACCAAGCAGAAGGCTATGCTTACCCACAATTGAAATCTTACACCTTCGGATTAAATGTCACATTCTAAATCTACAACGATGAAACCATCTATAAAATATTGTTTATTAGCTTTTGCTGCATTGCTGTGCTCGGCATGTAGTAAGAATTTCCTCGACAGGGAACCATTCGACAAATTGGTGCCTAATAGTTTCTTCAACACAGAAGCTGACTTACAGCTTTACAGCAATTCGTTCTATCAACAATTTACGCCATCAGCGCTTGCCATTGTGCAGGCAGATGAAATGGGCGAATATACCTCGAAAAACAACTCCCCAAAGTTCATCTCCGGAAGCTTTACGCCGATCGATCAGGGAGGCTGGTCATGGACTAAGCTCCGAAACATCAACTATTTTTTAAGTAAGTATGATAACCCGGCAATCCCCGAAGCTGCTCGGAAACACTACGCTGGAATCGCTAGATTTTACAGAGCCTTATTTTATTTTGATATGGTAAAAGACTACGGCGATGTGCCATGGTATAGCAAACCACTCTCAACAGATGATAGAGATATGCTGTACAAAAAAAGAGATCCTCGTGCAGCGGTTATGGACTCTGTCTTAGCCGACTTGGATTATGCAGTAGCCAATATTCGCGACAAGAAGGATAATACATCTTCCATGATCAGCAAATGGGTAGCCTTGGGAATCAAGTCGCGCATCTGCTTGTTCGAAGGAACCTACCGTAAATACCACAGCGAGATTGGATTGGCTAACACAGCAGACAAGTGGCTGACCGAAGCATTAAACTCAGCAAAACAAGTAATGGATTCAAAACAGTATTCGCTATATAGTACGGGTAATCCAACGACAGATTATCGCACATTGTTCACCAGCGAAAATCCGGTTGCTGCCGAGATTATGTGGGCCAATACCTATAACAATGCATTAAAGCGCTGGCATGAGGTTACCTGGAAGTTCAATTCAGCGACCTATGGTGCTCGCTGGGGCTTGAACAAACAATTTGTTAATACCTACTTAAATGCCGACGGCACGAGATTTACTGATAAAGCAGGTTTTGACGAACTGTTGTTCGTCGAGGAAATGAAAGGTCGCGATGCACGTCTATCACAAACTATCCGTGGCTTAGGATACAAGCGCTCAGACGGATCCGCTGCGCCAGCAAACTTTGGCTATACATTTACAGGATATCATATCTTAAAATTCAGCTTAGACGATAAAAGACTGGATGGAATAGCCGAAGCCTATAACTCTATTACGATGTTGCGTTATGCCGAAGTGTTATTGAACTATGCGGAAGCTGCTGCTGAACTAGGACAAATGGCCGGAAATACCAGTATTTGGGAACAAACGATCGCTGCTCTAAGAAAGCGTGCCGGCGTTAATCCAAAGCAGCCTGAAACAGCAGATACGTATCTACAGCAAGTGTATTTCCCTGAGATAAGCGATAAGTTTTTACTAGAGGTGCGTCGCGAACGGGGCATCGAGCTTTGTTATGAAGGCTTACGCTATGATGATCTAATGCGCTGGAAAAAGGGAACATTGCTAGAAATGCCATGGAAGGGTATTTACGTGCCGGCAATGGATCAGGAAATGGACTTAGATGGCAATGGTACTCCTGATGTATCGTTTGTCGCAAAAACACCGGCAAGCCCGAAGCAAGGAGTATCCTACTTCGTTGTAGATGGGAAAGCTGCTAAACTCAGTCAAGGAACCAAAGGTCATATCCTATGGCGTGTCGATGAAAATCGAAAATTTGAAGATCGCAAATATTTAAAACCAATCGCAAACAGCGACTTGGTAATCAACCCTGACCTTGGACAAAATCCAGGTTGGTAATACCAAAATAAATTTTAATATGAGAAAAGCAGCTGAGGAATACTCGCTGCTTTTTCTTTTGAAATAAGACAGCTTTCAAACTGCTCGACGCAGCGTCTGACGCTCGATAAACGGCTACAGATTTCCCCTTTTTTACAAATTCGTCGATTAATAATTTTTATATTTAATAGATCAGTCCTATTTGATTGATCCTATGAAAAATATAGAAAAATAACGAACCCCATGATCCCAAAACATCTCCTGTCTTTTTTATTCCTGTTGCTCAGTTTGAGCGCATTCGCGAATGATGGTGCTTACTTTGCTGCTGGAAACCAATTAATACCCATTCATGAAACCGATATTTCCATACAAAAGGAAATACTAACAGTAAAGAAATTCAATAATAAATTGATCGAAGTCACAGTTTACTACGAATTCTTCAATCCTTCCCGCGAAAAAGAACTAATCGTTGGTTTTGAAGCCATATCGCCAAGTGGGGACGTGGAGGGCGCGCCTAAGAAAGGACTTCACCCGTATATGCGCGATTTCACAGTAAATATGAATGGAAGTCCGTTGAAATATCAGGTCGCCTATGTTGCTGATTCACTTTACAATCAGAACGGAAAAATCAAGACCATCGACCTTGCGAATTTCGATGGCAGCACGAGTGGCAACTACGTAGACTTTTTCTACGTTTACCATTTCAAAGCCAAGTTTAAGAAAGGAAAGAACATCGTTAAACATACCTATACCTTCGATGTGTCCGGCGGTATCGAGTATAACTTTCAATTCGACTATGTGCTTACCGCAGCAAACCGTTGGGCAAATAAGCAAATCGACGACTTTACATTGAATATAGAGATGGAGGATTTTGAAGATTTTTATATTGATAAGACTTTCTTCAAACGCAAAGACGAGTGGAAGATTGAGGGGGTAGGGAAGGTTCGAGATATTAAGGCAACGCCAAATTCACCATTAGATCATAACGCTTTGGAATTCGCAGTGAAAAGTGGAAAGTTAGTCTTTCAAAAGAAAAACTTCAGTCCGAAAGGGGAGCTATCCATTTACAGTCACAACCTCTATATCCATGAAATTCTAAGCACGGACAGGGACTTTTACCTGCCGTTTTCAATTTATCAAGCCGACAACATTAATTTCGAAGAATCGCTCTCGAGCTTCCAAAAGAAGGTATTGAGAAATCTACCTTTCGCCAGACGTGGGTATGTATTCAACGACCCCGAACTGAAAGAATACTACGAATCGTTGTATTGGTATATGCCAGATCCACAGTATTCACCCGCTATCAGCAAACTCCATAAATCAGAGCAACAATGGATTGAACAATGGAAGTGATTTCCTACAACTCCATACTTTTTTTTAACCCTTTCAAACCCATATCATACCCCTTTTAGAGCGGTTGTGGTATGGGTTTGAAAGGGCTTTGAAAGGGTTTTACAAGGGCTTTAAGTTGACGAAGGCTGGATGAAGTATTGTACCAGGAAAGTATTTAGTAGTTAGTACTTAGTAGTAAGACCCGATCCTGCAAATCCTTAAATCCTTCCTTTCCTGGTTAAAGACAAACTTTTCCTTCCTTTCCTGGTTCAAGACAAACTTTTCCTTCCTTTCCTAGTTCAAGACAACCATCTCAAATCTAATACCTCCTCATTGCAAGTCCAGAATAGAAGGCCGGATAATTGCCCATACACGTTTATGTTTGGAGGTATTATCCTCGTAACGAATCTGATATTCCGGCAATAGGATATGGCAGGAGATTCCGACATGACCTGCGACGTTTCCCTGATAGACCAGTGATATTCCCAATTCGTCTTCAATCCATTGTTTTTTGGCCGATATGGGGATACCGTCAGCAGCTATTTGCGCTAGGGCGACGTCGTTGTTTGGTATACCGAGGGAGGCTAGTGCGAATCCACCGCCGTTTCCATCGACTACGGTCAGCATTTTAGTTCCGGGATCATATTTGTAAACGATTTGGATGTGGTCTGCGCCTCCTTTACCCGAATTGTCGACAAGGACAATATCGCCTGGCAAGATATCGAGGTCATATTGGGCATCAATATCTTCAAACGTAATCATTTTCCTAGCTGCATCCTGTGCCATATGTTGCTCTTTCAATTGCGTGTTTTCGCGATAGTCTTTACGTAGAACCCCATTTTGGTCAAAGGTCATTTTCCCATAGGAACCGAATAATGAAATATTGGAAGTATTCATAAATTGACTAGTCGTCTTGTTCGGTACGCCCGCTTTGGCATAAAAATAAGCAACAGCTTTGCCACACCAAGACTCCTTACTGCCCTTGGTAATTTTGTTTTCAATGCTGCTTTGGGGCTCGGAAAGGGCATCAAAGGCATAGTCTGCAATTTCCTGAAGTTTGGCAACCAATGGCGCACGCTGCTGTTCATAACTATCTAGGTCGACAAATTCATACATTTCTATTGCGCTGCCATTAGGATATTGCCAGTTAATCTTGCCATATTCAAAATAGCTGACTTTTCCGCCAGCAACGCTGGGATCATCCATTTCATCCGATCGGGGAAAGCCTAAGCTGGATGTCGTTTCACCAACTTCCTGATATTTCATTAGTATATTACCGTGAACTTCAAATATCAGCTCATGCGGACAAGCGTATAACACACAATTCTGACAGATGGCTACACGTCCGTTACCCAACTCTGATTCGCTGAGGATTTGGCCAGTATCGAATCCGCGCCCTGCGAGTTCTGCGATTTTTGTATTGAAATTTTCCATGATCATATTATTCGAAAAGAATGGGATCGCTGATGCTGGGCAAGGCTGGGAATACTTCGCAAATCCAACCCAAAGCCTGTATCCCGGGGTTTATTAATTCGTTTTTACTATTGATCCGACTGTCTGCAATATTGAAGAAGCCCAAACTCATACTTTCTTCCGAATGAGCAAGGTCTTGCATAGACCAGTTGGCAGATATTTTCAAGTTTTTGACCAATATCATTGCCGTCGTCATGCATTTCAATTCGCCCTCATTGCTGCTATCTTTCATGCCATTCGAGAAAAAGTTCTTTTCCAATGCTTTCGAGTACCAAAGTTTGGAGCAATTCAATAGGGATCGGTCAAACCAATCACGTCGTAGATTGACCATGCAATAATCGAAAGATAGTTCAAAACGATCAGCCTCCGGCTGCTGCTGTATTAACAGCTTATCTCGCTGAAGCATTTGAGTCATTGCTAAACGCTTGGATAGGAGTGGCTTTATTAACAATGGTTTGCTTTCGCTAACGAGCATAGGCTTGACTTGAAAGTTAATAGCCGGACGTCGGATCTGTTGTGTTTTAACCTGGAGCAGATTCGTATTCAATTGCTGTTTTGCTAAAGACTCATGCCACTGCGTCTTCTCAATAGCAGGATTCCGTTTAATCAGCCCTTCGAACTGCTGCTGGACTGAAGTCGACAGCTTTGTTTGGTCAATGCGCTTCCATTTTAAGTCAAACCGAAAAGGTTTGTCTGGTTCAGCTGTTTGCTCGGGTATTTTTTGAGAAAAGGATTTACTGATCCAGACTGATGCATCCTTATTGTACCAGGCGTCGGGCTGGCCCGTGACTAGGTAATAAGAACCCGTCGCTGTAACGACAGAGGCTCTTTTTCCTTGTTCAAGCTTTGCTATCGTTTCGGCTTTGGCTTGGTTGAATATCTTTCGATAATCTTCTTTTTCAGCATCATCTACAAGATTCTCTCGAAAAGTACTCGAATAAACCATCGTTTCCCATATGTCGGTAAATCGGGAGCTGCCAAAAGTCATGCTTTCTTGGATAGCAGGAAGGCGTTCAGCAAGAATGGAGAGTTGTTCATTTGCTCTCGTTTTGCTCTGCGGATCGGCAGGGTCGAGTTCATCGATCATGCAACCAATGGGTTCGAAAGCAATGAACAGATTGCTTTTTTCTAGTCCGTCCTTATACTGCCTAAGAAAGAACTCTTGTAGTTTTTCTTGGAAGTCCATGATTGTTTATCCCTATTTTTGCTCTTCTTTCACCGGCTCCTCTTTCACTGCCTCTTTTTTAGGTTCTTCTTTTTTCTTCTGCGTAAAGTTGGCTCCATTCAATTTCGGCGATAGTGGCATAATGGAGGATACATATCCAATAAGTTGAACGCCGTCAACCCGCAGTTGTCGCGTGTTTTGGTCAATGGTTTGATCCCAATGGTAGTCGTCTTTCCGATAGCTCGCGGATCCTTTGCCGGATACAAATATGTTTCCGAAACTAACTGCGCCACCTGTACTTATCGTGTTGGCAATTTCATTTGAATCAAAGGAAGCAGAGTTCCAAGAGATCACGACATCTTTAATCAAAATCATGCTCGTAACGACAGAAGGAAGCAATACAAACTGTTTTGGATCGTCGGGTTTAAACTCTTGGTTCACTTTACCTGTTGAAATACATCCCTCCGGATAATCCCCCATAAGAAACCAGTTTCCAATGTTCATCAAGGTGGTATCCATCCATGGTCTGTTGATGTTGGCAATACAATAAGAAAAATTAATCGTTAGTCCTTCGAAGGATGAACTAATATGCTTTTCGCTGTGTTGTTTGGAATGGTTTACCGATCCACCTAAACTTCCAAAGAGCCTAAATCCACTACTGATCTTAGCCGAAGCTTCTGTTTTTGTCGACAGCGTATCAAAGGATTTTTCAGAATGATAGTCGGTTTGGCTATAGGTATTCCATCCGGGACCATTCTTGGAGTACCATTTGCTCGGCGTAATAAAGGTATATGGAAGATTGCCGACGCCTGGCGCATTGATCAGGCTATTTTCGTATTTGACTTTAGCACGCCGAATCATCAAGATAGCTGGGTCAATTCCTTGAGCTGATAGCAAAGCCATTGCTTCTTCAATTTCTTGCTTGGCACCGCGTGCCTGCCATTTGTCCCATGCATAATCAATGTCATCCTGGTAGACTTTTCCCTGCATTGGCCATAAGTTGAACTTCATGGGGTCGGTTAGTGCATTCGCATACTGTCGATCACGCTCTCTTACAGCGTCATAATATTCATCTCGATATTGATTGTATTTAGCATATTTTGGGCTGTCATTACCTTCTTCATCAACCATTATTTTTTCAGCTCGTTGCAAGGCCGCCTTGATGTTTTCATTGGCTTCCAAACCTGATTCTACACCACTAGCGCCGTTGATGATGGCATACCATGTGTCATTGACTTTCGCAGCGTTGGGCCAAGCACGATAGGTGTCGTCAATAGAAATCTTAGTATCTGTAAGCGAGAAGGTTTGTAGATAAGCATTCATGGATTGTCCGATAGCAGCATCCTTGAGCATGATGTCTTCCAAAGTTGCCGACACAGAGGCTGCTTCGGAATTCGCCGGATCCGTGGCATCAGTCGTTCCCGATTTATTCTCTCTAGCAAACTTCATCGCTTCGGCAAGGTTGGATTGAGTGGGTGTCCATGGATTTCTGAAATCTTCTTCCGGGATGGGTAGTCCAATAGGGAGAAATGATACAAATTGATTATTTGGAGTCTGGCCAGTGCTGGGATCTACACCTACGGCTTTCCATTTTAGATCCTCCATAATCTTAAATACATCGTTATTCATGACTTTAAGTTTAGTGGTTTATTAATAAGATGTATTAAAGTTGAGAATATATGTAAGGGATTGAAAAACAATATGATGAAAGACGCTTTTTAATTAGTGGAGTACCCGATTTATCGAGGGAGCTCGAGATATTGTAATAAACTATAGCATGTAGATATAAAGTAGATAGCCTAAAACCGTGTATTCACTCGTTCTATAACGTTTTTATATAATTATGCTAAGGTTCCATTTATTTTTTCGGGTAGTTGGTTCTTTCTTTGTGTGGTTCTTAGCATAGATGAGTATTATGAGAAAATTGAATTTTAGAAGTGTGATTGTCGCCTTCGGTATGTTGGCTGTCATCAGTGCATGTAGCAAGAAATCTGTTGATCCAGAGACGCCAGAGCCCGAAACTCCAGAGACACCAAAACCACCGACACCCGAGCCGTTGACATTTTTCTATGCCGGCTATAGGTATCAAACAGATTATAAAGGTGCCGATCGAAATGCTATCTTAAGCGTTGATGACTCGCTTGTTCTTCTTTCTCCCTCATTGCGTTCAGATGCATTAGCCATTGCAGCGGTAAACAAGAAGGAAGCACATATTACAGGTTATCAGAAGACATCGACAGGGCAGCAGCGTGTTGCCTATTGGAAGAATGGTAAGATTTCATTCCTAACACAGGCAGGAAATAGTAATAAAGGCACGGCAATCAATGTAATTGGGAGTAATGTCTATATAGGGGGAACTAAAGATTCCAACGGAGCTTCCGGCTTGTATCTATGGACGAACGGAGTGGAGAAGACAAAAGCATGTTGTTTGGCACAGTCCGAACTAACATCGATTACGGAAGTTGCAGGGGAGCCCTACCTAGCAGGACGGTTTGCAAGCAATGCGCATATGTTTAACAATGAATGGGCAATGTCGATTGCCGGTCCGAATACCTACGCAGACTTTATACATGCCATTAATAAGGATGTTTATGTGCTTGGCCACGCAAACTATAATAGCAGTTCCGACGCGGCAATGGTATGGAAAAATCGGAAAGAAGTATTCAAGTTGCCTCTAGGAGACTTTGCATCAGACGTTATAGGAATCATGGTCGGGACGGATTACTATTTTGTCGCCAACTTCGGTAACGGCGGCAAGGGCACATCTGTAGTCTATAAGAATAAAACAAAACTTTACCAGCTAAGCGGAGCAGCAAGTATCACCGCCACTGCAATACAAGTGGTAAGCGGCAAGGTATATGTTCTCGGAAATTACCTCAACGGAACAAAATCTACAGCAGTGCTCTGGACAAACGGCAAACCCCAAGTGCTATTCGCCGAAGGAAAAAAGATTTATTTGAATGATTTTGTTGTGAAGTAGTAGTTAGTAGTTAGTATTTAGTAGTTAGACCTATGGCTGCTATTAGGTTTTAGTTAGACAGTTTCCTTGCGGAGCTTTCCATTATTGGTTGCTGGCTATTATTCTTTTTAATAAATTATGAGAAATAATCTGTTGTTCTCAAGCAAGAAAAGAGGGTTGAAGGAAGTACAATCCTGTTCATCCTTTCATCCTTCCTTGCCCGGTTCAAAACATTACATATTCTACTCTATAATCTATACTTACCCGCATAGGTCTTAATACTAACTACTAAATACTAACTACTCTAATATTGCCACCCAACAAACCGTTGCACCAGTCCGTTTTTGTCGAATACCCATACGAGATGTGCGAAGCAGCCGCCGTCGCCGACGCCTTGACTGACGTAGTAGTGGTTGTTATAGGTTTTGATTTCGAAGTCATTACCAGCATGTAGTATTCCCCAGATTAAGGACATCGGGATATCGACTATTTTGCTACCGATTGTTGCTGTAGCTTTGGTGATTTCCGTCTTTGGGGTTCCGCAGTCTGCTCCGAAGTAATGCTCGCCATTGATTGTCGCGATCGCCTCGGATCCGTCAATATAGCCGATCTTCTTTCCTGCTTTGCTGAAGGGTTTATGCTTGTATTGAAATTTAAAGGCTTTGGGGTCAGCATTTTTGAGATCATCCAATAACTTATATTGCGACCTATGGATATATCCGTAAGTGTACTCATCGTTTTCGGTGTTGAGCCTGCTCATCGGATCCTTAATCAATAAAGCCTGCGACCAGACAGCATCAGCATTGGAAACGCCAGTGTCATCATTGAAAGCAAGGATCACCATATTAGTCTTAACCTTTGCGACGACTTTACTCTTGCTATACGGTTTTTCGCGAATGTTCGCAAATCCATCCGGACTGCTGATTACTGCGACTTGAGAAAATCCAATATTAACGAATACTAGTATCAAGATTAAGGAAAATAAGGCTCTCATAAGGCTTTTGATTATTTACAATCAAATCTAACACCAAAGTTTTAATATCAAATATTTATATTTGTTGCGCATTAGCTTAATTATATAAATCAATGAGAACATGCATATTGGCATTTATCGTCTATTACATCGCACTGCTTTTAGTGCCATGTGGCGATCATTTCCATTATGCAGAGAGCGATGCTGCGGAACCTGCTTCACATACTTACTGCTCGCATGCTCACAGTAGCGGAGATCATCATAACAGTGATGATAAAAGCTCCGAAGCACATAATAATTCTCATGATTGCTCGCCTTTGTGCGTATGTGGTTGTTGCCACATCGTACTTTCCGATCAGGTAAGTCATCAGATCAACCTCAATGAACACATTCGTACAGAATATCAATTTATCGAATTGAATTCCTACTACGATATAGCTTATGCGCAGAGCTATTTAGACTGTATATTCCAACCTCCAAAGTTTATTGCATAACAACGATTTTTAAAGAGATCTCGCCTATAGCCATATGCGGGATGATTGTTATATGCAAATAAAACTTTCATGTTAGATAAAATCATTAGATTCAGTATTCAGAATAAGCTGATTGTTGGGATGATTATGCTGGGATGGATTGTATGGGGTGTTTGGAGCTTAACCAGACTTCCCATAGACGCTGTTCCGGATATCACGAACAATCAGGTTCAAATTATTACCCTTTCGCCTACCTTAGCAACGCAGGAGGTAGAGCAGTTTGTTACTTTTCCTATCGAGCAAGCCATTGCCAATGTCCCAAATACGGAAGAGATCCGCAGTATCTCCCGGTTTGGATTGTCTGTTATTACTGTCGTTTTTAAAGAAGAGGTAGATATTTACTTCGCGCGGCAGCTATTGCAAGAAAAGCTGAAGGAAGCCGAAGAAGAGATTCCTGATGGGGTTGGCCGTCCGGAGCTAGCACCTGTCAGTACAGGGCTGGGTGAGGTTTACCAATATATTCTCCATCCGAAGGAAGGTGCGGAGAATAAGTACACAACGATGGACCTGCGTACGATGCAGGATTGGATTGTGCGCCGGCAGTTGAACGGGACGCCCGGTGTGGCAGAAGTCAACAGTTTCGGTGGTTTACTAAAACAATACGAGGTCAGTATCGACCCGGAGCGATTAAGAGCTTATAACCTGTCTATCGCGGACGTATATTCAGCTTTAGAACAAAATAACCAAAATACCGGCGGTGCTTATATCGATAAGAAGCCGACCGCATATTATATCCGCGGCGTCGGGATGGTGACATCCTTAGAGGATGTAAAACAAATAGCAATCATCAGGGAAAACCAGCCTCCAACTTATATCAGGGATATCGCTGATGTGAAGTTTGGAAGTGCCGTTCGCTATGGTGCAATGACCTATAATGGGAAAGTTGATGCCGTAGGGGGCGTAGTGATGATGTTGAAAGGCGAGAACAGTAAAGAAGTCGTTGATGCTGTCAAAGGACGCATTGCGACCATACAGAAGACTTTGCCAAAAGATGTGACCATCGAACCCTATCTAGATCGTACAGATCTTGTCGAACGGGCAATCAGCACAGTAGAAAAGAACTTGATCGAAGGTGCGTTGATCGTCATCTTCGTGTTGGTTATTTTCTTAGGAAATCTTCGTGCAGGATTGATTGTTGCATCAGCAATTCCATTGTCTATGCTATTTGCAATCAGCTTAATGAATGTATTTGGCGTCAGTGCAAACCTAATGAGTTTAGGAGCTATAGACTTTGGACTGATTGTCGATAGCTCGGTTATTATTGTGGAGGCGACGCTGCATCACCTAGCTACGCGTGGCTTATCCGGTAAGTTAAGCCAAAAAGAGATGGACGACGAGGTCTACCAATCTGCTTCGAAGATTCGTTCAAGCGCAGCATTCGGAGAAATCATTATCCTCATTGTATATATTCCTATTCTCGTATTAAGAGGAGTTGAAGGAAAGATGTTCGTGCCGATGGCACAAACCGTGTCTTTCGCTATCATCGGGGCATTAATCCTATCGTTGACTTATATCCCGATGATGTGTGCTTTGTTCTTACCAAAGCAAATCAAGCAAAAAGAGACATTCTCTACGCGGATGATCAACTGGCTTTATCTACGTTATGAGCCGATTTTACACAAAGCATTTGATTTTAAAGGATGGATAGTTGGAATCACAGTTGCTGTGTTCGGGATATCGGTATTCTTCTTTTCAAAAATGGGAGGGGAGTTCCTGCCTACATTGAAGGAAGGAGACTATGCTTTCCACTGTATCTTGCCAAAGGGAACTAGTTTGAACCAAAGTATTGAGACCTCTATGCTCGCGTCCCGAATAATTAAGAGTTTTGATGAGGTGAAAATGGTCGTTGGTAAAACAGGTTCTGCAGAGGTGCCTACAGACCCTATGCCGCCTGAAGCGACAGACATCATGGTTATTCTTAATCCGAAAGACGAATGGACGTCAGGGCGGACTTATGATGAGTTGGGAGATGCCATCTATGCGAAATTGAAAGCAACCATTCCGGGGGTGTTTTTTGAAAAGAATCAGCCTATCCAAATGCGCAGCAATGAATTGATGACGGGTATCCGTCAGGATGTTGCAGTAAAAGTATTTGGTGAGAATATCGATAGCCTGTTATTTTATGGGAATAAAGTAAGCGAAATCATCAAGCAGGTGCCGGGCGCCAGTACGCCGCAGATGGAGAATATCAGCGGTCTTCCGCAGATTACCGTAGAATACGATCGAGTTCGATTAGCTAACAATGGAGTATCGGTGCAGGAAGTGAATGATATTATTGCGGCTGCCTTTGCGGGTCGAGTAACAGGATCTGTTTATGAAAATGAACGGAAGTTTGATTTGGTCGTGCGATTGAATGAAGAGAATCGCCAGACGATAGATAACGTCGCAAACCTTTTTGTTCCAACGAAGGCAGGCGTATTATTGCCGCTTAGCGAATTAGCCACTGTGGCCTATAAGAACGGTCCTGCACAGATTTCCCGTGAAGAAGGTAAGCGTCGTGTAGTAATCGGTTTCAATATTACAGGAGGACGGGATGTAGCCTCTGTCGTAAGGGAAATTCAAGATAAGATGGACAAGCAGTTGAAATTGACTAGCGGTTATTACTTGCAGTATGCAGGTTCGTTTCAAAACCTAGAAGAAGCTAACGCAAGATTATCTTGGGCAGTACCTCTTGCCTTGCTGTTAATCTTCTTCCTGCTGTACACAACCTTTAAATCCGTAAAACAAGCCCTATTAATATTTACAGCAATTCCGATGTCGGCTATTGGTGGTGTCTTTGCGCTCATGCTTCGAGGTATGCCATTCTCCATTTCCGCAGGGATAGGCTTTATTGCGCTATTTGGTGTCGCCGTATTGAATGGTATTGTATTGATAGGAACCTTTAATCACTTAAAAAAAGATGGTATGAAAGATGTTTGGCAACGCATCAAAGAAGGAACGAAAGAACGCTTTAGACCAGTATTGATGACGGCAAGTGTAGCGAGCCTAGGCTTCCTGCCGATGGCGATCAGTCAGGGCGATGGAGCTGAGGTGCAGAAACCTTTAGCCACGGTCGTAATAGGAGGATTGATTACAGCCACTATACTGACGCTTATCGTTTTACCCATATTATACTCGTTATTCGAGCGCAAATGGAAGGTAAAGCCCAACTCAACAGCTATGCTAATCTTCTTTATATGCGCTAGTTCAGTGGTCGCACAGGCACAGAATATTGAGAAGACAGCGTTTGTACAGGCAGGACTTGCAAACAACGCTGCGGTGCAGGCTGCCAGTCGAAGTGTTGAAGCTCGAAGAGCGCTGATTGGATCGGCAGGATCCATGGCAAAAACCAATCTGTCTGCCCAATTGGGGCAATATAACTCGGAGAAATTCGATCAGAACTTTGAGCTGTCTCAGGAAATTCCTTTTCCTACCGTCTTCAAAGCGCGACGAACTCTATTTGAAAAAGATGTCTTACTGGCGGAAACCGACTATCGCCTGTTTAAGAATATGCTCGCCTTGCAGTTGGCAAACGCTTATGAAGATTTGAGTTTTGCCTATGCACGTGAGGAAAAACTGAAACGTTTAGATAGTCTATATGCCGAGTTTGAGAGAGCCTCACAAGTGAAGTTTCAAGCAGGCGATATCCCCAAAATACAAGTAACAACGGCGAAGACGAAGCGTGGCGAAGCTCAGCTACAATTGAGGCAACAACAGGTCCTTATCGAGAACCTGAAGGAGCAAATCAATGCATTTACCAATGATGGTCTAATGCATCATATCGATCATCCGGCCTTAGTTGTTGATATGATCGACAAGTCCTTGCAGGAAGAGTTGCTTGTTTCGAATCCCGAACTCGGGCAGATCGCAAATCAAATCGAACGCGCCGAAGCGGAGATTGGTTTAGAAAAACAGCAAAGATTGCCTGATTTTACCATAGGATATGCAAATACATCCTTTATAGGTTCTGATGTGCAGAACGGAATTGTTATCGATGAAAGAACATCGAGAGATCGGTTCCATTCCGCAAATATTGGTGTGGCAATTCCGATTTTCAACACGGGGGCGAAGTCCAGAATCAAAAGCATTAAGCTAGAGCAGGAAGCCAATAACCTCAGACTTCAACAGCGAAGTCGCGAGTTGAAATCTGAGCTGAACAACAACATTAAACTATTTCAGCAACAACAAGAGCAGTATAATTTTTACCGATCGCAGGGTCTACAAAATGCTGCGGATATCTTGAATGCCGGACGATTGGGCTATGAGGTAGGCGATATGGACTATATCGAATATCTTACAGCGATTCAAAATGCTATTACTATCGAGATGAACTACATACAGAGCATTTATGAAAACAATCAGACCGTAAATAATATTCGATATATCATGGGTAGCCATACGGCTAAGTAATAAACAAATTAAGAGACACTATTGTGAAATCAACGATGAGAATTCCAATTAAAACATATATCAGTTACCTAGTTATAGGGTTAAGTCTATTCTTTTTTATGGCTTGTAATTCGGGAGGATCCAAAGGAGGGGGGCATGCCGAAGGCGATGCACATGAGCATGGCCACGAGCACGGAGAAGAAGAGGAGTCAGGACATGGCGGTAATATAGCAGAACTCAGTCCGGAACAATTTAAAACGGTCGGTATTGCCTATACCAGCATGGAGTCTCGCGATCTAGAGAATAAACTAAAATTTAACGGCTCGCTTATCATCCCCAACGAGAAAAAAGCAACGATAAACTCCGTTTATTCCGGAACAATTGCTAAATTATATATCAAGCAGGGGAACTTTGTGAAGCAAGGCCAAACTATTGCGACCATTAGCAACCCGGAATATATTCAGGTGCAGGAGAATTATTCGTCCGTTATGAGCCAGATTGACTTTGCTACGAAGGAGGTAGAGCGCCAAAAGATTCTGAACCAAGGACAAGCAGGAACATTACGTAATCTTCAGAATGCAGAATCCCAATTGAAAAGCCTACGGGCACAACAACAGAGCTTACGCAAGCAATTGCAATTGATGGGTATTTCGCCACAGCAGGTTGTCAATGGGAACTTAATTAGCTCTATTTCCGTAAAAAGTCCATTAAGCGGCTATATTACGCAATTGAATAGCAGCATAGGCAATTTTGTCGACCCATCGGTAGCTATAGCAACCGTAGAGGATAATAATAATATTCTATTGCAAATCAATATGTTCGAAAAAGACTTATCTTTAGTGAAAGTCGGACAAGCTATTGAATTCACACTGGCAAATAACTCTGCACAGAACTATCAAGCAAAGATCAGTATGATCAATAAAAGCCTTGACGAGAATCGCACCATTCCTGTACATGCACAGGTTATTGGGAGTAAAGACCTTCTTGCTGAAGGTATGCAGGCGGTGGCATATATTCATGCGGGCTCTAGCTTGCAGCAGAGTTTACCGGTAGAGGCTATCATCAATGAAGAGGGCAAGGATTATATCTTTATCGATCGTGGATTTGATAAAGCCGAGGGCGTGTATAAATTTGAAAAAGTAGAAGTTAGCAAAGGCCTTTCCGATGGAAAGTATGCTGCGGTAACCAGTACGAAAGCATTATCAGCAACGGATAAGGTCGTTGCAAAAGGCGCATTTTTTGTGAATGCCGTATTAAGTGGATCGCAAGGTCATGAACATTAATCAAATTAAACAAAGTTTTTTATGAGACAACAACATCAGCATATCTACAATGAAAATGGGGTTTGTGAAATATGTAGCCAAACGGAAAAGGTTTACCGGCAAGCTAATGCTGCCGACCTTTTAAGAAAAAAAGCTGCAAAAAACGCACATGCACATCCGCATGAGGATAGCAAGGAGCATAACCATGAACACGATCATGCTGATGAAGATGCTCACGATCATGATCATAGCCATGAAGCTGGCGATAGTCTGTTTAAGCTTTTTCTACCGTCGATTGTCAGTTTAATACTGCTATTGCTGGGGCTTACCTTCGACCATTTCTGGAAGATGGATTGGTTTACGGGCTATGTGCGCTTAGTTTGGTATTTGGCAGCCTACATTCCTGTAGGCTTGCCTGTCCTGAAAGATGCGGTGAAAAGCATCAGAAAGGGCAACTTTTTCTCTGAGTTCTTTTTGATGGGGATCGCGACGCTAGGTGCCTTTGGCATTGCTGAATATCCGGAAGCTGTTGCGGTGATGCTATTCTATGCGGTAGGCGAGAGTTTCCAAACCTTGGCGGTATCTCGTGCCAAATCCAATATTAAAAAGTTATTGGATCAGCGTCCCGATGAAGCGACTGTTCTCCGCGACTCCAAGACGCAGACGATTAAAGCGACCGACGTTCAAATCGGTGATGTCATACAGTTAAAGCCGGGTGAGAAGCTGGGGCTTGATGGCATTTTATTATCGGATGCTGCATCCTTCAACACGGCTGCACTGACCGGTGAGAGTAAACCCGATACGAAGAGCAAAGGAGAACAAGTGCTTGCCGGTATGATCAATCTACAGTCTGTTGCGCAGGTAGAGGTCACGACGGCATATGCGGATAGTAAATTGAGCAAAATACTCGAGTTGGTTCAACATGCCAGCTCGCAGAAAGCACCTACGGAATTGTTTATTTCCAAATTCGCGCGTATCTATACACCCATCGTCGTCTTTCTTGCGATAGGTATCTGTTTTATCCCATATTTCTTTGTGGCCGACTATGTTTTTCAGCATTGGCTGTATCGGGCGCTTATTTTCTTAGTTGTCTCTTGCCCCTGCGCCCTTGTGATATCAATTCCGCTAGGTTATTTTGGTGGAATAGGCGCCGCTAGCCGTCACGGTATATTGATCAAAGGAGGCAATTTCCTTGATGTCTTAGCAGGGTTGAAGCATGTCGTGATGGATAAAACCGGAACAATGACCGAAGGCGTGTTCAAAGTGCAGGAGGTGAATTTAACAGAACAAGTGGCTCTCCCGGACTTAATGGATTATGTCAACCTTCTGGAAAGCAAGAGTACCCATCCCGTTGCTACTGCGATACACGAGTATGTAGGCGAGATTAAAGAACAGCTGCCGCTTCAAAATATAGAAGAAATCGCCGGACATGGACTTAGAGGCGAGGTCAATTCGAAAGAACTCCTTGTAGGTAACTTCAAACTATTGGATAAATACCAGGTCGCTTATCCGATCAATCCGGCAGATATTGCTTATACGACGATTGCTATTGCTTACGACGGGCAAAATCAGGGCTATATAACAATTGCTGATACGATTAAAGCGGATGCAAAAGCAACTATCGACAAGCTACACAACCTAGGCGTAAAAGCGACGATGCTAAGCGGAGATAAGGAAACGGTCGTTAAACATGTAGCCAAAGAGTTGGGAATCGATCAAGCTTTCGGCGATCTACTACCAGAAGATAAGGTGAATCATTTCAAAACAATTAAATCCAGCGATCAGGTAGTTGCCTTTGTTGGCGATGGAGTCAATGATGCACCAGTTGTCGCTTTGAGCGATGTGGGTATTGCGATGGGTGGGCTCGGATCTGATGCGACGATTGAAACGGCAGATGTCGTTATTCAAGATGATAAACCCATAAAAATCCCTATTGCGATTCAAATTGGAAAGAAAACCAAGACCATTGTATGGCAGAATATAGGCTTCGCTTTCGGCGTCAAAGCCATTGTACTGATCTTAGGTGCAGGCGGCCTGGCGACCATGTGGGAAGCGGTGTTCGCCGATGTTGGGGTCGCACTATTAGCGATATTAAATGCGGTCAGGATACAACGATCTAATTTTAATAGTTAGGGCGATGGTATAAAAACAAATGGATCATCTGGCGGCGTTGGTTTTCGAAATTCGTTGATAATCCGGTAGGGCGGTTTCGTTCCTTCCCAGATCTCCATGTTGCCGGTTCTGCCATCAATCGCAATAAAAACTTCGTCGATGAAATTGCTGCTGATTTGATAGCCTTCTTCTAAGTATTCAAATGCAATATAGTCTTTATTAGGATAGTGAAGCGTTCGATTTCCCCAGCGGTCAATCTCGATTAAAGCATTGTTTCCTCTATTATCGGATATTTCTAGACCGATACGTGTACTTTTTATAGTGATTTGTTGTCCGGAGTTGGTCGCAATCTTGGCTTTATTGATCAGGTTCTTACTAACACTGCTTTTTTGCGCGTGTTCATCCTCAATATTGATTTTGCCAACGAAGTTACGTCTGAAGTTCAGCCAAAGCCCCTTATCATCGATTGCTTGAGAGTTCCCCATTAAGCTACCGCGAATAGTAACCGAATGTTGGAGCTCGTCGCTTAAGATAATTTCACCGCCTTGCTCATTGGATATTGTGATGTACTTGCTCTCCAAAAATCCGAACTTATCTTCCGGCCAAAATAGGGATATCCATGCAGTAGGCTCGGCATCCAATCCAAATATATCCTCATACAGTGGAAAGATTGTTTGGCTGAAACACAGCTTTTGAAAAAATAATGCTTCTTTTTCCTGCGCAGTAGTTTCGATCTGCTTGATCTCTTGCTCTTGAGCGATTAGGCAATGACCTTGGCAAAATAATAAGATGGACAGAATAAAAGCGAATTTCCTCATAGTATCAAGCGATATTTGTTCAGCGAATATATTAAATACAAGCTTTTGTGCAGAATTGTTCAGGACTCGAATAACAATGTCATAAATTACATCCCTTTTATACCCCAATCAAAGCCCTTTCCAAGCGGCTATGATTGGGGTTTGTATTGGGTGATCATTGGGTTTGAAAGGGTTTTAAGTCGTCTCGGGTCAGTCTTGCTTAAGTACAGTTATAGACTACATAGGGCTTGCCTGTATCAGCTCTTTTGCGTTTTTCTTGGTTGCCCAATTATAGATATGCCTTATCGTTGAGGAATGATATGGAAGTATCGCAATAATAAGCAATACCGCGATATTCGCCAGGATAAGGTACCAATAAACATCTTGCAACGCAAGTAGCGCGGTTTGTGTTTGAAAACTCGCCAAGCTTGTGCGGCTTAATACGATCGAGTTTTCTATTATTTCGGCTAAACGCGTTTGATGCACCGCTACTTGATGTTGATACCAGTAATTGATGAACGAAGACCAAAACACCGTAACGATAAAGGTTCTGACCAACAAGAAGAGGACGATGCTATGCAGGAATTGTTTCGGGTTGACATTGGCGGCCAGGTAAACGGCCGTAGCAATAAAAGACACGATGATGGCTATTCCTCGTAGAATAATCGGGGTAATAAGTAATTCTACGGCAGTATTCGTATTGATGTAGCGATACATCAAGATGTTCGACGCAAGGTAACAAAGCGTCGCAAAAAGCATGATGGCTTTGCATTTCTTCGTGCGTTTGAAATAAAGCCAGACGATAAGGCTTCCGATGAGGTATCCGATGATGACATACGCATTGATCTCTGCTACTTTGCCGGGGTTATTCGGCACGAGATTGTTTAGTAAGTAATTCAACAAACTGCTGTTTGCATAGAACATCCCCAGCAGAAATATAGTCAAGAGGGTTAAAAATGTACCTTTATCAACCATTGTCGAAAAGCTGATAACCTTTCTTTTTTTTCGGTAATTTCTGTTGAAGAAAAGCATAAAGAACACGATGCACAGCACCGTTGCAATAATGATTGAAGGACTGTAGAACCAATTGTTCTGCACGGCATAGCTGCAGACAAAAGAAAAGGAAAGTAAGGAGCTTGCTAATAGAATTGTGCCGAACCAATCGTATTGGAAAAGTGGAATTCTGACTATAGCTTGTGTTTTGAATGTGCAAAGTACGAGCAAAAGGCAGATGAATAGCATAAGGTTCTGGAAATGAAATCCGATTTCCCAGTAATATCGCTGTGCGAGCATGACGGATATTAGTCCGCCGATGACGGGCAAAATCATATTCATTGGATAATAAACCGCATACATTTGATATCGCTCGCCTTTAGGCATTAGATAGGGCATAAGCTCGGTTATCAGTGCCATGGTTACAATGATTTTCACGCATCCAAACACAAACATGAGCATCACGTTGACTAATACATTGTCGTTGATCGCCAAGAGGAAATTAATTGCCATTAAAACAAGGATCAAAAAAATGATCAATGTTTTTTTCGGAATAACGCCTCCGAGGCGAAAGATCAGGGGTATCGAACATACCATTCCGGCACAATAGGCATACATCGCCATCGATAAATCTGGCGAGTTGGCGGATAGTGCGCCCATCACGAAAGGATAAATTGTACTGGGAATACCGCTGTTGCAGGATAAGGTGATGGCGATAAGCAGTAGGATAGGGAATTTATACCTTTCGGATATCCAGCTTTGAAAAATGCTACCCTTCATTTATATCGCTTTTACGACGACGTTCATTCCTACCAATAGTTTCTCGAGTTCCTTGGTATCGTTCTGTTGAGAGAAGTCTATACGAACAGGAATCCGCTGCTGCACTTTGATAAAATTTCCGGTGGAGTTGTCAACGGGGATGCTTGCATATTTTGAACCCGTTGCTTCAGATATCGCACTGATCTTGCCTTTAAATATACGGTTTGGCAGGGCGTCTACAGTAATCTGTACGTCTTTACCGATCGCTAATTCTTTTAGCTGTCGTTCAGTATAATTTGCGGTTATCCATTTTTGCTGATCTCGCACGATGCTGAAAAGCTGCTGTCCGGATTGTATTAGTTGTCCTTCTTCCACCGGTACACGACCCAATACGCCATCATAGGGTGCAAGGATGACGGTGTAAGACAGGTTTAATCGAGCTAAATCCAGCGCCGCTTGTGCGCGCATAATGCTGGCTTGGTTGATTGCAGTTTTCTTTCGCGTTTCTAGCGAACTGAGGTTGCTGCTCGTCTTCTGTGCCAATAGCGATTTATATTTCGCTTGTAGAGACTCATATTCTGTTCTAACTTGTTCGTACTGGTAAACAGCGATGGCATCCTTGTCCATTAATGCTTGGAATCTATTGTAGTTTGCTTCCGCGTTGTTTAGTCTCGTTTTGAGCTCTTCAATGTTTGCATCCGCTATATTCAAGCTGTTGTTCGCAATTTGAACTTCGGTTTGGACTACATCGTGACCGGCTCGCGCATCTGCCAATGCTGCCATTGCGTTTTCTACTTGAATTTTGTATTCCTCATTTTCCAGCACGACGAGTGTATCGCCTTTGTGTACATATTGGTGTTCACGGAATTTGATGTCTTTGACATAACCGGATACTTTTGCAGAAACGGGGTTGATATGTGCGTCTACTTGTGCATCTTCGGTATACACACTTTCGTTGAGGTGGAAAAACTCCATAATTCCCCAGCTAATGGCCGCAAGAATAACGATGATGGAAATTGCATTGACGAGATAGATTTTACGTCTGCGTATCTTTTCTTTCGGACTGATTTGTTTCGTTGTATTCTGATTCATATACTGTGATGTGCATGTATTTAAATTAGTTCAACATTGAACTAATGAGTTAAAAAAATCTAGACGATTGCCGTCGCGATTTTTTGCAGTTGTTCGCGCAAGTGGATGATCTCCTCCTTGCTGCTCACTTTTGAAATTCTTTGGAATAGTTCGTCTTGAACGGGAGCCATTGTTTCTTGGAAAAGAAAGCCCTTTTCTGTAAGTTCTATTTTATTATTTCGTCGATCAGAAGGATCTGAAACGCGCGTGACTAACCCACGCTTGCACAGATTATCGATCAAGGGCGTGATACTGGCTTTGCTTTTTTGGACTGCTTCGGCAATATCCTGTTGATTAACCTCTGTTTTCCGCCATAGTACAGCCATTACCTGCATCATTTCATAGGTGATGTCTAGATTAAGTTCTTTGATTTTTTGGTAATAAAACTGCTTTATTCCAGCGCGAAGTGCAATTACGTCGTGTATCAAGTTTCGTACTAATGCGATATCTTCATTCATAGCTTGCTGATTGATATGCAAAGTTAAATAATAGACAGTTAAATATCAAACTAATTTAATGTTTAAAAATAATCAGCGCGATAAGAGGATAATATCGTTTAGGTATGCTTACTTTTGTGCATGCAAAACCGTATTAACACTATCCATTCTTTTATTAGCGAAGAACGCGCTATACTTTTGAGCCATCCCCTTTACCAGAAAATCCAAACGGTTGACGATCTTCGGAAATTTACCGAGGGGCATGTTTATGCTGTTTGGGATTTTATGTCCTTGCTGAAGGCTTTGCAGATTCAATTAACTTGCACCCAAGTGCCTTGGTTTGCGAGTGAATATCCAGACACTCGCTATTTGATCAATGAAATTGTTCTGGCAGAGGAGTCGGACGAATATTACGATGGACGTCGATTAAGTCATTTTGAGATGTATTTGGATTCCATGCAGGCATTAGGCGCAAACTGCGAGCCTATTCTGGACTTTGTATCGGGATTGAAAGGTATATCAGACATTCGAGGTGCAATTGATGCACAGTCTTTTGATCAGCGCATCAAAGACTTTTTACATTTTACGTTTGATTGTATTGCGAGTCAGGAGCCCCATAAAATTGCTTCGGCTTTTACTTTTGGTCGTGAGGACTTGATTCCGGATATGTTCAGTTCTATTCTGGATTCGTTGAAGCTTCAGTTTCCAGATACCGAGTTAGACCGTTTGATCTATTATTTCCAACGCCATATCGAATTGGATGGCGATGAGCACGGCCCATTAGCGATGCGTATGATCATGGAATTAGCAGGTGAGGATGATAAGAAATGGGAAGAGATGCAGCAGACGGCTAAGCAGGCTCTACAGAAAAGAATTGCGCTTTGGGACGCTATTGAAGCGAGTTTATAATCATAAAAAAAATAGGCTGTCTAAAAAATAGACAACCTATTACTTTATAGTATATCGGGATTAGTTTGCTAAAACTTTTCCTAGGTTAATTGTACCTACATTTGTTACTTTTCCTTGCGTTACAATAACATCTTGAGATACAGTGTCGTATCCGGGTTCTGTAGGTTGAATCAGCAATTTATAAGTACCTTGATCCACCCCTGGGAAATAGAATTTTCCTAGTGGGTTGGTGATTGTACCAATCGTATCTGTTCCTGCAATAGCATATACATTCGGCCAAGCGGAGAATGGGTTTACAACCCCTTCAATAGCGCCCGAGGTTGCAACCGGGATTGCACGAAGAACTGGTTTTAACATCCATTTACCATTTCCAGCGCGGTGCACCGATTTTGCAGCATCAAAGTCGATCAATAAGGTATAAGCTACATTCGGGATAAGATCATCATGCACTTTCAGTTTTACACCTGATGACTGTCCTGAAGGCGTAGTTAACGGGTAATGAACGCCATCGACAACAATTTCATTGCCTTCATCTTCTAGTTTTAGACGGATTTCCTTAATTCTTCCGGAGGGTACATCGTGTGCAGCAATTACTGTATCTCTACCGAAACGATATTGAAGAATATCAAAAGGGTCGGCATCTACATCGATTACTTCGCTTCCACTTACCGTACGGACTTCGATCTCGTCAATGTTCAAATAAATGGCATCGTAATTTGCCGGTGCGTCCGTCATCTTAATGGTTAACGGCGTTTTACCAGTCGGGATACCATCATCAGTAGAGCAACTTCCCAACGCTAAGGTTGCTAGAGCTAGTGAATATAATAATGTATTTTTCATAGTAAAATGTGAGTAATGCAATCTTCCTTAGGCAAACCTTATGCCAATTGTAATTTAATTGTAAAGGATGCATTAACGTTATATGAAGATTGGTCGGTCTAATTTTGTTGCAATTCGGTATGCAGCATTCATCAGTCCGACATGGCTATACGCTTGTGGGAAGTTGCCCCATTGACTGCCATCTTCTTCATGCACGTCTTCGCTAAATAGCCCTAGATGATTGCTGTAACCCATCAAGTTATGGAAAATTTCCTGCGCTTCTTCGATTCTTCCCACACAGGCCAAAGCCTCCACATACCAAAACGCACAGACTAAGAAAGTGGATTGTGGCTTTCCAAAATCATCTTGGTGTAAGTAGCGATAGAATAATCCATTTTTACCTTTCAACACTTTTTCCAATTCATTCAGATGAAGTTTTGCACGTTCGGAATTGGGGTCTAAATAGTGCATCATGATGAGCTGCAGCGTGCTTGCATCCAAATCGGATCCTTCGGCCGCGTTTCGATAAACCTTTCTTTCCTCATCGTAGCAGGATTCGATATGTGCTGCAGCCTTGTCTTTTAACTCTTGTGCTTGGATTTCAATATCCTGATAGCCATTTTGCTTAGCGATCTTTAATGCAGCGGATGCGCCCGCCCATTGGAATAGGTTGGAATAAGCATGTCTGTTGGCAATATGTCGGAACTCCCAGATGCCGGCATCTTTCTCATCGATCGTCATTGCGATCTTGTCCAGAATGTAAGTCAGCCAGCTTTTTGCATCCTTGCGTTCGTCGGCAGGGAATCGGAAATCGGTGAATAGGGGAAGCAGGGCTATCATAGCTTGACCATAGACATCGTTCTGTATATGTTCATAAGCTTGGTTTCCAATGCGTACCGGTTTGTTTCCCAGATAACCATCCAGGTAATCCAGCGTTTCTTCGGTCAAAGTACGTCGACCCAGAATACCATAAAGTGGCTGTAGCCTACCACTATCAGACTGCGTGATTCCTGTGATGTAGGTTGCAAATTTTTCGAGTTCATCGAATTTGCCAATATTCGCAAGCGCTGTCAGCACGTAATAGCTATCCCGCACCCAACAATATCGGTAATCCCAATTTCGTCCCGAGCCTGGCGATTCGGGCAAACTGGTTGTACTTGATGCGATAATCGCTCCGGTATCTTCATACTGATGCAGTTTTAGCACTAATGCTGAGCGAATAATCTGATCTTGATAAAAGTTAGGGATATTAGCTTTTTTCGTCCAGTTGCGCCAGTATTGTTTGGTTCTGATTAAGAAATCTTCCGCTGTCTTTTCCAAGGCAGCTTCAAATGCACTCCCGTAACTCAATACCATATATTTCTTTTCAGAGAGAATGATGCTCCCTTTATCTTCGTCGAAAAAGTGGCTGATTGGGATGTTCGTGGTCAAGCGCATATGCTCATTATCGTAGTTGAATTGCACATGATTGCTGCCTCTCGACCGGTTAAAATCTGCCAACCCATAATTTGCTTTCGGACTGCAGGTAACTTTTACCTTTGGATTGCCTGCCAGTGGTTCAACAATGCGAATCAGCATCAGCGGCTTATAGAATCGTTCGTATTGCTCGAATCGAGGGGCAAAGTCGGTCACTTTAAAACTTCCCTGGTCGCTATGCACCTCGGTGACTAAAATATTGGTGTTTTCTAGATAATACTGTTTGGAATATACATTGTCGCCCTGTAGTCTGATGTTAAACTCGCCGCCTTTATTCTTATCGAGCAAGCATCCGAAGACAAAGTTATCCCGGAAGGTTGGCCAGCAGAGCCAGTTGATATTTGTACTTTTATGGACGTGAGCAATAAAATTGCAGTTTCCAATAATGCCAGAATTATATAAGTGTTTTTTATTCATTCAATATGGTTTTGTGTTAAGCTTGTGTCAACTCAGTCAATAGTTTTAAGACTTCATCTTTATTTTCAACGAAATATTTTGCCGCAGATTGCTTATTGCCGACTTTAATCGTGACGGCATTTGCGGGTAATTCGTTAAACATGTCCTCATCTGTCGCATCATCGCCAATACATAGGATGTAATCAGGGTTTATTTCATTGACTAATTGACTAACCGCTTTCCCTTTATTAATTTCTTCGTTCTTGATCTCGATCACTCGATCACCATTTATGATCTGCAGACCTATTTCATTTGCGAGCGGATGGAGTTCCTGTAGTAATTCTTGTGCTTTAATTTTCCCCAAGGCATGATCTACCTTTCGATAATGCCAGGCCAGGGAGTAGGTTTTCTCTTCGATCAGCGAACCGGGGGTTCTGTCGGTGAAGCGTTGCAGGATACTGCGTACAAAGACTTTCCATTCGTTGGATAATCCTTCTTTGATATGCCATTGGTGGTTCGGAAAGTTGGACCAAATACCGTGCTCTGCAATCGTAAAGAATGATTTTCCGGGAAACCAATCTTGCATATTGTCATATTTTCTGCCACTCACTAATGAGAGCGTATTTTGCTTGTCTTTTGCGATATTCTCAAGCAGTTGATGCAGTTCGTCGGTAGGCGTGGCTTTGGCAGCATCCTTATTGAATCCGACTAAGGTACCATCATAGTCCAGGAGGATCAATCTATTTGTCGCCTGTTGATAGGTTGATTTGATAGATGTTCGAACTTGATCTTTTACTTTGCGTGTGATCGCATTGCGCTGCTGTTCTTTTATTTCACGCAGGCGCTGGAAAAAGAGGTTAACCCAATGAAAGACATTGAACTTCTCGACGACCTGCTGACTTGCCTGCATTCGTTCCATCTTCTCGCTTTCAGACATGGTTAGTGCCTCATATAGTGTGTCGCTTGATTCTTCAATCGCATAGGGATTGATTAATAAAGCATCGGACAGCTCTTTGGAAGCACCGGCGAACTCACTAAGGACCAAAGCGCCGGTTTGGAGTTGTTTGCTAGCGATATATTCCTTCGCGACGAGGTTCATGCCATCGTACAAGGAGCTGACCAAGCAGACGTCCGCAGCTGCATATACTGCCGAAAGTTTGTCGAATGGCAAGGATTTATAGAAATAGGAAACGGGTTGCCATCCTGGCGATCCGAGGACGGCATTGATATTGCCGACTTTGCGGTCAATCTCGTTCCGTAGCTTTTTATATTGATTAACCTGATCTCTGGAAGGGACGATAAGCATATATAGCACGACTTTTTCCTGCAGTTCCGGATGTTTCAGTAATAGTTTTTCGTAAGATGCTAATCGCTGTAAAATTCCTTTACTATAGTCTAAACGATCGACAGAAAGAATAATCTTTTTGTCGTCAAACAGCTTTTTGAGCTCAGCGGCATACAACTGGGTTTTCGAATTGATAGCCTGTTGTTTGTATTTTTCATAATCTATTCCCATCGGGAAGACATCGACAAAGCAACTACGGCCTTCCAACTTGATATGATGGTGATGGATCTCTGCGCTCAACAGGGTTTGATTTGCTTCCAGGAAATTATGAGCATTTTCATAGGTATGGAATCCGACTAAGTCGGCGCTGGAAAGTCCATCGAGTAACTGCTTTCTCCAGGGCAACATGCTAAAGAGTTCTGGAGGAGGGAAGGGGATATGATGAAAGTAGCCAATACTGTTTGGCTCGCTTTGCTCCCGAATATATTTGGGCAATAACATTAATTGATAGTCATGAACCCAAACAGTTGTTTCTTCTTCAATATAGGGAAGAGCGGCTTTTGCAAATTTCTGATTCACCTGTTCATAGGCTTCCCAATAGTCATTGCGTAGTTCAACATAGCTGGGTCTGTAATGACAAAGTGGCCAGAGCACAGCGTTGGAGAAACCTTCGTAATAGTTTTTTATTTCTACTTGGGTAAGAAATACCGGTATCAAATTTAGTTTGTACAATTCTTCGCGGATATGCTGTTCCTCTTCCTGGGTTTTCGGAATAATGCCCGGCCATCCGATCCACCAAGAGCCATTATCTTTATAGAAGGAGCCTAGTCCTGTGGCCAGTCCACCTTCGCTTGCGGTAAATTTTAGCTTTCCTTTTTTACGTTCAATTTTGACTGGCAATCGATTGGAGATGATAAGAGTTTTGCCAGAATTTGTCGGGGTTTGATTCTGCATACTGCTATACAAACAATTTCAGCCGGTTTTTGTTTGCCTGATTTCTATTTTCTTAATTAACTCATGCGGATGCGAGTTAAATAATGTGGTAATTAAGATTAAAAATACATTTAGGGTTAATATTTAACCAGTATGGTTAATATGTTTAATAATTCCCTCATACTATGATAATATTTTCTATAATTGGAAGAATCTTAATTAAAAAAATAAATAAGTATATTTGTAAAACGTTGTGCAAAACTGCGTTAACCACGATTTATTAACTGTATTTTTTGAATTTGAAGATTCGGCGATGTTTAACAGGGCAATCAAACGTTACGGATTATTTGGACTTATAATCGGTCTCTTTTTTTCCATCCTTTGTATACATGTCATACTGATCTTGAATGTGATCATATTGCCAATACCTTTAGTATATGGTCCAATGTTGTTTTTCATTTTTAAGGCGAGTTTGCAGGAGCGTATCGATGTGGGCACCGTGTTGCTTCATCTAACACCGCTTATCTCTTTTCTGATACTTTTCCTGTTGAACCCCACGGGCTGGTATAATGAAGTTGATATTCCGTATATGCTGGCGGTATTCTGCCTGCTGACAGGTTATCCGGTTTATGTATTATTCAAATCGTCGAAACTCAAAGCAGAGACTACTGAAGTAAACAAGATCTTATTTGTAGAAAATTTGGCATTATTGGGTGTTGCCGCGGCATTCTTTTTCGGCTTATTGTTCTTCAACATGATTATGCCATTTGATTTTGATGTCAATCCGCTATTTGTTGTTATTTCCTTGATGATTATTTCAATGGGATTGATCATATGGTATGTTTATACGACGCGCTTTGAGGCTAAGAAGGAGGGTTCTCCAATTGGGGAAGAGTTGATACATCTGAATTTATCTCGGGAAACAATAGAATTGTACAAGACGAAACTAAATAGCATCATGGAGAGCGAGCAGCTATTTCTGGATGCTAACTTGAGCTTAGAAGGTCTCTCGGTGTATACCAATATCCCCAAACACCACATATCTTATGTTATTAATAACAGTTTAGAAAGTAATTTCTATGAATGGCTGGCAAAATACAGGATCGCCTATTCGATACAGCTCTTGAAAAGCGGTACTGATAATTTAAAATTAGAATTCCTCGCGAATCTATGTGGTTTTAACTCCCGGACGTCCTTTACGCGATATTTCAAACAGTTTAACGGACTATCGCCATCGGAATACAGGCTTAAAATGTTGCAGAATATATGATTTTCTCTTTTCTATATTGCGCAACTTCTCTCATTTGCTTGCTTGGACTTCAAATTAGCCACTACCTGCAGCAAAAAACGGATATGGATAGGCTGGCACAGCTTTTTCTGTTGTTCCTATTAATCCATATTTGCCATGCAGCGGTATTTAGAGATCTCCTTCCAGGACTTGTTTATGTCGACAGGTCGGCACCGTTTGGATTAGTGTATGGTCCATTTCTATACTTTGCTTATCGTGCTATCGAACAAAAGAAGATAACCGTAAAACAAGTGCTGTGGCACGGCATGCCTTTCTTATTGTTTTTGGTAGGGCATGTTATTTTTATTAGTTCCTATTCCTTTCGAATGGAATTTCGGGGAGAATATTATATCGTACTTTACAGCCTCATGGGCCTTTCTTGGTTCTTCTATCCGGTAGGTGTTTTTATATTGAGTAATAATGGTGCAAACCGGGCGCGATTAGAAAGAAGAATCTATTATTACAGCGTTATCCTGATTCTGGTGTCCTCGATTTTTATGCTAACCCTGGTATTAAATAGAATAATTGAAAAGGGTAGTGCTGATGCACCCAGTTCAGGTGCGACGATCTTTTTCATTATGTTGCTAGGAAGCTTATTAGGCTATAATTATTTCTTGGGGCGACTTCGGAGACCGCTGCGATTAGAAATGCAATCTTTAAGCGGAGAACTGAATACGGAGCCTTTTGAACGTAATTTATCCGGCTTAACACACGCTGAACAACAAGGTGTTAAACTGAAGATTATAGACTACCTTGTGGAGAAATCCTACCTCGATACGGAGTTTAGTATCGACAAGATGTCAAAGCTTCTGAATGTTTCAAAGCCTGTTATTCAACAGTTTTTTAAACTTCATTTTAATGAAAGCTTTCTGAAAGTAATCAACTCCTTGCGCATCAAGGAAGCTTGCATTTATTTAAGTGACGAAGGTTTTGATATGAATATTGAGGAACTCGCTTTGCATTGTGGTTTTAATTCTCGAGCTTCCTTCTATAGAAATTTTAATCAGGAGATGGGCTGTTCTCCAATCGAGTTTCGCGAGAAATCGGTAGTGAAGTAATTCGTATTATGCGTAGGGCTATTCTTTCCATATTGTTTTTTTTCTGCATTATATTTTGTGCATGGGGGCAATCGAGTAATTTCGATAGTCTATATACGGCTTGCCATCAGCAATATATGGGGTCGAACGTGGAAGCTGCCGCAACGATGGGTGATTCTGTTATAGAGGCTGCGGAAACTGACGAGCAAAAGATTAAGAGCTATATTTTAAACAGCAATATTCAACAAAGCTTGGGGAATGTGCAGCGTGCAATTAAGTATGCAACAGTCGGCGATCGCCTCGCTCAGCTTACAGGTTACAACAGATGGCGAGCAGTATTTTGCAAAATACTGGCAACGAACTTCCGCGAGCTTGGCCTATATGAACAGTCGCGATCCTACCTTGCTACTGCGGAAAGCATGTGTAATTTGCTAGATGATCTTGATTTAAAGTCCGATATACAGATTGAGCTTTATCAGGAACAGGCATTATATAAAATGAATACACGTAGCTATCGCGTTGCATTGGACATGTTAGACAGTGCGAAACGATTGATTGCGCTCGACCCAGAAACAGACGATGCCTTACGGATTAAAAAGGCTGCAAATTATCATTTGCAGGGTATCTGTGAATTGGAATTAGGAAATATGAAGACCTCTTACGAGTTGATGCATAGCTCATTAAGCTATCTAACTGAAGAAGATCGAAATATTATCCCTTTCGTCTATCGTGGACTGGCGGAATATCACTTAAAAGGGGCGAATATAGACTCTTGCAAGCATTACTTAGATCTTACCAGCGCTTATCTGAAGAAAGCGGGAAGATTAAGGTTGAAAGAACTCTTTACAGCGACAAGTGCGAAATATTATATGCTATCCGGAGATGATAGGATGGCGAACGAATATTTAAAGAAGCAACAAGTTTTAGATTCGGATAAATATCTGATTGGCCAAGAGATTTCCTCCAGGATAATCATGGAATTACGAAAAGAAGAACTAGAGAATCGTAAGTATAAGCTTTTATTCTGGTGGTGTATCTCCGTAGCCTCTGTCGTTGTTATTCTGTTGTTATCTTATCAGATTCGATATCGTCGGTCTAAGGAGGCAATAAACCTACGGCCTTTACAGCATAAGGAAGAACTGAATGAGGAATACTCACCCAAGCCTGCGCAGCATAGTCGTAGCATAACGGAACCACATGCTACGGAGACGGAGTTAAACATTGCGCTAGAAACAGAAACGCGGTTGATAAGGGAACTTTCTGCCTTAGAACAGGAAAACTTTTTTCTAGAACGGGACTTAACGCTAAATAAACTTGCTGGTCGCTTAAGTTCTAACCAAAAATATGTTTCCCATATCATTAAAAAATATAGAAATCTCGACTTTAATGACTATTTACAACATAAAAAGGTTAATTATCTATTGGAAAAGATCAATGCTGATCATTCCCTGCTGGATTATAAGCTTGCATATTTAGCCGAGCTTAGTGGCTTTTCCTCCCACAGTAAGTTTACTACGGCATTTAAGTCTGTAATGGGAAAGACTCCTTCCCAATATATTGAAGAGATCAGAAGCGAAATCAGTATTTAAGTATCACATTCAGCCTAAACTATCCTAAATAGGTAGGGGACATTCCTTACTTTACGGCTCATTTGGCATTGAGACATGTGCGCATTTTTACAATTGCGTAGATAAAACACATGAAATCGACATTATTTTGTGGATTCCTCTCTTTATTGCGCTCAAAAGTCTTTCATTTTCGTGATCATCATCATTTATTTTCACAGGCATTCTTTCAAATTATACTATTCTCGATATAAACATGCAGAAAACAGGAAATGTCCACCATATTTTTCTATGTCCAATTTCCGAATTTTCGACAATTTTCTTGCCGAATTCAGAAAATGGATAGGAGCAAAAGCTTATGCTCTGTCTTTTTTAAATTTCTGATAATTAAGTTTTTAAAAAGTGTATCACTATGTCTTATTTTCCCAAGTGGTCAAAAACCTACGAAAATGAGATAATTTTCTTTTGCGTTGATTCTAATTTTGGATTAACAACAAACAGGAATAAACAAGAACACAAAACAGCAACATTAATCATTTACCTTATTTTAAAACATTATGGATCTCAGTTACTACATTCAATATTATGCGCTATACCTGGAGAGCAAGTTCTTCGGATATCCGCTAATCATCCGTCTAACGGTACTACTTGTATCGATTCTGGTGCTAGTCTACATATTTAGTTTAATCCGGTTCTTGGCGATTAATCTATATCATAAAGCGATCGAGCGCAGAAAGAATCGCATTGAAACGAAGATGGGGGATCGTATCAATGCTATTATTTTTGACGAGCGAAATCTTTCAGAGGAGTACGTGGCATTTGAACTTGCAGACTCTATCCGATTGGTTAAGAATAAACAGGATAAGATGGTGTTTACTGACATCATCATTGACCTGATACAACTTGCCTCAGGTAAGAAGAACAAAGTTAATCAACAGAATGTTCGCGCGCTATTGATTGCTTACGAGATCCCATGTTTCTGGGAGAAAGAACTTTTGTCGAGCAGTTCCAGCCGCCGTAGAAATGCCTTACGCAAGCTTGACGACCTAGGCAATGGCTGTGCTGGTGCAATTATTATGCGTTCAGCGTATCACAAGGATAAAGGCCTAAGGAAGCATGCGCGTGCTGCCGCTTTACAGTACGATACGAATGATCCGTTCAAATTCTTAGAAGACAGCTTTGATTCTGATTTTAATGCTCTAGACGAGATTCTTATTCACCATTTCTTAACGAGCAGGGCGAAAAGCGGACCTCTTCCATTGCTAACACGTTGGGTTAGGACTTCGGAGAACGAAGCATTTAGAGCTTTTATGATCAAAGAGATCGGATTCTTCAAACAGTCAGAAGCTACGCCCATTCTTGCAAGTATGTTGGAAACTGAAGACTCGAACATTTTGAAAATCGCAATCATCGAGACCTTAGGGAAATTAGGACATCAAGAAGTTGAACCCAACCTCTTCAAACTTTTTCCGATGACAAGCAAAGATGTGCAACGTGCTATCATCAAAGCAATAACACTTTTCAAATCTGCCGATGGCCTTCGCTTTCTGTGCTATAGCTATAATCGAATTGTCGACAATGAAATTAAAATTGAAGTAGCCTACGCTATTCAGCAGTACGGCGAAGAAGGCAGTAATGCATTAAAAGAGCTATCTGCGAAGAGCAATGAATTTGGTAAGAAAATCTTCGATCAGGTGACCTATCAATCAGGTTTGTAAACTAAGGGACGAAAAGATGTTAGATATATTATTTTCTATCTATGGCTATGGCATTTTCTTCTATGCCACATCCATAACGCTGATCTATTTGTCGCTTGCGGTAATGGGCTACTTCAATATTTGGCGCCATAAGACCAGATATACCAGAAGGGAAGAACGCATTCTTGTTGAATATCCCGAAGCAGCACCAGGCATCTCCATTGTTGCGCCTGCCTATAACGAAGAGGTAATTGTTATCGACAGCGTAAAGTCGTTATTAAGCCTAAACTACCCGAATTACGAAATCATTATTGTGAATGATGGAAGTACGGATAACACGTTAGAACTTTTGATCTCCAATTTTGATATGGTGGAAGTTCCGTATGCTTATATCAATAAAGTAGAATGTAGACCGATGAAGCGTGTATTCAAGTCGTTCAACCCCTTATATGAAAAAGTCATCGTAGTCGATAAAGTGAACGGAGGGACAAAAGCGGATGCGATGAATGCGGGGGTTAATGTAGCAAAGTACGACTATTTCATCAATACGGACGTGGATTGCATCCTTGCGCCAGACACCCTAACCAAAGTTATTCTTCCGGTACTCGATTCGGATATCCCTGTTATCGCAGTAGGTGCTACAATGCGTATGGCGAATGGTTGCGAGGTGGAAGAAGGAAAGTTGAAGCGTGTTAGACCACCGAGACAAGTGATTCCTACATTTCAAGAAACGGAGTACCTGCGCTCGTATTTGGTAGCAAAAATGGGCTGGTCGGCAATCAATGCAATACCAAATGTATCTGGAGGGTTTGGTTTGTTTGAAAAACAAACGGTAATCGACTGTGGAGGCTTCGACACGAACTCGCACGCAGAGGATATGGATATGACGCTGCGCATGATCGCTTATAAGCGCGAGCACAAACAGCCCTATCGCATCGTCCAAACTCCAGCGACCTGTTGTTGGACCGAAGGACCACCAAACCTTAACGTCCTGGCTCGCCAAAGAACAAGATGGGGAAGGGGATTATTACAAATTTTCTTCGTACATCGCCGCTTTCTATTCAACAAACGGTACGGACGTATGGGCCTAGTCATTATGCCTTACGCACTGTTCTTTGAGTTGTTAGCACCAATTATTGAGACTACCGGCTTGTTCTTTCTCATCTTTCAGCTTTATACAGAACAAATTAACTTCAACACCTTTTGGTTAATGCTGCTCTATGTCTATCTGATTGGTGTCAGTATTTCAACCTTAACACTTGTATTCGACTTATCCATTAAAAAACAATATAAAACATTTGCAGAATATTTAAGGCTAATTCTATTTTCATCGTTCGAAGCGTTCTTCTATCACCCTTTCGTCGTGTTTTTCTCACTCAAAGGCTATTGGCAGTTCCTGACCAAGAAAAAATTCAAATGGGGAACTATGACCCGTCAAGGATTTCAATCGAATACCGAGTCAAAAGCAGCTTAAAACATGTTATTAAAACGTTAGCTTAAAATTTAATGAACAGCAATTTCACATATCTCCGCACGGGAATATTCATGCTCCTGCTATGCACTGGCAGCATGGTCGATTTCTCCGGCAATAGGCTCTATGGCCAACAAAAAGTCAGCATCAGCGATAAAGGCAATGTTGTAAAGAAAATAAACGCTTTATATCATGCTGGTAAACTCCAGGATGGCAAGCAATTTACAGAAATCAATTTGCAGAAATCTCCAAAGGATTCTGATCTTAAAATGCTATTGGGAAAATACTATGTTATGACCAAACAATACGATAAAGCTCGTTTTGAATTGAACAAATCCTTAGAATTCAATCCAGGGAATGTCGACTCCCGTCATCTTTTAGTAACTGTTGAAACAGAAACCAAACGGTATTCCAGTGCCATTTGCTATGTTAATGAACTACTGGAGGTTAATCCCTATTGGAAAGGACTCTGGCGCAAAAAGATTGAGCTTTATAGGCTGCAGGGCAATGAGGTCGAAGCCAATCGCCTATTAAAACGTATCTCTCAGATCTTTCCAGAGGATGGACAGATTCAGGAAGACCTCAACTATCAAATGGAATTAACTGCGAATAACAAACGTAAATCCGGACGCATTGACGATGCTATCGAAGTCAATAAGCTGCTTATGCAAGAAAAGCCAAGGAACATCGAAGTCTACATGGATTTGATAAACAGTTATATTAAAGCAGGCGATTATAACAGTGCTATGGTAACGACCGAGCGTGGCTTGAATACCTTTCCAAGCAATGCGGCCTTGCGACAAAAGAAAATCGCTTTGTTGGAACAGAATAAACGTTATGATGAGATTCTTGCCTTTATTAAGAATGATCCCTCAGCTATCAATGGTGGGCAATACAATTACTTTCTTTTAGAAGCGGCCAGATCTGCTAAGCAGAACGACCCGGCAGTGCTGTACGGAAAGATTTTGGATGCAACGCCAGGAAATGAAGAAGCCTTCCAAGTCGTATTTAATAGTTTAGTGGCACAACAGCAATACGATGAAGCATTGCGCAGATTGCATAGCTTTATGCGAATCAAAGGTAACTCAAAGACGCTCGCTGCAAAGGAACTGGAATTATACCGCCTTAAAAACGATCATTCTAAAGTCAACCAGCTCACAAAGACGATGTTCTTGAACTATCCGAACGATATCGACCTAAAGGAAGGATTTGTTAAAGTGATCAGCGAAGAAATTAAAGGTCATCTGGCTGCAGAGGAATGGAACCTCGCCGAAACTAAACTCCGTCAGCTGATTCCTCACGCAAATGCAGAATATCGCGACTTTATCAATAATAGCTTACAAAACGCATACTATCAACAAGGCAAGTTTACAGAAGCTCTTCAAATTATCGAAGAAATGCATCGCGTGAATCCTAGTGACGCCAATCTTGCTGTAAAAAAAGGGAGCATCTATATGCGTCTACAACAGTATGACAAAGCCGTAGCTAGTTATGAAGCCTTATTGGGGAGCTTAAAACCCGAACAACAATTCTATTACCTGACTGGGTTTAATGATATGATGGCTCAAGTAGTCAAAGAAAGTACAGAAGCTCAGCGTTATAGAGATGCCATGAATTGGGTAACTCGTTGGTTGGCAGTGGCTCCAAAGAATCATCAAGCGCTGCTTTATGCGGTAAATCTATCGCATCAATTGCAAGATAAAGCACAGATGCTTGCTTTTGCAAAGCGTGCAAACGAAGCCTATCCGGAAGAAAGCCTATTTAAAGTGCGCCTAGCGTCTGCCATGCAATTGAACGGTGCTCCGACCAAAGATATCTGGGAAATGATGGGTCAAGAGATCATTCGTAATCCTTATCATAACGAAGTCGTTAATGCCTATGTTCAAGCGTCGCAGGATCATGCAACGCAGCTGTTGTCGGAAAAGGCCGAAAAGGAAGTCTTAGAAGTAACGGACCAGGCCTTGCGATATCAACCAACAAACAAGGAACTTAAATATTTGAAGGGCCTTGCTTATGAAAAATTGAAGCAATACGATTCCGCTTATTACTATCAGTCGTTTTACGAGCCTAGCTTGTTAGAGCTAGACGAGTTCAAAGCCAATTTAAAATATCTGAATTACAGAATGTATCAGAACGAATTTGCCATCAGTCATATGCGCTCTCGCTATGGCGACTACTATTCGATCCAAACGATTTCTGCATTAGAATACATGCGTAAGGGGGCTAAAAATAACTATACTGCGCGCGTTTTCTACTCGGGTCGGGAAGAGGGCAAAGGCGTTCAGGGACAGTTAGAATGGGGTAGGAACTGGGATAGCAATTGGGCGTCTAGAATCGATGTTAGCGGCGCTAACAAATATTTCTCTAAATTTGCCGTTCACGGCGCTGTTATTCGAACTCTTCCGAAGGACTGGGAAATAGAATTGGGCCTCGGACACAGGAAACTTTATAATGATGAAAAGATGAGCTCCGCTGTTGTAGGTTTCGGAAAAGACATCAAGCAGTTCAGGTTGCAAGCCAAATTTACACAGGCGGTATTGCAAGAGAAATGGGTTTACAATATAGCAGCGCAAGCACGGTATAGTTTCGATAATCCTAAGAATTATGTAGTCGCTTTAGCTAATTTGGGTTCCACTCCTGATGTCGATATTCTCGACTACCAAAGTTTCAATACCCTTTCGGTGATGAATAGTATGGTAGGAACAGGACTTGGACGCTTGATAACCAAAAATGTATCAGCAAGTGTTATGGGTACTTGGTACAACTTTCAAACTAGCCCTAACCCCGTACAGTACCGTAATTTATATAACTTATTTTTGCAAGCCAATGTTGCTTTTTAATATCATCTTCAGCTGTTTTATCATGTTGTTTACCTCTTGTGGATCCGATTTTAATGAATTAGATGCTAATGCTTATGTATTGACGGCAGAACAAGATGCAGCGAGCGAGCAATGGCAAGAGTATCTGTTCAATCATTTGAGCAAGAGAAGCGCCAAGAAAGGACTCATTAGCCGTTCGGAAGACGATCAGCATATCGCTGCGAATCAAAAACAGATACATGTGGAGGTGGCACCTGACTTGAATAACGACTACTGTATACAACATACAAAAGAAAAGTTACATATACGCGTAAAGACGAAGGCGATTGCCACCTGGATGAGCTATCAGTTGATCGAAAGCTTGGGACAGGTTAAAAAGGAAATTAATACCGATGACCTGCCGCCTGCAATTATCAAATTTAGTAATCAGTGTAAGGATTTCGATTTCGTATATCGTGAACCACATTATGCCCCGAACACAAATATAGAATACGCAGCATTATTAGGAACCAACAACCTGGACAGCGAATGGGGGATATGGGGACATAATATCACACGTATCCTACAGGATGCGCCCGGTATATGGGCGGAGGTGGATGGCAAGATAACACAAGAGCAATATTGCTTCAGCAGTGATTCCCTTTACAATCAGTTGAAAATATACATCCAAGATAATTTTAGCGATAAGCCTGAAGAGGGAATGAAGTTCATGATTGCGCCAAATGATAACCTATTGTCTTGTACCTGCGACCGATGTCAAGCGACAGGGAATACGGATAAAAATGCAGCGCCTGCCGTTGTTTTATTGATCAACAAACTGGCGAAGGAGTTTAGACAGCATCAATTCTTCACCATTAGATATCACTCGGTCAATGAACCCCCGGCTTATGAATTCGAAGACAATGCCGGACTTTTCTTCAGCACTATCGAGCTACCTAAAATTACCGATTTAAAGGACAATTCTAGCTTTCAGTCGTTAATAGATGAAATCGAGGCCTGGAAATCGAAAACAAAGACCATCTACTTGTGGGATTATGCATCGAATTTCGACGATTATTTAACGCCCTTACCATCGCTATCTGTTTTGAAAGCACAGCTTCAAGGCTTCAAGAAAGAGGGGGTGGAAGGTGTATTCTTAAATGCCTCGGGATATGACTATAGTAGCTTCGATGATCTAAAAACATATGTGGCTGCCGCACTAATGATTAATACAGAACTGGATATACATACATTGACAAGAGCATATTTTAAGAAGCTCTATCCGAAATCACATCAGTTGCTCGCTGACTATTACCTACAAATGGAAGACGATTTTGCCAAGAAAGCTAAGCCATACTCGTTGTATGCTGGTTTTTCGGAAGTGAAAACATCTTACTTTGATGCTGACAAATTCTTATCGTTTAACAAGGCCTTGCAGAGCATTCTTCCTAAGACCAAAGGATTTGAACGCGAAGCATTGGAAAAGCTACTGGCGGCATTCCGTTATACGAGCTTGCAGATTGCGTATAACAAAAGTACAGGGACCGGAGGTGCATTTGAAGTCGTCAATCAGCACGTACGTCCAAATCATGCTGCAAACACATTGATCAAGCAGTTGAAAAAAGATGTAGACCATGGGATTATCAAGCGCTATAAGGAGGCCGATGGCGAGCTGAACGATTATCTGGCACAATGGACTGCTTATTCGGAGAAGTTACAGAAGCCGAACCAACTGCGGCGTGAACAACTACTCACGGCGTTAAGCAATGAAAATGACGTTCTAGACAAAAGTGTGCTGGCCGACGGCGTACTTGGATTTAGCAACGACTTTCATCAGGGATGGCTCACGGCAAATAAGCAGTTGACATTGGTTTTAGAAGCAGGTGCCTTATCACAAAAGAAAACAATGCAGCTCAGATTTCTAAAAAACAATCGCCACAAATACGCTGCTCCGAGCAGAGTTGAGATCCTCCAAGCAGGCAAACCTGTATTCCAGACCGACATTAGTGAAGTGCAAGAAGGAGAATCGGTCTACACACTAAGCATTCCACTAAATGGCTTAAAAACGAATGTCGTTAGCGAAATTAAAATCAGTTCAAGTAATGCTCAACTATCGAGACTAGGTTTGGATGAAGTTCAAGTTTTTAATTAAAAAAATTAGCAAAATGAGTAGATTAGTATATAATTGTTACATACTGTTGTTCATTCTTTCCTCTTGCTCAGATTTCAAAGGAAAAAAAACAAAGATTGAGATCATTGATAATGATCGCCATTACTATCCGATTCTTACGGGACAAGACTTAGATGTAGTTTATAAATTTAAGAACACAGGGGATGTTCCGCTGCTGCTTACCGATATTATTACATCCTGTGGCTGTCTGGTCGTTAATAAAATCACGACGAAAAACGTTCCACCAGGAGAAGAAGGAGTGATCAGTCTGAAATTTAATAGCGCCAAAAACATAGGATATGCGAAGCACTACATCGAGCTTTATGGCAACTTTGCGACGACCGATAAGGAAGAGTTGATATTTGATGTGAACGTGGTTCCCAACGCATTATACACGAAGGACTATGAAGAACTTCATAAAGAAGCGAAGGATAAAAACGGAAATATTAAAGATATGGTCGATGGAAAAGAGAATAATTTAGGATATTATCTTAAATTAAATTAATTAATTGAATTATAAACGTCAAGGCGCTGCGAAGCCTTTAAAACTATAATCTGCGAAACAGAAACAAATAAAAACTGCGAATTAAATATTAATAGTAAAACAACCAAATTGTATGATTGCGAAAAACGAATCTTCTAACACGAAGGCTTACATGAGCCATGAAACAGAGGGCAAACTTTTAAATGCACTAAACGAATGGGAACAAGAACGCTACTTCCTTAATCCAGCGTGTTCCATTACATCAGCAGCTCGCGAAATCGGCTGTAATTCCAAGTATCTTTCCTACGTCGTAAACAAGAACAAAGGGAGTGATTTTCCAAACTATGTAAATAATCTGCGAATTTGCTTTTTGGAAGACTACCTTCGTAAAACCGAACAGGCACGAAGTTTTAAACTAGCTTATCTAGCAGCTTACTGCGGCTTTTCGTCCTACGGAAAATTTGCGAAATCAATTAAAGATCATCGAGGGCTTAATCCAACCCAGTTTATTGTTTATTTTGATCAAAACATTGCTTAAAATGAATGGGCAACCGTTGTAATAACGGTTGCCATATTTTTATTAGGCGAGGAGTATTTCTTGCGTATGTTTCTTGATATTAGCTGAGATTTTCTCAATCGGTAGGTCATCGGAGTCCGAACCAAAGGGATCTTCGATCGATTCACCGATCATCTCCAACGTGGCAAGCACGTAGAAAATAAAAGGAACAGCGGCAATTACAAAATAGCCCATGGAAAATACCAATCCAATAGGGAGTGTCGCTGTATACAAAACAATGAAGGTTTTGATAAAAGCACTGTAGCCTAACGGTATTGGCGTGTTTTTGATGCGCTCGCATGCGCCGGTTACTTCCGTAAGCGCAGTCAGTTCCTTATTGATCAGGATAAATTGATCACCCGATAGCTTTCCTTCTTTATATAATAAATTCGTCTTCTTATAGATTAATGCAGCAACCTGATTCGGGCCATGCTTCTTTTCATCCAATGCGTTTAGTTCCGGGTGCTCAATTTCATCCAACATGAATTTTGTGTAATCAGAACGCAGGTAGGTGTATAAGGTTTCGGCAAATAACGTGATGGATTTTCTATAAAAACTACGATTTACTTTATCAAGCGGATCTAGAAAAGCATTCATCTTAATAGCAAGGGTGCGACTGGTGTTTGTCAATGCGCCCCATTGCTTGCGCGCTTCCCACCAGCGGTCGTATGCAGTATTGGTTCTAAAAACGAGGAGCAGGGATAACACGAAGCCTAGAAGGTTGTGAACAGTCGTAATATTCTTTATCCAGCTACGGTCGGAGAGTTTTAGATATTCTAATTCGAGGTATGCCAGGCCCCAGGAAACAAATATAGAAATGATAAGATAGGGTAAAAGACGTTTGAATATTTTGCTATTGTGAAGATAACTAATGGTCTTAAACCAGTCCTTGGGGTTGTAAACAATCATGAATAAATATTTTTTGACTATGCGGCAGAAATAGCCTATTTTCACGCAATATGTCAAAAAGCAGGAAATCTGGCAAGAAAAAAGTGCAAACAGATAAGCAGGTTCAACGTAAGTTGTTGATTTGGAGCATTGCCATTCCGCTCGCTTTAGTATTCCTTATTTTCGCCATTCAGCATCGTGCTGGGATATCTTATCTTTTTGTAAAATGGTTCGAGAAAGGAAAGATCGAAAGGGAGGACTTATCCAAATATGATATCCGCAACAAAGAGCTCATGCGCCGTTATGATGATAAGATTTATGGCATTGACGTTTCCCAGTATCAAGGGGATATTTCCTGGGATGAGGTATTAACGATACATGATGAGTTTCCTGTAGACTTTATCTTCGTGCGCGCTACGATGGGCGAGCGAGCAAAAGACCGTGCATTTAAAGAGAATTGGAAAGCAATTAAAAAAAGGAATAAGTTGCGGGGAGCATATCATTACTTTCGGCCAAATGAAAATTCGACAAAGCAGGCCAATAATTTTATCAAAACTGTAAAGCTGGAGTCGGGCGATCTTCCACCGGTCTTAGACATTGAAGAGATGCCTAGAAACCAATCCATGGATAGCCTAAAAGTCGGCTTAAAGCGTTGGCTCAGCATCGTTGAAAATCATTACGAAATAAAACCAATCTTATATTCCGGTGACAAGTATTTTGCTGATTTCCTCGAAAAAGAATTCGAAGACTATACCCTCTGGATTGCTAACTATAATTTCTGGGTCGAAAGACCTAAAAAACACTGGAACTTCTGGCAGTTCTCAGAGAAAGGAACCGTGAGAGGTATTAAAGGCCCCGTCGATCTAAATATGTACACCGGCAGTATCGAAGAACTCGAAGAGCTATGTATGAAGTAGATTTTAGATTTTAGACATTAGAATTTAGATTTGAGACATTAGAATTTAGATTTGAGACATTAGATTTAAGACATTAGAGCGTTGTTTCGAATGTCTGTCTCCAATCTTTGTTCTAAGAAAATTGTAGACAACACAATGTCAGGAGTTACTCGTTCTTATATTTAATAAAAAACAAAATCTAATGTCTAACGTCTACCAAAAACAATTTCAGCACTTTGCTAGTTCTTATATCTAAAATCTAATGTCTCAAATCTAAATTCTAATATCTAAAATCTAATAAAATGGCAAGTTTTAACGAATTAATTCAAGGAAACAAAGTAGTATTAGTTGATTTTTCGGCAGCCTGGTGTGGACCATGTCAAACGCTAGCGCCAATCTTGAAAGAAGTGAAAGACGAATTGGGCGATGACCTGAGTGTTATCAAAATTGACGTGGATAAAAACCAGGCATTAGCTGCCAAGTTCCAAATTCAAGGAGTACCCACGCTAATTCTCTACAAAAATGGCGAGCAGGTTTGGCGTCAAAGCGGTTTGCAGCAAAAAAGCGAGCTGGTAAAATTGATCCGCAATCTCGGGTAGTATTTAGTAGTTAGTACTTAGTCGTTAGACTTCTGGTCGGCTACTGACTTCAATATCGCTTTCTCCAGCATCCTTTGGAGATATCACATACTATAGTTTAATCAATACCTTTTCATAACCCAATCATACCCCTTTCGGAGCGGCTATGATTGGGTTATGAAAGGGCTTTGTATTGGGTTTACAATGGGTTTAAGCAGACGAAGGGTCGACGACGCCTTGATCAATGTAGGTGCTGGATTTTGTGTTTGGATAGGTGAAGAAGTTGGTCTTCAGCCAAGTGTTTAAACGAGGAAGGAAGGAGGGATGTAAGGATTTGCAGGATGATTTGTCTTTGAACCAGGAAAGAAATAGTATTTAGTAGTTAGTACTTAGTATAAAGACCTATTGCGGCCAATATGGCCTCCCATTATACGGAATCACAAACATCCTGTCAATCCTTACATCCTTCCTGTCTTGGTTCAGAACAAACACTGCTTTTGAACGACAAATACTATCTCCTTGCCTGCAACAAATTCAAGTTAAACTCTGCTATTGATAAAAAAAAGGCGCCTTATCGGCGCCCTGCTCTAATCTCTTATATCTAACGTCTAATATCTATTCCCGCCCTAGGTCTAAATACTAACTACTAAATACTAACTACTAATCAATATTTGCCGTTTCATCGCTTGTTTCGCCTTGTACATTGACGATCAGCTTATCGATTCGATGGCCGTCCATGTCGAGGACTTCAAATTCGAGGTTTTTATAGACAACTTGTTCTCCTTCTTCGGGGATATGGTCGAGTAGGAGGAATACTAATCCTGCGACGGTCGTTAGGTTTCCGATTTCATCTTCATCGTCTTCAGTAAGGTTGATATTGAATAGTTCGATGAAATCGTCTAGTTGGTAGCTACCGTCAATTACATAGGAACCATCTTCACGTTGTCGGATGGTTTTCTTCTCATCATCTTCTGGCGAGTCGAATCCACCGACTAAGGAGCCGACCAGATCAGCCATGGTGATAATCCCTTGTGGACTTCCGTATTCATCGACTACTACCGCTTGCATAACGCCGGAGGTCTTCATCGACTGCATAACATTGTATGCGTATGTGTTTTCATTGATGAAGGGGATCGGTTGCAGTAAGTTGGTTAGTTCCGGCTCGTCGCTTGTCAAATACTCTTTGAATAGGGTTTTGATATGAACAACGCCGATAACATGATCGAAATTACCGTTACATACGGGGTATTCGGTATGTTCATCCGCAAGGATATAGGCTTTGTTCTCCTCGAATGATTTCTGTATATCCAGGTAGGTAATCTTCGATCGGTGTACCATCAGGTTGATTGCGCGTTTGTCACCAAGACTTAGCACACGGTCTACCATATCATGTTCTATTCCTTCGATAGCTCCGCTATCTACACCCTCGTCCACTAATGCTTTGATCTCTTCTTCTGTTACTGCATTCTGATTCGACTTAATATTGAATAGTTTAACAATAAAATCCGTAGAGACACTCAGCAACCAAACAAAGGGCTTCACGATCTTACTTAGCAAGTTCATCGGGACGGCAATAAAAGAAGCGTACTTCTCTGGAATCGCCATACCGATTCGTTTCGGCACTAGTTCACCAATTACTAATGAAAGGTATGTGATAGTTAAAACAACCACAATAACGGCAATCTGCGAGCTGTATGGTGCCAAGAAAGATACTTGGTTCATCTGCTCGGCAAGGAAGGTAGAGATAGAACCTCCACTGAAAAAACCTGTTAAGATACCGATTAAGGTAATCCCGATCTGTACCGTTGATAAGAAATTATTTGGGTTATCTTTTAACTCTAATGCTGTTTTAGCGCCTGCATTTTTTTCGCTCGCTGCTTGTAGTCGTGCCTTCCGGCTGGATACAATGGCGATTTCAGATGCTGACAGGATTCCATTTAGGATGATTAAGATGAGGATAATGAATATTTCCGTGACCATATAAAGGCAAATTCGCTTTGATGTCCTAAAATACAAAAAATATACACATTGTTTCGTTTTAAATGCTATTTGTTGAGAATAATCATTAGATGTTAATTCGAGATTTACGTGTTATTAACAAATAAAACAGTGCAACCGTTTGATTGAAAAAAATATTTTTAATATTGGCGAGTTATGTAGATATTGCGAACACTTACTCAGAAATTATGAAATGAAAAGTGAAGTAATGTCAACCAATACTATAGAAAACAGCATTTTATCAGCAGAGAAATTTAAGATCGAGGGAAACATTGTATCCTCAGTTCCTTTTGGCTCGGGGCATATCAATGATACGTTTAAGATTGTTACTGATTCGGATAAAAAAGAGCAATACTTACTTCAGCGCATCAATCACCACGTTTTTCGCAATGTGGACGGCTTGATGGATAATATAGAGAAAGTATGTCTTCATCTAAAACAGAAACTTGCACATTTAGGGCAAGAAGAAGTGGCGAAGCGTACCATGACGTTAATCCCGACTTGGGACGGACAGCATTACTACAAAGACGAGCAGGGTGATTATTGGCGTGTGTTTATCCTCATTCCGGATACGCGCAGTTACGACATCTTAGAAACTACTGATCAAGCGTTTTCCGGTGGTATGGCCTTCGGTCAATTTCAAAAGCAGCTGAGCGATCTGGATCCTACAACTATAGTTGAAGTTCTTCCAAACTTTCATAATATCGAATTCCGCATGAACAATCTTCGCGAAGCGATTGCTAACGATCGCGTTGGCCGCGTTGCGGAAGTACAAGACTTGTTGGATTATATTTTCGAGCGTGAAGACAAGATGCGTACCATCCTTGAATTGGGGCGCGCAAGTAAATTACCGCTTCGTATCACTCATAATGACACGAAGTTCAACAATGTTTTGTTGGACAGTAATGATCAGGTTCAGTGTGTTATTGACTTAGATACGGTGATGCCGGGCTATGTGGCTTATGACTTTGGCGATGCCATCCGTACGATCATCAATTCGGCGGCGGAAGATGAAGCTGACCTGTCTAAAATCGTATTGAACGTTCCATTATTCGAAGCTTTCACGGCAGGTTACTTGTCTGAGGCGAAGGAGTTTTTAAATGAAACAGAAGTTGAATCCTTGATTCATGGGGTTCATTTGTTGCCATATATGCAAGCTGTTCGTTTTTTAACAGATTATCTTGACGGTGATACCTACTACAAAATCGCTTATCCCGAGCATAATTTGGTGCGTACAAAGGCACAATTGAAATTAGTTCAGGAATTAGAGGCAAATCATAAGGTTTTAACTGATATATTAGCAGCGAACTTAAATTCGAACTAGTATGAAGACCCTTGAGATTGAAAAAATAGGCGTTCAGGAATTAATAGGCGATTACGCTTCTTTAGCGAAAACGATGAGCTCATTAGCATGGCATGATATCAATTCGGCGCCATGGCAAGCTGAATTTCCCTTTATTCCATGTGTTCAATTTCAAGTGGCTTATACCGATCAGGCTATTCTCGTTCATTATTCGGTCCAAGAAGAATATGTTAAAGGGCAGTATATCCGTCCAAACGAAAATGTTTGGGAAGATAGCTGTGTGGAGTTTTTCATTTCCTTCGACAATAGAGAAACGTACTATAACGTTGAGTTCAATGTCTTAGGGGTGGGGCTGGTTGGCTATGGCACTTCTGTCAAATCGAATAGAAACCGATTGAGCGCTGAAGAAATTCTTCAAATTAATGCATTTTCCTCGGTTCAAACGATTGACGGCAAGAAGAGTTGGCAGCAGATTTTGCAGATTCCTTTCAGTGTTTTCAAGGTTAATGCTGAAGATTTGAAGGGAAAACAAGCGCATGCAAATTTCTACAAATGTGGAGATGCATTGCCCAATCCGCATTTTATCGCCTGGAATGATATTGATAACCCAACGCCGAATTTCCACTTACCGCAGTTTTTCGGCGAGGTGTCATTTAAATAATATTATTTCTTTACAAACTTTTCAACCCATTCGCTGAACGCTGCAACATAGTCCTTTAGGAATTTTGCAGTGTCTTCATTTGTCAATTTACCTTGCTCATCAAAGAGTTTCGCTGCATTCCCGATGTAAGCTTCAGGCTGTGCCATCGTTGGTACATCGACAAAAACTAAGGACTGACGCAAGTGATGATTCGCCCCAAAGCCTCCGATGGCGCCGATTGATGAACTGATTACTGCACCAGGCTTTTTACCCCATTTTCCTTTTCCATAAGGACGTGACGCAACGTCGATTGCATTTTTTAATACGGCAGGCACCGAACGGTTGTATTCAGGAGTGACAAAAATTACCGCGTCTAGGGCCTCCACTTCGGCGCGAAACGCTTTATAGCTATCCGGCAATTTGTCGCCCTCTAAATCTTCATTATAAAATGGCAGTTGTCCGATTTCGATAATTTTATATTCATATCCCTCGGGGCTTATGCTAATCAAATGTTTTGCGATTTTCTTATTGAAGGATTCTTTTCTCAAGCTTCCGACGAATAAGCCAACTTGTATCTTTTCCATAATAATATCTCTTTACATGTGCTAACAATTAATCGAGTAAAATGTTGTATAGTGGGTGATATTCTTTGTAATTTGAAACAATAAATTGGTCTATGAAGAACGAATTGGCGGATGTTTGGTTTTATAATCAGGGCTGGGAGCCTCATGATTTCCAAAAGAAGTGTTGGAATGAGATTGGAGCAAATCGTTCTGGAATTCTAAATGCGCCGACCGGTTATGGTAAAACTTTTGCCATTTGGTTCGGCGTTATTCAACATTATTATTCTGATGCCTATCAGGCGAAACTTGAAAAACAACGTAAGCGAGGGCTACACGCACTTTGGATAACCCCTTTGCGGGCACTATCTAAGGAAATACACCGGGTAACCGAAGGGGTTTCATTAGACCTCGATTTGGATTACCATATCGAGCTACGGACGGGCGATACAAGTACCGCCGTCAGGCAAAAGCAGCGAAAGAATCCGCCGCAAGCCTTAATTACCACACCGGAGAGTGTTCACTTAATTTTAGCAACCAAGCAAGGGCAAGACTTCTTTAAGCAATTGGAATTTATCGTCGTCGATGAATGGCATGAGCTTCTAGGTTCTAAACGCGGAGTGCTGATCGAACTTGCGCTGAGCAGATTGAAGAGTATTAATCCCAACTTAAAGATTTGGGGCATTTCGGCAACCATCGGTAATCTAGAGCAAGCCAAGGATATTTTGCTAGGTGCATCAAATAAAGGTGTTTTGGTCAAGGCGCAAATCAATAAGAAGATTGATATACAGACGATTCTCCCGGATAGTTTGGAGAAGTTTCCATGGGCTGGACACCTAGGTATTCGGCTTTTGGATAAGGTGGTCGATGTTGTCAATCAATACGGAACCACTTTAATTTTTACCAATACGCGTTCGCAAGCGGAGATATGGTATCAGCAGATTATCTCCAATTATCCGGAGTTTGCCGGCTTGCTGGCTATACATCATGGATCTTTGAGCGATGAGGTACGTATGTGGGTGGAGGAGGCTTTACATGCCGGAAAGCTTAAAGCTGTGGTTTGTACCAGTAGCTTGGATTTAGGGGTTGATTTTAGGCCTGTAGACTGCGTTATACAGATTGGATCGCCCAAAGGTGTGGCAAGATTTTTACAGCGCGCAGGACGCTCCGGACACCGTCCTGACGCAACGTCCATTATCTACTATGTCCCGACGAACTCTTTGGAGATCATCGAAGGAGATTCGCTCAAGTTTGCGGTAAAAGAAAAGATTGTGGAGCAGCGAATACCCTATGTGCGTTCGTTCGATGTGCTGACGCAGTACTTAATGACGCTGGCAGTTGGGGATGGCTTCGATCCTAAGCAGATTTATCAGGAGATTACGAGTACACATTGCTTTGAGTCGGTCAGTCAGGAGGAGTTTGAGCAATGTATGAGTTTACTGTTGCATGGGGGCAGTAGCTTGAAGGCTTACGATGATTTTCATCGTTTGGAATTGGTCGATGGGCTCTACAAAGTGACGTCAAGGAAACTTGCTATGCGGCATCGGCTTTCCATTGGTGCAATTGTATCGGATTTGATGATGCGGGTAAAGTTCTTGTCGGGCAAGTATTTAGGATCGATCGAGGAGTCGTTTATTTCTAAATTGAATGTAGGCGATGTATTCTGGTTTTCTGGCCGTCAGTTAGAGTTGATTCAGGTGATCGCTAATGATGCAATCGTCAAGCCTTCGCAAAAGAAGAAAGGCGTTGTGCCATCCTGGATGGGTGGTCGCTTTGCGATATCGCCGGATTTGGGAATTGCAATCCGCCATAGCTTCAACAGCATACATAAGAAATCGGGACAAAGTGCAGAGATTAAGTTTTTGCAGCCGCTATTTCAAGAACAAGAGCGTGTTTCGGGACTTCCGAGAGAAGATGAGCTGTTGGTGGAATACACAGAAACAAGGTATGGTTTCCATTTGTTTTTATATCCTTTTGATGGGAAGCTGGTGCATGAGGGGATGGCTCAGGTTATCGCTTATAGGCTAGGGCAAATTACTCCGGCAACATTCAGTATTGCCACCAATGAATATGGAATTGAGCTACTGAGTGACACCGCTTATGAGCTCAATGAGGATATTTTGAAACAGATCTTTTCACCCCATCAATTGCATGCAGATATCAATTCCGGTATCAACGTGCATGAGATGGCGAGGCGACGCTTTAGGGATATTGCGGGCATTGCAGGTTTGGTTTTTCAGGGCTTCCCCGGGAAGCAGATGAAGAGCAAGCATCTACAAGCCAATGCGGGTCTTTTCTTTTCTGTCTTTTCAGAATATGAACCAAACAACTTACTTTTGCGTGAGTCTTATGACGAAGTCTTTGATTTTCAGCTTGAGGAGGGAAGGATGATAAAAGCGTTTGAGCGTATCGATAGTCACCGGATTATTTTTCGGAAACCGGAGAAACTTACGCCTTTCGCGTTTCCAATATTCTCGGAGTCGTTCCGCGAGCGATATAGCAATGAAGACTGGCAAAGTAAATTGGAGAAAATTAAAATGCAATTGATTGATGGCTAAGAAGCTTGTGTTGAATGGTTTAGATTGTTTTTTATTGCCACAAAAGGCGATGTATATCGCCAAACATCAACTACTTGTAATTTCAGATTGGCATTTGGGCAAGTTGAAGCATTTTAGAAAAGAAGGTTTCTTTGTTCCGGCACCGAATGTGATGGAGGAGCTAAGCAGGCTTGATACGGTGCTGAATGCCCTGGAAGTCAAACAAGTGGTTTTTCTAGGAGATCTTTTTCATTCCAAGTTAAATTCAGACTGGGAACAATTCTGTATATATACGAAAGCAAAGCCGAATATTACCTTCACTTTGACTAAAGGCAATCATGATATCTTGGATGATGCCCATTGGGAAAGATCAGCACTCCGCATCGTCGATCATTTGCTGTTGGAAGAAGGGATCGTATTGTCTCACGAACCTTTGCGAGGTCTTGAAAGTCATATCATCAATGTGGTTGGCCATATCCACCCAGGCTGCCAAATATTTCTAGCTGGTCGGCAGAGCTTCCGGCTTCCCTGTTTCCATTTAGAGAATAGGGTGCTCACTTTACCGGCATTTGGAAAGTTTACAGGTTTGCATATATTGCCCAAAACAAGCTTGACGAAAGTTTATGCAATCGTAGACCAATCGGTATTGGAACTTCCTTAATTAATGTACTGAGCCTTGTTGAAATAAGCCACGTACGGTTTTTATCGTAACGAGCAATTGCCCGTAGTGTCGTTGCGCATGTTCCGCGGCATGGAATAACAGACCTAATTGTGTTGTAGGAATCATCATTCTGCCGATGAATCGCTCCGCGGTTAGTGTGGAACTATCGATGTTCTTTAAAGCGTCTATCGCTCGCTCGACCGCATGATCGAGATTATCGAGCATTTCATCTACCGAGATATCTTGATTGGGGCTGTTTTCTTTGTCTAAGTATTCGAACTGCTCTTCGGATAGGGATTTTCCCACCGCATAGGTGAACATACGGTCAATTACTCCAGTGATATGCAGGATATGGAAAGCGGATGAAGCCATCCCAAAGGGTTTGATCCGGATGATTTGCTCATCTTCACTATTTAATAATTTGGGGACATCTTCGCTGACCTGCAGCAATGCGTGGGCAACGGGTTGTAATAGATCTGAGATGCCTTCAATAGGACCTCTCATCCAGACTTCTAGGTTTTGTTGATTTTCCATAGCTAAGGAGTTACGCTCTGTTTACCACCAAAGGTAATCATCGCCATACCGAAAACAATAACTAAGCATCCTAAGACCTGTATCCAGTTCAACGATTCTTTAAACCATAGCGCCATAGCGAGTTGTACCGTCAAGAATGTACCTCCAGAACAAACCGCAATAACGATAGGCTGTGGGAAGTTCTTGAAAAGCTGTATCAAAAACCAGCTTGCTGATAGGATAATGATATTTCCGATGATCAAGGCAGGCCATTGAAATTTCGGATTGATACCTCCATATTTAAAGATAATACTGGAAACGATTTGAGAAAGCCAGAAAGCGACGAAGTAGAGCATTTTTACCATAAGGTAAAGATAAACATACTTCGGAATATTTTTAATCTGTCAATTCGAATTCCGCTTCCTTAACGTCTCGGGAGTTTCCGCCAATAAATATCTTGAAAGCACCCGGCTCAGCAATGTGCTTGAGTTGTTGATCGTAGAACTTCAGATCCTCCTCCGATATCGTGAATTCAATTCTTCTCGATTCTCCTTTCTTTAGAAAGACCTTCTGGAAGTTTTTAAGTTCTTTAACAGGACGTGTGATGCTACCCACCATATCACGGATATAAAGCTGAACCACTTCTTCGCCATCAAAGTTGCCCGTATTCTTAAGTTCGATGGAGACTTTTAGGCTTTCATTCTTCTTGATCGTTTTTTTGTCCAGTATGATATCGCCATACTCAAATGTACTGTAGCTTAAACCGTATCCGAAAGGGTATAGGGGCTCGTTGCTAACATCAAGGTAGTTCGAGCGGAATTTTTGGAACCATGCGCCTTCAGCCAATGGACGTCCTGTATTCTTATGGCTATAGTATAGCGGAATCTGACCTACATTTTGTGGAAATGTGGCAGGAAGCTTTCCGCTCGGGTTAACATCGCCAAATAATACATCGGCTATCGCTTTTCCGGATTCTGTGCCGGCAAACCAAACGTTTAATATCGCTGGAACATGCTCATCCTCCCAAGTAAGCGTCAATGGGCGCCCGGTAAATAGCACCAACACCACCGGCTTACCTGTTTTCAATAGGGCCTCCAACAAGCGTCTTTGACTTTCCGGGATATTAAGATCCGTACGGCTTGAACTCTCGCCCGACATCTCGGAGCTTTCTCCCAGTGCAGCAACAATAACATCGGCACTTTCGGCAACCTTCAACGCATCGGCGATGATGAGCGCCGGATCTCGCTCATCTCTAGGTATTGTTCGACCGAACATGGTCGCGCGTTCTTGAAGCGCTTTATCATCGATTAGATTAGAACCTAAATGCGTTGTAATCTTTACTTTATTACCTAAAGCTTCACGCATTCCTTCAACAAGACTTTGCGTATTGGCATGGTCTGCACTGACACTCCAAGTGCCTGGCATATTTGCTCCAGTGTTTGCTAGAGGACCAATGACAGCAACCGTTCCTGTCTTTTTAAGAGGTAGTGTTTGCTCATTCTTTAACAAGACAAAGGACTTCGCCGCGGCTTCTCTAGCAAAGATCAGATGTTCTTTTTTAAAGATTTCTTTCTTAGCGCGCTGCTCATCGCAATAGCGATAGGGGTCATCAAATAGCCCTAATCGATATTTCGCTTCCAATACATATCGTACGGCCCAGTTGATATCAGCTTCGCTCACTCGCTTATCGTCCAAAGACTTTTTCAAGGTCGTCAGAAAACCTTCGCCGACCATATCCATATCTACACCGGCTTGCAATGAAAGGGCAGATACTTGTTGTAAATCACCTAAACCATGGTCTATCAGCTCATTTACAGCTGTGTAATCCGTTACGACAAGACCTTTAAATCCCCATTCGTTGCGGAGTAAGTCCGTCAGTAGCCAACGGTTGGCTGTTGCCGGCATGCCATTGATATCATTGAAGGAAGTCATGACTGACATCGCACCAGCGTCTAGCGCAGCTTTATAGGGAGGTAGATACTCATTATACATTCGATGCAGACTCATATCCGTCGTATGATAATCTCTGCCGGCCTCTCCGGCGCCATACAGTGCAAAATGTTTAACGCAGGCGAGCAATGTGTTGTTTTTACTAAGATCTTCGCCCTGATAGCCTAAAACCATCTCTCTTGCAATACGGGATGTTAGGTAGGTATCTTCGCCACTACCTTCTGATATTCTTCCCCAGCGCGGATCTCTGGAGATATCGACCATAGGAGAGAAGGTCCAGTTGATACCGTCGGCAGTCGCTTCGACAGCCGAGATACGTGCCGTCTTGCGAATCAAGGCCATGTCCCAAGTTGCGGCAAGACCTAATGGTATCGGAAATGCAGTTTTATATCCATGAATAACATCCATTCCGAAGATGATAGGAATTCCTAATCGAGACTCTTTAACGGCAAGTTCCTGCGCCTTGCGAATCTTAGCAGGGGAACTCATGGAGAAGATACCTCCAATGTGACCAGCTTTGATTTTACTTTCGACATCTGTAGAAACGACGGAGCCGGTAGTGGCCTCGCCACCCGTCACTAGGTTAAGCTGGCCGATCTTTTCCTCGATAGTCATCTTGGACATTAGCCCATCGATAAACTGATTCATTTTATTGTTATCCTGTGCATTTGCAATCAGTGCAAAAGCGATTAAACTACATGATAATATGCTTTTACGGATGTTCATTGATCTTTTACTTTAGGTGTGGACTTTTGAAGCCTAATTTTCTTAATCCTATTCTCACTTCTGGAGCATTCATAAATAAGTCCCAAATAAGACCCGTTCTATAATTTTCAATCATCACGACAATCGGACCCTGGTCAATCGCTAAATAGCGCTGTGGATACCAATTGTTAGTTTCGCTGAAGGCATCATAGAAGCCATATTTGCCCCAAACCTTATCGCTAAGATTATTGAAAAGATACTTTGCGAATGCAATACTTTCCTTCGGTGTATACGGCATGGACGCTAGAGCCGCAGTAGGAGTTACCACCGACTTGTCATTATCCGGGTGATGAGCATCATATCCATTGATAGAATAGCTGGCTGTCCATCCCCAAGCTTTATCCGCTCCATATCCCACATAGTTCTTTGGATTTGCTTCTGCATATGCAATATTGATCTTTGCATGATTCACTACAGCATCTTCATAGGACACGTATTTATCAGAGAGTCCTCGCGGATCTAAGCCTAAGAAGGAATACTGCGCCCAAAATAATGGACCTACTTCACCAGGGCGCGAGTTATGTTTTACTACGGTTGGGATGTCGAACTTCTTGATATCGGATTTGATCTTACCGTTCCTTGCCCATCCTTGATAATAGACCGTCGAATCTATCGCATGGGTGGGTGAGGATGCCGCCAAGACATAGCTTATCAAACACTCGTCATAACCTTCGATCGCATGGTTCATTCCAAACTCATGGACTGGGCTCCAGTGCCAGAACAGCACGTTCTTGCCGTTTGTATAATGTTTCCAGTTGATCCCTCTCCAAAGGTTATCTGCTTTCTTGGCAATTTCTCGCTGTGTTTCAGTTCCTTCGTTGAAATATTCGCGCACTACAAGAAGCCCCTGAGCGAGGAAGGCCGTTTCTACGATGTCGCCACCATTGTCCTTTTCACTAAAGGCTTTCACTTCGCCGACATTGCCATGGTACCAGTGTGCCCACGCGCCTTGAAATCTCGGAATACGAGTCAGGTAATCCATAATACGGTGGAGGCGTTCTTCTCCTTCGCTCTTGCTGATAAAGCCCCGCTCCATACCGACAACTAAACTCATCAAGCCGAATCCACTACCGCCTATAGTGATCACATTGCGGTCATTCTGTGGGTATTCACCGTCGATATGGATGCGCTCGCGAGCAAGTCCTGTAATGGGCTCGGCGCCCTCCCAGAAATATTGGAAAGTCTGGCTTTGAATCTTCGTCAGCAATGAGTCGTTCATAGATGTCAGACTATCTTTACGGACATTGCTATCCTGTTCGTGATTGTTGTTCTTAATCTGGCAGGACTCAAAGTTCAATGCCATAAGTAAGATGCCAGAAAAGGTAAATGCTTTTATTGTCATATGTTATTTGTAGATATAAAGCCTCCACTGTTTCGGAGGAATCCCATAATCGGTAATTCTGCATGTGATGCAGATTAACAATAAACAAAGATGTCTTCTATTAGTTTGAAAAGGAAATTTTCGTCGTTCTCATTACTACTACAGCATAATAATACCTGCTCAAACATGGAGATGTTAATACTTATTGAATTGGTAGTCTGTTATTTATTGGCTTGTGTGGCTACAACAAAATAACATCACGGTGTAACATCTACACATTGAGTCCTGTGAGGGGATGATGTACTGCCTTCTTAAGAGATTAAAAGGTTAAAGCTCTAGTAAGAACTCTGTCAGATTCTTTTCAGTAGGGAGGTTAAGCTTTTTACGCAGCCTGTAGCGTCGAATTTCTACCCCGCGTGTACTGATGTTCAATAAAGATGCAATTTCCTTGCTTGACATGTTTAAACGAAGATATGCACAGAGCTTTAAGTCGTTTGGAACGAGGGCAGGATAATCTGACTTTAGCTTTTTGAAGAAGTTCTCGTGTGCTTCATTGAAGCTCTTTTCAAAGAGATCCCAATCGCGATCGTCTGAATGTGCCTCATCAATTAGTTTACTTACCTTTCGCAACTGATCGGAGCTCAGTTTATTACCATTAGAGTCATTAAGGTTCGTAAGCTCGTGATGCAGGTTATTAAGCATCTCATTTTTGTAAACAATATTCATGGCTGCATTCGCGAGTTCACGGTTCTTGATCTCCAATTCCTGCTCTAATTGATGATTCTTCAATGCCATCAACTTACGCTCGTTGAGTTCTGCCTCTTTGGCTAATCTAGCCTCTTGATCGGCCAGCATTTTTGCCTTTAGCTTTCGCTGTTCTTCCTTCAGATGCTGCTCATAATAGCGCTTACCGACAAAGAAAAGTGCCGTAAGAATAATCAGATAGCTAACGATGGCAAGCCAATGTCTATACCAAGGCGGACGGATTGTTATGTCCAAGCTGGTAATTTCTGACTGCGTACCGTTCGCCGCCATAGAACGCACATGAAACGTATAGTTGCCGTCTGGAAGATTGGTGAAGTCTTTAAAAGAGACATCTTGCCATTCCGACCAATTATCTGTATATCCCTCCAGCCAATAAGAGTACTTCAGGTTCGATGAAGAATACCAGGGACTCGCATAAGCAATCCGCAGGTTGTTCTCGCTATAGGCTATCGACAAATCGTCATAGAGGGGAGTAGTGCCATTGCTGGTATTCCATACCTGTGTGATGTACGGTTTGGGGAGATTAACTTTTGTGCTCAGCTGATTAAAATATATCGCAAAACCATTGTCCATTCCGATGATGGATGTTTGATCATTCAAGTTAAATATCTGCTCATAATCGTTCATCATCTTCCCGCGAAGTGAATTCCATGAAGATGAATCAATCTTAACCTTTCCTTCAGGTAACAGTTCTATTTTTGCTATATGCGACTTCTTTACAAACCAGTATTCATTGTGTTTAATTGGAATAATCTTATTAGCAGTATAGAAAGATTTCAATTGTTCGTTAAGTTCAACGTAGGGTTTAAATGATCCTACAATATTATCGTATTGGTAGAAACCAGAGTCCGTAGCAAAGACAATATTGTTTGCCAGGTTATAGACGCCATGCAGTGTAGTGTTGTTTGGGAGGCCTGCTTTTACCGCGCTGATGGACTGTGCATCGTCCTTCGTAGCATTAAGTTTCACGTTATAGACATTCTGCTGGTTTGTTGCCCAGAACTCCGAATCGCTACGCTGAAGGATACTACGGATAGGCTCTTTGATCTGTTGGAATTGTTTAATGAAACTTGTTGTAGGTCCGCTTTGCATCAACCCAATTCCGGTATAATTACCCTGCAGCCATTTATTGCTGCCGTTAATCTCTGCGAAGTTCCAAGCACCCGTGACGGAAGAAATCTTACGCATGTTACTGCCTTCCACTAAATAAGTTCCGTTATTATGTCCACAAACGAGCTGCCCATTCATATTCACCAACTGCCAAACTTGACCATGCGAGTTGGGAACAATGCTGAAGTCTAGATTTTGAAAGTTATTTACACCATTCCAATCGCTTACGAATAGCCCTTGGTTAGTTCCTAGGTAAACCTTATTCTGAAAGATGATAGCGGCATAGACTGTTCCGATCTTTCCGGTTAAATCAGCATAATAATAAAGCGGACTATTGATGTCAATGCGGTCTACACCATTATCCAAGCCCACCCAAAGGTTCGCTTGCTTATCGACCGTCATACTCAGGACTGTGTTATTTTGCAGCCCGTTGTTCTTGTTGATCTGCTGAACGAGTTCGCCCTTGCTATTCAGAATATACACACCATTTTGTATAGTCCCAAATGCAAATTGGTCACCATACAGCTTAACGCCATTATTTACCTGATATCGGATAAGTTGTTGCTGCACTTGATTTTGCCAAGGAGAAATGTTGCCTCCCTTATCCATGATAAATAGACCATGGTTCGATGTAGCAATCAATATTTTACCCTGATCAAAAGGCAACATACTGAGGATATTCATACCGCGCAAGACCGCTGCATCCTTCACCTGTACCAAGCTATTGTTGACCAGTTCGAATAAACCGGAAGGAAGTTGTTCAAAGAAAAGGCGATTATTTACTTGATGACTGAAGAGGAAAGGCTCGCCATCTGCCGTAAGTGTTTTGATCTCGTTATTTTCATAAATATAGCACTTTGAGAAGCTATGGAAGAAAATTCTATCGCCTTGGGTGTTGATACGCCAGATTTCATCATTCTTTAATCCAGCCTGATCTTTCACTAGGCTCGAGAGACTGCGATAGTCCATCTTTCCAAACTTCCCACGCTCCCAGATGCCAAATTCACCAGAACCCCCAACAAGGATACGGCCATCCTTAGCAATATTCACACTTCGCAGACTACGTTGATTCTTTGCTTTGTGAAGACGCCATTCTTGCCCATCGAAGCTTAAAAGACCCTCGGTATTGGCTACATAGATAAAGCCTTCCTTGCTGACCGCAATGCTCCAGTTCTGATTTCCTGCCTGATAGGTAGACTTATTGTACTGCTTAACATAAGGCGATCCAACCCTAGGGATATTTTGTCCAAAGGCTAAACTGATCGTGAAAATACAAGCAACAAAAAATATTATAGTCCTCCAGGGCATAGAACAAATATACTATTTAGGGATTAGATATTAGATGTGGGATTTTAGACAATTAGCGTGGAATGTCGAGTATGTTTGTTATTAATAGGATGTTAGTTGTGAGGCGTTTGAAGGAGCAGAGCTCGTCAAAGCTTTTTGGGGTGGAGCGCAATAAAAACATAGAGAGGCAGCTTTAAAGCTGCCCCTGATATTTTCTAGTTTAAAGATCCATTGGAAGGAATACTTCTCCTAGTTTAGCCATTTCGGAGACGTCTGTTACTTGTTCAAAGATGCCGAATACGGCAGATCCCGAGCCTGTCATGGAAGAGTAGACTGCGCCGAGTTCGTAGAATCTTCGTTTTATCTCTCCGATTTGCGGATACAGTTCGAATAAGCCGGCTTCAAAGTCATTTTTAATATGAAGCTTCCACTCTTGTATAGGCAGTTGTACTGCGCGCCTTAAATCTATCTGTGGAGTCAAAGGGGTGACGTTCTTATAAGCCTCCGCGGTGGAGATATGGATATTAGGCTTTAATATCACAATATAATAGTCCGAGAGGTCCAATTCAATTTCCGAGAGCTTGGTACCGATATCTTCAGCATAGGTAGCTTTGTTTTGAATAAAGAAAGGGCAGTCGGCGCCCAATTGCGCAGCATAGCTTTCTAACGCTTTATCGGAGATGCCTAAATCAAACTGTTCATTTAATAATTGCAAGGTCGCACTCGCGTCCGAAGAACCGCCACCCAAGCCAGCACCGATAGGGATGCGTTTCAATAAATGAATTTTCACAGGAGGAAGATCGTGATCAGCCGCCAGTAGGCGGTATGCTTTCAAACATAAATTATCCTCATCAGCCTTCAAATCAGCACCGTGAATTTCGAGCTCCACCTTATCAGATAGCTGTGTCTCCACAGCATCGTATATTTTAACCGGATAAAAAATAGTCTCCAAATTATGATAGCCGTCCGAACGACGCTCTGTAATGTGCAAACCTATATTTATCTTCGCATTCGCAAACTTTAACATGGTATTAATCGAATGTTTTAATTCAAATCTTCTTTAATATACAGCAATAATGTAATTACGCCATCACGCAATCTCCCTTCTAACCATCAGATTATCCAATCAACCCAGATTATCCCGCATATCAGCATCTAAAATCTAATATCTAACGTCTAACATCTAATTAAACTGCTTTCTTCTCGCCCAATATCCAATTTGGCTTTTGTTCCTGCAGCTTAACTATTCGGTTAGTATCAGCATATTGCCTAATATGCTCTACAGCTTCATCTATATCATCCGTAAATAGGAGTAAGTCTTGATCTTCCGGACTAATCGTCTTTGCTTCAATCATTTCATTCACATGCTCGATAATACCTTTATGGTATTCCAAGCCCATCACTACGATTGGGAACTGCGATAGTTTCTTCGTCTGAATCAGTGTAAGGGTTTCGAAAAACTCGTCCAGGGTTCCGAATCCTCCCGGCATAATAATGAAAGCGAATGAATATTTTCGCAGCAGTTCTTTACGAACGAAGAAGTACTCAATATTGACGAATTTGTCCATGTAAGGATTATGTTTCTGTTCATGCGGCAATACGATATTACAACCCACCGAAGCGCCGCCAACACCCTTAGCGCCGCGGTTTGCGGCCTCCATAATGCCTGGCCCTCCGCCCGTCATGATGGTAAAGCCTTGCTCGGCAAGCTTTGCCGATACCTGGCGTGCTTGTTTGTAGTAAACATGGTCTTCGCCAAATCGTGCAGATCCAAAGACCGTTACGCAGGGGCCCACGAAGTGCAAGGTTCTAAATCCTTTCATGAATTGAAAGAAAACACCGATTACATATTTGAGTTCGTTCCAACGCCCACGGGCACCTTTGAGGAAACTGATCTCTTCTCTGACAAATTTATTACTCATGTTCTATTGGACTATTTATTAATTCCTCGGCTTCCTGCATAATTTGCTTTTGCTTGTCTGCAGGAATCTGTATATGGCTAAGCACCTTCGGATCCTTTAAAAGATCCTTTACGCAGATGCATTGATTCTTTAATAACATCGCTTTATCCTGTGAGGTTAAGTTAGTTAAGCACGTTATCGGATATTCGCCGGTATTGTCTACCCTCGCTTTAATGCTCTGTCCGTTCGGGTAATCCCAGGACAATAAATTCATCTTATAATACTCTCCAAACTTAATCGAATCTGTAGTGAGGTAGGCATTGGTTACTAACCAGCCATCGGTAAACTGACGGTGTGCATTGAAAAAGGGATATTCAATTCCCGTCACGTCCGTTACTCTAGATTTAAAGTACATTGGTGTTGTCACAGAAATTTTTGCGTCCTCATCATTGCGGAATTTACATTCCACTGCAAGCATCACATCGCCCTTTGCAGCAACAACATCAATCTCATGCGTTACAGCATGTCCTTGCACGGTCTGTCCGGTAATCGCTTCGAAGCCATCTTCCTGAAAAAGTCGCGCTACCCATTTTTCAAAATAGAAACCCTCGGGTCCTAATTCGCGAAGAGCACGCTTTAAGCTATAACGAGCCGCATAGGAGTTTTTCTTTGATTTTAAGGCGTCGAAAGCCATTTCATAGAGCTCTCGTGTGCTAATGCCATCGTATAATTTATTTTTGATAGAGGCATATACCATCTGAACTTCCCCATCCGAAGCGCCCGAGCGCATCAATGATCTTCTCAAGCTTGATTCATCAAAGGGGACAAGTTCGCCCGAATACTTCTTTACCAGCATAGTTAATAGTTTAAATGTGGATGAAAATACGAATAATAGCGAAGGCAATCAAAATTTATACCTAATCAGAAACAAAAATCGAAATTATTCGTTTAATAGATAGGATTATAAATTTGAACAACATGAGCGGAATATTAAACTATGCCTTTGATGCGCTAAAGAACAAACTCGATGCGAGTTGTCATGATGGGAATGTAGGGACATCGGAACGTATATTGTCTGTAGTCGCTGGCGGATTCTTGTTAGGACGAGGAATTAAATCTATTGTAAAACATCCGATGACAGCTTTCTCGGGCATTACGCTCGGTGGTGCGCTGATTTATCGTGGTGTTACAGGATATTGCCCCATCAAGGACTCTGTAGAGTCTAAAGAACCGGAGGCAACCGTTATTGAACATCGCTATTTCGTAAAATAGAACGATTTAATTACAACCAAAGTCAAGGCATCTAAAACATTAGATGCCTTTTCTTATGTTTGCTATAGTGTTTGTTTTCATTGGTCAGCAAGAGATTCATCCTTGTTTGTATTTCAATGGAAACATGAAGGTTTTTAAAATTTCAACTGTATTTAATGAAAAAGATAGTCGTATTTACCGGCGCCGGTATTTCTGTAGAAAGTGGGCTGCCTACATTTCGCGGTGCCGATGGTTTGTGGGAAGGGCATCGAATTGAAGAAGTTGCCACCCCGGAGGCATGGCAGCGCAATCCCGAACTGGTACAACGGTTTTATAATATGCGTCGAAAGGATTGTATCCATGTAGAGCCGAATGCCGCCCATCGCTATTTAGCGGAAATGGAAAAAGACTTCGACGTACATATTATCACTCAGAATATAGACGATCTGCATGAGCGAGCGGGAAGCAGCAAAGTGCTGCATCTGCACGGGCAGATCCGAAAATCACAATCGTCAAAAAATCCAAAATTAATATATGATATCGAAGGCGATGAGATTGCGATGGACGCCACTTGCGAGTTGGGTTCGCCCTTGCGCCCGCATGTGGTATGGTTCGGGGAGGCGGTGCCGAATATGGTAGAAGCATCTCGCCTCGTTCGAGATGCCGACGTGTTTATTATCATCGGAACATCCTTGCAGGTTTATCCTGCTGCAAACTTATTATTCGATTGTAAGCCCGGCTGTAAAATCATACTGATCGACCCAAATGCGAAGCAAGTAGCCATTCCTGCACAGGTTTATAAAATCGCGGAGTCAGCGAGCAAAGGTGTCACTTATTTGGCAGAAATACTAGCCAAATAATATTTTGATTGTGTATATAAGATATTAATAATCAGCTTATTTATGTAATTATAGTAAATATAATATTTACATTAAAGAAAAGCTTGATATCAAAAAAAACCTCTAATACGGAATATAATTCTGCATTAGAGGTTTTATATTTTTAAGATGCTATTTATCAGTTATATAATGAAATCAACTAAATGGATTATTGATACTTATTGTAAGTTCCTATTATTGCCTTTCTCATCTCCGCAAACAGCCCAATAACCTGTTGTATAAACTCTTCATCAAGCATTTCAAAGACTCCATTAACACCACCGACTACATCAGCTTCAGCTAATTTATAAGACTGTTCTAAGGTCCCTTGTTCAAACTTGATGATAAACTTTTGGTTCATTCCGAAGATTGTAATTTTACAATCCGGATGTGGTAATTCGGCTAATACGCGCATGCTAAATAGAATTAAGTCAGAAATAAAAAAGTTCCGACAGATGCCGGAACCTTACAAATATAGATATAAATAAATTAGGTTTAAACCACTCCTTGAGCCTTCATGGCTTCGGCGACTTTGATAAAGCCACCGATATTTGCGCCCTTCAGGTAATTAACGTATCCGTTCGGCTCCTTGCCATAGCGAACACATGTTTTATGAATGTTTTCCATAATCAATTTTAAGCGATGATCCACTTTCTCATGGTTCCATTGCTGTCCGATTGCATTTTGCGACATTTCCAATCCAGATACTGCGACTCCCCCAGCATTTGCTGCTTTGCCCGGACCAAAATGTATTTTCGCAGCATCATAAACCTTGATAGCACCAGCAGTTGATGGCATATTCGCACCTTCAGCGACAATGGTACAGCCGTTTTTAACCAACTTCTTTGCATCCGCTTCGTTGATCTCATTCTGCGTTGCACATGGTAATGCTATATCACATTTAAACTGCCAAGGATTTTCTTTTGCGTGGAAGGTTGCAGATGGATATTTCTTTGTGAATTTCGCTAAGTCGCGTCCTAATGTTGCAATGTAGGCTAATTTCTCCAAGGTCAAACCCTCTTTATCATACAGGGTTCCGCTGCTATTGGATAGCGTAATTACTTTAGCGCCTAGTTGAATACCTTTTTCTGCAGCATAATACGCAACATTTCCAGCACCCGAAATAGAAATTACTTTTCCTTCGATAGATTCGTTATTGTAATCTAATACACATTGAACGAAGTAGAGTAGACCATAACCTGTCGCTTCCGGACGGATGTAGGAACCGCCCCATTGGGGGCCTTTACCAGTTAAAACACCGGTAAAATTATTTTGAATACGTTTGTACTGTCCAAATAGATAGCCGACTTCTCTCGTTCCAACACCGATATCGCCAGCAGGAACATCCGTTTCTGCACCGATATGACGGTATAGTTCGGTCATAAAGCTTTGGCAAAAGCGCATGATTTCATTGTCCGACTTGCCTTTTGGGTCGAAGTCTGATCCACCTTTGCCACCGCCGATTGGCAGGCTGGTCAAACTGTTTTTAAATACCTGTTCAAATGCTAAGAATTTTAATATGCTCAAGTTCACATCCGGCGCAAAGCGCAAACCACCTTTGTAAGGGCCAATCGCCGAGTTCATCTGCACGCGATACCCTCTATTAACCTGGATTTGATTCTTGTCATCCATCCAAGCGACACGAAATGAAAGTGCACGCTCAGGCTCAACCATACGTTCTAGGATTCGCAAATCCGCAAAGTCTGGTCTATGCTCATTGATGTAAGGGATTAAATCTTCAATTACCTCGGTTACCGCCTGTAGGAATTCCGGCTCGTTCGGATTACGCAGCTCAACGTTCTTGATAAAATTCTTAAGGTTTAGGGACATTTATTAGTGATATTTTATTTAATGTATCGCAATATTAGCGAAAATTAATATTAAAAGCCAATTTTATACAAAAATTGTTTTCATGTTTTACGTTCGTCAAAATCGTATTCTAATTGAGGAATTAGTTTTTCAATTTGTACATTTGTCAACTTAGATTGAAAAGAAGAGAATTTTTATGCCAGTTAAGATACCAGATAATTTACCTGCGATAGAACTCCTTAAAAAGGAGAATATCTTTGTGATGAGTGATTTACGCGCGGATACTCAAGACATCCGACCGATGAAATTACTTGTGCTGAACTTAATGCCTCTAAAGATTTCTACAGAAACTGATTTTATCCGCCTGTTATCGAATAACCCTTTACAGGTGGAGCTGGATTTCTTGCGCCTAGCGACACATAATCCTAAGAATACGCCTGAAGAGCATCTAGAGCTGTTCTATAAGAACTTTGAAGATATTAAAGAGAATACCTACGATGGTATGATCATCACCGGGGCACCGGTTGAGATGATGCCTTTCGAGCAAGTGACCTATTGGCCAGAAGTAACCAAAATCTTCGATTGGGCAAGGAAACATGTGTTCTCTACCTTATATATTTGTTGGGCTTCCCAAGCTGCTCTTTACCATTTCTATGGTGTTGAAAAGAAACCGCTAGACAGCAAGCTGTTTGGTGTATTCAAACATACTGCCTGGGACAAGAAGGATCCATTGTTCCGCGGTTTTGATGATGAATTCTATATTCCTCATAGTCGCCATACAACGATCCTCGCGGAGGATGTGGAAGCCAAGAAGGATATTACCGTGCTATCAGCCTCTAAAGAAGCCGGATTAGCAATCTTATCGACCCGTGGTGGCCGAGAGCTTTATTTAACCGGACATTCGGAATACGCCCCGCTTACATTGCACGAAGAATATACCCGCGATATCGAAAAAGGGCTAGAAATCGATGTTCCAGTAAATTATTATCAGGATGACAAGCCTGAGCTTGGCCCTGTAGTGCGCTGGGCAGGTCACGCTAACCTGCTGTTCAACAACTGGTTGAACTACTACGTCTACCAAGAAACTCCATACGACCTGAAACAAGTTCCTGAATTAGGGGATATTAAGATTAATGGGTAAGTAGTAGTTAGTATTTCCT